>NC_015422.1:1505000-2937500 GCF_000204645.1 Alicycliphilus denitrificans K601 | reverse complement strand
CCAGCGGTCGTAGGCCGCGATGCCGGCAGCGGCGAGTAGCGCGGCGACGAGCGCATGCAGCAGGAGCGCCCTCATAGCGCGTACCCCCGCTGCCGCAGCAGCTCGGTGATGGCCTCGTCGATCGACAGGCCCTGGGCGCGCAGTTCGTCAATCGGGGCGTTGTCCTCCAGCTTGTTGGAGAACAGCAGATGGGTCGCCGGGTCGAGGATGTTGCGGGCGACACCCTCGCCGACGGGCGAGGAAATGTAGAGTTCGGAAAAAGCGCCGGCCTCGGTGCGCAGCGAGTTGAGCAGTCGCTTCTTCGGCTCGTCCATGGACAGGCGCCCCTTGCGGTCGAGCATCTCGATGGATTCGGGCTTCTGCCGCAGCAGGAACACCCAGTCGGAACAGTTGAACGCCGCTTCCATCTGGGCGCTGCCGTAGTAGTCGTCGGCGCTTTGGGTAGCAGTGCCGAGCGCGCCCCCGTACTTGCGCGCACGGCGTGCTGCCTCCTCCACCACGGCCGCCTTGACGGGATCGTCGGCGCCGATGTCCCCCAACTGCTGTTTCAGCTCGTCGATGAAAAGCACCTTGCGCCGGTTGCGCGTGAGGTACATCTCCCCGGTGATCTGGTGCAACAGAAGGATGTTGACCACCGCGTGCAGGTCGGGCCGGCGCTTGAGTTCCTCATTCTCGACGACTATGAAATCGTTGCTGAAATCGACGTTGGACCGGCCCTCGAAGAAGCGCTCGTACTGCCCACCCTTGGCGTAAGGGTTGAGCATGATCGCCAGGTCCCGTATGCGCTGGTCACCGTTGACGCCAAGTTCCTCGATGGTCCCGGTCTTGAAGGCGTCGCGCACGCCGGTGATCGTGAGGTCCGGGCCATGTTCGCGCCAGAGCTTGAGCACCATGGCGGAGATGGCCTTGTACTGCACCTCCTCCAGCGTATGCTGCATCGAGCACATCTTGGCGATGCCCGGCACGAGCATGTCGATGTCTTCGTTGATGTCGCGCACGATCGTGAACGGGTTCAGGCAGATGTTGGAATCCGCGCGGAACTCGATGTAGGTGCCCTGCGCTTTCCTGCAGAGCTTCTCGAAGCTGCGGCCCAGGTCCAGCATCCAGACCTTCGCGCCGATCGCGCGGTAGGACCAGGCCAGCTCGTTCATCAGCACCGATTTGCCGCTGCCGGGGGCGCCGATGATGGCGAAGTTGTAGTTCCCGAGATCGTTGTCGTAGAGGTCGAGCGTCATGACCTGGCCGCGACGGCCGCCGAAGACCAGCGCCGGCGTGCGCGTGCCGCGCCACTCCGCAATGAGCGGCGCCATGTGGATCGCGTTCGACATGGTCTTGCGCGTGACGCGGCGCATCTTGCCCAGGTCCTTGTGCATCCTCGGCGTCAGCGTCATGGGCAGGCTCGCGAGCAAGGCCTGCCTGTGCATGTAGGCGTCGGAATTGAGCTGAAAACCCCGTGCGCGCCAGATCGCGTTGGCGGCCTCGTGCGCCGAGGCGGACTTGTCCGGGTGGGTGAAGATCGCGAGCTGGTGGTACAGACTGACGAGGCTGCCGCCGGTGTCGATGGCGTTCGCCGCGGCGGACCAGTCGTCGAGCTTCTTCCTCACATCCGGCATCACATCCGCCATCTTGCTTTTGGCGTTCTGGGTGGCGCGCACGTGGTTCGCGGTGACGACGGACTTGGTGGCGTTGGGGTCCAGGATGTGCACGCCCAGCGTGATGAGGAAGGGCGCGCTGTACTGCAGCGCCGGCTGCATGAGGTCGCCGATCAGCGAGCCCATCTGCCATAACGCGAATTTCTCCGGGAAACTCTTGATCGAGTAGAAGCGCGCTTCCAGCACCTCGGCGCTGGTTTCCTTCCATAGGGTGATGCCGGAGGGATGCGGATCCTGGATGGTGTCGAAGTCCACGATCTGGTCCCGAATCTCCCGGCCATCGTCGTAGTGCAGCCACCGATCGTCATCGAACTGCAGGTCTTCCGCGTCCGAGTGCGCGATCCGGTCGGGGTTCGTGAAGAGGGCGCACCAGTTGATGAGGTCGGCCGCGTCGCACACGCGGTTGGGCAGCATGGCCGCGCGCAGCGTGGCGGCCATCGAGTCGCGCAGCGTCAGCAGCGCCTCGCGGCTGTTCAGATCCGCCGCATCGCCGGGGAAGGACACGCTCAGCATCAGCCGGAAGTCCCGCAAGGTGTAGTGGAAGCCCGCGGTGAGCGAGGTCTGCGTGCCGCGCAGCAGGTGCTGCACGCGCTGTCGAGCGAGCTTGCGGAACAGGTTCTCGTTGGGCACGGGCCGCCCGAAGGGGCGGGCCTTCTCGGCCTGGTCCTCGTCTTCCACGCGCAGGTTGGTGTACTGGCGCAACTGGTGGCGGATGTGCGGCGAGGCGAACAAGTGGAACTGCAGGCCGGTGTCCGGCGGGCAGTTGGCGTAGAGCGAGACCAGCACCTCGGCCATGCGCTCGTCGGCGCCCGACTGCGGCATCACTTCCAGAAGGAAGCCCATGCCGTCGCGGTTCACGAAGAGCTTCTCTTCGGCGAGGTAGGCCGAGTAGGGCAGCCAGCCAGCGAACTGTTCGGCCGGTGTGTCCGCTGGCAGTGCGAAGGGGAACAGCGGTGCCGCGCGGAACTCGCCGGACGGGGCTTCGGTGGAGGGTATGCGCATGGTGGCCTCACTGCGGATGGGTGCCCAGGCCCGCCGGGGGCCGACTGAGCGAAGGGAAGGGATTGAGGGACGTGGGCCGCTGCACCGCGCCCTCGGAGGGGGCGGGCGCGTCGGTCTCGGTGGGTGCCTGGCCGGACGAGGATGGGGCGGGGGCCGCGGGCGGTGGGCGCAGCGGCGCGTACTGGTCGCGGATGCGCTGGCGGACGCGGTCGATCTGCCAGCGCCCGGTGTCCACCTGGACGTAGACGTAGCCCTGGTCCCACAGGTCGCCGTCGGCGTCCTCCCAGGGCTTGGTCCACAGCCGCAGGACACGGGCCTGGGAGCGCAGCGCCAGGGCGGGCGCGTCGCCGGTGCCTGCCAACGCATTCGCGGCTGTGGGAGCCGCGAGCGGCTGACGGGCCGGGGCCGGTGCGACGGGCACCGCGCTCCTCGACGGCGCCGCTGCATCGCCCGCGGCGGTGCCCGACGTCCGCTGGCTGGGAAGGTTCTCGTGCAGCGCGTTGGCGTAGGTGCCCGACACCGAGTCGCAGGCCACGCCCTCGGGCGCCGCGCAGGCGTATTTGGACCCGCCGCTGAGCCCAGACATGTTGACGCAGGCGGCCAGCGGCAAGAGCAGGGCCATGGCGCAGAGGCGCAGCGTTGTCGTGCTCATGGCCGTTTCCCCGTGCTGGCCGGCTTGGATGCGGACTTGGCGGCTTCGGCGAGCCGGGCCTCCAGCACCTGGCGGCCGACGTAGCCGTCGGTGCGCGTGCCGTCGGCCCAGATCAGCGTGGGTGTTCCCTGCACCCCGAGCCTGCGTGCCAGTTCGAGGTTGCGCGCGATCGGGTGCTCGCAGCTTGCAGTCGGCTGCTGCAGACTCGCGTCAGCTTGCAGCATCCATTGCCGCCAGGCGCGCTCGCGGTCGGCGGAGCACCAGATCGCGACCGGCCGGGCCTCGCCCTGGAAGGGCACGAGGAAGGTGTAGACAGTGACGTTGTCGATGCCAGCGACCTCGGGCTCCAGCTGCTTGCAGTAGATGCAGTTCGGATCGCTGAAGACCGCGACCTTGCGCTGGCCATTGCCGCGCACGGTCTTGATCGCGTCGTTCAGCGGCAACTGGTCGATCGAGACGGGTGCTGCCGACGTCGACTCCGACTGGAGTTGAGCACCTTGGGCAGCGCTACGCTGTGCGATCCTGGGGCCCGTGATGTCGCGCATGCTGGCCGTGTCGAAGAGGCGGCCGAACACGAAGAAGCGCGGGTTGGCGGCCGTGACGTAGGCCACGTTGCCGTTCATCCAGACCTCGTAGAGGCCCTCGACCTCGGTGCGTGCCACCTCGGTGAACTGGGTGCCGGGATGGGCCATGCGCAGCGCGCCGAGCAGGCGGGTTTCGTCGGGCGTCGTGGCTTGGCCGGGGGTGGCGGCGGCCAGCAGCACCGCGCACAGCGCCGCAGGGAGAAGCCTTGCGGCGAAACGAGGGCGCCGCGCGCGCACGGGGTCAGTAGTTGCCATCATCGGTGGCCTCCAGGTAGCGGGTTTCGTGGGAAGGGGAGCGGCGGGTGGCCTGCCCGGCCATGGCGGTCATCGGCACGTCGATGCGCACGCCCTTGGTGATCACCACGTCGATCTGCCGGCCGGCGTCGACCTCGATGACCGGAAAGGTGTTCTCGGCCAGCTTGATGTAGTACTGGGCCAGGCGGTCCAGGGCCTTGCCCACGCCTTGCCCGAGGCCCGCCCGGTAGGCGTCGGCATTGCCGTCCGCGCTCGCGATGGTCCCGAGGGCCGAGGTGCTGTAGGTGGTGTTGGCGGTAGACAGACCCTGCCCGATACCGCTGACCACCCCGGCCATGAGCGCATTCGCCAGCATCTGCCCCTGTTTGGTCACCAGCCTGCCGCGCATCCCGACTTTGCCGTCCTCGCCGTAGACGCTGCCCTGGATGCGCACTTCGAGCGTCGCGCCGTCGGCGCGCACGCACGACAGATTCTCGGTGCGCAGGTAGGCGCGCTCGGAGCTGATATCGCCGTAGCCGGCCGCGATGACGAAGCACTCGCGGTACTCGCCGCGGAACTGGTTGGGCAGGACGCTGTTGTCGGAGAGCCGGATCAGCACCGGGTGCGGATTCGATTGCGACTGACCGCCAGTGGGGGCGTCCAGGCCGCCGAGCAGGATGCCGCGCGTGAAGCTGACGGGCAGGAAGGTCGAGACCGTCTTGGGCGTGGTGGCCGACGCAGGTGGGCCGTCCCGCGCGGCTGTGCCATCGCCACCGGCGGGTGGACGCGCGCGCTCTGCCAGTGTTACCCGGGAGATCACGGGCGTCGGCGGTGCTGGCGGTGCGGGCGGCTGCAGGTGGGGCGGTCCGGCCGGTATCGCGCCCAAGCCGCTGGCGGTGGACGGCGGCGCTGGCGGCAGGCTGGCTGCGGGCGGCATGGCCGTGGGGCTCGGGTCCGGAGCTGTGGGCGTCGGTGGCGGCGGTGCGGCGGGCTTCGGCGCGGCTGCCTGCTGGCTCGCGGTCAGGCGCTGCTCCAGTTCGGCGAAACGCTGCATCGTTCTCCCCTCGAAGGCCTGCCGCTCCTTGTTGAGCCGGCTTTGTTCCTCGCGCTCGGTTTCGTACTGGGCCAGCTTCCGGCCCGCGGTACCGACCCACTGGTCCACCGGATTCACCTGGCCGCCGGGCGGCAGGACGCCGATGTTGGTGACGTCGCCGGGCCGCGTTGGGGCGGCCCGCCCGTGCGGCTGGTGGTTCGTGCCGGAGAAGCTGAAGATCAGCCACAGCAGGCCGATGCCGCCGCCCAGGACGGCGGCCAGCAGGGCGTACTGCCGCTGGCGCGGCGAGAGGCGATCCAGCAGCCCGCGCACGGCATAACCGGGCGGGCGCCCGCCCGGTGGCATGGAGGGCGTGCTCATCGCGTGCCTCCCCGCCGGATCACGTAGATGCTGGTGGTCTCGCCCGGCCGCAGGTTGTGGTGCTCGATCGCGATACCGGCGACCGCGCCGCCGGCACGGCTGTCCGGACGGTCGAACTCCTGCTCGGCGAGCACCATCGGGGCCGTGCCGACGTTCTGCAGCGTGTACTTTTCGCCGGTGAGCCCGCGGCCCTCGTACAGGCGCAGCAGCGTGAAGCGCGCCTCGGCCCAAAGCTGGATGGAACGCGATGTTTCTTCGACCCGGACATCCTGCGGCACGCGGTCCGAGGCCATCGCCACCAGCAGCGCCTTCATCGTGCGCACATGGTTGGGCGCGGGGCCGGACGGTGCTGCCTCGGGCGCGGCTGAGCGCAGTGCTCGCGGCGTCTTGTCGCGGATGACGATGGTGTCGGCCGGCGTGTCGGAGCGCCGCAGCAGCAGCGTGTAGGTGGCGCTGGCCGAAGACACGAAAAGGTTGATCGGCCGCGTCGCATCGCCGACCGGGCGGATGTAGACCTCGCCCTTGTCGCGGTCGCACTCGACGATGACGTCGCCGGCCGGGTTGACCGCGGAGGACGTCAGGGCGGCCGCCGTGACCAGGCCGGGCGTGGCGGAGGGCACCCCGGGGGATGCCGCAGCGGCCGGCAAGGGCGAGCCGCCGCAATGGCTCGAATGGATGTTGCCGAACACGTCCGTGATCGGCATGCCCTCGATGCGGATGCGGGTGGGCTCTTTCAGGGAAGCGGTGGCCTCGACGGCCACGCCGTCACTGGCCTCCACGACCTGCAGCGCATGCGCCTGCAGGCCGAAGGACAGGGCCGTGACGGCGAGGATGCGGCGTGCCGCCGGGGACAGGCTATCCCAGCGCTGGCGCGACGGTGCGCTGTGCAAGGGAGGCAGTTTCGCGAGCCTGGTCGGGGCGGGCCGGAGTCCGGTGGGCGCGGGGCCGACCAGGCGTGGCGGCGTGCATGCGATGTCACTTGACCGCATAGGGCACCTCCTTGAATCCGATGACGTGCATGCGGGCTCCGGCGTGGCCGAAGTCGATGCGGTAGGCTTTGAGGTCGTTCGCGGTCTCGTAGCCGTTGACGAGGGTGCGCAGGCGTCCCCGCACGACCAGGGACTGCGTGTCCTCGCTGGACACGAGCTGCTGCGGCGCGAAGGCCGTGGTGGCGTTGATGCGCTTGAGGCGCTCGGCCTCTACTTCCTGGCGCGTCTTGAGCGCGCCGTACTGGGCCGGATCGACGTAGCCGAGCAGGATGTCCTTCTTCCAGTCGATCGTGCTGGGAGTGACATCCAGGATCAGCCAGGCAACGAAGCTGCCCATCTGCTCCAGGTACTCGCTCGATGCCTTGTCGCCGCTGACCCAGAAGGTCTTGTTGAGCGATGGCGGCACGATCACCGTGCGCACCGTGCCCAACAGGTTGAGGATGACGATGAGCGCGAGCACCACGCCCGTGGCCAGCGCCCCGACGGCCAGGGCAAGGCCGCGGTTGCGCCGGCGCAGGTCCTTGAGGTCGCCGCTGAGTCGGTCGAAGTCCATGGCGGTACTCCGGCTCAGCCCACCATGCGGCGGATGTGCGACGGCGGCGTCGCGCGCATCGACGTCGCGGGGTTCGTCGGCAAATGCCAGTAGAGCCAGTGCAGCGCGAAGGCGGGGTGCTTGTCCGCCTTCAGGCGCGAGATCCAGCGCGAGACGGCGATGCCTGCGGCCATGCAGGCTGCGAATGCCGCCTTGCTCGAGGACAGGTAGCCGATGAAGAACGCCAGGACGATGGGCGCGGCGACGTCGACGTCCCAGAAGCCGATCTTCCATTGATCGTCCAGACGCCGCGGGATGTAGGTGTCCGCTTGCATGTGGGCCTCCGGGATTTCGACGCGCCGGGGCTCAGACGACCGCGCCCATGATCGCGCCGGCGATCACCAAGCCCACCGCCGCAAAAATGGCCAGGCCGACATAAAAAAGCACGGGCCCGAAATTGCGCAGCGCGGACAGCGAGATGAGCGCGACGACGAAGCCGACGAAGCCGACCAGGGCCTTGATGCCCGGACCGAGTTCGGCGATCTGCGTCAGTGCGCTGGTCAATGGGCCCGTGATGCCCGTGAACGCCACGAGGTCCAGCGCGTGGCTCGGGAACGCGAGGGCCAGGCCAACGAGGGCGATGACCATCAGGCAGAGGAAGCCGGCGAGCTTGCGCGCGGGCGAGCGCTGCGCGGCCGGGGTGGTAGTGGACAGGATGGCAGTGCTCATGGAATTGCTCCAGCAAAAAGGACGAGACGACGGGTGGAATCGGGTGTCGGTACGGGTTGGCGCGTGGGCGGGGTGGCGGACCGGGGTCCAGTGCTGGTGAAGGCTGTTGGCCGCTCAGGGCGGGTCGTCGCCGTCGATGCGGTAGCGGATCTCGACGCGGCGGTTGTTCGCCCGGCCGGCCGGGCTGTCGTTGGATTCGGCGTAACAGCACGTGCCTTGCGCGTCGACGCTCACGTGCGCCGCGATGGCGGGCGACAGAGCCAGAAGTTGGCGCAGTACCGCCTGAGCGCGGGCCTTGGCGAGGCCGTCGTTCGTGGCCGCAGGGCCGGTGCTGTCGGTACGGCCGCTGAGCGTGATCTCGCTCGCCTGGGCTAGCCGCGGCGCTACCTCGCGCAGCGCCGCGCGGGCGCTCGGTCCCAGCTGCGCGCTTGCGAACGGGAAGTGCACGGCGACCTGCTCGAAGGCCGGCGGCTCTGGTGCCTTGGCGGGGACCGAAGCGATGGGCGGCGGAGCACTCTCTTCGAGCTCGACGTCGGCATTTCTCGGCAAGGCGGGCGTTGCCGGCGCGGCCGGGGCTGTGGATTGCACAGCGACCGGTGCCAGGGTCTTGGGCGTGCGCTGCGGGCAGGCGTCGCCGCGGCACAGTGCGAATGCCGCTCCGTCGCCATATCCCCCCTGCGCCAGCTGTGCCTGTGCGATGGGCGTTGCCGGTGCGGGCGGAGCGACCGGCGCGGGCGGTGTCGCCGCGCACGCCGCGATGGCCAGGCATGACGCGGCCGCGCTCGGGCGACACGCTGGCATGTGCGTCCTGCGCGTCATGGCGCGACCCTCACGTGCAGGTCGCGGCGCTGCGACGGAACCGTGGTGGCGGTTGGCTGGGCGGGCAGCGGCGTGCGGTTCTGACGCACCGTCGGCAGGTGCCGGTACACCTTCCAGGCGTAGGTGGCGCGCGCCTTGGTGCAGGCCTCGCCCTTGAGCTGGCTGCAAGCGGCGTTGTAGGCACCCACGGCATTCCAGGTGACGCCGTGGCGGGCGAAGCTGTCGGCCATGAGCCAGGCGCCGACCTGCAGGTTGATGCAGGGGTCGTAGAGATCGGCCTCGCGGATGCCGAAGCCGGCGAGCTTGGGCAGGTGCCGGCTGTTGATCTGCATCAGGCCTATGTCGTAGCTGCCGGTGTGCTGCGCATGGCCGCGGTTCACCGCCTTCGGGTTCAGGTTCGACTCGGTGCGGGCAACGGCATAGAGCAACTCCGGCGCCACGCCGTAGCGCTGGGCCGCGGTGTCCCAGCATGGCGTCGCCAGCACCGGCATGGAACACGAGATCGCCCACACGAAAACGATAACCAGACGCATCGAAGCCTCCGGGGTGTGTTCAAGACCAACCCGCCATTGCATGAGCGCAGGGCGGGCGCGGGGTGGGGACCTGCAGTGCCGGTCAGGGTCTTGTGCGGGTGGGGCGGGGAAGGCGGCTGGCGGGAGCCGTGGCCCGTTCGGGTCGGTGCGGGTGGGTGGCCTGGCGTCGCAGGGTCAGCGCCGCTGTTGCGGCGCGCGTTGGACCAGATGGCGTTCCACCATGTTGTGGCGCGCCTGGCCGAGTACGGCCGCACCGGATGGATCGGCCTGCTGGCACAGGGCCACGCAGGCGGTGGTGATCTGGTCGAGTCCGAACTTGGGGTTCGGATGCTTGTTCACCGGCGAACACTGTAGGTCGTGCAGCAACTCGTACTGGGGTCGCCACAGCGATTCGCGTCGGCGCGGCGTGGTCGGCGAGCGCATGACCAGATCGGTCCCGAGAAAGCCGAAAATGCGTTCGACGGCGTCGTCGCGGGTGAAGACGATGGCCACGCAGGCACTGAGCAGATCCGGGATGCGGAACGTGGGCGATACGTTGTCGTCGCTGCGCAGCAGCGCATACAGCCAGTTGTGTTCTTCCATCCACAGGCGGGTTTCGACCACGTCGCAGGGGTCGGCCCCGCCCGCGGATGGCTGGTCTGGAAGGTGAATGTTCGGCATGGCAGTCAGCATGGCGTCGGTCCTCGTGTCCCGGAGTGCAATGAACACGCTCATGAGCGCATGGACGTAGGGTATGAGCGGGCGGCGCGAACGTCGCCTCGCAATGCCGCTCTTCTGAGGGGTGTTTCGCGATCAGCGTCCCAAGGCGCCCGGACAGGCCGGGGCGTGAAGGCGGATGGTGCCCGGCACGCGAGGCTCCGCGCGCGTCAGGCTTCGGGCAGTTGCTGCGCGTACAGCGGAAGCTCGTCGAGGGTCGGGGCCTCGGCATCGAAGAGCAGCCATTCGACTCCCGCCTGCGCCGCCAATTCGCTGATCAGGGCCAGGTCGTGCTCGACCGGCGCACGGTGCGGCGCCATGCCTACATGGACCAGCCCGCCGAATTCGGTGGGATAGGCGTTCACGGAAAGCGCGTTGGCCTGCAGCTTCGCGCGTGTAGTGGGCAACAGGTGCGATAGCGAAACGACGGCAATGGTTTCGGCCAGTTCCCGCAGGCGGCCGATGCCGGCAGTGTTCATGCTTGGGTCTTCGCAAGGGTGGTGTGGTTCGAGGATGAAACCCATGCGCCAGGAAGATCTGCTGAAAATTCTGTGGGTGATCGTCCGTGGTGCGATTGCCATCATAAATCCACTATGCGGGAATGCCTATTTCCTCGCCACGGCACGCCCACGACCCTGTGCTCACTGCACTGGGCGATGCCATTCGCCGAAGCCGGCGCGCGCGAGGCATCTCCCAGGAGGATCTCGCGCACGTCAGCGCCGTGGACCGTTCCTACATGAGCAGCATCGAGCGCGGAGTCCAGAATCCCGGCCTCGTCTCCATCGTTCGCATTGCGCGCGCGATGGACATGACGGTCACCGAACTGATGGCAGAGGCGGAGTTGTAGCGGGTTCCCCCGGCTCAGGCGCGTCGGTGGAAATGAGCGATGGCGCGGCCGAGCAGCACGGCCATTGCGATGGGAAACCCGGCCAACGATGCCGGATGCAGGTGCACCGGCAGCACGAAGGCGACGATGGTGGAGCAGGCGGTGATGATCAGCAGCGAGCACCACACGGCGAACATCTCGGGGTCGTGCTGCAGGAATTCCTTGGACCGGATGACGCGCACCAGCGCGCCGTCGGTGGCCGCGACCAGCACCAGGGGGAGCAGCCAGGGCAGCCATTCGAGCAGGCTCGACAGGCGATAGCTCGCGAGCATGAGCAGGGCGTCCACCGAACGGAAGTAAGGGTTGTCGAACAGGCGCTGGTTGACCGTGGCCATCTCGACCGCCACCGCGCCGTTGATGCCGGGCGTTCGGGGCATGTCGCTGGCCGCTGGCAGCGGACTGGCTTGCGCCGCATCCGACTGCAGGCGCATTGCGCGATCCAGCATCCGATGGGCCGGCTCAGGTCCCCAGAACGCGACGGCCGCTTCGTGTTCGCTGCGCAGCTGCCCCAGGAAGCGCTCCGGCGGATGCGCCGAGGGTACGTAGAGCACCAGCACGAGCAGCAATACCAGGGAGACGACTGCGACGGCACGTGTCATGCCGCGACCTCTTCAGTATGAACGTCGGCGTCAAGATCGGGGTCGATGATCGGGAAGCGGCCCTTGATGATGCGTCCGCCCGATACCGATGCGAAGTACTGCAGATTGGGCAGCTTGCCCAGTACCTCGGCGGGCACCACCTCCTCGAAGCTCTCTGTGAGTTGCGTCGAATAGCTCGATGAGAAGTCTCCCAGGTGCGCGTCGGCGCCGTGGCTCAGGCCGACGCGCACCGTATGGATGGCGGTCTTGCCGAAGGTCTCCGTGACGAAATCCTGCGTCGGCCGATCCTTGGTGCGCAGGGCGATCAGGTTGTTCAGGTTTCCGACCGCCATGCGCGCAGCGTCCTCGCTGCCGAGGCGCTTGGCCAGGTCGGCCAGGGTCTGCATCGCGCAGGTCGTGAAGATGCCGCCTTCGGCGCCCTTGTTGAGGATCTCGATCAGCGGCTGGTTGATGACGTTCGAGACTTCATCCACGAACAGCGAGATGCGCTGGTAGGTGCCGAGGTTGTAGCGCATGCCCGCGCGCGCGGCCTGGTCGGCCAGGGCCAGCGCGCCGATGGCGGAGGCCACCGAAGGATCCGGCAGCGAGTCCAGACACATGTAGAGGACGTGGCCGCCGCGTTCGATCTTCTCGAAGTTCATGATCGGGCGTTCGTCGTCCGCATCGAACGGGTCGGGCGACAGGCTGCGGCCCAGGTCGCCCGAAGTGAGCATCGAGAGGATCGGCAGCAGATTGGCCGTGATCTTCTGGTAGTGTTCCCTATTGTGCCGAAACGTGCGGACCTGGGCGTCGAGCGTCTTGTTGCGCTGGTTCTGGGCCACGTGATGCTCGTAGTAGGCGACGAAGGCCATCAGGTCGGCGCTGGCCGCTTCCGAGGGGCGGCGCATGTTGCCCTTGTGTGCGTCATGCAGCAGCTTGCGCATCTCGGGCTGGTCGCGCCAGCCGTTGCCGAGCAACTGCTCGTAGAAGCGCCGCAGCGAGGCCTCGAGGACCGGCTCGATGCCGCCTTCGATGTACTTGGTGAGCTTGATGAGGTTGGGGCGCTCTTCGAGTTCGACGAGGCCCTGCACCACGACGTTCACCGCATCCCAGCCGAAGGCCGAGAAGGCGCCCGCGGTGTCGGGCGGCATGATCGACTGGATGCGCGACGCGATCTCGGTCGGCTTCTGCCAGTTGAACGTGAAGTCCAGCCGGACGCCTCGGTCGGGGAAGGCGGGGTGGAACTCCATGAAGGTGTCCGGCTCGCGGTAGTCCGCGCAGGCGCGCTCGACGATGCGCTTGAGCCGACGGCTGTTCTTTGGGTCGATCACGATCACGACGTCGCCGCGGCGCACGGCCTGGGTGATCAGGTTGGCCAGCGCCACGCCCTTGCCGGATTGCGTGGTGCCCACCAGCAAGGTTCCGCCTTCGAAGTTCTGCAGTGGCCGATGCAGCGGGTGCTCGACGGGCTCCACTCCGTGGATGTACGGCAGGCCGATCTCGGCGTCGGGCTGGGCGGCATGCCCCTGGCCGAGCAGGCGCTGCAGCCAATGCGGGACGGTGAACTCCCGGTAGTCCACTTTCGAGAGTTCGTACAGACGCTGCGCATGCACCGGACGCCATTCGAAGCCGAAGCCGAGGAACACCTGGGCGGCATCTTCGCTCAGGCGGGCGAGCTGCCGCGGGCCGATGACCTGGATGCGACGGCCGCTCAGCGAACCGCGCAGGCGCAGCACGCGCACGGCCTGGCCGAAGCGGTGCAACGCCATGGTCGAGCAGGCGCCAGCGATCGCCAGAGACGGAAGCAGCGGCAGCGTTCCCGCAGCGGCCACGCCCGTGAAGTAGCAGGCGGCGACCAGCCAGGACATGCCGGCGTGCGCCTCGAAGGCGGTGCGCCAGGGCATCTCGTAGCGACGGACAAGCATGTCATTGGCTCCCGCGCCCCGTGCGCAGGGCGGACGCCCCAGGGGCTTCGGATGCGCCCGAAAGGGCGAAGGCATGCGGGTCGAGGCCTTCAACGTGCGTGGACATGAGCACGATGCCATGCACCGTGGTATCGCGGATCTGGCGGGTTACCGCGGACGGGCCGCCCGAGGGCGGGCGAAGAATCATCCGGGCATCGTCGAGGGCGCGGATCGCGATGCCAGGCTGGACCCCGCGATGCTCGAATCGCGTCAGGGGAATGAAGAAGCCTTCGGCCTCGGTGATGATGTCCGGTGCTTCCGTGCCATCGTCGAGGGCTGCCAGGATGTCGACAAGCGCTGTGCGAACGGCGGGGTTCAGCCTGAGCGGCGCCAGCAACTTGACAGAGGGGCGGGGGGCCAAGGGTTGGGCCGGCGCCGTGGAAGTCGCTGTTTCGTTCAGACCTGCGATCGTTGGAGGGGAATCATGTGCCGTGCTTTCGGCGGGGGGATCGATCAGCGACAACTGCATTGCCGATCCGCCCGATGCTGAAGATGGTGCAACCGTGGGCGCGGCCGGGGCCGCTGGCAAGGCCTTTGCAGCCGGCGGTGCGTTGTGCTGCGCCTTTGAGTCAGATGGTGTTGGAAAAAGGCTGGCCTCCAGTGCACTAGGCGGCGGCTCAAGACCTGCCAGCAGGATGGCGGAGTTGGTGAGCTTGACGGCCTCTATGGGTGCCTTGGCACCTGGCGGCTGGATCGTCCAGGTTTGTCGCGCCGCTTCGGCTGCCACAAATACGCCTGCCTCCAGTAGCAGCTCCAGCAGGGTCTGCGGAGATTTTGGGATACCGACGAGTTGGTCGTTCTCGAGAAGAGCCAGCACATCTTCGGCCGCGCCGGGCCAGACCAGGAAGAGCCCTTCCGGCCCCAGCCAGACGCGGCTTTTGTCACGGTTGGCCGTCCAGCCCGAGTGGCCGGCCGCGAGGCGGCGCAGCGCATCCACCAGGTAGCGCTCGAGGTGCGAGCCGTACTGAGGCTTGCCGTAGCGGTCGGCGCTGGCCAGCAGGTTGCGGTCGATCACCAGCGCCAGCGAGCGGCGCACAAGCTCGTCGAGCACGTTGTGTTCGCGGTACTGCGGAATACCGCCGATGCTGGCCATGAGTTGCGGCACGATGACGGCGTTGCTGCTGCCCAGCATCTGGAGCACCGTGGCCGGAACGACATGCGGCAGCGCGAAGAGTCCCAGGCCACGCGACTCGCGCGCGTTTGCGCGCCAACGCACGAAGTAGCGGTCCACGCCCCGGGATTCGAGCCACGGTGCCAATCCTCCCAGGAATGCCGGCCATTCCTCGCCGTCGGCGGTGGTCACGATCAGGTGCGACAGTACCCGATGCAGTTCGCAGCACAGGCCGCCGATGAAGGTTGCTATCCGCCAGCGCGGTTCCAGCTCGCGGCGCTCGGAGATCGTCGAGCGGCCTGAGAAGATGTGCGCATCGGTTCCCTGCAGACTGAAAAAGGCGGTCTCCAGGCCCAGTTGCAGCAGGCCACCCGGCGTATGGAAGTAGTTGCCGGCGGTCGCGGGCAGCAGGTGCACAAAGCGCGCGTAGCCTTGGATCAGCGGCAGCAGGTCGCGCTCGAAGGTGGCGCGGTCCGCGCCGAAGCACAGCTTGATGCGCGCCAGCAGTCCTTGGTGGAGCGCGAGAACGGGGACCAGCGGCAGCGCCTCGAAGCCGGGATCCGAGGAAGAGAACGAATGTGCTGCGGTGCCTGGTGGCGAAGGGCTTGGAGCCATCGAAGAATCTCCGTGCCTGTGCGGGCGGATGGAGATCCATTGTTCAGGGATGGCTATGGCTTGGCCGTTGGCAATGGGGCCGGAGTGACGGGGGTTTCGCCCTCGGCACCCCGAATTGGAGCGAGGTGAACGATGATGTCCGCGGAGATTGGGGGTGGCACGACATAGGACGCGGTCAATCTCGGATCCCGGCCATGCCGGTCCAGCAATTGGCAGAACGGGCAGGAGCGCGATGCCGTATCCATGCCGCCCAGCGTGTCGAGGAACTCGCTGCCACAACGGGGGCACGATGCCAGTTGGAAGCTCGCCGACCTCGCGATCCATAGCCCTTCAGTATGGGCAGCAAGGTCGAAGGCGCGATCGAAGCTGATGCGCAAGGGTTGCCGGTGCATCGACTGGTAGTAGCGGTAGGCCTCCACCAGGGCTTCGGCCGCGGGGCACCCCAGTTGGCGCAGCCGGTGGAAGTTGGCGACGATGACGGATGCTTCGATCCGGTGCAGCAGGTTCGCACCGTGATACCACTCACGGGAATCCGGTGCGCGGCCGCGTGGCGGGAGTGCCTGGCCGCTGAAAAGCAAATGCAACAGCTCCCGCGGACGCAGGCCGGTGAGGTGATGAATGGTTCGGATGCGCGCTCCCAGCGTGGCGCAGTCTCGGGCCAGCGCCAGCATCCGCATGCGCTGGCTGATTTTGGTGCCCGGCATTCAACGGGTCACCTGGATTGGTTGGAGCGACGGAGGGAAAGGCGGTCGCACTGCGGCGAGCGTGCCGGCCAATGCGGGCGGCGAATCGACCAGTGCGAGAAAGTCGTTCCTGGGCACGAACAGCGATGTGTCGCCGACGGCATGCACGAGAGACCAGATCTCGGACGGCTGCATCGTACGCAGGCGCTCGGCCTGGGTGGCGTGCAGATGGAATTTGCGGCAGGTCTCCACCAAGTCTCGCTGCGCACCCACGAGGATCACGTGGAGCAATTGCAGGTTGGTGGATTGCACATCGGACAGATGCAGGTGGCGCATGATCGGTTCCTCATATCCCGGTTGGGTGGTTCAACGATGTTTCACGACGTCCTCGGAGCGAGTTGATGGGGGCTTTTGGGGATACAGCATATGCTGCGCTTTGCGCGAAATCCCGCATCCCAAGCTGCGCGCGGAGAGTCCGCAGGACTTGCCACCGACAAATGGCGGCTTTGGAGATTGATTTCGCATTCGCGCACATCCGGTAACAAAAGTAGCAGTACAACACGCGATTTGCGATCGGCAAGGAGACAAGCGTGACACCCATAACCACTGCAGCGCGCTGCCCCACGAGGCGCGCGCCTACCCCGCGAATGAAAGGGCTTGAAGGTGGCCTGCGTGCCAGGGCTGGGCACATAGGACGCGAAGCCGCAGAGGTCGATCTCGACCTCGTTCCTGGTGTGCGTGATCGTCTGCATGCCAGACTGGCCGCCATGGGCATACCCGCCACGAAGGAGGTGTCCTATGTGGCCGGCATCACCCAGCGAGCCGCGCAAAGCGTGCGCCGATGGTTTGACGCACGCGAGCCCGGGTTACCGGACCTCGAATCCTTTGCTCGGCTGTGCATCGGCCTGGGGTGCAGCGCGGACGAGATCATCGGGGCCCTTCATCGCGAAGGGCACGATCCGGCTCGCTGCGCTCACATGGTCCAGATGGCCAACTGCATTCGCGCGATCACCGATTCGCTGACCCGCAGGGGCGAACTGGGAATTCCGGTCCGTGTGCCTGGCGACGAAATGGCACCACGCCTGAAGGCCGGGGACATCGTGTTCGTGAAAACGGCCATCACTCGTATCGAAGGCAATGGCATCTACGCATTCACCCGCGACGACGGACTTCTTATCCGCCGCGTGGAGCAGCGGATTGACAAGAGCATCGTGCTTCAGTGCGACAACAAGGCCTATCGGGATCATGAATGGAAAGGGGCCGCAGCAGCTGCGCGTTCCGGCGTCAAGCTGCTTGGCAAAGTCCATGGCGGGATCAGCGTGCAGGTGTTCTGAAGGAAGCCATTCTGTGCCAATGGCGGGCTGCAGGAGGGATTGACCCTCCTGCAGCCGCGACACGTTTCTCAGGCGGCTTCGGCCAGCGGCTTCCACTCGGATGCCGACAACTCGATGAGCTTCCCGCCCAGGACCTCGAACTCTGTGGCCCGGTCGTAGTCCTCGACTTCCTGGCTGAAATGCGTGACCGCGTTCACCAGGCCGTAGCCCGACAGATCACCCCCAGCCACCAGGTGGCGCAGCACCCCTGACCGTTCCGCTTCGTTGAGCGTATAGCGCTGGGCCAGCACCTCCACGCTGTGCACCGGGTCGCCGACGAGCTTGATGCCCATGGTCCTTTGCATCTTGGCCGCAGCTTGACGGAACGTCACTTCCGACACCGCTGCCTGCACGACGTCGCGGACCTTGAGGAAGAACGCTTTGTCGTCGGCCTGCAGGGTGTCGTCCTGGTAGACCGTCACGCCTTCTTCGTCCTGTGCGAGCGAACGGCCGACGTGCGTCTTGCGCAGGGCGCGGTCGGCGACGATGAGGCCGTTGCGGCACACCAGGCGGTAAAGCAGCGGCTGCACAGACAGCGTGCCCTGGCCCACCTCGGAATTCGAGATAGCGATGCCTGCCTGCACGATGTCGCCGGGCGCCATCTCGAACTTCAGCTGCGGCGTGACGCACTTGATATACATGCGCGTCTCGGTCAGCTCCACGGACTCGAACCGGAGTTCGGGCAAGCCCTTGAGGATGGGCAGGACATGCACGGCCAGATCATAGTTGTCCAGGCGCCGGTAGCGGTCGGACAGCACGGCACGTACCTGTCCGTCGAGGGTGCGCAGCAGGCGCCGGTCGGGCTCGCTTTGCAGCCAGGTGTTGACGTTGCGGTCCAGCAGTGCCGGCTGGTTCTCGCGCATGCGCTCGAAATAGGCATACGGAATGTTCAGCTTGTCGGCGAGCTGCCGGCGCGCGAGCGGCGTCACGCCATAGGCTGCCGGTCCGCTTGCCTCCTCGACTACGAGGGTCGTTCCGCCGCCTTCGCTGGTGCTGTGGCGCACCAGTGGCGAGGACACTACCAGATCTTTCTTGGTGTCGAGCTGGCGCTCCAACTCCTGGGCCAGATTCAACAGGGTACGTCCGCTTCTCATGACAATCTCCTTCGGAGAGAAAGAAGCGGGGACGGCAGAGCCCCGGCGGGGATGCGCATCCCCGCATGGGCTGATGAAGGACCGGCGTGAGCCGGCCCGCGATCGCGCAATCTGGTTGCGCGCAGAACTCCCAGGCTGCCTTCGCCGCGTGAACGGCCTGGTCTGGCAGCGACCAGGGGAGACACCTTTTCAGCGCAGACGCGCGGGAGGCGAATCTGCGTTGAAAAGGCGGGATGGGCGAGATGCCCATCCCAGCAAGGGTCACGCGGCCTGCAACAGCAGGGCTTCCTGCCGCTGCCGCCAGACGTCGGCCCAGTCGGAGCCGATGCGCCGGGGCAGATGCGGGCGCACTTCGCGGCGACCGCGGTGACAGGGCTCCCTCATGAGCCGGCGGGCGAGCGCGTAGGTGCTGGCTTGGCCGGTGAAGTCGCCGTCGGCATCGTTGTCGCCGTAGATGCCCACGCTGACGACTGTCTCGGGGATCCAGATCTTTTCGAGGTTGCCTGCGCTGAGTGCGCACCACACGGGCCTGCCGGTCGCCAGGAACACCGCGATGCCGGTCTCGATGCCTTCGCAGACCGCGAGGTCGTCGGTCGCTTCGGCCAGCCGCACGGCGGCACCAGCAAAGCCACTGCTCAGCACCTTCTTTGCATCTGGCGCATCGAGCTTTCGGCCATCGCGCAGGTAGGTGCGGTGCAGCGTCACCGCGCCTTGCGCGTCCTGCACGCTGGCCAGCATGGCGGGGTATTCGGCGACCTTGCGGGACTTGGCAGCGCCCTCCTTCTGGTAGTAGCCCAGCGCGGGGTGGAAACGCAGCGAGGGCGGATAGGTACGGAGCGCGAGTCCTCGGCCACGCAGGTAGCGGTCCACCTCGTCGCCGAGGGTGATGGGGCGCGCCTCGTTCCAGATGCGCTGCGCAAGCTTCTTCATCCGGTCCGGCGTCGGCTCATCGGCCGGCCTGGCCGGAGGCAGAACCCCCAGCAGTTTCTCGACGGCGCACAGCGCGGTGTGGAAGTCCATTCCCTTGCAGGCCTGCAGCAGCTTGAAGCCGCCGCCTGGACCGCACTTGCGGCAGTGGTAGTTCCCTTCGCCGAATTTGTCGGTGTACTGGAACCGGTCCTCTCCGTCGCGGCACACGGGGCAGGCCATGGGCTTGCGTTTGAGCATGCGCTCGTGGATCCCCATGGCACCGAGAATCTCGGTCCAGCGCCCGTGCGCGCGACGTTTGACGGCGTCCACGCGAGCGGTGTATTCAGCGTTCAGCATGGCGGTCTCCCTCCTGCTTCCGCTTTTCGGCGTGGTGGCCGGCCGTGATGGGGCGCGCGCCTGCCTGCCGGGTGTTCTTCACCAGGTCGGTGACCGGCGTGGGCCGGTCGGCGAAGGCACCGCGCTCAGGGCGCAGGATGCCTTCTTGCTTGATGCGTATTTGGATCTTCATGGAGATCTCCTGTGAGGCCAGGGCTCCGTCCCCAGCGGGATGACCCGCTGGCGAGTAGCGAAAATCAGGCGCTGCCGTCGATGTCGAGGGACACCGATGCAGTGAACAGCTGGCCGCAGGCCAGTGCCTGGGCCAGGCCGTGCTGCTCGAAACTCGGGGAAGCAGGTGCCGACTGTCCAGGATGTCGCCGTGCACGTCCAGGCGCTCGACCTTGAATCCCAGCGGGTGCCAGTGCACGCGGTAGATCAGCCGGTCGGCACCGGCAATGACGAAGGCCCTGCCGGCCTGGCCGGTCACGACTTCGCTTTCCTTGACGAGGTATTCGATGTCGTCCAGCGCCCTGACGGGAAGCAAGGCCTCCGACGGGTTCGGGTGGCGTGCGGCATAGTGCATGGTTCGACCCTTCATTCGTTGTCCGGCCCACAGGCCGGGCGAGAAATCGCCGCCGTGGTGCCGAGGCGAACAGTCCGTGCGTCGGCCGCAAGCGGCGGTGTTCCTTCCGCTGCCACGCCCGCGGGCGCAGAGCAGTGAGACGGCGTGTCCTCGCGCATGGCTTCTTCCATCGCGATGGCATCCTGGTAGTCCAGATGGCCGGCGAACCCGTAGGCCACGAAGATCGCCAGGAGGCAGAAAACGTCCTTCCATTCGGTCATGGTGGACTCCTTTCAAGTTGCAGGGTGGGGCGGGGCGCGCCCCACGGATTGGGGTTTCAGGCCGGAGCAGTCAGGCGAAAAGATCGCCCTCGAGGGCAGTGCGCCGGATCGCTTCGTTGATCCACTGGGGGTTGCGGGCCAGACGGGACTCGATCCATTCGGGGTGGTCCACGATGGCCTCACGCACCCAGCTCGGGTAGCGCATCAGGGTTTGGCGCAGCCAGCTGCGCATGGCACAGCGGATGACGTCCCGGACTTCCTCGACGTCGACCAAGCCGCAATACGGCAGGGGCGACAAAGGGCTGCAGCCCACCACGCGAAGGCAGGAGACGAAACTGAATGGCTTGCGATCCTTCTCGCGCTCGGTGAACACCCAGCGCAGCGTGTCGAACTTATCTTCGAGCGGTGTCTCGGGATCTGCCAGTCGGCCGATCTCCTTGAGCAGCCGCCAGTGCAGCAGCACGATGTCTTCCTCGCTCCATTCGACGGGGGACCTGTCGTCGGGGTCATCGAGCATTGCCGCGGCAGTTGCGAGTGGAACGACGTGCGCATTTCCAGCCTGCAGCCGTTCGAGCAGGACCTGGAAGGCCGTCCGCTCGGCGTGCATGCCTTCGGACAGGATTCCCATCGGCGGGCAAGTACGGATCTCGGATGAGATGCTGGGGCTCAGCATGGTTGGCTCCTTGGGATGACGGCAGGAGCCAACGCACCGATCTAGGGGCTGTTAGCCCCCAGGGGGTGGATGAATGAACGGATCCGTGTGGCGGATCAGGGATTCCAAGGCTGGCTTGGACACGGCGCGATGCGCCGTGGGACCGGTGCGCCAGCGACCGGCAGGGAGAAAGCTTTCGGCGCCAGGCCGAGGGCGTGACTGCCCCCAGGCTGGCCTCGAAAGCCGCCGACGGGAAGCATTGGTTAGAGACAGCGATCCAGAGCGTGTCGCGCTCAGACCGTGCCGGCGGAACTCCAGGGCTTGCCAGGGGGTGCAGGGCCAGCTACTGCATGCCTCCCACGGTAGGGGCCGAACCCTTGTGCGTCAATGCCCGAAGCGCCATCCGCCCACCCCGATGCCGAAAGCAGCCCGACTTCGTGGCCGTTTCGCGTGGCGATGCGCGAACGTCTTGCCGATCATTTCTCCGAAGCGCGTTGCACCAGGAGAAGATGACCATGGCCGACCTCGATTTCGTCAAGCACGACCAAGGGGGTGTCAATGCCCGCATCCTTGCCCGGGAAACCAAGGCCGACTTCCGGCGAGTGGAGGCCGCGAGCCTGAAAATCAAGGCCAGCTTTGCGAGCGCCGAGGGGAAGCGCCTGTTCATCAGGTACTTCAATACCTTTCAACTGGGCATCCATTTCATCTCGGTGATCTCACGAACCCGGCTCAATCATGAAGACGTCGCGAAGGTCGAGACGCTCATCCGAGAACAGGTGGACAAGGTTGCCGAGCAACTGAACCAAGCTATTGACGGGGCCGAGGCTCTGTTTAAAGCCAACGGCATCACGAGCGTCGCTACCTATGACACGGTTGCCCTGGAACTGGAGGTGGGCGTGCTGTCCTCCAGCAGTCGCAGGTATCTTGAGATCCTGGGCAAGTTGGATCAATTGATGCCTTTGCTGCAGACCCTGGAAATCCATGAGGTCATCACAGCGCAGGCAGTCGACATCGGTATGCGGCTGGCGAACCCATCTTGAATGAGGTGGTAAGGCTGAGCAAGATCGTGTGCACGCAACATTGGCGTGGACACGATGCTCAAAGACCCTCAGACCCCGCGCTATGCGCAGCGGCGCACGCACCGCACCTACACCCCGCAATTCAAGGCCGAGCTGGTGGCTGCCTGCCGACAGCCAGGCGCATCGGTCGCGGCGGTGGCCCTGCAACATGGCATGAACGCCAACGTGCTACACCGCTGGCTCAAGGAATGGGCGCAGGGATTTCACCGTCTTGAAGCTGGCGTCAGCACTGCAGTCGTTGCTTCCCCACCCCCGGCCTTTATCCCCATCGACCTGAGCGCAGTACCGCCGGCGTCTGCTGGTGAGCTGCCATCCGCGTCCTTGCCAACGCCAGCGGACGGCATCCGCATCGAATGCCAGCGCCCCGGCATGTCCGTGACCGTGCACTGGCCCTTGTCTGGCGCCGCCGAGTGCGCCCAGATGCTGCGGGAGTTGTTGCGGTGATCCGTATCGATGAGGCCTGGCTGGCCACCACCCCGCTGGACATGCGCGCGGGCACGGACACGGCCCTGGCGCGGGTGATCGCCACCTTCGGCGCGGCCCACCCGCACCATGCCTACGTCTTCGCCAACCAGAGAGCCAATCGCCTGAAGGTCCTGGTACATGACGGTGTGGGGCTGTGGCTGGCCGCGCGCCGGCTGCACCAGGGCAAGTTTGTCTGGGCACCTGCGGGCAGTCCGAACGTGGCGTTGGAACACGCCCAGCTCAACGCCCTGGTGCTGGGCCTGCCCTGGCAGCGTGTGGGCTCGCAAGGTGCCATCAGCGTGGTCTGAATCGTCGGCGCAAGGGCGTGGCCGTGGCAATCGGGAGATGCGTCAATGGCTGGACCCAGGGTGAGCGGGCACACTGCCAGCCATGGTGATCGACGAGCAAGCCCTGAGCGAACTGGACGCAGAGCAACTGCGCGAAGTGACCCAGCGCCTGCTGGCCGAACTGCGTCACCAGCGCGCGCTCAACGAGAAGCTCACCTATGAGTGCGCGCTGCTCAAGCGGCTGAAGTTCGCCGCCCAATCCGAGCGGCACAGCGCCGATCAGAAGAGCCTGCTGGAAGACGAGATCGATGCCGACCTGGCGGCGGTCGCTGTCGAGATTGAGCAACTCCAGCCGCCTGCGGCTGCGCCCGAAGCCAAGCAACAGCCCAAACGCCAGCCGCTGCCGGCCCACCTGCCGCGCCGCGAAATCCGCCACGAGCCTGAGTCGACCACCTGCGCCTGTGGCTGCCGGATGCAGCGCATCGGCGAAGACGTGGCCGAGAAGCTGGACTACGTGCCCGGCGTGTTTACCGTGGAGCGCTACATCCGTGGCAAGTGGGCGTGCACCCAGTGCGAAACTATCACCCAGGCGCCGGTCGAGGCCCATGTGATCGATAAAGGCATCCCGACTGCCGGCCTGCTGGCCCAAGTGCTGGTGGCCAAGTACCAGGATCACCAGCCCTTGTACCGGCAGGAGAACATCTTTGGTCGCGCCGGCCTGGCGATTCCAAGATCCACCCTGGCGCAGTGGGTAGGCACCTGCGGTGCGCGGCTGCAACCGCTGGTCGATGCCCTGAAGGCCGAGGTGCTCGGCCACCGGGTGTTGCACGGTGATGAGACCCCGGTGGCCATGCTCAAGCCGGGCAGCGGTAAAACGCACCGGGCCTACCTGTGGGCCTATGCCCCGGGAGCGTTTGAAGCCACGCGGGCCGTGGTCTATGACTTCTGCGAGTCCCGCGCCGGAGAACACGCCCGCGCCTTTCTGGGGGACTGGCGCGGCAGCCTGATCTGTGACGACTATGCCGGCTACAAGGCCAGCTTTAGCCAGGGCGTGACCGAAGCCGGTTGCCTGGCACACGCCCGGCGCAAGTTCTTCGACCTGCACGCAGCGGGCAAGAGCCAGATCGCCGAATTGGCCCTGATGCAGTTCGCCCGGGTCTATGAGATCGAACGGCAAGTTCAGCCCCTGGCGGCACCAGAGCGGTTGCAGGTGCGCCAGCAGCACAGTCGGCCCATTCTGGACGCGTTGCACCAGTGGATGGTGCTGCAACGCCAGCAGGTGGCGGGCAACTCGGCGACGGCCAAGGCGCTGGACTACAGGCCTCAAGCGCTGGGCAGCGCTCACGCGCTTCGTCGATGACCCGCAGCTGCCGCCGGACAACAATTGGATCGAAAACCAGATCAGGCCTGTGGCCCTGGGGCGCTCGAACTGGTTGTTCGCCGGCAGCTTGCGCGCGGGCCAGCGGGCGGCCGCCGTGATGAGCCTGATCCAGTCAGCGCGCATGAACGGGCACGACCCATATGCCTATCTCAAGGATGTGCTGACCCGGCTGCCCACGCACAAGGCCAGCCGGATTGAAGAACTGCTGCCGCATCGCTGGCAACCCATCGATATCTGATCATCAGCCATGGCCGCCAGCGGCGGTCAACATGGGTTTGCCGTGCGCTTACAGAACAGACAGAAATCTGATCAATCAGAAGGTCTGCCGCTAAGCCCCTCCTCTGCCGGGGAGACGGAGGGCGACCGGCTGTTGTCAGGCAGCAGGCCGAACTCGCAGTCCCGGCTAGCGGCTGTCCTCGCGGGCGCCATGTGTGGGGCCGATTCGGGCTGGTTTGAGACAGTCGCCGTTAGCTGGCGTTCGACGGCTGTGGCCGAAACCGGTCACTTGACTAACGATGACAATGAATCCTCCAGGAACGGGCGTCCAGGCTGCGACAGCAGCCTTATAGACGCTACGCGAGACGTTCTGAGCTGATCTCCATTGCGACCTCTACATCCTGCACAAGAGCTACTCGCTCGGTTCCTCGGGATTGCTTTCAGTGCTCAACGAGACCAGATGCCCAGCGACGCCAACAGACGGGAAAGCAAATCGGGTTACTGCGGGCGCTGCAGTCCGGGCAGGTGGCGACGAAGCTTCCACCACAACGGCCTGCAATGCCCTAAGCGCGTCTTCCAGTTCATCCAACATGCTCCCGGTTCTTGGTGCCAGCGACGCGGAACATCCGCGCGACCACCCGGGGGTGAGCTGACAATCTGCACAGCCTGCCCGTCGATTTCGCGAGCCTCTTCGCCCAAGACGGCGATATTGATCGCCGTGTTCGCAGAGTGATGTGCTGTGGGAAGCATGGATGGGCTTGGAGGCGAAACTCAGGGCACGCCGGTCAGATGCTCTCGAGCTGGCCGTGCGGCCAGCCATGCAAAGAGGCCTGGTGCGTCGGCACGGCTGTCACTAAGTGCTTGGGCTGCCTGCGCCCGCCAAGCGAGATCGCCGGACTCATGAAAATCCCTGCGGAGGTCTCGGACGGTGACGAGAGCCTGGTCTGCCCACCGCCGGAAATCGTCGAGATCCCAATGAGAGACGCGGGCTAGGTGCGGCATCGCTCCGTCCTTGGCCTTCTTCGCTGGCGTCACCAGTACCGGCTGAATCTGCGCACCAGACGATGCAGGCACATGCTCCCGCATCCAGTCGGGATGAGAAGCGGCCTGGCGCGCTTTGGTGGCGTCGATTGTGGATGTTTCACCCTTGGCGTTTGCATGATCCTCGAAGACCAGCGCTATGTTGCCGACGATCCACCAGGGGTCAGGTGAGGCGTCGTCTTCCCGCTTGCCTGCGTTGAAGCCCAGGTGCTCACCCAGGAGAACTTGAGCTTGCTCGAAGGTCTTGCCGTCCTTCAGCCCCTCGCGTATTGCGTTCTCGCGAGCAGAGAACTCGCGGTTGTGCAGCGTGCCCAGCTTAACGAGTTGTGCTTCCAGTTGTTCGACCTGCAGCAGCAGCGTGCCGTGACCGACTTCTTCGGGCGTTGGCGCTGTTGTTGTGCCGCCGCGGGCCAGCCCGATGAGCCAGGGAATGCCGGCGGCGGCTTCCTTGGCCTTGCGGTATTGGGCGCGCGCGTGCGTGTCGAAACCTGCTTCCCCTGCGGCCGAGGCAACCTCGGCCGATGTGCCGGCCAAGTAGTGCCACAGCGCGCGGTAGCCGCGCAAGGCCGGGTCGGTGAGGCCGCCTAGGACATCGCGCGCCGCATCGTAGGCCTTGATGTAGTCCTCGTTCCACATGGCTGTCTGCCAGGCAATTTCCTGGGCCACGACCGCCTCCAGCTGGTCCATGGCGGGGAACTTGGCCTGCGTCGCTGCTTCGCGCGCATCAAGGATGCCCTGGTTCGCTTCTTCCCAGTCCTCATCGTGGTCCAGGAAGATAGCGAAGTTGTCGAGCAGATCCTGCGCCGTGATCCTGGTCGACTGGTCGACCCCGAATTCCAACTCTGCCTGTAGTTCAGGATGGAAGAACGCCCGACGCTTGCGATCAGTCAGGTAGGCCGACAGTTCGTCGCCGGTGATCACAACAGCAGAATAGTCGTTCAAGCCACGCGTGCAGCGCCCGATTGCCTGCAGTACGCGCGTCTGGATGCGCTCATTGAACAGCAGGTTCGCCCCCATGCGGTTGATGAGGAAGCGTTCTTGCAGATTTGTCGTTCGGGACAGGCCCTCTACAAACAGCAGTCGGCAGTCGTCATCGGGAAAGTCGATCCCGTCGTAGCGGTTGGCGATCACGGCAGCTGCATGCGCAGAGCTCGTAAAGCCTGTCTTGCTGACTTCGAGATCGTCGGCCGTGAACACCGGATACTTCAGGTGCTCGGTCACGTCCTTGCTCACCGTTTCGGCGTCCGGCTTGTTGGGCGTCAGCACTAGGCTGCGGCCGGCCTTGCGCATCAGGTCGCGCCGCAACTGCAGCGTCTGCTCTTCGGTAAGTGACTTCTCCGGAAACATGAAAAAGCGCCTCCCGATGCCTTGGCGATCCCACCCCTCGGGGATTGGCAGGCGCTTGATCCGCGGACGTCCGGTGAGTCGCTCCAAGTCTCCGCCTGCACCCAGTGTGGCAGACATGAAGATCCGCTGTTTTGCGCCGGCAAACGGACCGTGGGACCAAGTCGGCGGGATCAGCGGTCGCAGCATGATCTCGCTGGACGAGACGTACAACTGGCATGCATGGAGATGGTTGGCCAACATGCGCCATGAATAGCGATGATCCGTATCGCCGACGTTCGCGGTTATGGTAGCCCGCAGTTCGGCCGCGATTTCAGTTAATAAGTGGCCCGGGATCTTATCGACCCAACTGATGTCGTCAACGCTTTGCCAGTCGCCGGTCAGGCGGGTGTAGTTGTGCGGAGGAAGCACTGCCTTGATCACGCTTGCCATGGCCGTGAACAGCGCTTTGTCATTCGGCTCGAACCGGCTCACGCGCAAGGTCCATTGGCTCGCCATGTAGTTCTCGGCAGCGTGGGCATCGTCGATGATGATGATGTCCGGGCTATCGAAGAACGGATTGGTGTTGAAGAGGCTGTTGTACGTCGTCACGGCGATGCGGTCGCCGTCCTGGTACGCGGTCTTTGCCTCTGGTGAGTAGTTCTTGATCTTGCCCGTGAACGGCTCAACGGTCAGACCGTACTTCGCCGACGCTTCCTCAGCGACCTGGTGAACAAGCTGCCGGGTAGGGCAAAGGTAGACGATGCGTTCGCGGAACTTGCGCCGCCGCCACTCGGCCAGAAGGAGACCCACCAACGTCTTGCCGCTGCCGGTTGGTAGTTGCAGCGCTACATCTGGCACGTCCAACGCGTGCGCCACGTAGTTGCGCAGCACCTGCCCCTGATGATCGAACAAGCTGGCGTGCTTGCGTCGTGGAAGATCGCGAAACAACCGGTCGGGGCTTTCTGGAACAGCAGCGTGAGTTGTCGGCTTCTTGAATGCCATGAGAGATAAATCCTTGCAGAAGCGTTCGAGCGCCACCGGTGACGCACCGTTTCGCCCCGGAGACTCATATAGTAAATGCAGCATTGGGTCACGACGGAGCAGAAATCAGCACCGTGAAAATGTGATCAGGCTCATTGGTGGCAGCGATCTGCCGCGGATCTGTCTTTGGCGGTCCGCGGGTGGACGACGCCTATCGCTGCAGAACCTACCTCTGGCGTGGCAGCTTCAGACTGACAAGGGACGTTGCGATTCCGAACTTCGGTGTCAGCTCCTGCCAAAGCCGATGTTGAGAACAGCCCTGGCGGCCAAAGGGGGCGCAGCGTTTATTCCACCGCTGACAACCATAGATGGCGCAAGGCGATGTCGCCTGGATGCTGCTGATCGGGCAGCGGGAACGTTCGCTGGTGAATACTGATCGCAACCGTCGGCCCAGTTGCCGCGTCTACCTGGAGCTTGCCTGTAAGCAAGCCACTGGCGAGTGCGCCTGAACGAGCTTTTGTCCAGTAGCCACTCAGTGCGACGTCCGCGACTGCGGGGGGAGGTGGTGACACGTAGGCAATCATGCCGGCATGCGGCATGGCCCAGGCGTATCGACCATCCACAAAACGCATGACACCTTCGTCGTGATAGTCGTCAAGCGTCCGCCCACGACCGATGATCTTGCACTCATAGAACTGAGCGTTCTGCGTGTCCACCGGCCTTGCTGCCAGGCGATGAAAGGTCAGATCCGGCCTTTTTTCCTTTTCAGATCCAGAGTGATTCTCTACCTCCTGGCCACGTATGGGAGGTGCGAAAAAAGCTGCAGAAAAGCCTCGCACCTCGTTGGTGTTCAGTAGCAAAACCAGTTGCTTTTGAAGCTGGATGGTGATGTCGCGCTCAATGGCTGTCTGAACCCATGCGACGAAAGCTGGTTGGCTCATCAGTCGCCCCCACGCAATGGCGATAGCGCGTTCAATTGTCCGCAAATGACGTGCAGTCCATGGCGAATATGGCGGCAGTCCGACTGGAGGCGTTCCGAGGTTGAAGGACATGCCGGTTGCCGCTCAATGCTCGGACGAGAACAAGCCCTGATGGATCAGGTCCAACGCAAGAAGGCGGGCTTGGCTGCGAGACCAGTACCTGCCTTGACGCAGACGACCGATCAACCAGTCACGTGGACCGAGCTGAAGTCGGATCTCTGAGGACATCAATGTGTCAGGCGCGTGCTGCAAAAGGGCATGGACCTGCTCACGATCGAGCGCAGCCTGGGCGCCAGCAGTCAGCCGAACAAACTGCCACACCCGGTCGCCATCGGGTGTCACAGCGCATGGGATGCCGTGGACTTCCACATCCTCAAGCTCGGAGATGATAGATGCAATGCTTCGCGCGAACGCGTGGATGCGAGGGTCTGCCTCATCAATCAAGGCCAAAGCGCGAGCCTTGGAGGCCGGATATGGATTCTCAAATTCCAGGGCGTCAGCGATGAGCTCCTCGTCAAAAGACGAAAGTTCGTAGATTTCCGCGACCAGCTTGTTAAGCGAAGACCAGGACGGCTTGCCACTCTTGAGGTCCGCAGCCATTTTTGAGATGAGACTTTCCTGCGCTGCTGTCAGCTCGGTACGTGGAACCACCGGGAAGTTGAGGAAGTCGACCTGGTTATAGATATCGCGTTCGACACCGAACTTCGAGCTCGTCATCAATGTCCAATACGCCAGCAGGTCGGCATATGACAACACGTACAGGTAGTCGGCCTCAAACGCTCGATTTGATGGGATGGTCATCCCGTAGAACGAGCGGCTGAACACCACGTCGCTGTCACAGTAGATGGCGCCACGATGCACAGTCTGCTGCTTGGGCGCCTCTCTGAACAGCAGAAGGGGCCCTCGATAGATGTCAGGGTCACGAGGCCACTGGAACTTGAGCTCAGGATGGCGCGACTCGATTTTCGACAGTTGCCTTGTATTCACGACAAGCGTTGGCTTGTCAGCAGCCTCTAGCACATACTGGCCACGAAGATGCGCGGCATACTGAAGCTCCTGCTCGCCTGGAATGAAGCCCTGCCGGAGCCCGAGATGAAGCTCGTCCAAGTACTCCTTCATCGGGATGCGCGGAACGCGATGGATCCGCCCGATTAGTTCGAGGTCGAGCGCACTGCCCCGGGAGAGCGATTTGAATGCGTGAGGATCGTGGACTGCCAGTTCCATCGGCACAGGAATGGCGGCCTTTGGATCGAGACGGATCTCCCGTCGTCTGCCAAGGGCCGGCTCCCGCCGAGGCGAGAGGAAGTAGAACGAGTCGGCCGGCTTTGACGGTAAATTGATGGACACCAGCGCACAAAATGGCTGACTATTAGACGGCCAGATTTTCGGCTCCTGGCGCACATGCATCCCGTTCAAGATGCCAGTCACCCGTGTCATCGAGAACCAATGCCGACGAGCTTGTGCGGTCTCACTGCTGAACAGAAGTCGTGCATGGACGAGCAAACCGATCACGCCCCCGGGCTTGCACCACTGGGTTGACCGCCACATGAAGGCGAGGTCCGGCCACTGGTTCGGCACAAGGCTCTTTGCACCTTGGGGTGCCTTCTCGTCGGCAGCGTAGGCCGTCCGGTCCAGGTCTTTTTTCAGACGACCCGGCAGCCTCGTCCAAGGAGGATTGGCCAAAACGATATCGTACGGCCCCATCGAGCGTAGCTGCATGCTCAGACTTCCAAGCTCTGCGTCCTTGGCCCCATTGAGATACTTCTCATCCACGCACCTCAGTGTCTTGTCAAATAGACGCTCGAACCGCAGATCGCTCAGCGGCTGCGGCTCGGGGTCCAGCTCCAGTGCAGCAAGATAAAGGCTCAGTGCTGCGACCTTGATAGAGATCGGATTGATGTCCAGTCCGCACAGCTGTTTCGTCAGGATCGCACGGATCGTTCCCCGCTTCGGTCGGCTTCCGGTGTGCATCCACGTCTCGGCGACGAGCCGGCGAAATGACAGTACGAGGAATACCCCAGCACCAACTGCCGGATCTAGCACCGTGACTTCATGCCGCTTCTCTTGAGCGGTTGCGCCGAAGACCCCATCCACAACCAGCTCAGCAATGGCGCGCGGCGTGTAGTGAATGCTGGTCTTCTTCGCCTTCGCAGGCATGTAGCGGTGCGCAAAGTGCTCGTACACCTGACTCAATACATCCACGGGAATGTGTTGAAAGCGCAGGCCACCCCAGTCCAGTGACAACTGGCCGTCGTAGGAGCCCACCATGACGTTAGACAGGATGTCGCAGACCTTGGAACCAGCCGTCCCAAGCGCGTGCATCAGGCCTTCGTAGTCCTTCGACCGTAGTTCCAGGAGGTCGCCGTTAAATACTTGATCCAGCCACTCGAAAGTTCGGACTAGGGCTTGAGGATTTTCGAACAACTGATCAGGCCTGACGGCACCTCGGACGATGGCATCAAGGTCAGAGCTTCGAACGATGTCTCGATCCGCCAGAAATCGCGTGAATAACGCACGACCGATCAATGACAGCACCTCTTCGTCGCTTAGTTCCGTCTGACTGCAAGCCTTGCGAAGCGCGTCAGCCGACCGGGTCAGCAGCTTGAACAGCAAATCGTCAAGCCAGAGGCGGTCCACATCCTGTTCGTCACCGCCTGCTGCGTCGTTGAGCAGCCCACGCAACCCATTCGGATCTGACATCTCGACGGTTGACTCGACCGTGGGCATCGCGCCTTCCGCGTAGAAGCCCACTCGGTAGATGGTTGTCGAGCCAGCGTTAATCACTGCAAGGTATGCGGCGTCGGCTCGACAAGCCACGGTGCGCATCAACTGCGCAAGCTTCTGGCCTTCGATCGGGCCGGCCAGCAGCTCCCTTCGAACTACGTAAACCGCAGCTTTTCCGGAGACCTCCACGGCACCTTCGGGCAGCGGCTCCGCAACAACACTCGATCGTTCGCCGGGCAGCAGGTCCATGTACCGCAGATGCCGGGCGGACGCTTTCTCACCAAAGTCGACGATTGACTCTGGCGGCACGCAAAGCCTTTGCAGAGTGTTAACCAGTGCGCCGTGCATTGGGCTGCTCTACAGAAGGTGAGGGCACCGCCATCAGGCCGAACGGAAGATGCGACTGGGGGCTGGGCTCCAGCCCCACAAATTCATAGACAGCGCGCCAGATCGGCGCTGAATCGATAGTCAGCGATACGGCACCGTCAATCTCGGTGCCAATTTGCCAGAGGCCGTCGACTTGGTTCGCAAAGTAACGTGTCGGCATGGTGTTTGAAGCGGCTGGAGCATTCAGCAATGCGTGCAGGTCGGCTGAGAAGCAGGCAATGGTTCGCAGCGGCATTTCCAGCTGCTTGTGGAGCATGGCCACGATGCTGAAGAACGCAAGATCGCTGATGGTGAAAGTCCGCGCGGTTCGAGCCTGGGTAGGCGACTCACTGAATGGCGGGAGCGTGCTGAGCCAGCGCTGGACATCAGTGCGACTGACGCCCAGTAACTCGCGTATATGCACTGCTTGATATTGAAGTCCTGCCATTACACGAATTATAGGCAGTACTGCACCAGATTTGATGCAGTACTGCGCGGAGATTTGGCTGCGACAGACGCAGGCAGGACTTGAATGCGCCCGGCGACGTGACTTTCCACTTGCGGAAGCAAGCGGCCCGCGCCGAACTGGTCCTGGCGCTGCAGGCCTGGGTGGAGATGGTTCGATCGCCCGTCGACGAGGGGCGCGAGCACCCTTGAAGGTGAGCCGGGCCGCGGGAGCATGGCTGCATCCCACCCGATGCAGACAGGAGGCACCGTGACCGATACCCCCCACCCGAGTCAGCCCACCTTGCCGATCCGCCGGATCGTCCAGGGCAGGAACCCGCGCACGTACTTCGATCCCGACAAGATGGCCGAACTGGAGGAGGGCATCCGCGCCGTCGGCGTGCTCGAACCCATTGTCGTGAGGCCGATTCCGGGCACCGACCGCTACGAAATCATCGCGGGCGAACGCCGCTGGCGTGCCGCCAGGAACGTATTCGGAGACGGCTACGACATGCCCGTGGTCATCAAGGACGCCAGCGACGAGACCGCCGAGGCCATGTCGGTGATCGAGAACTATCACCGCGAGGACATGTCACCCGCCGAGGAAGCCCATGCGGCCCAGCGCCAGCTCCTGCGCCAGCGCGGCGACAAGGAGGAAACCGCCCGCCTCATGGGCTGGTCGCCCGACGTGCTGGAGCGGCGGCTGGCGCTGCTGGCCTGTACGCCTGCCGTGCTGCAGGCGCTGACCAGCCGCACCATCCTGCTCGGCCACGCCGAACTGCTCTCGGGCATTCCCCCCGACAAGCAGGACACCGTGCTCGAGGGCATCCTGGCGCAGAAGGTGCCGGTGGCCGTGCTCAAGGCGCAGTTGGGTCGCTATGCGCGTCGGCTGGCCGATGCGATCTTCGACACGGCGCAGTGCGGCGGCTGCGCGCACAACTCGGCGCGGCAGGCGGGCCTGTTCGCCGAATCCCTGGGCGAGGGCTACTGCCAGCACCCGAGCCATTTCGAGGAACTGACCTTGCAGGCGGTCCAGGCCCGGGCCGATGCCCTGCGCGACGAGTTCCCGGTCATCCGCATCGTGAAGGCGTCCGACGGCTTCACGCCGCTGCCGCTGACAGCCGAGGGCGACCTGGGTGTCGGTGCCCCGCAGTACACCTCCTGCCAGGGGTGCCAGTCCTTCGGCTGTTCGGTGTCCGCGATGCCGGGCAGCTACGGCGAGGTCACACGGTCGCTGTGCTTCGATGCCGCATGCAACAGCCAGAAGGTCGCCCTGTGGCGCAAGGCGCAGCGCGACGCGCAGGCGGCAGTGGCCGAGGCAGCGGGCAAGGGGAGTGCGAAGGCTGGCAAAAGGAACAAGAGCGCTGCGAAATCCGCAGCCGTCGCACCAGCGAACCAGACCCCGCAGCGCGTGGCGGCGCACCGCCTGACGGAGTGGCGCAAATGGCTGGCCAAGGCCCTGATGGCCGAACCGCAGCGCAGCCAGCGCGTGCTGATCGCCCTGGCGCTGGCCGGGCGCGGTGCCGATCTGCGCGAGGCGCAGTTCCGCAACGCCTTCGAGCGGATTGCGGGCCAGCCCGGACGTGCTGGTTTCGGCGTGCGGGGCGGGCTGCAACGCGCGGATGCTGCACCCGAGGCGCAACTGGAGCGGCTCTTGCAGGCCGCCACCGCGTCCGCCGCCTTCGGCGTCAGCACTAGCGACCTGGAGCTTCTCCTGAACTACGCCGAGGTCGATGAAGGCCGGTACTTCCAGTGGGACAAGGCATTCCTTGACCTGTTCACGATGAGCGAGCTGGAGAGTCTCGCGGCCGAGGTGGGGTTGAAGAAGGCGATGGGCTCGGGCTTCAAGGTGGCGCGCTCGGGCAAGAAGCAGGAGTTCATCGCGGCCTTGCTCAAGGTGCCGGGGTTCGCCTACCAAGGCACCGTGCCCGCCGTGATGTGCTATCCGCGCCAGCCGATCCTGGCCGATGAAGCGCAAAACGGAAGCGGCGAAGCGGATGAAGTGGAAGGCTCCGAGACCAGCGGTGCCGTAGCCGAACCGCAGCCAGAACCGGCCCTGGTCTGATGCCGGGGCAGCCCCTGGACAGCAGGGGAGCCGGTTCTAGCATGGTCTGGACGGCCCCGCACGGGCCATGTCCCCCCATTCCCCCAAGGAGCATGACATGACGATGTTCGAGGAATTGTTCGCGCTGGCTTGCAGCGCCACGCTCACCATGACGGTGAGCGCCGACGAGAAATCCGGCCGCCTGACGGTCAACGTGATTCCCAAGCCCAGGAAGGACGCGGGCGAGCCCGCGCTGGCCCAACCCCTGAGCCTGACGGCCACCCCGCAGGAATTCGACGCAGGCTTCATCGACGCGCTGCGCGGCTACCGCGAAGTCCGGCGCAGCCTCGCACAGCAGGCCGAGGCCACCAAGGAAGTGATCGAGGCGGCCAAGGCGGCATCGGTCAAGAAGGCCAGTGATGCGACGGCCAAGGCCGCAGCGCCCAAGTCGCCCGCCGCCAAGCCCGCCCCGGCATCCACGGCCACTGCCAGCCCGGCCCTGCGGGACGATGACGATGGGGTGGACGGCGGCGGGGAGGCCGCGCCGCAGCCCGCGACGGCGGGCAGTGGCCAGTCCTTCGACCTGTTCGGATGAACCGGCGCAGCGCCCTTGCGCCGGTGGCACACGGCGAGAGACTGAGTGCAAGGCCATCGCCGTGGTGGCCGCATCCGAACCCAAGGAGTTATCCCCATGTCGATCGAAGTCACCCCCATCGTGCGCACCTTCACCTACAACGGCATCCTGCTGCCGGACGTGCCCGGCCTCGCGCCACGCGAGGTGCGCGACCTCTACAGCGCCCAGTTTCCCGAACTCGTCAGCGCCGAGGTCGAGGCGGGCGAGGTCGGCAACGGACGGCAGGACTTTGTTTTTCGCAAGGCCGTGGGCACCAAGGGCGCGGGCACCCATGACGCCGTGCGGCAAGCACCATCCGGCCCACGCCTCGCGGCGCTGCTGGAACGTGTGCAGGCCGTGGAGCGCGGCAACCTGGGTGCGACGGGCAAGCTGTCCCGCGCCTTGTCGCGTCGCAGCGTGCAGACCCGTTCGTCGGCCTGGAGCCAGTTCGCGCACCGGATGCTGGAGGAGCAGCACCACGCCGCCTCTGTCCACCGGGCCAGCGCCACCAGCGACATGCTGGTTCCACTGCCATGAAGGCGCTCACCGTCTTGCCCTGTTCGCCGTTCCTGGCGTTGCCGGGCCTGGGCGCAGGGGTGCCGCTGACCGTCGCATCGAACTCCCAGGCTCGGGCCAACGCGGCGCTGTGCCGCTTCCTGATCGAGGCGGGCGCGGTGCGCGAAGGGGACTTGCCGGAGAGTGAGTCCGACCCGCTCAAGGCGTGCGAGCGCGCCATCGATGCCTGGGTCAAGCGGCAGGTCGGGCCGCTACAGTGCCTGGAGCCGCGTTTCGCGGTCGGTGTGCTGGATGAGCATGGCCACCGCCCGGCGATGCGCGGCGAGCGGCAGACCGCCTACGCCCAACTCGACGTGTACTGGTGCGAATACCGCGAGGCGGAGTGGGCCGTGGGCGAGGGCCTGGAGGCGCTCAATGCCGCCATGCCGCACCTGGGGGCCACGGTTCTGCAAGTGCTGCGCGACCAGAGTCGCCATGTGTACCCGCTGTTCACCCCCGACATCGCCTGCGACGTGGCGTCCTACGTGTACTGGCAGGGCGAAATGGACGAGGAAGCCGCCCTGGACATGATGTGCGAGGACTGCGACGAAGCCGAACGCGACGCCATGCGCGAGGAAATGGTCACGCGCGGTAAGCTGGATGCTTCCTACCCCGAGTGGGCGCGGAGCTGGCTCTCACTGCCCGGCAAGGGCGAGCGGCGGTTCAAGGGCAAGAAGGCGTGGAAACCGTGCAACCTGCGGCATGCGGCCAAGACGCTCACCGACCCGCGGATGCGCCAGATCGCCGCCGATGCGCTAGTACAACATCCCTGAAATACATTTATGTATTTCAGGATTCAAGATAGGACGCCAGGAGAGTGGCGACGAGCTCGGCGGTCTGCTTCAGGTCGGCAGCGGGGGCCGGCAAAGGCTCCCAGCGGCCGGTGTGGCTGCGAAACGCTGCCGTGTACTTGTTGCGAGCGACCTCGCTCAAGCGTGCCACGGTATCGACGTCGTCGTCGCGGTGCATCTGGATCAGCAGGTGCTTGCCATAGGGACGCACATGGGCCGCGGTGCGGCCGGTGAATTCGGCGAGATGGCGCTGCAGCTCAGCGGCGCTTGCTTGGGCGAGGGGTGTGGGCATGGCGGGTGAACCTCCTGGGTTCGCCAGTTTGCAGCTCGAAGCCGGCGAACGTCCACTTGAACGGCTTGGGCGAGACGTTGCGCTGTGCGATGAAGGCCTCGGTGCGCTGGCGCAGATGCTGGGTGGAGGTATGGCTGGCGTGGCGCAGGACGCGGCGCGAGTAGATGCCGAACAGCAGTTCGATCTGGTTGACCCAACTGGCATGCAGCGGCGTGAAGTGAAAGACGAAGCGCTCACCGTGCCGGCTGTTGAAATCAGCCCACACCGCCTGCGCGCGGTGCGTGTTCAGGTTGTCCCAGATGACGTGCACGGTGCCCTGGGGATAGGCGCATGCCACCTCCTCCATGAAGGCCACCAGATCGTCCTGGGTGCGTCTGTCGGTGCAGCGGCCCAGCACCCGGCCGGAATGCACGTCCAGCGCGGCCGTCAGCGCCTGCGTGCCATGCCGGATGTACTCGAATTCGCGGCGGCGTGCGCGCCCAGGCTGCGGGGCGCGGTCGGCATGCTTGCGCTCGATCGCCTGGATGCCGGTCTTCTCGTCGATGCTCAGCACCACCGAACCCAAGGGCTGCTGGCGGTACAACTCACAGATGGCGTTGACCTTCTCGCGAAACTGCGGGTCAGGACTGTGCAGCCACTGCCGCACGCGGTGCGGGCGCACATCGCCGGCTTGCAAGATGCGCTGCAGGTGACTGCGGCTGATGTGCGGCACGACCCCGCGCTGCACGGCGCGCTCGCACAACTCATTCAGCGTCGGCGTGGCCCGGCCAAGACCTTCGGCCGGCTCGCACGCCAGGGCCAGCAGTTGCAGCCGCTGCGCGTCAGCGATGCGCCGCGGTCGCCCGGGACGCTGGACCTCACGCAGCCCCGCCATGCCTTGGCTCGCCACGCGGCTGCGCCACTTCGACACGCTGGGCAGCGACAGGCCCAGCGACGCAGCGATCGCCGCCGTCGTCAGACCCTCGTCGGCCATCAGCGCGATCTTGGCTCGCACGACGTCGCGCTGGGCTGCCGTGCTCTGGCGCACCAACGCTTCGAGCGCCTCGCGCTCCTTCTTTGACAGCTTGACAACTTGTGCTCGACGGCCTCGCCTCATGAGGCGTCGAGCTTACATCAAAAACCCCTTATAGAAAACATATTTACGGGATGTTGTACTAGTGCTGTCGCGCCTGACGATCACCGACGAGTTCCGGCCCGACATGGACGGCGAGTACATCGGCTTCGGCGCGGTGCTGTCCTGGGACGAGGGCGATGTGACCACGCGCATCTACGACGACCTGCTCCAGATGGAGCATCAGGCTGAGTTCTGCGACCGCATGGGCGAGGCGCAGATTCCGATGAACGACCCCGGTGCGCTCGGGGCGTGGTTCCACCGCATGGGCCAGCGCTTCAAGGCGATCGGACTGATCGACCGCTTGATCCACGCGCTATCCGCTGGACACTGACAGCAGGTGGTCATCGAAGATGAGCGAAGCGGAGTTTTCTATCCACACACCCACGGACGACGTGCTGACGCTGGATCAGGCCGTGCTGCTGTACCACGGACGCTCGGGTGGCGCGCTTGCCACCGTGCATGAGGTTCTGACCGTGGACGGTGCGCCGGTCATCGGCGCGGGACGGGCCATGACCGCCCAGGCGGCGCGGGAACTGGCCTCGGCCTTGCTCCAGCGGGCCGCGCACGGCGGCTTTCTGCCGGAGACGGTGCTTTACGTGCATGGCGACGTGCTGGTGTGGTGGGCACCACCGGCGCGCAGGCATATCGCGTTCCGCGTGGGCACCGACCATGCTGAATCCTTCGGCGGTGGCGAGCGCGGTGAGGCGGTGCCGCTGCCGGGGTTGGTTTTCGGGGCCTCCAGCCGAGCGTGGCGGGTGTGGGCGGTCAAGGGCAGCCGCCGCCCGACGCTGGGCACGCCGCTGTTCCAGGCTCCGTTCTTCAACGTCAATGTCCACGGCCACATCTGCCAGGGCAACGTGCCGGTGCCCGAGGGAACGACCGTGGAGAAGATCGGTGCCTGGAACGATGCGTTCTTCCACTCCTACTTCACGCACCCCAACGTGGCGGGCAAGCTGCTGAACTACCGGGGCGGTTCCTATGCATTCTGGCGCGACATGCTGAACCAGCGCTTCAACCGCTTTCCCGAACGGGTGCTGGTCGATACCAAGACCACGCTGGGCCAACTGCTCGGCGAACCGGAGGCCCCATGATGCACACGATGGACCCCAGGGACCAGGCCCTGCTCGCCGCCTGTCCCGTGGTGGCTGCTCCGCGCTTCGGCGCGCTGCCGGACATGGCCAACGGCCAGCGCATCGTGGTCGCCCGCAATGGCTGGTTCGTGCAGACCCGGCTGGACTGGCTCGACAGCATCACCGCCTTGGGGCTGGAGCCCCCTGCGATGCGCCTGCCCTACGGGGAGGTGGAAGAGCGCTTGCGGTTCAGCTTCGGGCAATTGCCGATCAGGATGATCGAGGAATTCGTGGCCCATGCGCGGGAGCACCTGCCCGATGAGGTCGCCGGGGCGCTGATCTACTCGCGCAGCACCGGGCGGCTGCGCTTGGCGATCTGCGAGGCCGAACGTGCCTCGCCTGTGCGCATCGACTACCGCAGGCCGCCGATGGCCAGTGACGAGACGGTAGCGGTGGACTTGCACACGCATGGCCGCGGCCCGGCCTTCTGGTCGGCCGACGATGACCGGGACGACCAGGGCATCAAGGTGGCCGGGGTGTTCGGGCTGCTGGACCAGCCCGCGCCGGTGGCGTGCTTCCGGCTGGTGATCAACGGCCTCTACAAATCACTGCCGCACCATCCGTGGCAGGGGCCGCAGGCGCTGGCATCCATGTCGGATGAAGGGGAGCCCGGTGCAGGCCGCGATGGCTGGGCGCTGCGCTTGGTGCGACGCTGGCACCGCGCTTGAAAGCCATCCTCCCCGCGAGAAACTGACGGCAGGACATGGAACTGGAGACGCTGGTGGAACACCTGATTCATCCGAAGTTGCTGGAAAGCCGCGTTGCGGTGCATCTGGTCGGCGTGGGCGGCAACGGCGCGCAGATGGCGGCGTGCCTCGCGCGCCTGGACATTGCGATGCGCGCCCTGGGCCATCCCTACGGCCTGCACGTTACCGCCTTCGACGCCGACCGCGTCAGCGAAGCGAATGTCGGGCGGCAACTCTACAGCGCCGCCGACATCGGCAGGCACAAGGCGTTGGTCACCATCCACCGCCTGAATCAGTTCTACGGCCTGGACTGGGACGCCCTCCCGATGCGCTACGAGGAGCATGTGAATGGCCAGCGCTACTGGGCGGGCACGGACATGCTGATCAGTTGCGTGGACAGCCGCTCGGCGCGGGGTGCGCTGCACCGCATTGCTTGGAGGGACACCAGCCGCTACCGCTACTGGCTGGACCTGGGCAACACGGAAGCCACGGCGCAGGTGGTGCTCGGCCAGCCCGAAGGCGGGATGGCATTGGACCCGCGGGCAACGGGGCCGCGGCTGCCGTGCGTGACTGAACTGTTTCCAGAACTGCTTGACGACACGGCACCCGAGGACAACCAGCCGTCCTGCTCGGTTCGCATGTCGCTGGCATCCCAGGGGCTGTTCGTCAACGACGTGGCGGTGCGCTTCGCGGCGCAACTGCTCTACGAACTGTTTTCCAGGGGGCGGCTCGCGCAGCACGGGGTGGTGGTCAATCTCGACTCCAAGCGCGCAGGCCCATCGAAGTTGATCCGCGCACCTGGGCGCGCTTCGGGTTCTGCCATGAGGGCAGTGAATCTAACCAGTCCGAATCCAGGACTATCACGGAGGCAGAAGCCGAATGAGCATGCAGCAATGGAATGTGCGCGTTGTGCGCGACGGAGAGGCCGTCCATATCGGAAAGGTGGGCGAGTCCACCGAAGCACTGGCGCGCTGCGCAGCGTTGTCGCGCTTCGGCCTGTCCGAGGACGAAGTGGAAGCGGGCGGAATACGCCCGCGCGGCGCGGCGATCTATCCCGACGAGGACTTCGACGTATCGCCGTCACTGTGATTGACTGGCCGGATGGACTCCCAAACCGAGCCGGATGCATACTTCTATAGACTCGCAGTGCGGTTGGGTCACCATGCCTTGCCCCGCATGACCGCGCAATTCCGCGCACTCAATATCCAGAGACTGCTATGGTTCGCAAACGGACGGCTCTAGAAATCGACGCAGAGATTGCCAAGCTGCAAAGGGAGCGGGAGGAAACCCGCGTTGCAGAGAAGGCAGGGGTGGTTGCCCGCATGAAAGAGGCTATCGCCTATTACGGCATCACGGCCGCCGACTTGGGATTGGGCGGTGCCTCGCGCAAGGCGTCCGGTAGTGCCAAGAAGCCCAGTCCCGAAGCTGGTCGCGTCAAGTTCAAGGACGATGCGGGCCACACATGGTCAGGCTTCGGCCCCAAGCCCCGATGGTTCGCCGAGGCGCTGGCTAGCGGCAAGACCGAGGCCGATCTGCGCGTCGCCTGACACGGGTTTTTCAAAGGAGGGCAGTTGGGCCTCGGCTGCCCATGGGTTGCTTCGGCAGTACCGCCCCTATATAGGCCCCGGAAGCCCTGGCCCTTGAATGGCCGGCCCGCTCGGACACGGCCAGCCGTGCCGCACGGTCCACATGGACGGCCACGGTTCCGCCCCCGCGCACGGGCGACGGCACGCCTGCAATGCTTTCGTACAGATCGTTCACATTGCCATGGCGCAGTCCATGCCCCGTGGTGCCCGCCAGACGTTTCGTGATTCCGAATTTCTCCAGAGCGTAGTCGAGTCGGCGCAGATTGCGCTTCAGGTCGAGCGCTGGGTGGCCCAGGTGGGCGTCGCGGCTGGTGACCAGCGCGCGCGCCAGTGCCACCGATGCCCGCTGCTGCTCCGTTTCCAGCGCAATCCACCGCACGCGCCCACCCTTGCCCTTGATCCATACGTACTCATCCGCCTTGCGGCGCTCGGCAGGCAGGCCCGTGTCCTCGAAGGGCGCGACGTGCTCGAAGGGGCGGAACATCACCGATTCCTTGCGCCGCAGCGCCAGCGTGTGCATCAGCCGCATCGAGGCCGCGATCCGTGCGTCGTACTGCGTGACCTGGGCGAGGATGGCTTCCACATCGATGCCGTGCGCGCTCCAGCTTTTGTCGTGCTGGGCGTACTCATGGCGCTGGTATTCCTCCAGGCACAAGCCATAGCGCACCGGAAGTAGCACGAGGCCGGGCTTGTTCATCCAGGATGCCAATCCGCGCAGGAAAGACAGGTAGGTCTGAATTGTCGCGGGTGCCAGATGCTCGCGCTGCCACACCTGCACCATCGCGTGCAGATGCTTCTGCCCCAGGTTGCGCGGATCCGGCATGGTGTGGAAGCCAGCTTTCAGCTTGAGGTCGAGGAAGAAACGCCGCAGGAAGCGGGCGCGCTCGGCGCGGGTCTTGTGCGAGACGGTTTTCTCGCGCGCCGTGTGCCGGGTGTTGAACAGCTCGATCAGTGTCTCCAGCACGCGCATGGGATCGGCATGGCCGGGCCGCAGTCGGGCGAGGATTTCCTGGGGTGTTTTGTCTATCCAGGCTTGCCGGCGCGGCCGATCTGTGCCGGGTATGCGCCTCGCGCTGATGGGATTGGTTGACTGAGTGGAAGGGTTCGTCATGGTGCTTTCCAAATCAAAGGGGACAACACGCCGCCCGAACGGCGCACTGGCAGGAATCCGGGAAGGTCGGCACCAGCGACGGATTCCGTCAGCCGCTGGTGCGGGAGGTCGATTCATCACGGCGGCGCACGCGACCACGGCATGCGCCACCGACCCAGGGGTTGCGCCAGCCACATGCGCGTGCAGGGCCAGCTCGGTCGGTCTTAAAAATGAAAACGTGTGATCCGGCTCCGCATATGCATTTCTGCAACGGCGGAGGCTGGTGACGCACTGCTGCCTCGAGGGCAAACAGTCGCATCGGCGCCGAGATCAGGTCTCGCGCTATCTGGTGGATCAATCCTGGAATTCGCAGCGCCATCCGCGCGCATGGGTCCGCCCCTGAGCGAAAGTCCAGGGCGGTGTCGAGCGTTTGAGCGGGGACAAGCGGGGAGCCCCTTCGGGGGCAAGCACAACCGCTTGCGGCGTGAAACACGCGTGCTCAGTAATGGCGGGATCGGGAGCCGGCATCGGGTGCCAAGTCGGGAGATCGATGGCCTTGACGCGCTTCTGGGAGCGCCCAGCCACAGGGCTGGCGAAGGTCATAGGCAGATGCACTACGAAAGAGAACCTCGGGGCGGTCGCCTCGGGGGCGACGGCCACCCCGGTTCAGGACCGGGGCTTGAAGGGCAGGTAACGACTGCGACGCCTTCTGCTCCTTGATGGAGCGGGCCAAGGTTGGCCCTCGGGAACCTGTAGTGGATGACGAAAGGGGCTTGCAGGTCAATGCAGGCGTGGCAATGCGACGGCATGAAACCTGGGTTGCCGGTGGCGCTTGCGCCGACGCGACGGCCTGATAGGGGCCATTTAGTGTCCCGCAGGGCGGCAGAGCGAGGCTGCATGCGGGCTTGACAGGCGAACCGCCTGCCTCTGGTCCAACACGGGGCGCTCAAGGCGGGTGTGGGACAAGCACCGCTGAATGGGGCAGTGGCTTGCGTTCGGGGTTGACGAGTGCCAAAGCAGTGAGACCGTGGTGACACACGGGCAAGTCTTGAAGGAAGAGGCCAGCGACAGGTGTCAGTGCATCGTCGCTGTCGTTCCACCCGGATGACGGCACAGAGAGCCTGATGCCGAAATGCGGGGCATTCCGAGCGGATTGCGCGTGGCGTGGAGGCATCGGCGTGCCGATGCTGATCGACATGGTTCTTTACTTGGAGCACTCACATGGAATTGATCGTCCGAGCGGTGGATGTCGGGTCCGGCAACACCAAATTCGTCACTGGCGTCGTGGGAAACGAAATCCGCTGCGCCAGCTTTCCGTCCGTCGCCTATCCGTCTAGCGGAGAGACGCCTCACTGGCCAGCCAGCGAACGGCGCAAAACCGTCTGCATTCCGGTCGGGCCGCTGTTCTACGAGGTCGGACCCGACGTCGGCCTGGCGGCCGACACCTTCCGTGCCAAACAGCTGCACGACGAGTACACCGAGTCACCGGAATACATGGCCCTGCTGCGCGGCGCGCTCAGCATGATGAAGGTGTCCCACATCGATCTGCTGATCGTCGGGTTACCGGTGGCGCTCTTCTCGCTGAAGAAATCGGCGCTGGAAAAGACCATGGCTGGAGAACATCAGATAGGCGGCGGGAAGACCGTCACCGTCGCTAAGGCGATGGCCGTTGCCCAACCGCAGGGTGCCTTGGTCCACTACGCGGCCGAGCACAAGAAGATGGCAACCATCGGAACCGAGCAGAGCCTGGTGATCGACCCTGGCTCTCGCACCTTCGATTGGTTGGTCACGCGTGGCATGCGCCTAGTGCAGAAGCAGTCGCATTCGATCAACCGTGGCATGTCGGACGTGCTGCGGCTGCTGGCAGCCGAGATCTCCAAGGATGTCGGCTCACCGTACCGCGACTACGACGCCATCGACCTGGCCTTGCGCTCCGGCAAGTCGCCTGTGATCTTCCAGAAACCCTACGACATGGGTCGGCACTTGCCTCTGGCCGAGAGCGTTGCGCAGCAAGCGGTGTCGACGATGCGCCAGTGGATCGAGACGCCGGAGAGCCTGCAGAACATCATTCTGGTGGGCGGTGGTGCCTTCTTGTTCAAGAAGGCGGTGAAGGCGGCATTCCCGAAGCACCGGATCCACGAGGTCAAGGAGCCGATGTTCGCCAATGTCCGCGGATTCCAGCTCGCCGGGCAGAACTATGCCGCCAGCGCGATAGCTCCCGGCCGCGACCGCGGGGCAGGGGAGATCGCATGAACGGGAACACACAACAGGATTCCAAGCCGGTTCGGCTGGTGTTCGAGCTGGCGCGTGCGGACAACCCGCGGCTGTATGACGAGCTGGTGCGATTTCCGAAAGGTGGCAAGCGGGTCAACCGGCTGCGCGTGCTGGCCTACGACGGCTTGCTGGTGCAGTACGGAATCTTTGCCGTCGATGGTGCTCGCCCTGTGCTGGCATCGGCGGGCCGCGAGGTGCTGGCTTCCGCAGGCGTGACCAACGATGTGTTCGGGCCGAGCCTGGCTGAGTGAGGTGCAAATGCCAAGACAAGGAATGGGGCGTCATGGCGAGGTGGCCGCGAAGGATTTGGCCGAGATGGGCTTCTGCGAGAAGCGAGTGCAGCTGGCCCATCTCCATGGGGAGCGGGCTACCCCGAAGCAGCGAAAGGCCATGGCCCGAGGGCAGGTGGCTCACCAGCGGTACTGGGAAGAGGGCGTGGCAGCGACGGCGGATCGCCGGTGTTTCGTGGCGACCTTCGTGTTTGGCCCGGATGCATCGGAGACGCAGGTGCTTCGCGCGTACCGCGATGCGGTGCTCTTGCGCCAGTGCTGGGGGAGAGCCCTGGTTGCGGCGTACTACCGGGTTGCACCAATGGGCTGCCGCATCATGGCGCGATCGCCTGGGATAGTGATCGGGGTGCGATGCGTACTGCGCATCGTGGTTGCCTGGTGTGCGAAGGCGATGGGCGACAGGGGGCTGCCATGACATGGTGTGCCATGTATGTGCTCGCCGGTTTCGTTGCGTTCGTCCTGTGGCTGGCGCGGCTATGGATGGGACGCCATAGGTCTGGCGAACGGGCCTCCCGACCGCGAGGGCTGGTCGGTGCCGAGCTGGCCTATATGGAGAGGCTCTTTCGCATGCGGCACCCCTTGCGGCTCGTTGCCAGGGTCGATCGTGTGTACCGTCGTGCCAATGGCATGTTGGTACTGGTCGAACTCAAGACGCGTCTGGCAGCTCGTGTTCATGAAACTGACCGAATCCAACTGTCGGTGCAGAAATTGGTGATCGAGGCACAGACCGGGGAGGTCGTCGAGCCACAAGCCTTCGTGAGCTTCGCAAGCCCGACGGGCAGGCACGCACGCAGTTCGCAGAGTGTGAAATTGCTGGGGGTCGAGGAAATTGTCGCCCTTGTGCGTCGCCGCGAAGCGATCCTGGAGGGACGTATTGAGCCGACTTATGCGCGTTCGCCAAATGCATGCAGTGGATGTGCCTTTCGGTCGGAGTGCGACCGGCTTTCTGTTCGCCGATAAGGCCTGATCGCGAAATGCTCGAAATTCGGGCAGGATTTTTCGTGGACTGGTGTGGGCATTGCCGGGGATATTGCTCTGGTCATCATCCACGCTGGCGCGAGCCATCCCGATCCATGAACCATGAGAGCATCAGCCAGATCTCCTTCGACGAGGTCTATGTCGTTCCGTCCCATCAAACCGCCCGCTCGTTGTTCACGCAGTTGCCGCATGGGCGTGGTTACGCTGAGACGCTCATTGAGTGCATCGCTACGGGGTATCTCGTGGCCGTCGTCGAATCTATCTGCATCAAGGAAATGCAGCGGCACGTTGACCACGAACGAGAGGTTGTCGTGGGCCGCAGCATTCACTTGGAACACCGTGGACCTATACCTCCTGGCGCAGAGATTCGTCTGTCGGGATGGGTTGAGCGATTGGGACCCCGAAGCGTGACATTCAATGTGCGCGCCCATGATTCTCATGAACTGGTGTGCGAGGGTCATGTGACGTTTGTGGCTGCCGATCGCAGCGCACTCGAGTCGAAGATCGCGCACAAGGTAAACGTTTCCGCCCGGTAATCCAATTCGCTTCAATCCAGAGCTCGTGCCGCTAGTCATCGGACAGATCCGGGTGCGCCAGCGCGATTTTGACCAAGCTGTCGTGAGTGGCATCCAGGAGAAAGAGCATGGTGAACTGGACGGGCATAAAGGCGGTTGGCGATGGAAAGGCGGCGGTATTGTGTCCTAGATCGCCTGCCGCTGGCGTTGCCTCGCCTGCGATGAGACGAAGCCGACCACGGCCCGCTGACCGCAGTGCAACTGCGCCAGTTCAGGAAGCCCTACAGTACCGAGCGGTTTTCCGTGGTCCAGGCTGGGTGTGCTGCATCCGTAGCTCATGCATGCTGCCCAGGCTGTTTTCAAGGCTGCCACCGGATGACTGCTGACGCCTGGCCCCCGTTCTGCGGGCCAGCCGGACGTGGATGAAGACAAAGAAACATACAGCAACCATGACCAGATATACCCCGGACTCTTCGTTGAACGATCAATCCTCATCTGTTCCTTCCACAGAAGGAACGCAGAAACCGACAGAAGAGGCTCCATTGAAGACTCCAGGCGGCTCATCCTCGCAAGAGGGCCGTCAATATCAAGCATCTGCCCAACTCTCGGGCAAACAGCTGGAGACCGCCACCAAGCCTGCTGAGGTCTGGTGGTTGGCGCGCCTGAAAGAGCATCCTTTCAAGGCTTTCAGCCTCGCGGTATCGGTCTATGGAGGACTGATCCTGCTGGCATTTTTCACGCATCTGGGTTCGATGCCCGACCTGGACTTGGCGGGAGCGACCGCCACAGTAGCAGCAGTTGCAGTGATAGGGTTGCTGGTGATTTTCACGCTGGGGGGCTCTACGATCGCCGCAGGGGTTGTAACGCGGTCTCTGGCATCGTATGTACCTCATTTGGCGAGCCTCCGGAGCCTAATGTTCCTGGCTGCGCCGGGCGGCATTTTTATTGCCGCGGTGGTGGTTTCTGTCATCTCTGAGAAAACTCTGTCGACCACCTGTTGGATTTGGTTCACGCTGGCTCTCTCTTTTTTCGTCCCCGCGTTGGGGTGCTGGTATCAGCAGCAGAACAAAAGTGTCTTTGAGGCAGAACCAGGAGTCGAAAGCGGAGCGCAATGCAAATCACCGTCAGAAGGCGGTGCGAAATCGATATTGGAGAATGGCAATGCTGCGGCGCGGCGCAAGGAGCCCGAGACCTGGGAAGAGTACGTCGCCTACCTTGCGAGCGGATTCATATGGCTTGTTTCGGCCATGATGGCATTTGTGACCTATGAAGCACTGACCCGGCAGAGTAACGTCGACAGCTTGAAGTTCGCCGCCGGGCTGGGTGGTTGGGGTGTCATCAGCATTCTCTTGAACATGGTGGTTGTGAGGATTCCCCAGAAAGCTCAAATCCCAGCATTTATCGCCTCGGGCGCCGCCGCGGTTTTGATTCTGACGATGCTGACTTCAGCATGGATGGCCATTCCCGTGGCAGTTGTGCGTACTCTGGGACTTGGGGAAATACCCGTTGGTGTGGTGTTGACGCCCGAAGGATGCGAGACCTTCAACAAGAGCGCACGTGGACAGCAGATATGTCAATTGGATGCTGACAAGAAGCTGGGTTGGGCATGCCCAGTCATTCTGAAGTCCCGTATTGGCGCTCCCATGGTGTTTGAGTTGGCATCATTTGGGGACGATGGGAGGTGGCCGATCTGGCCTGCCGAGATCGAGAAGGGCCGACTTGGCGGCAGTGTGGGCCATCTGCGCTACCAGCGCATCCAGGTGGCTAAATCCGAAGTCAGATCTTGGCCGTCCGTCACCCCATTTGTGCCGAGTGAGCCGAAAGAATCCGGTCAACAGCCTGCCCAGGATGCTGGTCCGGCCGAGGGAGGGGGAACCAGGGGAGAAGCGGGTGGTGATGTTGTCAGCAAGCAGGCAAACCTCAGTCCGCTTGTCAGCTATCTGAACCTGAAAGATGCAGGATTGAGCGATGCGCAAAGACAATGGCTTGCGAGGCAATGCGGGCCCGCTTTAAATTCGGAGGCTGCCACCCCACCGAAGGCTATACCGAATCGGACAGCGCCCATTGCGCGCAAAGCGAATACCGGCAAAGAACCTTGACTTTGCAGGCTGGGCTTTTGCTAGTCAAAATAGTGTCTGCACCCTTGAGCGCGGGCTGTGAGAAACGACTGCGCGCTGGAAGCAGCGTTGGCACCATATCTCCAGTTTGACGCGGATCCGCGCAAAAAACCTCCGCAAGCATACGCCGATGCCGCCGCTGACGAGGTATTGGACGATGATGGCGCGGAGGGCGAAAACTGAGCGTTGCGTCGTGTTGCGTTGCGTTGCGTTGCGGGCATGCGTAGACTGAAGCGCGCACAGTTCATTTATAAACTCGCTGCGTATTCCACCTATCCTGAACAGAGTCCTGGGATGTGAACACCTGAACGGCACGCCCACTCAACTGGCTTCAATCGGCCAACTGTCGCCATCCACGCGATGCGGGCCGACGTCTGGTTCAGGCTGGTTGCGGTCAGTCGGGTGCGCTGCTTGAGTGGCTGCTCTTGCCGGAACCGGTCGTTGAACCCTCGATCAGCATCGTGTTGCTTCGGAGTACGAGTCAGAAATCGTGTCGCCGTTAGCGGGGGCACTCAAGCTACGCAGCTTCTCGATCAGTTTTATGGCACGCCGTACTCGGGTCAGGTTCGCCATGGCGGTCTCCCGTTGGTTGGGTAGCTCAAGTGCAACTTTGCATTACTCGATTTCGAAGAAATGCCAGAAAATCGGACCACCTTTTGAAGCCCCAACCTGTAAAACGAATCCCCCTGAGAGGAGACTGGCATGCCGACTAGGAAACGCCTGTTCGTCAGCTTTGACTACGACAACGACGAGACCCTTAAGACATTCCTGATCGGGCAGTCGAAGCACGAGGACACGCCGTTCGAGGTAACGGATGCCTCGGTCAAGGAGCACCTGACCGGCGACTGGCAGGACAAGGTCAAGGGAAGGATCAGCCGCGCTGACGTGGTCTGTGTGCTGTGCGGCACCAAGACTCACACCGCAAAGGGTGTATCGATAGAGTATTTGATCGCCAAGCAGCTCGGCAAACCGCTGTTCCTGTTGAAAGGCTATAGGGATGCTGAGTGCACACGCCCGAGAGGCGCTGAGAACGAGAAAATGTATAACTGGACTTGGGAGAATCTCAAGACCTTGATCCATGGCGGTCGCTAATGCCACAGATTGATCTAGAAACGCTATGGAACGAAATCCCGATTAAGGATGGCGCCGAGTACCCGCACAACGAGAAATGGTACAGCCACCTGCTCGATCAGTACAAACTGTATGTGGAAATGGCTGATCGCATCAGCCAGCGAAGAACGACGGCGAATCAGTATTTCCTGGCAGTGAACACAGCAATCCTTGGTTTCGTCGGGTACCTCACAGTCAAGGACACGAATGAGCATCATTGGCTCATAGCGCTCGCAGGGGTCGCACTGACATACCTCTGGTACGTGATCATTACGTCGTACCGGAACCTGAACACCGCCAAATGGGCCGTGGTGCATGAGATTGAGAAGCGGCTGCCGATTCGCCCGTATGACGCCGAATGGAAGTATGTTGATCGTGGAACGAACCCGATACTCTATCGGCCGTTATCTCACGTCGAGTCACTGGTGCCTTGGATTTTCATGGTCCTGCACGCCATCGTGTTCTTGAAGTCGGTAAATTGGCCCGCAGTGCGAGCGGCCTTGTGCACGTGAGCATATGAAGCAGACGATATTCGTCAGCAGCACGTTCATCGATCTTGAGGTGCACCGGCGTCTTGTGCGCGATGCCATTGCCCGATTGGAGCTTACCTTCAAGGCGATGGAGTTCTTCGGGGCACTTCCTGACACGCCCAAGGCCGAGTGCCTCCGACTGGTCCGCGCCTCGAACATCTTCGTCGGCATCATTGGCATGCGGTACGGTTTCGTCGACCCTAACGATGGGAAGTCGATGACTCAGCTCGAATACGAGGAAGCGCAAGCCATTCGGCTGCCAACGCTGATGTACCTGATCGACGAGGAGCACCACCCTGTGCTTCCAAAATTTGTTGACACTGGCGCCGGCGCAGAGAAGTTACTCGCGTTCAAGGGGCAGCTCAAGACAGCACACGTGGTGAATTCTTTCTCGTCGCCAGAGGACCTCGCGGCGAAGGTCACTCAAGACGTTGTGCGATTTGTTGGTGCGATGGAGAAGGCGCCCGGAGCCCAAGTGCTGCCTCAACTTGCCACGACCGCGACGCGAATGCATCGGCTGACACCACCACGGTTCACGTTCCTGAAAGGCAAGGTCGCAGGGACCTGTGAACAGCCCCGGATTTCGAGGAGGCACCAACTCTTGAGAAGATGGAGCCATGAACAAGTCACCGAAGTTCTCCCCGGAAGTCCGCGAGCGCGCCGTTCGCATGGTGCAGGAGCACCGAGCCGACTACCCGTCGCTGTGGGCAGCCATTGAATCGATTGCGCCCAAGATTGGCTGCGTGCCGCAGACCTTGAATGACTGGGTCAAGAAGGCCGAGGTCGACAGCGGCCAGCGCCCCGGCACCACCACGGCAGACGCCCAGCGCATCAAGGAACTGGAGCGTGAGGTCAAAGAGCTGCGCCGGGCCAACGACATCCTGAAGACGGCCAGCGCGTTTTTCGCGCAGGCGGAGCTCGACCGCCGATTGAAGTCTTGAAGAACTACATCGACCGCCACCGTGATGACTACGGGGTCGAGCCCATCTGCCGGGTGCTGCAGATGGCCCCGTCGTGTTACTGGCGCCACGCAGCCCGGCAACGCAACCCGCAACTGCGCAGTCAACGCGTCCAGCGTGACGAGGGTTTGAAAGCCGACATCCAGCGCGTGTGGCACGCCAACTGGCAGGTCTACGGGGCCGATAAGGTCTGGCTGCAGATGAACCGCGAGGGCATCGCAGTGGCGCGCTGCACGGTCGAGCGCCTGATGCGTGCCATGGGCTTGCAAGGAGCACGCCGTGGCAAGACAGTGCGCACCACCACGCCGGACACATCGGCACCGTGCCCGCTGGACCACGTCAACCGGCAATTCAAGGCCAGCCGGCCCAACGAGCTGTGGGTGTCGGACTTCACCTACGTCTCCACCTGGCAGGGCTGGTTGTACGTGGCCTTCGTGGTGGACGTGTACGCCCGGCGCATCGTGGGCTGGCGGGTCAGCCGCAGCATGCAAACGGACTTCGTGCTGGATGCGCTGGAGCAGGCGCTGTATGACCGCCAGCCAGCAGCCCATGCCTTGACGCACCATTCCGACAGGGGCAGTCAATACGTTTCCATACGCTACACCGAACGCTTGGACCAGGCGGGTATCCAGCCATCAGTGGGCAGCCGGGGTGACAGCTACGACAACGCACTGGCCGAGACCATCAACGGGCTGTACAAGGCCGAGCTGATTCACCGCCGGGGACCCTGGAAGACCAGGGAATCCGTGGAGCTGGCCACCCTGCAGTGGGTGCACTGGTTCAATCACGTCCGACTGCTCACGCCGATTGGGGGCATCCCTCCGGCAGAAGCTGAGGCAAACTACTGGAGGCAACTCGCCGTCAGCGACACCTCGACAGAGGTGTCAACTTAAACCAATCGGCCTCCTTGAAAGCCGGGGCGGTTCAACTTGACGTCCTGGCCTTCGTCGATCTTTAGGCGCAAGCGGCGCATCGCCACTTCGATCACGTTGGTGTCGCTGTCGAAGTTCATGTCCCACACCTGGGAGGCAATCAGCGAGCGAGGAAGCACTTCTCCATGCCTGCGCAACAGCAACTCCAGCAAACCAAATTCTTTGGCTGTCAGGTCAATGCGGCGGCCACCCCGCGAGACCCGTCGGCGCAGCAGATCAAGTTCCAGGTCAGCCACGCGCAATGTGTTGGTTTCGGTGCCTCCTCGGCCCCGGCGCAAGATTGTCCGTACACGGGCCAGCAACTCGGCGAATGAAAAGGGCTTGACCAGGTAGTCATCAGCGCCCAATTCCAACCCTTTGACCCGATCTTCCACCTGGTCCCGGGCCGTCAGGTACAGCACAGGCATCTGCAAGCCACGATTGCGCAGGGACTGCAGCACCTGCCAGCCATCCAGTCCGGGCAGCATGACATCCAGGATCACCAGGTCGTACTCACCTTGGAGTGCCAGGTGCAGCCCATCGCTACCGTTTTGAGCCAGGTCGGCCACAAATCCGGCCTCGCTCAATCCCTGGCGAAGGTATTCACCGGTTTTAGGCTCATCTTCGACGATCAATATCTTCATGGTCACTCTCCGCTATCTGGCGTAGACGTGAGTTTGACGAGTTTCGGCGATCCCGACATGAAGATAACAAATTTGTAATCCGGCGCACAGTTTCCTGACAGGTTTGCTCTTCAGAATCTCTTTCATGAGATCGGTCATTCGTCGCGGCGAGTCCAGCAAGGTAACACTGGCCCAAAGGCGTCGTCAAAGTGGCCGAGAAACAACCCACTCTTTTTGCTCTCAGTCGTGAGGAAATCATGAACACCATCAAGAACATTCTTGCCATCTCCGCTCTTGCCATGGGCACATTCATGCCCATGGGCAGTTTCGCCCAGACCATGATGGACCACGGCAAGATGGATATGTCCCAAGCATCGGCATCCATGACCGACGGCGAGATCAAGAAGGTCGATCAGGCCACTGGCAAGGTCACCATCAAGCACGGAGAAATAAAGCACATGGACATGCCCGGCATGACTATGGTGTTCTCCGCAAAAGACAAGAGTCTGCTGGGCACGGTGAAGCCCGGCGACAAGGTCAAGTTCATGGTCGTCAACGAGGGCGGGAAGATGGTTGTCACTGACATTCAGCCCGCTCAGTAAGAACACGCTGCTCGGGCGTGCTGTGTCGTGGCGGTCAGGGGGTTTGAATGCTGACTGCGACGGTTTTTCACCGGAAGAAGGAGAGCACTATGTCAAAAATTCGCCATACCCTGGTTGGTATCTGTGTCGCGTCGCTCTCACTGAGCGTGGTGGCGCAAACCGCCGATGAGCACAAGGCCCATCACCCTGCAGGAAGCACATCGCCTGCACCCACCCAAATGAAGGCGGCCGCGAAGCCAACGGGTGCGGGACAGATGGCTGGAATGGCCAAGATGGACGAGCACATGAAAGCCATGCAAGCGATGCACGAAAAGATGATGGCGGCCAAAACGCCGGAAGAGCGGCAGACGCTCATGGACGAGCACATGAAGCTGATGCAGGACGGTATGGGAATGATGCAGCAGATGGGCGCAGGCATGCAGGGCATGGGTGGCATGCAAGGTGGCAAGGGCATGCCCACCAACATGGCCGAGCGTCAACAGATGATGGAAAAGCGCATGGAAATGATGGAGTCCATGATGCAGATGATGCTGGACCGTCTGCCTGCCTCGATGACCAAGTAACGCATCCACCGAATTGGAAGTCACCATGAACCATCAACACGACGGGCACGAGTCGCCCCCCAGCTTCTGGAGTTCTCGCTATGCCATCGGCCTCGTGGTGATAGGCGGCGTGGCGGCATATTTCCTGTTGACCGAACACCTCGCGCATGTCGTCGGGGCACTGCCTTTTCTCCTGCTCCTCGCCTGCCCGCTGATGCATATCTTCATGCACGGCGGACATGGCGGACATGGCGGACATGGCGGACATGGCCAGAGCAAGCCTGATGCCAAGAAAACTACCGAATCACGCAATGAAGGGGATTCACGATGAACCATACCGAATCCGCTTATGGCCTGTGGTCGCTGGTCATCATCAATTCAGCGATCTTCATCATGTTTGCGTTCAGCTTTTTCAAGCCAGCGACGGCACGTGACTGGAGGACGTTTGGCGCATTTGCAGCCTTCATCGTTGCCTTGTTCGTGGAGATGTATGGCTTCCCGTTGACGATTTATCTGCTGTCGGGCTGGCTGCAAACCAAGTTCCCTAATCTGGATCTGCTCTCTCACACATCGGGTCACCTGTGGTCTACCCTCTTGGGCGAAAAGGGCGACCCGCATTTTGGCGTGCTGCACATCGCCAGCTACGTTTTTCTGGGCTTTGGTTTCTACCTGCTGTCCACCGCGTGGAATGTGCTGTACCACGCTCAGCGTCACCAGTCGCTCGCTACGGCAGGCCCCTACGCACGCATTCGCCATCCGCAGTACGTGGCTTTCGTGATGATTCTGCTGGGCTTCCTGCTGCAGTGGCCCACGTTGCTGACCTTGGTCATGTTCCCTGTCTTGCTCTTGATGTACGGGCGTCTGGCCATCACCGAAGAGAACGAAATGCGCAGGCAATTCGGTGCTGCGTACGACACCTACGCCCAGCGAACACCCCGGTTTATCCCTCGCATTGGCAAGGCCCAGTCGACGACTGACTCGGTGTCAAAAAAATGATCTGGATTTTCCCGCCGGCGGTACACGTTTCATTTTTGGGAGTTTGAAATATGAAAACGATTGATCTGCAAGTTGAGGGCATGAGCTGTGGCTCATGCGTCAAGCACGTCACGCAGGCATTGCAGCCGCTGCCGGGGGTTCGCGGGGTAGAGGTCGATCTCCCGTCTGGCCGTGTCCGGGTGAGTGGGGAGCTGGCGCAGGGCAGCGCTCCTTTGCTGAGGGCCTTAACCGATGCGGGCTACCCCGCAAAGCTGGCCACAGATGCGGCCATTTCTACTGGAACCTCGCAGCCTAAAGCCTCGGGCTGCCACGGCGGCGGCACGGGAGGCTGTGGTTGCCGATAACGGCCACGGCATTTGATTTCGGATTGTCTGGCCGGGCGACTTCGAGCCCCGCACTTTTGTTGGCCACTCTGAAGGAGCAACGCCATGGATCAGCCTGACAACGACTCTCATTCGCCTTCGTTCTGGCGCCGCCCAGCCGGCATGGCGCTGGCTACGGCTGCCTTGATCGCCGGTTTTTACCTGCTGCGAGAGCACTGGGGTCATGTTTTGGGCTATTGGCCCTACCTGTTGCTCCTCGCCTGTCCGCTAATGCACCTGATGCACGGCCACGGCGGCCATGGTGGGCACGGCAACCATGCGCAGCCGCAACGGCGCACCAACAACAACAAGGAATAAGCAATGGACATGCATGCACACCACCATCACGGCAGTCACCCCCCTGCCGAGCCAGCCTCGCCAAAGGATCTAAAGGATCCGGTGTGCGGCATGACCGTTACGGAGCATTCTGAACACAAATTGACGCACGAAGGGCGGCCCTACTATTTCTGTAGCGCCAAGTGCCAAGGCAAGTTCGCAGCGAACCCACTGCAATACCTTGTATCTACTGCACCCGAGGACACCGCGCCAGAGCCGGCCGGCACCATCTACACCTGCCCTATGCACCCCGAGGTGCGGCAGGATCATCCTGGAATCTGTCCCAAGTGCGGCATGACATTGGAGCCAATCATTCCTCTGGACGAGGAAGACAACCATGAGTTAAAGGATTTTCAGCATCGCTTCTGGTGGACACTGCCATTCACAGTCATCGTTACTGTTCTTGCAATGTTCGGCCATCGTCTCGGGTGGTTTGACATGAACGTTCAAACCTGGGTCGAACTGGCGCTGTCCTTACCCGTCGTGTTGTGGACGGGTTGGCCCTTCTTCGTACGCGGTTGGCAGTCTCTTGTCCATCGCAGCCCCAACATGTGGACCTTGATCGCTCTGGGAACGGGCGCGGCCTTTCTCTACAGCCTCGTGGCTACCGTGGCGCCGGGCGTGTTCCCAGATTCATTCATTTCCATGGGTCGCGTGGCTGTTTACTATGAGGCGGCAGTGGTCATCATCTCGCTGACCATGCTGGGCCAGATCATCGAGTTGAAGGCCCGTTCGCAAACTTCTGCGGCGATCAAGGCGCTGCTCGGTTTGGCACCCAAGACCGCTCGCCGCATCAATGCGGATGGCAGCGAAGAGGACGTGCCGCTGAACCATGTTCACGTCGGGGATCTGCTGCGCATTCGTCCCGGCGAGAAAGTGCCGGTCGACGGCGTTGTGACCGAAGGCAGCAGTGCGGTCGATGAATCCATGCTTACTGGCGAGCCTGTGCCGGTGACCAAACGGCTTGGTGACAATGTGATTGGCGCCACGATGAACACCAGTGGCGCCTTGGTGATGCGCTCCGAAAAAGTCGGTGCGGCCACCATGCTGTCGCAGATTGTTCAGATGGTGGCCAATGCCCAGCGCTCGAAGGCGCCCATGCAGCGCATGGCGGATGTGGTGGCAGGCAAATTTGTGGTCGTGGTGGTGCTCATCGCCATTGCCACCTTCTTTGTCTGGGGTTGGTTCGGTCCGGAACCTAGCTGGGTGTTTGGCTTGATCAACGCAGTGGCCGTGCTGATCATCGCTTGCCCCTGTGCGCTGGGGCTGGCCACGCCGATGTCGGTGATGGTGGCCACAGGGCGTGCCGCGACACAGGGGGTGCTGTTCCGCGATGCTGGCGCCATCGAGAAAATGCGCGAGGTGGACACGCTGATAGTGGACAAGACAGGAACTTTGACCGAAGGTAAGCCCGCTTTCGACACCGCAGTTGCCGCACCCGGCTATACAGCGGACGAAGTACTGCGCCTTGCGGCCAGTTTGGACCAAGGCAGCGAGCATCCTTTGGCAGAGGCCATCGTCAGCGCAGCACGCGCCAAGGGCCTGGAACTGATCAAGCCGCTAGATTTCGAATCCGGCAGCGGCATTGGCGTGCGCGGCATCGTCGATGGGAAGCATCTGGTGCTGGGCAACACCGCATTGATGCAGCAGGAGGGCGTGGCCACTGATGCGCTCAAGGTAGATGGCGAGCGTCTGCGCAGTGAAGGCGCCAGCGTGATGCATCTGGCCGTGGACAGACAACTGGCTGGCATCCTGGCCGTGACCGATCCCATCAAGGCCACCACCTTGGAAGCCATTAAGACTTTGCACGCCAGCGGTTTGCGCATCGTGATGGCAACTGGCGATGGTCTGACCACCGCCAAGGCCGTGAGTGCAAAACTGGGCATCGACGAGGTGCATGGCGAAGTCAAGCCCGCAGACAAGCTGGCGCTCGTGGAACGGCTCCAGAAAGAGGGCCACATTGTCGCCATGGCCGGCGATGGCATCAACGATGCGCCTGCGTTGGCAAAGGCCGATGTCGGCGTGGCCATGGGCACGGGGACCGATGTGGCCATGAACAGCGGCCAGATCACGCTGGTCAAAGGCGATTTGCGCGGCATCACCGCCGCACGCGACATCTCTATCGACACCGTCCGAAACATGCGCCAGAACCTCCTGTTCGCATTCGTTTACAACGGCATTGGGGTGCCGATTGCGGCAGGCGTGCTGTACCCATTCACTGGGTGGTTGTTGTCCCCGCTGATCGCGGCGCTGGCCATGAGTCTGAGCTCGGCCTCGGTGATTTTCAATGCTCTGCGTTTACGGCGCGGAAAAAAATGACCCCGTAGTTCGGAGGAATGATGAAAATCCCCACGTCACCACAAAAGCCTCGGACCTCTCAACGCACCACGGCGGTGGGTAAGGAAGCAGCGGTGCAATGGACGCACCGCCAGACAAAGGATCTACCACCGACCGTCTTGGATCATTCCGAGGAGTTGTTGAAGCCTGCGCCACAGGATGCGTCTAGTGGCATGAAAAGAGCAGCTGAAGCACCTTCGGCGCAGGACTATTTCGATTACCAGCGCGACTTCTTCGAACGCACCATTCTGTTCTGGGACACGCTTCGCCAGCGCGCGAACAACATGCTGGAGCACGAGCGAGCCGGATTGCCGCCGCTTCTGGACTTCAAGTATGAAACGCTGTTGGACGCGCGCAGCTTCGAACGGTCCGTCAACTATGCACTGCTGCGCATCACGGAAATCGACGGGCATTGCTGGGAAGACTGCGTCGACTCTGACAAACCGCCGGTCATCATCGTCGATCCACGCGCCGGGCATGGCCCCGGCATTGGCGGCTTCAAGCGCGACTCCGAAGTCGGGATGGCCATGCGCGAAGGCCATCCGGTTTATTTCGTGATTTTCTTTCCAGAGCCGGCTTTGGGGCAGACCTTGGCAGACGTGTTGCATGTGCTGCGGCGTTTCGTCGAAGAGGTCGCATTACGCCATCCTGGCAATCCTCCTGTTCTTTATGGCAACTGCCAGGCCGGGTGGGCGGTGACGCTGCTGTCCGCAGACTGCGCCGGTCTGGTCGGACCGGTGGTGCTCAATGGCTCACCTTTGTCGTATTGGGCGGGCGAGTCCGGTGTCAATCCGATGCGTCTTTCCGGAGGTCTCCTTGGCGGCAGCTGGTTGGCGCATCTGACGGCCGACCTGGGCAATGGCCGGTTTGACGGGGCCTGGCTAGCGCAGAATTTCGAGAACCTCAAGCCCGAAAAGGCCATTTGGGAGAAGTACGCCCAACTCTTCACCAACGTTGACAGCGAGCAGGCGCGCTTTCTGGAGTTCGAACGCTGGTGGAACGGTTTTTATTTCCTGAGCCGAGAAGAGATTCTCGCGATCGTTGAGAATTTGTTCATCGGCAACCAGCTTGAGCAGGGTGTTTTCCAGATTTGCTTGGGTTGTACTGCTGACCTGAGGCGGATCAAGAATCCAATCGTCATCTTTGCATCTTACGGCGACAACATCACGCCACCGCACCAGGCGCTTGGGTGGATCCCCGCTGTCTATAGTGACACCGAGGATCTCAAGCGGGCAGGGCAGCGAATCGTTTACCTCACGAACCGGCATGTCGGCCATCTAGGCATTTTTGTCTCTGCTGGGGTGGCTCGTCTGGAGCACCGGGCGATCCTGGAGAGCCTGGCTGAGATTGAGGCGCTGGCACCGGGCCTCTATGAGATGAAGATCGACAACCCGTCCGGGAACCCGGACTGCCATAAGCCCACTTACAGCATTCGCTTTGAATCCCGTCAGGTTGAAGACCTGAAAACGGATTACCCGCAAGAAGCTTTTGAGCGCGTGAAACAGGTCTCGACATTCAACGAGGCGCTTTACCGCGCATTCGTCAGTCCCTGGGCGCAAGCGTTGTCCACGCCCTGGACCGCCGAAGTGCTCAAGTGGCTCCATCCAATGCGCAGCAGTAGGTATTTGTTTTCAGAAACACTTAATCCGTGGATGAAAGGGGTCAGTCTGTTGGCCGAACCCCTCGCCAGGAGCCGACAGCCGCTTGCGCAGCATCACCCATTGATCGAGCGTGAGCGTGAAGCTGCAGAACAAGTAACTCATGCGCTGGGACGACTGCGTGAAGGCCGCGACGCTGCGGTTGAGCAAGCGTTTCGTCTGATGTTTCAACGCCCTGACTAGTTTTATGCGTCCTGGACATGATGGAAAAAACGGTGACGGTAATACCGGACGCTCAAAGCGGACATAACCCTGTTCTCGGGGCCATTTCCCAACAAGGATTGATCATGATGATAAGAAAATGCAACTGGCTTTCGGCAGCGGTCCAGATCGGTCTGCTGGCCTGGTCTGGAACCACTTTGGCTGCCGACCAGGTATATGTGGCCAATGAAGGCGCTGACACGGTCAGCGTCCTTGATGCGGCATCGTTGAAAACGCTGACGAACGTGCGCGTCGGTAAGATGCCTCACAACGTGCAAGTGTCGCCCGACGGCAAGCTCGCATGGTTGACCAATAACGGCGAGCCTGACCAGGCAGCCGACGTTTCTGCGCACAAGGGCATGGCCCAAGGCGACCACGGTGCGATGGGAAAACCGGGCGCGATCTGGGCCATCGACACCGCGACCAACACGGTCGTCGCCAAGGTGCCGGTGGGTATGCACCCGGCCCATGTGGTGGTGTCACCAGACGGTCGCCTGGCCTATGTCACCAATGGGGGTGACAACACGGTCACTGTGATCGACACAGCAGCGCGGAGCCACGTGGCGACGATTCCAGTTGGTCAGTTTCCCCATGGTCTTCGGTTCAGTCCGGATGGCAAGGAGGTCTACGTCGCCAATCTCAAGGGTGGCACGGTATCGGTCATCGACACCGCCAGCCAGAAGGAGGTTGCGCAGGTGCCGACCGGCAAAGGTCCGGCCCAGACTGGCTTCACACCGGACGGTCGCTTGGCCTTTGCCTCGTTGTCCGGCGAAAACGCCATTGCCGTGATCGACCCTGCAACGCGCAAGGTGATTCGCAAGGTTGCGGTAGGAACGGTGCCGATCCAGTTGTACGCCACACCTGACTCGCGCACGCTCCTGGTGGCCAACCAGGGTACGCGCAAGATGCCGGGCAAGACCGTCAGCATGATTGACCTGGAGACTTTCAAGGTCGTCAAGACAGTCGTAACTGGCGCTGGTGCCCATGGCGTCGTCGTTGATCGTGAAGGGCGGTACGCCTATGTGACGAACATCTACGCCAATTCGGTTTCCATGCTTGACGTGAAAGATCGCAAGGTAACGAAAACCGTTCCTGTCGGTAAGGCACCCAACGGCATCAGCGTGACGCCTTGAGTGGGGCCCGTCGCCTACACCGGTACGTACGGTACACAAAAATGTAGAACCAGCCAGCGCCAGCCTTTTGTTGCCTTTACAGGTATTTCTGCAACACCGCAGCGCCGGCCCATGAAGCCATCAAACGCGCCAACCTTCATCGGTGGCCGGTATGCCACGCCCCCAAGAAGCGCATGACAGAAATGTAATTTTTGAAACATCTTTCCGTCAGCCTTGCGCTCGCAAAATACATAACACGCATTCACACAAGGTAGGCGGATGCCAACGCAAAGTACAACAACCTGAAATGCAGTGACCGAGGGTCTGATGCAACGTGAGGAATTTATGCTGAACGTGGATTGGCCCGAAGTGGTGGCGCTGTTCAATGTCGACTCGCGTGATACCTGTCCCGTGGTCGTTGCGCCCTTCATGCGCAAGATCGTGCCTGCGGCGACGCAGGCCGCCAACGGAGCGCATCGATGAACGGCTACGAACTCCCCCCGGGCGCTGCGGGCTTGGTTGCCGCGCTTGCTGTCGGTCTGGTGATTGGCCTGGAGCGCGGCTGGCACGACCGCGAATTGCCGGAGGGTGGACGTGTCGCAGGCCTGCGCACCTTTGCGCTGACCGGACTGCTCGGTGGCGTGCTTGGGCATCTGCAGCCAGAGTTCGGCGCGTGGCCTTTGCTGGGTGCGCTGCTCGGACTCGCCCTGCTGCTGACGGTGTCCTACGCCCGTAACGCCAAACTGTCGGGCAACCTGAGTGCCACTACCCCGGTGGCAATGCTGCTCACTATGGTCCTAGGTGCCTTTGCGGCACACGGCAACATCACCTTGGCGTTGTCGGCAGCAGTGGTTGGCGCTGTGTTGCTGGACCTCAAGCCGACCTTGCACGGTTGGTTGCGTTTGATCGATCACCGCGAATTGACTGCATCGCTGCAACTGCTGGTGTTGTCCATGGTCATCCTGCCTTATCTGCCCAATACGGGCCTCGGGCCCTATGCCGCGCTCAATCCGTACCAGCTGTGGTGGGCAGTCATCCTGATTGCGGGCCTGTCGTTGACGGGTCACTTTGCCATGCGGATCACCGGCGCGCAAAGGGGTGTGCTGTGGACCGGTATCCTGGGAGGACTGGCATCTTCCACCGCAACCACGTTGGCTTTGGCTCGCTACGCACGCGAGCAGCCTTCGCTGACAGGCGCGGCGGTAGCCGGCACGTTGGCATCCTGTGGCGTCATGTTTTTTCGCATGGTCGTTCTGCTGGGTGTCATCCAGCCGGCGCTGCTGTCCACCTTCGGCAGCGCCCTGGTGGTCACTGGCGTGGCACTGCTGTGTATTGCGCTATGGGGGTGGCGCAAGTTGGACCGCACTGTAGTGGGGGAGGGCGCTGTCGGCGCGATGGCGCCATTCGACCTTGGCACCGCGCTCGGTTTTGGTGTGCTGCTCGCTGTCATGAGCGTCCTGGTGCCCGCGGCAAAGCAGTGGCTGGACACCAGCGGCCTCTATGTGCTGTCGGCGGTTTCAGGCCTTGCCGACGTGGATGCGATCTTGATCTCGGTCGCTCGGCTGCATGGTGCCGGTGGATTGTCCACGGGCGCCACCGTCACGGCGCTCGGTCTCGCGACATTGGCAAACATGGTGGCAAAGGTCGGCATCGCCTGGACGACAGGCGGCGCGCAGGTCGGTAAATCGGTTGTTTTCGGCTACCTGGGTGCGATGGCGTCCGGAGCTGCCGTATTGGCGCTGAGCGTGACGTTTTCGTGAGCGTCCACTGGCCACGTCTTCAGAATTTTTTGTGTTTGAACAATAGGGATCACCGCTATGGAAAAGTCATTTCATCGATTCTCTGAACTGTTTGCCCAGCTCGGCCTGCGCATGGATGCAGCAGGCATTGGGGAGTTCTTGGAGGCCCACTCTCCACTGCCGGCCGATGTGCTGCTGGCCGATGCCCCATTCTGGACGCCAGCTCAGGCGACTCTGTTGCGCGAAGAGCTTCTGGAAGATGCGGACTGGGCCGAAGTAATTGACCGGTTGAATGCCGCCTTGCGTGCACCCAAGGGGCGGTCATGATGCCTATGAGGAATCGTCTGTCGTTGGGGGTAGTCGTGGTGTCTCTGGCGCTGAGCTCGATGGTTCACGCGCAGGAGGCCAAGCTGGGATCGAGTGTCGAAGGGTTGCTGCAAGCGGCCAGGGATAGAAACCCAGAAATCGCCAGCATGCGTTTTGATGCGGATGCGGCAGCAGAGCGCGTCGCGCCTGCGGGCGCCTTGCCGGATCCGAAAATTCGAACCGAATTGCGTGACATCACGCGCATGGGAGAACAAAACCCCACGCTATTGCCAGGGCGCGTCGGAAGCACCCGCTACGTGCTGATGCAGGATTTTCCCTGGATGGGCAAACGCGGTCTGAAGCGTGAGGTGGCTGAGTCACAAGCACAAGCTGCGAGAAGCCGTGCAGCAGGCGCCTGGGTTGAACTGGCTGCCAAGATCAAGACGACTTATGCCGAGCTCTATTATCTGGACCAGAACGAACGCTTGTCGCGGGAAATTCTCGACCTGATGGCGCGATTGGAAAAAGTCGCGCAGGTCCGCTATGCGGGCGGGCTTGCTGCGCAACAGGATGTGATCCGTGCGCAGGTGGAGCAGTCCACCATGCGCAACGAACTGATTGCACTGGACGCTGAGCGTCGCCAACTCCAGTCCAAGTTGAATGCGCTCGTGGGGCGTCCGACCTCGGAGATTTTGGCTGCACCCGAGCAGATCCGCGCCTTGCCGTCGCCGGAGCAAGTCAGCTTCGCAGCGCTGGAAGGGCGCGCCCGGATGAACAATCCGCTGCTGCGCACGGAAGAGTCCCAGATCAGGGCGGCCGAGAAGAACCGCGAGCTGACCTACAAGAACCGCTATCCCGACTTCAACGTCGGTATCTCTCCGATTCAGTACCGAGGCTCGATCAAAGAGTGGGAGCTGATGGTCGAGTTGAATATTCCCCTGCAGCAAGATTCGCGGCGCGCCCAGGAGCGGGAGTCCGAGGCCATGTTGGCCGCTGCACGCTCACGCCAGGAAGTCGTCACGAATCAAGTCCTGGCAGACCTTTACGCCAACGTGGCAGGTTTTGAGTCCGCCCGGCGCTCTCTGGCGTTAACGACCGAAAGTCTCTTGCCGCAGTCGGAGTTGACCTTCCGCTCTGCGCTGGCTGGGTACCAGACGGGCAAGGTGGATTTTGCGACCTTGCTGGACGCGCAGCGCCAGATTCGTCAGTCCAAACTGAATCAGATCAAAGCCGGCGTGGAAGCGCAGAAGCGGCTTACCGAAATTGAACGCATCGTGGGAGAAGAACAATGACAACAGGTTTCAAGGCCGGCGTATTCCTGGCTATCGTCGCCGCAGGGTTGGCGGCGGGTGGTGGCTATTGGATGGGACAGCGCCAATCAGAAGCCCGCAGTGGTGACCAGACTGCGTCGCAGGGCGCCTCTGCCGGTCCTACCAAGAAGGAGCGCAAGGTACTTTTTTACCGTAACCCGATGGGGCTGCCCGACACATCTCCCACACCGAAAAAAGATCCAATGGGGATGGACTACATCGCGGTCTACGAGGGCGAGCAGGAAGAAGCAGAAACCAACTCCAATCAAATTCGCATCAGCACCGAAAAGATTCAGAAACTCGGCGTTCGCACCGAGGCGGTGAGTCTGCGCTCTCTGGACAAGGTGGTGCGTGCCGCCGGACGCATCGAACCAGACGAGCGCCAGACCTTCACCATCGCTGCCAAATTCGAGGGCTATGTTGAGCGTCTGCATGCCAACGTCACCGGACAGGCGGTGAGCAAGGGGCAGCCTCTCTTCGAGGTCTATAGCCCCGAACTGGTGTCTGCCCAGCGCGAGTACGCCATCGCGGCACAGGGTGTCGATGCGTTGAAGGATGCCTCTGGTGAGACACAGCGTGGCATGCGTGAGCTGGCCGACTCCAGCCTGGCGCGGCTTCGCAATTGGGATATCTCGGACGAGCAGGTCAAGACCTTGGCCAAATCCGGCGACGCACGCCGCACGCTGACATTTCGCTCACCAGTGGCAGGGATCATCACCGACAAGAAGGCCATCCAAGGTATGCGATTCATGCCGGGCGAAATGCTCTACCAAGTCGCCAACCTGTCCTCGGTCTGGGTCATCGCCGATGTCTTCGAGCAAGACATCGGCTTGGTCAAGTCGGGGGGCAAGGCCAAGGTGCAAATCAATGCCTACCCAGACAAGGTGTTCCAGGGGACAGTCAGCTATGTGTATCCCACCCTGAAGCCTGAAACCCGAACGGTGCAGGTGCGCGTGGACTTGTCAAACACGGGTGGCTTGCTCAAGCCTGGCATGTTTGCCCAGGTGGAACTTCCGACCGCCAGCAAGGGGGCGGTTTTGACGGTGCCGACTTCGGCCGTGATTGACAGCGGCACGCGCCAGATCGTCCTGGTGCAGCTCAAGGAGGGACGATTCGAACCCCGCGATGTCAAAGTGGGCGCACGCAGCGACGACCGCATTGAAGTCACCGAGGGCGTTCGCGAGGGTGAGCAGGTGGTCATCGCTGCCAATTTCCTGATCGATGCAGAAGCCAACCTCAAGGCGGCCGTGGGCGGCTTTGGGCACTCCTCACATGGAGCTAAGTCGGAAGCACAAGGCACCCCTGATGCGAGCAAGCCCGCTGCCTCCGTCGGGCACCAAGGTGAGGGCAGGGTGGAGGAGTCTGATGCGAAGGCCGGCACGGTGACCATTGCCCATGGTCCCATACCCTCCCTCAAATGGCCTGCAATGTCCATGGAGTTCAAGGTCTCCAACAATGGGCTGATGGCGGGCTTGCAACCTGGCGCAGCGGTGGTCTTCGAGTTCGTTGAGCGTGGACAGGGTGAATGGGTGGTCACCTCCGTGAAACCCATGGGCAAAGCGGCGGCCACTCCGCACGCCGGCCATAACTGATCTTAAGGGAACAACATGCTCGCGAAGATCATTGACTGGTCAGGAAGAAACAGCTTCCTGGTGCTCCTGGCCACGCTGTTTGTCATTGTCGCAGGGGTATTCGCGGTGTTGCGAACGCCTTTGGACGCCCTGCCGGACTTGTCCGACGTGCAGGTCATCGTCTACACCGAATACCCTGGACAAGCGCCCCAGGTGGTTGAGGATCAGGTCACCTATCCCTTGACCACCGCCATGCTGTCGGTACCCAAGTCCAAGGTGGTGCGCGGCTTTTCGTTCTTTGGAGCGTCCTTCGTCTACATCATCTTTGAGGATGACACAGACATCTATTGGGCGCGTTCGCGCGTGCTGGAATACCTCAATTTCGCATCCAGTCGAATGCCCAAGGGGGTCACGCCCCAAATTGGCCCTGATGCCACCGGTGTGGGTTGGGTCTACCAGTACGCTTTGATCGCCAAGGACCGGACGCTGGCCGAGTTGAGAACTTTGCAGGATTGGTACCTGCGCTACCAGCTGACCAAGGCGCATGGCGTCGCTGAGGTGGCATCCGTCGGTGGCTTTGTCCAGACCTACCAGATCACCGTCGACCCGGTGAAGCTGCGGGCCTACGGCATTCCTTTGGCCAAAGTGTCACAGGTCGTGCGCGACTCCAATCGTGACGTCGGCGGCCGTGTGGTGGAGATGGCCGAGACAGAGTACATGGTGCGCGGAAAGGGCTATCTGCGCGGCGCGGCGGACATTGAGAACCTGGTCGTCAAGGCCGAAAAAGGCACACCAGTATTGATTCGAGACATCGCTCGCGTTGAACTCGCTCCCGATGAACGGCGCGGCCTGACCGAACTCAACGGGGAGGGGGAGGTGGTCTCGGGCATCGCCATGGCCCGCTATGGCCAAAACGCCCTGGAAGTCATCCATAACCTGAAGGAGAAAATTACCGAAGTTTCGGCAGGGCTGCCGCAGGGCGTCAGCATCCAGGCTGTTTACGACCGATCTGACCTGATTCATCGGGCCATCGATACGCTCAAGCGAACGCTGATTGAGGAGAGCCTGATCGTTGCCTTGGTCTGCATGGTCTTTCTCATGCACATCCGTTCAGCCCTCGTGGCTATCTTGATGTTGCCCGTAGGGGTGCTGATCTCATTCATCGCGATGCGCTTGCTGGGTATGAATTCCAACCTGATGAGTCTAGGCGGTATCGCCATTGCGATCGGTGCCATGGTGGATGCGGCCATCGTCATGATCGAGAACGCCCATAAACACCTGGAGCGGCTCCCACCCGAGCACAACAGCAAGCAGCGGGTCGAGGCCATGATCGCCGCCTGCAAAGAGGTTGGCCCGGCACTGTTCTTCTCGCTGCTGATCATCACCGTGTCGTTTCTGCCCGTGTTCACGCTCGAATCACAGGAGGGGCGCTTGTTCTCACCGCTGGCGTTCACTAAGACGTTTTCTATGGCAGGAGCGGCGCTGTTGTCGGTGACGCTGGTGCCGGTGCTCATGATGATTTTCATTCGCGGACGCATCATGCCGGAGTCCCGTAACCCGGTGAACCGGTTCCTGATCTGGGTCTACCGACCCATCATCGCTGGCGTGATGCGCTGGAAGAAGGTGACCATTGCCATTGCCCTGGTCGTGCTTGGGGTGTCGTTCTATCCGGCCAGCAAGCTGGGGTCCGAGTTCATGCCGACTCTCAATGAAGGCACTTTGCTCTACATGCCTGCTTCGCTGCCGGGCATGTCGATAACCAAGGCCGCCGAGTTGCTTCAGACGCAAAACAAGATCATCAAGAGTTTTCCGGAGGTTGAATCGGTCTACGGTAAGGCAGGACGGGCCAACACGGCCACCGACCCAGCACCGACCGAGATGTTCGAGACGGTCATCAACCTCAAGCCGGAGTCAGCGTGGCGATCTGGCATGACCATCGACAAATTGATCGCCGAGATGGACAAGGCGCTGCAGTTTCCTGGCGTCTCCAATGCCTGGACCATGCCCATCAAGGCGCGCATCGACATGCTGTCCACCGGTATCCGCACACCCATTGGTATCAAGGTCTTTGGCAAGGACTTGAACGAAATGGAACGCCTGGCGCGGGAGATCGAGACCGTAGTGAAATCCGTGCCCGGCACCGCCTCGGCATTCGCGGAGCGGATCACAGGCGGCTTCTACCTGAACATCGAGCCCGACCGCGCCCAACTGGCACGCTACGGTCTGGCGGTGGGTGATCTGCAGGAGGTCATTGGTACGGCGCTCGGCGGTGACATGGTGACCACCACGGTGGAAGGGCGAGAGCGTTTTGGCGTTACGGTTCGCTACCCACGCGAATTGCGGTCTGACCCGCAGCAGATCGCCCGCGAAGTGCTGGTGCCGACCATGGATGGAGCCATGATTCCGCTGGGCCAGGTTGCCCGCGTGGAGGTGGCCAAGGGCGCCCCTGGCATCCGTACCGAAAATGCGTTGCTATCTGCCTACATTTTTGTGGACATCCGTGAGCGTGACATCGGTGGCTACGTCGCCGAGGCGCGCAAAGCAGTGAATGACCAGGTCAAGTTCCCGCCCGGCTACTACGCCACATGGAGCGGTCAGTTTGAGTCTATGGAGCGTGCCATCGAGAAAATGAAACTCGTTGTGCCAGTAACGCTGTTGCTCATTTTCCTGCTGCTGTACCTGAACTTCAGGCGACTGACGGAGACTTTGATCGTCATGCTGTCGGTGCCGTTCGCGTTGGTTGGCGGCGTCTGGCTGATGTGGTGGCTTGGCTACAACCTCTCTGTCGCAGTTGCTGTGGGCTTCATTGCCCTGGCTGGTGTGGCCGCTGAAACCGGGGTTGTCATGCTGATCTACCTGGACCACGCCTGGGAAGAGATCAAGGAAAAACGCCGCTCTGAAGGGAAAGAGCCAGGAGTTGGTGACCTTTACGAGGCCGTCATGGAGGGCGCCGTCGAGCGGGTTCGTCCCAAAATGATGACAGTCGTTGCCATCATGGCGGGCCTGCTGCCCATCATGTGGGGGACCGGCACCGGCTCGGAAGTGATGAGTCGCATTGCCGCACCGATGGTCGGTGGCATGATTTCTTCGACCGTGCTCACGCTGGCTGTGATTCCGGCGCTCTACGCGCTGGTCAAACAGTTTGAACTTCGAAGGCAGCGTGCTTCGGGAACGGATTCGCATCCATCCGACCCAGTCTGGAGCCGTGAAGTTTGAGCCATGGACGCTGGCCCTTGGCGTCGACGCGGAGCGTGGGACAGGGTCTAAAAGGAGGCGCTTTACTTGTTTCACCAACTGCTCTGACCCCTCTCTCAATGCACAACACATCAAACTGCGAGTTGACCTCCTTTGAGCGGCTCAACCGCGACTGCTTCTGTCTGAGCCTGGATCCTGCGGCGCTGGCGGCTGCGCTCGATGCCGAGTTGGGCTCTCCGAGCTTGTCGCAGCTAGTGCGCGACCGATGCCCCTACCTGTTTGCTGCGCAGCCGGTCTTCGTGGCGCGGCCTCCTCTCGAACGAATGGCCCGCGTCGTGCAAGCCATCGAGGCAGTGGTGGCACTCCCGGCCTACCGGGAGCAGGTCTTGGCGGATGCCCCCGCCATTGCGCGGGACGGCACCGGTGGCTCCCAGGGCGTGTTCTTCGGCTATGACTTCCATCTGGACCAAGACCGTCTCGGTTTGATCGAAATCAACACGAACGCTGGTGGTGCGATGCTGAATGCGGTGCTGGCCCGTGCTCAGCGCAGCTGCTGTCAGGCTGTGCATGCAATGGTGCCCGGCCGAGCAGGCGTCACAACGTTCGAGCAGCGGCTGGTGGACATGTTCCGCCGTGAGTGGCGGCTGGCCGGTCACTCACGGCCGTTGGTCTCGATCGCTATCGTGGACGAAGCGCCGCAGCAGCAATACCTGTATCCAGAGTTCCTGCTGTTCCGGCAGCTGTTTGAGCGCCATGGACTGCAGGCCATCATTGTCGATCCCTCCGAGCTGGCGTGCCGTCACGGCAGGCTCTGGCACGGCGAACTCGCCATCGACGTGGTTTACAACCGTGTCACAGATTTTTATCTGGATCTGCCTGCCAACGCCGTGCTGCGACAGGCTTGGCTGGAACAGGCAGCGGTTCTCACGCCCCATCCGACGGCGCACGCGCTATACGCCGACAAGCGGCGACTGGCCTTGTTCAGTGACGATGGTGCGCTGCGGGAGCTGGGCGTTGCTGACGACGACAGGAAGGTGCTGCTGGCGAACGTGCCGCGCACCGAAGTGGTCGATGAGGCACATGGTGACCGGCTGTGGGCGGCTCGTCGTAGCCTGTTCTTCAAACCCGCGGCGGGCTTCGGTAGCCGCGCCGCGTACCGAGGTGACAAACTCACGCGCCGGGTCTGGCAGGAGATCATGACGGGAGCCTATGTAGCACAGGCCCTCGTGCCTCCGGGCGAACGCGTCATTGCGAATACGGAGGGACTGCAGTCCATGAAATTCGATTTGCGCGCCTACGCCTATGCCGGCGACGTTCAGTGGGTTGCTGCACGCGTGTATCAGGGACAAACCACGAACTTCCGCCAGCCGGGCAGTGGCTTTGCCCCCGTCTACACCACCGTGGATGGCTCCGGCCGCGGAATGTGCGACTCGGATGGTGAACACGCGTCCTATGTGTTCCTGCTCGACGAGGCGGGCGAGGTGCACGCGTTGCCGCATGTGCTGTATGTGGCGCTTGCCAGGGGCCAGGCCTTGGCACCGATATTTGCGGACCAAACTCTGCGCCTAGCGGACTGGTATGTACGGCTTCGGGCCGATGGGGTGCCGGGTGCTGTGGTCAACGAGACCTATGGGTTTGTTCGCTTCGACCGAGAGGGGCGGTTCAAATTGGAGGCTGCGCCAGGAGATGCAGCATGGCCTACTCCTGAGGAGCGCCGACGGATGCAGGAGCTGCTATTCTCCATAGACTTGGAGCCCAACGGCGCCTGATCATAGGAGCCGGTAGGAGGGTGGGCCGCCCAACGAAGTGAATCATTTGGGTTGCTGCAAGAATGGTCAGACGATGATGCGTGGCTTCTGGCCTGGCAAAATGCAGATGGTCACGTCGCATGGGCGAGGACCAACTCCCACCAGATGCACGCAGCGACCAATCCCATCTCAAAAGTTACGGGGCACAGGTTTCTTTGGCGGCTTTTGCGCCATCTTTGCAGGCCTTGACTTCGGCCTCATAACGCGCCTTGCGCAATTGGTTCAGGTATGGCGTCGTCTGTGCGCGCGGGCCATGGTCGAGCTGCAATACGAGTTTCTTGGGAGGGCAGACCTTTTCTTGGTCTGGAGCGGCACTGGCCGAGAGACTGAAGCCAAGGGTCGTGGCGCCAACGAGAGCGATGAGCAAGTATTTCATGATGAACTCCTTGGATAGGAAAACCGAACGTATGAATCAGCGAGGCACAGGGCTGCCGGCTGACTGCGCCAACAGCGGTACGCGAAGCGCAAGGGCACGCTTTTTTCTGTTTTTGACAGATCCCGGGGTTTCTGTGCCAACGTCGAAGGTTTTTTCCGCAGTTGCCACGCCGCCTGTTTAGATTCCTCGGCCTCCCCGGAAACCCGCTGCAACCCCAACTGGCAATCAACCCCGGTAGTAGAGACGCAGACGCGCGTCGCGTTCTTCAGGGGACTCGCTCCGCAATTCGTTGATTACTTGCTCACGCGTCTTGCCTGGACCTGCCGCATCAGGAGTGCGGATCGGGAAGTTGCTTTGGCCGTAAGAAAGTCGTCCTTGCTGCATAGCAGCCTTAGTTTCGGCGATGACTTGCTCTCGCGTCTTCTCGCTCTTGAAGTGTTCCGGGTGAACGATGACGCCCTTTTCGTTGTTGGCGGGATGCTCGTACGCTGCCGAAGCAATCCCTGGAAGGCCCAGGGTAACCACTGCGGCCGCGGCGGCAATCATGGAAGAAAGGGAGAGGCGTTTTTGGATCATGGTTGAAGCTCCTAGCGATGGTGAATAAAGCTTGCATCTCTCATGCCTTGCTTGGGCGTTGAGGAGATGTGTTCATCGTAGGGAGCGCACCCCAACAGAATCTAGACAGCCCGATGACATTTTTATCAGGGAGCGGCGCGAACTGGAGCGCAAGTTGGTGGACCTGCGCGGGGGGTAAACACGGAGGACGGAGAATCTACCTCAAGGATACGCGCCTATCACGGCAGCAGTCCGGGTGCCATTGGGCAGCCCCTGGCTTACGCGCACCCTCCAGCGATGTGGCTCCAGCGAGCTATCGCAAGCGATTGATAGGTGGTTGTGGGTCCGCAGGCGTGCCAACAAGTGCAGCGATGATGGGGCAGGGAAACGCCTGCCCCGTCTCCTCGCACCGCGCGAGCATGTCACGCAGTGCACCTCGCATGCGCTCCAGATCCCCGACCTTCTCATCGATTTGCTCAAGGCGTCGCTGCGTCACCGTCTGGATGGCCCGGCGATTCCGTCCGTCCTCCAGGTCTAGCAGCGATCCCACCTCATCCAACGAGAAGCCCAGGCTCTGCGCCCGCTTGATAAAGCCGATCCGCTGAACCATTGAAGCGGGGTAACGCCGGAAACTGCCTGCGGCTTTCGGGACCGGCAAAAGCCCGCGACCCTGGTAGTAGCGAATCGTCTCTACACCGACGCCAGCGACTTTGGCCAGTCTGCCGACCGTCATCCAATCGCCCGGGCCTTCGTTCATCGAGGGATCTACCGTTTTCTTCATAGCCATGGCAGGATAACGCTGTACCGCGTAGTTGACCCCTGTCTCCATTTGATTAAGATCAAGATCTAGCAGCTTGCCTAAGCATAGGATTGCTGTTATTGGCTATATAGGCCGCACATGCGCACACATCTCAACCCTCGTAGGATTCGTGCCATCGCGTGGATGGTGCTGGGGGTATGGTTGTTTGCGCTTGCGGCCGGGATGGCGAATGCCTGCCTGTTGGAGTCCCCGGAGCCGCACCACTATGCGTCAGGGTATGAACACGGCAATGGCCACTCCCATGGGGGTCATGAGGGCGCCCACGAAAAGCATGAAGAGGGGAGCCAGGACCCGTCGAAGGCACCTTGCCTGAAACTTTGCGGAGAGGTCAACCAGTCGGCAATTCAGAAGACGCCGACCTTTGCGTTCGACCTTATTGGGCTTCCGCCCCCTTCCTATACTGCCTGGGAACCGGCCCCGGCGCTGGCTCTGCGAGCCATCCTATTGAGGAGCCCCCAGCGGGCTCACCCACAGCCGCCTGCTTGGCTGCTGTTTGCACGTCTCGCGTTATAGCCCCTCCTGTGAGCGCTGTGCCGGCTATGTCCCGCACGCGTCTCGTACGCCTTGACTCTGTACCCGGCTACGGAGTTCTCATATGGGATTTGTCTTCTGGAAGCGCCACTTGGCTCGACCAGACGACAAAAGCCAGCGGCTAAAGGAGAAAGAAATGACATTCGTGCGCTCCATCGCGGTCGTCTTCGGCGCCGCCCTCGTCAGTTTGTTTTCATTCGCGCAAGACGACCATCAGGCCCATCATCCTGCGGGTTCGAGCGCCCCTGGGACTTCGGCTCTAGTGGCGCCGAGCTTCGAGGGCATGCCGGAGCACTCGCGGATCAATGCTGCCTGGAACGAGCAGGCGTAACGGAGAACCCCATGGCAAAGAACAAGAAGGCCGCGACAGGCGCGACGAAAAAGGCTCATGCGGACGTGACCGATGTCGCGCACAACCCGTCGCGCGACGAGGCAACGGAACGCTCGATCGGCCGCGAGGACTATGAGGCGCAGTTGCACATGCTGCAGATAGAACTCGTGAAGCTGCAGCGCCATTTCATCAAGTGCAGCGACCGGATCCTCATCCTCTTGGAGGGACGGGACAGTGCGGGCAAGGATGGCAGCATCAAGCGGCTCGTCGAACACCTGAGTCCGCGGGAAACCCGGGTCGTCGCGCTCGGCAAACCCTCCGATCGGGACCGCACCAGTTGGTACTTCCAGCGCTACGTGCCGCACCTACCGGTCGGCGAAGAACTCGTTGTGTTCAACCGTAGCTGGTACAACCGCGCCGGCGTGGAGCCGGTGATGGGTTTCTGCACGGCTGAGCAGCACGAGGAGTTCATGAACTCAGTGCCGAAGTTCGAGGAGATGCTGGTCAACTCCGGCATCAAGCTGCTGAAGTATTACCTCGACATCGGGAAGAAAGAGCAGACCCGCCGGCTCGGTGAACGCCGCCGAGACCCGCTCAAGCAATGGAAATCAAGTCCGGTCGACGCCGTGGCGCTGAAGCACTGGGACGGCTACACGCGTGCGCGCGACGAGATGTTCATACGCACGCACACCGCTGCCGCTCCCTGGTCCGTCGTGCTCGCCGACAACAAGCGAGTCGCCAGGCTCAACCTGATCAGGGACGTCCTCTCGCGGCTCCACTACGCGGGCAAGAAGCACAAGCTCATCGCGCCCGACCGGGAGATCGTCTTCGAGTTCTCGCAGGACTGCCTGGATTCCGGCCGACTCGCACGTTGACACATCGAACAGAACCAACAGTAAGAACCATCCATGAAGGCAATCAACGTTGAAGTCGGAGGGCTCATATCGAGCCTGAGCGCGGAGGGAGTACGTCGCAAGTTGCTGCAGCTTCCCGGCGTCCATCACGCGGATGTCAACTACGTTGCGGGAAGCGCAACGGTCCATCTCGACGAACGGCAGCTCAGTGTCGAGGATCTGCGCCGCCGGATCGTGGAGTGCGGCTATCACTGCAGTGGCGAGCAGACGCCTAAGCATGTGTGTGATCCCGCCACGGGCAGTACGGCGGGCCAGAGCCATGACGGACACGCCGATCACGCCGTGTCTGCGAAGCAGGAGGATCACGCGGTGCATTCGGGGCACGCCCATGCAGCCGGAGCGACTGCGACGACGGCCGCCTCGCCGGCCTCCCATGTCGGGCACCAGGGCCACGCAGGCGAGCCCGCCATGGCCGACATGATGCACGACATGGGGCACGGGTCTGGGTCGATGCAGGACATGGCCCGGGACATGCGCAATCGGTTCTTCGTGTCCCTGATCTTTTCGATTCCGGTGTTTCTCTATTCGCCGATGGGGAAGATGTTCGGCGACTTCCAGACGCCGTTCGGGCTGGACAACAAGCTCTTTCTTTTCATCTTTGCGAGCGCGGCAATCCTCTATCCCGGGTGGCCTTTCTGCATCGCTGCGTGGCGCGCTTTGCGCAACGGTGTCGCCAACATGGCCACGCTGGTCGTGCTGTCGGTGGGCGTGGGATACCTGTTCAGCGTCGGAGCGACCTTCTTCTACGAGGGTGAGGTGTTCTATGAAGCGGCGTCAGTGCTGCTGGTTTTCATCCTGCTGGGCCACTGGTTAGAGATGCGCGCCCGCGCGGGTGCGTCCGACGCGATTCGCGCGCTGATGGATCTCGCGCCACCGATGGCCACCGTCGTGCGCAACGGTGTCGAGACCAAGGTGCCAACCGCCGAGGTCGTGGCCGGTGAACTGGTGGTGATCAAGCCCGGCGACAAAATCCCGGTGGATGGCGAGATCGTCGAAGGAGCCTCGCAGGTAGACGAGTCGATGCTGACCGGCGAGTCGATGCCGGTCAAGAAGGTGGTAGGCAGCACCGTCGTGGGCGCCAGCATCAACAAGAGCGGGAGCTTCCGCTACAAGGCCACGAAGGTCGGTGCGGACACGGCATTGGCCCAGATCGTCAAGCTGGTCCAGGAGGCCCAGAACTCGAAGGCACCCGGCCAGCTGCTGGCCGACCAGGCGTCGCAGTGGCTGGTGCTGGCGGCGATCGTGATTGGCCTGTTGACCTTCAGCGTCTGGTACTGGGTGATGGGCCAGACGCTGCTATTCGCACTCACCTTGACCATCACGGTATTCGTGATCGCATGCCCTGATGCGCTGGGCCTGGCCACGCCGATGGCCATCATGGTCGGGACCGGCCTGGGTGCGATGAACGGCATCCTCTTCAAGAACGCGGCCGCGCTGGAGAACGCTACCAAGCTGACAGTGGTGGTGTTCGACAAAACCGGCACCTTGACACTCGGGCAGCCCGATGTCGTCGAGATCGTGGCCGCGCCCGGTGTCGAAGAGGCGCGGCTTCTGGCGACGGCCGCCGCGGTGGAGAAGTTCTCCGAGCACCCCCTTGCACTCGCAGTGCTCAAGCGTGCGGGGGACATGCCGACGGAGGTCACCGAGAACTTCACCAACATCGATGGGCAAGGTGCACGGGCCACCATCGGGGGCGAGAGGGTGCTGCTCGGGAACCGGCTGCTGATGCAGTCGGAGCAGGTAGACCTGACCGTCCTCGCCAGCGAGGCAACGCGGCTGCAAGGCGGCGGGCGCACGGTGGTCTATGTCGCGCGCGGCGGCCGGCTGATCGGCCTCATCGCAATCGCGGACGCCGTCCGGCCGACCTCGCGCGAGACGATCTCCAAGTTGCAGGCGCGGGGCGTGAAGGTCGCGATGCTGACCGGCGACAACCAGGCGACCGCCGAGCGCATCGGCAAGGAACTGGGCATCGACATCGTCCTTGCGGACGTGCTGCCCGGCCAGAAGGCATCCAAGATCAAGGAGTTGCAGCAGCAGGGCCACAAGGTGGGCATGGTCGGCGACGGCATCAACGACGCTCCAGCGCTGACCCAGGCCGACGTCGGTTTTGCGATCGGCGCCGGGACGGATGTCGCCATGGAAAGCGCCCAGGTGGTGTTGATGAAAAGCGACCCGTACGACGTCGTCGGGGCCATCGAGCTCTCTCGCGCAACGCTGCGCAAGATGCACCAGAACCTATGGTGGGCCGTGGGCTACAACGTGGTCGCCTTCCCGCTTGCGGCTGGGGTGTTGTACCCCTTCACGCTGTCGCCCGAGGTTGCCGCGTTGTCGATGTCTGGCAGTTCCGCGATCGTGGCCATCAATGCGCTGATGCTCAAACGCACGCGTCTACCGGGCATCAAGCGCGTCACGTCGCGCGCCTCCGCTCAAGCGGTCGCGTGAGCCCGTGCTGCGAGCCACCATGGTCGAGAGCCGCCCGATGAGATCGCCGCCGTCCAAAGCCAGGCTGGCCCGTCAGGACGATCTGGGCGTCGTTCAGCTGGGCTGGCTGGCGGCGGCCGTGTTCGTTGTCTCGGCCGGGTATGGCGCGTTGATGCCCTTGATTCCCGACTGGCTGCGCCCTCTGATGGGCGACGCGGATCCAACGGTGCTCGCGCGCCATGTCGGCTACCTCAGCGGCATCTACACGGCCGGGATACTTGTGGGGGCGCCACTGTGGGGCGTGCTGGCGGACAGGCTGGGACGCGCCCGCGTGCTGTTGGTCGGGCTGGTCGGCTATGTGGCGAGCCTGCTTCCGCTGCTGCGCCCCGAATCTGTGGGCGTGGTCGGCATCTATGCGCTGCGCGGCGCTGCGGGCTTCTTTGTCGCCGCAGTCGTGCCCGTGGTGCCGGCGCTCGTCGCGCAGTACACGCCGCAGGCGATACGCGCCAAGCGCTTCGCATGGTTGGGCGCGATGTCGCTGCTCGGGTTCCTGTTCGGACCCGGCCTCAACGCCGTCGCGGATCGCCTTGCCGGCTTGGGCGTCTTCGCCGCCCTCGTGCAGGGGTCATCGACCAAGCTCGTGATCGGACTCTCGGCCGCGCTGGGTGCGTTGATGATGCTGGGCCTGGCCGCCACGCTTCCCGCGCCGTCCAGCACTCTGGATGCGGGCCCGAGCGATGACGACGGCCCGCCCGAGAGCCGGTCCTTCACGCTCTGGCTGCTCAATGGCGTGGTCATGTTCGTGCTCGCCGGCTTTGAACTCGGCATCGTGCTGCAGGGCCAGCGTCATCCCGAACTCACGTCGCGCGAGGTGTCGTGGATGTTCGCCGCATGCAGCCTGGTGATGTTGGGCGTCAACGCGGTCCTGTTTTTCACCGGCTTGCTTGAGCGCGCTGATCCCCGTCGCATGTTGGCTGCCGGCATGGTCCTGGGTATCGCGGGACTCGCGGTGCTGGCTCGCCATGGCAGCGAGACCTGGATGTACGTTGGCGTCAGTTTCACAGCGGCGGGCACCGGTATCGTGCTGCCGACCGTTGCCTACCTCGCCGCAGGCTCCGCACGTCGGCGGCTCGGAACCGCGATGGGCGGCCTAGCGGCAGCAGCCGGCTTCGGGCAGACGCTTGGATCGGCAGTCGCCGGCTGGCTGTTCGGCACCGTCATGCAGAGCAGCTTCGCATGGCTCTCCATCCCGCTCGTGGCCACCCTCGCATTCTTGCTGATTCCCCGGCAGTGGTGGCCAGCGAACCCGGCCCTGCTGACAGCTTCACCTTCCTCCACGGAGACCGAACCATGAGACTTATCCTGACGACCCTGCTCGCAGCGCTTGCCCTGTCGCTGAGCGGATGCGGCTACAACGACTTCCAGCGGTTGGACGAACAGACCAAGTCTGCCTGGTCCGAGGTGCTGAACCAGTACCAGCGGCGCGCAGATCTGATACCGAACATCGTCGCGACGGTGAAAGGAGAGACCAACTTCGAACAAGAGACGCTGACCCGGGTCGTCGAAGCGCGCGCCAAGGCCACCTCGATTCAGGCTACTCCGGAACTCGTCAACAACCCCGAGGCGTTCCAGAAGTTCCAGGCGGTGCAGGGCGAGCTGTCCGGCGCGCTGAGCAGGCTGCTGGTCGTGAGCGAGAACTACCCGCAGCTCAAAGCCAACCAGGCCTTCCAGGAACTGCGCGCGCAGCTTGAAGGCACCGAGAACCGCATCACCGTGGCCCGCGGGCGCTATGTGAAGGTGGTGCAGGACTACAACGTCCTCACGCGCAGCTTCCCGACCAACATCACGGCCAAGGTGTTCAGCTACGACGTCAAGCCGAACTTCTCCGTCGCCGACGAGAAGGCGATGGCCACGCCGCCCCAGGTCAACTTCGGCGCCTCGGCACCGGCGGCGCGCCCCTGATATGAGCACGCTGAGAACAGCGGTGCCGTACCCGGCCGCCCACCTGCGCCTGGCCCGCATGTTGGTCTGGCTGTTGCTGAGCCTGTTCCTGGTGGTCGCGTCCGCGCAGGAGCTGGTCGCTATTCCGCCGCTGCAGGCGCGTGTCACCGACCTCACGGGGACGCTCGCCGCCGATCGGGTCGCCTCGCTGGATGCGCAGCTTCGTGCCTTCGAGGAACGCAAGGGCGTGCAGATCGCGGTGCTGATGGTCGGCTCCACGCGGCCTGAACCGGTCGAGCAGTACGCCATGCGGGTGGTCGAGCAGTGGAAGCTCGGCCGCCGCAAGGTGGACGATGGCGCACTGCTGCTGGTTGCCAAGGAAGATCGCGCCGTGCGCATCGAGGTTGGCTACGGCATCGAGGGCGCGCTGAGCGACCTGGTGGCGCGGCGCATCATCGACGAAGTAATCACGCCGCGCTTTCGCCAGGGCGATTTCGGCGGTGGCATCGCGGCAGGCGCCGAACAGATCATGCGCGTCGTCGACGGCGAAGCCCTGCCTGCGGCGGATCCACGGCGGCAAGGCCGGACCAACGACATCGGCCAGGCCTGGCCCTTCCTGTTCATCGTGGCTTTGATGCTGGGCGGATTGCTGCGCAACGCGCTCGGCCGGGTCCCTGGCGCCGTGGTCACAGCCGGGGTATTGGGTGCTGCGGCGTGGCTGGTGGTGGGCACCCTCGCGGTAGCCGCGATGGCCGGATTGGCGGGATTCTTCGTCACGCTGCTAGGCATCGGCATGGGCGGCCACAGCGGCATGCATGGGAGCCATCGGGGTGGTGGGGGGCCTGGTGGCGGATTCGGCGGCGGCGGAGGAGGATTCCGCGGCGGTGGCGGCGGCTTTGGTGGCGGTGGCGCCTCAGGACGGTGGTGAGATGAACATTCAACGACTTCTTCGCCACCTCGCCACCACCGGCCGCGCGGTACGCCGCGCCTTCCCGCCGCGCACTCTGGACGCCATCGAGCAAGCCATCCGTGCGGGAGAGTCCCAGCATGGCGGCCAGTTGCGCTTCGTGGTCGAGGGCGCGCTGGACGGATCGCCGCTGTGGCGAGACCAGTCGCCGCGCGAGCGAGCGCTGGATCTGTTCGCCCGTATGGGCGTATGGGACACGGCGCATAACAGCGGCGTGCTCATCTACGTGCTGCTGGCCGATCGGGCGGTGGAGGTCGTGGCCGATCGCGGCATCCATGCCTGTTGCGGTGCCGACATGTGGTCAGGTGTGTGCCAGCGCATGGAAGCCCAGTTCGCGCAGGGGCGCTTTGAGGCCGGTTCCATGGAAGGCATCGCCGCCGTCAGCCATCTGTTGATGCAGCACTTTCCGCGGGGCGCGGGCGACGGCAACGAGTTGCCCGATCGGCCAGTCATTTTTTGAACGACAACATCCTTGGAGACTTTCCATGCAACTTCAGTTTCTGGGTGCCACGGGCACCGTGACCGGTTCGAAATACCTCCTGCGCCATGGCGACGCGACCATCCTGGTGGACAGCGGCCTGTTCCAGGGCTTTAAGCAGCTGCGGCTGCGCAATTGGGAGCCGCTGCCGGTCGCGCCCAAGACGATCGATGCTGTCGTGCTCACCCACGCCCACATCGATCACAGCGGCTACCTGCCGCTGCTGGCGCGGCAGGGTTTTCGCGGGCGGGTCTATTGCACGTCCGCGACGCATGAGCTATGCAAGATCCTGCTCACCGACAGTGGTCATTTGCAGGAAGAAGAGGCGAAGTTCGCCAACCGCTACGGCTTCTCCAAGCATAAGCCCGCGCTGCCGCTGTACACGCGGGAGGATGCCGAGCGCTGCCTGAAGCTTTTCTCCCCGCGTCCGTTCGCCGAGGCCTTCGAGGCTCTGCCCGGACTCACAGCCCGGCTGGAGCCCTCGGGGCACATGCTCGGCTCCGCCTTCGTGCACCTCAGCGATGGGCAGCGCTCGGTGCTCTTCTCCGGCGACATCGGCCGCCCGAACGACCCGGTGCTGCGCCCGCCGGTGCAGGTCCCGGGCGCGGACTACCTGCTGGTGGAGTCCACCTACGGCAACCGCAAGCATGAAGAGACTGGCGCGCTGGAAAAACTGGAGACTGTGATCAATCGGACCGCCGCCCGCGGCGGCGTCGTGGTCATCCCCGCGTTCGCGGTAGGCCGCGCCCAAAGCCTGATGTATGGCATCTACCAGCTCAAGAAGCAGGGCCGCATCCACCACCTGCCGGTGTACCTGGACAGCCCGATGGCCATCGATGCCACGCGGCTGTACCACGCCCACCGTGACGAGCATCGACTCTCGCCCGAGGAGTGCGAGGGCATGTGCCACGCCGCGAAGATCGTCAACAAGGTCGAGGAGTCCAAGGCGCTCAGTGCCGGCCGCGGGCCGATGGTGATCATCTCCGCCAGCGGCATGGCCACGGGTGGCCGGGTGGTTCACCACCTGAAGTCCTTCGCACCCGATCGGCGCAACACGATCCTGTTTGCCGGTTACCAGGCGGGTGGAACCCGCGGTGCGGCGATCCTGCACGGTGCGTCCACCGTTCGCATCCATGGCGAAGACGTGCCGATTCGCGCCGAGGTGGCCTCGCTCGACAACCTCTCCGCCCATGCCGATGCCGACGAGATCATCACGTGGCTGCGCGGCTTCACGCAGACGCCGCGCCGCACGTTCGTGACGCACGGCGAGCCCGAAGCGGCCGATGCGCTGCGCTCGCGGATCGACCATGAACTCGGCTGGGCGGTCTCGGTGCCCGACTACCTGCAGACCGTGGAGCTTGCATGACAGCGCAAATGCATGAAGCCGGCCGCGCCAAGGAGGCCGGGAACAGGCTGCAGGCGTGGCGCACGGGCATCGACACCTATCAGGAGCCTGTGGTCTACATGCGGCGCGATTGCCCGGTCTGTCGATCGGAGGGCTTCACGACCCAGGCGCGCGTGCAATTGACGGCCGGCGGCCGAAGCATCGTGGCGACGCTCAGTGTCGTCGACGGTGATTGGCTGGCCGAGAACGTTGCCGGTCTGTCCGAGTCCGCATGGGCATCGCTGGGTGCGCAGCCGGGTGAGCCGGTAGCGGTCACCCATGCGCCACCGCTGGATTCGCTCAGCCATGTCCGGGCCAAGGTCTACGGCAACTCCCTTGGCGACGCCGAGTTCGGCGCGATCATCTCCGACGTCGCGGCGGGCCGTTACTCGGACCTGCACCTCGCCACCTTCATCACCGCCTGCGCGGGCGATCGCCTCGACCTGGCGGAGACGGTCTCGCTCACGAAAGCCATGATCGCCGTCGGCGACCGCATCGATTGGGGCCGTCCGCTGGTCGTGGACAAGCACTGCGTCGGCGGCCTGCCTGGGAATCGCACGACCCTGCTCGTGGTGCCCATCGTGACCGCCTGCGGCCTCATGATGCCCAAGACCTCCTCGCGCGCCATCACCTCACCGGCCGGGACGGCCGACACGATGGAGGTGCTGGCACCGGTCAACCTGGATGTGCCGAGCATGCGACGCGTGGTCGAGCGCACGGGCGGCTGCATCGTGTGGGGCGGCTCGGTCCGGCTCAGCCCCGCCGACGACATCCTTATCCGCGTCGAGCGGCCACTCGATCTCGACAGCGAAGGGCAGCTCGTGGCCTCGGTCCTGTCCAAGAAGGCCGCTGCGGGTTCGACCCATGTGCTGATCGATCTGCCCGTGGGCGCCACCGCGAAAGTGCGCAGCGCACACGCCGCGGCGTCGCTCGGCCGGCGCCTGCAGGAGGTGGGGGGCGCCATAGGCCTGCAGGTGTTCTTGCGCGTCACCGACGGCGAACAGCCGGTCGGCCGCGGGATCGGCCCCGCACTGGAAGCACGCGACGTGCTGGCCGTCCTGCAGGGTAAACCCGAGGCCCCGGCCGACCTGCGGGAGCGGGCGCTGCGGCTGGCGGCGGACATTCTCGAAATGGGCGGCGCGGCGCCGGCCGGCGGCGGCCTGAAGCTCGCCACCGAGGTGCTGGCCGATGGCCGGGCCTGGGCCAAGTTCCAGGCAATCTGCTCTGAGCAGGGCGGCCTTCGAAGCCTCCCGATGGCGGCGCATCTGCACACCGTCGAATCGCCGGCCACGGGCCGTGTCACCCGCATCGACAACCGCCTGCTCGCGCGGGCGGCCAAGCTCGCCGGTGCGCCGACCGCCCCGGCCGCCGGCATCGATGTGCACGCGCGCCTTGGCGATCGCGTCGAAGCCGGACAGCCGCTGTTCACGCTGCATGCCCAGGCACCAGGCGAACTGGCCTATGCCCTGGAGTTCGTCCGCGCGCGCCCACCGATCTTCCAGATTTCAGAGCACGCATGAAACCACTCATTTTTCACCTGCCAGGCGACGAGGCCTTCGCCGACGGCCTCGTCCGCGCGTTGCGTGCGGAGCGGGCCACCCTTCAATTACACCGGTTTCCGGACGGCGAGTCGCTGGTGCGGCTGGACGCCGACGTGACGGGCCGCACCGTCGTGCTCGTGGCCAGCCTGGCACAGCCCGACGCCAAGGCGCTGCCCCTGCTGTTCGCGGCAGACGCTGCACGCGACCTCGGTGCCACACGCGTACTGCTGGCAGCGCCCTACCTGGCGTACCTGCGCCAGGACCGGCGCTTCAACACGGGCGAAGCGATCACGTCCCGAACGTTCGCTGCGCTGGTATCGACGGTGTTCGATGGTGTCGTCACCGTCGACCCCCATCTGCACCGCTACCACTCGCTTGGCGAGATTTACCGGGTGCCCACGCGCGCCGTGCAGTCCGCGCCCGTCATCGCGGCCTGGGTCGCGGCGAACGTGGATCGCCCAGTGCTGATCGGCCCCGACGCCGAAAGCGAGCAATGGGTCCAGGAAGTCGCGCGGGGGGCCGATGCACCGTTTACCGTGCTGCAGAAGATTCGCCGGGGCGACAAGGACGTGGAGGTCAGCCTGCCCGACACCTCGGCCTTGGCAGGCCGCCAGCCCGTGCTCATCGACGACATCGTGTCCAGCGCGCGCACGATGATCCAGGCCATCGCGAGCGTGCGCCGCGTCGGATTGCCGCCGCCGGTGTGCATCGGTGTGCATGCGCTCTTTGCCGCCGATGCCTATGACGCGCTCCTCGCGGCGGGCCCCCTGCGGGTGCTGACCTGCGACACCGTGCCGCATGCCTCCAATGGCATCAGCGTGGTGGCACCGCTGGCGGCCGCGGTTCAGGACCTGATCGAGGCCAGCGCCACATGAGCGACGACCTTGTACGCCGCCCCTCCGCGCTGCGGCGGCTCTGGCTCCTGCTGGCCCAGGCAATCGCGATCGGCGCGGGGGTCATCATCGCCTGGCGGGCCTTCGGGCCGGCGCCTTTCCCTGTGACGCCCGACGTCGTGGCGGTACAGGAGGCGCCGCATGCGGGCGCCGCTACCGGCTCGGCGCCTACCACACCGAGCGCGACCACAGCCCGCCTGGAGGCGGGGTTTCGCGCCGCCGCCGCCAAGGCGTCCGCTTCGGTTGTGAACATCTACACCCGCAAGACACCTCCGCGCAGGATGCAGAACTGGTTGCGGCCCGATGGCGGCGATGAGGACGCCGCCCAAGGCGCGTCGAGTCTTGGGTCAGGCGTCATCGTCGCGGCCCAGGGCTATATCCTCACGAACAACCATGTCGTGGAGGGCGCCGACGAGATCGCCGTGATGCTGCCAGGCGAGAAGGTTGCCACGGCGCGCGTCGTCGGTATCGATCCGGAGTCGGACCTTGCCGTGCTGCGCGTCGAGGCCACGGGGCTGCAGCCCATCACCTTCGCTGATCCAGCATCGGTGCAGGTCGGCGACATCGTGTTGGCCGTCGGCGATCCGTTCGGGGTCGGCCAGACCGTCACGCAAGGCATTGTGAGTGCCACGGGGCGCAACCGCCTGGGCATCAACACCTTCGAGAACTTCATCCAGACCGACGCGGCGATCAACCCCGGCAATTCGGGCGGCGCGCTCGTCGATGGAAACGGCCATCTCGTCGGCATCAACACCGCCATCTACTCGCGCAGCGGCGGCTCCCAGGGGATCGGCTTCGCGATCCCGGTCAGCTTGGCACGGCAGGTGATGGAGCAGATCATTGCCACCGGCCGCGTGCGCCGGGGCTGGCTGGGGGTGAGCGCCCGCGACGTGATCCACGAGGCCACCGGTGCCACCGGGGGCGCCGCACTGGTGGCGGTGCAGCGCGGCGGGCCTGCCGATCGCGCCGGGCTGAGGCCCGGTGACACGGTGCTTGCGATCAACGGCAAGGAGATCCCGGACACCGCCGGCCTGATCGGCGAAACAGCCGCGGTCGCACCGGGCAGCAACGCCCAATTCAAGATCCTGCGCGGCCGCGAGACGGTGACCGTACAAGTCGAACTCGGGCAGCGGCCCGCGGTCCGCAAGCCCTGAGCGCCGATGACGATGCTGCACGAAACCGTCGAAACCGCCGAAACCGTCGAGACCGGCCTGCTGCGCGCGCTGACCCGCGGGGCGGAGACGCGTGCCTTTCCCCTCATCGTGGCGGCCGTGGCCATGGCCACCACGCTGTCGATGACGATTCCGTTCGGAACGTTGCTCGTCGCTGCCGTGCTACTCGCCCCGCGGCGCTGGCGGAGCATCGCCGCAACCTCCAGCATCGGCGCGGCCATCGGCGCACTGGTCCTCTATCTCGTGTTTCATCACTTGGGCTGGAACCGTTTCTTCGTCGCCTACCCCGACGTGGTGCGATCAACGGCCTGGCGTGACGCCACGTCCTGGCTCGGCGGGTACGGCGTGCCCGCGCTGCTGGTCATTGCAGCGCTCCCGGTACCGCTGACGCCTGCTCTCATGTTCGCGGCAATCTCCCGGCTGCCGGTGGCCGAGGTTCTTCTGGCGCTCTGGTTGGGCAAGCTGGTGAAGTACACGCTCTATGCGTGGCTTGCATCTGCTTTCCCATCGCCCTGGATCCGCAGGGTCCAGGACCGGACGGCGACCCTGCACGCCGCGCTGAGCCGCGCCCAGGCGCTCGATCCGGGTTCGCAGCATCGAGCCGCACCGGGAACATCTCCGCCAGGACCGACAGATCGGCCACAGCCATGAACGCCATGACACCCACATTCAAGAGGAAATGACAGCGATGTGTTTTTCTGCACCAGCCAGTTTCACGGCAGCCGCGGTACTTCTGGGGACGGGGATCGTCACCGTGCGCCGGGTCCGCGCGTGGCGCGAAGTGCCTTACGCGGCCATCCCGTTGCTCTTTGGGATTCAGCAGCTACTCGAAGGCATGTTGTGGCTGACATTCCCCGACCGCGCGCCCTTGCTGAAGGTGGTGCTGACGCATCTTTATTCGTTCTTCTCGCACGTCCTGTGGCCGATCTACGTGCCGCTGGCCGCCCTGGCGCTGGAGACCGTTCCGTGGCGCCGTCGGGTTCTCGCGGGCATCGCGCTCGCAGGCGCGCTCGTCGGGGTGTACCTTTTGGTGATGCTGGTGCGACTGCCCATCACCGCGCGCGTGGTCGGCCAGCACATCTTCTACGACTCCCCGCACTTCTACGTCCTGACCACGATGGCCTTGTACCTGATCGGCACCTGCGCAGGTCTAATGGTCTCCAGCCACCGGCGCGTAGCGGCTTTCGGAAATGCGGCCTTCGTGTCCGCGGTCGCCGCCTATTTTTTTTATGCGACCTGGTTCATCTCGGTGTGGTGCTTCTTCGCCGGCGTCCTCAGCATCATCGTGCTGTGGCAGTTCCGTGAACCCCGAGCGAGGCTCGCCGTGCAATGACGGATCGTCCGGCCGGCTTCAGGCCCGCACTTGCCCACCACGTGCTCACGCCTCTGTACGACCGGGTGGTGGTGCTGACCACGCGCGAGCAAGCGTTCAAGCCGGCCCTCGTGGCGCAGGCGTCGATCCAGCATGGCCACGACGTATCGGACGCCGGATGCGGAACGGGGACGCTCGCCCTCCTTGCGGCCACCGCATGCCCGCAGGCCCGTGTCACCGGGGTGGATGCCGACCCCGCCATCCTGTCGCTGGCCCGCCGGAAGGCGGCGAGCGTGGCGGCGCCGATCCGATTCGACGAAGGCCTGTCGACAGACCTGCCTTACGGCGATGGCTCGTTCGATCGGGTCGTGTCGAGCGTCTTCTTCCGTCACCTGGCGCACGCGGACAAACTGAAAACGGCCCGCCAGATGCATCGCGTTCTGCGCGTTGGCGTTCAACTGCACTTCGCGGACCGGGAGCGCTCGCGCCGACCGATCAGCCGTACGGCGTTCTTCGCCGTTCAACTGCTCGATGGCTTCGAGACCACGCGCGACGCGGTCGCCGGTCACTTGCCGTCGGTGCTCGCGCAAGCAGGGTTTGCGCAGGTTGCCGAGACACGGCAATTCGTTGCCATCTTCCACATCCTGTCCCTGTACAGCGCCATCAAGGTTGCGCCATGACCGAGGACCATCGTCTCACCGTTCTGTTCACCGACTTCGCACCAACGGACCAAGCGGCGATGCAGCAACGGCTTCCGGCCCACTGGCACGCGCACTTCGTCCAGCGCGAGCACCTGGTGGCGTCCGACACCGAAGATGGGGCGATCGAGGTCCTTTGCGTGTTCGTGCGCACGCGGGTGGACGAATCGGTGCTTCGCATGCTGCCGCGCTTGCGGCTCGTCGCCACCCGCTCCGCGGGCTTCGACCACATTGACCTGGAGGCGTGTCGAAAACGAGGCATTGCCGTCTGCCATGTGCCGGACTACGGGTCGGCCAGCGTCGCAGAGCATGCCTTTGCACTGTTGCTGGGCGTGACACGCCATCTGACGCAGGCCCACGAGCGGGCGCGCCAGGGCTCGTTCGCCTACCGCGGACTCACCGGCTTCGAGCTGGAAGGCAGGACGCTGGGCATCGTCGGCCTGGGCCGCATCGGACGCCACGTGGCGCGTATCGCCGTGGGGTTCGGCATGGACGTTCTCGCCTACGACCCCGCCTTCGCTGCTTCGGCTGCGCGCCCAGCTGGCGTGTCCCTCGTGACATGGGAGCAGGTCCTGCAAGGCAGCGACATCCTGAGCCTGCATGTTCCGGCCACCGAGGCCACGCGCCACCTCATCGACGCCCGGGCCTTCGCGCGCATGAAGCCTGGCGTGGTAGTGATCAATACGGCACGTGGAGCGCTGATCGACGAGGCCGCCTTGCTGCGCGCGCTGGACGACGGCAGTGTCGCAGCCGCCGGCCTGGACGTGCTGGAGCAAGAAGGCGCGCTGTCTCCCGAGGTGCCCACGGGCTGCGGGGGGCTCGGTTGCGATACCGGCTGGATGGCGTCCAGCCCGCTGCTGACCCATCCGCGCGTGCTCGTGACTCCCCACGTCGGTTTCAACACGACAGAGGCGATCGCGCGCATCTTCGACGAGACCATCTCGAACATCGCAGCCTGGCATGCGGGCCGGCTGCGCAACAGGGTGGATGAGCCGTGATGCGCCCTGACCGCTCCGTTTCTGCCGCGCGCCTTCCGGACCGTCCACCGCAACGCTCGGCGCTGCGCCGGGCGACGCAGATCGCAATGGCGCTGACCGGGTTCCTGCTCTGGGTGGCCTGGCACCGGGGACTCATGCGCTGCGACACGCACCGGGCGGCCGAGCGCTTTGCCCAAGTGCTGCAGCGATTGGGAACGACCTTCGTGAAGCTGGGCCAGCACCTCAGCCTGCGCGCGGACGTCCTGCCTCCCGATGCGCAACGGGCCCTGGCCAGCCTGCAGGCGCATGTGGCCCCGTTTTCTTCGGAACAGGCTGTCCAGGAGGTCGAGGCGGCCCTGGGCCGCCCTTGGCAAGAGGTCTTCGCACGCTTCGACATGCAGGCGCTGGCCGCGGCCTCGATCGCGCAGATCCATCGTGCGGCGCTACCCGACGGGACGGAGGTCGTGGTGAAGATCCGCCGCCCTGGTGCGGCCGAGCAAGCCGAGACCGACATGCGCATCCTGCGCCGGCTGGTCCTGACCATCCAGTGGTTCGTCCCCTCGCTGCGCCGCTGGGGTCTGGCGGCCATCGTGGACGAGGTTGCGGCGAACTTCCGCTACGAAATGGACCTGTCCCGGGAGGCGAGTTCCGTGCGACGTTTCGCCGACGCCTGGCGAGATTCTCCCGACATCGTGCTGCCCGACGTGGTGGACGGGCTGTGCACATCGACGGTGATGGTCCAGCAGTTCAGCCGCGGGGCCCACCTGCACGGTCTGCCGCCTGCCATGGGCGCGGCCGCTGCGGGCAAGCTCGTGGACAGCTACATCGTGCAGATCTTCCGCGATGGCTTCTTCCATGGCGATCCACACCCCGGCAACGTCTTCGTGATGGACGATGGCCGCATTTGCCTGCACGATTTCGGCATCGTGGGCCGGGTCGACCGCAGCATGCGGCGCGCTTTGGTGGCGTTCGCGCTGGCCTTCGTCGAGCAGGATGCCGACTGGGTGGTCGACGCCTGGCTGGACTTGGGACTGGTCGGCGAGGGCACGGATAGGGCCGTCTTCGTGCCCGTGGTGCGCACGCTGGTCGCGGACTGCGCAGAGCACCCGCTGAAAGACTGGTCGCTTTCCGATGCGCTCGCGCAGCTCGTGGCGGCCGGCCGGACCCAGGATGTCCGGCTTCCCAGAGACCTGCTGGTACTCACCCGCACACTGCTGCTGCTCGAAGGGACGGTACGCCTGCTCGCGCCGGACTTCTCCATCATCGAGGCCATCTCGCGCCACACGGCAACCGGCATATTCGATGAGCGCAAATCCGCGGCGTCACAACGTCTGCCCTACGAGCTGGGAAATGCAGCCAACGCGCTGCCCACGCTGCTGGCGCGGCGCCTGCACAGCGTACTGCGGCAGCGTGAGTTGCTGCAACTGTCGATCAAGCCCGACGTCCGGATGCTGAGCGGTATCGACCGCCTCGGCCGCCGCATCGCCCTCGCGCTCGTGACGCTGGGCCTGTACATCGCGTCAAGCTTGCTGATGCAGCACGCCGTAGGCCCTCGCTGGGGTGACATGCCGGTGCTCGCGCTGCTGGGCTATGCGCTGGCGATCCGGCTCACGTTTTTCATTGCGCGCAGCCGTGGCTGACGCGTCTCATCAAGTCAGGAGCAAGGAATGAACAAGGTCAGAGTGGCGGTGAACGGGTACGGTGTGATCGGCAAGCGGGTGGCAGACGCGGTCGCGCTCCAGGAGGACATGGCACTTGCCGGCGTCGCAGACGTGGTGCACGACTATCGACTACAGGTCGCCGCGCAGCGCGGCTTCGCCATCCACGCGGCAACCTTTGAAGCTGAAGGAGCGATGCGCGCCGCAGGTCTTGCTTTGGCGGGCAATCTGGCAGAACTGCTCGCGAAGGCCGATGTCGTGGTCGACTGCACGCCCAAGAAAGTCGCTGCGGTCAACAAAGAGGTGTACGCCGCGGCCGGCGTGAAGTCGATCTTCCACGGTGGTGAGTCTCATGCGCTGACGGGGCACTCATTCGTCGCGCAAGCGAACTATGCGTCGGCCATCGGCCGCGAGTCCACTCGCGTGGTCTCCTGCAACACCACGTCCATCGTGCGAACGCTGGGGGCGCTGCGGACGGCCGGCCTGCTCAAGCGTGCACGCGGCACGCTCATCCGCCGCGCATCCGACCCCTGGGAAGCGCATGCTGAGGGCATCATTAACACCCTCGTGCCGGAGAAGGCGATCCCCAGCCACCAGGGACCGGACGCGAGGACCGTGATCCCGGACCTGGATGTGGTAACGATCGCGGTCAAGGCGTCCCACAACAGCAGTCACCTGCACACCTGGTGGGTCGAACTGACGAGGCCGGCAACGCGCGACGAGGTGCTGGCGGCCTTCCGTGCGGCACCACGGATCGCGTTCGTGCGTTCCTCGGATGGCCTCGTGGCACTCAACAGTACGGTGGAGCTGATGTCCGATCTTGGCCGCCCGCGCGGCGACATGTGGGAGGTCGCCCTGTGGGAGGACGTCCTCGCGGTAGATGGCGACCAAGCGTACTACACCTACCAGGTCTTCAACCAGGCGATCGTGATTCCCGAAACCATCGATGCGATCCGCGCGCTGAGCGGCATCGAGTCCGATCCGTCAGCGTCAATCGCTCGGACGGATGCCGCACTCGGCTTGCGGCACGACTTCATCCACGACCGCGACTAGGCGTCGATTCACGCTTGGGCGGTACATTCTGCCGCTGGTGCCGCTGGTGCCTCGACGACCGTGCATCACAGCAGGTGCGATATCTCGTTCAACGGCTTTAGGCCTGAGCCGAATCTGCCGATCGCATCGCGATGCGCGCCAAGCTCGCTGTAGGGGAGGTAGCGAATTCCCAGCTCCGCCACCCGCGTGAATGCCGGCCGACGCAACTGGCTGCGGACATCCTCGCGGCGAGCGTCCGGCGCCACCAGGAACATCGATACGCCCGCTCCCAGTTCCGTTCCCAAGGCCAGGTCGAGCATGCGCACGATGCCGGAATAGATCGAGGTCGAGTGCTCGACCTCGAAGGCAGCGGCGACCTTCGAGCCGTCGGCCTCCACCCAAATGACGTCGATCAGGCGAACAGAGTCCAGACCGGCCCGGGCCTGCGCGGGGAGCTGCGTCAGACAGCCGTCTCCAAGGCGACCTCCCTGATAACTGCGCCCCTGATCGTTGGACGCAATCCAGACACCGTAGCCGAGCGACTTGCCCAGGTCGCGCAGCCATCCCTGAATTTCGGTGTGGGTCGCGTCGCTCTCGCGCTCCGCGGCCCAGCGTTTGTGGGCCGCGGCCGATTCCTCGCGCACCTTTTCGAGATCGGCCTCCCAGCCCTGGAGGGCGGCCGCATCGTCATCGCGCGGTGGCGCCGCGTACCGGCCCGAGCCGATGTCGAACAGCAGCCCAGCCAGTGCCCCCATGTCGTTCGACAACGCGTTGCGGTGCTGGGCATTGAGGCGAAGGCCGCCTTCGCGCATCGAGAGGTAGTGCTCCCACTTGCCGAGCTTGACGCTGCTGCCCGTGACCGCGTTGTAGCCCTTCACGATCGCGGTGTTGAACGGCATCACGATCGTGGGGTGAACGAAGTACAGGAGATTCGCCACGGCGGGGCCCAGACCCTTGATCTGACGAGCGTCGATCCGCCGTATTGCTTCGATCACTTCCTCTGCGCTGTTGCAGCAGTCGCAGGTGTGCAACAACCGGGCAAAGGCCTGTTGGTTGGTCGCGTTCTCGTAGATGTCGGGAATGCGCAGCTTGGGCTTCCACAGGAATGCATGGTCTGCCCCCTTGAAGATCTGGCGCTGCTCTGCCACCGAGCCGACCACCGTTTCGAGCGAGGAACCGCGGAATGCGCTACCGAAGGTGCCCGCATCGATGTCCTTGACCACCTGCGCCAGGCCGCGGCGAATCGAGCGGAAGTTCTTCAGCCGTTCTTCCCAAAGGAACCAGGTGTTGTAGGTGCTCAGCGGATCGGCTTTCCAGTGACCGATGAGAGTTTCAAGCGCGTGGGACATGGTCTCGATAAATGGGCGGGCACAGGGTTCCAATTGGACCACGGCCTCGTACCGATCGGCGCCGGAAACGACGTTATTCTTGTCCCTATGGGGAGAACAGGGGAATCATGCCGAGACCATCACCGCCCGCGGGTCGCCGTGGCCTCCCACCGCGGCCAACTCCTCGGCGGTCAATATGCTCGCGGGATCGACGCCGAGCGCCTGCGCTGCCTCGGTCGCGACGTGCGCCCACGTGCAGCGGTTCGCGAACAGCATGCCGGCAACGTCGAGCGTCCCACCGCGCGCCTGGTAGCCCAGTGCACGGGTCTGCCGAGGCCCTGTATCGATGCGGCGCAACAGGCCCAGCGTCGGCTCCGGCCGCATGTGCGAGACGATGACGCGCACCGCAGCGGTGTCCGGGAACAGCGAGCGCAATGCCGCGTCGCCCGCCACGAAAGCCCGCTCGCGCTCGTCGCGTGGCAGCCGGAAGCGGCCCGGCTCGATGACGCAGGTGACTGCCGTCCGATGCCCGGCGTCGTCCAGCCGCCGCGCCGCGAGCAGCGCCTGCTGTAGCTGGTACGCACCGATGGCGACCAGCAAGACATCGGGTGCGTCGCAGGGCTTCACCACGCAGGCACCCTCATCGGCCAGACGCTGGGCCTGTTCGCCGCTCAGTTGGCTGGCCATGGCCCGCTTTGGAACGACCAGTGTCCAGAACTGGCCATGCGAGGTGTAGGCGGCTCGCAGCGCCGCGACGGCACTGTTGGCATCCACCGGGAACAACACACGTGCGGTGTCGGACATCTCGCCCAGCAGCGCTTCGGCCAGTGTCGGGTCCTGATGGGACTGCTCGTTTTTGCCGTTCTCCCAGGTGTGGGATGTCGCCACCGTCACTACCGACAGCCAGCCCGGAGGCATGCCGGCCTCCGCCTGGTGGCGCGCGAACAGGATTTCCTGCCGCAGTGCACCCAGCATCTTCACGGCAAAGGCCTCGTAAGAAACAACGAGGTTGATGCCGCCCTTGTTACCCAGCGCCGCACTGACCACAGCCTCTTCGTTGAGGGCCGTGATCACGGCACCATCCACGGCTTCAGCCAAGCCCGGTTCGGGCGTGAAGACGCGGTGTTTGAGCAGGTCCAAGGTCTGGCCCATGCGGTTGCTGCGCAGCTCGTCGGGATTGCCGACGCGCGGGCGCAGTTGAGTATTGGCCTTGATGATTGCGGCGAAGGCCCCGTCGAGCGCGCCCATCGGCGAGACATCGTTGTCGTGCCACTGCGGCTCCGGAAGCCTCGGCGCTGCGACCTGGCGATGCGCTAGGGCATGGTCCCGCTCAAGGGGACGGCGCTGCACCTCATGCCTGCAGAGCAGGGCCACCGCTTGGTCGATTTCACCCGGCGGTACAAACAACGCGCGCGCGCCCTCGTTGAACTGCTGCCGTGCTGACGGGTCGAGACGGGGATTGCCCGCCAGCGGCAGGTTGTGCGCGGCGTTGGTTCCGGCACCGGGAAAACCGAATCCTTTGGGCGCTTCGGCGATGGTGTAGTGAAGTGGCACCGGGTACTGAACGGTTCCACGCGAAACCCCCGTAGCGCAGGCCGCCAGCCGTTCCTCCATCGCGTGGATGGCCCAGGCGAATGCGGCGGGGTCGGTGCCGTCGATCTCCATAGGGTCGAAGCCGTTCAGGCGCAGATGCTGCTGGAACCATTCGAGGCCGCCCTGCTGCTGCATGGTGCTGCGCTGCTCAATGCGACGGCCGTTGAGGATCATGAACGGAGCCACGAATCCACTGTCCTCGGCGCGCCACCAGCGCGGCGCCCAGTCGCTGCCGCGCTGCTCCTCGAATGCACCGTCGCTGAGGAACACCACCAGCCGTTCGCCGGGCAGGGGCATGTGCACGTACTGCAGTTCGGCAAAGCCGAGATAGCCCCCCTCGGACAGGCCGCCTGCCGTGTTCGGGCCGACGTGGCTGCCCAGCGGCGAGGCCGGGCGCCCCTGCGCGTCGATCGCGTAGCTGTAGAAGTCCCGAGCGAAGCGCGTAAGGCCGTTCTCGCTTCGGTCGTACCGCTCGGCGTGGCGCGGCGTCATGTTGCCAACAAGCAGGTTGCAGGCGTCGATGCCCGCCACGCAATGGCCTTGACCCATCAGCCAGCCGCGTGTCAGGCCGCTGAGCGCGTTCGCGGCAAGGTAGCCGACATAGGCCGGCACGATGTTCAGTGATCCGCCGGTGTGGCCTTCAGGCGTCTCCTTGAAGTCCTCGGCCGCCATTTCCCGGCCGTCGGTATAGACCCGATCGGCATAGGTCATGTGAACCGTTAGCCACATCCCGGCCACGGCCAATCGGTCTGCGGCCCACAGCGTGCGGTAGATCGCGGATGTGTCGCTCGCCTTGCCTTCGGCGACCAGCACCTGTGCGAGGTCGTGGATTCGCAGCTGCGTGAGGTCGTTGTGGGCGATGGGGCCATGCCCGCGCGCCCAGCGCGCGAACTCGGGATCGAATTCGCGGAACAGTCGCACCCGCTCGGCGACCCAGGGGAGGTTGTGATTCATTTTGAAGGTCCTTGGAACCGACCCGCAATGACGAGCGTCGGTGGGGTTGGGAACGCCGGCGTCTCGGATCGCCGGCGCAGAAACGAATGGCATGGCGCTGGGCACGTCAGACCTGCCTCGCATATAGCACCGCGGCCACGGCCCACAGCAAGGCAGGCAGCAATAGCACCCAGCGGAAGTCCGAGTGGAGGACGAAGTCCATCGCACTCATCAGCCCGACCGTCACAAGCCCGGAGAACGCGACGGCCCAGCCGGTACCGCCTTGCCGCTCGCGCATGGCCATGCGCGCCAGGTGGACGATCAGTACGCACGCGCCCGTCATGAAGCCGCCCATCACCGTGAACACGATTCGCCGCCATGCCTCCAGACCGGGTGCCAATCCACGAAGCCGATCCAGCGGCACGCTGATGAAGCGCGGATCCTCGGGCAGCAGCGCCGGCCGCAGGAACACGAAGTAGGCGCCCAGCCCGACGAGCCAGACGCCGCAGGCCATGAACAGCGACATGGAGGTGCGCGGCGCCTGCGTGCGCAGAGGCGCCACGGCGCTGTGTCGGCGGGCGTCTCGGCGTGCTTGTCGGCGGCTCACGGCGTACCATCGCTGCGGCGACCGCTTCACTGCGACCACGCGAAGCCGAACTGCGGATAGGGCGAACGCGGGTCTGCTGACCGTCCACCTCCACGCCCTCACATTGACCTGCATCGGACAGAAGAATACAACTCGCGCAACCCGGTCAGCGGGCCTGCTCATTTTTCGCGCACCGTCATTGGCTTTGATGGGGTAGTACCCGAGTAAAGATCGCGGCGCGTCAAAGGAACGGGCCATCTTCCGTCGTCTCGTTTGGACGCTACGATCTGGTAGATCCCTGTGCCGCCCGCCTCGAATTCCAGCGCGCAAGCCGCCATGTACAGGCGCCAGACGCGGAAGGTCACCTCATCGACTTCCTGCAGGGCCTCCTCTCGGCGCGCTTCGAGTCGCTGAACCCAATGACGCAACGTCAGCGCGTAGTGTGATCGAAGACCTTCGACATCATGGATTTCGAAGCCGGACCGCTCCATCCCGAGCTGGATGTTGCTGACGCAGTCCAATTCGCCGTCAGGGAAGACATAGCGGTTGATGAAATCGGTCGCGACAGTTCGGTTCCAGCCCTCTTCGTCATGGGTGATTCCATGGTTGAGAAAGAGCCCGCCCGGCCGCAAAACACGCTGCACCACGGCGTAGTAGGCCGGCAGATGAGCGAGGCCCACATGCTCGAACATGCCGATGCTGGACACCTTGTCGAATACGGCAGTGCCATCGAGGTCGCGGTAGTCGCGCAGCTCAACCGTGACGAGGTCCTGCAAGCCTTCTGATCGGATGCGCTCGCGCGCGTATTCGAGCTGCTGCTGGCTGAGAGTGATGCCGTACGCGCGCACGCCATGTTCTCGTGCCGCCCAGCACACGAGTGCGCCCCAGCCGCAGCCGATGTCGAGCAGACGTTCGCCCGGCTGCAGCCGCAGCTTGCGGCAGATGTGCTCCAGCTTGTTGCGCTGCGCCTGGTCCAGCGTGTCGTCCGGCGTCTCGAAGTAGGCGCAGGAATAGACTCTCTCGGCATCGAGCCAGAGACCATAGAACACGTTTGAAACGTCGTAGTGGAATGAAATTGCTGCTCGGTCGGTTTGGCGCGAATGTCGATGGGAGAAGCGGCGCGCAACGCGCGAGGCCAGACTACGCGATGGTTTCAAACCATCCTGGTCAGACACGCGCAGTATCAGAGCGTCGCGCAACAGGGCCAGCTTGTCGCGCCAGGAGAGCGAGAACTTCTCGAAGTGCGCCTTGAGCCCAAGCGCGGTGTACAGGTCCCCTTCGATGTCGATGGTGCCGCGGAAGTAGGCCTCCGCCAGCAGCAGAGGATCCGGCCGCAGGACAAGGCGTCGAAGCAGACCCGGGTCGCGGATGATCAGGGTGTACTCTGGATGCGCCTCGAACTCGTGCAGGAGCACATCGCCCAGACGCAACGCCGGCTGGCGCTCGATGCCGGCCAGCAACCGGCGCAGGATGCGCAGCGCGGCGGCATTCATGTCTGGTGACGGGGATTGCGCAAGTGTCTTGGAATGGTTCATCTGGGGCACCTCAGTTGCTCGCGTGCAGCGCAAGCTGCGATGTAGCAGACGACTCTTTTTCGCGCCGGCACGATCGACATGACCAACGCCACTTTTTTGCATGTCCGTAGAGCCTCATGATGTCTGGGACTATCAAAATCGATCAAAGTCGGTCATGCGCGTACACGACTAGACTTCGCTCGCACAGATTTGCGCTGAACGTCCGCTGCCGCTCCTTCGATCAGACTGCAGACGGAATGGCCATCCGGTACTCCGTCAGGGAGTCGCGTCCAGTCGCGGTCTGCCTGCTGCATGCGCAGATGCAGCTCCGTCGCTTCCTTCAGTCGTCGAGCCTGTTCGTCAAGCCGCTCGCTCAGCAGCGCCCGAGCGCGCGGACAAGGAGATGTTCCGCGTTGACTCATCTCAACGAACTCCGCGGCGTCCTTGAGCGTGAAGCCGAGCGCCAATGCGTTGCGGATGAACCGCACCCGCGCCACGCTGCGCTCGGAGAACGCGCGATAGCCGTTCGCGCCGCGACCATCCGGCACCAGGAGGCCAACCCGCAGGTAATGGCGCAGCGTGTCTGGGGTCACACCTGCCTCCCGGGCGCATTCAATGAGTTGCATCACCGTTCTCCAGCGGGGTAGTCTCGCGTCGAAACGCATGGCAAGAGTTTGAACCCAGGTGCCGCACATAGGTCAAGAGCGTGGGTGTTTGAGCGGCTGTGATCCCATTGTCCGTGCGCTTTCGGAAGTACAACCGGCAGAACACGGTGACAGGGGTTGACCGGCTTGTGGGCGACGCTGAGAGCGGGGCTGTTGCTGACCACGGTGCTCTCCCTATTCATCGATTTCGTGTTCGGCACTTAGCGCACCATTCAAAACCCTGGCAGTCTCGTGCGCGATCACCCACTGTTCGCGCGCACGCACGGCCAGCACCGCGACCGAGGACCGTGACGCCTGAAGCTGGGCGACTTCGGATGCCGGACTGAAGGCACGATTGCGCTCCTCGTCCAGATGCAGGCCAAGGAATTCCAGGCCGTCCAGAATGCGGCAACGCAGCGTCGGGGAGTTTTCCCCAGCTCCGCCCGTGAAAGCCACAGCATCGCATCCGCCCATCGCCGCGGCGTAGGCACCGATGTACTTGCGCACGCGGTAGGCATGGACCTGCAACGCCATTTGGGCAGCAGCATGACCATCCCGCGCGCGACTCTCGATCTCGCGCAGGTCCGAGCCCAAACCCGACAACGCCTTCAGTCCACTGTCGCTGTAAAGCGCCGCTTCGATTTGCACCAGTGACAAGCCCAGGGTACGCGCGACATAGCCTGGCACGCCGGGGTCGAGGTCCCCGCTGCGTGTGCCCATCACCAGACCTTCCAGGGCCGTCATCCCCATCGAGGTGTCGACAGAGCGGCCACGGTCGATCGCGCAGACACTTGCCCCATTGCCGATGTGGCAGCTCACGATGCGCAGTTCGGATGGAGGCCGCATCAACGCGGAACTGACAGCCGCCAGCACGCTCTGGTGCGACAGGCCATGAAACCCGTATCGCCGCACCCCAACTGCGCGCCATGACTGCGGAACGGCATAGCATGAGGCGTGTTCTGGCATGCCGGCATGAAAAGCGGTGTCGAAGACCGCCACCTGGCGCACGCCTGGCCAACGCTCGCGCGCGATGCGGATGCCGGCCAGTGCAACGGGGTTGTGCTGCGGCGCCAGCGCAGCAGCCTGGTCGATCTCGTGCTCGACTTTCGCGTCCACGAAAGCCGCCTCGCGCAAGAAGGGGCCACCGTGTGCGACACGGTGGCCGATGGCATTGAGCGACGTCACGCCGGAACTTCGTACTTGCTGCTTGATCTCGTCAAACGCCGCGGCATCAACTGCGGGATGGTCGATCGTCGACTCGATCACGGGCATGGCCGATGCCGGGTCGAAAACCCCGAACTTGAGGGTCGCACTGCCGGCGTTGATGGCTAGGATGTGCATGTCTTGGTCGCCGTCAGTGCACATCGACGTCGCGACTTCCGGCCTCGGCAGTATGAGCCAGCCAGTACAACAGGACAACACACAGTGCGAGCAGCGCATGGAGCCACCAGCCCAGTTCATGGGCTCGGTGCTCCAACACCCCGGTACTAAAACGGCTCTTCAGGCGGTCAGCAGTTAAAGCTGGAGGGGCCTTTGTCAAAAAGGCTCCAACTCCAGCTTGTTCGCCACGTGAGCCGGCGATTTCAGCAGCGAGTGCGCTCATTACCTGCATTTTTACTGCTTCGCCTTCGGCGCATCAGACCTGCATGTTCATTACATCGGTGTAAGCCTGAACAATTCGGTTTCGGCTCTGCAGCGTGGCCTGAAATGCAATGTTCGACTTGACTCCTGCAAGCATCGTTTCTTCAAGACTGACAGTAGGGTTGCCGAACGTGACCTCGCGGCTCAGGCGCCCAGATTCACTTTGCAATTGGCTCGTGGTCGCTAACGCTTGCTTCATCGCGTCCAAAAATCCACCGTCCTGAACTATGGGTGCTTTGGACACCAACTTGCCCACCGGAATGACTGGCAGTAGTGCGCCAAGCGGGTTTGTGATGACGTTCATGGTGTGTCCATTGTCGAACTGACGGAGGTTATGAGGGGCCCTTTTTTGCGGGAGAAATAGACCAGCGATCGATACGAAATAGTAAGTTTCGCCAGCCGATCAAGAAGCCCTGCAACTGGTGCGTAAGCCGTTCAATTGCACGGCTATGGATAACAGAAACGTCATCTTGCCGACATTGCCGTGAGTTGCCGGTACGCGCAGTGGTGTGCACCGCAAAGCATGAAGGTTGGCAGGAACCACGCAAAGGGAGCGTGGTCTACGGCAGTTGCGAAATCTCGAACACCAGTTTGGTGCTGGAGCCATAGCGGCTCATGGACGCGTGGTTCTGCTCCAGTTGGCTGTCGGGCAGATAACGGATCGGCAGCTCTGACAACCGGGAGCGCAGTGGAAGCGGCCACGGACGCGAGAAGCGCAGATGCGACGCTACGGGCTTGATGCCCTGCGCGCATGGCGCTCCAGCGTCAACTGGCGCGGCCCCTTGTTGAACCTCGGCGCCAGGCACATGGTCGCCGCACTGCCGCCCAAATACTTCACAGGCGTGGGGCTTGTATCGGTAGTTGACCATCCACCAACACCTCCAGCGTTTCACTTGAACCGCCGTAGGCGGAACCGCACGTACGGTGGTGTAAGAGGGGTGAGGGGTTACCCCTCACCCCGCTCGATCATGACAAAGATGTAATGAAGCCGTTATGCCTTTGACAGCTAGTCGTTTGCACAATGACATAAGTCAAAAATGCATCACAAATCCATGAACAATCTCTGGCTTTCACGACCTACCTCAAGCCTCTGGCTGGGCGCCGCACTAATGGTGCCATCCCTGGCATTTGCACAGATGCCAGAGGTCGAAACCGCGAAGGTGGGCTACCTGCTCTCGTACCGATCAGCCCTCTCGGGTTACGAGGCCTACAAGGAGCAGTCCGTCCAGCCCTGGAAGGCGGCGAACGACAAGGTGGGTGAAATCGGCGGCTGGCGCGCCTATGCGAAAGAAATCAAGTCCGGCGAGCCCGGGTCCGCCAAGGACGCTGCTCCCGTCAGCGATCCGCATTCTGGCCATCACGGGGGAGAAAAACCATGATGCGTTTGCGTGCCACTCACGCCAAACTCGCTCTATCTGCACTCGGACTGGCGGTGCTGACCGGCTGTGCCAGCGTCAGCCTGGAGCAGAACATCGGCCGTGTCAACGAAGAAGCTGGTAGCTTCACCGATGGGAAACTCGCCCTGGCTCGTACCCAGGAGGAGCGCGACCAGCGAGCGCAGGCCGCTCAAACCTTGCTGGCGGAGACCCTAAATCAGAAAGATGCCGTCCAGTTGGCCTTGGTGAACAGTCCGTCCCTGCAGACCCTGCTGGCACAGGGTTGGGGAGAGTCAGCGGACGCCGCGCAGGTAGGCCGGATTGCCAATCCCATCTTCAGTTTTGAGCGCATGACGGCCGGCACCGAGCTGGACTTGGGGCGTGCGCTCTCCTTTGGCCTGTTGGATCTGCTGACCTTGCCGTCCCGCTACGGCGTTGCCACCCGGAGAATCGAGCAGTCTCAGCTGCGTTTGACCAGCGACGTGGTGGACCAGGTCACGCGCGTGCGCCAGGCCTGGGTGCGCGCCGTGGCGGCGCAGCAATCGCTCCAGTATGCCAAGCAGGTCTATGACAGTGCAGAGGCCGGAGCCGAACTGGCCAAACGCATGCAGAGCGTGGGGAACTTCAACCGCATCACCCGCGCACGCGAGCAGGCTTTTTATGCCGATGCCGCCACCCGCCTGAGCACGGCCCAGCACCAGGTCACGGCCAGCCGGGAAGAACTGGTACGTTTGCTGGGGCTGGATGAAAGCCAGGCGCAGGCGCTCAAGCTTCCGGAACGTCTACCCGATCTCCCCAAGCAAGCACTGGATCCGCAGGCGGTTGGCTCGCTCGCTACCAAGGCACGCCTGGACATCCGCCTGGCGCAGACCGCGCTGGATGGCGCGGCCAAGGCCCAAGGCCTGAACATGGTGAGCAGCTTCACCGATATCGAGCTCACTGGGCGTCGCAACACGACATTTGACAATGCCGAGGGCACCCGCTCCACCGCACGCGGCTGGGAAATCGATGTGCGCCTACCCCTCTTTGACTGGGGCGGAATGCAGCGCGATGCGATGAACGCTCGAACGCTGGCGGCCGCCAACCAGCTTGAAGGCACGGTGCGTTCCGCGGGCTCCAGCCTGCGCGAAAGCTATTCGGCCTATCGAACGGCCTACGACGTGGCGCGGCACTACCGCGACGAAGTGGTTCCGGTGCGCAAGGTGATCGCGGAGGAGAACCAGCTTCGCTACAACGGCATGCTGATCAGCGCGTTCGAACTGCTGGCCGATGCGCGCGACCAGGTCGGTGCCGTCACGGCGGCCTTGGACTCACAGCAGCAGTTCTGGCTGGCCGATGCCGCATTGCAGGCATCCGTAATCGGACGCCCCACCAACACCACCTTGTCGGTCACCACCAGCGCTTCCAGCGACGCGGGTGCCGGTCACTGATCCAGAGACGATTGCCATGACATCCAGAAGAGATTTTTTCAAGTTCGCCGGTATTGCTGGCGGCGCCGTTGCGGCCGGCGCGGTGAGCCGTGTCGCCATGGCGGCCTTGCCCGAGCCCGTCATTCAGACCAGCCCGAACACCATGGCCCCGCTGATGCCCAATTCGGGACGACCGTACAACCCAGTGGTGACGCTCAACGGCTGGACGCTGCCCTGGCGCATGAATCAGGGCATCAAGGAGTTCCACCTGGTCGCCGAACCGGTGGTTCGCGAAGTGGCACCAGGGATGAAGGCCCACCTGTGGGGCTACAACGGACAGAGCCCCGGCCCGACCATCGAGGTCGTCGAGGGCGACCGTGTGCGCATCTTCGTGACCAATAGGCTGCCCGAGCACACCAGTGTTCACTGGCACGGCCAGCGCCTGCCCAGCGGCATGGATGGAGTGACCGGTCTGACGCAGCCGGCGATTCCGTCCGGCAAGACCTTTGTCTACGAGTTCGTGGCGCGCCGCCCGGGCACCTTCATGTACCACCCGCACGGCGACGAGATGGTGCAAATGGCCATGGGCATGATGGGCTTCTGGGTCACGCACCCGAAAGCTAGGCACCCGCTGATCGACGAGGTGCAACGGGACTTTTGCTTCCTGCTCAGTGCATATGACATTGAGCCCGGGGCCGCTACACCCAAGGTCGCGGAGATGACGAACTTCAACCTGTGGACCTGGAACAGCCGTGTCTTTCCTGGTATCGACTCTCTGAACGTGCGTCTCAACGACAAGGTGCGCATCCGCATGGGCAACCTCACCATGACCAATCACCCGATGCACGTGCATGGCCACGAATTCGTGGTCACTGGCACCGATGGCGGCCCGACGCCCAAAAGCACGCGCTGGCATGAAGTAACCACCGACGTGGCCGTGGGGCAAATGCGCCAGATCGAATTCGTCGCCGACGAGGAGGGCGACTGGGCCTTCCACTGCCACAAGAGCCACCACACCATGAACGCAATGGGGCACGACATTCCCACCATGATTGGCGTGGATCACAGCGGCCTTGCCAAGAAAGTCAACAAGCTGATCCCGGACTACATGGTCATGGGCGAGCGCGGCATGGCCGACATGACGGAGATGGAAATGCCGATTCCCGACAACACCATCCCGATGATGACCGGGCAGGGGCCGTTCGGCTCGGTGGAGATGGGTGGCATGTTCAGCGTGCTCAAGGTGCGCCGCGACCAGAAGCCGGGCGACTACAAGGATCCGGGCTGGTACAAGCATCCCGCAGGCACGGTGGCGCATGAGTACACCGGCCCCATGGCCGAGCCCGCACGCTTCAGCGCCGAGGGCGGCCAGTCCATGCCGCGTGTGCGCAAGCCAGCAACGCCGACCGAAGTCAAGGTGCGCAAGCCCACTTCGCATGGCGAGCATTGAGGTTTCCCTTCAGTTATCAACGAGAGTCCATCCATGAAATTCACGCGATCCACTATTTCTCAATTCTTCGCTATGGCTGCACTGGCCACGTCGGGGGTAGCCTTCGCTAGCGGCACCCATGCAGGTGGTCACGGTGACGGGGGTGAAACAGCCATTGGCAAACCCGGCGTTGACGCCAAGGCCGGTCGCATCGTTACCATCGAAATGAGCGACAACATGCGTTACACGCCGTCGAACATTCAGGTCAAACAGGGCGAAACCGTGCGCTTCGTTGTCAAGAACGTCGGCCAGGTCAAGCACGAACTCAGCCTGGGCACCGAGAAGGAATTGCTCGAGCATCTGGAGCAGATGAAGAAGTTCCCGGACATGGAGCACGACGAACCCGGCAAGGTCACGCTCGCACCGGGCAAGCAGGGTGAAATCGTCTGGCAGTTCACCAAGGCGGGCGCCGTGAACTTTGCCTGCCTGATGCCTGGCCACTATGAGGCCGGCATGAAGGGCGCCATCCAGGTAGGCCGCAAGTGATGGTCTGAAGCGCCCACCACAGCTGGCCGAGCCATGGCCGGGCCTGACCATAGATCCATCCATTTACCCAGAGGTCACCATGAACACCATCCAACGTCTGCTCACCATCTCCGCTCTGGCCATGGGCGCTGCCCTGCCGCTGGCGGGCCATGCCCAGGTCAGTCCCAATTCAGGCCAGACTTCGGCGCCCGCGCCCGCACCCGCATCCATGACCGATGGCGAGGTCAAGAAGGTAGATCTGGACAACGGCAAGATCACCCTCAAGCATGGGGACATCAAGAACCTGGACATGCCCGGAATGACTATGGTCTTTGCCGTCCGCGACAAGGGCCAACTCACCAACCTCAAGCCCGGCGACAAGGTGCAATTCATGGTCGTCCAGGAAGGCGGGAAGATGATCGTCACCGACATCCAGCCCGTGCGCTGAGAAAATTCACAACCGCGGCATCTCGTCGGGCGCGGCAGCCCTAGTCAGCCCCTCCACCAAAAGGAGGATGCATCATGTTTCACATTCGCCATACCCTGATCGGCCTCTGTGTCGCCGCCGCCTCCGTGGGCGTGCTGGCGCACGGTTCCGACGAGCACAAGGACCAGGCTTGCTGAAACCGAAAGGGGTCACCACGCCAAGCTCCTGGAAGCCAATGCCGCCCAGACACGGTTGGCGGCGGAGCGGGACAGCGCACGCGCCGCTATGGCCGAAAGCGCCAGGGTCAACCAGGCGCAACGTGTTGAGCTGCAGCAAGCCCTTCAGGCGGTTGCGCAGCACAAGGCTGAAGCGGAAACTCTGCGCACGTTGATCGCGCAGTTCAGGCCACCGCAGAAGTCCGCTCGCCGAAAGCGGGCCAACGAGGCATCAGAAGGTCAATGAATAGCGCCAAGCCAGTGACAGTTGATGACGCTACGCAGGTCTTGGCGCTTAGCGTCATTCTGAAATTAAGGAATTATTCTTAATAAGAAAAGGCTTATGAATCAAGACTGGCCGTATCCTGGTTTGTCCTCTGGAGGGAAAAATTCTTCATTACCAAGTGATTTCGTGCGAAGTTTGACCACGCCTTTTTGACAACCCCGGTGGCGGACTTCACAGATTGCTCGCACGCCTGCGAGAGAAAAGTATCGACATCCCAAGGCATGCAAGCTTTTCTCGCCTCGCGAGGTAAGCTTCGCCTCCTGACCCATGGCAATCAATGCCGTTCGTAGTTTCACTACCTTGTCGGAGAGCAGCCCATCATGAGCACTCAAACCCATTGGGAATCGGTCTACGAAACCAAATCGCCGGAAACGGTGAGTTGGTACGCACCGCATCTCCTGCAGTCCCTGCAGTATGTCCGCACGGCTGCGGGCTCCAAGCAGGCGTCCATCATCGACGTGGGCGGAGGCGAGTCCACGCTGGTCGATGACCTCCTGGCCGATGGCTACGAGGACATCACGGTGCTGGATCTGTCCCACACGGCGCTGGAGGTCACGCAACAACGCCTGGGGCCCAAGGCCGCCGATGTAGCTTGGCTGGTGGCGGACATTCTGGAGGTGGAGTTGCCTGCGGCTTCGGTGGATGTGTGGCACGACCGTGCGGTGTTCCACTTTCTGACCACTGACGAGCAGCGTGAGCGCTACATGGCGCAGGTGGTTCATGCCCTGAGGCCTGGTGGCTTTGCCATTGTCGGCACCTTCGGGCCACAGGGGCCTGAAAAGTGTAGCGGCCTGGCCGTTTCCCGTTATGCGCCCGAGGAACTGCACGGCAAGTTCGGAGCACCATTCGAGCTGATCGAAAGCCATACCGAGATCCACACCACCCCTTGGGGCGCACCGCAGCAGTTTGTCTACTGCTTTTGCCGCCACCACGCGCAGTAGGCGCCATCAGGCCCTGAGATCGTCACGCATCCCGCGCCCCATTTGATCGTCCTCATGTCACTTGATATTGCCCCGGATATCAGGTATTGCTCGCCACTGCGCTCGATATAGCCTGCGCCCACGTTGGCGTTGTTGCGCTCCAATGCAGTGACCAGGTCTGCGATCGTCAGTCCGTGAGCCACCAGCTTGTCTGGCCACGGTGCCACCTGGAACTCCTTGGCATACCCGCCGATGGTGTTGATTTCGGTGACACCCGGAACGGTGCGCAGTTGCGGTTTGATGATCCAGTCCTGGATCTCCCTCAGATCCATGGGGGTGTATTTGCGAAAACCAGATGCACTTGACCACCGAGTCCACTGCAACGTGACCACACGCGCCACATCTACATGACCGACCGGACCAGGGCCCCGTGCCAATCTGAGTTGCTCGGCGTAGGAGCGACTCCCCCGCCGACAAACATCAGATCCCCACAAAGCTACCTTGCAGAACAGAAGTGCGCTAGGTCGCATGCTGTTCGTACTGCCATCTTCAGGTGGTAGGGGGCTTGGCTGATCATTGAGCCCGGCAAACTTGCCACAAATCCGTTCAATTGCCTATGAGATTGGGCGCACTCGACTGGCACGTATCAGGCAGGCATGTAGGGGGCTGCCATGCATTGGTTCTACCCGAGTCAAGTCAAAGCCCGAATCAGGCTGGTTACAGTCAATCGCCGGAATGAACAGCGTGGCAGCTTTGCCCGTGAAGCCGCCGCTTGCCGGATACCAAAATTCCTACGCACTCTTGAACAAGACATGCGACGGAAAACTGAGGCAACGTTCAATGCCTCAGTTATTCAAAACCATCTAGATTTCTATCCAGCATTCACGCGTTTGGCGTCTCCTCAGGATGTTCTCACTGCAGCGGAAATCGATTGATATCGAAGCTGCCCGAGCGGTGTTTTCTTTTCAAACATGCGGTGCCGCACGTTGGCGCCAACGTGACCTGCCCCCAATACCCGTACCAGTCGTTTTGAGAAAATCCGCTGGTTAAAGGAGATTACTCCTGGGTTTGAAGCGGCGCCGTTACGGCGCCGCCAGTTGATTGTCGATGTCGCGCTGCGAACTTTGCTGGGGGAATCCGGCCGCAGCTGCTGTGCGGTCTGATCTCGTTGTAGTCAGCCCGCCAGCGCGCAATCTCGGCACGGGCCTGTTTCAGGCTCTGGAACCAGTGCTCGTTCAGACACTCGTCGCGGAACTTGCCGTTGAAGCTCTCGATGTAGGCATTCTGCGTGGGCTTGCCGGGCTGGTTGAGGATATGGCGCACGCCCCTGGCCTGCGCCCACGCCATGAAGGCTCGGCTGGTGAATTCGGGCCCCTGGTCTGTGCGCACGGCCTGCGGGTAACCGCGAAACCGCGCCACCTGCTCCAGCACGCGCACTACGTACTCGCCGCCGATGCCGTGGTCGACGGCGATATCCACGCACTCGTGGCTGAAGTCATCGGTGATGGTCAGGCACTTGATGCGCCGGCCACTGGCCAAGCTGTCGCTGACGAAATCCATGCTCCAGACCTCGTTGACGCTCTGGCATTGGTGCAGCGGCACGCGTTCGAGCTTCAGGCGCTGCTTGCCGCGGCGCTTGCGCACCGACAGCTCAGCCAGCCTGTAGAGCCTATAGACGCGTTTGTCGTTGACCTTCGTGCCTTCAGCCCGCAGCAGGTCGGCAATGCGCCGGTAGCCGAAGCGACGCCGCTCGTGCGCGAGCTCGACGATGCGCTGACTCGTGGCCTGGTCGTGCTGTGCGCGCTGGGGCGGGTGCCGCCAGCTGTCGCGCGACAGTCCCACCAAAGCGCAGGCGCGCCGTTCACTGATCGAGGTCTCTTCCAACATCTTGCCCACCGCGCGTCGCTTCGCCGGTGGGCTCAGCGCTTTACGCCGAAGGCCACCTTCAGCGCCTCGTTGTCCAACACCGCTTCGGCCAGTAGCTTCTTGAGCCGGTTGTTCTCGGCTTCGAGGTCGCGCAGCCGTTTGGCGTCGCTGGCTTCCATGCCGCCGAACTTGGCTCGCCACTTGTAGAACGTGGCCGAGCTGAAACCCTCTCGGCGGCACAGGTCCGCAACGCTCATGCCAGCGTCGGCCTGCTTGATGAACCCAATGATCTGTTCGTCCGTGTACCTGCTCTTGCGCATCGCGCTTCCTCTCGGTTGCGCGGATTCTCTATTGCCTTGGTACGGGTGGCGGGTTGCAGGTCAAACGGGGTAAAGGTACCGACCTATCTGTACGAGCTCGTGCACGACGCGACCACTCAAAGAGCTTGGGCGCATTGGCAAGAGAACCGCGAGGGGGAGACGGTGGGTCGGCCGATCAGCTACCAGGAACTGGTCGAACGCACGGGAGTGGAGTTTTCGCCAGCAAGTGCACTGCAGCATTGAGTCGCAGCAAGGGCCGTGTCAGCGGCGGGGTTATAAATCGGCCCTTTCCAACGTCAACACGTGAGCATCCATGAACCGCGCAGAACTTGTTGAAATCCTAGCTTCCAGGAATGACCTGTCCAAGACTGCAGCCAATGCGGTGCTGGAAACGCTGATCGACACCATCAAGACCGCCGTCAAGAAGGGCGATGCCAAGCGTACGGCGCGCACCCGCCAATCAAGGCTTACTCGTGCAGGGGGGCGCAGCGCCCGCGACGATCAGAGAAAGCGAGAACGGACATGAAGCTGTGCGAGATAGGCATCAAAAACTTCCGTCTGCTGCAGGACGCGCGCATGCGGCTGGACACGACGGGCATCACGACGATCCTGGTGGGCCCCAACAACAGCGGCAAGACCTCGACCATCGAGGCCATGCTGGCGTTCCTACAAAGGCCGATAAAGCAGCTGTCGATCAACGACTTCTCCCTTGGCTGCCGTGACGCCTTCAAGAAGTTCGAGACACACGTCCTGACGCCACCAGCAGCGGCAGCCGCGGGTGCTCCAGCGACTGAGCCGCCGCCATTGCCTGCGCTGCCGGTCCTGTCGCTGCAACTGAAGTTCGACTACGACGACACCGGTCCGGATCTGGCACTCGCAGGCGAACTGCTGATGGACCTGGAGGATGCGTCCACGACCGTCACCGTCGAGATCCGATTCGGGCCTGCAAACCCCCAGCAACTGGCGGAGGCGTACATGAAAGATCGTGACGATGACCAGTCCTTCGCCGACTACCTTGCCGTCACGCTGCACGACCACTACAAGCTCGATCAGTTCAAGCTGAGCCCGGACGGCACCCAAGCCGAGAGGCTGCCCGACCGCGGCATCCTGCAGCGGCTGATTCGAATCGATGTCGTCAGTGCACAGCGCCACATTGACGATCGTGAGGAGGGCAGTAAGGCCACGCGGTTGTCTACGCTGCTCCACGCCCACTACGAGCGTCGGTACAAGGTCGACGCGCCCAGCGACTTCAAGGCGCTTGAGAAGACGCTGCGAGAGCAGTCCACAGCGCTCGGTCCCCAGTACGTCAAGGCCTTTGATGGCCTCATGAAGGGCCTCGCGAAGTTCGGCCACCCCGAGTCCCCCAAACTGACGGTCCGCGCCGAGCTCAGCGCCGATGGGCTCTTCAAGGACACGACGCGCGTCTACTACGCCGCCATCGCCGCTGCGGGATTGCCGGCCGACGGTGCCGCGGCGGCGATCGATCAAGCCTTCGAGCTGCCTGAACGCTACAACGGTCTCGGGTTCAAGAACCTGATCTACATCGTCCTGTGTTTGAAGTCGTTCCGTGAGGACGTCGAGTCAGACCCTGAGCACCGTCCGCGCGTGCACCTGGTGGTCGTCGAGGAGCCGGAAGTCCACATGCATCCCCAGATGCAGGCGGTGTTCGTCCAGAAGGTCAGCGAGTTCCTTGCACCCGCGGCCGGCGAGACTGGCGTGCAGCTGCTGCTCACCACGCACTCGTCGCACATGGCGGCCAACTGCGGCTTCGCGCCGATTCGCTACTTCCGGCGCAATAAGGGCACGGTCGAGATCAAGGACTTGCTGTCCTTCGAGGCTTCGGCGAAGACTGACCCTGAGAAGACCGCGATGGAGTTCCTTCGGAAGTACCTCACGACGACGCGATGCGACATGTTCTTTGCCGACAAGCTCGTGTTCATCGAAGGACAGGTCGAGCGCATGCTCTTGCCTCGGCTGATCGCGGCACTAGAAGCCGCACTTCGCGACAAGCTCACTTCGACCTATGTCTGTACGGTGGAGGTGGGTGGCGCGTATGCGCATCTCTTCCGAAAGCTGATCGAGTTCCTGCAGCTGCCAGCGCTCGTGATCACCGATCTGGACTCGATCGACGGCACCACCAAGAAGAAGACACCTGTCGCCAGCGGCCACGCGAGCAGCAATGCGACCCTGTCGAAGTGGCTGCCGGGCAGTGCCGACCTGCCCAAGCTGATGGCAGCTGGTGAAGCAGAGAAGACCTCCGGCCGCGTTCGAGTCGCCTACCAAGTCGCGGAGGCCGCTGGTCAACCTTGTGCACGGAGCTTCGAGGAAGCCTTCGTGTATGCGAATTCGGCATGGCTGCTCGCTAACAAGGCCAAGCTGCTCGCCACCGGCGACACCTTCACCCATGCGGACGCCGCGGCTCTGACCGCTGACGCCTATGCGATCAGCCTGCCGAAGGTCGACTTCGCGCTTGATCTTCTGGCCAACAGCGGCTGGGCAACACCTAAGTACATCCGAGAGGGGCTCGAATGGTTGGCGAAGCAGTAACCGCGGCACAGCCGGAGAAGACGGCGGACGAGCGCATCGCCGATTGCCTCACCAACGGCCGAAGCTTCGTGCTGGACGCCGGTGCTGGGGCGGGCAAGACTTACTCTCTGGTCGAGGGCCTCAAGAAGCTGTGCGCACCACCCATCGCGGACAGGCTGAAACGGGACGGGCAGCAGATCGCCTGCATCACCTATACCAACGTAGCCAAGGACCAAGTGATCGAGCGGATTCAAGGCAACAGCCTGGTGCGGGTCTCGACCATCCACGACTTCCTCTGGAGCACGCTGCAGCCCCATCAGCAGGCACTCCGACAAGCGCTGCTCGATTTCAACGGGGCGCTACCGCCGGCAAGCGCGCGTCGAGTCGATCAGGCTGAACTGCGGGCGAAGGTGGATGGCCGGCTCGAGGTGAAGTATTCGGACCGAGGCTCCAAGTTCCTCGACGGTCGGATCTTTCATGACGACCTGCTGTCGATCGCCTGTATTGCCTATGCCAGGTACGACAAGTTGGTGCGGATCGTGGCGAGCCGCTACCCCTACATCTTCGTCGATGAGTACCAGGACACCAGCGCGGCGGTTGTCGACATCCTGCTTCGCCGAATCCTGCCCTTGGTCGGTGGCAAGGTCGTGCTGGGATTCTTCGGCGACAAGATGCAGAACATTTATCACCACGGTGAGCACAAGGGGATCGGCACCTTGCCGGCGGATCTCGCCGCGCCGCTGGAAGTGATCGTCAAGCGTGAGAACCGCCGCTGCTCCCTCAGCGTCATCAACGTACTGAACAAGATCCGGACCGACATCACACAGATCCCGGGCAACATGAACGTACAAGGCGATGCCGCGTACATCCGAGTCGGGGGTGCGGCGGATGAAGCTGGCCTTCAGCGCGCACGAGAGCTGCTGACTGGCACCTTGGCCTGGAACCTGGTTGGCCACGGCAAGCGTGAGCTCTACCTCACCCACAGGCTGATTGCCCGCAAGGCCGGTTTCGCTGACCTTTTGCAGGCTTTTGCGGATCGAGGCGGCTTCGCCAAAGATGCCCTCACCGATGGTTCCGATCGGCGGATCGCCTTCTTTCTGGAGAAGGTGGAGCCGCTGGCGCAGGCTTGGGAGAAGGGACAAATCGGCGAGACGCTCGGCAGGCTTCATGGCGCGGGTCACCGGCTTGCCAGTCGCGCCGCGAAGTCAGGCGTCCGCGACGCGCTGAACACGCTGATCGACAAGCGCGGCGCGGGCACTGTCAGGGAGGTGCTGGAGACGATTCGAGATCGTCAGCTCTTCCCGCTGACCGATGACCTGAGCATCCGCCTCGAGAACAACCAACCCATCCTCACCGCGGAGATGGATGAAGCCGCGCAAGAGCGAGAGCAGGCGGACGCGAAGCTGTACGCGGCACTCTTGGCGCTTCCCTACGCGCAGGTCGCTGCATTCGCTCGGTTCTTCATGACCAACACGCCTTTCGCAACGAAGCATGGGGTGAAGGGTGACGAGTTCGAGACCGTGTTGGTGGTGCTGGACGATTCCGGCGCTGCGTGGAACTTCTACTCATTCGACAAGTACCTGTCCGGAGCCGACGACGCGGCGAACCCAGAACGTGCGAACCGCTCTCGCAATGTCTTCTACGTCTGCTGCTCTAGGGCGAGACAGAGGCTCGCTGTGATCGACATGGGCAAAGCATCCGCGGCGAAAACTGCGCGGATGCAGGCGCTGTTCGGCGCTGATCGTTGCTTTGAGGTGTAGCCTTCGGCGGTTGAATCTTCGACCCGTGACCCGATGACTGCTTCAGGTCCCAGTGCGTGAATCCGGCTTCAAGACGCGGAGGGCAGCAATCGCTGCGTTGCGGACTTGCAAGCAGGCCAATCGTGGGACGGCTTCGGGTCGATTCCAGCCGATCACGATGTCGGCTTAGGTGGTCACTTGAATGCCACCGAAATCTACCGGTAGACGCCTCCCTTTTCCGCGGGAGCGCTTTCGGTTGCGGATGCGGCAGGGGGAACTACCTGTTAGTCTTCCAATGTGCTGCCAGTCCCAAGGCGCATGTCATGTTTCCACCGATTATCGGTGGCGTCGCGGTCGTTACCCGCCTGTATAACTGAAGTGGTTCGGTTGCCCTGGCAATGATCTGGCCGGACAGGACATGCGGTGTAGCCGTCCGACTGTGACGGTGCTCGGCACCATCGCGCCAAATTCTTGCGGCGCAGATTACCTCCCCACGCTGGCATAGAGTCCAGCCCCCTCTCCAGTTCAGCCCATGCACACGCGTGAGCCAACTGGCCCTTCACATCTTCAGCACCGAGGTTCTTATGGAGCAACAGTTCTCCTCTTTTACATTGCTACGTCTGCCAAACGTCATGCGACTTACCGGTCTTGCCCGCTCGACGATCTACAAGCTCATTGCGGCTGGTGAGTTCCCTGCACCTAGAAAATTAACCCGCCGCGCCGTTGCCTGGCCGGCTTCTGAGGTCGAACAATGGGTGGTGGCCAGGGTACGAACGCTATCGGGCAGTTCCCATCGGTCGCACCAAAGCAAGAGATAAAAAGTTTCCTCAAGGACCAACCCATTGCGTGATCGACCTTCTCCGGAGGGCGTGCTGGATATCAAATCAAAGCAGCGTGAATCCCATAGCGGTATTCACCGATTCTTTTACAGCATCGAGCGCCGCATTGATTGCCGCCTGCCGCGCACGATCAAGACCGACAACGGCAGCGAGTTCATCTCCAAGGTGATGGACAAATGGGCCTATGAGCGCGGTGTCCCTCCCACGATGAAGTAAATGGTGTTGCCTGTGGCGTTTCGTTCGATTATGGGGCGGCCCATTCAGCAGCCGTGCGTATCGCTGGAACGACGGCCGACCGCACTGGCATCATGCGTATGCTCGCTGGCAAGGTCGGCGCAGCGTTCGGGCCATCGCGGGCCAGCGGCAGCGGGTCCGTCTCGTCCAACAACATGGGAGGCAGAGGTCTATGGCTAAACCACACATCACGCGAACGGTCGGACCGATTCACTTCGAAGACCTTGATCCTCACCGGTTCGAGGACCTAGTCCGCCAGTTGGCCTATGACTTCCGGCCGTGGAAGTCCATCGAGTCCACGGGGCGCGGCGGCGCCGACGACGGTTTCGATGTCCGCGCTTTCGAGGAGGCGAGGGTGCCGGCGACCGTGATGGACGACGAGGCGGACGCCGAGGACATCCCGCACCCGATGGAGGGCAACCTCTGGATGATCCAGTGCAAGCGCGAGAAGGAGGTCGGGCCCAAGAAGGTGGCCACCATCATTTCGGATGGGGTGGCGGCGCAGGCGCCGCCCTACGGCTACATCCTGGCGGCGCCAGTGCATTTCTCCAAGGCCGCGCACGACCGCTTCCGCGAGGAGCTCAGGTCCCGCGGAGTCATGGAGTTCTATCTGTGGGGCGCCGGCGAGCTGGAGGACATGCTCTTTCAGCCCAAGAACGACCACATCCTGTTCGCCTTTTTCGGCCTGTCACTGGCGACCAGGCGGCGGTCCCGGGCCGCCTCCGTTCGTTCCACGGTGCTGGCCAAGAACAAGCTGATGCGGGTGTTGGGCGACCGCCCTGTCCAGCGCGTGCTGGTCCGCGATCTGGACGACGAAAGCTATCCCTACGAGGGCGACTACCCGGACTTCGACAAAAATCCCCGGTGGAAAGAGTACAAAGCGCACTCCTTCGATCCATGTGGCCTGGTCGTGACGGAGGCCAGGCACTTCGCCTACCTCGACCGCGAAGGCGGCGAATGGGACAGCACGGAGTTGGTGGACGAAGACGTGTCCCTCGGAGACCAGCAGGAGGAACAGCAACAAGCGCAATGCCTCGCGGTCAAGGGCTTCTGGGAACTGCTACCCAGGGCCCGCCGCGCGATCTTGGTGCGCCGTGCGCTGCTTCGCTTTGACGCGATCGCGTACATCGATGACAAGGGCGACAGCGTGTTCGATATGCCCCATCTCTATGTGCCGTACGAGGCGAAGCACGGCCCCTTCGCCGGTTTCCACGAATACCTGGAAATCAATGAGCACACGCAGGTCCCGCTGGAGGGGCTGACCCGCAAGGCCGTCTTTCCCGACAGATTTTCCGCGCCCAGTTTTGGCACGGTCCACAGTGGCCCTGCCCTTACCCTTGATGCGGCCACGCATGCGCGGCTTCAGCACGGACGCCGGGAGGTCACGCTGTATGGGCTTGGCAGCCAGTATGGGCAACTGAAGCCGACTGATGTAGTGCCAGTGAGTCTACATGGCTCGCGGGCTGCGGAGAAGTTCTTCATCAAGGTCACAAACATCGGCGTGGTGAAAGGCGGGGTTCTGCTCAAGCAGGCCGAGCACAGCCTAGCCATGCAGCACGACATCGGGAGCCAGTTGGGGGGCACGTTAAAGGCTTCGGACAAGGTCCGGGTCGTCGAGGCGGCCGGGATCTATGAATGGCAGATCGATCAGAACCGTCCAGTGATCTAGCCCTGCGGCCGAGCCGTGGGGCCGCGCCGCTGGATGGAATGATCGGAATCCGCAAACCACGAAGGAAACGCTGTGGGCTGGAACATGCCATGGTCGCGCCGATCTGCAAAGCTAGATCCCATGCTGGACGACGACGTGATAAGGCAAGCGTTGGAGCACCGGTTTGTCCGATACGCCTGCCTCTATCAGCAGCACGAGGGAATCGGGTTACTGCAGAGCGCCAGAGCTTCCACCCCGGATCTGTACATAAGGATCAACGGGAGGCAGGGTGCCTATGTTCATCAGTGGCGCTTGCGCGACAGCAAGACCGCAGTGGTGGAGCACTTCGCGGTTGAAACCGAATTTGTGGGGAAGGGTTTTGGTCTTGCAATTGCGCGCGGCCTCGCAAGTGCCCTGAGGGATGAGTTTGAAACCGAGACCATTGTGTTCAGCGAGCGCGCGTACTCCGAGGCGCATGAACGCTTTTTCAAGCGCCTTGGCGCGGTGCCTAGCGACAGCAGCCAGTATCCTGGGAAGCCGGATTGGGCCTGGTCCCTGGCGACCGCAGCAGCGGACTGAGCGTTGCCACTGTCCGCGCGTAGCACCCGTGCGGCAGGAGTGGATGGCATCGCATAAGTGACCGCCCGATGGGCGTGGGAGACAGAGGAAACGATCCGGTCGATGTTTCTCCCTGCTACGAATAAGATAGAGGCTTGAGCCTTTTGCTGCATCGTTTCCGGGAAGAAAACATGACAGAGCCCCAATTGCAACCGCCGCCAAGGGGGCGGATTAGCCCGCTGCTCACCGCAGCGTCCATTGAGCGCACCGGTAACGCCCAGTTGCCGGGGGCCTATTGTGGACAACGGCATGTATGGCTTATGGAGGGGGCGCCAATCGTCGAAGCGCTGGCGAATTTGGCTGAGCTGACCACGAAAACCGAGGCACAGTTGGAGCGGGACGACAGTTCCGAGCCCTCCTTGCTGGAACTGCAAACTAAAACAAAGGCCGAGGCGGAGCAGGATGACCAGGACTGGAATGCGCACCTGCTGGGGCTCACTACGAAGACGTTTGCCAACATGGAACGCGACGACTGAATTAGGCCATGATTCTCATCGTCACCAGCCAAAGGGACCTAACGAGCGATTTCATCGTACTTGAGCTTCAACGCAAGGGGCTCGCCTACCTGAGGCTCAATACGGAAGAACTCCCGAAAGGTGCCTTCTACTGTCGGCCAGAAGTAGACGATGCTTGGCATTTCGATCTCCAAGGGGTGTCTTTCGACCTGTCTCGTGTCAAGGCTGCGTACTTTCGGAGGCCAGGCACCCCCGAGCCGCTTTCGGACATTCACGAGGCCGAACAGGCTTACGCTGCCGTAGAGTGGCAAGCGACATTGCAATCGCTCTATTGGGCGGTCGGGGATCGCTGGCTCAATGCCCCTCACGCGATAGCGCTTGCTGAGGACAAGATCAGGCAGTTAACTGTTGCCCGGAGGCTCGGGTTTCTGATACCCGAGACGCTGATCGGCAATTCTCCGGTTGCTGCACAGGCGTTTGCCGCGGAAAGAAGGGTTGTCGGCAAACCGCTGAGAAACGCTGTCGTGAAGGGGCAACGTACCGACAGGGTCGTCTTCACCTCCCGCGTCCACATCGATGCGCAAACCGACCCTCTCTCCATCAGGGTCTGCCCACTGATACTTCAACGGGAAATCAAGAAACGATATGACGTGCGCGCCACGGTTGTTGGGGATCGGGTGTTTGCCGTAACTATTGACTCCCAAGGCCACCCTGAAACGGAGGTGGACTGGCGCAAGACTTCGGCGCCGGACCTGGCGCACTCCGTTTACGTCCTTCCGTCCGAGATCGCCCGGAAATGCATAGCTATGACGCGTAGCCTGGGCCTGCGCTTCGGAGCGCTGGATTTCGTCTTGGACCCTGAAGGGCAGTTGTGGTTTCTTGAGATCAATCCGAATGGCCAGTGGGCATGGATAGAGACCCGGACGGGGCATCCCATCGCCGCCGCCATCGTGGCCGAGCTGGCGCAGATCGCGAATGAACAAGCTACTGCAGGCGATTTGGCCACGGCCTGAAATGTGCTCTCCTGCGGAGCTCGCTAAGCTTCAGCAGGACGGCCGCGAACTGGATGCGCGTATCCAGGACCTGCAGGGCATAGGTGACGCCGAGGCCTCCTTGTATCTCGAGGCGGCGAGGCGCATCACGGATGAAGAAGACAAACGAAAAGCTGGAGCCGAAGCCCGGGCGACGACCTACCTTGCTGCCGTCGCCGCGTTGATTCCATTGATGACATGGGCTATCGGCAACGCCGGGCCCTCGTTGACTTGTTCTCCGGGTTGGGGATGTTTCGCGTGGACAGGCATCTTTATCCTGGCGGTCATCTACTTCATTACCGCGGCCCACTGGGCCCTCAAAACCCTCGCAGTCGCCAATTATCACGTCATAGGCGTGGAGGACATTGTCCAAGTCAAGGAGCAGAAAAAGAACCTTCAAAAGATTCTGATCCAACAGTCGCTACTGCAAGGCAGGCGCAACCGCGACACCATTAACCTGAAGCTCACCTTCATCAAGGTGGCGCAGCGGCGCTTTTTCAATGGTCTTGTGATCCTGGGGTTGTTGCTGATGTTTGATCCTGCATCAAGGCTTGGCCTGATCGACGCGGCAAAAAGTCAGCTCGCTGCGGGGGCGAGCTACTTGAAAGTGGTGTCCAGCGTTCGTGCAAACAATTCCCAAGTGGGCAAGACTGAACCGAAAGATGAAACCTCTGAGCTTCTCTTGCGAATGACTCTGCAGTTACCGGCCCAATAGTTTCCCAAATACAAATACCCGCCGAGCAGCAAGCAGCGGCAACGCCGTCGCGCGCATCTCCTTGTCCAACATGCGTACCAGGTTATTGAGGTAGTGGTCAGGGCGCTTTGCGGGCTCGATGCCGGGCTGCTGCCGGGGCAGCTTGCGCGGGACATGAAGCGATCCTGCCGATTGCTCGCCGGACCTGCTGTGCTCACGTTCCAGGATTGACTGATCGGCATCGCCGGAATACGCACATTTTTAAGAGATCATGCCGGGGCCTCAAGAGCCGCCTCTTCTTTCAGCGATTGGATGAAAAGCGCCTCGATGTCGACTTCAGGCGCGCGGGTCGATTCATCCTCGTCCTTTCCTTCGAAGATTGCCGTGAGCCTTTCTCCAAGGAGCCGCCACGCTTCGCGCTTTTCCTTGCTGTATTTGTAGTGCAGATAGTGCCGTCGCACTTTGCTTCCCGCCAGCACATGGTTCTGGCATTGGTCGATGACCTCTGGTGTCACTTCCAGATGCTGCATCATCGTTGCGGCTGTCCTTCGCATGTCGTGAGGTGTCCACTTGCCGTTTTCACCCCCGGACAGGACCAGCGTATCGTCGTGAACCCGGTTCTTCAACGGCTTGCGGTCCTTGAAGCGGCACTGCCGGTCGCCCACTTGCTTGCTGACTGTCTTTTCGTTCACGTGGTTTTCCCCGTCGGCACACGGGAAGCACCATTTGGAGGCCTTCGTCAGCTCGTGGAGTGCCTTGAACTGCTTCAGCGCAAAAGCGGAGAGATAGACAACCTGGTCCTGCTTCTTGCCGCGCTTCCCTTTGGCATTCTTTTTGGGGATGAACCACGCCCCGATCTCCAAGTTCACGTGCTTCCATTCGGCCATGAGCAGTTCGCCGATGCGGCAGGCCGTGGACAGGCTGATCCAGAGGGCCAACTGCGTCTCCTTCAAGACAGGCCGCTTGGCCCGGCGCTTGTCGGGAGCCGCTTCGTAGGCCTGGTGCATGGCAGCGAAGATGTCACGCAGCTCCCTGATTTCCTTCGGAGAAAGGGTTCTGGTGCCCTCGTTGGAAAGATCGTAGTCGGCATCCACAAGGTTCTCGACTGCCACAAGGGCTGTCGGATTCCCTTCCTGCAGCAGGCGCCGCCATGGCTGCCGCTCCTCCGCCCAGACGAACATCTGCTTGAGATCATGGGAGGCGATGACGGCGAGCCGATTGACTCCTCGATCGACCATCGCTCGAAGCAGAGCCCGAATGTGGTGCTCCGTCACATCCTTCACAGGTAGGGTGCCGATGGCGGGCAGAACGTCCTTGTTGAAAGAACGCTTGATTTCCGCGTTGTTGTCCTCGCGCTTGACGCCATCGGTTACCCAGGCGTCGAACAGGGACTGCACAGTAATGTTGTCGGCGTCCCGTTTTTTCTGCTCTGCGATAACCCGTTCTACTTGAAGGCGGTTCTCGATGCGAACAGCTTTCCGCTGGTCATTGGGATTGATGCCGTCCCGTACAGCTTTCCGTGCGTTGTCTCGATTCGTCCGGATCTCGTCCAGCGTCGCGGTCGGCCACGCACCGCAGTAGTGCCATGTTTTCTTGCCATCCCATTTGAACCCGTAGCGGAACTTGATGGAAACGCTGCCGTCAGCGGCGGCCAGCACTTGGCCGCTGAGGCCGTCACCGTCGCTCAGGACCTCGCCCTTCCAGGATGGACCAATGGCTTTCAGCTCGATGACCGTCCACTTCCGGCCAATGCCAGATTTTGGGTAGCGCATAGTTTCTCCAGCTTCCAGGGGTCCACCCAGGGGTCCACCAGAAATGGGATGGTAGGGGATTTGTTGGGACTCCTTTTCTTTAATTTTATCGCTTAACCTATTGTTTTTAAAGGATTTTATTGATCCACGGAAATCCACCAAAATCTACCCAAAAATGAATGGGGTGCAAGGGGTAGCGAGTTCGAATCCCGCCACGCCGACCATTTATATCAAGGACTTAGCTTCGCAAGGGGCTAAGTCCTTTTTCTTTTCTGTGGAAATAGCCCAACAAATAGCCCAACAGTTTGATTTGCTAGGAGGGGATCATGAAGAGGTTCGTACGCTGGTTGCGATACGTGGGTCTCTGGGTGCGTAGGATGCCAGTCGCGCCGTACTACTGGTGGGCCGTTGCCGTGGTAGTGGTGTCCGTCGTCACCACATGGTTGTGTGGGTGGTCGGAGAGGGCTTTCCGTCTGACTGGGATGCTCCTGCAACTCGGTGGTGTGTTGACCGTGGTGTGGGGCATCCTGAAGACGCGGGCTGACTTTGGACAGCCGACCGTGAGGTCGCAGTTCCAACGATGGATCAAGGAGTTCCCCTCGTATCATCCGCGCGTCATCGAGGCTTCCATGAATGGGATGTTCCCCAGCATGGTTGGCGAGGCATACGGATACTCAACTCATGGCCCATCGGCTGATCAAACGGTTGAAGGTCGTTTGAAGCACTTGGAAAAGATCATCAAAGAGTTGGAGGAAGCCCAAGGGAAGACACACATTGCGGTTCTTCAAGCTGAGAAGAAGGCACAAAAAGCGCTGGATGTGCAGGCTAGACAGTTCGCCGGACTGCTTGCCGATGTCTCAAAGAAGATCGAGACAACCGCTACAGGTGGTGTCCATATATCCGCCGTAGGCGTTGTCCTGCTCTTTGTCGGCACTATATTTGGTGGTGCTGCACCTGAGCTTAGCGGCCTTCAGATACCATTTCCGATGACGCCTTTATGGAAGGGGTTATTAGTGCCCGTCGATGTGAATAAATATCTGACTGATTTTTTAGCACCGGCTTCCGCTGCGCTGGCTGCTTTAGTTGCTTATGTGGCTGTATACAAAAATTCTCAGCCGCAGATTGTTGCGTACTATCAGCCAAGTGAACGGCAACAATCAATCATAGAGCTGGTCATAGAAAATGTAGGCACAGGCAATGCCACCGACATAAAGTTCTCTAAACCGATACCTATCGGCTGGTATGGTATTGAAGCTCCATCTGGGCATGGAAGCTACATACCGACTTCAGGCATTCCTTTGCTTGCGCCGGGTCAACGTCTAGTATTTCATGGTGGGCAGTTTGGCGGTCTTGCAAAGGAACTCGGTGCAGGGGGGCTTCCGCTGGACATCACTTACAAGTTCAATCCCCCTATGTGGCGGAAGAAAACTGTAGTTGACACCTGTGTTCTATCTATCGAGCATTTCAGGGGTATGGCAACTATGAAAAGCATGGAACAAGCAGTAGTCGATGCCATAGAGGGGCGCAATTCGACCACGATCAAAGATATTCGTGGTTCGCTTCAGAAGATCGAACAACATCTAGCAGCAATTAGCAAAGCCAAACAGTTGCCTACGGTTCAGGATGAACCAAATGAGAGGGTCAACGAACCTTCAACTTGGTCAGTATTGCGCTGGATACGCAACATGCTGATTCGGTAGTGAACCGCCCCGGCTTTCAAGGAGGCCGATTGGTTTAAGTTGACACCTCTGTCGAGGTGTCGCTGACGGCGAGTTGCCTCCAGTAGTTTGCCTCAGCTTCTGCCGGAGGGATGCCCCCAATCGGCGTGAGCAGTCGGACGTGATTGAACCAGTGCACCCACTGCAGGGTGGCCAGCTCCACGGATTCCCTGGTCTTCCAGGGTCCCCGGCGGTGAATCAGCTCGGCCTTGTACAGCCCGTTGATGGTCTCGGCCAGTGCGTTGTCGTAGCTGTCACCCCGGCTGCCCACTGATGGCTGGATACCCGCCTGGTCCAAGCGTTCGGTGTAGCGTATGGAAACGTATTGACTGCCCCTGTCGGAATGGTGCGTCAAGGCATGGGCTGCTGGCTGGCGGTCATACAGCGCCTGCTCCAGCGCATCCAGCACGAAGTCCGTTTGCATGCTGCGGCTGACCCGCCAGCCCACGATGCGCCGGGCGTACACGTCCACCACGAAGGCCACGTACAACCAGCCCTGCCAGGTGGAGACGTAGGTGAAGTCCGACACCCACAGCTCGTTGGGCCGGCTGGCCTTGAATTGCCGGTTGACGTGGTCCAGCGGGCACGGTGCCGATGTGTCCGGCGTGGTGGTGCGCACTGTCTTGCCACGGCGTGCTCCTTGCAAGCCCATGGCACGCATCGAGGCGCTCGACCGTGCAGCGCGCCACTGCGATGCCCTCGCGGTTCATCTGCAGCCAGACCTTATCGGCCCCGTAGACCTGCCAGTTGGCGTGCCACACGCGCTGGATGTCGGCTTTCAAACCCTCGTCACGCTGGACGCGTTGACTGCGCAGTTGCGGGTTGCGTTGCCGGGCTGCGTGGCGCCAGTAACACGACGGGGCCATCTGCAGCACCCGGCAGATGGGCTCGACCCCGTAGTCATCACGGTGGCGGTCGATGTAGTTCTTCAAGACTTCAATCGGCGGTCGAGCTCCGCCTGCGCGAAAAACGCGCTGGCCGTCTTCAGGATGTCGTTGGCCCGGCGCAGCTCTTTGACCTCACGCTCCAGTTCCTTGATGCGCTGGGCGTCTGCCGTGGTGGTGCCGGGGCGCTGGCCGCTGTCGACCTCGGCCTTCTTGACCCAGTCATTCAAGGTCTGCGGCACGCAGCCAATCTTGGGCGCAATCGATTCAATGGCTGCCCACAGCGACGGGTAGTCGGCTCGGTGCTCCTGCACCATGCGAACGGCGCGCTCGCGGACTTCCGGGGAGAACTTCGGTGACTTGTTCATGGCTCCATCTTCTCAAGAGTTGGTGCCTCCTCGAAATCCGGGGCTGTTCAACTCGCCGTCAGCGACACCTCGACAGAGGTGTCAACTTAAACCAATCGGCCTCCTTGAAAGCCGGGGCGGTTCAGTTCGCCATGGGTCACCCCTTCGCCTGGGTGGCCTGGGTGCCCTTCGAGTCAATCCACGCCTGAACGGTGGACTTCTTCCACCTGGGCTTGCATCCTGCAATCAGGTCGTGCTTTGGAAACTGCCCCATCTTGATCCAGCGGTAAAAGCTGGGGCGGCTCGTTTTGAGCCAGCCTTGAATCTCTTTTGGGGATAGAAGTTCGTCAACACCAGCGGGAGGCGCTGGGGGTGCAGATTTTGATTTGACGGTGATCGCCATTTTCGTTGTCCTGAGCGCGGAAACAAAAAAGCCGTTGGAAGGTACGCTAGCCAGTCCAAAGACTTGTTGCTTGCGTCACTTCCAACGGCTTCTTTTGAAGTCGTCGCTGTACTCGGTATACAGCTTAGCGGCCCATGACTTGCCGACCAATGGGACAGGTCGGATGCCGTCATTATCTCATGTGCGGCGCTTACGGATCAACGTGTTATGCACTCAATTTCTGAGGGAGCGCCACCACGTTGGACTGCTTGCCGCTCAGCACCCAATCCAGATGCTGACCCAGCTTGTCCCATGCGACTTGCTGCTCTTGGAAGCGGCTGGCAGTCTGGTAAACGGCAATCAACGAGTTCGCCGGGGTGTGATTCAGTGCCTTCTCAATGATGTCCACCGACACGCCAAGATGGGCCATGATCGTGGCACCAGTGCGGCGGAGGTCGTGCGGTGTCCATTTACCACCGGGTAGGGCGAGGGTGCCAGTCGCCTTGGTGCGGCCACTCATGGGCGTGTCACGTTCTTGTCGGTCGCCAAACTGCTTCGCCAGGGACTTCGGGCATACGTGATCGGCTGGCGTGCCGTCCTTGCGTGTGTTCCTGCCAGGAAGAACCCATTGGCTGCTGCCGGTCAGTGTGTGGAGTTCACGGAAGTGTCGGAGTGCGAAGGCGCTCAGGTGGATGTGGTGCGCCTTGCCGTTTTTGGTCTCGGGCAGGAACCACACGCCCTTGGTCAAGTCCACATCCTTCCACTGTGCCTTGGCGATTTCGCCCACGCGGGCCATGGTGGACAACAGAATCCAAATGGTGAGTTCGCTTTCTCGTTGCAGGCGTGCAGATGGCAGTCGGGAGTGGAGTTCCTGTAGCTCGGCTTCTGGCTGGGTGGTGGTGGGCGACACGTCCCAAAGAACGCGGTCGCGTGGAGTCGCCTTGCCGCCCACATGCTTGCGGCGCACGTCCTCCAATGGGCTGGTGGTGATGTAGCCCATGACGCGGCACCAGTTGAAGAACTGGGTCAGGTCGTTCAGCAAGCGGTTTGCCATGCGGAGGGCTCCGCGTTCCTTGACGCTGTTCAGGATGTGGAGGCAGTCGGTTTTGGTGACGGCTTGCACTGGCTTGGAGCCGATGGCGGGAAACACGTCTTTGGTGAAGCTGCGGATCAACTCCACGCCGTTATCAAAGCGCCCCGTTTCTTGTTCGCCAGACACGCGCTTCGTCAACTCCACCGACTGCCACTTGAGGGCGAGGGCTTCCACGGTCTCCTTCTCATGGATGCGGATTTGCTCGGCCTGGGTCTGGGCTTCCTGCACCTTCGACAGTTGCCGGGTGGCGTTGGGGTTGCGGCCTGCCTTGACTTCGGACTGTGCCCACTCATGGGCTTGTCGGATGGTTGCCAGGGAGTCACCCGGCCAGGAGCCCGCTGTGAAGTCAACCAGCTTGCCACCGTGACGGAAGCGCCAGCGGAACCACACGGACGCGGAACCGTCCTTGAGGCGCTTCACCACGCCATACAGTCCACCGGCTTCGGTCACTCGGGTGATCGCCGGGCTCTTCAGGGTGGACTCCAACTCCTTGTGTTGCCAGCGGTCGCCTTTGGGCTTCGCCGTGGCGGTGGTGGGTTGGGTGGTGTCGGTCATTGTTCGCCCCTTGTGCGGCCTTCTGGTGGCCTTGCTGTACCTTGTTGGGCTGAGGCTATCGAAAAATAGCCCAACAAATAGCCCAACACCTTCATGAGCTACAGCGTAACACTTTGGCTAGTCAATGAGACACTTGAAGCGCCTAAGTATTTGACAAACCTAGTAAATTTGGTGGTCTGCCGTGCTCGGCTCATGGTGATGAAATTGTACTATCACCTAGATGGGGTGCAAGGGGTAGCGAGTTCGAATCCCGCCACGCCGACCATTCATGAGAAAAAGGGCCATCGCATCGCGGTGGCCCTTTTTGCTTTTTGGGCGATTGCGGCGGCCCTGCGGCAAAGGCCGAATGCGCCGGCAGGGTCGGGCTCTCGCACTATAATAAGAGGCTTTCCCGCAAAAACGTCGCCCGGCCGCATCCAAAGCAAATCCCCAACCAAGCAGCAGTCCGCAGAACGTTTTTTGCGGATTCCGGGCGACCCGACTCATTTCGGAGAACCCAGTGCTTTCGTCTCTCAAGGCAGCTTTCCCGCCAGCCATCCTGGCGCTCGCAGACGGCACGGTCTTTATTGGCAATTCCATCGGTAGCATCGGCACCACCGTCGGCGAAGTGGTGTTCAACACCGCCATGACCGGCTACCAGGAAATCCTCACAGACCCCAGCTACTGCCAGCAAATCGTCACCCTGACCTATCCGCACATTGGCAACTACGGTGTCAATGACGAGGACATGGAGTCCGCCAAGGTGCAGGCCGCCGGCCTGGTCATCCGCGACCTGCCGCTGGTGGCCAGCAATTTCCGCGCGCAGCAGACCCTGCCCGAGTTCCTGAACGCTCAGGGCACGGTGGCCATCGCCAACGTCGATACCCGCAAGCTCACGCGCCTGCTGCGCGAGAAGGGCGCGCAAAACGGCGCCATCGTCGGCCTGGCTGCCGGCGAGTCTGTCACGCCCGAGCGCATCGCGGCGGCCGTGGCTGCCGCGCAGAAGGCGCCCAGCATGAGCGGGCTGGACTTGGCCAAGGTGGTCAGCACCCCGAAGTCCTATGACTGGGACCAGACCGAGTGGGCGCTGGGCAAGGGCTTCGGCCGCGCCGAGGCGCCGCGCTTTCATGTCGTGGCCTACGACTTTGGCGTCAAGCGCAACATCCTGCGCATGCTGGCCGAGCGCGGCTGCAAGCTGACCGTGGTGCCCGCGCAGACCACGGCGCAGGAGGCGCTGGCGCTCAAGCCCGACGGCATCTTCCTGTCCAACGGCCCCGGCGACCCGGAGCCCTGCACCTACGCTATCGAGGCCACGCGCGCCTTCCTGGCGGCCGGCATTCCGCTCTTCGGCATCTGCCTGGGCCACCAGATCATGGCGCTGGCCCTGGGCGCGCAGACCTTCAAGATGCCCCATGGCCACCATGGCGGCAACCACCCCGTGAAGACCCTGGCCAGCGGCCACGTGTGCATCACCAGCCAGAACCACGGCTTCGCCGTCGAGGCGGCCACGCTGCCGGCCAGCGTGCGCGCCACCCACGTCAGCCTGTTCGACGGCACGCTGCAGGGCCTGGAGTGCACCGACAAACCCGCCTTCAGCTTCCAGGGCCACCCCGAGGCTGCCCCCGGCCCGAACGACATAGGCCACCTGTTCGACCGCTTCATCGCCTCCATGGCGGCAGCAGGCCAGGAGAAGAAATAATGCCCAAGCGCACAGACATCCAAAGCATCCTCATCATCGGCGCCGGCCCCATCATCATCGGCCAGGCCTGCGAATTCGACTACTCCGGCGTGCAGGCCTGCAAGGCTCTGCGCGAGGAGGGCTACCGCGTCATCCTGATCAACAGCAACCCCGCGACGATCATGACCGACCCGGCCACGGCCGACGTGACCTACATCGAGCCCATCACCTGGCAGACGGTCGAGAAGATCATCGCCAAGGAGCGGCCCGACGCCATCCTGCCCACCATGGGCGGCCAGACGGCGCTCAACTGCGCGCTGGACTTGTGGCGCAACGGCGTGCTGAACAAATACCGCGTCGAGCTCATCGGCGCCAAGCCCGAGGCCATCGACAAGGCAGAGGACCGCCTGAAGTTCAAGGATGCGATGACGCGCATCGGCCTCGAATCCGCGCGTTCGGGCATTGCCCACAGCATGGACGAGGCCTGGGCCGTGCAGAAGCACGTGGGCTTTCCCACGGTGATCCGCCCGAGCTTCACGCTCGGCGGCACGGGCGGCGGCATCGCCTACAACCCCGAGGAGTTCGAGACCATCTGCAAGCGCGGTCTGGAGGCATCGCCCACCAACGAGCTGCTGATCGAGGAGTCGCTGCTGGGCTGGAAAGAGTACGAGATGGAGGTGGTGCGCGACAAGGCGGACAACTGCATCATCGTCTGCTCGATCGAGAACCTCGACCCCATGGGCGTGCACACGGGCGACTCCATCACCGTGGCTCCGGCGCAGACGCTGACCGACCGCGAGTACCAGATCCTGCGCGACGCCAGCATCGCCGTGCTGCGCGAGATCGGGGTGGACACCGGCGGCTCCAATGTGCAGTTCTCGGTCAACCCCAAGGACGGGCGCATGATCGTGATCGAGATGAACCCGCGCGTGTCGCGCTCCTCGGCGCTGGCCTCCAAGGCCACGGGCTTCCCGATCGCCAAGGTGGCGGCCAAGCTGGCCGTGGGCTACACGCTCGACGAGCTGCGCAACGACATCACGGGCGGCGCTACGCCGGCCTCGTTCGAGCCCACCATCGACTACGTGGTCACCAAGATCCCGCGCTTCGCGTTCGAGAAATTCCCCACCGCCGACAGCCGCCTGACCACGCAGATGAAAAGCGTGGGCGAGGTCATGGCCATGGGCCGCACCTTCCAGGAATCCTTCCAGAAGGCGCTGCGCGGCCTGGAAGTGGGCGTGGACGGCATGAACGAGAAGACCCAGGATCGCGAGCTCCTGGAGAAGGAGCTCGGCGAGCCCGGCCCCGAGCGCATCTGGTACGTGGGCGATGCCTTCGCCCAGGGCATGTCGGTCGACGAGGTGTTCGAGCTCACGAAGATCGACCGCTGGTTCCTGGTGCAGATCGAGCAGATCGTGAAGATCGAGCTCGACCTGGACAAGCTCTACGCCGACAAGGGCGACGCCGCGCTGGCCGCGCTCGATGCCGCGACGCTGCGCGCGCTCAAGCAGAAGGGCTTTTCCGACCGGCGCCTGGCCAAGCTGCTGCACACCAGCGAGAAGGCAGTACGCGACGCGCGACGCGCGTTGAACGTGCGCCCGGTCTACAAGCGCGTGGACACCTGCGCGGCAGAGTTCCCGACCAACACCGCCTACATGTATTCCACCTACGATGAGGAATGCGAGGCGGCTCCCACCGACAAGAAGAAGATCATGGTGCTGGGCGGCGGCCCGAACCGCATCGGCCAGGGTATCGAGTTCGACTACTGCTGCGTGCATGCGGCCCTCGCCATGCGCGAGGACGGCTACGAGACCATCATGGTCAACTGCAACCCCGAGACCGTGTCCACCGACTACGACACGTCCGACCGCCTGTACTTCGAGCCGCTCACGCTCGAAGACGTGCTGGAGATTGTGGACAAGGAAAAGCCCGAGGGCGTGATCGTGCAGTACGGCGGCCAGACGCCGCTCAAGCTGGCCCTGGGCCTGGAGCGCGAGGGCGTGCCCATCATCGGCACCACGCCCGACATGATCGACGCGGCCGAGGACCGCGAGCGCTTCCAGAAGCTGCTGGGCGACCTGGGCCTGCGCCAGCCGCCCAACGCCACGGCCCGCACCGAGGCCGAGGCCATGGAGAAGGCGTCCGCCCTGGGCTACCCGCTGGTCGTGCGCCCGAGCTACGTGCTCGGCGGCCGCGCCATGGAGATCGTGCACGAGCAGCGCGACCTGGAGCGCTACATGCGCGAGGCCGTGAAGGTGAGCAACGAATCGCCCGTGCTGCTGGACCGCTTCCTCTCCAACGCCATCGAGTGCGACGTGGACTGCGTGCGCGACGCCACGGGCGCGGTGTTCATCGGCGGCGTGATGGAGCACATCGAGCAGGCTGGCGTGCATTCGGGCGACTCGGCCTGTTCGCTGCCGCCGTACTACCTCAAGGCCGAGACGGTGGCCGAGATCAAGCGCCAGACCACTGCCATGGCCCATGGGCTGAACGTCGTCGGCCTGATGAACGTGCAGTTCGCGATCCAGGAGACCGATGCGGGCGACGTGATCTACGTGCTCGAGGTGAACCCGCGCGCCAGCCGCACCGTGCCCTTCGTGAGCAAGGCCACGGGCATCCAACTGGCCAAGGTCGCGGCGCGTTGCATGGCCGGCCAGAGCCTGGTGAGCCAGGGCGTGACCCGCGAGGTCACGCCGCCGTACTTCAGTGTGAAGGAGGCCGTGTTCCCGTTCGTGAAGTTCCCCGGTGTGGACACCATCCTCGGCCCCGAGATGAAGTCCACCGGCGAGGTCATGGGCGTGGGCACGACCTTCGGCGAGGCCTTCGTCAAGAGCCAGCTCGGCGCCGGCACGCGCCTGCCGCGCTCGGGCAAGGTGTTTCTGACCGTGAAGAACGCGGACAAGCCGCGCGCCGTATCCATCGCCCGCGACCTGGCGGCCATGGGCTTCGAGCTGCTGGCCACCAAGGGCACGGCCGCCGCGATCGCCGAGGCCGGCGTGTCTGTGCAGGTGGTCAACAAGGTCACCGAGGGCCGGCCGCACATCGTGGACATGATCAAGAACGACGAGATCGCCATGGTCATCAACACTGTGGAGGAGCGCCGCAACGCGATTGCCGACTCGCGCGCCATCCGCACCAGCTCGCTGGCTGCGCGCGTGACCACGTTCACGACCATCTTCGGCGCCGAGGCGGCCGTCGAGGGCATGAAGCACCTCGACACGCTCGACGTGTACTCGGTGCAGGAACTGCACGCGCGTCTTACCGCCGCGGCCTGAGCCCCACGCCGGATTGCGATGGATGATTGCCGCGGCAAACGCGGCATAATCCATCCATCACTGAATACCGCCGCGCGGCAACGCGCGGCGGTTTGCTTTTTGCTTCTGGAATCCGGAGACTGACCCATGGCCACCATTCCCATCACCAAGCGCGGCGCCGAACAACTCAAGCAGGAGCTGCACCGGCTCAAGACCGTCGAACGGCCCGCCGTGATCAACGCCATCGCCGAGGCGCGCGCCCAGGGCGACCTGAGCGAGAACGCCGAGTACGAGGCCGCCAAGGATCGCCAGGGCTTCATCGAAGGCCGCATCCTCGAAATCGAGGGCAAGCTGTCGGCGGCCCAGATCATCGATCCCTCTGAGCTCGACGCCGGCGGCCGCGTGGTCTTCGGCGCCACCGTGGAGCTGGAGGACGAGGACTCGGGCGAGGCCGTCAGGTACCAGATCGTGGGCGAGGACGAGGCCGACCTCAAGCACGGCCTGATCAACGTGTCCAGCCCCATCGCCCGTGCCCTGATCGGCAAGGAGGAGGGCGATACCGCCGAGGTGCAGGCCCCGGGCGGCGTGCGCCGCTATGAAGTCGTGTCGGTGAGCTACGTCTGATCATGGGCGCGCGCTTGCCGGTCCTCGCGGCTGCGCTGTGGTGGGGCAGTCTGTCGGCCATTGGCTTCGTGGCCGTGCCGCTGCTGTTCGCCCACCTGCCCACGTCGGCGATGGCGGGGAACGTGGCGGCGCGCCTGTTCGAGGCGCAGACTTACATTTCCATAGCGTGCTGCGCGCTGCTGCTGGTCGTTTCCAAGAAAAAACATGCTGAAAAGCCCGAGGAGTGGGCGCAGGCAGCTATGGTTTTCGTGATCGCAGGCCTGCTGCTGGCCCTGCTGGTGCAGTATGGCGTGGCGCCGCGCATCGTCGCCCGCCAGAACCTGCGCCTGTGGCATGGCGCGGGCAGCGCCATGTATGCGCTGCAGTGGCTGTGCGCGCTGCGCGTGCTGTGGAGCACCGCGCGCTCCTAGTCATTCACGCCAGTGCTCGGCCACCCAGGTGGCGGGCTCGATGTGGCGAAAGCGCCGGTTGCGTCGGCCGGCCAGGGCGTCGGGCGGATTGCATTCCCCGTGGAAAATCACGACGCGCGCGCCCTGGGGCACGAAGGGCTGCTTCCAGTAGTTCGTGGGCCAGCGCGGGATGCAGTGGTACTTGAAGCTGGGGCACCAGTCCTGGGGCCAGTAGGCGAGCTTGCCCTGCCTGTGCAGCATGTCGGACAGGTAGGCCTGCTCGTTGCGGAACCGGTGGCGGATCTCCTCGAAGTGGCCGCGGAAGTACTCCAGCACGTCCGGGTGCGCCCCCAGTTCGAAGCGGTACACCGAGGAATTGCCGGTGATGCGCCAGGGCCGCTTGTAGTCGTGGATGATGAGGAACTCGCCGGGCTGGGTGAAGAAATCGTCGAGCGGCCCCACCACCACCACGTCCACGTCCAGGAACAGGGCCGTGCCCTTGAGGCCGTACAGGTCGGCGGCAAAGGTGGCCAGCTTGTTCCAGCCGCGCTCGGGAATGCCGGAGGGCAGCTTCAGCGGCGGAATCGGCAGGCACTGCACCTCGTTCCTGATGTCCATGGTGTCGTCCGTCAGGCAGACGAAGTTGAAGTCGCCGCAGAGGTGGCGGCGCACCATGGCATAGAGCCGGTTGACGTACTCGGGGCCGTACTTCGTGCCCCACTTCATGCAGATCACATGGCGCTGCGGCGCGGCGGGGGCTGCCATCAGTCCGCCTGGCCCTTCTTGACCGATTTCTGCTTGGGCTTGGCGCGCTTGACCTGCCCGCCGCTGGTCAGGCGCTGGTTGCCCAGCACGCGCAGCTGCTTGACCTCGGGGCGCTGGCCGGGGCGGCCGAACTTGAGCACCTTCACGTCGCGCGGGCCGGGCTTGCGGTCCTCGTCCGCGGCCTTCTGCTTCTGCGCGACGGGGCGCCACAGCACCAGCAGCTTGCCGATGTGCTGGATGGGCGCCGCGCCCAGGTCGTGGGCCAGCTGCTGGTACATCGCCTCGCGCGCCGCGCGGTCATCGTTGAACACGCGCACCTTGATCAGGCCATGGGCGGCGAGCGCGGCATCGACCTCCTTTTGCACGGCGGGCGTGAGGCCGTCCCCCCCGATCAGGACCACGGGGTCCAGGTGGTGGGCATTGGCGCGGTGTTCCCGGCGCTCGGCCGGGGTCAGTTGGATTTGGGGCATGGCCGTATTATCTCAACCGCATGAAAGTCAAGACAAAAAGCAAGAAGGTGAACAAGGCGTGGCTCAACGACCATGTCAACGACACCTACGTGAAGCTCGCCCAGAAGGAGGGCTATCGCGCCCGCGCGGCCTACAAGCTCAAGGAGATCGACGAGCAGTTCGGGCTCATCAAGCCGGGCCACGTGGTGGTGGACCTGGGGTCGTCCCCGGGCGCATGGAGCCAGTACGTCCGCAGGCGCTTGTCGCCGGGGGGCGCCGCCATGGGGCAGCTGGACGGCACCATCATCTCGCTGGACATCCTGCCCATGGAGCCCATCGAGGGCGTGACCTTCCTGCAGGGGGACTTCCGCGACGAAGAGGTGCTCGCGCGCCTGCAACAGGCGGTGCAGGGCCGCCCGGTGGACGTGGTGGTGTCGGACATGGCGCCCAATCTCTCGGGCGTGGAGTCGGTCGATGCGGTGCGCATCGCCCACCTGATCGAGCTGGCCGTCGATTTCGCGGTGCACCACCTCAAGCCCGACGGCGCGCTGGTCGTCAAGCTGTTCCACGGCAGCGGTTACACCCAGCTGGTGCAGCTGTTCAAGGACACCTTCCGCGTGGTCAAGCCGGTCAAGCCCAAGGCGTCGCGCGACAAGTCGTCGGAGACCTTCCTGGTGGGGATCGGGCTCAAGCATCCCGCGTAGAGCCCGGGTTGACCATGGGCTATTCCGGGGTTAATGGGGCCTGGGCCAGGGTTGAAACGCCTAAAATGAACCCCAGATGCGCCAGGACGTCCCCGTCATGGCCGTTCACCTCTTTCTGAATCTGGAGCCCCGCTTGAACAATCAGTGGTTTTCAAAAGTCGCCGTCTGGCTGGTCATAGCCATGGTGCTCTTTACGGTGTTCAAACAGTTCGACACCCGGGTGGGCGCTGGCGCGGGAGCCATAGGCTATTCCGACTTCCTGGAGGACGTGCGCAGCCACCGCATCAAGAGCGTCACGATCCAGGAAGGGCCTGGTGGCGCCACCGAGATCCTGGCCACGACCAACGATGACCGGCGCATCCGCACCACGGCCACCTACCTGGACCGCGGCCTCGTGGGCGACCTGATCAACAACAACGTCAAGTTCGACGTCAAGCCACGCGAGGAGGGCTCGCTCCTCATGACCCTGCTGGTCAGCTGGGGCCCCATGCTGCTGCTCATCGGGGTGTGGGTGTACTTCATGCGCCAGATGCAGGGCGGCGGCAAGGGCGGCGCGTTCAGCTTCGGCAAATCGAAGGCGCGCATGCTCGACGAGAACAACAACACCGTCACCTTCGCCGACGTTGCGGGCTGCGACGAGGCCAAGGAGGAGGTGAAGGAAGTCGTAGACTTCCTCAAGGATCCGCAGAAGTTCCAGAAGCTCGGCGGCCGCATTCCGCGCGGCCTGCTGCTGGTCGGCCCTCCGGGCACCGGCAAGACACTGCTCGCCAAGTCCATCGCGGGCGAGGCCAAGGTGCCGTTCTTCTCGATCTCGGGCTCCGACTTCGTCGAGATGTTCGTCGGCGTGGGCGCGGCGCGCGTGCGCGACATGTTCGAGAACGCCAAGAAGAACGCCCCCTGCATCATCTTCATCGACGAAATCGACGCCGTGGGCCGCCAGCGTGGCGCGGGCCTGGGCGGCGGCAACGACGAGCGCGAGCAGACGCTGAACCAGATGCTCGTGGAGATGGACGGTTTCGAGACCAACCTTGGCGTGATCGTGGTGGCCGCCACCAACCGCCCTGACATCCTCGACGCCGCCCTGCTGCGCCCCGGCCGCTTCGACCGCCAGGTCTACGTGACGCTGCCCGACATCCGCGGCCGCGAGCAGATCCTGAACGTGCATATGCGCAAGATCCCCGTGGGCCAGGACGTGAACCCGGCCATCATCGCGCGCGGCACGCCCGGCATGAGCGGCGCCGACCTGGCCAACCTGTGCAACGAGGCCGCCCTGATGGCCGCGCGCCGCAACGCGCGCACCGTGGAGATGCAGGACTTCGAGAAGGCCAAGGACAAGATCATCATGGGCCCCGAGAGGAAGAGCATGGTCATGCCCGAGGAGGAGCGGCGCAACACCGCCTACCACGAGGCCGGCCACGCCCTCATCGGCAAGCTGCTGCCCAAGTGCGACCCGGTGCACAAGGTCACCATCATCCCGCGTGGCCGCGCGCTGGGCGTGACCATGAGCCTGCCCGAGAAGGACCGCTACTCCTACGACAAGGAGTACATGCTGAACCAGATCGCCATGCTCTTCGGCGGCCGCATCGCCGAGGAAGTGTTCATGCACCAGATGACCACGGGTGCGAGCAACGACTTCGAGCGCGCCACCAACTTGGCGCGCGACATGGTCATGAAGTACGGCATGAGCGAGGCGCTGGGCCCCATGGTGTACGCCGAGAACGAGGGCGAGGTGTTCCTGGGCCGCTCGGTCACCAAGACCACCAACATCAGCGAAGAGACCATGCAGAAGGTGGACGCCGAGGTGCGCCGCATCATCGACGAGCAATACGCCCTGGCCCGCAAGCTGATCGAGGACAACCAGGACAAGATGCACGCCATGGCCAAGGCCATGCTCGAGTGGGAGACCATCGACGCCGAGCAGCTCGACGACATCATGGCCGGCCGCGCGCCCCGTCCCCCGAAGGACTGGACGCCGCGCACGCCCTCGTCGGGCGGCGATGGTTCCGCCGGCGGCGGCACTCCCGCGGTCAAGCCCGATCCCGCGCCGTCGGCGGCCTGACCGCCGCGCCTGCGTCCAACGGGGCCTTGTGCCCCGTTTTGCCGTCTACCGGCCTGCCTTTCCCCACCATGCTCTGGCAAACCTCCCGCTTCGACCTGGACCTGACGCGCCCGCGGGTCATGGGGATCGTCAACGTCACGCCCGACTCCTTCTCAGACGGCGGCCGGCACGCCGGCACGCAGGCCGCGCTGCGCCACTGCGAGCGGTTGCTGGAGGAGGGGGCCGACATCCTCGACATCGGCGGCGAGTCCACCCGCCCCGGCAGCCCGGCCGTGCCCCTGGCCGAGGAGCTCGAGCGCGTCGTGCCGCTGGTGCGCGAGGCCGTGCGCCTGGGGGCCCCCATTTCCGTCGATACTTACAAGCCCGAGGTCATGCAGGCCGTGCTGGACCTGGGGGCCGACATCGTCAACGACATCTGGGCCCTGCGCCAGCCCGGGGCGGCGCAGGTCGTCGCGCGCCATGCGCGCTGCGGCGTGTGCCTGATGCACATGCACCGCGACCCGCAGACCATGCAAAGCGCGCCCATGGAGGGCGACGTGGTGCTCCAAGTGTTCTCGTTCCTGGAGCGCGCGGCGCTGGACCTGCGGACCCTGGGGGTCGAAAAGTCCCGCATCGTGCTGGACTGCGGCATCGGCTTCGGCAAGACCGTGGAGCAGAACTTCACCCTGCTCGCGCGCCAGCAGGAACTGCTGGCACTGGGTCATCCGCTGCTGGCCGGCTGGTCGCGCAAGTCGTCGCTGGGCAGCGTCACGGGCCTGCCTGTGCAGGAGCGCCTGGTGCCTAGCGTCGCGGCCGCGGTGCTGGCCGTGGAGCGGGGGGCGCGCATCGTGCGCGTGCACGACGTGCGCGAGACCGTCGCGGCCCTGGCCGTCTGGCAGGCGGTGCGATCGCAGAGCCATGGCGCAGCCCCTGCGGATGCGCGACCAACACCCATCGACAAGGAAGAACCAGGCCATGACGCGTAAATATTTCGGCACCGACGGCATCCGCGGCACCGTGGGGCAGGCCCCCATCACTCCCGACTTCGTGCTGCGCCTGGCGCATGCCGTGGGGCGCGTGCTGCGCCGCTCCGAGGCGCGCCCCACGGTGCTGATCGGCAAGGACACGCGTATCTCGGGCTACATGCTCGAAGCGGCGCTGGAATCGGGCTTCAACTCGGCCGGGGTGGACGTGATCCTGCTCGGGCCGCTGCCCACGCCCGGCGTGGCTTACCTCACGCGCGCGCAGCGCGCCAGCCTGGGGGTGGTCATCAGCGCCAGCCACAACCCGTATCCCGACAACGGCATCAAGTTCTTCAGCGCCCAGGGCACGAAGCTGCCCGACGCATGGGAGCAGGAGGTGGAGGCCGCGCTGGACGAGCCGCCCATGTGGGCCGATTCTGCGACGCTCGGCAAGACGCGCAGGCTCGACGACGCGGCGGGTCGCTACATCGAGTTCTGCAAGAGCACCTTCGCGCACGACCTCACGCTGCGCGGCCTGAAGATCGTGGTGGACGCCGCCCATGGCGCGGCCTACCACATCGCGCCCAAGGTGTTCCATGAGCTGGGCGCCGACGTCGTCGCCATCGGCTGCGCGCCCGACGGCCTGAACATCAACCACGAGGTGGGCGCCACGCACCCGGACGCGCTGGTGCGCGCTGTGCGCGCCAACCGCGCGGACTTCGGCATCGGGCTCGATGGCGACGCCGACCGCCTGCAGATGGTGGACGCCGACGGGCGCCTGTACAACGGCGACGAGCTGCTCTACCTCATGGCTGCCGACCGGCTGGCCCGCGACGAGCATGTGCCCGGCGTGGTGGGCACGCTGATGACCAACATGGCCGTGGAGCAGGCCCTGGTGCGCCGCGGCGTGAAGTTCGTGCGCGCCAAGGTCGGCGACCGCTACGTGCTGGAGGAACTGCAGCGCCAGCACTGGCTGCTGGGCGGCGAGGGTTCGGGGCACCTGCTGGTGCTGGACCGCCACACTACGGGCGACGGCCTGGTCAGCGCGCTGCAGGTGCTGCAGACTTGCGTGCGCAGCCAGAGGACGCTGGCGCAGCTGCTGGCCGACGTGCCGCTGTTCCCGCAAGTGCTGCTCAACGTGCGGCTCAATACGGGGCAGGACTGGACGGTCAACGAGGCCCTGGAGCGCACGACCCGCGAGGTGCAGGCCGAGCTGGGCGACAACGGCCGCCTGCTGGTGCGCGCCAGCGGCACTGAGCCCCTGCTGCGCGTGATGGTCGAGGCGCGCGACGCGGAGCAGGCCAGCCGCTGCGCCCAGCGCCTGGCGGATGCGGCCCGCGCGGGATGAGGCCGGCCGCTGCGGCGGTGAAGGGATGGTTTTGCTCTTGAAATGAGAGCTTGTGGCGCTTGCTCCATGGGCGCTTAGGGCACTTTTTATCTCAGGCCGCCTGGCAGCCCAGCCGATGCCGCTCCAGCTCCGCGGCGGGCAGGGGGCGGCTGAAGTAGTAGCCCTGGGCCTCGTCGCAGCCCTGTTCGCGCAGAAAGGCCAGCTGGTCCGCCGTCTCCACGCCTTCGGCCGTTGTGCGCATGCCCAGGGCCTGGGCCATGCGGATGATGGCGCTGACGATGGCGCGGTCGTTGCCGTCGTGGTCCAGGTCGCGCACGAACGACTGGTCGATCTTCAGCCGGTAGATCTGGAAGCGCTTGAGCTGGCTGAGCGACGAATAGCCCGTGCCGAAGTCGTCCATGGACAGCCGCACCCCCATGGTGTGCAGCTGCTCCATGCTGGCGATGGCCGTGTGGGGGTCGTCCACGGCCACGTTCTCGGTCAGCTCCAGCTCCAGCATGTGCGCGGCGATGCGGTGCTCGTGGAGCAGGTGCTCCACCATCTGCGGCAGTTGCGGCTGGCGCAGCTGCGTGGCCGACAGGTTCACGGCCATGGTCAGCCGCGGCAGCCCCGCCGCATGCCAGGCCTGCAGCTGGGCGAGGGCTGTGCGCAGCACCCACTCGCCGATGGGCAGGATCAGGCCGCTGTCCTCGGCCACGGGGATGAATTCCGCCGGCGACACCGAGCCCAGCTCGGGATGGTTCCAGCGCAGCAGCGCCTCCACGCCGTGCACCCTGCCCGTGGGCAGCGCGACCTGCGGCTGGTAGTGCAGCGAGAGCTGGTTGCGCTCCAGCGCGCGGCGCAGGGCGTTGGTCAGCTGCAGGGCGCGCGCCGACTGCTCCTGCATCTGCGGCGTGAAGAAGCAATAGTTGTTGCGCCCGCCGGCCTTGGCGCGGTACATGGCCGTATCGGCGCACTGGATCAGCGTCTCGAAGTCGCTGCCGTGCTCGGGGAACAGGGCGATGCCCATGGACAGGGCGAGCGACAGCTCGTGGTGGCCCACCTGCACGGGCTGCATGGCGGCCTCCTGCATCTTGGCCGCCACGCGCTCAGCGCCCTGGGCGTTCGCGCGCGGCAGCAGCAGCACGAACTCGTCGCCGCCCAGGCGCGCCACGGTGTCGCGCTCGCGCACGGTGCCCTGCAGGCGCCGGGCGATCTCCACCAGCAGGGCATCGCCCACGCGGTGGCCCAGCGAATCGTTGACATGCTTGAAGTTGTCCAGGTCGAGGAACATCACGGCCAGCGGCGTGCCGTTCTCCTGCGCCAGGCGGATGGCCTCCTCGCCCCGTTCGGCCAGCAGCACGCGGTTGGGCAGCTGCGTCAGGGCGTCGTAGTGCGCCATGCGGTAGATGCGCTCCTGGTCGCTGCGGCGGTCCTCGATCTCGCGCTGCAGCCGGCTCACCATGGCGCTGTCGAGCAGGGCCCGGGCATGCCTTTGCGCGTCGATGTCGTCGATGATCCAGAGCGAGCCTTCGCCGCTGTCGTGCGGGTTGATCAGCCGCCCCGTCAGGTGCGCCCAGAATAGGCGGCCGTCGCTGCGCCTGAGCTGGCGCTTGGTGCGGTAGGCCAGCCCCCGGGAGAGGTCCGGAAACGCCGCGCGCCCGAGTTCGCGGAAAGCGTCGCGGCTGGGGTGCAGGCCTTCGCTGCTGCGCCCTACGACCTCTTCGGGCGAGGCCAGGCCGAAGATGTTGGCGCAGTGCTGGTTGCAGCGCAGCACCGTGCGGTTGCGGATGAAGGCGATGCCCACCCCGGCGCTGTCCAGCAGCGCCTGCTGCTCGCGCAGGATGCGTTGAAGCGCCGTGGAAGAGGCCAGCCCGGGCGCGAGGGCGGCGAGGGGGTGGGACATGGACGAGAGTCCAGAGGGTTGAGGGAGGTAAACCGCTATTTGTACCAAATTGTATAGAGTTCCGCCCCTATTCCTTCCAGCCTGAAAGGAATAGAGGCATCGGCGAAGCCGGCCGACACGGCGCCGACATGCGCTCGACACCGCGGTGTCACATGCGGCGGGCACAGTGGCATGCACAGGAGCGCACCGGGCCCTGACGGTCGGGGCCAGTCCGCTCCTTGAGCAACCAGGAGTGTCCGATGAGCGATTCGCCGAACCCCGCCATGCCCCTGAGCCTTGGGGCGCCGCTTCATCGCCCATCACAAACCGCGGGCGCCGGTGCGCCGGCACGCGGCGGGGTGGAGGTGGCGTGGGCGCGACATCTCGACGAGGTCCGCGAAGCGCAACGGCTGAGGTTCGAGGTCTTCGCGTCCGAAATGGGCGCGCGCCTGCAGACCGTGGTGCCCGGGCACGACGTGGACCTGTTCGACGACTACTGCGAGCACCTGCTGGTGCGGGACGCCGCGACCCGGCAGGTGGTGGGCACCTACCGCGTGCTCACGCCGGCCCAGGCCAGGCGCACGGGCGGCACCTACAGCGACACCGAGTTCGACCTGGAGCGTCTGCACGGCCTGCGCGAGCGCATGGTGGAGCTGGGCCGCAGCTGCGTGCACCCGGAGCACCGCCACGGCGGCGTGATCCTGGCCCTGTGGGGCGCGCTGGCTGGCTTCATGGCACGCAACCGGCTCGACACCATGATCGGCTGCGCCAGTATTCCCATGCAGCATGGCGGCATCGTGACCGGCGACGTGGCGGCTAGCATCTGGCACCAACTGCGCCGGACGCACCTGGCCCTGCCCGAATACCGCGTGCTGCCGCGCCTGGCCCTGCCATTGGAGCACCTGGACGGCAGCCTGGACGTGGAGCCGCCGGCCCTGATCCGGGGGTACCTGCGCCTGGGCACGAAAGTCCTCGGGGCGCCGGCCTGGGACCCGGACTTCAACACCGCGGACCTGCCCATGCTCATGCGCCTGGCCGACCTGCCGCCGCGCTACCGCAGGCACTTCCTGGGGGAGTAAACCTAGAAACGGCGGTTGGATGCACCCGCCAGCACCACTCTCGACGCACCATGCGGCGTTGCTTCTCCTTGCGGGCACGAGCCCGCCGCGTCGTTGCGCCTTGCCTGACACGCCAATAGCGGCACCGGCGGGCGCATCCAACTGCCGTCTCTAGGTTGAAAAGAACAGACATTGCCGATGTGACGGGGGCAGGGCCGCTGTCACGCGCCTGTCACCTGCAAGGCAAATACTGGACGGCAACGTTCGTTACCTGCTTGAAGCCATGCCTCCTTTCCAGTCTTCGCCCGCCCCAGTCGAATCCGTGGAGGAGCGGGACGCAGAAGAGGCGGCCGGACGCGCCGCGGACGAGGCGCCGGCGCCCGCGCACTCGTTCCATCCGCTCGACCGTGACCACAGCATCCTGGCGTTCAACGAGCGCGTGCTGGACTGGGCCGTCCGCGAGGACGTGCCGCTGCTCGAGCGCCTGCGCTACCTGTGCATCGTCTCGTCCAACCTCGACGAGTTCTTCGAGGTGCGGGCAGCGGCCCATTTGGCGGCGGCCGAGGGCGGGGACGCCAAGGAGGGCTACAGCCTGCACTCCTTCGAGATCCTGGCCATCAAGGCCCACGACCTGGTGGCGCGGCAGTATGCGCTGTACAACGGCTCGCTGATCCCCGCCTTCGCGGCACACGGCATACGCATCGTCTCGCATGGCGAGCGCACGGGCGCGCAGCGGCGCTGGGTGCGCGAGTACTTCCGGCGCGACGTGCGGCCGCTGCTGATCCCCGTGGGGCTGGACCCGGCCCATCCGTTTCCGCAGGTGGCGAACAAGTCGCTGAACTTCATCGTCCGCCTGCGCGGGAGCGACGCCTTCGGGCGCGAGAACGAGATCGCCATCGTCAAGGTACCGCGCGCGCTGCCGCGCATCATGCGCCTGCCGCAGCAGGTGGCCCCGACTGGCGTGCAGTTCGTCAGCCTCTCCAGCATCATCCGCACGCACCTGGCGGACCTGTTCCCGGGCCGGGAGGTGTGCGAGTTCTCGCAGTTCCGCGTGACGCGCCATTCGGACCTGGCGGTGGACGAGGAAGACGTGCGCAGCCTGCGCACCGTGCTGCGCCAGGGCCTGCAGCACCGCCACTTTGGGCAGGCCGTGCGGCTGGAGGTGTCGTCCGGCTGCTCGGGCTTCCTCTCGGACTTCCTGCAGTCGCAGTTCGGGCTGCCCGCCGCGGCCCTGTACCGGGTGCAGGGGCCGGTCAACCTGGTGCGGCTGGTGCAGATGGTGGACCTCGTCAACGACCCCGCGCTGCTGTTCCCGCCCTGGCGCCCGGCGTGGCCGGCGCGGCTGCCGCGGTCCGCGTCGATCATGGCCGAGATGCGCCGGCGCGACCTGCTCATCCACCAGCCGTTCGAGAGCTTCGAGGGCGTGGTGGCCTTTCTGCGCGAGGCGGTGAACGATCCCCAGGTGCTGGCGATCAAGCAGACCATCTACCGCACGGGCGCGGACTCCGAGCTCATGGAGCTGCTGCGCGAGGCGGTACGCCGCGGCAAGGAGGTGACGGCCGTGGTGGAGCTCAAGGCGCGCTTCGACGAAGAGGCCAACATCAACTGGGCCGAGGCCCTGGAGTCGATCGGCGCGCAGGTGGTCTACGGCGTCGTGGGCCTCAAGACCCACGCCAAGATGCTGCTGGTGACGCGGCGCGAAGGCAGCCGCCTGCGGCGCTACGGCCACCTGTCCACCGGCAACTACAACCCGCGCACCGCGCGCCTGTACACCGACATCAGCTATCTGACGGCCAACGCGGAACTCACGGCGGACATGGACGCGGTCTTCGACCACCTGGCCAACCAGAACCGCCTGCCCAGGCTGCGGCAGCTCGTGATCGCGCCGTTCGCGCTGCACGGCTTCCTGACCGGCATGATCGACGCCGTGGGCCTTGCCGCCGAGCGTGGCGAGGGCGGCCGCATCGTGGCCAAGATGAATGCGCTGACGGACGCCGCCCTGATGCAGGCGCTCATGCGCGCCGCGCAGCGCGGCGCGCGCGTGGACCTCATCGTGCGCGGCGCCTGCATGCTGCCCGCGGGCGTGCCCGGGGTGACCGACAACATACGCGTGCGCTCGGTCATAGGGCGGTTCCTGGAGCACACACGCGTGTTCTATTTCCGCGGCGGCGCGAAGGAGGACCTGTACCTGTCCAGCGCGGACTGGATGAACCGCAACATGCTGCGCCGCGTGGAACTGGCCTGGCCCGTGACCGACAGGAAGCTGCGCCAACGCATCATCGACGAGTGCCTGGTGGCCTATTTGCACGACGACCGGGACGCATGGCGCCTGGAGCCCGACGGCAGCTACCGCCGCGCGCCCCGCGCGCTGGACGGCCAGGGCGCCCAGAACGCGCTCATGGCGCGCTACGCGCCCATGGCGGCGGGCGCCGCCGCACACGGGAAGGGGGGTGCGTGATGGACCTCATACTCTGGCGCCACGCCGAGGCGGAAAGTCTTTCCGAACACGGGGATGACCCGGAGCGGCCCCTGACGCCGCGCGGCGAGAAGCAGGCGGCACGCATGGCCGTCTGGCTGGACCGCCAGCTGCCCGACGGCCTGCGCGTGCTGGCCAGCCCGGCGCGCCGCACCGAGCAGACGGTCCGCGCGCTGGGCCGCAAGTACAAGCTGCGGGCCGAGCTGCTGCCCGGCGGCAGCCCCGACGACCTACTGGAACTGGTCCAGTGGCCCCGCACGCGCGGCGCGGTGCTCGTCGTGGGCCACCAGCCCATGCTGGGCCAGGTGGTGGCGCGGCTGCTGGGCATGCAGACGCAGGAATGCTCCATGCGCAAGGGGGCGGTGTGGTGGCTGAGGCGCCGGCAGCGGCAGGAGAGTGTCGAAACCATCCTGCTCGCGGTGCAGTCGCCGGATCATCTCTAAGGCATTAGATATTTGGATGAAATTTGGCTTTGGCGCTTGCCAGACAAGCCTTAGAGCCAAATTCAGTCCAAAAGAATCACGAAAGATCAGCCACGAACTCCCAGGGCGTCTTCTGCCACGCGCAGCCCTCCTCGCGCAGCAGGTGCGCGGACTGGGGATAGCTGGCGGACCAGCCCTGGCGCGACCGCACGATGCAGCGGCGGCCCTCCAGGCGCAGGGTGATGCCTTGCACGTCGGGCGCGCGGCGCGCGTGGCACAGGGCCACGGCGGTGCGAAGGCACATGAGCTGCAGCGCGAACACCGGGTCGTCGAGGTCGGCGGCCTGCAGCTTGCGCAGCTTGCCACGGTGCCCCAGCACCAGCAGGCTCAGGCGGTGGAGCTCGGGCAGCGCGAACCCGGCCGCATCGGCATGGTCGAGGATGTAGGCGCCGTGGTGATGGTAGTCGCTGTGCGAGATGCGGCGGCCGATCTCGTGCAGGCGCGCGGCCCAGCCGAGCTTGCGCGCGGCGCGCTCGCTGCCGGGCGGGGCGGCATCCAGGAAGAGGCGGCAGGCCAGCTGCGCGACGCGCTCGGCGTGTCCGTTGTCCACGGCGAAGCGCTGCATGAGCGCGCGCACGCTGTCCGAGCGCAGGTCGGTCTCCGGCTGCTCGCGGTCGAGCAGGTCGTAGAGGGCTCCCTGGCGCAGCGCGCCCTGGGCCACGGCCATCTGGTCTATGTCGAGCAGCTCGAAGACGGCTCGCACGATGCTTACGCCGCCGCCGATCACGGGGCGGCGGTCGTCCTTGAGCCCGTCCAGGCGCAGGCGGTCGACATGGCGCGCGCGCAGCAGCTGCTCCCGCAGCCAGTCCAGGCCGTCGCGCCGTATCACTCCCTTCTCTCCCCCCGCGGCCGCGAGGATGGCGCCCACCGCGCCCACGGTCCCCGAGGCGCCGTAGGCCACGTCCCAGGCGCCGCGCTGGTAGCTGCCGATGGCCTCGTCCAGCACGGCTTTGGCCGCGGTCTCCGCGGATTCGAAGGCCTGCCGCGTGAGCGCGCCGTCGGTGAAATGGCGCGCCGACCAGGCGACGCTGCCCACGCGGCAGGACGCCACCGTGCTGGGGGTGAACTGCCGCCCCAGGATCAGCTCGGTCGAGCGCCCGCCGATGTCCACCACCAGCCGCCTTTCGTCCGATTGCGGCAGCAGCCGGGCGACGCCCTGGTAGATGAGCCGCGCCTCCTCGGGGCCGGAGACGATGTTGATGGGAAAGCCCAGGATCTTGCTGCCGCGCGTGATGAAGTCCTCGCGGTTGCGCGCCTCCCGCAGGGTCTGCGTGGCCACCGCGCGCACGTGGTGGCGCGGGAACCCGGCCAGGCGCTCAGCGAAGCGGGCAAGGCAGTCCCAGCCCCGCTGCATGGCGGCGGGCGTCAGGTTGCGGTCTTCGTCGAGGCCGCCGCCCTGGCGCACCGTTTCCTTGAGGTATTCGACGCGGTGGATCTGCCGATGGTCGAGGCGGCCGATTTCGAGACGAAAGCTGTTGGAGCCCAGGTCCACGGCCGCGAGCAATGTTCCGTCCTGCATGAGATGCGTGCTGTGCGCGGGTTTTCAAGCACCGCAGCATAGCGCCCCGCGGGGCGTGGGGGCGAGGGGCAGGGCGGCTTGGAGGGGCATGGTGGAGTGGGTGTTTCGTGACCGGCGGCGGGAGAGTACGCGGCGTTTGCGACAGCCGCGTGACATTCCCGTGGCAGGGCTCCGGCGATGGCGGACGGGTGTCACGGCGATGTCACAAACGACACCTAGAGTGGCGGCATCGAGTTTTTTCAACCAAGAGGTCTGTTTCATGAAACTCTCCGCGATTCGGGTTCTGGCGTCTGGTGTGGTGGCCATGGGTGCCTTCTCCAGCGCCTGGGCGCAGCAGGAAGCAACGGGCGCGGGCGCCAGCTTTCCCGCGCCGCTGTATGCCAAGTGGGCGGCCGACTACCACAAGGCGACCGGCGTGAAGATCAACTACCAGTCCGTGGGCTCGGGCGCCGGGCTGCGCCAGATCGAGGCCAAGACGGTGGATTTCGGCGCGTCCGACGCGCCGCTGAAGGACGACGAGCTCGCGAAGAAGGGCCTGGTGCAGTTCCCCACCGTGATCGGCGGCATCGTGCCCGTGGTCAACATCAAGGGCATGCAGCCCGGCCAGCTCAAGCTCAGCGGCCAGGTGCTCGGCGACATCTACCTGGGCAAGATCACCAAGTGGAACGACGAGGCCATCAAGGCCCTGAACCCCGGGCTGAATCTGCCCGACGCGACCATAGCCCCGGTGCGCCGCGCGGACGGCTCGGGCACCACCTTCGGCTTCACGAACTACCTGTCCAAGGTGAACGCCGAGTGGAAGGACAAGGTGGGCGAGGGCACGGCCGTGAACTGGCCCCTGGGCGCCGGCGGCAAGGGCAACGAGGGCGTGGCCGCCTTCGTGGGCCGTCTGCCCAACTCCATCGGCTACGTGGAGTACGCCTACGTCAAGCAGAACAGGCTGACGTTTGCGCAGCTGCAGAACAGTGCCGGCCAGTTCGTGTCCCCCGACGAGGCCACGTTCAAGGCGGCTGCCGCGGGCGCGGACTGGAGTAAGAGCTTCTACCAGATCCTCACGAACCAGCCCGGCAGGCAGGCCTGGCCCATCACCTCGGCCACCTTCATCCTGATGCACAAGGCGCAGGACAAGCCGGCGCAGGCCGCCACGGCGCTGAAGTTCTTCGCGTGGGCGTACAAAGAGGGCGACAAGACCGCCGCCGACCTGGACTACGTGAGCATGCCCGAGAGCGTCAAGGCCGTGATCATGAAGTCCTGGGCCGATATCAAGGACGGCGCGGGCCAGCCCATCGTCCTGAAGTAATCTGGCGGGCATTGCGGCCCCTCCGGGGGGCCGCCCTGCGCATCCTTTGACGAGGCAACCACCGTGTCCACTACGCTGACCACCCGCCAGGCGCCGCCGCAGGCGGCCGCCGACGCCTTCGGCGGCTCCCTGCCGCCGCGCGCCGGCATGTTCGCCGGCGCCCTGGCCGACCGCATCTTCGCCGCCCTGGCGCGCGGCGCGGCGCTGCTCACGCTGGCGCTGCTGCTGGGCATCCTGGCCTCGCTGGTGCATGGCGCCTGGCCGGCCATCGAGCGCTACGGCCTGGACTTCCTGGTGCGCAGCCAGTGGGACCCGGCGGGCAACGAATACGGCGGCCTGGTGATGATCTACGGCACGCTGGCCACGTCCTTCATCGCGCTGCTGATCGCCGTGCCGGTGAGCTTCGGCATCGCGCTGTTTCTCACCGAGCTCTCGCCCACCTGGCTCAAGCGCCCGCTGGGCACGGCCATCGAGCTGCTGGCGGCCGTGCCCTCCATCGTCTACGGCATGTGGGGCCTGATGGTGTTCGGCCCCATCCTCGCCACCTGGGTGCAGCAGCCGCTGCAGGCGCTGCTCTCCGGCGTGCCGTACCTGGGGGCGCTGGTGTCGGGGCCGCCCGTGGGCATAGGCATCCTGTCGGCGGGCATCATTCTGGCCATCATGATCATTCCCTTCATCGCCTCGGTGATGCGCGACGTGTTCGAGGTCACGCCGGCCCTGCTCAGGGAGTCGGCCTACGGCCTGGGCGCCACCACCTGGGAGGTGGTGTGGAAAGTGGTGCTGCCCTACACCAAGACCGGCGTGCTGGGCGGCATCATGCTCGGCCTGGGCCGCGCGCTGGGCGAGACCATGGCCGTCACCTTCGTGATCGGCAACATGAACCAGCTCAATTCGCTGTCGATGTTCGAGGCCGCCAACAGCATCACCTCGGCCCTGGCCAACGAGTTCGCCGAGGCCGGCGAGGGCCTGCACCAGGCGTCCCTCATCTACCTGGGGCTGGTGCTGTTCTTCATCACCTTCGTGGTGCTGTCCCTGTCCAAGCTGCTGCTGGCACGCCTGAAGAAGAACGAAGGAGCGCGCGCATGAGCACCTCGCGGAAGCTGATCGCAGGCGCCGACCTGGCGCAGGCGCGCCAGGCCCGCTACGCGGCGCGCAAGCGCATGAACCAGGTGGCGCTGGCCCTGTCGCTGCTGGCCATGGCGTTCGGCGTGTTCTGGCTCGTGTGGATACTGTGGGAGACCATGCGCCTGGGCCTGGGGGGGCTGAGCGCGTCCCTGTTCACGCAGACGACCCCGCCGCCCAACGAGGCGGGCGGGCTGGCCAACGCCATCTTCGGCTCCTTCGTCATGGTGCTGCTGGCCACCTTCGTGGGAACGCCCATAGGCATCATGGCTGGCGTGTACCTGGCCGAGTACGACCCGCGCGGCTGGCTCGCGGCCACCACGCGCTTCGTCAACGACATCCTGCTGTCCGCGCCCAGCATCGTCATCGGCCTGTTCGTGTACGCCGTGGTCGTGGCCCGCTTCAAGAGCTTCTCGGCCTGGGCGGGCATCATGGCGCTGGCGCTGATCGTGATTCCGGTGGTGATACGCACCACCGAGAACATGCTGGTGCTGGTGCCCGCCAGCCTGCGCGAGGCCGCCTACGCGCTGGGCGCGCCCAAGTGGAAGGTGATCCTCAAGGTGACGCTGCGCGCCGCCCGCGCAGGCGTCATCACGGGCGTGCTGCTGGCCGTGGCGCGCATCTCGGGCGAGACCGCGCCGCTGCTGTTCACGGCGCTCAACAACCAGTTCTGGAACTCGGACCTCTCCAAGCCCATGGCCAGCCTGCCGGTCACCATCTTCAAGTTCGCCATGAGCCCGTACGAGAACTGGCAGCAGCTGGCCTGGGCCGCGGTGTTCCTCATCACGCTGGCGGTGCTCGGGCTGAACATACTGGCCCGCGTGCTCACGCGCCAAAAGTAAAGAAGCAGATCGCTCCCCGGAAAGACGCACATGCCTTCCACCAAGAACACCGCCGCCGCCGCCGCGCGGCCCAAGCTCACGGTCCGCGACCTGAACTTCTACTACGGCAGGTTCCATGCCTTGAAGGGCATCAACCTCGACATTCCCGAGAACAAGGTCACGGCCTTCATCGGGCCATCGGGCTGCGGCAAGTCGACGCTGCTGCGCACCTTCAACCGCATGTTCGAGCTCTACCCCGAGCAGCGCGCCGAGGGGCAGATCCTGCTCGACGGCGACGACCTGCTCGCCAGCCGCCAGGACGTGGCGCTGATCCGCGCCAAGGTGGGCATGGTGTTCCAGAAGCCCACGCCGTTTCCCATGTCGATCCACGACAACATCGCCTTCGGCGTGAAGCTGTTCGAGAGCCTGAGCGCCAGCGACATGGACGAGCGCGTGGAATGGGCGCTGAGGAAGGCCGCGCTGTGGAACGAAGTAAAGGACAAGCTGCACCAGAGCGGCGCGGGCCTGTCGGGCGGGCAGCAGCAGCGCCTGTGCATCGCGCGCGGCATCGCCATCAAGCCCGAGGTGCTGCTGCTCGACGAGCCCTGCTCGGCGCTGGACCCCATCTCCACGGCCAAGATCGAGGAACTGATCGCCGAACTGAAGGACGAATACACGGTGGTCATCGTCACGCACAACATGCAGCAGGCTGCGCGCTGCAGCGACTACACGGCCTACATGTACCTGGGCGAGCTGATGGAGTTCGGCGCCACCGAGCAGATGTTCTTCAAGCCCCGGCGCAAGGAGACGGAAGACTACATCACAGGGAGATTCGGATGACCGACAAGCACCTTTCCTCGCAGTTCGACAGTGAGCTCAACCAGGTCTCGGGCCGCGTCATGGAGCTCGGCGGCCTGGTCGAGTCGCAGATCCGCCAGGCCATCGCCGCGCTGTCGCAGTTCAGCCTGGAGGCGGCCGCGCAGGTCGAGACGCTGGAGCAGCGCGTCAACCAGATGGAGGTGGAGATCGACCACGAGCTCACCACCATCATCGCGCGGCGCCAGCCCACGGCGCGCGACCTGCGCCTGCTGATGGCGTTCTCCAAGGCCACGGCCAACCTGGAGCGCATGGGCGACGAGGCCACGCGCATGGCGCGCATGGTGCGCTCCATCATCGAGAGCGGCGCGGCGCGCTCGCTGCCCAGCAGCGACTTGCGCGTGGCGGCCGACCTGGCTGCGGGCCTGCTGCGCAAGGCGCTGGACGCCTTCGCGCGCCTGGACACGCGCATGGCGCTGGCCATCCTCAAGGAGGACGACCTGATCGACCGCGAGTTCGACGGCTTCGTGCGCAAGCTCATCACCTACATGATGGAAGACCCGCGCACCATCTCGGCGAGCCTGGACCTGCTGTTCCTGGCCAAGGCCATCGAGCGCATCGGCGACCACTCCAAGAACGTGGCCGAGCTCATCATCTACCTGGTGGAGGGCAAGGACGTGCGCCACACCGCCCTGGAAGAAATCGAATCGGTCGTGCAATGAAACCCTTTCCCCATGTCCTCGTCGTCGAGGACGAGGCAGCCATCGCCGAACTCATCGCCGTGAACCTGCGCCACAACGGCTTCACGCCCATCTGGGCCGAGGACGCCGAGGCCGCCCAGCGCGAGCTGGACGCCGTGCTGCCCGACGTGATCCTGCTGGACTGGATGCTGCCCGGCATGAGCGGCCTGCAGCTGGCGCGCAAGTGGCGCTCCGCCGCGCGCACCAAGGGCGTGCCCATCCTGATGCTGACGGCGCGTGGCGACGAGCCCGACAAGGTGGCGGGGCTCGATGCCGGCGCCGACGACTACATCACCAAGCCCTTCTCCACCCAGGAGCTGCTCGCGCGCATACGCGCCGTGCTGCGCCGCCGGGCGCCGGAGCAGGTGGCCGACAGCGTCGCCATCGGCGCCCTGAGCCTGGACGCCGCTACGCACCGCGCGAGCTTCCAGGGTCAGCCCCTGAAGCTCGGACCGACGGAATTCAAGCTGCTGCACTACCTCATGAAGCACGCCGAGCGTGTGCACAGCCGCGCCCAACTGCTCGACAAGATCTGGGGCGACCACGTCTACATCGAGGAGCGCACGGTGGACGTGCACGTCAAGCGCCTGCGCGAGGCGCTGGGCGAGGCCAGCGCCATGTTGGAGACCGTGCGCGGCGCGGGCTACCGCCTCACGGCGCAGGGTGCGTTAGAAAAATGATAGCTGCAAGCGCTTGATGGTTCTGCGTTAGATCCATATTTCATTCAAACCTATCGGTAAATGCGGCATGCCTTGGCGCTTTGCGATCTTTCTGTGCGCCCAGGCGCTGGGCGCGGCGGCGGGCGGCTGGGCCGCCGGCCCCTGGGGGCTGGCCGCGGGCGTGGCGCTGGCGTCCTGGCTGTGCTGGGGCTGGGAGTCCTGGCAGGGCCTGCGCGTGCTGCGCTGGCTGCGCCAGGACGGCGAGCCGGCCCGGGCCCCGGCGCTGCGCGGCCCGTGGGGTGAAGCTTGCGACCGCATGCGCCGCCTGCTGCGCCAGCGCGAGCAGCGGGCGGCCGCCAGCGACGCGCGCCTGCAGGAATTCCTCGCGGCCCTGCAGGCCTCGCCCAACGGCGTCATCCTGCTCGACGCCCAGGGCCGCATCGAATGGTGCAACCAGACGGCGGCCCAGCATTTCGGCCTGCAGGCCGAGCGGGACCTCATGCAGTCCGTGGGCAACCTGTTGCGCGACCCCGCCTTCAGCAACTACCTGGCCGCGGGTGACTATGCCCAGGGCGTGCTGCTGCCGGGGCGCGAGAGCAGCGCCGCCCACCCCGTCACGCTGTCGGTGCAACTGCACCCCTATGGCGACGGGCGCCGCCTCATGCTATCGCGCGACGTCACCGCGCTGGAGCAGGCCGAGGCCATGCGGCGCGACTTCGTGGCCAACGTCTCGCACGAGATCCGCACGCCGCTCACGGTGCTGGTCGGCTTCGTCGAGACCCTGCAGACCCTGCCGCTGCAGGAGGACGAGCGCGCGCGCTACCTGGGCCTGATGGCGCAGCAGGCCGCGCGCATGCAGCACCTGGTGCAGGATCTGCTGACGCTGTCGCGCCTGGAGGGCAGCCCCCCGCCGGGCATGGCCGAGTGGGTGCCGGTCTGCGCACTGCTGCGCCACTGCGAGGACGAGGCGCGCGCTCTCTCGGCCACGCTCGCGCGCACGCCGGCGCAGCAGCACAGGTTCGTCTTTCCCACCCCCGGGCAGGCGCAGGCGGCAGGCCAGGTGGCGGGCATCGCCGCGGAACTGCAAAGTGCCCTGGCCAATCTGGTCAACAACGCCGTGCGCTACACGCCCGCGGGCGGCAGCATCACCGTGGCGTGGGAGCCGCTGGCCGACGGCGGCGCGCGCTTCACGGTGCGCGACACGGGCCCGGGCCTGGCGCCCGAGCACCTGCCGCGCATCACCGAGCGCTTCTACCGCGTGGACCGCAGCCGCTCGCGCGACACGGGCGGCACGGGCCTGGGCCTGGCCATCGTCAAGCACGTGGTGCAGCGCCATGGAGCCGCGCTGGAGATCTCCAGCGTGCTGGGGCAGGGCTCGGTGTTCGGCGTGCGCTTTCCGGCGGCGCGCGTGCGTGCGCAGGCCGGCGTCAGTCCCGCTGCGCGGAGTGGTGCCGCTGCAGGCTGAGCACGCCCAGCAGCAGCGCGCTGAAGACTAGCGCCGTCACGCCCAGGGCCGCGGCGCTGGCGGCCCAGAACGGGGCGGGGGAGTGCAGCGGCCCCCAGCCGGCCAGGCCGTGGTAGGCCAGCCGGTAGCCGCCATACAGGCCCACGCCCCACAGCAGCACGCCGTAGACCAGCAGCGGCGCGAGGGTGATGCGGTAGCTGCGCAGCACGAAGATGCACAGCGTCTGCAGCGCATCGGCCACGTGGTAGGCCGCCACCCACAGCAGCAGCGAAGTGGCCAGCGCCACCACCTCGGCGTTGGTTGAATACAGGCTGGCGATGGGTTGTCGTGCTATTGAAAGCGTAGCTGCAAGGGCGCACCCCATGAGCGCTGAAAGCCAAAAACCCTTCAAGGCCGTCGCGCCGGCGCGCTGCTCGTCGCCGGCCCCGCGCCAGTAGCTCACGCGCGCGCTGGTGGCGATGGCCAGTGACAGCGGCACCATGTAGAGCACGGCGGCCAGGTTGGATGCGATCTGGTGCGCGGCCGAGGCCAGCGCGCCCTGGCGCGCGATGAACAGCGCCATGAGCGTGAACGAGGTGACCTCCACCAGGATCGACAGCCCGGCTGGAAGCCCCAGGCGCATGAAGCGCCCCAGCTGCGCCCCGTCGGGCCGCTCCATGGGGTGCCACAGCGCGAGCGGCGCGTACATGGGGTGGCCGCGCAGCATCTTCCAGCCCACCAGCAGCAGGCCGTAGTTCACCGCCAGCGTGGCCCAGGCGCAGCCCGCCGCGCCCTGGGGGGCGAGCCCCGCGCCGCCGAAGGTGAACCAGATCGACAGCGGCACCTTGAGCGCCAGCGACCCCACCTGCAGCCAGGTCACGAGCTGCGGGTGGCCCAGGGCCTGGTTTAGCGTGCTGTAGATGCGAAACAGCAGCGCCGGCGGCAGGCCGAAGGCCAGGATCGCGAGGTAGGCGCGCACCTCGGCGCGCAGCTGCGGCGGCACCTCGGTCCATTGCAGGATGGGGCCGGGCGAGAGCAGCACCGCCATGCCCAGCACGCAGGCCACGGCCCACAGGTACAGCGACTGGCGCACGCTCGCGCCTATGGCGCCCTGCGCGCCCGCGCCGCGCTGCTCGGCCCAGACGGGCAGCAGCGCCTGCAGCACGCCCATCAGCGCCACGTACACGCTGATGAACACGGCCGAGCCTATGGACAGCGCGGCCAGCGACTCCTGCGCATGCCGGCCGGCGACGATGGTGTCGGTCACGCCGAAGGCCATCACGGCCAGCTGCCCGGCCAGCACGGTGAACGCGTGGCGCGAGATGATGGACAGCTCGGACATCAGCGCTCCACGCGGTGCAGCACCAGTATCCTGTCGTTGCGGTCCGTGGGGCGGCCGATGCTGGCCACCGCGTGCCACTCAGCGGGCGGCAGCAGCGTCGCCACGGCCGGGCCCATGGCTGCGTCGGCCACGGCCCAGTTGCACAGCGGCAACTCGGAGACCGGCTCCACGCGCAACTGGCCGTGGTACACGAGGGCCGCGATCTGGGCACGGTTCAGACCATAGCTGGCCACGCAGCCCTGCCTGTCGGTGATGGCGGCGGCCACGCCCGCCACCTGCGCCTCCATGCTGCGGCCATAGTTCAGTAGCGGCAGCCACAGCGTCATCATCAGCAGCCAGCCCAGCGTGGCGCCGCTGGCGGGCAGCACCAGGCTCTTCCAGATGGCCGGGCGGTTGCGCGCCGTGCGCCAGGCCACCAGCGCGCACCAGGCGGCCGTGGCCGCCAGGGCCACGCCGAAGGCCAGGGCCGAGAACGCGGGCTCGTAGCCCGGCGCCAGCCTGGCCACGTTGGCCGCGGGCTTGGCGGGCACGCCGGTCTGCACCGACAGCCAGATGACCCAGATGGCGATGGCCGACGCACTGAAGAACAGCAGCGTGAACCAGTCGATCAGCGCCGAGATGCTGCGGCGCAGCGTGGGCAGGGCAAAGGCCGCCAGCGTCGCCAGCGCCGGCAGGCCCAGCAGCAGCGCGCGGTCAGAGGGCCGCGTGGTCAGCGTGGCGCCCACGGCCACCAGCACAAACCACAGCGGCAGCAGCAGGTGGCGGTGCCATTGCCGGCTGGCGATCAGATGGCGCCAGCGCCACAGCGTCCATAGGGCCAGCGGCCAGGCCGGCCAGCTGAACCAGATGAACAGGCGCAGCAGGCTGTACCACCACTCCTTGCCGTCGTCGAAGCCCTCGATGCGCCAGGCCCACAGGCCCAGCTGCCAGGCCAGCAGGGCGGCACCCAGCGTCGATGCCAGCAGCACCGCCGACGCGGCGCCGCGCCTGGGCATGGGCGCCTCCTTGCCGCACCACACCAGCCAGGCGCAGCCCAGCCCCAGCAGCACGGACAGCGTCGGCGCGCCGCTGAGCACCAGGCCCAGCAGGCCGGCCACGGCGGCGGCCACCGGCCATGCCATGCGCCAGGGCATGGCGGCGCCGGCGGCGAACAGCAGCGCCGTGCCGCACAACTGGGTCAGGTAGCCGGTGGTTTCGTGCGACAGCTGGGCCAGCCCCAGGCTCGCGATGAGGGCCAGGAGGCCGGCATCGGCGATGGCGCGGGCGTAGTCGGCGGGCTTGGCCTCGCCGCCGAAGGCAAAGGCCACGGGCTGAGCGCCGGGGCCGCGCGCCAGGTAGTACACGCCGTACCAAGTGGCGGACAGGGTCAGGAGCAGTAGCGCGATGAACGGCAGCCGGGCCGCCATCGCGGGCGACAGCCACCCTTGCAGCGCGTCGATGGCCCATGCGCCCAGCCAGTAGGGCAGCAGGCCATCCCCATCGGGCGGCATGCCGGCCAGCAAGGGGTTCATCCAGTCCGTGCGGCCCAGGGCCAGCTCGTGCATGTAGCCGAACGAGGCCACGTCGGCATAGCGCCAGGGCGCGCGCCCGACGAAGCCGGGTATGGCATAGGCCAGGCACAGCAGCAGCAGAGCCCAGCGGGGCAGGGGCCGCACGGCACTCTGGGCAACGATGGCGGGCGTGGGATGGATCACTCGGGCTGCGCGGCGTTGTGGTTGGACGGGACGGGCGGGGCAGCATACCCGCCAAGAAAAAAGGCAGCGCGGTGAAGCCGGGCTGCCTTGGGGCGTGCTGCAACGGGCCCACGCGCCGGTGGGCGGGGGCTGCGTTGCTTACTTCGCTGCGGTCTTGCCGAAGCGGTTGCGGAAGCGTTCCACGCGGCCGCCCATGTTGTCCACGGATTTTTGCGTGCCGGTGTAGAAGGGGTGGGATTCGGACGAGGTATCCAGCTTGAACAGCGGGTATTCCTTGCCTTCGAAGGTATCGGTTTCTTTCGTGTTCACGCACGAGCGGGTCACGAACTTGAAGCCGTTGGACAGGTCCACGAACAGCACTTCGCGGTAGTTGGGGTGAATGCCTTCTTTCATGATTTCTCTTTCAAGTCAGCGGGAGCCGCGCCAGCCAGCCTGACGTACTTTCCGCAAAAAGCTCTTGATTATGGCATAGGCCGGGCTCAGCCGCCCCGGCGCATCATGTCGAAGAAGTCCACGTTGGTCTTGGTGGCCTTCATGTTCTTGATCATGAGCTCCATCGCCTCGATCTCGTCCATGTTGTACATGAACTGGCGCAGGATGCGGGTCTTCTGCAGGATCTCGGGCGCGAGCAGCAGTTCCTCGCGGCGCGTGCCGCTCTTGTTGAGCTCGATGGCGGGGAACACGCGCTTCTCGTACAGGCGCCGGCTCAGATGGATTTCGCAGTTGCCCGTGCCCTTGAACTCTTCGAAGATCACCTCGTCCATGCGGCTGCCGGTATCGACCAGGGCCGTGGCGATGATGGTCAGGCTTCCACCTTCCTCGACCTTGCGCGCCGCGCCGAAGAAGCGTTTGGGGCGCTGCAGCGCGTTGGAGTCCACGCCGCCCGAGAGCACCTTGCCCGACGAGGGCACGACGTTGTTGTAGGCGCGCGCCAGGCGGGTGATGGAGTCGAGCAGGATCACCACGTCCTTCTTCAGCTCCACGAGGCGCTTGGCGCGCTCGATCACCATCTCGGCCACGTGCACGTGGCGCGCGGCGGGCTCGTCGAAGGTGGAGGCGATGATCTCGCCCTTGACCGAGCGCTGCATCTCGGTCACTTCCTCGGGGCGCTCGTCCACGAGCAGCACCATGAGGTGCACGTCGGGGTGGTTGGCCGTGATGGCGTGGGCGATGTGCTGCATCATCATCGTCTTGCCGCTCTTTGGGGGCGCGACGATGAGCGCGCGCTGGCCGCGGCCGATGGGGGCGATGATGTCGATGATGCGGCCGGTGATGTTCTCGTCGCTCTTGATGTCGCGCTCCAGCCGCATCTGCTCCTTGGGGAACAGCGGCGTGAGGTTCTCGAACATCACCTTGTGCTTGTTCTGCTCGGGCGGGCCGCCGTTGACGGAGTCGAGCTTGGTCAGCGCGAAGTAGCGCTCGCCGTCCTTGGGCGTGCGCACCTCGCCCTCGATCATGTCGCCGGTGTGCAGGTTGAAGCGCCGCACCTGGCTGGGGCTGATGTAGATGTCGTCGGTGCTGGCGGTGTAGCTGGAATCGGGACTGCGCAGGAAGCCGAATCCATCGGGCAGGATCTCGAGCACGCCGTCGGCAAACACCTGCTCGCCGGCCTTGGCGCGCTTCTTGATGATGGCGAACATGAGCTCCTGCTTGCGCATGCGGCCGCCGTTTTCGATCTCAAGCGCTTCGGCCTGCTTGAGGACTTCAGACACGTGCAGTGCCTTGAGTTCATTAAGGTGCATGAAATGACTCCTGCGGCGGAGTAGGTATTTCTTGTGACTGGAGAGGAGGTGGCTGCATGCCGGGCGGGACTTGTAGAGTGCCCTGGCGAGCCTGTGATCTGGAGCCGGCCGCTGAAGATGTGTGCTGACCGTGGGGGATCGGCGCGAATTATGACAGGAAAATTCCCGCGCGCCCTCGGGATGCGCGCTGCCGGCCTCGCGCTGGGCCGGCCGGCGCGCGGGGCCTTCAGCCCAGTTGCTGGTCGATGAAGGCGGTGAGCTGCGCCTTGCTCATGGCGCCGACCTTGGTGGCGGCCAGCTGGCCGTCCTTGAACAGCATCAGCGTGGGAATGCCGCGGATGCCGAACTTGGCCGGGATCTCGCGGTTGTCGTCCACGTTCATCTTGGCCACCTGCAGCTTGCCCTGGTAGGCGCTGGCCACTTCGTCGAGGATGGGGGCGATCATCTTGCAGGGGCCGCACCACTCGGCCCAGTAGTCCACCAGCACGGGCGTGGAGGACTTGAGCACGTCGGCTTCGAAGCTGGCGTCAGACAGTTGCTTGATGAGGTCGCTTGCCATGGGGTGTTCCTTGGATTTGGCGGGTGGGACAGAGGTTAAATTCGAATCATTGTGACAGAAACCAATCCCCCATCCGACGGTATGCCCGGCCCGCCAGACGCTATGACAGTCATAGCGAAAAGCGATGCCCGCGCCGCCGCGCCCATGTGGCGCAGCGCCCTGCAGGCAGTGCAGGAGCACGTCCGTTGCCGCGGCGTGCACCCGGCGCGCGCCGTGGTGCTCGTGCCCTATGCCCAGCTCATGGCCGAGGCGCAGCGCCAGTGGACGCGCTGGCAGGGCGACGGCTTCGCGCCGCGCTTCGAGACCACGCGCAACTGGGCGCGGCAGCTGGCGGGCTTCGTGCCCCAGGGCCTGGACTTCGCGCACGACGTGGCGCGCGACCGCTTCACCGGCGCCGCGCTGCTGGAGCGCGCGGGCCTCGCCGCGCAGCGCGAGATGCTGCTCGCCCCGCTGCTGGAGGCGGCCGGCCAGCTCGCCCCCGTGGCCGCCGCCGTGGCGCCGGGGAGGCGCGCCGAGTGGCTTGAGCGCCAGCGCGGCGTGCTGGGCCTGGCGGGCGAGGGCAGCGCCCTGCGCTACGAGGCCGCCGTGGCGCGCGTGGCGCTGGAATGGGTGGCCGCCTCGCGCCATGCGACCGACGTGCTGTTCGAGCCCGGCGTGCGCACCGCCGTGGATGCGCTGGTGCTGCTGCAGGGCTTTCAGCCCGACGCGCTGGCCCAGGCCTTGTGCGCGGCCTGGGGCGACAGTGCCCTGGCCCTGCCGCTGTGGCAGGCGCCCACGGGCCAGGGGCGGATCCGCCTGCGCCGCGCGCTGGACGCCGAGGACGAGGCCCAGCGCGCCGCCGCCTGCGCCATTGCCCACGTGCAGGCCGGCCGCGTGCCCGTGGCCCTGGCCGGCACCGACCGCGCGCTGGTGCGGCGCATCACCGCGCTGCTACAGGGCGCGGGGCTCGCGGCCAGGGACGAGAACGGCTGGACCCTGTCCACCACCCGCGCCGCCGCCCAGGTTATGGCGGCGCTGCGCGCCTGCGCCTGGGACGCGGGTAGCGATGCGGTACTCGACTGGCTCAAGGCCGTGCCCGTGATCGAGGAACCGGCCCTGCGCGCCCTGGAGCAATGGCTGCGCCGCAACGCCGTGCGCCGTTGGAGCGGCGCCCCGGGCCGCGCCCAGGGCCGGCCCGCCATTGCCGCCACCATCGCGCAGGTTGAAGCCCTGCGCGCGCCGATGCGCGCCGCGCGCCCCCTGGCCGAGTGGCTGCGCGGCCTGCGCCAGCTTTTGCAGGCCAGCGGCCAGTGGGATGCATTGCAGCAGGACGACGCGGGCGAGCGCGTGCTGCTGGAACTGCACCTGGCCGAGGGCCTGGAGGGCAGCCTGGCGGATGCCGAAGGGGCGGGGCGCAGGCTCTCGCCGGGCGACTTCGGCCACTGGGCCGACCAGGTGCTCGAAGCCACCCGCTTCAAGCCCGACTGGGAGCAGGACGCGGCCGCCGACCTCGTGGTGCTGCCCCTGCCGCAGCTGCTGGCCCGCCCCTTCGCCGCGCTGGTGCTGGCCGGCTGCGACGAAAAGCGCCTGCAGGCCGCCCCAGAGCCTCCCGGGCCATGGACCCAGGCCCAGCGCCAGGCCCTGGGCCTGCCCACGCGCGAGGCGCTGGAGGCCGCCCAGCGCGCCGCCTGGGCCGACGCCCTGCAGATTCCCTGGGTAGACGTGCTGTGGCGCGCCAGCGAGGGCGGCGAGCCGCTGCTGGCCAGCCCCCTGGTGCTGGCGCTGCCGCCCGCCCTGCATGCGCAGGCGCCGCAGGACACCCGCCTGCCGCGCGCCGTTGCGCCCGGCGCCACGCCGCGCCCCTGGCCCGTGGGCGCGCGCCTGCCCGTGGCGCAGCTGTCGGCATCAGCTTATGCCGACCTGCGTCACTGCCCCTATCGCTTCTATGCGCTGCGCCAGCTCGGCCTGCAGGAGCAGGACGAGCTGGAGGCCGAGCTGGACAAGCGCGACTTCGGCACCTGGCTGCACGCGGTGCTGCAGCGTTTCCACGAAGGCCTGCGCGACGCGCCCACGCGGGACGCGGCCGAGCGCAGCGCGCGCCTGGACGCCGCGGCCAGCCAGGCGCGCGAGCAGCTGGGCCTGGCCGGCAGCGACTTTCTGCCCTATGCGAGCGGCTGGCCGCAGCTGTGCGACGGCTACCTGCGCTGGCTGGACGAGCACGAGGCCGCAGGCGCGCGATTCGCCCGGGCCGAGGTCGAGGCACAGCGGCACCTGGCGCTGAAAGGAGGCAGCCTGGAGCTGGTGGGCAAGCTCGACCGCATCGACGAGGCCAAAGACGCAGAAGGCCGCGCCGGCACCTTGGTCATCGACTACAAGACCGAAGGCAGCCAGACCACCAGGGCGCGCGTGCAGGCGGGCACCGAAGACACCCAGCTCGCCTTCTACGCCGCCCTCATGCCCGAAGGGCGCGGCCCCCTGCGCGCCGCCTACGTGAACGTGGGCGAGCGCGGCGAGACCAGGACCTTCGAGGCGCCCGACGTGGAGCAGCTGCGCGACGCGCTGCTGGCCGGCATACGCGACGACTTCGACCGCATCGCGCAGGGCGCGGGCCTGCCCGCGCTGGGCGAGGGCAGCGTGTGCGACTGGTGCGCCGCGCGCGGCCTGTGCCGCAAGGATTTCTGGAATGAATAGAGCTGCCTACGAACACAACGGCCGGCCGGTCTCGCGCGAAGCCTTCTACGCCATCGCCTGCGATCCCGCGCGCAGCGTGGCGGTGGAGGCCTGCGCCGGCGCGGGCAAGACCTGGATGCTGGTCTCGCGCATGCTGCGCGCGCTGCTCGACGGCAGCGCGCCGCACGAGATCCTGGCCATCACCTTCACCAAGAAGGCCGCCGGCGAGATGCGCCAGCGCCTGCAGGAATGGCTGGAGCAGTTCGCCCACGCCGCGCCCGAGGATCTCGAAAAGGAGTTGATTGCACGCGGAATCGGCCTCGAAGCCGCGCGGGGAAAGCGCGAGCAGCTACGAAATTTGTACCAGCAGCTGTTGGCCAGCGGCCGCCCGCTGCAGATCCGCACCTTCCACAGCTGGTTTGCCGCGCTGCTTTCCACGGCCCCGCTGGCGCTGCTGCAGGAGCGGGGCCTGCCCACGCACTACGAGCTGCTCGAAGACGACGCGCAGGCCAAGGCCGAGGTTTGGCGGCCATTCCTGGAGGCCGTGGCCGGCGACGACGCGCTGCGCGCCGACTACGAGGCCATCGTCGCCGTGCATGGCCGCTCGCAGACGCACAAGGCGCTGGAGGCGGCGCTGGACAAGCGCGTGGAGTTCCTGCTGTCGGACGAGGCGGGCATCGTCGATACGTCGGTGCCGCCGTTCGGCGAGGTCTATGAACGCCTGGCCGGCGTGGAGCACCCGGGCGACTGGCTGCTGCGCCGCGCCGCCGGGCGGGCCATGCTCGAAGACGCGGCGCGCGCGCTCATGCCCCTCGCGCCGAGCTTCGCGGCCAAGGGAGAGGAGCTGATGGCGGCCCTGCAGGCCGGCGACTGGCAAGGCGTGCTGGCCGCGCTGTTCACCAAGGACGGCGAGGGCACGCCGCGCGCCTTCGGCAAATCGTGCCCCCAGGCCGTCACCGTCGCGCAGGACGAGGCGCAGACGCTGCGCGACGCCTGCCGCCAGCACGCCGCATGGCTGCACCAGCAGCGCATGGCGCGCCTGTCGCGCCGCCTGATCGAATGCTTCGGGGCCGTCAAGCGCGAGCATGGCTGGGTGGACATGAACGACGTGGAGCGCACCGCGCTCACGCTGCTGTCCGACCCCGTGCTCTCCGGCTGGGTGCAGGAGCGGCTGGACGCGCGCGTGCGCCACCTGCTCGTGGACGAGTTCCAGGACACCAACCCGCTGCAGTGGCAGGCGCTGCACGCCTGGCTGGCGGGCTATGCGGGCGCGGGCGGGGGGCAGCACCCGCCCAGCGTGTTCATCGTGGGCGACCCCAAGCAGAGCATCTACCGCTTTCGCCGCGCAGAGCCCCAGGTGTTCAAGGCCGCGCAGGCCTTCGTGCGCGAGGCGCTCGGCGGCGACCTGCTGGCCTGCGACCACACCCGGCGCAATGCGCAGGGCGTGATCGGCGTGGTCAACGCTGCCATGCAGGCCGCGCAGGCGCAGCAGGAATACGAAGGCTTTCGCGCGCACACGACCGAATCGCAGGACGCGGGCCGGCTGCTGCGCCTGCCGCCTATCGCCCGGACGGACGCGCGGGTCGGGGGGGGCGGCGCGGCCGACCCGCTCGCCTGGCGCGACAGCCTGAACGAGCCGCGCCACGAGGCCGAGGAAACCCTGCGCATGGCCGAGAGCGCCCAGGCCGCGCAATGGGTGGCGGCGCAGCTGGCCGCCGGCCTGCCCGCCAGCGAGATCATGGTGCTGGCGCGACAGCGCGAACGCCTGGCGCGCATGGAAGAGGCGCTGCGCGCCCTGCACATCCCCTGCGTGCAGCCCGAGAAGGCCGACCTGGCCCAGGCTCCCGAAGTGCAGGACCTCGTCGCGCTGCTGGACGCGCTGGTCTCGCCCGCGCACGACCTGTCGCTGGCGCGCGTGCTCAAGTCGCCGCTGTTCGGCGCCGACGACGCGCTGCTCACCGAACTGGCCCTGCTGCGCCGCCAGGAACGGCACGTGCACCTGAGCTGGTTCGATCTGCTGCAAAAACAAGAGCTGCTGGCGCTTGACTGCAGGGCGATAGCGGCCAATTTGTCTCTATACAAGGAGTGGGTGGACAGCCTCCCCCCGCACGACGCGCTGCAGGCCATCTACGCGCATGGCGACGTGCTCGCGCGCTTTGCCGCCAGCGCGCCCGCGCCGCAGCGTGCCGGCGTGCTGGCCAACCTGCGCGCGCTGCTGGGCGCCGCGCTGCAGCAGGACGGCGGGCGCTACCTCACGCCCTACGCCTTCGTGCGTGCGCTCAGGAAGGGCGGCATCGCGGCGCCCGCGCGCGCCGACGCCCAGGCCGTGCGCCTGCTCACCGTGCACGGCGCCAAGGGGCTCGAAGCCCACAGCGTGCTGCTGCTGGACACCGACGCGCGCCCCAAGAGCGCCGAGACCATGGCCGTGCTCGTCGACTGGCCTGGCGAGGAGCCGCTGCCCCGGCGCTTCATCTTCCTGGCCAGCGAATCGAGCCCGCCGCCCAGCGCCGAGGGCGCCATGGCGGCGGAACGGGCCGAGCGCCAGCGCGAGGCGCTGAACACCCTGTACGTCGCCGTCACGCGCGCCAAGCGGTGCCTGGCGCTGTCCTGCGTGCAATCGGGCAGCGCCAACCCCGGCAGCTGGTGGGCGCGCCTGGCGCCGCTCATGCAGCAGGACGCGGACCCGCAGGCCGGCGCCATGGGCGCGCAGGATGCGGGCGACGGCGCCTTCACCCTGCTGGAGCTGCCGCGCCTGCCCGCGGCGCCCGGCCTGCCCGTGGCTGCGCCACGGCAGCCGGCGCAGGACAGCCTGGCATCCCGCCAGGGCCAGGCCATGCACGCGCTGCTGGAGCAGGTCGGCGTGGCCGGCCTGCCGCTGGCCGAGGCCCGCGCCCGGGGCTGGGGCCAGGAGCGCCTGGCGCAGCTTGCGCGCGAATTCGCCCTGCCGCTGCCCGCCGCCCGGGCCGCCGCCCGCATGGCCCAGGCCATCCTCAACGGCGCGGGCGCCTGGGCCTGGGACGAGGCGCAGCTGGAGCTGGCCGTGAACGAGGCTCCGCTCACCCACCAGGGTCAGGGCCTGCGTCTGGATCGCCTGGTCTGCCTGCGCGAGCGGCGCGGCGGCGCGCGCTGGTGGGTGCTGGACTACAAGAGCGCCGCGCAGCCCGAGCGCCAGGGCGATCTCGTCGCCCAGCTCCAGCGCTACCGCGAGGCCGTGCGGGCGCAGGTGCCCGGCGAAGCGGTAGGCGCCGCGTTCCTGAGCGGGGACGGGCGCCTGGTGGAACTGGGGCTGGAGGAGGGCTGATTCGTCCTATGGCGCCCAGGGCACGGGCGGCGCTTCGATGCGCGGGCCGTCGAAGCCGCGCACTTCGCCGAAGCGTTCGCTGTGCGCCTGCCAGTCGCGCTGTGCCTGCGTGATGTAGGGCTTGCCGTGGCCGACGAAGTTCCACCAGATGGTGATGTCCTCGCCGAATGGGGCGCCGCCGATGAGCAGCGCGCGCGTGCCGGCGGGCAGCTCCAGGCGCAGCGTATCGGCGCCGGGCGGCAGGTACAGCAGCTCGTCGGCCGCCAGGGCCTGCCCCTGCGCGGAGGCGGAGCCGGTGAGCGGCACCAGGCCGTATTCGAACGCGGGGTCGAGCGCCAGCGTGAGCGCCGCGTCCCGCGGCGCATGCCAGTCCACGCCCACCAGCGGCGTGTGCACCAGCACGGGCGATTGCCGGCCCATGAACGCGCCGGCCAGCAGCACGGCCTCGGCGCCGCCCTCGTTCCAGCGCGGCAGGTCGGGGTAATGGTCGAAGCGCGGCGCCATGTCGGCCACGCGCGCGGGCAGCGCGATCCACAGCTGCGCCGTGTGCAGCCGCGTCTCGCCGGCCACCGACTCCTCGGTGTGCGCGATGCCGCGGCCGGCGGTCATCAGGTTGACCTGGTCGGCGCGTATGACCTGCTCGTTGCCCAGGCTGTCGCGGTGCAGCACCTCGCCCTCCAGCATCCAGGTGAAGGTCTGCAGCCCGGTGTGGGGGTGCGGGCCTACGCGCAGGCCCTGTCCCGCCGCGAAGCGGGCCGGCCCGGCGTGGTCGAGGAAGCACCAGGCGCCGATGGTGCGCCTGTGCCGCGAGGGCAGCATACGCGCCACCGGCACGCCGCCGCCGATCTCGGCGGTGCGGGCGGGGATGCGGGTGAAGGTGTCGGTCATGGGGGTCTCCGTTCGATGGGGTATTTCACAGCACGGCGCCTTGCGCCGGCAAGAGGGGGTGGGAGCAGCGCCGCGCCCCCGCCCGCTATCGGCCCATGCTGCCGAAGCGCCCGCTGTTGAAGTCGTTGACCGCCTGGACGATCTCCTGCCGGCTGTTCATCACGAACGGGCCGTAGCCGACCACCGGTTCGGCGATGGGCTCGCCGGCCAGCACGAGCAGCTTGGCATCGTCCCGGGCCTCGATGGTCACGCCCGTGCCGGCGTTCGACAGCGTGGCCATCTCGGCGGCGTGCAGCGCGGTGGCGCCATTGACCGCCACCGTGCCGTCCAGCACCACGACCAGCGTGCTCCAGCCCTCGGGCTGGCGCAGGTCGGCCAAGTTGCCGGCGGCCAGGCGCACGTCCCATACGTTCAGGGGCGAGTAGGTCCGTGCCGGGCCCTGCGCCCCCCCGAACGCGCCGGCGATCACGCGCACGCTGCCCGCATCGCCGGGCAGGGCGACGGACGGGATCTGCGCGTCCGTGATGCCCTGGTAGTGCGCTGGCGTCATCTTGTCCTTGGCGGGCAGGTTGACCCACAGCTGCACCATCTCGAACGGGCCGCCACTGCGGCTGTAGGCCTGCGAATGGAATTCCTCGTGGAGGATGCCGCCGCCCGCGGTCATCCACTGCACGTCGCCCTTGCCGATGACGCCGCCGGCGCCGGTGGAGTCGCGATGCTCCACTTCGCCGTCGTAGACGATGGTCACGGTCTCGAAGCCGCGGTGCGGGTGCTGGCCCACGCCGCGCCGGTAGCCGGTGTTGGGGCCGAACCGGGTGGGCGCCGCGTAGTCCAGCAGCAGGAAGGGGCTGCGCTCGGCCACGCCCTCGCCGTCGTAGCCGAACATGCCGTGGACCGGAAAACCGTCGCCCACCCAGTGGCGGTCGGGCGCACTGCGGGTGGACAGGACTTGCTTGAGGGGGATGCTCATGGTCTCTCCAGGCTTGCGTGGCGCGCCGGCCCTGTGCCGGCGCATGATTGAATGGTATGGGCGCGCCAATCGGAAATAAATAGCCTGTTTTTCACCAGATCGTCCTGGAAATGGAGCGATTTGCTGAATTTGAAGTGAAATTGGCCTGCAGGCCAGTCTGGGTAATCGCTGGCAGCTATCAAATGAAAAGCAACTGGGGCTTTCCGGCGGAAGGCCCGGACGATCTGGGATGATCGGCGCATGTCTTCCGTTCCGGCCGATTCCTCCGATCCTTCCCCCCGCGCGCCGCACTGCGATGTCGCCATCGTCGGCGCCGGCCCGGCCGGCCTGATGGCCGCCGAGGCCGTGGCCGCCGCGGGCCTGCGCGCGCATGTGTTCGACGCCATGCCCTCCGTGGGGCGCAAGTTCCTGCTGGCGGGCAAGGGCGGGCTGAACCTCACGCACTCCGAACCCCTGGAGCAGTTCCTGTCGCGCTACGGCGCGCGCCAGGCGCAGCTCGCGCCCTGGCTGCGGGCCTTCGGCCCGGAGCAGCTGCGCGCCTGGGCCGATGCGCTGGGGGCGCAGACCTTCGTCGGCACCTCGGGCCGCGTGTTCCCGCGGGACATGAAGGCCGCGCCGCTGCTGCGCGCCTGGCTGCACCGCCTGCGCGGCCAGGGCGTGCAGCTGCACATGCGCCACCGCTGGCTGGGCTGGGCCGATGGCGCTGCCGACGATGGCGTGCAGCGGCTGCGTTTCGCCACGCCCGCGGGCGTGGCGCTGGCAGATGCGCGTGCCGTGGTGCTGGCGCTGGGCGGCGCCAGCTGGCCGCGCCTGGGCTCCGACGCGGCCTGGGTGCCGTTGCTGGAGCAGCGTGGCGTGGCCATAGCGCCGCTGCGCCCGGCCAACTGCGGCTTCGACGTGCCGCGCGTGGATGCGCCCGCGGGCGAGACGCGGCGCGACTTCCTGCGCGAGCTGGTCGGGCGCGGCCCCACGCCCGCCGTGGGCTGGACGCCGTTCTTCGCCGAGCGCTTCGCGGGCCAGCCGTTCAAGTCGGTGGCGCTGTCGTTCACCGACAGCCAGGGCCGCCGGTTCGAGCGCCGCGGCGAGTTCGTGGCCACGGCCACGGGCGTGGAGGGCAGCCTGGTCTACGCGGTATCCAGCCTGCTGCGCGACGAGATCGCGGCGCACGGCCACGCCACTTTCCACCTGGACCTGCTGCCCGACCATACGCCCGGGCGCGTGCTGGCCGAGGTGCGCCACCCGCGTGGCTCGCGCAGCCTGCCGAGCCACCTCAAGGGCCGCCTGGGGCTGGACGGCATCAAGACCGCCATCCTCTACGAGCAGCTGGGCAAGGCCGGCATGGCCGACCCGGCGGCGCTGGCGCGCGCCATCAAGGCCCTGCCCATCACCGTGGTGGCCGCGCGCCCGCTGCAGGAGACCATCAGCACCGCCGGCGGCGTGCCCTTCGAGGCGCTGGATGCGCACCTGATGCTGCGCGCCGTGCCCGGCGTGTTCTGCGCGGGCGAGATGCTGGACTGGGAGGCGCCCACGGGCGGCTACCTGCTCACCGCCTGCTGGGCCACGGGCCGCGCGGCGGGCGAGGGCGCGGCGCATTTGCTTCAGAACCTGGTGCGGTAGTACAGCATGGGCCCGCCGCGCTTGGCGCGCAGCAGCAGGCGCGAGTCGCCCTGCAGCTGCACGCCGATGGCGCCGAACTCGGGCACCAGGCCGCGGGTGCGCGAGCTGGTCCACTGCACCTCCAGCCGCGTGCCGTAGCTGCCTTGCTCGCGGTGCCAGATCATGCCCATGGCGTCGGCCTCCTGGCCGGATCGGGCCGTGCGGGCCCAGACGGCCATGTCCAGGTGGTGGCCGCTGCCCAGCGGCGCGCGCCAGCGCAGCCCCACGTCGCTGCTCCACGGGGCCACGGCCGTGGTGTACGGCCGCAGGTCGGCCTGGGTGGGCAGCATCAGGCCGAGCGAGAACCCGAGGCTGCCGGCGCGCCCGGGCGGCATCCAGCGCGTGACGTCCAGACGCAGGGATTCGCCCCGCGTATCCAGGGGGGCGCTGCTCCCGGAGATTTCGACGGGCGCCATGGCGGGGGAAGGGGGGACGAAGCTGGTCTGGCCCATCGCCGGGCACACGGGGCTGCCGGCCAGCAGCCACGCCAACAGGCGGCAAGTGCGTGTCCGTGCTGTCGCAAGCGATGGCATGGCGTCACTCCAAGCGTGAAGGGCGATCGTCGGACTCCAGTATGGGAGCGCGCGTCTTCCGCGCAGCTCCGCAAGGGCGCTTTGCCGTGTAGGACGAGGTCTCGCGGCAGCCGTCTCCCCCGGATGGACGGCCGGGATTGATCCATCTCAGAGTTGCTGGCATGGATCGTTGAGATTCGCTATATATAAATATATATTGCGGTGCAGAAATCACGTGGCGCCACAGCATGGCGCTTGTTTTTGTCTAGCGCTATATAAAAATTTCTATAGCGAATCGAGGAAGTGGGAATGGCAGCGAGGGAATCGGCGAAACGGGGGCGCAGGCGGAGCGGGGCCGGCCCGGTGCTGCTGGCGCTGGGACTTTCCGCGGGGGCGGTGCAGGCGGCGGACGGGGTCTTCGAGCTGGGCACGGTGACCGTGGTGGGCGCGCCGGTGAAGAGCCAGGCGGCCGGCGAGGCCGTGCTGGGCCAGGAGGAGATCGCGCGCTACAACGCCGACACCGTGTCCGATGCGGCGCGGCTGCTGCCCGGCGTGAGCATTTCGCGCGTTGGCGCCCGCAATGAGGAGATGATCTACGTGCGCGGCTTCGACTCGCGCCAGGTGCCAGTGTTCGTCGATGGCGTACCGCTGTACGTGCCCTACGACGGCTACGTGGACTTCGGCCGCTTCACCACGTTCGACCTGGCCGAGATTCGCGTCGCCAAGGCCGATGCCTCGCTGCTCTACGGCCCCAACACGCTGGGCGGGGCGATCAACCTCGTCACGCGCAAGCCGGTCAAGTCGTTCGAGGGCGATGCGCGCCTGGGCTTTGGTTCGGGGCAGACGCGCAAGGCAGCGGTCAACCTGGGCGGCAACCAGGACAGTTGGTACTACCAGATCGGCGCCTCGTATCTGGACGCCGACAGCTTTCCGCTGCCCAGCGGGTTCAAGGACTACAAGAAACAGCCCACCGACACCGGCAGCAGCCGCGAGAACGCCTACCGCACCGACAAGCGCCTGTCGTTCAAGCTCGGCCTCACGCCCAATGCCACCGATGAATACGCGCTGGGCTACGTGCGCCAGGAGGGCGGGAAGGGCAACCCGGTCTACACCGGCACCTCCACGCAGAAGAGCGCCGTGCGCTACTGGCGCTGGCCGTACTGGGACAAGGACAGCCTGTACTTCCTGAGCAGCACGCGCATCGGCAGCGACAGCGTGCTCAAGGCCCGGCTGTACCACGACACCTACAAGAACGGCCTGGACATGTACAAGGACGCGAGCTTCACCCAGCACGATCCGACCAGCGCCTACAAGGACACGAGCAAGGGCGCCACCATTGAGTGGGCCAACTACGGCCTGGCCGGGCATGAGCTGCGCTTTGCTGCGCACTACAAGGTGGACGAGCACGACGACACCGGCAAGTTCTACCGCGACGTGACCACCTCGCTGGTGGCCGAGGACACCATCGCCCTGTCCGACCGCTGGCGCCTGACCCTGGGCGCGAGCCGCGAGAAGCGCGACGCCAAGGAGGTCTACCACTGGCCCAAGGGCTCGACCAACGCCACCAACGGCCTGGCCCGGCTGGGCTACGCGCTCACGCAGCAGGGCGACGAGGTGTACGCCGTGCTCTCGCACAAGACGCGCTTTCCCACCATCAAGGACCGCTACTCCGCGCGCATGGGCCGGGCGCTGCCCAACCCCGACCTCAGGCCCGAGGCCGCCAACCACTTCGAGCTGGGCGTGAGCGGCCAGCCCTGGGCGGGCGGCAAGGGCCAGGCGGCCGTGTTCCACAGCCGCGTCAGCGACCAGATCCAGACCGTGGTGGTGCCCTCGGGCGCCTGCGGCGGCACCACCTGCGGCCAGGCGCAGAACGTGGGCCGCACGCGCAACCAGGGGCTGGAGCTGTCGCTGGCGCAGCAGTTCTCGGCCCGGTGGAGCGCGAACGCCAGCTACACCTACCTGCAGCGTACCAACCTGAGCAACCCCAGCGTGACGCTGGTCGACACGCCGCGCCACCGCCTGTTCGCGGCCGTGCGCTGGCTGCCCGGCGCGCAGTGGGAACTGCATGCCACGCTGGAGGCCGAGCAGGGCCGCCGCGTGAACTTCGACGGCGCCTACCGGCAGCTCGGCGGTTTCGGCACCGCCGGGGTCAAGGCGATCTACAAGCCCGCGAAGGATTTCGCGCTCGACTTCGGCGTGGACAACCTGGGCGACAAGTGGTACGAACTGGCCGACGGCCACCCCATGCCCGGGCGGTTCTGGTACGTCAATGGAACCTATCGATTCTGACCGTCTCCCCGAGCGGCGGGACGGCCCTTGCGCGTCGGCGGCCGGCCCGGGCCGCGCCGGTTGCGTGCGGAGAGCGGACATGGCGACACATCCTTTGGCGGCCCTGGTGTATGGCGGCGACATGGACGGCGGCGACGCGGCCGACGCGCTGGTGCTGGAGTTCTGCCAGGACCTGCAGCGCGCGGGCTGGCGCGTGGGCGGCCTGGCGCAGCAGTGCGTGCCGGCCGAGGGCGGCGGCAAGCCGCGCCTGCAGCTCGTGGACATGCGCACGGGTCGGGTGTTCTCCATCTCGCAGGACCTCGGGCCGCTCTCGCGCGCGTGCTGCCTCGACCCGGACGGCGTCGCGCAGGCCGGCGGCGTGCTGCGCCAGGCACTGGCCGACCGGGTGCACCTGGCCGTCGGCAACCGCTTCGGCGCGCTGGAGGCCACGGGCGGCGGCCATGCGGCCGAGCTGGCGGCGCTGGTGGGCGAGGACATTCCCGTGCTCACCGTGGTCGCGGCCAAGCACCTCGATGCCTGGCGCCGGTTCACGGGCGGCATGGGCGAGGAGCTGCCCCCGCGCATGGCCGCGCTGCGGTCCTGGTTCACGCTGGCCGTGGGCCGCAGGGTGCCGGCATGATGCGCCGGCGCCTGCTGCTGCAACTGCCGCTGGCGCTCACGGCCGCGCGCGTCCGTGCACAGAGTGCGGAGGGCGTGGTCGTGGCGCGCTTCGGCACGCCGCCCGGGCACGTGCGCAAGGTGTTCGCGGCGGGCCCGCCCGCGGGCGTGCTGGTGGCGGCGCTCGCGCCCGAGAAGCTCATCGGCTGGCCGCTCACGCTCGGCGACGAGGCGCGCGCGCTGCTCGGCCCGCAGCTGCGCGCGCTGCCGCACACGGGGCGCCTGTCGGGGCGCGGCAGCACGGTGCCGCTCGAATCGCTGCTGCTGCTGGCGCCCGACCTGGTGCTGGACGCGGGCACGGCGGACGCCACCTACGTCTCCGGCGTGCGCCGCGTGAGCGAGCAGACGGGCCTGCCCACGGTGCTGGTGCAGGGGCGCATCGCCGACCACGCCGCGCAGCTGCGCGCGGTGGGCCGCCTGCTGGGCGCGGCCGAACGCGGCGAGCGGCTGGCCCTGGAAGCCGAAGCCGCAATCGCCCTGGCCGCTCGGGTGCGCGCCAGCGTGCCGCCGGCCGGGCGCCCGCGCGTGTACTACGGGCGCGGCGCGGACGGGCTGGAGACGGGACGCGCCGGCTCCATCAACGTGGAGCTGCTGGATTTCTGCGCCGGCCGCAACGTGGCGGCCGAGGCGGGCCAGGGCGCGCTCACGCGCGTGTCGCTGGAGCAACTGCTGCAGTGGGACCCCGAGGTCATCGTCACGCAGGACGCGGCCTTCGCGCGCCGCGTGCTCGCCGACCCGCAGTGGCGCGGCATCGCCGCCGTGCGCGCGGGGCGGGTGCACTGCGCGCCCGCGCTGCCCTTCGGCTGGCTGGACGGGCCGCCCGGCGTGAACCGCCTGATCGGCGTGCGCTGGCTGCTCGAGCGCCTGCACCCCGGCCACCCGGCGCTGCGCGCGCTGGAGCCGCTGCCTGAGGCGGTGCGGCGCTTCTACCAGTCGTTCTACGGCGCCGCGCTGTCGGCGCAGGACGTGCAAAGGCTGCTGGATGGAATATGAGTCGAATCGGGCTTCAGCGCCCATCCATCAAGCGCTAGAAGCTCCTGTATCAATAGCAATGCCGCTGCGCTGGCTGCTGGCCGTGGCGCTGCTCGCGGCCGTGGTGCTGGCGGCCTTCGCCTCGGGCAAGTTCTCCGTCGCGCCGGGCGACCTGTGGCGCGCCGTGGCCGCGCGCCTCACGGGCGCGGAGTCGGGCCTGCCGGCTGCCGTGGAGACGGTGGTGTGGAGCATCCGCCTGCCGCGCGTGGCCGCCGGGCTGCTCGTGGGCATGGCGCTGGCGGCGGCGGGCGCGGCCTACCAGGGCATGTTCCGCAACCCGCTGGTCTCGCCCGACATCCTGGGCGTGTCGGCCGGCGCGGGGTTGGGCGCGGTGGCGGCCATCTACCTGGGCCTGCCGATCGCGGCGGTGCAGGCGCTGGCCTTCGCGGGCGGGCTGCTGGCCGTGGGGGCGGTGCTCGCGGTGGCGGGCCTGGTGCGGCGGCACGACCCGGTGCTGGTGCTGGTGCTCGCGGGCGTGGCCGTGGGCGCGCTGCTGGGCGCGGGCATCGCGCTCGTGAAGATTCTGGCCGACCCCGCCACGCAGTTGCCCACCATCACCTTCTGGCTGCTGGGCGGGCTGAACGCGGTCACGCCCGCGGACCTGAAAGCCACCGCGCCCGCGCTGCTCGCGGGCCTGGTGCCGCTGGCGCTGCTGCGCTGGCGCATCAACCTGCTGTCCCTGCCCGACGAGGAGGCGCAGGCGCTGGGCGTGGCCGTGCGGCGCCTGCGCCTGGCGCTGGTGGCCGCGGCCACGCTGGCCACGGCGGCGGCGGTGTCGCTCGCGGGCATCGTGGGCTGGGTGGGCCTGGTGGTGCCGCACGTGGCGCGGCTACTGGTGGGGCCGGAGTTCTCGCGGCTGCTGCCCGCGTCGCTGCTGCTGGGCGGGGGCTTCCTGGTGGCGGCGGACACGCTGGCGCGCACCGCGGCGCCGATCGAGCTGCCGCTGGGCATCCTCACCGCGCTGGTGGGCGCGCCGTTCTTCCTGCTCCTGCTGGCCCGCTCGGGAGGGCGCGAATGAGCGTGGTGCTGCAGGCGCAGAGCCTGTCCATCGGCCACGGCCGGCGCTGCGTGGCGCAGGGGCTGGCCTTCGCGCTTGCGCCCGGCGAGGTGCTGTGCCTGCTGGGCGCCAACGGCAGCGGCAAGACCACGCTTTTGCGCACGCTGCTCGGCCTGCTGCCGCCGCTGGCGGGCGAGGTGCGCTGCCGCGGCCAGAACGTGGTCGCATGGCCGCGCGCGGCCTTCGCGCGCCACGTGGGCTACGTGCCGCAGGCGCACGCGGGCCTGTTCCCCTTCACCGTGGAGGACGTGGTGCTCATGGGCCGCGCGGCGCGCGTGGGACGCTTCTCCGCGCCGGGCGCGGCGGACCGGCAGGTGGCGCGGCACTGCCTGGAGCTGCTCGGCATCGCCCGCCTGCGCGCGAGTGTCTACACGGCCATCAGCGGCGGCGAGCGCCAGCTCGCGCTCATCGCCCGCGCCCTGGCGCAGGAACCCTCGCTGTTGGTGATGGACGAGCCCACGGCGAGCCTGGACTTCGGCAACCAGATCCGCGTGCTGGAGCACATCGGGCGCCTGCGCGCAGGTGGCATGGCCGTGCTCATGAGCACGCACCAGCCCGAGCACGCGCTGCGCATCGCTGACCGCGTCGCGCTGCTGGGCGGCGGGCGGCTGCAAGCCATCGGCGCGCCGCGCGCCACCGCCACCCCGGCGGCACTCGCCGCGCTCTACGGTGTGAGCGAAAGCGCCGTCGCCGCCTCCTTGAACTGGACCACCGCATGACCATAGACGCCATCGACTTCGGCCGCCTGTACCGCGACCACCTCGCCATCGCCGCGCGCACGCGCAAGACCGCCAGCGCCTGGGACTCCCGCGCCGCGGGCATGGCCGCCAAGGCACTGCGCAGCGGCTACACGCGGGACTTCGTGGCGCGCATGGACCTCGCGGGCGCCGAATCGCTGCTCGACGTGGGCTGCGGCCCCGGCACCATTGCGCTGGCCGTGGCGCCCCGCTTGCGGCGCGTGGTGGGGCTGGACTACAGCGCCGCCATGCTGGACGCCCTGCGCGCGCTGGCCGCAGAGCAGGGCCTCCAGCACGTCGAGACGCTGCACCGCGCTTGGGAGGACGACTGGAGCGACGTGCCCGTGTGCGACGTCGCCGTCGCCTCGCGCGCCACGCTGGTGGACGACATCGCCGCCGCGCTCGCCAAGCTGGACGCCAAGGCGCGGCGGCGCGTGTACCTCACGCACCCCGCGGGCGGGCATTTCATCGACCCGGCCATCCAGCGCGTGATCGGCCGCAGCGTGCCCACCGTGCCGGACTACATCTACCTCGTCAACATCCTGCACCGCATGGGCATCCACCCCTGCCTGTCCTACCTTACGCAGGAAAGCCGCCTGGCCGACGCGCAGGACTTCGACGACTACGCGCGCCGCGTGGCCTGGTCGCTGGGCGAGCTGAGCGTGGCGGAAACCACGCGCCTGTGCGCCTGGTACGGGCAGGCAACGCCCGCCGAGCGCGCGGGCCCGCCCATGCGCTGGGCCTTCATCTCCTGGGAGAAACCACGATGCTGAACGCCGCAACCGACGGCCTGCTGGCCGAACTGCATGCCGACGTGGCGGGCGCCCTGGGCGCGCAGGCCCTGGAGCGCCTGCGCATCGCGCGCGCCGTGCTGGGCATCTTCTTCACGGGCGTGCAGCTCGACAACGGCGTGGGCGGCCTGTGCGCCACGCCCGTCAAGAGCGTGCCCGAGGCCGTGTGCTGCCCCAGCTCCGCGCTGGCCATGCCCGTGCCGGGCCGCATCGCCGGGCGCAGCGCGGCCGAAGTGCTGCAGGATCTGTACCGCCCGCAGGACCTGCGCCGCGCGCTCGCCATCGCCACGCTTAACGCGCTGGCCGAGACGCTGTGGCAGCGGGACGGCCCGCCGCCCGGCGCGCGCGTGGAGGAGGGCGATGCGTTCGACGCGCTCGCCATCGCGCCCGGCCAGCGCGCGCTGCGGCGCAGCGGCCAGCCCTTTCACGTGCTCGAACTCGGCCCCTCCACGCTCAAGCCCGAGGAGCTGCCGTTCTACGCACCCGCCGAGCGCGCCCCGGAGATCGTGGGCGGGGCCGACGTGCTCATCACCACCGGCACCACCCTGGTCAACGGCACGCTGGACGACCTGCTGCGCCACCTGCGCCCCGGCGCGCAGGCCGCCGTGGTGGGGCCCACGGCCACGCTGCGCGCGGCGCCGTTCGCGCGCCGGGGCGCCACCGTGGTGGGCGGCACGCGCGTGCGCGCGCCCGCCGAACTGCTCGACCTGCTCGCCGAAGGGGGCTCGGGCTACCACTTCTTCGGCAAGTCGGTGGAACGCATTTGTCTTTGCCTGTGAAAGGAGTTTTCATGCAACGTTTCTTCCTGGCCTGCGCGGCCTTCCTCCTGGCCGCGAACGCCTGGGCCGCCGATGCGCTGCTGGTCGCCGCGGGCGCCGGCTACCGCAAGCCCGTCATGGAATTGCTGGAGGACTTCTCGAAGTCCAGCGGCATGCGCACCGAGGCGAGCTTCGGCAACATGAGGCAGGTGGAAACGCAGGCCAGGCAGAACCCCGACATCGCGCTGATGATCGGCGACCGCGCTTTCCTGGAGCCCATGGGGCTGGCCGAGCGCTTCCAGCCCCTGGGCACGGGCAGGCTGGTGCTGGTGACGGCGCGCGGGCAGGCCATCGCCTCCCTGGCCGACCTGCGCGAGCCGCGCTTTAGGCGCATCGCGCTGCCCGACCGCGCCAAGGCGGTCTATGGCAACGCGGCAGCCACCTGCCTGGCGCGCCTGGGCCTGGCGCAGCCGCTGGCCGGGCGGCTCGTGGAGGTCGCCACCGTGCCCCAGGTGAGCGCCTATGTCGCCACGGGCGAGGTGGATGCGGGCTTCCTCAACCGCACCGAGGCGCTGGCGCTGCAGGGGCGCGCGGGAGCGGCCATCGACGCGCCGCAGGACTGCTACGACCCCATCGAGCTGAGCGTGGGCGTGCTCAAGGGGCGCGCCGGCGGGGCCGCCGCGCGGGCCTTCCTCAACTACCTGGCATCGCCCGCCGCGCGGCAGGTGCTCGAACGCCACGGCATGTAAATGCTGGACGGCTGTCCGGGTGCGCCCCTGCTGCTGACCTTCGGCGTGGTGGCGTGGAGCATGGGCCTGCAGCTCGTGCTGGGCACGGCGCTGGCGTGGCTGCTCGCGCGCAGGCGCTTCGCGGGGCGTGGGCTGCTCGACGCGCTCGTCACGCTGCCGCTGGTGTTTCCGCCCATCGTGCTGGGCTACGGCCTGCTGTTGCTGCTCGGGCGCCAGGGCTGGCTCACGCAGTGGCTGCCGCCGCCGCTGCGGCCCGAGATCGTGTTCACGCAGACGGGGTTGGTGATCGCGGCCTTCGTCGCCGGGCTGCCGCTCATGGTCAAGCCCGCGCAGGCGGCATTCGCGGGCATACCGCCGCGCCTGCGCGAGGCCGCGGCCTTGCTCGGGCACCGGCCCTGGAGCGTGTTCTGGCGCATCGACGTGCCGCTGGCGCGCCGGGGCGTGGCGGCAGGGCTGGTGCTGGCCGGCGGGCGCGCTCTGGGCGAGGTGGGGCTGTCGCTCATGCTGGGCGGCAACATCGCCGGGCGCACCGAGACGCTGTCGCTGGCCATCTACAACCACGTCATGGACGGCAACCTGGCCTGCGCCAACACGCTGTCGCTGCTGCTGGCGGGCATCGCCGCGCTGGCTTTCTTCGTACTACGCCGATGGGGAGCGCTATGAATTCCGTGTTTTTCGACCACGCCACGATCGACGCCTGGATCGCCGAGGACGCGCCGCTCGTGGACCTGACCACCCACCTGCTCGCCGTGGGCGGCCAGCCCGCGCGCATGCGCTTCACGGTGCGCGGCGAATCGGTGGCCGCCTGCACCGAGGAGGCCGCGCGCATCGTGCGGCACTGCGGCGGGCGCGTAGAGGATCTGCTGGCGAGCGGCACGCCCGTGGCCGCGGGCGACGTGCTGCTGGCCGCCACCGGCGACGCGGCCGGCCTGCTGCGCGCCTGGAAGGTGGCGCAGAACCTGCTGGAGTACGCCTGCGGCGTGGCCGGCGCCACCGCGCGCATGGTGCGCGCCGTGCAGGCCGCCGCGCCCGGCGTGGCCGTGCTCACCACGCGCAAGCATGCGCCGGGGCTGCGCCGCATCGCGCTCAAGGCCACCTTGAGCGGCGGCGCGTTCCCGCATCGGCTGGGCGTGGGCGAGACGGTGCTGGTCTTCCCCCAGCACCGCGCGCTGCTCGGCGGCTGGGACGGCGTGGCCGAGCGCCTGGCCGCCGTGGCGCACGCGCTGGCCGAGAAGAAATGCGTGATCGAGGCGCATTCGCTCGACGAGGCGCTGCGCGCGGCCGCCGCAGGCGCGGACGTGGTGCAGTTCGACAAGGCCGCGCCGCAGGACCTGCGCGCCTGGTGCCCGCCGCTGCGCGCGCGCCACCCGCGGCTGCGGCTGCTGGCCGCCGGCGGCATCAACGCCGGCAACGCGGCGGATTACGCGGCCAGCGGCGTGGATGCGCTGGTCACCAGCAGCCTGCACTACGCCCCGCCCGCCGACGTGGGCGTGAGCGTGGCGCCGCTGTAGCCTCTCTACACTGGCGCCTTCAATGAAAGGACGGCCATGACGGCAGCAGCGCAGCAGGACGGCGCGCGCATCGAATTGCGCGGATCGGTGTGGATGACGGTGGGCGGCCGCAGCCTGGGCGGGCCGGGCCGGGTGGAGCTGCTGGCGTACATCGCCACGCATGGCTCCATCAGCCAGGCGGCCAAGGCCATGGGCATGAGCTACAAGGCGGCGTGGGACGCCATCGACGCCATGAACCAGCTCGCGGGCGAGCCGCTCGTGGAGCGGCTCGTGGGCGGCAAAGGCGGCGGGGGCACGAAGCTCACTGAAAGAGGGATGCGCCTGGTGCGCAGTTTCGGCGTCATCGAGCGCGCGCACCGCCGGTTCGTGGACCAGCTCAGCACGCAGGCGCAGGGCGTGGCCGATGACTTCCTTTTGATACGGAGAATGGGCATGAGAACGAGTGCACGCAACCAATTCTTCGGCACGGTGACCCGCGTGACGCCCGGGGCCGTGAACGACGAGATCGAACTGGACGTGCCCGGCATGGGCCAGAAGCTCGTCGCCATCGTCACGCACGAGAGCGCCCAGAGCCTGGGCCTCGTTCTGGGGGCCGAGGCGTTCGCGCTGGTCAAGGCCTCGTCGGTCATCGTGGTGACGGACGACCAGGGCGCCAGGTTCTCGGCGCGCAACCGCCTGCGGGGCACCGTGTCGCGCGTACAGAAGGGCGCCGTGAACACCGAGGTGGTGATCGGCCTGCCCGGAGGCGCGGCGGTGGCCGCCATCATCACCAACGAGAGCTGCGACGCGCTGGGCCTGGCGCCGGGCACGGCGGCATCGGCGCTGTTCAAGGCGTCGAGCGTGATCGTGGGGGTTCCCGCGTAAGGCGAGGGGAAAAAGAGAGGGGAGGGTGACGAGCCTTACCCCCGGCACTGGCTCCACAGTTAGGGCTGCTTGGTTCCCCACCTGACCCGGTTGGCCGCTTCACCATGCGGGGAGGCCCGTCAAGGCGAGATTGTACGCCGGGAAACCGGGGCGAGCGGCCACGCACCATAGAATCACGCCCCATGTCCTATCTCGTGCTCGCCCGCAAATACCGTCCCAAGACCTTCTCGGAGATGGTGGGCCAGGAGCACGTGGTGCAGGCCTTGACGAACGCGCTCACGCAGCAGCGCCTGCACCATGCCTACCTGTTCACCGGCACGCGCGGCGTGGGCAAGACCACGGTCTCGCGCATCCTGGCCAAGTCGCTCAACTGCCAGGGGCCAGACGGCCAGGGCGGCATCACGGCCACGCCCTGCGGCGTGTGCCCGGCCTGCCAGGACATCGACAGAGGGCGCTTTCCCGACTACACCGAGCTCGACGCCGCCTCCAACCGCGGCGTGGACGAGGTGCAGGGCCTGCTGGAGCAGGCCGTCTACAAGCCGGTGCAGGGGCGCTTCAAGGTCTTCATGATCGACGAAGTGCACATGCTCACGAACACGGCGTTCAACGCCATGCTCAAGACGCTGGAGGAGCCCCCGGAATACCTCAAGTTCGTGCTCGCCACGACCGACCCGCAGAAAGTGCCGGTCACGGTGCTCAGCCGCTGCCTGCAGTTCAACCTGCGGCCCATGGCGCCCGAGACGGTGCTCGAGCACCTCGCGCGCGTGCTGGCGCAGGAGGGCGTGGCCGCCGAGCCCCAGGCGCTGCGCCTGCTCGCGCGCGCGGCGCGCGGCTCCATGCGCGACGCGCTGAGCCTGACCGACCAGGCCATTGCCTTCGGCAGTGGCCAGCTGCAGGAAGCCGCCGTGCGCCAGATGCTGGGCAGCGTGGACCGCGGCCATGTGTTCCGCCTGATCGATGCGCTGGCGCAGGGCGACGGCCGGACCGTGGTGGAGACGGCGGACACCTTGCGCACCCATGGCCTGTCGGCCGCAAGCACGCTGGAGGAGATGAGCGCCGTGCTGCAGCGCATGGCCGTGCTGCAGGCCGTGCCGCAGATGGCTGCCGCCGTGGACGCGACCGACCCCGAGGCCGCCGAGATCGCCCGCCTGGCCGCGCTGATGCCGGCCGACGAGACACAGCTGCTCTACAGCATCTGCCTGCACGGCCGCACCGAGCTGGGCCTGGCGCCCGACGAATACGCCGCCCTGACCATGGTGCTGCTGCGCCTGCTGGCCTTCAAGCCCGCTCCGGCCGATGCGGCCATGGCGGAAAAAAAAACTCTGACGCGGCCTGAACCCGCCGCCGCGCCGCCCGCGCGGGCCCATGAGGCGCCGCCGCAGCCCACGCCGGACGATGTGAACCGGGCGGTGCACGAGGCGATCGGCGCGGCGGAGCCCTCGGCGCCAAGTGGCCCGGCCCCAGCGCCCGCCGTGCGCCTGCCCGTGCGGGCGCCCGAGGAATTCCGACAAAATAAGCCTCAACCGCCCGCCAGCCAAGCGCAGACAGCTCCTGAAACGGTAGCAATACCTGTGCGCACCGTGCCCGAGCCCGGCGCGCGCCTGCAGCCCATGGCACCGGGCGGCGCCGCGCCCGCGCCGGCGCGGCTCGTGCCCACGGAGGAGGGCGACGCCTGGTACGCCGTGGTGCAGCAGCTCATCGCGCAGGAGACTATCACTGCCCTGGTGCGCGAGCTCGCACTGCAGTCGCAGCTCGTGGCGCGCGACGAAGGCCACTGGCTGCTGCGCGTGGAGCGCGAGTCGCTGAACCAGCCCACGGCGCGCGAACGCCTGCGCGCGGCCCTTGAGGCCGCGGGCCACGCGCGCCAGATCAGCGTGGAGGTGGGCGTGGTCATCGACAGCCCCGCGCGCCGCAACGCCCAGGCCGCGGCCGAGCGCCAGCGCGCGGCCGAGGACATCGTCCACAACGACCCCTACGTGCAGCAGCTGATGCGCGAGTTCGGCGCGAAAATCGTGCCCGGCAGCATCAAGCCCGCATAAGCATCTTTTTTATAAGCAAAGGAAACCACCCATGTTCAACAAGGGACAGCTCGCCGGCCTCATGAAGCAGGCCCAGGCCATGCAGGACAACCTCAAGAAGGCCCAGGAAGAGCTTGCCAGCATCGAGGTCGAGGGCGAATCCGGCGCCGGCCTGGTCAAGGTGCTGATGACCTGCAAGCACGACGTCAAGCGCGTGACCATCGACCCCAGCCTGCTGGCGGACGACAAGGACATGCTGGAGGACCTGGTGGCCGCAGCCTTCAACGCCGCCGTGCGCAAGGCCGAAGAGACCTCGCAGGAAAAGATGGGCAAGATCACGGCCGGCATGCCGGGCTTGCCCGGCGGGATGAAGTTCCCGTTCTGACGGCGCCGCCGCCCCGCGCATGTCCGACACCGGCTCCCTCGACGCGCTGATCCAGGCCCTGCGGCGCCTGCCGGGCGTGGGCGTGAAGTCGGCCCAGCGCATGGCCTTCCACCTGCTGCAGCACGACCGCGGCGGGGCGCAGCAGCTGTCGCAGGCGCTGGCCCGGGCGTGCGAGCAGGTGCGCCACTGCGAGCGCTGCCACACCTTCACCGAGGGCGCGGTGTGCGACACCTGCCTGGACCCGGCGCGCGATGCCACGCGCCTGTGCGTGGTGGAGACGCCGGCCGATCAGTCCGCCCTGGAGCGCACGGCCGCCTTCAAGGGCCTGTACTTCGTGCTCATGGGCCGGCTGTCGCCGCTGGACGGCGTGGGGCCGCGCGACATCGGCGTGCACAAGCTGCTGGAGCGCGCCGGCGACGGCGTGGTGCAGGAGGTGATCCTGGCCACCAGCTTCACCGCCGAGGGCGAGGCCACGGCCCACGCCATCGCCGAGGCGCTCAAGCGCCGCGGCATCCACGTCACGCGGCTGGCGCGCGGCGTGCCCGTGGGCAGCGAGCTGGAGTACGTGGACTTGGGCACCATCGCCCACGCGCTTGCGGACCGGCGTTGAGGCACCCAAAATGACCCGCTTCACCGTGGCCTACTGGTGCGTGCTGGCCGCGGCGCTGCTGCCCATACTGTGCGCGCTGCTGGCCAAGCGCGGGAGCTTCCGCGGCGCCGACAACCACGACCCGCGCGCCTGGCTGGCGCGCCAGAGCGGCTGGCGCGCACGCGCCAACGCGGCCCAGGCCAACAGCTTCGAGGCGCTGCCGTTCTTCATCGGCGCGGTCGTCATCGCGCACCAGATCGGCGCGCCGCAGGCGGCGCTAGACCTGCTGGCTTGCGTGTTCATCCTGCTGCGTGTGTCCTACATCGCGCTGTACGTGGGGGACAGTCCCACGGCGCGCAGCGTGGTCTGGGGGCTGGCCTTCCTGGTGAACATCGCCATCCTGCTGCTGGGTTGGCGCTGAACGGTAAAATGGGCGCCTTCGGCCTGCCCATTCAGCGCAGGCCGCTGCTTTTTTCATAGCTTCGCGGGCGTGCCCTGGCTGGCCCGCGCGGCGTTTCTCTTTGTTTCCATGATCGATCTTCGGGGCATCACCCAGATTTACCAGGGCCCGCAGGGCCCGGTCGAGGCCTTGCGCGGCATTGACCTGCACGTCACCCCGGGCGAGGTGTTCGGCATCATCGGGCGGTCGGGCGCGGGCAAGAGCTCGCTGGTGCGCGTGATCAACCTGCTCAACCGCCCAACGAAGGGGCAGGTGATCGTGGACGGGCGCGACCTCACCCGGCTCAAGGACGCCGAGCTGCGCGCCGCGCGGCGCGAGATCGGCATGGTGTTCCAGCACTTCAACCTGCTGTCCTCGCGCACGGTGTGGGACAACGTCGCGCTGCCGCTGGAGCTGGCGGGCATGGACAAGGCCGAGATCCACGCGCGCGTGCAGCCCTTGCTGGATCTCGTGGGCCTGTCGCACCTGGCCGACCGCTACCCGGCGCAGATCTCGGGCGGGCAGAAGCAGCGCGTGGGTATCGCCCGGGCGCTGGCCAGCCGGCCCAAGGTGCTGCTGTCCGACGAGGCCACGAGCGCGCTCGACCCCGAGACCACGCGCTCCATCCTGGACCTGCTGCGCCAGGTGAACCGCGAGCTCGGCGTGACGGTGGTCCTGATCACGCACCAGATGCAAGTCATCAAGCAGATCGCCGACCGCGTGGCCGTGATCGAGGCCGGGCGCATCGTGGAAATGGGCCCGGTGATCGAGGTGTTCACGCGCCCGCGCGAGGACATCACCAAGAGCCTGATCGACGAGATCGTGCCGCAGGAGCTGCCCGCGGGCGTGCTCGCGCGCGTGCGCAGCCTGGCGGCGCGCCTGGCGCCGCAGGCCAGCGGCCAGCTGCTGCGCCTGTCGTACGCGGGCGAGCAGGCCTACGAGCCCATCCTGTCGCACCTGATCCGCGAGCTGGGGTTGGACCTGTCCATCCTGCACGGGCAGATCGACGAGATCCAGGAGCAGACCTTCGGCTCGCTGGCCGTGTACGCCAGTGGTCCCATGGCGCGCATAGGCGCGGCCATCGATTACCTGCGCGCGCAGGGCGTCGTGGTCAAGACGGTTGAGGTGAACTGATGTTCGAGAATTTTTCCGAAATGATGCTGGAGCTTTTCGCCACCTCGCTGTGGGAGACGGTGATCATGGTCGGCGTCTCCGGCGTCGTGGGCGGCCTGGTGGGCATTCCGCTCGGGGTGTTCCTGCGCCTGACCGACAAGGGCGGCATCCTGCAGAACGCGCCGCTCAACACCGTGGTGGGCGGCATCGTCAACGCCGTGCGCTCCACGCCCTTCATCATCCTGCTGGTGGCTATCATCCCGTTCACGCGCCTGGTCACGGGCACGTCCATCGGCACCTGGGCCGCCGTGGTGCCGCTCACGCTGGCGGCCGCGCCCTTCATCGCGCGCCTGGTGGAGACCGCGCTGCGCGAGGTGGACTCCGGCCTGGTCGAGGCCGCGCAGTCCATGGGCGCGACCACCTGGCAGATCGTCTGGAAGGTGCTGCTGCCCGAGGCGCTGCCGGGCATCGTCGCCGGGCTGACCATCAGCTTCGTGAGCCTCACGGGTTACTCGGCCATGGCCGGCGCCGTGGGCGGCGGCGGCCTGGGCGACCTGGGCATCCGCTACGGCTACCAGCGCTTCCTGCCGGACGTGATGCTGGCCGTGGTGCTGATCCTCATCGTCTTCGTGCAGGCCATTCAGAGCCTGGGCGACTGGGCCGTGCGCCGCATGTCGCACCGCTGAGATGCCATCCGGTTGTTTGGATATGGCAAACAATTCGTTCTGACGGCGCCGCGGCGGGCCTACGATAGCGGGCTGTTTCCACACTATCCGCAAAAAGGCTCCAACATGCTTTCCAAGCGCTCCCTGATCCGATCCACCCTGGCCCTGGCGCTTGCCGTCGGCTTTGCCGGCGCCGCGCCGGCGCAGGACAAGCCGCTCAAGATCGGCGTCACGGCCGGCCCGCACGCGCAGATCATGGAGCAGGTCAAGAAGGTGGCCGAGCAGCAGGGCCTGAAGATCCAGGTGGTGGAGTTCAGCGACTACGTGCAGCCCAACGCGGCCCTGGCCGCGGGCGACCTGGACGCCAACAGCTACCAGCACAAGCCCTATCTGGATGCGCAGATCAAGGACCGCGGCTACGCGTTCGCCGTGGCGGCCAATACGGTCAACTTCCCCATCGGCATCTATTCCAAGAAGATCAGGAAGCTGGCTGATCTCAAGGAGGGTGCGCGCTTCGGCATTCCCAACGACCCCACGAACGGCGGCCGCGTGCTGCTGCTCCTGCAGGCCCAGGGGCTGATCAAGCTCAAGGACGGCGCGGGCCTGAAGGCCACGCCGCTGGACGTGGTGGGCAACCCCAAGAAACTCAAGTTCGTGGAGCTCGACGCCGCGCAGCTGCCGCGCTCGCTCGACGACCTGGACGCATCGGCCATCAACACCAACTTCGCCATCTCGGCCGGGCTCAACCCCAAGACCGACGCCATCGCCCAGGAAAACCCCGACGGTCCCTACGTGAACATCCTCGTGGTGCGCGCGGCCGACAAGGACAAGCCCTGGGTGGCCAGGCTCGTGAAGGCCTACCACAGCGAAGAGATACGCCGCTTCATCGACACGCAGTTCAAGGGCTCGGTGCTGGCCGGCTGGTGATCGACAGCCTCTCGTCCGACAGCCCCGCGCATGGGGCTGCCGTACGATGCAGCGGCCGCGCCCCGGCGGCTTCTTCCAGAAAGGCTTCCGTATGAGCAAGTACCGCATCGCTGTCGTCGTGGGCAGCCTCCGCAAGGATTCCTTCAACCGCAAGCTCGCGAACGCGCTGGCGCGCCTGGCGCCGCCGGACTTCGAGTTCGAACAGGTGCGCATCGACGACCTGCCGCTGTACAACCAGGACGACGACGGCCACCAGGCCGCGCCGGTGCTGCGGCTCAAGAAAGAGATCGCTGCAGCGCAGGGCGTGCTGTTCGTGACGGCGGAGTACAACCGCTCCATCCCCGGCGTGCTCAAGAACGCCATCGACAACGCCTCGCGCCCCTACGGCCAGAGCGCCTGGGCGGGCAAGCCGGCGGGGGTGATCGGCATCTCCATCGGCACCATCGGCACGGCCATGGCGCAGCAGCACCTGCGCAACGTGCTGGCCTACCTGGACATGCCCACGCTGGGCCAGCCCGAGGCCTTCCTGCAGGCCAAGGAGGGCCTGTTCGACGCCGACGGCAACATAGGCGAGGCCAGCCGCGCTTTTTTGCAGGGGTGGGTGGACAAATACGTGGCGTGGGTCAAGCGGCACAACGCCTGAAGTAAACCATGCGCCCGAGCCCCTCCCTGGCGAGGGAGGGATTGGGGAGAGGGGGCGTCAGGCGGCCTGCGAGATGCGCTCCTGGTTGGCGGCGCCGGCCTGCACATGGGCCTCGATGGCCTGGTTGGCGGCGGCCAGGGCCTGTGTCTTGGCCTCCTCGCCCAGGGCCATGCCCTCGGCGCGCACGAAGCGCACGTCGGTCACGCCGAAGAAGCCCAGCACGGTCTGCAGGTAGCTTTCCTGGTGCTCCATGGCGCGGCCGGCCTCGCTGGTGGAATACACGCCGCCGCGGCTGGAGGCCACGATCACCGTCTTGCCCTTGGCCAGGCCTTCCGGGCCGTTCGCCGTGTAGCGGAAGGTGCGGCCCGGCTGGGCGATGCGGTCGATCCAGGCCTTGAGCTGGGTAGGAATGGCGAAGTTGTAGAACGGCGCACCGATCACCACCACGTCGGCCGCGAGAAACTGGCGCACCAGGCGCTCGGATACGGCGTTCTCGCGCTGCTGCGCCTCGCTCAGCCCTTCGGTCTGGCCCGTGCGCGGGGCCATGGCCTCCATGGTGAAGTGTGCGGGGGCCTCGGCCACCAGGTCCAGGTAGCTGACCTGGGTGGCGGGGTGGCTGGCCTGCCACGCCTGGACGATGCGGGCCGTGAGCTGGCGCGAGACGGACTGGTCGCCGGTGATGGCGGAATCGATGTGCAGCAGTTGCATGGAGTTTCCTGTCTAAGTGCAAACCCTAGGTGTGGGCGATAGGCAAATTGTAGTTTTGCGATCAATCTTTGATTAGGTGGCGGAATTACGATAAATTGTCCTGAATTCGTCATCAATCCACGCTGCCATGCAAGACCTGAACGACATGCTGTATTTCGCCGAGGTGGCCGAGCGCGGCGGCTTTGCCGCTGCCGGGCGGGCGCTGGGCATTCCGAAGTCTCGCCTGTCGCGGCGCGTGGCCGAGCTGGAGGCGCACCTGGGCGTGCGCCTGCTGCAGCGCACCACGCGCACGCTGTCGCTGACCGAGGTGGGCGAGGCGTACCTGCGCCACTGCTTGACGATGCGCGAGTCGGCCCAGGCCGCGGCGGATGCGGTGGCCCAGGTGCGTTCCGAGCCGCGTGGCACCGTGCGCGTGACCTGCCCGGTGACGCTGGCGCAGACGGTGCTGGCCGAGCTGATGCCGCAGTTCCTCGAACGCCACCCGCTGGTGCGCATGGAGATGCAGGTGACGAACCGCGTGGTCAACGTGGTGGAGGAGGGCGTGGACGTGGCCCTGCGCGTGCGCGCCACGCTGGACGAGAGCGGCAGCATGGTGGTCAAGCGCCTGGGCGAGGGCTGCCAGCTGCTGGTGGCCAGCCCCGCGCAGATCGCGCGCCAGGGCATGCCCGGCACGCTGCGGGATCTGGCGCGCATGGACACGCTCGCCATGTCCGCGTCCGAGGGGCGGGCCAGCCTGCGCCTGATCGGGCCGGATGGCCGCGAGGAAACGGTGCAGTTCACCCCGCGCTACGTGGCCGACGACCTGCTCACCCTCAAGCACGCGGCGCTCGCGGGCACGGGCCTGTGCTGGCTGCCCGACTACCTGTGCCTCGCAGAGCTGGAGGCCGGGCAGTTCGTGCGCGTGCTGCCCCAGTGGTCGCAGCCCAAGGGCATCGTGCACGCGGTGTTCGCCTCGCGCCGGGGGCTGTCGCCCGCGGTGCGCGGCTTCCTTGACTTCCTGGGCGAGACCATGCCCGGCAACATGCGGGCGGGCGTCGATAGATGATTTCCGTATAAAGTCAGAAGAATCTATTCGTTGGGGTTTGAAGCCGGGGGCGCAAGAATCCGCCCCATTATGCAAAGGAGCAATGGCATGCCCCCGGTGGCTCTACCCGAAACGCACGCAGGCGCGCGCGCCGTGGTCATCGTGCCGGGCTGGCGCGATTCCGGCCCCGGCCACTGGCAGAGCTTGTGGGCCGAGCGCGTGCCTGGCGCGCGGCGCGTGCTGCAGGCGGACTGGTTCTCGCCCGAGCGCGAGGCCTGGGTGGGCGCGCTGGAGCAGGTCGTGCTGGCCGCGCCGCAGCCGGTGGTGCTCGTCGCGCACAGCCTGGGCTGCATCGCCGCCGTGCACATGCGCCCCGAGGCCGCCGCGCGCGTGAGCGGCGCCCTGCTGGTGGCGCCCGCCGATCCCGAGCGGCGCGCGGTGCTCAGCGATTTCGCGCCCGTGCCCTATGCGCGGCTACCGTACCGCAACATCCTCGTCGCCAGCGACAACGACCCGTACTGCCCCATCCGCCTGGCGGGCGCCTATGCGCGTGCCTGGGGCAGCGAGTTCGTGCGCCTGCCGCAGGCGGGCCATATCAACGTGGAGTCGGGCCACGGGGAATGGCCGCTGGGCTGGGCGCTCCTGCGGTCGCTGCTGCAGGACGCCCTGGCGACGGCCCCTTGCCTGGCTGCGGCCTGATCCTTTCTTTATTCCTCAATCAGATTAATTTAAAAGAATATATTCTTTTGAGTTTTAAGTCGTCCTCTCCACAATCCGTTCACATCTCGCAACGTGGAGAACAACGCAATGAACACTCGGATCAAGACCCTCATCGCTTCCCTGGCCCTGGCGGCCAGCGGGCTCGCATCGGCGCAGGCCAATTCGCTGCTCAACGTCTCCTACGACGTGGCGCGCGAGTTCTACAAGGACTACAACCAGGCCTTCATCGCCCATTACAAGAAGACCAAGGGCGTTGACGTGAAGGTGGACCAGGCCCATGGCGGCTCCAGCGCCCAGGCGCGCGCCGTGAACGATGGCCTGGCTGCCGATGTGGTGACCTTCAACACCACGACCGACGTGCAGTTCCTGGCCGACAACGGCGTGGTGGCCAAGGATTGGGCCAAGAAGTTTCCGAACGACGCATCGCCTACCACGTCCACCATGCTGTTCCTGGTGCGCCACGGCAATCCCAAGAACATCAAGGACTGGAACGATCTGACCCGCCCCGATGTGAAGGTCATCGTGGTTAATCCCAAGACCGGTGGCAACGGCCGCTACGCCTACCTGGGCGCCTGGGGGTCGGTGCGCGAGAAGGGCGGCACCGACGCGCAGGCGGCAGAGTTCGTCGCCAAGCTCTACAAGAACGTGCCCGTGCTGGCCAAGGGCGGGCGCGATGCTACGGCCACCTTCCTGCAGCGCAACATCGGCGACGTGCTGATCACCTTCGAGTCGGAGGTGGTGTCGGTGGAGCGCGAGTTCGGAAAGGGCAAGGTCGATGCGGTCTACCCCTCGGTGAGCATCACGGCCGAGAACCCGGTGGCCGTGGTCGAGCGCACCGTGGCCAAGAAGGGCACGGCGGAACTCGCCAAGGCCTACCTGGACTACCTGTACTCGGACGAGGCGCAGGAGATCGCGGCGCGGCACGCCATCCGCCCGCGCTCCGAGGCGGTGCTCAAAAGGCATGCCGACCAGTTCAAGCCCATCCAGCAGTTCACCGTGGCCAAGTACTTCGGCTCCCTGAGCGATGCGCAGAAGGTGCACTTCAACGACGGCGGCCAGTTCGACAAGCTTTACCAGAGCGGCAAGTAATTTCATGACCACGCTAGCGCTGGGCGCCGCCCAGCCCCGAAAGCGCGCGCCCAGGCGCGTGCTGCCCGGCTTCGGGCTCACGCTGGGCTACACGCTGTTCTACCTGAGCCTCATCGTGCTGATCCCGCTGCTGGCCCTGCTGTTCAAGAGCTTTTCCATGACCTGGCCGCAGTTCTGGGAGGCCGTGGCCGCGCCGCGCGTGCTGGCCTCGTACCGGCTCACGTTCGGCGCCTCGTTCATCGCCGCCTGCGTGAATCTGGTGTTCGGCCTGCTGATCGCCTGGGTGCTGGTGCGCTACCAGTTCCCGGGCAAGAAGGTCGTGGACGCGCTGGTGGATCTGCCGTTCGCCCTGCCCACGGCCGTGGCTGGCATCTCGCTCACCGCGCTGCTGGCGGGCAACGGCTGGGTGGGCCAGTATTTCGAGCCGCTGGGCATACAGCTGGCGTTCAACCCCAATGGCGTGGTGATCGCGCTGATCTTCATCGGCCTGCCCTTCGTGGTGCGCACGGTGCAGCCGGTGCTGGAGGACAGTGAGAAGGAACTGGAGGAGGCCGCGACCAGCCTGGGCGCGACGCGCTGGCAGATCTTCCGCCACGTGATCCTGCCGGGCATCATGCCGGCGCTGCTCACGGGCTTCGCCATGGCCTTCGCGCGCGCCATCGGCGAGTACGGCTCGGTCATCTTCATCGCGGGCAACATGCCCATGGTGTCGGAGATCACGCCGCTCATCATCATCGGCAAGCTGGAGCAGTACGACTACGCGGGCGCCACGGCCGTGGCCGTGGTGATGCTGCTGATCTCCTTCGTCATGCTGCTGGTCATCAACGCGCTGCAGGCCTGGCAGCGGCGCCACGCGGGGATGCCGGCATGAGCGCCGCCGCCCGTACCGCCCCGCGCGCTCGCGCGGGTACGACCGAGGCGCCGTGGGTCCGGTGGCTGCTCACCGGTATCGCCATGGCGTTCCTGCTGCTGTTCCTGGTGCTGCCGCTGGCGGCCGTGTTCACCGAGGCGCTGCGCAAGGGCGTCGATGCCTACCTGGCGGGACTGTCGGAGCCCGATGCCTGGTCCGCCATCCGGCTGACCCTGCTGACCGCGGCCATCGCCGTGCCCCTGAACCTGGTGTTCGGCGTGGCGGGAGCCTGGTGCATCGCCAAGTACGAGTTCAAGGGCAAGGCCTTCCTGACTACGCTGATCGATCTGCCGTTCTCCATCTCGCCCGTGGTGGCGGGCCTGATGTACGTGCTGGTGTTCGGAGCCAACGGCTGGTTCGGCCCCTGGCTGGCCGCGCACGACATCAAGATCATCTTCGCCGTGCCCGGCATCGTGCTGGCCACCGTGTTCGTCACCTTCCCCTTCATCGCGCGCGAGCTGATCCCGCTGATGCAGGCCCAGGGCAACGATGAGGAGCAGGCCGCCATCGTGCTGGGCGCGAGCGGCTGGCAGACCTTCTGGCACGTGACGCTGCCCAACATCAAGTGGGGACTGCTGTACGGCGTGATCCTGTGCAACGCGCGCGCCATGGGCGAGTTCGGCGCGGTGTCGGTGGTCTCGGGCCACATCCGCGGCCAGACCAACACCATCCCGCTGCACGTGGAGATCCTCTACAACGAATACCAGTCGGTCGCGGCGTTCGCCGCTGCCTCGCTGCTGGCGCTGCTGGCCCTGGTCACGCTGGTGATCAAGACGGTGGCCGAGTGGCAGAACGAGCAGCAGCGCAAGGCCGCCACGGAATTGCCGCCTGAGCGTCCGGCTGGCCGCTAAGGCGCATGGGTAAAGCGCAAAAAGCTATTGATTTATGAGCATAGAAATCCGCAACGTCAGCAAGCAGTTCGGCAGCTTCCAGGCCTTGCGCGACGTGAGCCTGGACATCCAGTCGGGCGAGCTGATCGCGCTGCTCGGCCCCTCGGGCTGCGGCAAGACCACGCTCCTGCGCATCATCGCCGGGCTGGAGACGCCCGACACGGGCAGCATCCACTTCAGCGGCGAGAACCAGACCGACGTGCACGTGCGCGAGCGCGGCGTGGGTTTCGTGTTCCAGCACTACGCGCTGTTCCGCCACATGACGGTGCTCGACAACGTGGCCTTCGGCCTGCGCATGAAGCCGCGCAGGGAGCGGCCCAGCGAAGCGCAGATCCGCCAGAAGGTCATGGACCTGCTCAAGCTGGTGCAGCTCGACTGGATCGCCGACCGCTACCCCTCGCAGCTCTCGGGCGGTCAGCGCCAGCGCATCGCCCTGGCGCGCGCGCTGGCGGTGGAGCCCAAGGTGCTGCTGCTCGACGAGCCCTTCGGCGCGCTGGACGCCAAGGTGCGCAAGGAACTGCGCCGCTGGCTGCGCCGCCTGCACGACGAACTGCACGTCACGTCGATCTTCGTGACGCACGACCAGGAGGAGGCGCTGGAGGTGGCCGACCGCGTGGTCGTCATCAACCAGGGCCGCATCGAGCAGCAGGGCACGCCCCAGCAGGTGTGGGACAACCCGGCCAGCCCCTTCGTCTACGGGTTCCTGGGCGACGTGAACCTGTTCAAGGGCCGCGCCAACGACGGCCGCATCCACCTGGACGAGGGCATGCAGCTCGACAGCCCCGAGGCCCGGCATGCCGACGGCGCTCCGGCCTTCGCCTACGTGCGCCCGCACGATCTGGACGTGGAGCGCTACTCCCCGGGCCAGGCGCTCGACGCGCACGGCCGCCCGCGCGGCATCGTGGTGCAGCTGGTGCGCTCCATCGTCGTGGGGCCGATCGCGCGGCTGGAACTAATTCCCGAAGGCAGCACCCAATCGGCGGACAATGCGGCCCCGGATATGCTGATCGAGGCGCAGATCCCGGCGCAGCAGTTCCACGACATGGGGCTGCGCGACGGCGAGATGCTGGTGGTCACGCCACGGCGCGCCAAGGTGTTTCTGGACGAAGCCGCCGGCATCTGAGCCCCGCCTGCTCCTGTGGAGCGGCGCGGCGCCCGGGCCGGCTCTATAGGAAAAAAGAAAAGTGTTGCTGAACTGGATAACGATCGCCCCGCGCCGCACCCTGGCGCTGATAAGCGCCGCCTGCCTGGGGCTGCTGGCCTTTGGCATGTACCTGCAGCATGTGGTGGGCCTGGAGCCATGCCCCATGTGCATCGTGCAGCGCTATGCTCTCATTAGCATAGCTGTCTTCGCAGGCTTGGCAAGCCTTAATGGCAAAAAAGCCTGGTGGATGGGCTGGAGCGTGGCGGCCCTGGCGATGGCGGGCTTCGGCGCCTTCACAGCCGCGCGCCAGAGCTGGCTGCAGTGGTACCCGCCCGAGGTGGCGGTCTGCGGGCGCGACTTCTACGGCATGATCGAGAACTACCCCATCAGCCGCGCGGTCCCGATGATCTTCCGCGGCTCGGGCGACTGCTCGGCGGTGGACTGGACATTCCTGGGCGGCTCCATCGCCAACTGGTCCTTCGTCTGCTTCGTGGTGTTCGCCATGCTGCTGCTGGTGCTGCTGGGCAGCCCGCGGGCCCGGCGCGCATAGCGCCTTGCGCCACCAGCCAGGCAAATACAATTGACAATTGGTGTTCAGGTTGCGCCGGTGCGGCGTGATCCACCGTCACATTGATTCATGGCTTGGCCGAAGGGGGAGCGCCTGCATGCCCGATGCATTGCAGAAATTGCTGGGGCGTCTGCAGGAGCTCAACGAAGTGGGCGCGGCCCTGTCGCGCGAGCGGGACATCGACCTCCTGCTCGAACGCATCCTGGATGCGGCGCAGATGCTCACCCATGCCGACGCCGGCACTCTGTACCGCGTGACCGATGACGGCAGCGCGCTGCGCTTCGCGCTCGTGCGCACCCATTCGCTGGGGCTGCACCAGGGCGGAAGGTCGGGGCAGGCGGTCGATTTCCCGGATTTGCCGCTCTACCTGCCCGACGGGCGAGCGAACGATTCGCTGGTGGCCGTGCACGCCGCCGTGCACGACTGCACGGTGAGCATTGCCGACGCCTGTGGCAGTGCGGACTTCGACTTCGCCGGCTCGCGGGCCTTCGACCAGCGTACGGGCTACCGCTCGTGCTCCTTCCTCACGGTGCCCTTGCGGAACCACGACCACGAGCTGGTCGGCGTGCTGCAGCTCATCAACGCCATCGACCCGGCCACGGGCGCGGTGCAGGCGTTCTCGCAGGAGGACTGCAGCATTGCCGAGTCGCTGGCCTCGCAGGCTGCGATCGCGGTGACGAACCGCCTGCTCATCACGCAGCACGAGCGCCTGTTCGAATCCTTCGTGAGCCTCATCAACCTGGCGATCGACGAGAAGTCGCCCTACACGGGCGGGCACTGCCAGCGCGTTCCGGCCCTGACCATGATGCTGGCCGAGGCCGCCGACGCCACCACCGAGGGGCCGCTTGCGGCGTTCACCATGACCGAGCGCGACCGCTACGAGCTCAAGATGGCGGGCCTGCTGCACGACTGCGGCAAGATCACCACGCCGGTGCACGTGGTGGACAAGGCGACCAAGCTGCAGACCCTCTACGACCGCATCGGCCTCGTGGACACGCGCTTCGAGGTGCTTAAGCGCGACGCCGAGATCGACATGCTGCGCCGCCAGCTCGCGCTGCGCCCGCAGGCCGATGCCGCGGCGGAGGAGCAGCTGCAGCGCGGCCTGCAGTGCCAGCTGCAGGAGCTCGACGGCGAGCGCGCCTTCCTGCGCCACTGCAACCTGGGCAGCGAGGCCATGCTCCCCCACGAGCAGCAGCGGGTGCGCGACATAGGCACGGGGCGCGGCTGGCGCGATCCGCAGGGGCGGCAGGCGAACTTCCTCACGCCGGACGAAATCGAGAACCTGAGCATCCGCTCGGGAACGCTCACGCTGGCCGAGCGCAGCATCGTCAACCACCACATCGTGGCCACGATCAGGATGCTCGAAAGCCTGCCCTGGCCCAAGCACCTGCGCAACGTGCCGGAATACGCGGGCGGCCACCACGAGCGCATGGACGGCAAGGGCTACCCGCGCGGGCTCGTGCGCGAGCAGCTGTCATGGCAGGCGCGCATGCTGGGCCTGGCCGACATCTTCGAGGCGCTCACCGCAGCCGACCGGCCCTACAAGCGGCCCATGACGCTGCCGCAGGCGCTGACCATCATGCGCAAGATGCGCGACAACGGCCACATCGACCCCGACCTGTTCGACGTCTTCGTGCGCGAACGCGTCTACCTGCGCTACGCCCGGCAGTTCCTGGAGCCAGAGCAGGTCGACCTGGACGCGGTGCACGCGCCGGCGCCGTAGCGCCCCGCGGCCAGGGCTTCCCGGCCATCACCTGGCTTTTGCGGTCCCGTTTGGGCCGGAGGACTCCGCGGCTGCCTGCCCGGATGACCAGGTCTGGTCTTGCAGAAAGAACTTGGCGACCATTTCCTTGGTGATCTGCACGGCGCGCTTGAGGCTCAGGTCGATGTGCTCGCTCAGCGCCAGCAGCGCGGGTTCGAGCTTGCGGGCCTGCAGCAGGTCCAGCAGTTGCGCGTGGGCATTGAAGGCGCGCGCGTTCCAGTCGGATTGCTCCAAGTCGATGTGCCGCGCCACGTGGATGCGGCGGGTCACCTGCTCCAGGAACTGGCTCAGCTCCTTGTTGTGCGACATGGCGGTGAGGCGGCGGTGGAATTCCTCGTCGGCCAGCAGCAGGTCGCCAATGGACATGCCGGACGCATGGGCCATCACGCCGTCCCAGTAGGCGCGCAGGCTCTCGATCTCCGCGTCGGTGGCGTTCTGCACCGCCAGGAACAGCGCGCGGCGCTCCAGCGCGATGCGGACCTGGTAGAGGTTGTAGAGCTCCTCCACGCTGATGGCCTTGCGGAAGAACCCCTTGTTCATCACGAAGTCGAGGAAGCCTTCGGCCACCAGGCGGTTCAGGGCTTCGCGCAGCGGCGGGCGGCTCACGCCGAACTCCCGGCCCAGCGCCTGCTCGTTGATGCGCGCGCCGGGACGGAAGTCGTAGCGCATGGCGCGTTCGCGCAGTTCGAGGTACAGGCGCTCGACACTGCTGGCATCGCGTGTCTGTGGCACGTGCGCGCTTTCCTTGTTGGATTTTTTTTTGACAGGCATGGTGCTCTATGGCGATGGGTGACAGCAAGCATTTTAGGCCTGGCGCCCGCCGGACCGGCCGCCCCGGGAGCCGCGCACCATGGGGGATTCCCTATTTTATTGACTTATGTCTTCATAAGTGTCTACACTTTATTGAGAGACTGGTTCTAATGCATTGAAACACCCTCTGGTGGCACATGGATCCAGGCCGGCAAACAGAGACAGGGGAAACTGGGGATGAGCGATCTGAGCGTTGGCAGCCGCCTGCGGGCCGTGGGCCTGGACGACAAGTACACGGCCACCGAGGGCACGGTCTACCTGACCGGCGTGCAGGCCCTGGTGCGCCTGCCCATGATGCAAAAGCGCCGCGACCGCGCGGCGGGCCTGGACACGGCAGGCTACATCACGGGCTACCGGGGCTCGCCCCTGGGCACGTTCGACGACCAACTCGTGAAGGCGCGCAAGCACCTGCAGGCGCACGACGTGGTCTTCGTGCCCGGCGTGAACGAGGACCTGGCCGCCACGGCGGTCTGGGGCAGCCAGATGGCCGAGATTGGCGGGGAAGGGCGCTTCGACGGCGTGTTTTCCATCTGGTACGGCAAGGGGCCGGGCGTGGACCGCTCGGGCGACGCCTTCCGCCACGGCAACCTGGCGGGCAGCTCGAAGAACGGCGGCGTGCTGGTGCTCATGGGCGACGACCACACCTGCGAGTCGTCCACCACCTGCCACCAGAGCGAGTTCGCGCTGGTGGACGCGCAGATGCCCATCCTCTCGCCCGCGGGCGTGCCGGAGCTGATCGAATACGGGCTCTACGGCTGGGCGCTGTCGCGCTACTCGGGCTGCTGGGTGGGCATGAAGTGCATCAAGGACACGGCCGATGCCTCGGGCTCGGTGGAAGTGCACGAGGCCGGCTCGTCCTTCACGTGCCCCGAGCTGCCGGACATGCCGCCGGACGGCCTCAACATCCGCCTGCCGGACACGCCGCACGCGCAGGAATACCGGCTGGTCAACCACAAGCTCGATGCCGTGCGCGCCTTCGCGCGCGCCAACCGCATCGACCGCGTGGCCTTCGGGCGGCGCGAGGGCGCGCGCATCGGCATCGTCACCTCGGGCAAGAGCTGGCTCGACCTGCGCCAGGCGCTGGCCGATCTGGGCATCGACGAGGTGCGCGCGCAGGCGCTGGGCCTGGCGGTCTACAAGGCCGGCCTGGTCTGGCCGCTGGAGCCCGAGGGCATCGCCGAATTCGCGCTGGGGCTGGACAAGGTCATCGTCATCGAGGAAAAGCGCGCGCTGCTGGAGGCGCAGCTCAAGGACATCCTCTACGGCCGCCCTGGCGCGCCGCAGGTCATCGGCAAGAAGGACGAGCGCGGCGCCAAGCTGTTCCGCACCGAACTGGCGCTGGATGCCGCGATGATCGCCCAGGTGCTGGGCCACCGCCTGGCCGAGATCGACCCGGCGCTGCTGGAGGCGACCCACGCGCTCGCGCGCCGCAAGCCCGTGCTGGGCGCGGTGGACGTGATGGCGCGCAGTTTTTACTTCTGCGCGGGCTGCCCGCACAACACCTCCACGCGCATTCCCGAGGGCAGCCGCGGCTACGCGGGCATCGGTTGCTCGTGGATGGCGCAGAGCATGGACCGCGGCACGCTGGGCTACACGCAGATGGGCGCCGAGGGCATGGCCTGGGTGGGCGAGGCGCCGTTCTCCAGGCGCACGCACATGTTCCAGAACATGGGCGACGGCACCTATTTCCACTCGGGCCTGCTCGCCATCCGGGCTGCCGTGGCGGCCAGGACCAACATCACCTTCAAGCTGCTCTACAACGACGCCGTCGCCATGACCGGCGGCCAGCGCCACGACGGCCCGCTGGACCCCGTGCGCATGACCCAGCAGGTGCATGCCGAGGGCGTGGCGCGCATTGCCGTGGTGGTGGACGACCCCGGCAAATACGGCGGCGTGACCGGCTGGGCGCCGGGCGTGACTATCCACCACCGCGATGAGCTGGACGCCGTGCAGCGCGCGCTGCGCGAGGTGCCCGGCACCAGCGTGCTGGTCTACGACCAGACCTGCGCGGCCGAGAAGCGCCGCCGCCGCAAGCGCGGCGAGTTCCCCGATCCCGACATGCGCCTGGTCATCAACGAGGCCGTGTGCGAGGGCTGCGGCGACTGCGGCGCGCAATCCAACTGCGTGGCCGTGGTGCCGGTGGAAACCGAGTTCGGCCGCAAGCGCGCCATCGACCAGTCGGCCTGCAACAAGGACTTCTCGTGCCTCAAGGGCTTTTGCCCCAGCTTTGTCACCGTGCGCGGCGGCAAGCTGAGGAAGGGCAGCGGCACGGGGAGCGACAGTCTCGCATCACCCCTGCCCGAGCCGGCGCTGCCCGACCTGGCGCAGGGCGTCTACAGCCTCGTCATCACCGGCGTGGGCGGCACGGGCGTGGTTACCATCGGCGCGCTGCTGGGCATGGCCGCGCACCTGGAAGGCAAGGGCGTGGGCGTGCTCGACATGGCGGGCCTGGCGCAAAAGGGTGGCTCGGTGTGGACGCACATGCGCTTCGGCGCCAGCCCCCAGGCGATCGCCGCCGTGCGCGTGGCGCCGGGCGGGGCCGACGCGCTGATCGGCTGCGACCTCGTCGTGGCCGCCGCGGGCAACACGCTGACCATGACGCGCAAGGGCGCCACGCGCGCCATCGTCAACACGCAGGAGGTGATGCCCGGCGCCTTCACGCAGAACCCGGACATGCAGTTCCCCGCCAACCCGCTGGTCAAGACCATCGCGCGCGCCATCGGCGAGGGCAACCTGGAGCTGGTGGACGCGGGGCGCCTCGCGCTGGCCCTCTGCGGCGACGCCATCGCCACCAACCTGTTCATGCTCGGCGCCGCGTACCAGCGCGGCCTGGTGCCGGTGAGCGCGCAAGCCATCGAGCGCGCCATCGAACTCAACGGCGCCGCCGTGAAGATGAACCTCGCCGCCTTCCGCTGGGGCCGCCGCCACGCGGTGGATCCGCAAGCCGTGGCGGCCAGCGCGGGCGCCGTGCAGCGCAAGCAGGCCCCCAGCCTGGATGAGGCCGTGCAGCGCCGTGTGGAGTTCCTCACCGGCTACCAGAACGCGGCCTACGCCGCGCGCTTCAAGGCGCTGGTGGATGCGGTGCGCGCGCACGAGTCGCGCGTGTGGCCCGGCCAGGAGCAGTTGACCAGTGCCGTGGCGCAGAGCTTCTTCAAGCTCATGGCCTACAAGGATGAGTACGAGGTGGCGCGCCTCTATGCCGCGCCCGCGTTCCGCGCGCAGATCGATGCGCAGTTCGAGGGCGCGCCGCGCCTGGCCTTCAACCTTGCGCCGCCGCTGCTGGGCCAGAAGAAGCGCGAGTTCGGCGCCTGGATGCTGCCCGCCTTTGGAGTGCTGGCGCGCCTGAAGTTTCTGCGCGGTACGGCGCTCGACCCCTTCGGCCGCACCGAGGAGCGCCGCCACGAGCGCGCCATGATCGACCAGTTCGAAGCCCTGGTGCAGCGCCTGCTGAAGGAGGCGCGGCCCGACCAGCACGAGCTGGCCGTGCAGATCGCCCAGGCGCCCATGAAGGTGCGCGGCTACGGCCATGTGAAGGAAGCCGCCCGCCAGGCCTACGAGGCCGAGCTGGCGCAACTGCTGCAGCGCTGGCAGGAGCCCCAGGTGGTACGCCGCCGCGCCGCGTGATTCTCAAATTTCATAGCTGCCGGCGCTTGCCATGCAATGGTTTCAAGTGATTTTTCATTCAAATCATTGCGCAGCAAGCGCTGGCAGCTCCTGTTTTCATAGTTCCGTGGATTCCCCCATGCCCTCATCGCCCGCTTCCCGCGCGCCCGCCCGCCTGCCTCGCGGCAGCCTGGTGGCGCTGCTCACGCCGTTCACCGACGACCTGCGCATCGACCTGCCGGCGCTGCGCCGCCTGATCGACTGGCACATCGACTCGGGCACGGCGGGCATCGTCATCGCCGGCACCACGGGCGAATGCGCCACGCTCTCGCACACCGAGCACCGCGACCTGCTCGCCGCCGCCGTGGAGCATGCGGCGGGCCGCACGCACGTCATGGCCGGCGTGGGCGCCAATTCCACCGTCGAGGCCGTGGCGCTGGCGCGCTTCGCCGAGGAATGCGGCGCGGATTCGCTGCTCAGCGTGGTGCCGTACTACAACAAGCCCACGCAGCGGGGCCTGGTGGCGCACTTCAGCGCGCAGGCCGACGCCACCGCGCTGCCGCTGGTGCTCTACAACGTGCCGGGCCGCACGGTGGTCGACCTGCAGGTGGCCACCGTGGCCGAACTGGCACGCCACCCTCGCATCGCGGGCATCAAGGATGCGACGGGCGACATGGCCCGCGCGGCCGACATCGCGCTGGCCGTGCCGCCGGGCTTCGCGCAGTACAGCGGCGACGACTTCACCAGCCTGCCCTACCTCGCGCTGGGCGGGCAGGGTGTGATCTCGGTGGTCGCCAACATACTGCCCGCCGAGGTGGCCGCCCTGTGCCGCGCTATGGACGAGGGCGATTGGGCCGGCGCGCGGGCGCGGTTCCTGCGGCTGATGCCGCTCACCTGCGCGCTGTTCGCCGAAAGCAGCCCCGGCCCGGCCAAGCTCGCGGCGCAACTGCGCGGGCTGTGTGCTGGCGCGTTGCGGCTGCCGATGTGCGAGGTGTCGCCCGCCACGGTGGCGGCCGTGCGCACGGCGCTGGAGGCGTGGCCGGCCTGAACGTCAAAAAAGAGAGCTGCCAGCGCTTTATGGACAAGCGCTGACAGCCGTTTTTACTTGAAATTCAGCGCGGCTGCACCCGGCCGCGGTACACCGTCTTCTGGTAGGGCTGGTCGGCGCGCTGCCCGTCCGCCGCGAAGGTGAGCGTGCCCGTCGCGCCCTCGTAGCCGTTGGCGATGGAGCGCAGGGCCTGCTTCACCGCGTCGGGCCGGGTCGTGCCCGCCTGCTGCACCGCGGCGGCCAGCAGGCGCACGCTGTCGTAGGCATAGCCGGTGTACGACGACTTGAAGGGGTGGCCGTACTTCGCCTCGTAGGCCGCCTTGAAGCCCTGGCCCTGCGGGCCCACCGAGCGCACGTCGATGCCGCGCTGGCCCGCTACATGCTCGGGCGCGCTGTCGGTCGTGCACATGGTGTGGTAGATCGCGTACCAGGGCTGGCCCTGGTGCAGGCCCAGCTCGAAGGCCTCACGGTTGATGACGGCGGCCTCCTGGCCGTAGGCGCTGTATACGTAGACGTCGGGCTTGGCGCGCTCCATCTGCTGCAGCTCGCGCCGGTAGGTGGACTGGCCGGCCGTATAGAGCACCTGCGACGCGACCGTGCCGCCCAGCTTTTCGAAGTTCTTCCTGAACTCCGCCGCCACGCCCTGGCCGTAGGCATTGTTGGGGGCGATGAAGGCCACCTTGCGGTGGCCCAGCTCCCACAGGTCCTGCGCGGAAAAGCGCGCCGAGGCGTCGTCCAGCCCGATCACGCTGAAGGCGCCCTCGCCGATGGTGCGCACCGCCGGGCTGGAGCTGCCGTGGTTGACGAAGGGCAGTCCCTCGCGCACCACGTACTGGCCCACGGGAATGGTCAGGCTGGAGGAGTATTCGCCCAGCACCGCCGCCACCTTGTCCACCGACACGAGCTTCTTGGCCGCGTCCAGCGCGGAGACGGCGCGCCCGCCCGTGTCCTCGATCACGAGCTGCAGGGGCTGGCCCAGCACGCCGCCGCGCGCATTGATTTCCTCCAGCGCGATCAGCATGCCGCGGCGCTGGTCCTCGCCGACGCTGGCGCTGGCGCCGGTGAGCGACAGCGTGGCACCGAACTTCACGGGGGCCTGGGCCGTCTGCGCGTGGCTGGCGGCGGGCAGGGCGAGCAGCGCGCAGGTGGCCAGGGCCACGGCGCGGCGGGTCGTGCGATGGGTCATCGGGGGTTCTCCTTGGGGTTGAATCAGGCGGCCCGGCCGCCCATGTAGAGCTCGCGCACCTGCGGGTCGTGCAGCAGCTTGCGCGTGGTGCCGGTGAGCGCGACGGTGCCCATCGAGAGGATGTAGGCGCGGTCGGACATGCGCATGGCCTCCATGGCGTTCTGCTCCACCATGAGGATGGACACGCGCTCCTTGTCGCGCACCTCCACGATGGCGGCGAACACCTCCTGCAGCACCTTGGGCGAGAGGCCGGCCGAGGGCTCGTCCAGCAGCAGCAGGCTGGGGCTGGGCATGAGCGCGCGCGCCAACGCCAGGATCTGCCGCTCGCCGCCCGAGAGCGACGCCGCACGCGCCTCGATCTTGCGACCCAGCACGGGGTACAGATCGCACAGCTGGTCCATGCGCCGCTGGCACGCATCGGGTGGCAGGTAGTGCCCGCCCACCTGCATGTTCTCGCGCACGGTGAGGTTGGCGAACACGTTTTCGGTCTGCGGCACGAAGCCCAGGCTGCAGTGGCGGATCTTGCGGTGCACAGGCATCTGCGAGCGGTCCTGCCCCTCCAGCGTGACGGTGCCGCTGCGCGGCAGCAGCACGCCGGCGATGGTCTTGAGCAGCGTGCTCTTGCCGCAGCCGTTGGGGCCGAGCAGGGTCACGATCTCGGCGCGGTCCACGTGCAGCGAGATGCCCTTGAGGATGTCCACCTCGGGCGTGTAGCCCGCGACGATGTTGTCGATCCTGATCATCAGAGGGTTTCCTCCACGGCTTTCGGTTCCACGCTTCCCAGGTAGGCCCGCACCACGTGCTCGTTCGATGCCAGTTCGTCGGGCCGGCAGCTGGCCACGATGCGGCCGCGGTCCAGCACGATGCAGCGCGTGCACACCTCGCGGATGAAATGCATGTCGTGCTCCACGATCACCAGCGTCATTCCTTGCGCATTGAGGCGCTGCAGCGCGGCCACGATGTCGCGGCGCAGGTTGGGGTGCACGCCGGCCGTGGGCTCGTCGAGCATCAGCAGGCGCGGGTCGCCCATCAGCGCGCAGACGATGCCCAGCAGCTTCTTCTGCCCGCCCGAGAGGGCCGCAGCGGGCAGGTCGCGCACGTGGGTGAGCAGCAGCTGCTCCAGCAGCGCCGTGGCCTTGGCGTGCGCCGCGGCCTCGGCCTGGCGGCTCGCTGCGGTGCCCAGCAGCGTGCCCCACACGCCGTGGTGCGCGGTGGAGGCGGCCATGGCCACCTCCATGACCGACATCTTGCGCGGCATGGAGGGCAGCTGGAACGTGCGCCCCACGCCGGCGGCGACGATGCGGTGCGCGGGCATTTGGTCGATGCGCCGGCCCTCGAACGCGATCTGGCCGCGGTCTATGGCCTCGAAGCCCGTGATGGTGTTGAGCAGCGTGCTCTTGCCCGAGCCGTTGGGCCCCAGCAGGCCGACGATCTCGCCGGGGGCGATGTCGAACTCCACGCCGTGGAGCACCTGGTTGCCGCCGAATGCCTTGGCGACGTCATTGACGCGAAGCAGGGGGGTCATGGGATCTTCCGCAGTTTTTCAGGAACCAGGCCCTCGCTGCGCCACAGCAGGCAGGCCAGCAGGATGGCGCCGATCAGCCCCAGGCGCAGCGCGCCGGCCACGTCGGAGTCGAAGCCGATCCAGTCCTTGGCGAAGGGCACGAGCACGTGAGCGGCCTGCACGGTGGCCACGCCCACCAGCACGCCCAGCGTGTTGCCCAGGCCGCCGATCATCACCATGGTCCACAGCAGGAAGGTCTCGGAGGCGAGCATGTACTCGGGCCCCGCGAAGCTCATGTAGTGCGCGTAGAGAAAGCCGCCCAGCGCGGTGACGGCGGCGCTGGCCATGATGGCGCGGGTCTTGAGCGTGCGCAGGTTGTAGCCCAGGCAGGTGGCCAGCTGCGGCTCCTCGCGCATCAGCCGCAGCGCGCGGCCGAAGCGGCCGTTGCCCAGGCGCGCGCACAGCCACGCGGCGGCGGCCAGCACGGCCAGCACCAGCGCCAGGAAGGCCACGGCGTTCCAGGGGCGCGGCAGGCTGTCGAACAGCGCGGGGATGGCGCTGATGCCGTTGGCCCCGCCGGTGAGCCAGCCCTCGTTGGTGGCGATGGTGCGCAGGATCTCGGCGATGGCCAGCGTGGCGATGCCCCAGTAATCGGAGGCCAGCTTGCGCCCCAGGCCCGCCATGAAGGCGCCCAGCAGCATGGCCAGGCCCACGCCCAGCGCCAGGCTGGGCAGCGGCGCCCAGCCCAGGCCGAAGCCGATGCCCGCCGCGTAGGCGCCCAGGCCCGCGAAGGCGATGTGGCCGAAGTTCAGCAGGCCCGCGTAGCCCGCCTGCAGGTTCAGGCCCAGGGCCATCAGCGCGTAGATGCCCGCGATGGTGGCGGTGGAGACGGCGAAGTCAAACACGGCGGACCTCCCGGTCGAACAGCCCGTAGGGCTTGAAGAGCAGCGCCAGCAGCAGGATCAGGAAGGAGCCGGCCGAGATGTAGCCCACGGGCATGAACGCCAGTTCGCGCCCGAGCAAGGGGCCGAAGTTGAGGTTGGTGACAGCGGTCTCGGTCAGCGCGATCAGCAGCGCGCCGAACACCGCGCCGATGGGGTTGCCCAGCCCGCCGAGGATGGCCGCCGCGAACACGGGCAGCAGCAGGTCGTTGCCCAGATTGATGTGCGCGCCGGTGGACAGGGCCAGCATGCTGCCCCCCAGCCCGGCGATGGCGCCGCTGGCGAAGCTCACGAAGTAGGTGATGCGCTCGGCATTGAGCCCCGACGCGTTGGCGAGCATGGGGTTGCTCGACAGTGCGCGCATCGAGCGCCCCAGCCGCGTGCGGAACAGCACCAGCATGAAGAGCACGAGCAGCACGATGGTGGTGCCCATCAGGTAGAGCTGCGTCCAGGCGATGCGGGCGCCGCCGATCACCAGCGGCTCCACGCGCGGCAGGTTGAACATGCGCGGGAACGACCCGGCCAGCCCCTGCATGATGGCGATGACCAGCATGGCCACGGCCAGCGAGCCGATCATGGCGATGGCCGGCCCGCCGCGCAGCAGCCGCTGGAACACGAGCACCTGCAGCCCCAGCGTGAGCAGTCCGGCCGCCACGCTGCCGGCCAGCAGCGCGACGACCAGCGGAAAGCCGCCGGACTGCAGGGCGTAGGTCACGTAGGCGCCGAACATGGCGTACTGCATGTGCGCCACGTTGGGGAACTTCACCAGTCCGTAGAGCATGCTCAGGCCCAGCGCGATGAGCGCCAGGTCGGAGGCACGCAGGACCGTGTCGACGACGAATTGAAACATCTCGGGATCTCGGAAAAAAGCACAGGCCCTGCGGCCTGCGCGACAGGGACGGGCGTCAGCGCGGTACGAGCTGGCCGCCTTCGAACTTGTGCTTGTCGTAGGGCGGATCGATGCGCTGGCGGTCCTGGTCGAAGCGGATCGTGCCCGTCGCGCCGATGTAGCCCGCGCCGCTGCCCAGTTCCTTGAGCGCGGCCTGGATGGCGGCGGGCGTGGTGGCCTTGGCCTTCTCGATGGCCGCGGCGGAGATGAGCACGCCGTCGTAGCCGTAGCCGGTGTAGGAGGTCTTGAAGCCTTCCTTGTACTTGGCCTTGAACGCATCGGCATAGGCTTTGCCCGCCGCGCCCTGCACGGAGCCCAGTTCCATGCCGAGCTGGCCGTTGGCGATGGCGGGCGGCGTGTCCGACAGGCTCATGGTCATCAGGATGGCGTACCACGGCACCTTGCGCAGGCCCAGTTCTTCGGCCTCGCGGTTGATCACCGCGGACTCCTGCCCGTAGGCGGTGTAGACGTAGGCGTCGGGATTGCTGCGCGCCATCTGCTGCAGCTCGCGGCGGTAGGTGGACTGGCCCGCGGTGTAGAGCACCTCGGTCACCACCTTGCCGCCGAGCTTCTCGAATTCGGCCTTGTACCCTTCGAACACGCCCTGGCCGTAGGCGTTGTTGGGCGCGATCATGGCCACGCGGCGAAAACCCAGCGCGTAGGTGTCGGCGGCGGCGAACTTGTTGCTGAAGTTCTCCAGGCCCACCAGGCTGAACGAGGTGGCGCCCAATTGGCGGATCTTGGTGCTGCTGCTGTTGATGTTCAGGTGCGTCACGCCTTCCTTGACCAGGTATTGCGCCATGGGCAGCGTGATGCCGGAAGAATATTCGCCCATCACCACGGGCACCTTGTCCACGGTGGCCAGCTTGCGCGCGGCGTTGAGCGCCGTGGTGGGGTTGCCGCCCGAGTCCTCGACGATGACGTTGATTTTCTTGCCCAGCACGCCGCCCTTGGCGTTGACGTGCTCCACGCCCAGCATGATCCCGCGGCGCACGTCTTCGCCTACGGTGGCGTTGGCTCCGGTGAGCGACAGCACGGCGCCGATGTTGATGCTGTCCTGGGCCCAGGCGGCGGTGGCGCCGCCCAGGGCGAGCAGAGACGCGGCAGCCACATTGCGCAAGCGGCGGCCCGAGGGAAAGTTGGAACGCATGGTGGTATCTCCTGTAGTGGTTGTGGTGAGGGAACGGAAACAGGGGCGTATGCGGCAGGCTTCAGATCTCGAACAGGCGGCCGAATTGCGGTAGCGCGTCGTGCACGCCCGCCAGGCGCAGCGCGTGCCAGGCCATGGCGGAATTGCTGGCGATGACGGGCTTGCCCAGCTCCTGCTCCACGCCGCGGATCAGCGTGGCCATGCGCAGGCTGGTGCACGAGACGAAGACGGCATCCACGTCGCCATGGCCGCCCGTGGCCAGGATGGCGGCGCGCAGCGAGGCGGCGTCGATGCGCGCCACCTCGTTGTCGTTGGCATGGTTGAAAGTGCCTACGCGGCTGACCTGCAGGCCGCAGGCCTGCAGGTGCGTCTGGAAGAGCTGGTTCACGCTCTGCACGTAGGGGGTGATCAGGGCCACGCGCTGCGCGCCCAGCGCCTTGAGGCCCGCCACGGCGCCCGTGATGGGCGTGGTGACGGCTGCGCCGGGGCGTGCCTCGCGGATGCGCCGGGCCACCTGCTCCTCACCGATCACGATGGAGCCCGAGGTGCAGCCGAAGGCCACGACCTGCAGCGGCACGTCGGGCACGATCAGCTCCACTGCGGCCGTGATGTCCTTCTCCATCTCCGCCAGGTTGGCGGGCGTGATGTCGGGTGAGTTGTACAGGCGCGCCTCGAAGAAGGCCACGCCGGGCAGGTCGATGATCTGGCGCCACTCGTGCTCCAGCGTCTGGTCGGTGGCCAGCACCACCAAGCCTATGGCGGCGCGGGCCATCACGCCCTCGTCCATGGTGAAGGTCAGCACCGTGTAGGCGCCCTCGGGGGTTGCGGTGTCGTTCATGCGAGGGTCATTCCGGTGATGTCGATGGCCGGCTTGCGGCCGTTCATGAGGTCGGCCAGGATCTGCGCCGTGCCGCAGGCCATGGTCCAGCCCATGTGGCCGTGGCCCGTGTTCAGGAACAGGTTGCCGTGCCGGCTCGCGCCCAGGATGGGCGTGTTCTCGGGCGTCATCGGCCGCAGCCCGGCCCAGTGGTCCGGCTGGCTCCAGTCCGCGCCGTTCGGGAACAGCTGGCGTGCCGCGCGCAGCATGGGCTCGAAGTCGCGCGGGCTGTGGCGCGTGTCGTAGCCGCTGAACTCGGCCGTGGCCGTGAAGCGCAGCCGGTCGCCGAAGCGCGCCCAGGCGACGAGGTTGTTCTCGTCCACGCCCGCGAGCGTGGGCGGCTGGTGCCCATCGCCGATGGGGAAGGTGACCGAGTAGCCCTTGACCGGGTAGATGGGCAGGCTGTAGCCCAGCGGCCGCGCCAGGATGGGCGAGTAGCTGCCCAGCGACAGCACATATTCGTCTGCCGTGACGGGGCCCGCGCTGGTGTGCACCGCGGCGATGCGGTCGCCCCGGGCCTCGATGCGGTCGATGGACGTGTCCATCAGGAAGCGCACGCCCGCCGCACGGCAGCGCTCGGCCAGCGCGCGGGTGAACATGCGCGCGTCGCCGCTCTCGTCGCTGGGGCAGTAGATCGCGCCGGCGATGTGCTCGCGGGCCGAGGCCAGCGCGGGTTCGCGGGTGATCACGCCGTCGGCGTCCAGCACGTCGAGCCGCATGCCGCCGTCCGAGAGGATACGCATGTTTGCCTGGCCGCGCTGGAACGATGCGGCGTCGCGGTACATGTACAGCGCACCCTGGCTGATGCGCTCGTATTCCAGGCCCAGGGTCGCCGTCAGCTCCTGCAGCCGCTCCTGCGAATAGCGGCACAGCACCAGCTTGCGGCTGGTGTTGATGCGCGAGCGCTCGGCCGTGCAGTTCTGCAGGAACTTCCACAGCCAGACCCACATGTACGGGTCGGCGTTGAGCTTCAGGCGCAGCGCCTGGGTGCTGTCGCGCAGCGAGCGCCACAGGATGCCGGGCGCGCGCGGCGACGCCCAGGTGTACGAATGGCCCGGCGCGACCATGCCGGCATTGGCGTAGCTGGTCTCGGAGGCGGCCAGCGGCTGCCGGTCGATCACCGTCACCTGGCGGCCTTGCGAGGCCAGATACCAGGCGGAGGTGATGCCCGCGACGCCGGCACCCAGAACGACGGTATGCATGGATGGGGCTCCCTTGCGGCCGCGTGTCAGAGGGCGGCCACCACGCCGATTTCCACCGTGTAGGGCGGGAAGGCCAGGGCCGACTCCACGCAGGCGCGCGCCGGCGCGTGGCCCGGGGGCACCCAGGCGTCCCACACCTCGTTCATCTCGGCGAAGGTCTTGTGGTCCGCGAGCCAGATGGTGGCCTGCACGATCCTGGCCTTGTCGCAGCCCGTCTCGGCCAGCAGCGTGTCGATCTTGTCCAGGATCTGGCGGGTCTGGCCGGCCACGCTGGCCGAGGTGTCGTCCGCCACCTGGCCCGCCAGGAAAACGAAGCCGTTGGCCACCACGGCCTGGCTCATGCGGTTGTTGGTCTTGAAGCGCTGGATCGTCATGCGAATCTCCGGGTCGATGAAAAAAGGCTGCTCCCCGGGTGGAGGGAAGACAGGCATGGAGTCACTGGTATCCATCCCGTGCAACTGGCTGGCGGAAAAGGGAAAATTTCCAATCCCGGGACCATAGCTGCGTACGGAAAGCTGAAATACTGGCGATGAACATCAGTGTCTAATCAAGTGTAGACACTTGTGACTTTTGCAGTCAATGAAGTGGACTAGTGGTTTTCACCGACACGGTGCGGACGCGGTGCGCGCAGGGGCAGGCCTGCCCTGCGATGGGGGGCATGCATGGGGGAGAGTCCGTCGCGCCGCCATGCTTCGTGGCCAGGACGGGCGAGGAACCGAAGGCAGTTCAACGAATCAGGGTGGTCCCGAGGCGCGCCTGGACCGCATCGGGCCCGCGCTCCACGGCGTGCCGCCCGGCACGGCACTGCCACGCCGCAGCAGGCCCTCGTGCCGGGCGAGGGGGCGCGCGGCCTAGAGCTTCTTGACCAGCACCTGGCTCTTGCGGTCCCAGTTGTACTTGCGCTTGCGCGCCTCGGGCAGCCAGTCGGGGTCCACGGGCGAAAAGCCCCGCTTGATGAACCAGTGCATGGTGCGCGTGGTCAGCACGAAGATGCTCGTGAGGCCCAGCATGCGCGCGCGCTGCTCTATGCGCTTGAGCAGCTTCTCGCCGTCGCCCGTGCCCTGGCTGTTGGGCGAGACGGTCACCGCGGCCATCTCGGCCGTGCCGGCCTCGGGGTAGGGGTAGAGCGCGGCGCAGCCGAAGATCACGCCGTCGTGCTCGATCACGGTGTAGGCGGCGATGTCGCGCTCGATCTCGGTGCGGTCGCGCTTGACCAGGGTGCCGTCCTTCTCGAAGGGCTCGATGAGCTGCAGGATGCCGCCCACGTCGTCGGCCGTGGCCTCGCGCAGCTCTTCGAGCTTCTCGTCGACCACCATGGTGCCGATGCCGTCGTGCACGTAGATCTCCAGCAGCAGCGCGCCGTCCACGGCGAAGGGGATGATGTGGCTGCGCTCCACGCCATGTTCGCAGGCGCGCACGCAGTGCTGCAGGTAGAAGGCCGCGTCCGTGGGGCGCTGGGCCGCGGGCAGCCTGGACAGCAGCTGGCGCGCCTGGGCCAGCGGCAGCTCGGTGTCGATGGGGTTGTCCTCGCCCGCGGGGTCGTCGGGGCGCGTGCGTATGCCGGGCACTTCCGACAGGAACAGCAGCTTGTCGGCCTTGAGCTCGCTGGCCACGCGCGTGGCCACTTCCTCCATGGCCAGGTTGAAGGCCTCGCCCGTGGGCGAGAAGCCGAAGGGCGAGATGAGCACCATCGCTTCCGATTCGAGCGAGCGGCGTATGCCCGCCACGTCCACCTTGCGCACCAGGCCCGTGTGCTGGAAATCCACGCCGTCGACGATGCCCACGGGCCGCGCCGTGAGGAAGTTGCCCGAGATCACGCGCACGCGCGCGCCGGCCATGGGCGTGTTGGGCAGGCCCTGGCTGAAGGCGGCCTCGATCTCGTAGCGCAGCTGGCCGGCGGCCTCCTGCGCGCAGTCCAGCGCCACCGGGTCGGTGATGCGCATGCCGTGCGAGTACCTGGCGGCATGCCCCTTGGCCGCGAGCTGCTCGTTCACCTGCGGGCGAAAGCCGTGCACCAGCACGATCTTCACGCCCATGGCCTGGATCATGGCCAGGTCCTGCACGATGCTCTGCAGCTTGCCCGCGGCGATGGCCTCGCCCGTCAGCCCCACCACGAAGGTCTGGTGCCGGAACTTGTGGATGTACGGCGCCACGGAGCGGAACCAGGGGACGAAGGTGAAGTTGAAGACCGTGGACATGGGCGGTTATGGACGGAGGGCGGGCGAAGAAAAAACGCCTGCGGCCCCATGCCACCGGCGGCGGTGGCAGCGGCGCCTGCAAGCGCAGAGCGCAGTGTAGCGGCTGCAGGCCCGTGCGTGCTGGCGAGGGGCCTTGCTTTCAATCCGATAGCTGCCAGCGCTTGCCAGTCGCGGAGAATCAATGGATTTCCATCTGAAAGTACCTTGAGTCAAGCGCTGGCAGCTATCACTGCGATAGCGGCCGTTGCATGCCCTCGGCGCCCGCGGGGCGCGGCCTCGCTGCCCTGGGCGCGGGCCGCGCGTCGCGCCTGCGCAGCGCCCAGCGCTCGATGGTGTAGTACGACAGGGCAGCCAGCGCCGCCGAGATGGCCAGCCCCAGCAGCACCACGGCGGGCCAGGGCAGGTCGGCGCGCAGGTAGCGCACGACCGGGTAGTGCCACAGGTAGATGCCGTAGGACAGCCTGCCCGTCATGGTCAGCACCGGGGCGCTCAGCATCTCGTAGACCGCGCCGCGGCGCTGCAGTATGGCCAGCAGCACGACCACGGCCGCGCATTCGACCACCGTCATGCCCCAGACCATGGCGTTCATGTCGTCCCAGGCCTGGGCCATGAGCAGCGGCACGGCCAGCACCACCCACATGAAGTGGGTCAGCCGCTGGCGCAGCGCCTCGAACCAGGCCGGCTGCTCCAGCACCAGCGCCGCCAGCAGGCTGCCGGCCAGCAGGCCCGTGGCGCGGGTGTCGAAGCGGAAGAAGATTTCGTAGAACTGCTGGCCCTGCGCCACCCACGCCACGCGCCAGGCCCAGGCCAGCAGCAGCAGGCCCGCTATCCGGCGCCACAGCCCGCCGCGCGGCGCGGTGCGCGCCAGCACCGCGAGCAGCGGCGGCCAGACGAGGTAGAAATGCTCCTCCACCGACAGCGACCACATGTGCAGCAGCGTGCCCGGGCTGTCGAAGAAGGCGATGCCGTAGTCCGCCAGGTACAGCAGCGACACCAGGGCGTCGGAATACACGTCCGTGAGATCGGGCCACAGCATGGGCGCGAACACGCAGTAGGCCAGCAGCAGCAACGCCAGCGCCGGCATCAGCCGCCAGAGGCGCCGGCGGTAGAAGCGCCAGTAGTCCAGGCGCCCGTTGCGCTGCAGCTCCTGCAGCAAGAGCGTGGTGATCAGGAAGCCGCTGAGCACGAAGAACAGGTCCACCCCGTAGAACGCCCCGTCGAACAGCGGCGCATGCGCGTGCGAGAGGATGACGAGGAGGATGGCCACGCCGCGCAATCCGTCCAGGGCGGGGTTGTAGGCCAGGGCGAAGGGGTGGCTGCTTTGGGTGGTGGCGCCGTTGCGCCGGGTGTCGTGGATCTTGTGGGGCAAAACGGGAGAGCGGGTGGCGCGTGCCACCGCAGAATCAGTGTCCGGTGCGGAAAATTCTAGGAAGCGGGGGTGGTGCAAGACGTAGTCAAATGTCAGCATTCATCAGGAATGATGACTTTCATGCGGCCGTTTGGTTCCAGGGGGCCACTCGGGGGCCGGCCCGGGCGGCTAGGTGTCGCACTGTTACATTTCGGGGCCGCGGCCATTGCGCGCCAAGCGCCGGCTGCTCACTTTTCTCAAGCGGCCAGGAGCTTTTGCACCAGGTCGGCCGCCGTGGACGCGCCGTACTTGCGCATCAGCCGCGCGCGGTAGATCTCCACCGTGCGGTGGCTGATGTCGAGCGCGCGGCCGATCTCCTTGGAGGTCATGCCGTCGAGCACGCGCGCCGCCACCTCGCGCTCGCGCGCCGTGAGCTCGGCCCGCACGGGCCGCTGGGCGGACAGGTCCTCGAAGCTCCAGATGCCCGAGGCGTGCGGGTCTTCGCGGTTCAGGGCGCGGCCCGACACATGGCACCAGAACGTCTCGCCGCAGGCGCGCTTCATGATGCGGTTGTCTGCGTAGTAGCCCCGGGCGTTGAGGATGGGCTCCATGCGCCTGCCCAGGCGCTCATACTCGTCGGCGCTGGGGTAGAGCACCCGGAAGGACTGGCCGATGAGCAGCTCGCGCGAGGCGCCGAACATCTCGCACACGTGGCGGTTGCAGTCCACCATGGTGCGGTTGCGCGAGATCACCAGGCCCACGGGCGCCATCTCGAATGCCAGGCGGTAGTCGGCGACGTCCATGGTGGTGCAAGTCTTTAGGGAATACTACTTAATTAGATACGTAGTATCGTAGCGCATCGACCCAGCACATCAGGAGACCAATAGTGAAAAAGCTTTACCCCTCTGCGGCCGAGGCGCTCAAGGGCGTCGTGGCGGACGGCCAGTTGCTGGCCGTCGGCGGTTTTGGCCTGTGCGGCATCCCCGAGGCGCTGATCGACGCGCTGCGCGATTCGGGCGTGAAGAACCTGACGGCGATTTCCAACAACGCGGGCGTGGACGGCTTCGGCCTGGGCAAGCTGCTGGAGACGCGCCAGATCAAGAAGATGATCAGCTCCTACGTGGGCGAGAACAAGGAGTTCGAGCGCCAGTACCTCGCGGGCGAGCTGGAGCTCGAGTTCACGCCCCAGGGCACGCTGGCCGAGAAGCTGCGCGCCGGCGGCGCAGGCATCCCCGCCTTCTTCACCAAGACCGGTGTGGGCACCATGGTGGCCGAGGGCAAGGAGCTGCGCGAGTTCGATGGCGAGACCTACGTGATGGAGCGCTCGCTGGTGCCCGACGTGTCGCTGGTCAAGGCGCACCGCGCCGACAAGAGCGGCAACCTGCAGTTCCGCCTGACGGCGCGCAACTTCAACCCGGCAGCGGCCATGGCCGGCAAGATCTGCATCGTGGAGGTGGAGGAAATCGTGGAGACGGGCGCCATGGACCCCGACCAGATTCACCTGCCGGGCATCTACGTGCACCGCATCGTGCACAACCCCCATCCCGAAAAGCGCATCGAGAAGCGCACCATCACAGAGAAAACAGGAGATTGAGCCATGCCGTGGACCCAAGACCAGATGGCCGCCCGAGCGGCGCAGGAACTCGAGGACGGCTTCTACGTGAACCTCGGCATCGGCATCCCCACGCTGGTGGCCAACTACACCGGTGACAAGGAAGTGTGGCTGCAGTCCGAGAACGGCATGCTGGGCATCGGCCCGTTCCCGACCGAGGATAAGGTCGATGCCGACCTGATCAACGCGGGCAAGCAGACGGTGACGACCATCCCCGGCTCGTCCATCTTCGGCAGCCACGAGAGCTTCGCCATGATCCGCGGCGGCAAGATCAACCTGTCCATCCTGGGGGCCATGCAGGTGTCCGAAAAGGGCGACCTGGCCAACTGGATGATCCCCGGCAAGATGGTCAAGGGCATGGGCGGCGCCATGGACCTGGTGGCTGGCGTCAAGCGCGTGATCGTGCTCATGGAGCACGTGGCCAGGAAGAAGGACGGTACGACCGACCTGAAGATTCTGCCCCAGTGCACGCTGCCGCTGACCGGCGTGGGCGTGGTCAACCGCATCATCACCGACCTGGGCGTGATGGACGTCACGCCCGAGGGGCTGAAGCTGGTGGAACTGGCCCCGGGCGTGAGCTTCGAGGACATCCAGTCCAAGACGGGCGTGACGCTGTTGCGCTGATCCGCCGAAGGCCGGCTCCGCCATGCGCAGCGGAGCCCGCCCATACGCCAGGCCGGGATGCATTCCCGGCTTTTCTTTTGTTCATGTGCACGGGAGCAAAGCGCCGTATAGTCGCCGTTGACATTTTGTGAACATTTCCAGCTCCACCGCATGAATGCACCCGACACAAGCCCGGTAGCGGCTGCCGATGCAGCGGGCGACAACCGCCACTACCTGCGCGCCCTCACCGACATGGCCGACCGCCGCAACGTGGTCACGCAGGAGGCCCTCTACACCGAGCGGGGCATGAAGCTGCTGGACAAGGGCGTGCGCGTGGACAGCCGGCTCTACGACCGGCTCGTCATGCACAAGCTGCGCGGCAAGATCGAGGAGCACCTGGCCATGGAGGACATGGTCAGCGTGCATTCCCTGGTGCAGGTGGCCAGCGCGCAATGCGAAAGCGACACCCTGGCCTACCTGCTGGTCCATACGCTGGAGGGCATGACCGCCGACAGGCTGCTCGCGCCCCTGCGCTCCGTGCTGCTGCCGTCCGCGGTCGCCTTCAAGCTCACGGTGATGCGCGAGCAGCATCCGGCACTGTTCGCGCACAGCGTGCGCATGATGCTGGTGGCCGTGTACCTGGCCACCAAGAGCGGGTGGACCGAGCGCGAATGCGTGCCCCTGGCCACGGCGGCACTGCTGCACGACGTGGGCGTCATGCATATGGACCCCGTCTGGCACGATCCGGCCAACAGGGTGACCGGGGCGGGGCGCAAGCAGCTCCTGGTGCACCCGGTCATGGCCATGCTGATCACTCGGGAGCAGAGCATCTACCCCCGCTCGGTGGAGCAGGCGGTGCTTGAACACCATGAATGCATGGACGGCAGCGGCTACCCGCGGGGCCTGCGGGGCGAGGAGATTTCGCCCATGGGCCAGGTGCTGCTGCTCTCCGAGGTGGTGGCCGCGTTCTTCGAGAAATACGCCAAGGAAGCGGCCGCCCAGCGCCTGACATTGATGCTGAAGCTGAACCACCGCAAGTTCCCCGCGGAACTGGTGGCCCACATCCTGCCGGTACTGCAGATCCGGACCTTGCAGTCCGACGTGCCGGTCACGCAGGAGGATGTGGAGCGCACCGTCGAGCTGTTGTCCAGTGCGTTCGGCGATTGGGAGAGGCATTGCGCCGACCTGCCGCCGCAGGCGCTGCAGCATCCGTCCGAGCAAGCCTCTGCCCTCGTGGCGCAGCGGCTGGCGGCATTGCAGAAAACGCTGTTCGAGGCCGGTTCGCACCCCCTGCAGCTGGCCGAGGTGCTGCAGCATCTGCAGGGCGACGAGGAAGGCATGGTGGAAGTGGCCCTGCTGGGGCGCGAGGCGCTGTGGCAGCTGCAGAGCATCGTGGACTTCATCCATGGGCGCTGGCCGCAGCTGCAGGACGGCACGGACGCCGGCGACGTCGCCGTCGCGCAGTGGCGCGATGCCTGCGCGGCGCGGCTCGAGGCCATTTCCTCGTCCTGCGGCCACATCGTCGCGGGGCCGGGCCTGGAGGACGCAGCCGTCCTGGAGTGATGCGCGGGGGCGCTCAGCCCGCGAGCGCGGACTTGACCGCCGCCGACACCTGGCCCATGTCGGCCTTGCCGGCCAGGCGGGTCTTGACCACGCCCATCACCTTGCCCATGTCGCCGGGCCCCTTGGCGCCCACCTCGGCCACGATGGCCTGCACGGCCTGGGTGATCTCGGCCTCGGACATGCGCGCGGGCAGGTAGGCCTGCAGCACCGCCATCTCGGCCTTTTCCTTGTCGGCCAGGTCCTGGCGGCCGGCGCCCTCGAACGCGGCGATGCTGTCCTTGCGCTGCTTGATGAGCTTGTCCACGATGGCGATGACGGCCGCGTCGTCCAGCGTGACGCGCTCGTCCACCTCCTTCTGCTTCATGGCGGCCTGCAGCAGGCGGATCGTGCCCAGGCGCCCGGCATCTTTGGCGCGCATGGCGTTCTTCATGTCTTCGGTGATCTGTTCCTTCAGGCTCATGGTGTGCTTCCCCGGCAAAAAACAAAAACCCGCGCTTGGCGTCCCTAGCGCGGGTTGGGCAGGCGTCAGGCTACGCTGGCCGTGCTCAGTACAGCTTCTTGGGCAGTTGCATGCTGCGCACGCGCTTGTAGTGGCGCTTGACGGCGGCGGCCTTCTTGCGCTTGCGCTCAGCGGTGGGCTTCTCGTAGAACTCGCGGGCGCGCAGGTCGGTCAGCAGGCCCAGCTTCTCGATGGTGCGCTTGAAGCGGCGCAGGGCCACGTCGAAGGGTTCGTTCTCTTTTACACGGATGGTCGTCATTAGCTAATGTGTTCCAAATGTGCCCGCAGAGGGTTTGCCAGGAAGATCGGGCCCGGCAAGCCGTGCGTGGCGGGTTCGCCCGTCTGTAACTAGTATCCGGCCGACGGGGCATTGCCAGCAAAGCCAAGTATTATAGCCATGCGGATAGCCGTGGCAAGGATCCCGGCGTTCGCGGAAGGCGCGGGGATACCCCTGGCACGAATGCAGGGACAGAGGGCGCGTTTGCTGAAAACACAAAAGATTCATACCATATGAATATTTAAACCGGTGCTTCAGCCATGTCCTCACAACCCGTCAACTTCGGCGCACCAGTGGCCAGCCAGGATGCGCCGCCCGTCCAGCAGGCGCCCGCCCTGGAGCAGGCGCTCGCGCGTCCCTACCAGCATGGCTTCGTCACCGATATCGAGTCCGACAGCCTGCCGCCGGGGCTGGACGAGGACGTCATACGCGCGATCTCGCGCAAGAAAAAAGAGCCTGAGTTCCTGCTGAACTGGCGCCTGGCGGCCTTCGAGCGCTGGCGCGCGATGGAACTGCCCGACTGGGCGCACCTGAGGATCGAGCCCATCGACTTCCAGGCCCTGTCGTACTACTCGGCGCCGAAGTCGCTGAAGAACGCGCCCAAGAGCCTGGACGAGGTCGATCCCAAGCTGCTGGAGACCTACGAAAAGCTCGGCGTGCCGCTGCACGAGCGTGCGCGCCTGGCGGGGGTGGCGGTGGACGCGGTGTTCGACTCGGTCTCGGTGGGCACGACGTTCCGCAAGCAGCTCGCCGACGTGGGCGTGATCTTCTGCTCCTTCTCGCACGCGGTGCAGAACCACCCGGAGCTGGTCGAGCGCTACCTGGGCAGCGTCGTGCCCCAGGGCGACAACTTCTACGCGGCGCTCAATTCAGCGGTGTTCTCCGACGGTTCGTTCGTCTACATCCCCAAGGGCGTCAAGTGCCCGATGGAGTTGTCGTCCTACTTCCGCATCAACGCGCAGAACACCGGCCAGTTCGAGCGCACGCTCATCATCGCCGAGGAGGGCAGCTCGGTGAGCTACCTGGAGGGCTGCACCGCGCCGCAGCGCGACGAGAACCAGCTGCACGCCGCCGTGGTCGAGCTCATCGCCCACGACGACGCCTTCATCAAGTATTCGACGGTGCAGAACTGGTACCCGGGCGACGAGAACGGCGTGGGCGGCATCTACAACTTCGTCACCAAGCGGGGCCTGGCGGCGGGCAGGCGCTCGCGCATCGCCTGGACGCAGATCGAGACCGGCTCGGCCATCACCTGGAAGTACCCGAGCGTGGTGCTGCGCGGCGAGGAATCGAACGGCGAGTTCCACTCGATCGCCGTGTCCAACCACTTCCAGCAGGCGGACACCGGCACCAAGATGATCCACCTGGGCAAGAACACCACCAGCCGCATCGTCTCCAAGGGCATCAGCGCGGGCCATGCGCAGAACAGCTACCGCGGGCTGGTGCGGGTCAATGCCGGAGCGGCAGGCGCGCGCAACCATACGCAGTGCGACTCGCTGCTCATAGGCTCCGATTGCGGCGCCCACACCTTCCCCTACGTAGACACCGCGCGCGGCGACGCCGTGGTGGAGCACGAGGCGACGACCACGCGCATCTCCGAGGAGCGGCTGTTTTACTGCCAGCAGCGCGGTATCGACCCGCAGGAGGCCACGGCCCTCATCGTCGGCGGCTTCTGCCAGGCCGTGCTGGAGGAGCTGCCCATGGAGTTCGCCCTGGAGGCCAAGGCGCTGCTGGCCGTGTCGCTCGAAGGCGCCGTAGGCTGATATTCATAGAAAACACGCTCTAACGCTTATCTGTAAAGCGCTTATAGCTATCAAAACAATAGGAACCCACATGAACCACACCCCACCCCTGCTGCAAGTGCGCGACCTGCGCGTTCAAGTTGGCGAGCGCACCGTCCTGCGCTCCGTCTCGCTGGACGTGCCCGCCGGCCACCTCGTGGTGCTGATGGGCGCCAACGGCAGCGGCAAGAGCACGCTGGGCATGGCGCTGGCCGGGCATCCCAGCTATGCCGTGCAGGGTGGGCAGGCGCTGCTGGACGGGCAGGACCTGCTGCAGATGCCCGCGCACGAGCGCGCCCGCGCAGGGCTCTTCGTCTCCTTCCAGTCGCCGCCCGACGTACCGGGGGTGAAGAACAATCTCTTCATCCGCACGGCCCTGAACGCCATGCACGAGGCGCGCGGCCAGGAGCCGCTGGATGCGTTCGACTTTCTCGCGAGCGCCAAGAAGGCCGCCAAGGAGCTGGGCCTGCCCGAGGCCATGCTGGGCCGCCCGGTGAACGAGGGCTTTTCCGGCGGCGAGCGCAAGCGCAATGAGCTTTTGCAGCTGTCGCTGCTCAGGCCGCGCCTGGCGCTGCTCGACGAGATCGACTCCGGCATGGACGTGGACGGCGTGCGCGCCGTCGTGGCCCTGGTGCAGAAGCTGCGGCGAGAGGGCACGGCCTTCATCGTCGTATCGCACTACCTGCAAATGATCGAGCAGCTCGAACCCGACGCCGTGCTGCGCCTGGACCAGGGCTGCATCGCCGAGACGGGCGACCTGGAGCTGGCGCGCGGCATCGCCCGCACCGGATTCGCGCGCACTCGTGCCCAAGCGGTGGAGGCCTGAGGCCATGGACAGCGCAAGAGCCGACATCCTCGCCGCGCGCGCCCACTTGCAGCAGCAGGGCTGGGTCGCGCGGCACAGCGAAGCCTTCCACCACCTGCCGCCGCCGCAACTGGCGCACTGGCTGGGCAGCGCCCAGGAGGACGCCTGCGCGGCGCCCGTCCTGGGCGGGTCGGGCTGGACGCTGCACCCGCTCGGAAGCCACGCGGCCAGCGGCATCCAGGCGCGCTGGCTCGACGCCCAGGACGCCGCCGAGCGCGCGGAGCTCTTCGCGGGCCTGCCCCAGCCCGGCGACGGGGAGGCCGCGCCCTTTGCCTGGGCGCACCGCGCGCTGTGCCGCCTGGGGCTGCGCCTGCGCATAGGCGCCACGCCCGGCAAGGAGCGCGAACCCGTCTGGCTGGAGCTGCGCCACCAGCCGCGCGCGCAGGCCGAGGCGCCCCTGCTGGTGCTGGACGTGGACCCCGGCGTGCGCTGCGTGCTCATCGAGACCCACGAGCGCGCCGAGGGCGACTGCCTGCACCCCGTGGCGCAGAACCTGCAGGCCCACGTGCTCCTGGGCGCGGGTGCGCAGTTGCAGCACCTGCGCATCGTCAGCCCCGGCGCCGCCGACAGCGTGGCGCACCATATCCACGCCAGCCTGGCCGCGGGCGCGCAGTACGCGCAGGCCCTGGTGGCTACCTGCGGCAGCTACCACCTGCAGCGCAACAGCATCGCGCTGCAGGGCCAGGGCGCGCAGGCGCACAGCGCCGCCCTGGCCCTGGCGGGCTCGCAGCAGATCGACCTGCAGACCTACACCCAGGTGCAGGCCGCGCACACCGTCAGCCAGGCCGAGGCCCTGGTGCTGGCTCAGGGCAGGGCGCACGCCGTGGCCAACGCGCACACGCGCATCGCGCCCGGCTGCGACGAGGCCGGCGTGCGCCAGCGTCTCATGGGCGTGCCGCTGGCGGGCAGCCCTCGCCTGATCCTGCGCCCGCACCTGGAGATCCTGCACGACAACGTGCAGGCGGCGCACGGCGCCACCTGGGGCGCGCTGCCCGAGGACGCGCTGTTCTACGCGCGCCAGCGCGGGCTCGACGAGGCCAGCGCCCGCGCCCTCATCATCGAGGGCATGGCGCGCGCGCTGCTCGAACGCTGCCTGGGCAGCGAGGAGGAGGGCCTTCTTGCGCAATGGCTGCAGGGCGGCTGGCTTTCGCGCACCATCGGCACGCAACTGCAAGCAAGCGCGGAGGTGCAGCATGGGTGACAAATTGCCTGAACATGTGCTGGCGGGCGCCGCCGGCAGCGGCCTGCCCGTGCAGGAGCTGCGCGCGCAGTTCCCCGTGCTGCACCAGAAGGTCCACGGCCATCCGCTGGCCTACCTGGACAACGCCGCGACCACGCAGACGCCGCTGGCCGTGCAGCAGGCCGTGCAGCGCTTCGAGCAGCACGACCGCGCCAACATCCACCGCGGCGTGCACAGCCTGAGCCAGCGCGCCACCGACGCCTTCGAGGCGGCGCGCGCCACGCTCAAGCGCTTCATCGGCGCGGGCGCGGAGCATGAACTGGTGTTCACCAGCGGCACCACCGAGGCGCTCAACCTCGTCGCCCAGGGCCTGTGGGCCGCCGGTCCGGCCAAGGCCTGGCTGCGCGCGGGCGACCGCATCGTCGTGAGCGGCCTGGAGCACCACGCCAACCTCGTGCCCTGGCAGCACGCCGCGCGCATGAGCGGGGCGGAGCTCGCCATCCTGCGGCCCGATGCGCAGGGCCGCGTGCACGTGGACGACCTGCGCGCACTGCTCACGCCGCGCACCCGCGTCCTGGCGCTCACCGCCGGGGCCAACGCCACGGGCGAGCGCCCGCCCTACGAGGAGATGCTGGCCATGGCGCGCGCGGCCGGGGCGCTCACGGTGCTCGATGCCGCCCAGGCCGTGGGCCATGCCATGCCCGGCCTGGCGCAGCTCGAATGCGACTTCATGGCCTTCTCGGGCCACAAGATGTACGGCCCCATGGGCACGGGCGCGCTGGCGGGCCGGCGCGCGGCGCTGGAGTTGCTCCATCCCCTGCGCCTGGGCGGCGACATGGTGGAATGGGTCAGCTACGAATCGGCCGGCTGGGCCGCTCTGCCCGCGCGCCTGGAGGGCGGCACGCCCAACGTGGCCGGGGCCGTGGGCCTGGCGGCGGCGGCGCGGTTCATCGACGGCGTTGGGCGCGGCGCCATCGACCGGCACCTGCACGCCCTGCGCGCGCAGGCGGTGGCGGGGCTCTCGGCCATCCCGGGCGTGACCGTGCTCGCGCCGCATGCCACGCAGGCATCGCTGGTGTCCTTCGTGGCCAGGGACGTGCATCCGCACGACATCGGCACCCTGCTCGACGAGCGCGGCATTGCCGTGCGCACCGGCCACCACTGCGCCCAGCCGCTGCTCGACCACCTGGGCCTGGGGCCGACCACGCGCGCCTCGTTCGCCTTGTACAACACCAGCGAGGAGGTGGACCGTCTCGTCGCCGCAGTGGCCCGCGCCATCGAGGTCTTCCAATGAGCAACGCGGAAAACGACCTCTACCAGGAAGTGGTGCTGGAGCACAAGCGCGCGCCGCGCAACTTCGGCCACCTGCAGCAGCCCACGCACCAGGCGCAGGGCACCAACCCGTCGTGCGGCGACCGCATTGCCGTCGAGCTGCAGCTGGCGGGCGACAAGGTGCAGGACATACGCTTCACGGGCCAGGGCTGCGCCATCTGCATGGCCTCCACGTCCATGATGACCGAGGCCGTCAAGGGCCGCGACCTGGCCCATGCCCAGGCGCTGCAGCAGCATTTCCGCGCCGTGCTCACGGGCGAGGAAGACCCGGAGGAAGCCCCCCTGGGCAAGCTCGTGAGCCTGGCGGGCGTGCGCCAGTACCCGAGCCGCATCAAGTGCGCGCTGCTGGGCTGGCATGCCCTCATGCACGCGATCGCGGGCAGCGGCAGCGACCCGGTATCGACCGAGGAGGGCCGGCCATGATGCACCGCCGCCACCGCGAAGACGTGCTGGTGCGCCGCAACGTGATGGTGGAGACCATCCCCAGCGGCCACCCCGTGGAACTGGAGGCCGGGATGCTCGCGCAGATCACCCAGGCGCTGGGCTCGTCCTTCACGCTCCTGGTCGAAGGCCAGCTCATGCGCCTGAAGGGCGCGGACGCCGATGCCATCGGCAAGCAGCCGCCCGAGGCCATCGCCGTGCCCGAGGACCTGCACATCGACGACCTGGAACCCCTGATCTGGGAGACCCTTCGCACCTGCTACGACCCCGAGATCCCGGTCAACATCGTCGACCTGGGCCTGGTCTACCGCCTGGACTTCGAGCCGCACGACGAGCCCGACAAGGTGCGCGTGGTCATCGACATGACCCTCACCGCCCCCGGTTGCGGCATGGGCGAGGCGATCGCCAACGAGGTCTGCGACAAGGTACTGGCCCTGCCGCGCGTGGGCGACATCACGGTGAACCTGGTGTTCGACCCGCAATGGGACCGGTCCATGATGAGCGAGGAGGCGCAGCTGGCGCTGGGCCTGTAGCCTGGGCGGACCCAAAGCAAAAGGGGCAGGTGAAAACCTGCCCCTTGCCGTTTGGCCTGGCGTCCGGGGTCAGCCGCAGCAGGCGCCGCCGGAGCAGCAGGAGTCTTCCGCCTGCGCGGTGGCCTTCTTGGTGATCTCGATCTGCCACAGGTCGGGGCCCGACCGCAGGTAGGTCCATTGGAACTGGCCGGGCGCGCGGCCCTCGAGCTGCATGTGCAGCGGCACGGGGTCGTGGTCGTTGACGATCTGCAGGGACTGGCCGGCGGCGAGCGCGTCCAGTTGGCCGAAGATGCGTGCGTGGCGCTCGAAGGGGGCGATGGTGCGCACGTCGATCACGGAAGCTGCGTTACTCATGGGGTTCAACCTTTCAAGGGGGTAGGGGAAAAACGGGGGGAGCAGGGGGTGTTCAGCCGTCCTTGCCGTCCAGGCGCGTGCGCGTGAGCCAGGGGGTGTAAATGAACAGGTAGATGGCGAAGGCGACGGCCCACAGACAGGCCGCGCCCTCCAGGGCGTAGGCGTACCAGCCCGGCTGCACGGCAGGCACCAGCACGCGCAGCACGGCGGCCAGCATCACCAGGGCGTAGGCCGCGACCTCGCCGCGCGAGGCCTGCAGCGGCCGGCCGGTGTGGCCGCGCGCCGTGCGCGTGACCATGCCGATGATCAGGCCGCCGATCACGCCCACGGCGAGGGCATGCACCGCCAGCGACGGGTTGGCCCAGCCCAGCTGCGCGAGCGCCAGCAGGGCGAAGCCGACCGGCAGCCAGGCGTAGGAGGCATGCAGGATCCACAGGATGGGCCGCTTGAGCGTGACCCGCGGGTGCCACATCCACAGCCGCGCGGCGTGCAGCACGGCGGCGGCCAGGCTGGCCACCAGCACCAGGGGCGCGGGCGTGGGCAGCACCCACAGCGCCAGGGCGATGGCCGTGACGGCCAGCAGCGTGAGCTCGAACTTGCGCGGCACGTTGATCACCAGGCCGGGCGTCACGTTCTTGGTGAACATGGGCACGACGCGGCCGGTCATCACGCACACCACCATGATGATGAGCGCCAGCTCGGCATGCAGGGCCGCGACGGCGGGCACGGCGATGGCGCCCAGCACCGACAGGTGGAACACCAGGTTGGCGGCCGCCATGAGCACCAGCAGCGAGATCAGCGGGATGTTGCGCTTGTTGCCGGCCTTGAGCAGCACGCGCAGCAGGATGGCCGCCGCCGCCGGCAGCAAGGCCATGTCCAGCGCCGCGAAGACGGGGTAGGGCGCCACGAGCGCCGCCACGCGCGCCGCCAGCCAGAGCAGGATCAGAGAGCCCAGCAGCGGGCCGCGCGCGGTCTCCAACCCCGTCCAGGCCTTGACGGCCGTGAGCAGGAAGCCCACCACCACGCCCGCGGCGAAGCCGAACAGCATCTCATGGCCGTGCCACAGCAGCGGCGGCATTTCCAGCTGCATCTGGATGCGGCCCAGGAAGATGGCGATCCACAGCGGCACCGACAGGCAGGCCAGCAGGGCCGTGCCCAGGTAGAAGGGCCGGAAGCCCAGGCGCAATAGCGGCCAGCCCTTGAGCGGGGCAGCGGGCTGGGCCTTGTCGGAGATGGACATGAGCGGGGGCAGTGGCTGGGGCATGGCCTTTGGATTCGAGTGGGGCGCATCGCCCGATAAGATTCATTTTATATGAACATTATTGCGAAGGCAGCAGCACTCCGGCCGAAAGGCAGGTTTTTCGCCTGTATCGATCAATCCATCGGCAGGGCCTGGGCGCACGCATGGGCGCTGGACCAGGCCCACTGGAAGTTGTAGCCGCCGAGCCAGCCGGTGATGTCCACAACCTCGCCGATGAAGTACAGGCCCGGCTGGGCTCTGCACTCCATGGTCTGCTGCGACAGGGCGTGCGTGTCCACGCCGCCCAGCGTGACCTCGGCCTTCCGGTAGCCCTCGGTGCCGGTGGGCGTGAGCCGCCAGCGCGCGAGCTGCGCGGCCAGGCGCGCCAGGGCCTTGTCGCTGGCCTCGTTGATGGGGCGCTGCCAGTCGGCGTCGGTGCCGGCCCAGGCGTCGGCCAGGCGGGCGGGCACCAGGGTGGCGAGTTCGTTGGCGACGCGCTTCCTGGAGCGCGCCTTGGCCTGCGCCAGCGCGGCGGGCAGGTCGATGCCCGGCGCCAGGTCGATGTCCAGCGGCGCGCCGTCTTGCCAGTAGCTCGATATCTGCAGCACCGCCGGCCCCGACAGGCCACGGTGGGTGAACAGCAGGTCTTCGTGGAAGACCATGCGCTCCTTCCCGGCGCCGGTGCCTATCTCCACCGGCAGGGCCAGGCCCGCCAGCCGCGCGTAGGGTGCCCAGTCCGCGCCGTCGAAGGTCAGCGGCACCAGGCCGGGGCGCTGCTGCACCAGCGGCAGGCCGAACTGTCGGGCGATCCGGTAGCCGAAGTCGCTCGCGCCGATCTTGGGGATGGACAGCCCGCCCGTGGCGACGACCAGGCTGCGCGCCTGCGCGGGGCCGCGATCGGTATCGATTTGATAGCTACTGGAGCCTGTCCCTTGGGCGTCAGGTGCCGAAAAGACTATCTTTTTCACGCCGCAGGGCTGCCAGCGCTGCACTCGGCCGTCGGCGCATTCGGCCAGCAGCATGGAGATGATGCCCTCGGCAGAGCGGTCGGCGAACAGCTGGCCCTTGTGCTTCTCATGGAACGCGATGCCGTGCCGCTGCACCAGCGCGATGAAGTCCTGCGGGGTGTAGCGCGACAGGGCGGAGCGGCAGAACTGCGGGTTCTGCCCCAGGAAGTGGCGCTGCGGCGCGCGCGGGTCCAGGTCGCGGTTGGTGAAGTTGCAGCGCCCGCCGCCCGAGATGCGGATCTTCTCGGCCACCTTCTCCGCATGGTCGACGAGCAGCACCTTGAGCCCGCGTTGGCCCGCCTGCGCGGCGCAGAACAGGCCGGCGGCGCCGGCGCCGATGATGACGGCGTCAAAGAACGGTGTGGACACGGGGCGGCTATCCTGGCGGGCAAAGCCTGCGATTGTCGCGCAGCCGCGGGCGCGGCTTTCTACAATGCCGCGCATGAACCTGCCCGCCCACCAGCTCAGCATGACCGTGCTCATGTCGCCCGACATGGCCAACTTCTCCGGCAACGTCCACGGCGGCGCCATCCTCAAGCTGCTCGACCAGGTGGCGTATGCCTGCGCCAGCCGCTATTCGGGCCGCTACGTGGTCACGCTCAGCGTGGACCAGGTGACGTTCCTGCAGCCCATCCACGTGGGCGAGCTCGTGACCTTCCTGGCCAGCGTCAACCACACGGGCAAGTCGTCGATGGAGATCGGCATCAAGGTGGTGGCCGAGGACATACGCACCCAGGTCGTGCGGCACGTGAACAGCTGCTTCTTCTCGATGGTGGCGGTGGACGATGCGGGCAAGCCCACGCCCGTGCCGCCGCTTACGCCCACGGGCCACGACGGGCGCCGCCGCTGGGAGGCCGCGCTGCTGCGCAAGGCGCTGCGCCGGGAGCAGGCCCAGCGCTTCGAGGAGATCCGCCAGGCGGGGCAGGCCGGCGCGGGCGGCTGATCAGGCCCCGGCGCGCACGGCGTGGATGCCGCGCACCACGTCGCCGATCACGATCACCGAGGGACTCGCGAGCCCCTCGCGCGCTATCGTTTCCTGCAGCGCGCCCAGCGTGGTGACCGCGTGGCGCTGCTGCGGCAGGCTCACGTGCTGGATCACGGCCGCCGGCGTGTGCGCGGGCAGGGCGTCGAGCAGCTCGCGCTGGATGCGGGCGCAGCTGGCGATGCCCATGTAGATCACGAGCGTGAGGCGCGCATCGCGCGCCGTGGCGCCGAGCCGGCGCCAGTCGGTGCCGGCTTCTCCGGGATGGTTGTGGCCGGTGATGAAGACCACGCCATGAGCGTGTCGGCGGTGCGTGAGCGGCGCGCCCAGCAGCGTCATGCCGGCCAGGCCCGCCGTGATGCCGTTGACCACCTGCACGGCGATGCCCGCGCCGGCCAGGTGCTGCACCTCCTCGCCGCCGCGGCCGAAGATGAAGGGGTCGCCCCCCTTGAGGCGCACCACGGTCTCGCCCTCGCGCACGGCCGCGACCATGAGCGCCTCGATGTGCGCCTGGGGCGTGCTCTTGCAGCCGCCGCGCTTGCCCACGTACACGATGCGCGCGCCGGGCGGGGCCAGAGCCAGGATGGCGTCGCTCACCAGGTCGTCCACCAGCAGCACGGTGGCCGCCTGGATGGCCTTGAGCGCCTTGAGGGTGAGCAGCTCCGGGTCGCCCGGGCCGGCGCCCACCAGGGTGCAGCTGCCGTTTGCGGACGGGGCCGTCATGGGCGGCCCCGCGCCGTGATCTGGCAGGCGAGGTGCACGATGTGCCGCACCTGCTGCTGCAGCGGCGCCGGCACGGGCGCCTGGCCCGCGAGCACGCGGCGCGTGTAGGCCGCGGTGCTGGCCACGTCGATCTCGGCCGGAAGGCCCGGCACCTCGTCGGCCGTGCCGGGCTGCTGCTCCTGCAGCAGCTGGTGCGTGCCGGCCACGAAGGCGTCGTAGCGCGGCTGGCGGCGCGGGTCGGCCGCCACCTCGCCTTCCAGTCCGCGCGAGAGCAGCGCATGCGCGCCCAGCGCGCCGAAGGTGGCGCCCAGCAGCTCGAAATACTCCGGGTGGGTGTAGCTGGCCACCACCAGCGCCGGGCCCGCGCAGGGGGCGACCAGCTTGGCCACGCTGTGGGCGGGGGTGCGCAGGCCGATCGCCTCGCGCACCGACAAAAGGCGCGCCAGGCCCGGCAGCAGCGCCGCGGTGGATATGTGCGCCACGCTGCCGGGTGCTATTTCTTCGGGAGCTGCCAGCGCAGGTATGTCGAGCGCTTCGAGCACATCGGACGCCAGAACCCGGCGCGCCTCGGTGCGCATGCCGTGCAGCAGCACGCTCTGGCCCTCGCGCGCCAGCAGCAGGGCCAGCAGCGGCGTGAGCACGGGCAGCCTGCGCGCCCCGTTGTAGCTGGGCAGCACGATGAGCGGCTGCCCATCCGCGCAGGCGGGGAAGGCGGCGATGCGCGTGTGCACCGCATCCAGGAAGCCGCACATCTCGTCCACGGTCTCGCCCTTAATGCGCATGGCCACGCAGAAGGCGCCGACCTCCAGATCGGTCACCCGGCCGTCGAGCACCTGGCCGAACAGGTCGGCGGCCTGGGTGCGGTCCAGGGCCTTGGCGCCGCGCGCGCCGCGGCCTATTTCCTTGATGTAGTGGCTGATGCCCATGGTGGTGTGTGCAGGAACGATGCGCATATTCTCCGGCATGCAAGACAACTGGCTGCTATATGCACCGATGGCTTGCCGCTGGCTCCGAGTCGCTATAGTGCTTCGGCGGTGCCGGTCGTCTTCATCGCCGGCTCCATTGTGCTGCGACGGCAGCTGACCATGAGCAACGCATATATGACGGTTGTCGAGCTGATCCAGTCCTATGGCTACCTGGCCGTGGCCGCCGGCACTTTTCTGGAGGGCGAGACCGTGCTTCTTGTGGCCGGTGCCGCGGCGAGCCGCGGCCATTTGTGGCTGCCCGCCGTGGTGGCCGTGGCGGCCCTGGCGGGTTTTGCCGGCGACCAGCTGTACTTCTTTCTGGGGCGCCGCCATGGCGCGCGGCTGCTGGAGCGCTTTCCTTCCCTGCAGGCACGCACGGCGCACGCACGCGCCCTGCTGGAGCGCCACGACCTTCCGGTGATTCTGTCCATTCGCTTTCTGTACGGCCTGCGCATTGCAGGACCTTTGGCCATGGGCATGAGCGGCGTGCCGTGGCTGCGCTTCTTCCTGCTCAACGGGGCCGGGGCACTGGTCTGGGCGCTGGCCGTGGCGAGCGTCGGCTATGGCTTTGGCCACGCCCTGGCACATTGGCTCGCGGCCATCGACGCCGACGAATTGTGGGCGCTGGCAGCAGCGCTGCTGCTCGGGCTGGCGTGGTGGCTTGTCACACGCCGCAGGCATGGCGCCATCGCATCCAGGCAGAGGGATTGAGGGCCATGCGCGCATTGCCGGGCAAAGGGGTCGCAGGGCTCAGGCGGCCGGGACGGGTGCCGGGGCGCGCCCGCCGGGGCGGCTCCAGGTGCGGGTCCAGCGCGGCTGCATGAGGCGCAGCACGGCCAGCATGGCCAGGGCCAGCAGGGCCAGGGCGATGAAGCCCCACAGGTAGCTGCCCAGGTACTGCCTGGACAGGCCCATGGCGTTGGGCACCAGGCCGCCGCCCAGGGCGCCGATCTCGCCGATCATGGAGCCGGCCACGGCGGTGGTCAGCGGCCAGCGCAGCGGCACGAGCTGGAACAGCGCGCCGTTGCCCGCCCCCAGGGCGGCGAAGCACAGCATGAACAGCAGCGTGGTGGCCGTCAGCTGGCCCTCGGCCAGGCCGCAGGCCACGAGCGTGGCGGCCACCAGGATCAGCACGCCCGTGAGGGTGTGGATGCCGCCCAGGCGGTCGGCCAGGTAGCCGCCCGCCACGCGCAGGCCCGAGCCCATGACCGCGGCCAGCATGGTCAGCTGCCCGGCCTGCACCTTGCTCACGCCGAACTGGTCGTGGAAGTAGGTGGGCAGGAAGCTCGCCAGGCCGATGAAGCCGCCGAAGGTCACCACGTACAGCAGGCTGAAGGTCCAGCCGTCCTTCTCGAACAGGCAGGCGACATGCTGGCGCAGGCTTTGCTTCTCATGGTCCGGCGGCTCCTTGGCGAACACGGCCATCACCGTGAAGGGCAGCAGCATGCACAGCCCGGCCAGGCCGTACACCGTCTGCCAGCCGTAGGCCTGGGCCAGCGGAGGGGCCAGCAGCACGGCGAGCACCGTGCCCGAGTTGCCGGCGCCCGCGATGCCCATGGCCAGGCCCTTGTGCTGGGGCGGGTACCAGCCGCTGCCCAGGCTCAGCGCCACGCCGAAGCTGGCCCCGGCGATGCCCAGCAGCACGCCCATGGCGATCACGTGGTCGTAGCCGCGGATGAAGAAGAAGCCCAGGGCCAGCGCGGCCATGATGAGCCCCATCTCGACCATGGCGGCGTTCTTGCGGCCTATGTACTGGGCCAGCACGCCCAGCGGAAAGCGCATGAGCGCCCCGGCCAGTATGGGCACCGAGATCATGAAGCCCTTTTGCGCGGCGCTGAGCTGGTAGGCCTCGGAGATGAAGGGGGCCATGGCGCCGTTGAGCACCCAGACCGCGAAGCAGAAGTCGAAGTACAGGAAGGAGGCCAGCAGCGTGGGCAGGTGGCCGGACTTGAGGAAGGAGCGCGGTGGCGCCATGGTGCTTCTCCTGGTGGGATGGTGGATGGATGGGGGGAGGTGCTTCGGGTTCATGCCAGGCTGGCCTGCACCATGCGCTGCAGCTGCGGCACGCAGGAGCCGCATTGCGTGCCGCAGCGCAGCTCGTTCTTGAGCCGCTGCAGGCGCTGGGCGGCGTCGCCCGTGCAGGAGCGCAGCAGGTCGGCGATGGCGTTCTCGGCCACGCCCTCGCAGGCGCAGACGGTGGCGCCGCGCGTGGCCAGGGCCTGCGGGGCTTTGGCGCCGGGCTGCAGCAGGGCGCGGCGCAGCGGCTGGGCGTCGTGGCGCTCTTGCAGCAGGGGGGCGATCCAGGCCTGGGCGCTCGCGTCGCCGGCCAGCAGCACGGCCTGCAGCCGCTGCGCGCCGTCCGCGTCCTGCAGGCGGGCGCGGCGCCATTGCCCGCGGCGCGCGTCGCGGTAGCTGAGCAGGCCCGCGCCCTGCAGGTCCAGCAGGCCGGCGATGCGCTCGACGAGCGCCTCGTCCGGCGCGTGGTGCGCGCCCGCGCGCAGCTGCAGCCCCGTGCCGGTGCCGGGGCGGCCGAACAGGCTGCAGCTGGCGAAGGGGAAGGCGTCCATGAGCGACTGGAGTGCCTCGCGCGCGCGGTGCACCTGCGCGAGCGGCAGCCAAGCCTGGGCCCACAGGCTCCAGGGCAGCTCGGCCTTGAGCACCTTGATGGCCGCGTGCTTGAGCTCGGGCTGCAGCGACTGCGGGCAGCGCGCCGCCGTGGTCAGCGCGTTCACCCCCGCCAGGCGCCGGCCCGTGCTGCTGGCGCCGCCCAGCACCTCGTCGCCCCAGTGCATGGGCAGGAACACCTGGCCGCTCGCCAGCTCGTCGCTGGCCCGCGCGGGGGCGACGATGCTGCCGCGGCGGCTGGTGAGGTAGGCCAGGTCACCGTCCCGCAGGCCCAGGCGCGCCATGTCGGCAGCGTGCATCTGCGCCACGGGCTCGCCGGCGTGGGCCCACAGGCTCTCCACCGTGCCGCTGCGGCTCATGCCGTGCCACTGGTCGCGCAGGCGGCCGGTGAGCAGGGCCAGCGGGTAGCGCGCGTCGGTGGGCTCGGCCACGCCGCCGGGCTGCTGGGGCACGAAGCGCGCGCGCGCGTCCGCCGTGGCGAAGCGGCCGTCGGCGTACAGGCGGGCCGTGCCTTCGGCCTGGCCCGTGGGGCAGGGCCATTGGCGCGGCGCGGCCTCCAGCAGCGCCCAGTCCAGGCCGGTGATGTCCAGGTCGCGCCCGCGCGTGCTCTCGCGGTGCTCGTTCCAGATGGCCTCGGGGCCTTCGTAGGGGAACAGGCCGGGCAGGGCGGCGCGCTGGGGCAGCAGCGGCTGCAGGCGCCGCGCCACCTGCGTGACGATGCGCCAGTCGGCCCAGGCCTGGCCCGGCGCGGGCACGGCGGCGCGCACGCGGCTGATGCGCCGCTCGCTGTTGGTGACCGTACCTTCCTTCTCGCCCCAGGTGGCGGCGGGCAGCAGCAGGTCGGCGAAGCGGGCCGTGGCCACGCCGGCGTAGGCGTCCTGCACCACCACGAATTCGGCGCGCTGCAGGGCGCGGCGCACCAGGGCCTGGTCGGGCAGGCTGTGCGCGGGGTTGGTGCAGGCGATCCACAGGAGCTTGATGTGCCCCTCGGCGGCGGCCTCGAACATCTCGACGGCGGCCTTGCCCGGCGCGGCCGGCACCTCGGGCACGCCCCACAGGGCGGCGACCTCGGCGCGGTGCCGCGGGTCGGCCAGGTTGCGGTGCGCGCTCAGCTGGTTGGCCAGCGCACCCACCTCGCGCCCGCCCATGGCGTTGGGCTGGCCGGTGAGCGAGAACGGCCCCGCGCCGGGCTTGCCGATCTGGCCGCAGGCCAGGTGCAGGTGGATCAGGGCGGCGTTGTTGTCGGTACCGCGCGCCGACTGGTTCAGGCCCTGGCAATACAGGCTGAGCGTGGGGCGGCGCGGGTCGCTGCCGCTCTCCACCCCGGCGAACCAGCGCGCGGCCTGCAGCAGGTCGGCGGGGGCGATGCCGCAGTGCTGCCACACGGCTTCGGGCGTAGCCTGCGCCACCTGGGCCTGCAGCGCGGTCCAGCCGCTGGTGTGGGCAGCGATGTAGGCCGGGTCGGTCCAGCCCTGCTCCACCATGCAGCGCAGCATGCCATGCAGCAGCCACAGGTCGGAGCCGGGGCGCAGCGCCAGGTGCAGGTCGGCCAGGGCGGCGCTGTCGGTGCGCCGGGGGTCGCAGACGATGATCTTCAGCGCCGGGTTGGCGCGCCTGGCGTCCTCGATGCGCCTGAACAGGATGGGGTGCGCCCAGGCCGGGTTGGCCCCGGCGATGAACAGGGTGGATGCCTGGGCGATATCCTCGTAGCAGGCGGGCGGGGCGTCCGCGCCCAGCGTGGCCTTGTAGCCGGCCACGGCGCTGCTCATGCACAGGCGTGAGTTGGTGTCGATGTTGTTCGTGCCCAGCAGGCCCTTGGCGAACTTGTTGAAGGCGTAGTAGTCCTCGGTCAGCAGCTGGCCCGAGACGTACAGGCCCACGGCGTCGGGGCCGTGCTGGCGTACGGTGGCGGCGATGCGCTGCGCCAGGGTGTCCAGCGCCGTGTCCCAGGCTATGGGCTGGGCCGCTGCGCCGCGCGCAGCGCGGCGCAGCGGCTGCAGCAGGCGCACCTGCTCCTGCACCTCGGGGCGGGCGGTGAGGTGCAGGGTGGCGCCCTTGGAGCACAGGCGCCCGAGGTTGGCCGGGTGCGCGGGATCGCCGCGCACGCCGGTGATGCGGCCGGCCTCGCTTTCGATCAGCACGCCGCAGCCAACGCCGCAGTAGGGGCAGGTGGAGCGGGTGTGTTGTGTCATGCGCAGTGCAGTGCGGGGCCGGCCAGCGGGCGGGTTTCGTGCAGGGCGCGGCCTGCCAGCTCATCGGCGTCCAGGAACACCGCGCCGCCCTCCACCTTCACCTGGAAGGCGGGCGTGCAGCCCTCGTCGGGCGCGGCGGCCTGGCCGTTGCACAGGCCTATCGTCCAGTTGTGCAGCGGGCAGGCCACGCTCTTGCCGAACACCGTGCCCTGGCTCAGGGGGCCGCCCTTGTGCGGGCAGCGGTCGAGCAGGGCGAACACCTCGTCTCCGGCGGTGCGAAACAGCGCCACCTCCAGCCCCCGGGGCCGCGCCACGCGGCGCGCACCCTGGCGCGGGATGTCCTGCACCTGGCAGATGTATTTCCAGTTCGTCATTACTATTCCTTTAATAGCTGCTGGCGCTTGTTGGATAAGCGCTGGATGCGGTTTTTTCTTGGAATTCGGGAATCAGGCGACGGCGATAGGGATGAACTGGCGCGCGTCCACGCGGGCCTTCCCGCCCTCGAACCAGGGGTCGGGCTCGCCCTCCAGGGCGGACTGCAGCCGCGTCCACAGGGCCTGGCGGCCGGCCGCGTCGTCGAGCACCCTTTTCTTCACGTAGTCCAGGCCCACCCGGCCGACGTAGTGCACTGTGCGCTCCAGGTACCAGCCTTCCTCGCGGTACAGCTGCAGGAAGGCGCCGCTGACTTCGAGCACTTCCCCGGCCGTCTTCACCTTGGTGAAGAACTGCGCCACCTCGGTCTTGATGCCGCCGTTGCCGGCCACGTAGATCTCCCAGCCCGAGTCGACGCCGATGACCCCCACGTCCTTGATGCCGCTCTCGGCGCAGTTGCGCGGGCAGCCGCTGACGGCGAGCTTGACCTTGTGCGGCGCGTACATGCGCCACAGCGCGCGCTCCAGGTCGCGCCCCAGGGCGCTGCTGTCCTGCGTGCCGAAACGGCACCATTCGCTGCCCACGCAGGTCTTCACGGTGCGCAGGCTCTTGCCGTAGGCGTGGCCGCAGGGCATGCCTATGTCGCGCCACACGGCCTGCAGGTCTTCCTTCTTCACGCCCAGCAGGTCGATGCGCTGGCCGCCCGTGACCTTGACGGTGGGGATCCCGTACTTGTCCACCACGTCGGCGATGCGGCGCAGCTCGGCGGCAGAGGTCTCGCCGCCCCACATGCGCGGCACCACGCTGTAGGTGCCGTCCTTCTGGATGTTGGCGTGGCTGCGCTCGTTGATGGCGCGGCTCTGCGGGTCGTCCAGCGCCTCCTTGGGCCAGGTGCTGATCAGGTAGTAGTTGACGGCCGGGCGGCAGCTCGGGCAGCCGTCGGGCGTCTTCCACTCCATGAAGGCGAAGACCTCCTCCTTGCTCAGCAGATGATTGGTGCGGATCGCGTCGCGCACGGCCTGGTGGCCGTGCTCGGTGCAGGCGCACAGGGGCTTCGTCTTCGGCGTGGCGGAGTAGTCGCCGCCTGCGGTGGCCATGAGGATCTGCTCCACCAGGCCGGTGCACGAGCCGCAGCTGGCGCTGGCCTTGGTGTGCTTGCGCACCTCGTCCAGGGTGAACAGGCCCTTTTCCTTGATGGCCTTGCAGATGGCGCCCTTGGTCACGCCGTTGCAGCCGCAGACCTCGGCCTCGTCGGGCATGGCGGCGGCCTGGCTCTGGCCGGCGTGGCCGCCCTCGCCGATGTTGCTCTCGCCGAACATGAGCCTGTCGCGGATGTCGGCCACGGCCCGGCCGTCGCGCAGCAGCTTGAAGTACCAGCCGCCGTCCACGGTGTTGCCGTACAGGCAGGCGCCCACCAGCCTGTCGTCCTTGAGCACCAGCTTCTTATAGTGCCCGGCGCCGGGGTCGCTCATGACGATCTCCTCGGTGCCTTCGCCGCCCTGGAAGTTGCCCGCCGAGAACAGGTCGATGCCCGTGACCTTGAGCTTGGTCGAGGTCTGCGAGCCCAGGTAGCGGCCGATGCCGAATTCCGCCAGGTGGTTGGCCAGCACTTTCGCCTGCTCGAACAGCGGCGCCACCAGGCCGTAGGCCACGCCCCGGTGCGCGGCGCATTCGCCCACGGCGTAGATGCGCGCGTCGGTGGTGGTCTGCAGCGTGTCGTGGACCACGATGCCGCGCTCCACGTGCAGGCGCATGGACTCGGCCAGCGCGGTGTTGGGGCGTATGCCCACGGCCATCACCACCAGGTCGGCGGGCGCTTCGCTGCCGTCCTTGAAGCGCACGGCGCGCACCCGTCCGTCGCCGTCGCCCAGCAGCTCCTGCGTCTGGGCCTGCATGAGAAAGCGCATGCCGCGCTCCTGCAGCGCCTTCTGCAGCATGCGCCCGGCCACGGGGTCGAGCTGGCGCTCCATCAGCCATTCGCCGGCGTGCACCACGGTTACCTGCATGCCGCGCTTCATCAGGCCGTTGGCCGCCTCCAGCCCCAGCAGGCCGCCGCCGATGACCACCGCGCTGCGGTATTTCGCGGCGGCGTCGATCATGGCCTGGGTGTCGGCGATGTCGCGGTAGGCCAGCACGCCTGCCAGGTCCTTGCCGGGGATCGGCAGCATGAAGGGGTTGGAGCCGGTGGCCAGGATCAGCCGGTCATAGGGCGCGCTGACCGCCTCGCCGCCGGGGCCGCGCGCATGCACCAGGCGGCGCGCGCGGTCGACGGCGGTCACGGTATGGCCCGCGTGCAGCGCGATGCCGTGCTCCTGATACCAGGACCAGTCGTTGAGGACGATTTCGTCCACCGTCTGCTCACCCGCCAGCACGGGCGAGAGCAGGATGCGGTTGTAGTTCGGGTGCGGCTCGGCGCCGAACACCGTGATGTCGTACAGATCGGGGGCGATCTTGAGCAGCTCTTCCAGCGTGCGCACGCCCGCCATTCCATTGCCCACCATCACCAGTCTGGATTGCTTCACCATCGTCTCCCTGGGGCCATGCCCCGCATCGGCAACAACGCGGCCCACAGCGGCCGCATGAGGGTCAATGCAATAGGTGTGCCAGCCCGCAGGTCGGCGATGGTTCTTGTCAGGAGTGGCCTGAGAGGCGCATCAGGTAAGCGCAATAAGCTATTTATTTAATAGCATTTGGGCGTGGCGGGCATGCCGCTGGCGTATGGTGGTGCGCGCAGGTGGCCGCCATGCCCCGCCGTGGTGCGGCGGGTGCAGGCGGGGCTCAGGAGCTGTCAGGAGGCGCGGCGTCGCCCGCCCACTGCCCGCCCAGCACCTTGTAGAGCGTGACGCGGTTGACCTGCTCGGCCAGCTGCAGCGCGATCTGCGCCTGCTGCGCCGCGTACAGCGAGCGCTGCGCGTCGAGCACCGCGAGGTAGTTGTCGGCCCCGAGGCGAAAGCGCGCGTCGGACAGTTCCAGCGCGCGCTGGCTGGCCTGCACCAGCGAGCGCTGGGCATCCAGGCGCTCGTCCAGCGTGGCGCGTTCGGCCAGCGTGTCGGCAACCTCGCGGAAGGCCGTCTGTATGGCCTTCTCGTACTGGGCCAGCGCGGTGTCGCGCGCGACCTCGGCCACGCGCAGGTTGGCCTGGTTGCGCCCGGCGTCGAAGATCGGCAGGCGGATCTGGGGCGCGAACGTCCAGGTGCCGTTGCCCGCGCCGAACAGGCCCGACAGCGCGTTGCTGGCCGTGCCCACCGATGCCGTGAGCGTGATGGACGGGAAGAAAGCCGCGCGCGCCGCGCCGATGCTGGCGTAGCTGCCGCGCAGCGCATGCTCGGCCGCGCGCAGGTCCGGGCGGTGCAGCAGCACGCTGGAGGGCAGGTCTGCCGCGACGCCCAGCAGCGCCGTGGCAGGCGCCGGGGGCGGGAGCAGCTCGGGGACCTTGCCCGCGCCGGGCAGGACGGACGCCACGCTGGCGGGCAGCAGCGCATCGGGCACGCTCGTGCCCGCCAGCAGCGCGAGAACGTTGCGGTCGCGCGCGACCTGCGATGCGAAGGCGGCCGCGTCCACGCGCGCGGTATCGGCGCTCGTCTGGGCCTGCGCCAGGGCCAGGGCCGACGTGGCGCCCAGCTCGAAGCTGCGGCGCGTGAGGTCCAGCGCCTGCTGGCGCGTGCGCAGGGTCTCGCGCGCCAGCTGCAGGCGGCGGGCGTCGGCATCGAGCATGAGCCAGGCGTTCATGACCTCGGCCACCAGGCTCAGCTGCACGCTGCGGCGGTTCTCGGCCACGCGGAAGAACTCCTGCAGCGCGGCGTCGTTCAGGCTGCGCACGCGCCCGAAGAAGTCGAGCTCGTAGCTGCTGAAGCCGAGCTGGGCGCTGTACTGGCCCGTGGTGTTGGGGCGCCCGGCGGTGGTCAGGTCGTCGGCCGTGCGGCTGCGGGCGCCGGCGCCCGTGGCGTTCACGGCGGGAAAGAGGGCGGAGCGCTCTATGCCGTACTGCGCGCGCGCGCGCTCGATGGCCAGCGCCGCCATGCGCAGGTCGCGGTTGTGGGCCAGCGCGAGGGCCACCACCTCGCGCAGGCGCGGCTCCTGCACGAAGTCGCTCCAGGGCAGGGGCCCGGCCTCGGTCACGTGCAGCGTGGCTTCGTGCGCCGGGTCCGGCGCCTGTGCGGCAATCGGCGGCTGCGCGGCGCCCATGGTGGGCGGCACGGGCAGGGCGGGGGCCTGGTAGTCGGGCGCGAGCGAGGTGCAGGCCGCCAGCGCCAGCGGCGCGGCCAGCAGGGCGCGGCGGGGGATCATGGCGCGGCCTCCGGCTGGGGGGTGTGCGCGGGCGCGCCGCGCGAGGTGAACAGGCGCCGCACGATCAGGAAGAACACGGGCACGAAGAAGATGCCCAGCAGCGTGGAAAACACCATGCCGCCGAGCACGGCGGTGCCGATGGCCCGGCGCCCGCCCGCACCGGCGCCGGTGCCGATGGCCAGCGGCAGCACGCCGAAGCCGAAGGCCAGCGAGGTCATGAGGATGGGCCGCAGGCGCAGGCGCACGGCCTCGACGGTGGCGTCGATCAGGCTGCGCCCGCGCTCCTGCAGCTGCACGGCGAACTCCACGATCAGGATGGCGTTCTTCGAGGCCAGGCCCACGGTGGTCAGCAGCCCGACCTGGAAGTACACGTCGTTGGCCAGGCCGCGCCCGTAGGTGGCGGCCAGCGCCCCGATCACGCCCAGCGGTACGGCCAGCATGACCGAGAAGGGTACGCTCCAGCTCTCGTACAGCGCGGCCAGGCACAGGAACACGAACAGGATGGAGACGGCGTACAGCATGGGCGCCTGCGAGCCCGACTGGCGCTCCTGCAGCGAGGCGCCCGTCCACTCGAAGCCGATGCCGGGCGGCATGGTGGCCATGATGCGCTCCACGGCGGCCATGGCGTCGCCCGAGCTCGCGCCGGGCGGCGTGTTGGCCTGCATCTCCAGCGCCGGGCTGCCGTTGTAGCGCATGAGCTGCGGCGAGCCGTTGCCCCAGCTGGTGGTGGCGAAGGCCGAGAAGCGCACCATCTGCCCGTCGCGGTTGCGCACCGACCATTGGGCGATGTCCTGCGGCAGCATGCGCGAGGGCGCGTCGCCCTGGATGTAGACGCGCTTGACGCGGCCGTAGTGCACGAAGTCGTTCACGTAGGTGCCGCCCAGCGCGCTGGAGAGCACGCCGTTGATGTCGGCCACCGACACGCCGAGCGCGGCGGCCTTGCGGTCGTCGATCTCCACCTTCAGCTCGGACGTGTCGTCGAAGCCCGTGGTGCGCATGTTGATGATGGCTGGCTCCTTGCGCGAGGCGGCGATCACGTCGTTCATGGCCTTCATCAGCGCATCGTGGCCCAGGCCGTTCAGGTCCTTGAGCACGAAGTTGATGCCCGCGCTGGACCCCAGGCCGCGCACGGCCGGCGGCAGCGTGACGAAGACGCGCGCGTCGCGGATGCTGGCCAGATCCTTGGTGGCCTGGTTGGCGATGGCCTCGGCCGACTGGCTGGGCAGCGGCCGCTTGTCCCAGGGCGTGAGGCGTATCCACATGTTGCCCGAGCTCTGGTTGCCGTTGTTGCCCAGGATGGCATTGGTGCTGAAGACCTCGGGCTTGTCCTTGAAGTACAGGCGTATCTGGTCCATCACCTCCATCAGTCGCGCGTCGGTCGCGCCCGAGGGCAGCGTGACGGTGGCCCCGACGAAGCCCTGGTCCTCGTTGGGCAGGAACGAGGTGGGCAGGCGGTGGAACATGAAGGCCACCGCCGCCAGCACCGCGCCGAACAGCACCATCATGCGGCCCGTGCGGCGCAGCAGCCGCGCCACCGTGCCCTGGTAGCGCGTGGCGCTGCGGTCGAAGTGGTGGTTGAACCAGATGAAGAAGCGGTCGACCCAGCCCAGCGGGCCGCGCCGCACCGTGCGCTCGTGCGCCATGGGCTTGAGCAGCGACGCGCACAGCGCGGGCGTGAGCGTGAGCGCCACGAACACCGACAGCCCCATGGCAGCGACGATGGTGATCGAGAACTGCCGGTAGATCACGCCCACCGAGCCCGCGAAGAACGCCATGGGCACGAACACGGCCGACAGCGTGAGGCCGATGCCCACGAGCGCGGGCGTGATCTCCTTCATGGACTTGCGCGTGGCCTCCTTCGGGGGCAGGCCCTGCTCGCTCATCACGCGCTCGACGTTCTCGACCACCACGATGGCGTCGTCCACCAGCAGGCCGATGGCCAGCACCAGCGCGAACATGGTCAGCATGTTGATGGAGTAGCCCATGGCCGAGAGCACGCCCAGCGTGCCCAGCAGTACCACGGGCACGGCGATCGCCGGGATCAGCGTGGCGCGGAAGTTCTGCAGGAAGAGGAACATCACCAGCGTCACGAGCACCATGGCCTCGCCCAGCGTCTTGATCACCTCCTTGATCGAGGCGCGCACGAAGGGCGTGGTGTCCGAGCTCACGAAGCCCGTGATGCCGTCAGGGAAGTAGGGTGCGAGCTCGGCGATCTTCCTGGCCACCGCGTCGGCCACCTGCATGGCGTTGGCGCCATCGGCCAGCACGATGCCGAGGCCCGCGCCGGGCTGGCCGTTGAGGATGGAGCGCACCGTGAGCGAGTCGGCCGCGAGCTCCACGCGCGCCACGTCGGCCATGGTGACCACCGAACCGTCGGGCGCGGACTTGAGCACGATGTCCTTGAACTCCTGCACGCTCGTGAGCTTGGAGCGCGCGGTGACCGTGGCGTTGAGCATCTGCCCCGGCACCGCGGGCAATGTCCCAAGCTGCCCGGCCGAGACCTGCGCGTTCTGCGCGTTGAGCGCGTTCACGAGGTCGGACGGCATGAGCGCGTACTTCTCCATGAGCGCAGGGTTCATCCAGATGCGCATGGCGTAGTTGGTGCCGAACACGGTCACGTCGCCCACGCCGTCCACGCGCGCGATCACGTCCACCACGTTGCTGGTCAGGTAGTCGCCTATGGTCACCTGCGACACGTTCGGGTCGGGCGAGGTGAACACGTAGGTCACGAGGTAGTCCTGCCCGCCCTTGTTCACGAAAACGCCGCGGCTCTTCACGGCGTCGGGCAGGCGGTTCATCGCGCCCTGCAGCTTGTTCTGCGCCTGCACCTGGGCCACGTCGATGTTGGCGCCGGGCGCGAAGGTGAGCGTGGTGCGCGAGCGGCCCGCCGAGTCGCTCGTGGAGCTCATGTAGAGCAGCCTGTCCAGGCCCTTGAGCTGCTGCTCGATCACCTGGGTGACGGAGTTCTCCACCGTCTCGGCCGAGGCGCCGGTGTAGGTGGTGTTGAGGGTCACGCGCGGCGGCGCGATCTCGGGGTACATCTCCAGCGGCAGCGTGAAGATGGACAGCCCGCCCGCGAGCATGATGACGATGGACAGCACCCACGCGAAGACGGGGCGGTTGATGAAGAACTGCGCCATGGCCGTTCCTCAGGGCTGGGGAGCGGGCTGGGAGGCCTGGGCCGACGTGCCCTGCCGCGCCTTGGGCGCCCAGGGCACGGGGCGCACCGTGTCGCCGGGGCGCGCGCGCTGTGCGCCATCCACCAGGACCCGCTCGCCAGCGGCCAGGCCCGAGAGCACCTCCCAGCGGTTGCCCACGGCCGCGCCGGTCGCGATGCGGCGGCGCTCGACCTTGTTCTCGGGCGTGACGACCAGCACGCTCGGGTTGCCCGCGGGGTCGCGCGTCACGGCCTGCTGCGGCGCGAGCAGGGTCTGCTCGTTCACTCCCGCCTCCAGCACGGCGCGCACGTACATGCCGGGCATCAGCAGCCCGTTGGGGTTGGGCACCACGGCGCGCAGCGTGATCGCGCCCGTGGCGGGGTTCACCTGTACGCCGCTGAAGCGCAGCACGGCCTCCTGCGCGTAGGTGCTGCCGTCGTCGAGCTTGATGGCCACGCGCGCGTCGCCCTTGCCCTCGCGCTTGAAGCGGCCGGCGGCCAGATCGCCCTTGAGGCGCAGCACCTCGCTGCTCGACTGTGTCACGTCCACGTAGAGCGGATCGATCTGCGACACCGTGGTCAGCGCCGCCGCCTGGTTGGCCGTGACCAGCGCGCCCGGCGTGACCGCCGACGTGGTGGTCAGCCCCGCGATGGGCGACTTGATGCGCGTGTAGCCCAGGTTGATGCGCGCCGCCTCCACGGCGGCGGCGGCCACGCCCGCGTCGGCTTGCGCCTGCGCCACCGCGGCCTGGCTGTCGTCGTACACCTGCCGGCTGACGGCGTCGATCTTCACCAGCTCGGCATTGCGCCGGGCGTTGGTCCGGGCCGTGTTCAGCGTGGCGCGAGCCCGGGCGAGCTGCGCCTCGGCACTGGCCAGCGCCACCTCGTAGGGCGCAGGATCGAGCTGGTAGAGCACCTGGCCGGCCGCCACGCGCGCGCCTTCGGTGAAGAGGCGCTTTTGCACAATGCCGCCGACCTGAGGGCGGATCTCGGCCGAGAGGAAAGCCGTGGTGCGGCCCGGCAGCTCGGTGGTCACCACCCGGCGCTCGGGCTGCAGCGTGACCACGCCGACCTCGGGCGGCTGCTCTGCGGCGGCGGGTTTGGCGTTCTTGTCGCCGCAGGCGGCGAGCAGCAGGGACAGCGCCAGGATGCAGGCCAGGCCGGGAAAGGGAACGGTGCGCGGAGGGGAGGCGGGGACCAGTGCAGGGCTGTCGCAGATCGCGGAGGTCATGGGTGCGGAACGCAGTGGGTCTCGGTGAGGCCGACGGGGGCGGAACGTCGAGCGGGCCGGGGGCAGGCCCCGGCCGAACACAGAATGTCGCACATCGGTGCCAGGACTGCTCCCCGGGAGGTATCTCTTCATTTTTCTTTACATTCTCCAGGGTATGCGCCTCAGGCCGCAGGGGTGCGCCGCGCCATGCAAGGCTGCGCGCGGTACGCGCCGGAAATTTAAAGGGAAAATGCGCGTAGTGCTTATGGGGTAAGCGCTAATAGCTATCAAAGTTGAAGAATAGCCGACCGCGATTGTCAACTTCGGTCGCGGGCGGCGGCATGTCCCGCACGGCCGGCGCGGGCCGGCATACCATGTGGGCGTGCGGCCCGTGCGCGCCGCTTCTATGGAAGGAACGCCACCATGAATACCCCCGACTCCACGCCGCTGCTGGCCGAACAGCTGATGCAGCAACTGCAGGGTGCGCCCCTGCAGGACATCTCCCGGCAACTGGGCACCGGCCACGCTGAAACGCAAAGCGCCGTGGCCATGGCGCTGCCGATGCTGCTGGGCGCCCTGGGCCGCAACGCGCAGGATGCGCAGGGCGCCGAATCCCTGTTCGGTGCGCTGCAGCGCGACCACATGCCCGCCGCGCCCCAGCCGGCCATGGACCTGGGCGGGCTGCTGGGCTCCCTGCTCGGCGGCGGCGGCGCGGCCCTGGGCGGCGATGCCGGCGCGGCCATCCTGGGCCATATCTTCGGCGGCAGCCGCGAGCGGGCCGAGTCCGCCCTGGGCCAGAGCACGGGCCAGGGGGTGGATGCCGGCCGGCTGCTGCAGATGCTGGCGCCCATCGTCATGTCCTTCCTCGCGCAGCGCGTGAGCTCCAGCGGCATGGATGCGGGCGGCCTCGGGCAGATGCTCGGCCAGGAGCGCGCCCGCGCCCAGCGCACGGGCACGCCGGGCGGCGACCTGCTGGGCAGCCTGCTGGACCAGGACGGCGACGGCCAGGTGGGTCTGGGGGATTTGGTCAAGATCGGTGCCAACCTGCTGGGCGGGCGGCGCTGAGCGGTATCCGTTTGCATCTCGGCATCGGTTCGGCGGGCACTTTCGGCTAAGCTTTCGCTTCACTTCACAGCCTGGGAGGCCGCCATGACAACCGTTGCAGAAATTCTCAAGTCCAAGCCCGACGCGCAGGTGCACTGCGTCGCGCCATCGGACACTGTGCTCGCCGCCCTGCGGCTCATGGCCGAGAAGCACATCGGCGCGCTGCTGGTCATGGAGGGCGAGCAGATCGCGGGCATCTTTACCGAGCGCGACTACGCCCGCAAGGTGGTGCTGCTCGGCCGCGCCTCGGTCGACACGCCCGTGCGCGAGGTCATGACGCGCGCGGTGCGCTTCGTGCACCCCTCGCACAGCGCCGAGCAATGCATGGCCCTGATGACGGAAAACCGCCTGCGTCACCTGCCCGTGGTGGACGAGGGGCGCGTGGTGGGGCTGGTGTCCATCGGCGACCTGGTCAAGAGCGTGATCTCCGAGCAGCAGTTCATCATCACCGAGATGGAGCGCTACATCACGGGTGCACGCTGAGCCCCGGACTACACTCGCAGGCATGAGTCTGCTGATCCTGGGCATCGAATCCTCCTGCGACGAAACCGGCGTGGCCCTTGTGCGTGGGCGGGGCGGCGATGCCGTTCCCACGCTGCTCGCGCATGCGCTGCACAGCCAGATAGCGATGCACCAGGACTACGGCGGCGTGGTGCCCGAGCTGGCCAGCCGCGACCACATCCGTCGCGTGCTGCCGCTGACCGAAGCGGTCCTGGCAGAGGCGGGCCAGCGCCTGGCCGACGTGGACGTTGTGGCCTACACGCGCGGGCCGGGCCTGGCGGGCGCGCTGCTGGTGGGCGCGGGCGTGGCCTGCGCCCTGGGAGCCGCGCTCGACAGGCCCGTGTTGGGCGTGCATCACCTCGAAGGGCATCTGCTGTCGCCGTTCCTGAGCAGCGATCCGCCCGAGTTCCCCTTCGTCGCGCTGCTGGTCTCGGGCGGGCACACCCAACTCATGCGCGTGGACGGCGTGGGCCGTTATGAGATCCTGGGCGAGACCATAGACGACGCGGCCGGCGAGGCCTTCGACAAGTCGGCCAAGCTCCTGGGCCTGGGCTACCCCGGCGGGCCGGCGCTGTCGCGCCTGGCAGAGCAGGGCGACGCCAAGGCCTTCAAGCTGCCGCGGCCGCTGCTGCACAGCGGCGACCTGGATTTCTCCTTCGCCGGGCTCAAGACCGCCGTGCTCACGCAGGCGAAGAAGCTGGGCGATGAACTGGCGGCGCGCAAGGCCGACCTGGCCGCGAGCACGCAGGCCGCCATCGTCGAGGTGCTGGTCAGGAAGACCCTGGCGGCCATCGACCAGACCGGCATGCGGCGCGTGGTGGTGGCCGGCGGCGTGGGCGCCAACCGGCTGCTGCGCGAGCAACTCGACGCCGCCTGCGCGGCGCGCCGGGTGCGCGTGCACTACCCCGAGCTGCACCTGTGCACCGACAACGGCGCCATGATCGCCATGGCCGCGGCCATGCGGCTGCAGTCGGGCCAGCAGCAGGCCAATCGCAACTACGCATTCGACGTGAAGCCGCGCTGGCCGCTGGACGCGATCGCGTCCTGACCTTTACAAAAGTTCATCCCGCGCTGGCGGGGGCTACAAACTGTGTTGTAACAATGCGCAGCATGCTGCCTGCCCCGCCTTCCGATCCTTCCGACTCTTCCCGCCCATGGCCCGCGCCGCGCATGTGCGCGCCGCTGCTCGCGGCCCTGGTGCTGGCCGGCTGCGCCACGCGCCTGCCGCCGGCGCCGGACGGCAGCGTGCCGGTACCCGGCGCCTGGGCCGGCCAGGGCGCGGTGCAGGCGCCTGCCGCGCGGCCCGCGGACGACCTCACCCAATGGTGGCAGCAGCTGGGCGATGCGCAGCTCACGGGCCTGGTCACCCAGGCGCTGCAGGCCCACACCAGCGTGCGCAGCGCCCGTGCGGCCGTGGAGCAGACACGCGCCCAGCGCGACGTGCAGGCGGCGGGGATGCTGCCGTCGCTGGACGCCTCGGGCTCGGCGCAGCGCAGCCGCAGCAACGGCGCCACGGGCAACAGCTTCCAGCTGGGGCTGGACGCGAGCTGGGAGCCCGACCTGTTCGGCCGCATCGCGAGCGGCGTGCGCGCCGGCGAAGCCGACCTGCTGGCGGCCGAGGCGGGCGTGGCCGCCGCCCAGGTGGCGCTGGCGGCCGAGGTGGCCGTGAATTACATCAGCCTGCGCAGCCAGCAGCAGCGCCTGCAGATCGCCGAGAGCAACCTGGCGGCGCAGCGTGAGACGGCGCAGATCACCGGGTGGCGCGTGCAGGCAGGCCTGGCCAGCGCGGTGGCCGAGCAGCAGGCGCGCACTATCGTCGAGCAGACGGCTGCCCAGCTGCCCGCGCTGCAGGCGGGTATGGCCCAGGCGCGCCATGCGCTGGCGGTGCTCACCGGCCAGCCGCCCGCGGCGCTGGACCAGGCCCTGGCCGCCAGCGCGCCCGTGCCGCAGGCCCCCGCCGAACTGGCGCTGGCCTTCCCCGCCGACACGCTGCGCCAGCGCCCCGACGTGCGTCAGGCAGAGCTGGGCGTGCGCGCCGCCTGGGAACGCGTGGCCCAGGCCGAGGCCCAGCGCCTGCCCAGCCTGCGCCTGGGCGGAACGCTGGGCCTGAAGGCGCTTTCGCTGGGCGCGCTCACGGGCGGCGGCGCTACGGCGGCCTCGCTGCTGGCCAGCGTGTCGCTGCCGGTGTTCGACGGCGGCGCGCTGCGCGCCCAGGTGCGCGCGCAGGAGGCGGCGCTGGAGCAGGCGCGCGTGGGCTACGAGGCCGCGGTGCTGGGTGCGCTCAAGGACGTGGAGGACGCCCTGGTGGCGCTGCAGGGTGACCGCGAGCGGCTCGCGCGCCTGGAGGCCGCCGCCGAGGCGGCGGGCAACGCGGCGCTGCTGGCGCAGCACCAGTACGCCAGCGGCCTGGTGGATTTCCAGACGGTGCTGGACACGCAGCGCACGCTGCTGACGGCGCAGGACGGCGTGGCCGGCACGGTGGCCAGCGCGAGCACCAACCACGTGCGCCTGTACAAGGCGCTGGGCGGCGGCTGGCAGGCCCCCAGGGAGGCAGGGCCCCAAGGACAGGAACCATGACAGAGAAACGAACGACCAACCCCGCCGCGCCCGCCGCGCAGGACCTGCAGTCCCTCCTGGGCGACGGCCTGGGCCGGCGCTGGTGGCAGAGCATCACCCTCTGGCTCGCCGTGCTGGCGCTGGCGGCCGCGGCCGGCGGCTGGTGGTACTGGCAGGCCGGCAAGCGCGCCAAGGCCGCGCCGCGCTACGTCACGCAGCCGGTGCAGCGCGGCCAGGTCAAGCTGACCGTGGCCGCCAACGGCACGCTGCAGCCCACGCGCTCGGTGAACATCGGCAGCGAGCTCTCGGGTACGGTGCGCCGCGTGCTGGTGGACGTGAACGACGCCGTCAAGAAGGGCCAGGTGCTGGTGGAGCTGGACACCACCAAGCTCGAAGCGCAGGTGCTGCGCTCGCGCGCCTCCGTGGCGTCGGCGCAGGCGCGGCTGGCGCAGGCCGCGGCCACCGTCAAGGAGGCGCGCGCGAGCCTCGCGCGGCTCGAAGAGGTGGCGCGCCTGTCGGGCGGCAAGGTGCCTTCGGCCGCGGAGCTCGACACAGGCCGTGCCGCCTACGACCGCGCCTTGGCCGACGAGGCCGCCGCGCACGCCAGCGTGCAGGACGCCAGGGCCGCCCTGGCCACCGACGAGACCAACGTCACCAAGGCCTCGATCCGCTCGCCCATCGATGGCGTGGTGCTGTCGCGCGCGGTGGAGCCGGGCAACGCCGTGGCCGCGTCGCTGCAGGCGGTGACGCTGCTCACGCTGGCCGAGGACCTGTCCCGGCTGCGCCTGGAGGTGAGCGTGGACGAGGCCGACGTGGGCGCCGTGCAACCGGGCCAGCAGGCCAGCTTCACCGTCAGCGCCTACCCTTCGCGGCCCTATCCGGCGCGCACCACGCGCGTGGCCTTCGGCTCCATCAAGACCGACAACGTGGTGACCTATATCACCTACCTGGAGGTGGACAACGCCGACCTGAGCCTGCGCCCCGGCATGACGGCCGCGGCCACCATCACCTCCACCGAGAGGAACGACGTGCTCACCGTGCCCAACACGGCCCTGCGCTTCACGCCCGTGGCCGCGGTCGGCGCCGCCGTGCCGGGGCCGGCGGCCAGCGGCGACAAGGCCGGCGGCGGCATCATGGGCCAGCTCATGCCGCGCATGCCGCGCTCGGCGGGCCAGCGCAGAGGGGAGGGCGGCGCCAAGGGCGGCGCCGCGCTGCGCCAGATCTGGGTGCTGGAGGACGGCGCGCCCAGGGCCATCCACGTCAAGGTGGGCATCAGCGACGGGCGCGTGACCGAGGTCGAGAGCGACGCGCTGCAGCCGGGCATGCAGGTCATCACCGACCAGCTCGCCGCGGGGGCGCGCTCATGAATGCGCCCATGGGTGCGCTGGCCGATGCGCAGCCGCTGATCCGCCTGCGTGGCATCACCAAGGTCTATGGCGAGGGCGCGCTGGCCTTCCAGGCGCTCAAGGGCGTGGACCTGGACATCGCCGGCGGCGAGTTCGTGGCCATCATGGGCCCGAGCGGCTCGGGCAAGTCCACGGCCATGAACGTGATCGGCTGCCTGGACCGGCCCAGCGTGGGCAGCTACCTGTTCCGCGGCGTGCCCGTGCAGTCGCTGTCGCGCGACGACCGCGCGCGGCTGCGCCGGCGCTTCATGGGCTTCGTGTTCCAGGGCTTCAACCTGCTGGCGCGCACCTCGGCGCAGGAGAACGTGGAGCTGCCGCTGCTCTACCGCGGCGAGAGCGCGGCGGCGCGCCATGCGGCCGCTGCGCGCGCGCTGGAGTCGGTGGGCCTCAAGGGCTGGGAGCACCACACGCCCGCCGAGCTGTCGGGCGGGCAGCAGCAGCGCGTGGCGATCGCGCGCGCCATCGTCAGCGAGCCCGCCGTGCTGCTGGCCGACGAGCCCACGGGCAACCTGGATACGCAGCGCAGCCGCGAGATCATGGAACTGCTATGGCGCCTCAATGCCGAGCAGGGCATCACCGTGCTCATGGTCACGCACGAACCGGAGATGGCGCAGTACGCGAGGCGCATCGTGCGCTTCGTCGATGGCCGCATCGACAGCGACACGCGCAACCCGCGCCCCTATGCGCTGGCGCAGGAGGCGATGGCGCCATGATGCTGCTCAACTCCCTGCTGCTCGCGCTGCGCTCCATAAGGCGCAACCTGATGCGCTCCTTCCTCACCGTGCTGGGCATCGTGATCGGCGTGAGCGCGGTGATCACCATGGTCACGCTGGGCAACGGCGCCACGCTGGCCGTGCAGGCCCAGATCGCCAGCCTGGGCACCAACCTGCTGCAGGTGCGCCCGGGCCAGCGCATGGGGCCGGGCGGCGGCAGCGGCGCGCCCGCGTTCAAGGACGTGGATGCCGACGCCATCGCGCAGCAGATTGGCGGCATCCTGGCCGTCGCGCCCGAGGCGCGCACCAGCGCCACCGCCGTGGCGGGCGGGCGCAACTGGACCACCAGCGTGCTGGGCAGCACCAACGCCTGGCTGCAGACGGGCAGCTGGACGCTCGCGAGCGGGCGCGAATTCACCAGCGACGAGCAGCGCGTGGGCGCGGCCGTGTGCCTCATAGGCCAGACAGTGCGCCGCGAGCTGTTCGGCGCCGGCGCCGACGTGCTGGGCGAGCGCGTGCGCGTGCGCCAGTTCTCGTGCGAGGTGGTGGGCGTGCTCGCTTCCAAGGGGCAGGGCGCGTTCGGCAACGATCAGGACGACCTGGTGCTGCTGCCGCTCAAGACGCTGCAGCGCCGCGTGATCGGCAGCACGCGCGTGCCCACGCTGCTGGTGTCGATGCAGGACGGCAGCGACCCCGAGCGCGTGAAGTCCAGCCTGACCGAGCTGCTGCGCGAGCGGCGCAAGCTCTCGGAGTCCGACGACGACAACTTCAACGTGCTCGACACCAAGCAGCTGGCCGACACCTTCTCGGGCACCACGCGCGTCATGACCACGCTGCTGGGCGCCGTGGCCGCCGTGAGCCTGCTGGTGGGCGGCATAGGCATCATGAACATCATGCTGGTGAGCGTGACCGAGCGCACGCGCGAGATCGGCCTGCGCCTGGCCATAGGCGCGCTCGAGCGCGAGGTGCTCATGCAGTTCCTCATCGAGGCCGTGGTACTGGCGGCGCTGGGCGGGCTCATCGGCATCGTGCTGGCCGCGGGGGCGTCCGTGGCGCTGTCCAAGGCCATGGGCATACCCTACGTGTTCCACCCGGGCGTGAACCTGCTGTCCTTCGTGTTCTCGGCGGGCATAGGCGTGCTGTTCGGCTTCTTCCCCGCGCGGCGCGCGGCGCGGCTCGATCCCATCGAGGCACTGCGCCATGAATAGGGTTATTCGTAAAATATGCCCTCTGCGCTTTGTGGAAAAGCGCTTCTAGCTCATTATTCGATAGTAAAAAAGAGGCTGTCCGGGCGCTTGCCCGGCGCCTGTGCGACGGGCATTCACAATGCGGCCCTGCTGCGGATTTTTTTGCTTGGCTCCCGTGATTCGATTCCTGCCCCTTCCTTCCACGCCCCTGGGCCGGCGCCCGGGCCTGCTGGCCTGCGCCCTTCTACTGGCGGGCTGCGCGCGGCTGCCCGAGGCCATGCCTGGGCTGGAGCGCAACCTGCAATTCACCCCCAACGACTTCGACAGTACCAGCATGCACACGCGCCATGTCCTGGCCTCGCAGGCGCGCACCTGCGAGGCCGCGCGCCGCGCGTTGCTGAGCCAGGGCTACCTGGTGAACACGGCCAGCGCCGAGATGGTGGCCGGGCGCAAGTACTACCAGCCCCAGGCCGACGTGCACTACGAGGTGGAAATGCGCGTGGTCTGCGCCCCCGAGGGGCAGGGGGACGTGCGCACCTCGGCCTTCGCCAGCGCGCTGCAGGATCGCTACGTGATCAAGAAGGTCAACAACTCGGCCTCGCTGGGCGTGGGCGGCATAGGCTCGGTGTCGCTGCCCGTCTCCGCCACTGACGACACCCTGGTCAAGGTGGGCAGCGAGACCATCACCGACGTGCAATTCTACGAACGCTTCTTCCAGCTCTTCGAGCGCTACGTGCCCATGGCGCCCGCCGGCACCGCCAGCGTACAGTTGCCGGTGCCAGTGGCCACTGCCCCCGCGCCGGCGCCGGCGCCGGCGCCGGCCACCACGGCCGCCGTGCCGGAGCCCGCCGCCAGCGCCAGCCAGTTGCCCCAGCAGGAGCGCGCGGCGGCGGCCGATGCGCCAGCGGAGCAGCCGGCGCCGCAGTCCATCGAGCAGCTCATGGCCCAGTAGTGGGCCTCCTTTTCTTCTCCTTGAGTCTTCCCATGCCCCTTCCGTCACGCCGCCAGGCCATCCGCGCCTGTGCTCTGGCGCTGCTGCCCCTGGCTGTCGGCGCCCAGCCCCGGTCCGCCACCGGCGCGCCCATCAGGGTCGCGCTCATCGAAAGCCTGTCCGGCAGCTTTGCCAACACTGGCGAGGCGGTATTCCGCAACATCGTCTGGGCCATGGAGCGCGTGAACGCGCGCGGCGGCGTGCCGCTGCCGGGCGGCGCCAAGCCGCTGCAGCTGGCGCGCTACGACAGCAAGGGCACGAACGAGGAGGCGCTGTCGGCCCTGCGCGCGGCCATTGACGATGGGGCGCACTTCGTGCTGCAGGGCAATTCCTCGGCCACGGCCGCCGCGCTCATCGAGGCCATCAACAAGCACAACCAGCGCGAGCCGGGCAGGCGCGTGGTGTTCCTCAACTACTCGGCGGTCGATCCCGCGCTCACGAACGACAAGTGCAGCTTCTGGCACTTCCGCTTCGACGCCCATGCCGACATGCGAATGGCCGCGCTCATGGACGTGATGCGCGAGGACCGGGCGCTCAAGAGCGTCTACCTGATCGGCCAGGACTACAGCTTCGGCCAGGCCGTGCTGCGCGAGGCCCGCCGGCAGCTGGCCGCCCAGCGCCCCGACGTCGCGGTCGTCGGCGACGAACTACACCCTGTGGGCCGCGTGAAGGACTTCGCGCCCTATGCCGTCAAGATCAAGGCCAGCGGCGCGCAGGCCGTTATCACCGGCAACTGGGGCAACGACCTCACGCTGCTCGTCAAGGCCGCGCGCGAGGTGGGCTACGACGGCATGTTCTACACCTTCTACGGCAACGCCCTGGGCGCGCCCGCCGCCCTGGGCGACGCCGGCGTTGGCAAGGTGGTGGCCGTGGCCGACTGGCTGCCCAACCTGCCCACGAAGGGCAGCGAGGACTTCTACCGGGCCTTCCGCGCACGCTTCCCGCAGCCGCAGGACGACTACGTGCACATGCGCATGCAGCTCATGGTCGAGGCCCTGGCCCAGGCCATGCAGCAGGCCGGCAGCACCGACGCGCTGCCAGTGGCGCGCGCGCTGGAGCACGCCAGCGTGACCCTGTACGGCCAGGCGGGCCGCATGCGCGCGCAGGACCACCAGTTCCAGCAACCCCTCGTCGTGGGCGTGATGGACCGGCTGGATGCGCCGGGCGTGAAGTTCGACGTGGAGGGCTCGGGCTACGGCTTCCGCGTGGTGCGGCAGATCCCGGCGGACAAGGCGCAGATGCCCAGCACCTGCCGCATGCAGCGGCCCTGATTCAAGGCCACTGCGGCAGGTAACGGCTCAGCAGCAGCCCCGCCCCCAGCAGCCAGGCAAACAGCGCGGCGGCCAGTAGCAGCGGCCTGAGTCCCGCGGCGCGCACTGCGCGCACATGGGTGGTGAGGCCCAGGGCCGCCATGGCCATGGCCAGCAGCAGGTCGTCCAGGCGCACGCCGGCCCGCACCACCGCATCGGGCAGCATGTCCAGCGAGTTCACGCCGGCCATGGCCACGAAGCCCAGGGCAAACCAGGGAATGGTGATGGCCCGGCTGCCGCCTGCATCCTTCTGGCCTGCAGCCGCGCCGTGCCGTGCGCGCGCCAGGAAGAAGGACAGGACGAGCAGGAAGGGCGCCAGCATCATCACGCGCGTCATCTTGGCGATCACGGCGGTGGCGGCGGCTTCGGGGCCGATGGCTGCGCCCGCGGCCACCACCTGCGCTACCTCGTGTACCGTGGCGCCCACGTAGAGGCCGTATTGCTGCGCATTCATGTCTATCCAGTCCCAGGAGGCGTTCCAGTGGTACAGCGCGGGATACAGGAACATGCCCAGCGTGCCGAACACCACCACGGTGGCCACGGCGACGGCCACATCCTGGGCGCGTCCCTTGACCACGGGCGCCGTCGCCAGCACGGCGGCCGCGCCGCAGATGGAGCTGCCCGCGCCGACGAGCAGCGTGGTGCGCCGGTCCAGCCCCAGGACGCGCTGGCCCAGCCAACTGGCCAGCCCGAAGGTGCTGGCCAGCACCAGGGCGTCCACGGCGACGCCGCCCCAGCCCATGACGGCGATGTCCTGGAAGGTCAAGCGCAGGCCATACAGCACGATGCCCGCGCGCAGCAACTGCTGCTTGGCCAGGCCCACGCCGGGGCCGCAGGCCTGGTCCAGGCGCGGGTACACGGTATTGCCCAGTAGAAGGCCGAGCACGATGGCCAGCGTCAGCATGCCCAGGCCATGCCGGGCGAAGAAGGGCTGCCCTGCCAGCCACAGCGCGGCGGCCGCCATGGCGCCGATCAGCAGCAGCCCCGGCAGCCAGCGTACCGGACTGCCGGTTAAGGAGGCAAGGGTGGAGGAGGGGTGTGAGGCAAGGGTCATGGTGGCAGCCGCGGCGCAATGGGCCGGTACGGCTGGTGCCGACTCTAGAAAAAATAGTTATATTTGTATAACTAATAATTTATGTAAAACCTACCTGTAAAACCGGTTGATACCATGCTCCATCTAAGCTTGCGCCAGATCGAGATCTTCAACGCCGTGGCGCAAAGCGGCTCCACGGTGGCCGCGGCCCAGGTGGTGGCCTTGTCGCAGTCGGCCACGAGCGCGGCGCTGCAGCAGCTGGAGCAGTGCCTGGGCGCGCCCCTGTTCGAGCGCGTGGGCCGCGGCCTGGTGCTCAACGACGCCGGGCGTGCGCTGCTGCCCCAGGCGCTGGCGCTGCTGGAGCAGGCGCGCGCCATCGAGCAAGCCTTTGGCGCGCAGGGCGCGGGCCTGTCGGTGCGCCTGCGCGTGGCGGCCAGCACCACCATCGGCAGCTATGTGCTGCCGCATGTGCTGGCGGCATTTGCGCGCAGCCACCCGCAGGTGAGCGTAGACCTGCAGATCGGCAACACGCGCGAGGTGGCCCAGGCCGTTCAGGCGCTCGATGCCGACCTGGGACTGATCGAGGGCGCCAGCCACTGGCAGGGGCTGCAGGTGCGGCCCTGGCGGCGCGACGAACTGGTCATCGTCGCGGCGCCGCACGATCCGCTGGCGCAGGCTGCGCGGGCCCGGCCGCTGGGGCCGGCCGCATTGCGCGGCGCGCGCTGGCTGCTGCGCGAGCAGGGATCGGGCACGCGCGAGATGGTCGAGCATGCGCTGCTGCCGCGCCTGCACCAGCTGCCCTCGGCCGCCACGCTGGGCAGCTCCGAGGCCATCGCGCGCTGCGTGGCCCAGGGCCTGGGCATCAGCTGCCTGTCGCGCGTGTTGGTGCAGCCGCTGCTCGACGCTGGCGAACTGGTGCTGCTGCCCACGCTGCTGCCGCGCATATGGCGTCATTTTTCGCTGCTGCAGCGCATGGGGCAGCAGCATTCGCCCGCGCTGGCGGCATTCGTGCAGGCCTGCCAGACGCACGCACAGGGCGAACCCGCTTGATCCGGGCAGCAGGCCAATGTCAGGCCCTGGGCTCCACCACGTTCGTCGGCCTGCTGGCGACGAACGCCTCGATGTTGTCGATCAACTGATCTGCGAGTGCCTGGATGGCCTCGGCGCTGGCCCAGGCCACGTGGGGCGTCAGGATGAAGTTGGGGCGGTCCAGCAGTGCCATGAACGGGTGGTCGGCCGGCGGAGGCTCCACGCTGGTCACGTCGAACGCTGCGCCGGAGATCTGCCCGGCATCCAGCGCGGGGCCCACGGCCGATTCGTCCACCAGCCCGCCGCGCGCCGTGTTGACCAGCAGGGGGCTGCGCTCCATCTGCGCGAACTCGGGCGCCGCGATCATGTTGCGCGTGCGATCGTTCAGCGGGCAGTGCAGCGTGAGGACGTCGGCCTGCCGCAGCGTCTCCTCGAACGGGGTGTAGAGCCGGCCCTGGCCGGTGCGGCCCTTGTGGCCCGAGATCAGCACGCGCATGCCCAGCGCCCGGCCCATGGCGGCCACCGATTGGCCCAGCGCGCCATCGCCGACAACGCCCAGCGTGGAGCCCGCCAGGTCGCGGATCGGGTGGTCGAAGAAGCAGAACTGATCCGCCTGCTGCCAGCGGCCCGCGCGCACGGCGTCGCGGTAGGCGCAGATGCTGCGCCGCAGCGCGAAGATCAGCGCGAACGTGTGCTCCGGCACCGTGTGCGTGGCGTAGCCGCGGATGTTGCTGACCACGATGCCCCGGGCCTGGCAGGCGGCCAGGTCGATGTTGTCGGTGCCCGTCGCGGCCACGGCGATCAGGCGCAGGCGCGGTGCCTGGGCGAGCACGTCCGCCGTCAGCCTGACCTTGTTGACGATGGCTACGTCGGCGTCGCGCAGGCGCTCGGCCGCCTCGGCGGGGCCGGTGCGGGGGTATTCCACCCACTCGTGGTCGAACGCGGGTCGGCGCACGTGGGTCCGGGGGGAAATGGTTTCGCGGTCGAGGAAGACGATCTTCATGGCGGGGCCTTCTTTCAAGCGGCCAGCAGGCGGCGCGCCTCGCGGGCGACGGCTTCGGGCGTGATGTCGAAAAGCTTGTATAGCGCATCCGCCGGGCCCGAGGCGCCGAAGCCCGTCATGCCCACGAACCCGCCCCTGTCTCCCAGGTAGGCGTCCCAGCCGAGGCGGCAGGCCGCCTCGACGCCGACGCGCACGCCGCTGCCCAGTACCTCGCGGCGGTAGGCGGCGTCCTGCTGGTCGAACAGTTCCCAGCAGGGCAGGGAGACGACGGCCGTGGCGATGCCGGCCTGCTCCAGCGCCTCGCGCGCGGCCAGCGCCAGGGTCACTTCGGAGCCCGTGGCCAGCAGCGTGACCTGCCGCGCGCCGCACGCCGCCTCGCGCAGCACGTAGCCGCCGCGCGCGCTGAGGTTTTCGGGCGCATGGGCCGTGCGCACCAGGGGCAGGTTCTGCCGCGCGAAGACCAGGCTCACGGGGCCGGTGGCGTGGGCCATGGCGGCTTCCCAGCACTCGGCTGCCTCGACCGCATCGGCGGGGCGCATCACCAGCATGTTGGGCATGGCGCGCAGCGAGGCCAGGATCTCCACGGGCTGGTGCGTGGGGCCGTTCTTGCCGATGCCGATGGAGTCGTGGCTGAACACGAACTTGACTGGCAGCCCCATGAGCGCGGCCATGCGCATGGCGGGGCGCTCGTAGTCCGAGAACGCGAGGTAGGTCACGGTCAGCGGCACGATGCCGCCGTGCGCGGCCATGCCGTTGGCCATGGCGCCCATGACATGCTCGCGCACGCCGCAGTGCACGTAGGCGCCCGAGCGGTCCGTGGCGGTGAACGCGGCCAGGCTGCGCTTGTGGCTCGTCGGCGCCTCCAGGTCGGCGCAGCCGACCATGCGCTCGGGGATCACGGGCGCGAGCAGTTCGTTGATCTCGGCCGAGATGAGGATGCCGCCGGTCTCCTGGGGCGCTGCCACGGCGCGCTGCTTGTAGTCCCGCAGCACCTGCTGCCAGCCCGCGGGCAGTTCGCCGTTCATGACGCGGCAGAACTCCCGGCGCTCGGCATCGGGCAGGGCATCCAGGCGCTGCCGCCATGCGACACGCGCCCCGGCGCCGCGCCGTCCGGCCGCGCGCCAGGCGTCGAGCACGGGGGCGGGTACCTCGAACGGGCCGTGGGGCCAGCCGAGCAGCGCGCGGGCCTCCTGGGCGTCCTGCTCGTAGAGGCGGGCGCTGTGCCCGCCGCGCTGGCCTTCCAGGCGCGGAATGCCCTTGGCGATGGTGGTGCGGCAGGCGATGAAGGAGGGGCGTTCGTCCTTGCGCGCCAACGCCAGCGCCGCGGACACCGCGTCGATGTCGTGGCCGTCCACCTCGGCGACATGCCAGCCGGCGACCCGGAACCGGGCGGCCACGTCCTCGCTGATGGACAGCTGCGTGCTGCCGTCATCGGTGATGCGGTTGTCGTCCCACAGCAGGACGAGCTTGCCCAGGCGCAGGTGGCCGGCCAGGGAGATCATCTCCTGGCCCACGCCTTCCTGCAGGCAGCCGTCGCCGACGAAGGCGTAGGTGAAGTGGTCCACCAGGCCGCTGCCGAAGCGGGCGCTCAGGTAGGCCTCGGCCACCGCCATGCCGAAGGCGTTGGCGATGCCCTGGCCCAGCGGCCCCGTGGTCACCTCGATGCCGTGGGCCGGATTGCGCTCGGGGTGGCCCTCGCAGCGCGAGCCCAGCTCGCGAAAGCGCTGTATCTGGTCGAGCCCGATCTGCTCGTAGCCGGTCAGGTGGAGCAGGGCGTACAGCAGCATCGAGCCGTGGCCGTTGGAGAGCACCACGCGGTCGCGGTCCCACCACGCCGGGTCGGCAGGGTCGAACTTCAGGTGCCCGGTGTAGAGGGCGGTCGCGATCTCGGCCATGCCCAGCGGCACGCCCTGGTGCCCCTCGGCGGCGCGCACGATGGCGTCGATGGAAAGAAAGCGGATGGCATGCGCCAAGGGCTGCAGCGGATGTGCGCTCATGGTGGCGGCGCGCCGCCCGTGGCGGGCGGGCGCCTGTCTCCTGTGGGTTGAAAGAACAGGCGCGATTCTTTGGTGCCCACAGGTTGAATACAAGCGATGAATATTCAGCGGTGGATGAACGCCATTCATCCACACCGACCCCTTCCGCAGTGTCAACAGGCCCTGGCTTCCTCGCGGATCCAGTCGAGGAACATCCTCACCTCCGGCCGCGCGGCATGGCGCGCCGGGTACACGAGGAAATGGGCCTGCACCTCCAGGCTCATCTCGTCGCCGAACACGGGCTGCAGCCGGCCGCTGGCGATGTGTGCCTGTCCCAGGCAGGCGCTCTCCAGCGCTACGCCCAGCGACTGGACGGCCGCGTCCAGGCTCATCATGGCCCGGTCGAACTTCAGGGCGATGCGCTCCGGCCGGTGCGCGGGCTCGAAGCGGGCGAACCATTCCGGCCATTGCGCGACGTTGATCATGGACTGGATCAGCGGCACCTGCAGCAGGTCCTGCGGCGTGTGCAGGGCGTGGCGGCGGATGAACTCGGGGCTCGCGAGCGGCAGCACCTTCTCGGAGAAGATGGGCTCGACCTCCAGGTGCGGCCAGGTGGGCAGCCCGTAGCGGATGTCCAGGTCCACGAGGCCGAGCTGGAAGTCCGAATGCACGTGCGAGGCCGACAGCACCAGCGAGATCCCCGGGTTGCGCTGAGCGAAGCGCGCGATGCGCGGCATGAGCCACAGGCTCGCGAAACTCGGGCTGCAGTGCAGGTACAGCGAGTCCTGCACGCCGTGCCGCAGAGCGTCGGTCGCCGTGCTGATGGCCCCCAGCGCATTGCCCACGCGCTGCAGGTAGCTGTGGCCCGCGGGCGTCAGGTCCACGCCCCGCGACGAGCGCTCGAACAGCCGCACGCCGAGCAGGTTTTCCAGCTTGGCCAGCTGGTGGCTGATGGCCGAGGGGGTCAGGTGCAGTTCGGTGGCCGCCAGGGAAAAGCTGCGGCGGCGGGCGACGGCCTCGAAGGCCTGGAGGGCGCTGAGCGGTGGGATCACGATGGATGAGGCACGTTCATTTATTGCGCTGCAACATGAACGAAATTGAATCGACCATGAGTTTATATCGTTTGTGCTCAAGGGAGGCCCCACCCAGAATCCGCCCACTCGCAACGCAGTTCACGCACAAGGAGACACGCATGCTGCTCAAGGACAAAGTGGCCGTCATTACCGGCGGCGCAGGGATCAATGGACTGGGCTTCGCCACCGCCCGCATGATGGGGGAGCAGGGCGCCAGGGTGGCCATCCTCGACCTGGCCGCGGCCGACCCGCAGGCCGCCGCCGCGCGCCTGGGCGAAGGCCACATGGGCGTGGTGGCCAACGTGACCGACAAGGCCTCGTGCGAGGCCGCCGCGGCCGCCGTCCAGGCCCGCTATGGCCGCATCGACATCCTGGTGAACAACGCGGGCGTGACCCAGCCGGCCAAATTCCTCGACATCACGGGCGCTGACTACGACCGCATCCTGGACGTGAGCCTGCGCGGCACGCTGTATGCGTCGCAGGCCGTGCTGCCCGCCATGCTGGCACAGCAGAGCGGCGCCATCGTCTGCATCTCGTCCGTCTCGGCCCAGCGTGGCGGCGGCATCCTGGGCGGGCCGCACTACTCGGCGGCCAAGGCCGGCGTGCTCGGCCTGGCGCGCGCCATGGCGCGCGAATACGGGGGCAGCAACATCCGCGTCAACTGCGTGACGCCGGGCCTCATCGCCACGGACATCAACAAGGGAAAGATCCCCGACGACAAGCGCCAGGGCATCCTGGACGGCATACCGCTGGCGCGCATCGGCGAGCCCGCCGATGTGGCCGGCTGCGTCGTGTTTCTGGCGAGCGATCTGGCCAAGTACTGCACGGGCGTCACGCTGGACGTGAACGGCGGCATGCTGATCCATTGAACGAATCCATACATAGCAACGACAAGGAGACAAACCATGCAACGCACCCCCCTTCTTCGCCGCACCCTGCTGGCCGCCATTCTCGCGGCCGGCGCGCCGCTGGCCTCGGCCCAGGCCGTCAAGCTCACGCTGGCGCACGGCAACCCGCCGGACAACCCGCGCCACGTGGCGGCCGTGAAGTTCGCCGAGGCGGTGAAGGCCAAGACCCAGGGCCGCATCGAGATCCAGGTGGCCCACTCCGCGCAGCTCGGCGACGATGCGGCTATGGTGACGGCATTGCGCTCGGGCACGCTGGACTTCTCGGCCAACAGCCAGGGAGCCGTGGCCGCCGTGGTGCCCGAGTACGCCGCGCTGGGCATGCCCTTCCTCTTCGCCGACGTGCAGAAGGCCTGGAGCGTGATGGACGGCCCCATCGGCAAGGAGCTGGCGGACAAGTCGGCCGCCAAGGGCATGGTGCTGCTGGGCCTGTGGGACAACGGCGTGCGCCAGATGTCCAACAGCAAGCGGCCGATCAAGGCGCCCGCCGACATGAAGGGCCTGAAGATGCGCACGCCGCCCGATGCTGTGACCGTGGACATCATGCATGCCATGGGGGCCGATGCGCAGCAGATCAAATTCTCCGAACTGTACGTGGCGCTGCAGCAAGGCGTGGTCGACGGGCAGGAGAACCCGCTGACCAACATCGTTTCGGCCAAGCTCTACGAAGTGCAGAAATACATCTCGCTCACGGGGCACAAGTACGAGAGCACGCCCTTCCTGATGAGCAAGCGCACCTGGGACCGCATGGCGCCGGCCGACAGGCAGGCCGTCACGGAGGCCGCCGCCGAGGCGACGCAGTTGCAGCGCCAGCTCAACAAGGAGATCGACGACAAGCTGGTCGCCGAGCTCAAGGCCAAGGGCGTGCAGGTCGATGCGGTGGACCGCGCGGCCTTCGTGGAGGCCACCAAGCCGGTCTACACGAAGTGGCTGGCAAGCCCCATCGGCGCCTTTGTGGGCCGTGTGCAGCAGGCCAGCCGCTGATCCCCCTCGTAGCGTGCCGGGCGCGCCAGCCGGCGCTCCCGCAAGGAGACCCTTATGAACTCTCTTCTGAGAGCGGTGGACGCCGTCATCGCCTGGTGGTGCCACGCCGTGCTGTACGTGACCATGTCGGTGGTGTTCGTGATCCTGAGCGTCAACGTCGTGCTGCGCTACGTGGCCGGCACCAGCCTGGCCTGGGCTTCGGAGCTGCCGGAGCTGATGTTCCCCTGGATGATCATGGCCGGCGTGGTGCTGGCGGCGCAGCACGGCTCGCACATCGCCGTCGTGCTGCTCACGCAGAGGCTGGGCGCTGCGCGCCGCTGGGTGCTCACGGCCGGTGCCCTGGTGGTGGTGGCGCTGTACCTGGGCCTGTCCTGGGCGGCGTGGCCGGTGTTCGAGATCGCGGCCGACGAGCTCACCCCCATCATGCAGGTGCCGGGCTCCGTCAGCGTGGGCTGCCTGCTGCTGGGCTTCGTGATGCTGACCATCGTGACGCTGTGCCGGCTGCCCCAGATCTGGAGCGGCCAGGCGCATGACGAGATAGGAGCCGACGCATGACCATCCTCATCATCGGTCTGTTCGTCGTGGCCGCGCTGGCCTCGATACCCATCGCGCATGCGCTCGTTCTGGCCTCGGTCGGCGGCCTGCTCATCATCGACCGCGTGCCCGTGCACCTGGCGGTGGAGCAGATGATCACGCAGACGCAGAGCTTCCCGCTGATCGCGATCCCGTTCTTCATGATGACGGGTGCGCTGATGGTCAGCGGCCGCCTGGGCCAGAGCCTGGTCAACCTGCTCTCCATGATGATCGGCCGCGTGCACGGCGGCCCGGCCCAGGTGGGCGTGCTGTCGTCCACCATCTTTGGCGGCGTGTCCGGCTCGGCCGTGGCCGATGCCTCGGCCATCGGCTCCATGCTGATCCCGTGGCTCAAGAGGCTGGGCTACCCCGCGCCGTTCGCGGCGGGCACGCTGGCGGCGGCGGCCACCATCGACATCCTGATCCCGCCGTCGATCCCGATGATCGTCTACGCGCTGGTGTCGGGCGCGTCGATCGGCGCGCTGTTCGTCGCGGGCATCCTGCCGGGCCTGCTGATGTGCGGCGGCTTCATGGCCGTGTGCTACGTGCAGGGGCGCCGCCGCGGCTTCCCGCGCGACACCACGCCGTTCGTATGGCCCGCCTTCCGGCAGCAACTGCTGCATGCGGGCCCGGCCCTGGCGATGCCGGTGCTGATCGTCATCTTCCTGCGCTTCGGCATCGCCACGCCGACCGAGGTGAGCGTGATGTCCACGCTGTATGCGCTGGTGGTGTCGGGTCTCGTCTACCGCGACCTGACGGTGGCCAAGCTCAAGGCCGCGGCCGTGGAGGCCGGCATCTCCACCGGCGTGGTGCTGCTCATCATCATGGCCTCCAGCGTCGTGGGCTGGATCGTGACCTACGAGCAGCTGCCCGCCGCCTTCACGCAGTACGCCAAGGAGACGCTGCAGTCGCCCTGGCTGATCATCCTGGCAATGAACCTGATCATGCTCGCCACGGGCATGTTCATCGACCTGCCCGCGGCCGTGCTGCTGCTCACACCCATGTTCGTGCCGCTGGCCTCGGCCGTGGGCATGGACACCGTGCAGCTCGGGATCATGATGATCGTGAACCTGTCCATCGGGCTGTACCACCCGCCCATAGGCACCACCTTGTTCATCACGAGCTCGATCGCCAAGGTGCGCATCGGCGACGTGGTCAAGGAGCTGATTCCCTTCTACGTGGTCGCGCTGGCGCTGCTGCTGGGCTTTGCCTACCTGCCGTGGCTGACCCTGCATTGACCCCTCCAACCGGAGACATTCCATGAGCAACCTCCAACACATTGCCCAGGCCGCGTGGCGGATCCGCCGCCATGCCGTCCGCATGGGCGAAGTCCAGGGGCAGGGCTACGTCGGCCAGGCCCTGGGCTATGCCGACGTGCTGGCCACGGCCTATGCGCACGCCCTCGACTTCCGGCCCGACGACCCCGAGTGGGACGGGCGCGACCGCTTCCTGCTCTCGCACGGCCACTACGCCATCGCCCATTACGCCGCGCTGATCGAGGCCGGGATCATTGCCGAGTCCGAGCTGGAGACCTACGGCAGCGACGACAGCCGCCTGCCCATGTCGGGCATGGCCAGCTACACGCCGGGCATGGAGATGTCGGGCGGCTCGCTGGGCCAGGGGCTGCCGATCGCCGTGGGCATGGCGCTGGGGCTGCGCCACCGGGGCAACCCGGCGTTCGTCTACAACTCCATGTCCGACGGCGAGCTGGACGAGGGCTCGACCTGGGAGGCCGCCCTGTCCGCCGCCCACCATGGGCTGGGCAACCTGGTCTGCATCGTGGACATCAACAACCAGCAGGCCGACGGCCCTTCCTCCAGGGTGATGGGCTTCGAGCCGCTGGCGGACAAGTGGGCGGCCTTCGGCTGGCACGTGCAGCGCGTGGACGGCAACCACCTGCCCGCCGTGGTGCGCGCCTTCGACACCGCGCGCAACCTGGCCGAATCCAGGCCGCGCGTCATCCTCTGCGACACGCTGATGGGCAAGGGCGTGCCCTTCCTGGAGGCGCGCGACAAGAACCACTTCATCCGCGTGGAACCCTCCGAATGGCAGCAGGCGCTCGACGCGCTGGACGCTAACCGCCCCTGAGACCGGGAGAGAGCATGAACACCGCAACGCAAAAGAAGCCGCGCCTGACCACCTCGGCCATGATCGCCTCCATCGCCGACGAGGGCCAGCGCGTCAAGGCCGCGCCCTTCGGCAAGGCGCTGGTGGAATACGCGGCCACGCGGCCCGAGGTCGTCGGCATGACCGCCGATCTGGCCAAGTACACCGACCTGCACCTGTTCGCCCAGGCCTACCCCGAGCGCTTCTTCCAGATGGGCATGGCCGAGCAGCTCCTGATGGGGGCGGCCGGCGGCATGGCCAAGACGGGCCTGGTGCCGTTCGCCACCACCTATGCCGTGTTCGGCACGCGGCGCGCCTACGACTTCATCCACCAGGTGATCGCCGAGGAGAACCTCAACGTCAAGATCTGCTGCGCGCTGCCCGGCCTCACCACGGGCTACGGCCCGAGCCACCAGGCCACCGAGGACCTGGCCATGATGCGCGCCATTCCCGGCCTGACCGTGGTCGATCCCTGCGACGCGCTGGACATCGAGCAGGCCGTGCCCCAGATCGCAGAGCATGCCGGCCCCGTCTACATGCGCCTGCTGCGCGGCAACGTGCCCCTGGTGCTGGACGAGTACGACTACCGCTTCGAGCTCGGCAAGGCCAAGCTGCTGCGCGACGGCGCGGACGTGCTCGTGATCTCCAGCGGCCTGCTGACCATGCGCGCGCTGGAGGCGGCCCGGCAGCTTGCCGGCGACAAGGTCGGCGTGGCGGTGCTGCACTGCCCCACGATCAAGCCGCTGGATGCCGCGACCATCCTGGCCGAGGCGCGGCGCCCGGGGCGCCTCGTGGTGGTGGCGGAGAACCACTCCGCCGTGGGCGGCCTGGGCGAGGCCGTGGCCAGCCTGCTCCTGCAGGAAGGCGTGACGCCCGCGCGCTTTCGCATGCTGGCGCTGCCGGACACCTTCCTCGATGCGGGCGCTCTGCCCACGCTGCACGACCGTTACGGCATCTCCACCGCGAAGGTGGCGGAATCGCTCAAGGCCTGGCTGGCCTGAACTGATGCATCAGGGAACCGCCCGCTGCGCCGCCACGGCCCGCCCCAGCTCGATTACCGCCATGGCGTAGTAGCTCGACCAGTTGTAGCGCGTGACGGCGTAGAAGTTCTCGGTGCCGGCCACGTAGCTGGGTGCGTCGGCGCCGTTCTGCAGCTCCACCAGGGCCAGGGGGCCGGCGTGGTGCGCGCCTTCGCCCTGCACCTGAGCGCCCTTGGCCGCCATGCCGGCGGCGCTGAAGGTGGGCAGGATGTCGGGGGCGAGCAGTTCGTCCAGCTGCAGGCCGGCGGTGTCGAACCGCACGGCGTAGTGCGTGGGCATGCCGGCCGTCCAGCCATGGCCCACGAAGTAGTTGGCCACCGAGCCTATGGCGTCCTGCGCGCTGCGCCACAGGTCGATGCGGCCGTCGCCGTCGAAGTCCACGGCCCAGCGCGTCCAGCTCGACGGCATGAACTGGCCCATGCCCATGGCGCCGGCGTAGCTGCCGCGCGGGTCGTGCGGGTCGATGCCGGTGCGGTCCATGAGGGTCAGGAACTGCTCCAGCTCGCGCTGGAAGAAGGCGCGCCGCTCGGCCGCGCGCGGGTGGGCGTCGGGGAAGTCGAAGCTCAGCGTGGCCAGCGCGTCGATCACGCGGTAGCCGCCCATGTGCTGGCCGTAGAGGGTCTCCACGCCGATGATGCCGACGATGATCTCGGCCGGCACACCATATTCGCGCTCGGCCCGCGCCAAGGCCTCGGCGTTGTCCTGCCAGAAGCGCAGGCCGGCGCGTATGCGCACAGGCTCGACGAAGCGCGCGCGGTAGGCGGCCCAGTTCTTCGGCACGCCCCTGGGCGGCGGCAGCACCAGGCGCGGCACCTCGCGCAGCAGCCGGGCCTGGCCTATGGCCTGGCGCACCCATTCGCGGTCCAGGCCGCGGCGCTCGGCCAGGTCGTCGGCGAACCGCATGGCCTCCGCGCGCTGGGCATAGTGCTGGGCGGGCGCCGCCTTGGCGACGTGTTTCTTGTGGTCGTTTTTGGCTGTAGCGCTCACTGATAAAGCGCTTGTAGCTATCAAAAAAATAGTTTTTACGATCAGGGATGTCATGGCGTGTCTGTGCCGCGCGATTGTGCCGCGGGCCAGCGCAGGCGGGCGAGTTCGCGCCGCAGCCGGGGCAGGGCGGCGGCGGGGCGCGGGGCGTAGCGGGCCTGCTCCAGGCGCAGCAGCCACTGCGCGGCGTCCTCGGCGCTCGGACCCAGCCGGGCGCGCGCCTGCGCGGCCATGCTGCGCGGCGGCAGGTGGGGCGGTAGAGGCAGGCCGGCGCGCGCAAGGCGTTGGCGCGCCTGCTGCAGCAGGCGCTGCCAGGGGTCCTGGCGGCGGCGTTCCCACAGCGCCCAGCCCAGGCCGATGACGGCGGCCGCGCAGACCAGCAGGCCCATCAGGCGCACCAGGTCCTGCCAGCCGGGCGACTGCAGGCCCAGCGACCTGAGCAGGTCGAGCTGGCGCCCCTGGGTGTAGTTGAGCACCCATTGGTTCCAGCCATTGTTCACCGCCTCCCAGACGGCGCGCAGGTCCTGCAGCAGCATGGGGCTGACGACCGCGCCCACGGCCGTGCCGAACACGCCGCGCCGTGCCTGCAGGCGCTGCAGCTGGCCGATGCGGCCCGGGGAGACGGCGCCCGTGGGGTCCACGCGCACCCAGCCGCGGCCTTCCATCCAGACTTCGGTCCAGGCGTGGGCGTCGCTCTGGCGCACCGTCCAGTAGCCGTCGATGGCGTTGAGCTCGCCCCCCTGGTAGCCGGTGACGATGCGCGCAGGCACGTCCATGGCGCGCATCAGCACCACGAAGGCCGAGGCGATGTGCTCGCAGAAGCCCTCCTTGCGGTCGAACCAGAACTCGTCGGCCGTGTGCTCGTCCCCGTACACGCCGGGATCCAGCGTGTAGTGGTAGCCGCCGCTGCGCAGCCGCTGCAGGGCGGCGTCCACGAGGGCCTGGGTGCCGCCGCCGGCCAGCTGCCGGTCGGCCTGCATCTGCCGCGCCAGGGCCAGGGTGCGCGGGTTCAGGCCTGCTGGCAGCTGCACGTAGGCGCGCATCTCGGGCGTGCGCCGCAGCGGGCCGTGGGTGAAGCGCAGGTGGCTCTCGGCGCGGTAGCGCAGCACGCCGGTGACGGGGCGGCTGGCGTTCCACTGCAGCTCGGGCGACATCTGGGCCCACTGGCCCGGCGGCAGCGCGGGCGCGGCCTTGGCCGCGTCCAGCGTGAGCAGCCAGGGGCGCTGGTGCGGCTCCAGCGTGAGTTCGTAGCGCAGCGGCGGGCCCTGCACGCGCAGCTGGGCCGGGCTGGGCCGGGCCCAGGTGATGGCCTGCGCCTCGGGCTGGGAGAGGGCGAACCAGTCGCGCCCGTCGAAGGCCGTGAGCACCGGGCCGCGGAAGTACAGCTGGCCCGGCGGCGGGGGCTCGCCCCCGGGCGTGTCGAAGCGCACGCGCAGGGCCACGGAATCGTCCAGCACCAGCGATGCCATGCTGCCGATGCGCATCTGCCCCGACAGGCCGCTGCGCGCGCCGGGCTTGTCCGCGGGCATGCCCCACAGCGGCGCCATGCGCGGGAACAGCACGAACAGCAGCACCATGATGGGCGCGCCCAGCAGCGCCATACGCCCGGCCGTGCGCATGGCGAGGGCGAGCGGCGGCCGGCCCACGGGCATGTGGGCGTTGACCAGGGCGGTGAGCAGCCCCAGCAGCGCCACCAGCATGGCGGCGGCCGTGGGCAGGGACTGCGAGAAGAAGAAGTTGGCCAGTAGCGTGAAGAAGCCCAGGAAGAACACCACCATGGCGTCGCGCCGCGCACGCAGCTCCAGCGTCTTGAGCGCCAGCAGCATGACGATGAGCGTCACGCCCGCGTCGCGCCCCACGATGGTCCGGTGCGACACCAGCGTGAGCAGCACTGCCAGCACCAGCAGCACGGCCATGATCCAGCGTGCGGGCAGGGGCCGCCCGCTGCCGGCCAGCCAGCCGCGCCAGGCCAGCAGCGTGGCCGCCATGGCGCTGGCCCAGGGCGGTATGTGGGCGGCCAGCGGCGCGATGCAGCAGGCTACGACGGCCAGCAGGAACAGCGTGTCGCGCGCCTCGCGCGGCAGGCGGGCGAGGCGGCCTGCCAGGTTCATGGCTGGCCCCCGCTATTCGATATGTAGCTGCTGGCGCTTGCTGGCATTGGGCTTGAGGCCTATTTGGTTGAAAAACGGGTCAGCACAGCGCCAGTGCTTCCAGGCAGCGGCGCCGGTGCGCGGCCCCGCTGTCCGGTGCGATCTGCCGGCCGGGCAGGCGCAGGCCGTAGGCCACGCCCAGGCGGTCGGCCTGCAGCACCCAGGCGGTCAGGCGCGACAGGCGCGTCTCGGGCGCGGCGAGCCCGGTGGCGCTCCAGTCCAGCCACAGCGCGGGCGCCGCGCCTCCTGGGTGTCGCGGCTGACCAGGCCGTGCGTGCCCGTGGCCATCGACCGGGCGGCTTTCTTCCAGAGCACGAGCCTGAGCGGGTCGCCGCGCCGGTAGGCGCGCGCGCCGTCGTATTCGCCCATGCCATGCGCCGGGGCCTGGCCCGCGCCCGCGAGCGGCTCGCCGGGCGGCAGCGGCGGCGCGGGGGTCTCGGGCCGGGGGTAGACCAGCACCTGGGCCGCGGGCCGCCACAGCGCCCAGACGCGGAAGGTGCCCAGCGGGTAGCGCGTTTCCAGCATCAGCGTGGGCACGCCATGCAGGCCGCGCCGCTCGGGCCGGAAGGCCACCTGCACCGTGGCGCTGCCCTGGGCCGGCACGTCGGTCCAGGCCCATTCCCGGGCGCCCGCGCGCACGGCCACGCCTATGCCGTAGCGCGTCGTGCGCGCGCCGCTGTTCAGCTGCACCTGCAGCGGCGCCGCCGCGCCGAGGAACTGCGGCTCGGGGGCGAGCAGGCGCAGCGTCAGGCCGCGCAGCGTGGCGTGGCACAGGTGCACGCCGACCACGGCGCTGCCGGCCAGCAGGAAGGTCAGCAGGTAGCCCAGGTTGAGCTGGAAGTTGATGGAGGCCACCAGCAGCACGAACAGCGTGAGCGCCAGCATCCAGCCCGCGGCCGTGGGCAGGATGTAGATGTTGCGCTGGGTCAGCGCGAGCGTGTCGGTGCGCGGCAGGCGCGCGCTCCACCAGCGCCGCCAGCGCTCCTTCGCCCCCGCCCAGGGCGCTGGCTGCCGCGCGTGGGCCGCAGGGGATGCGGCCTGGTCGAATGTGGAACGCATCAGGGCAGGGGGATGGACTCGACCATGGCTCGCACCTGCTCCACGCTGCCGCGCCCGGCCTCGCCCACGGGTTGCAGGCGGTGGGCGATGGTCTGCGGCAGGACGGCCTGCACATCGTCGGGCGCCACGTAGTCGCGCCCCTCGATGAGCGCCTGGGCCTTGGCCGCGCGCACCAGGGCGATGCCCGCGCGCGGCGACAGGCCCTGCGCGAACCAGCGGCCCGAGCGCGTGGCGGCCACCAGGTCCTGCACGTAGTCCAGCAGCGGCCCGGCCGTGTGCACGGCCAGCACCTGCTGCTGCAGCGCGGCCAGCTCGTCCGCCGACAGCAGCGGCGGCAGGGCCGCCAGCATGTCGCGGCGGTCGCCGCCGGCCAGCAGCAGGCGCTCGGAGGCGCGGTCGGGGTAGCCCAGCGAGATGCGCATCAGGAAGCGGTCGAGCTGGCTCTCGGGCAGCAGGAAGGTGCCCAACTGGTCGTACGGGTTCTGCGTGGCGATGACGAAGAAGGGCTGGGGCAGGGGGCGCGTGGCGCCCTCCACCGAGACCTGCTTTTCCTCCATGGCCTCGAGCAGCGCGCTCTGCGTCTTGGGGCTGGCGCGGTTGATCTCGTCGGCCAGCAGCACCTGGGTGAACACGGGGCCGGGGTGGAAGCGGAAGTCCTCCGTGCCGCGCTCGTACACCGACACGCCCGTGAGGTCGCTGGGCATCAGGTCGGACGTGAACTGCACGCGCGTGAACGACAGCCCGAAGGTGCGCGCCAGCGCATGGGCCAGAGTGGTCTTGCCCACGCCGGGAACGTCCTCGATGAGCAGGTGGCCACCCGCGAGCAGGCAGGTCACGCAGTCCTGGATTTGTAAGCTTTTCCCGGTGATCACCGTGTTAAGCTGGTCTAAGAGCGACCGGATCTTGTGCTGTGCGTGCATGGCCTGACGTTATCCGAAAACAAACGAGACACAGGGGAATGACTGTGAGCAAGACGGGCTATTACACCCATCGCGATTGCCGCAAGCACGAAATGGGGCCGGGGCACCCCGAGTGCCCGGCGCGGCTGGACGCCATCGAGGACCGTCTGCTGGTGAGCGGCGTTGCCGACGCGCTCGAACACCGCGAAGCCCCGCTGGCCTCGCTGGCCGACATAGAGTTGGCCCACGACCGCATGCACATAGCCGCGCTGCGCGGCCTGTCCGACATGCTCATCGAGGAGGAGGACGCCGGCGGCTCCCCCCTCACGCAGCTCGATACCGACACCGCCATGAACCGCTACACCTGGACGGCGGCCCTGCGCGCCGCCGGCGCGGCCCTGGAGGCCACCGACGCGGTGCTGGCCGGCGAGCTGGAGAACGCCTTCTGCTGCGTGCGCCCGCCGGGCCACCACGCCACGCGCTCCAAGGCCATGGGCTTCTGCTTCTTCAACAACGTGGCCATCGCCGCCAAGTACGCGCTGCAGCGCCACAACCTCAAGCGCGTGGCCGTGGTGGACTTCGACGTGCACCACGGCAACGGCACGGAGGACATCCTGGCGGGCGACCCGCGCGCGCTCATGGTCAGTATCTTCCAGCACCCGTTCTACCCGTACTGCGGCGACCAGGATCCCGCGCCCAACATGCTCAACGTGCCCGTGCCCGCCTACACCAAGGGCATGGACGTGCGCGACATCGTCGAGATGATGTGGATCCCGCGCCTGGAGGAGTTCAAGCCCGAGATGATCTTCATCAGCGCGGGCTTCGACGCGCACCGCGAGGACGACATGGGCCAGCTGGGCCTGACCGAGCAGGACTACGCTTGGATCACCATGCGCATCAAGGACGTGGCGCGGCGCTTTTCCAGCAAGCGCATCGTCTCCTGCCTGGAGGGCGGCTACGTGATGGGGCCGCTGGCGCGCAGCGTGGAGGCGCACGTGCGCGTGCTCGCGGACCTGTGATGGAGGAATCTGCCATGTCGGATCTGTTGCACGTGGCGCGCGACGCGCGCGGCGTGGTCACGCTCACGCTCAATGATCCCGCGCGCTTCAACGCGCTGGGCCACGAAATGCTCGCCGCCCTGCACCAGGCGCTCGACGAGGTGGCGCGGGACGAGCGCGCGCGCGTGGTGGTGCTGGCCGCCGCCGGCAAGGCCTTCTGCGCGGGCCATAACCTCAAGGACATGGCGCAGCACCCCGACCTGGCCTGGTACCAGGACCTGTTCGCTCGCTGCAGCCGCGTGATGCTCGCGATCCACAAGCTGCCCGTGCCGGTCATCGCGCGCGTGCACGGCATGGCCACGGCGGCAGGCTGCCAGCTCGTGGCGCAGTGCGATCTGGCCGTGGCCAGCGAGGCGGCCAGCTTCGCCACCAGCGGCATCCACTACGGCCTGTTCTGCGCCACGCCCAGCGTGCCGCTGGTGCGCAACGTGCCAGCCAAGCGGGCTATGGAGATGCTGCTCACGGGCGACTTCATCGACGCGCGCACCGCCCTCGCCGAGGGGCTGGTCAACCGCGTGGCGCCGCCCGAGGCGCTGGACGCCGAGGTGCAAGCGCTGGTGCGCTCCATCCTGCAGAAGCCCCGCACGGCCGTGGCCATGGGCAAGGCCCTGGTGTACCAGCAGCGCGAGCTGGGCATCGACGCCGCCTACCAGATCGCCGGGCAGGCCATGGCCACCAACATGATGGACGAGGCCGCGCAGGAGGGCGCCCGCGCATTCGCCGAAAAGCGCCAGCCGGCCTGGAAGCAGTCCTGACCAGTGGGCCCGGACCCATGGGCATGCTGGCATAATCGCTAAAAAGCACGATCGTTCGTTTCTGGCTTCCTGCGCCGCGGGCACCGCGAATGCCCGGCATGCTGCGGCGCGCAATAGAATCGGCCGGTTTACGTACACGTCAATCAATCAACCATCAAAGGAGCCGCAGCAATGAAGGTCTTGGTCCCCGTCAAACGCGTGGTGGACTACAACGTGAAAGTCCGGGTGAAATCGGACGGCACGGGCGTAGACATCGCCAACGTGAAGATGAGCATGAACCCGTTCGACGAAATCGCCGTCGAGGAAGCCGTACGCCTGAAGGAAAAAGGCGCGGCCACCGAAGTCATCGCCGTCAGCTGCGGCGTGGCGCAATGCCAGGAAACCCTGCGCACCGCCATGGCCATCGGCGCCGACCGCGCCATCCTCGTGGAAACCGACGCCGAACTGCAGCCGCTGGCCGTGGCCAAGCTCCTGAAGGCCCTGGTGGACAAGGAACAGCCCGGCCTCATCATCCTGGGCAAACAGGCCATCGACGACGACGCCAACCAGACCGGCCAGATGCTCGCCGCCCTGGCCGACCTGCCCCAGGCCACCTTCGCCAGCAAAGTCGAAATCGCCGGCGACAAAGCCAACGTCACGCGCGAAATCGACGGCGGCCTCGAAACCCTGGCGCTCAGCTTGCCCGCCGTGGTGACCACCGACCTGCGCCTCAATGAACCGCGCTACGTCACCCTGCCCAACATCATGAAGGCCAAGAAAAAGCCGCTGGAGAGCGTCAAGCCCGAAGACCTGGGCGTTCAAGTTGCCCCGCGCCTGAAAACCCTCAAAGTGGCCGAACCCCCGAAACGCGGCGCCGGCATCAAAGTCCCCGACGTCGCCACCCTCGTGGCCAAACTCCGGAACGAAGCCAAAGTGATCTGAGGCAAAGGAAACAGACCATGACCGCACTCGTCATCGCAGAACACGACAACGCGACCATCAAGGCCGCCACCCTCAACACCGTCACCGCAGCGGCCGCCTGCGGCGCCGACGTGCACGTACTCGTTGCCGGAGAAAACGCCCAGGCCGCGGCCCAGGCAGCAGCCCAGATCGCCGGCGTCGCCAAAGTCATCCACGCCGACGGCGCCAGCCTCAAGGACGGCCTGGCCGAGAACCTCGCCGCCCAGGTACTGCAGATCGCCGGCAACTACAGCCACATCCTGTTCCCGGCCACCGCCGGCGGCAAGAACGTGGCCCCGCGCGTGGCCGCCAAGCTCGACGTCGCGCAAATCAGCGACATCACCAAAGTCATCTCCGCCGACACCTACGAGCGCCCCATCTACGCGGGCAACGCCATTGCCACCGTGCAAAGCGGCGACAGCGTCAAAGTCATCACCGTGCGCACCACGGGCTTCGACGCAGCGCCCGCCACGGGCGGCGCGGCACAGGTCGAAACCGCGGCCGCCGTGGCCGACAGCGGCAAAAGCCGCTTCGTGGGCAGCGAAATCGCCAAGAGCGACCGACCCGAACTCACCGCCGCCAAGATCATCGTCAGCGGCGGCCGCGCCCTGGGCAGCGCCGAGAAATTCAACGAAGTCATCACCCCGCTGGCCGACAAGCTGGGCGCGGCCATCGGCGCGAGCCGCGCGGCCGTGGACGCGGGCTACGCGCCCAACGACCTGCAGGTGGGGCAGACGGGCAAGATCGTGGCGCCGCAGCTGTACATCGCGTGCGGCATCTCGGGGGCCATCCAGCACCTGGCGGGCATGAAGGACAGCAAGGTCATCGTGGCCATCAACAAGGACCCCGAGGCGCCGATCTTCAGCGTGGCCGACTACGGGCTGGAGGCGGACTTGTTCCAGGCCGTGCCGGAACTGGTCAAGGCGCTGTAGGCCGCCATGCCGGCATGAGGGCATCGCTTGCGATGCCCTTTTTTTCACCCCGTTAGTACCGTATTCGAGTTGGAGTCGATCCTATGAGCTACACCGCCCCCGTCAAGGACATGCTGTTCGCCATCGAGCACCTGGCGCGCATCGACCAGGTTGCGCAGATCCCTGGCTTCGAGGACGCCGGCCTGGAAACGGCCGCCGCCGTGCTGGAGGAATGCGCGAAGTTCAACGAGGGCGTGGTGGCGCCCTTGAGCGTGGCGGGCGACCGCGATCCGTCGTCCTTCAAGGACGGCGTCGTCACCACCACGCTGGGCTTCAAGGAAGCCTTCCGCCAGTTCGCCGAGGGCGGCTGGCAGGGCCTGCAGCACCCGGCCGACTTCGGCGGCCAGGGCCTGCCCAAGACCATAGGCGCGGCCTGCGGCGAAATGCTCAACAGCGCCAACCTGAGCTTCGCGCTGTGCCCGCTGCTCACCGACGGCGCCATCGAGGCGCTGCTCACCGCAGGCAGCGACGCGCTCAAGGCCACCTACCTGGAAAAGCTCATCAGCGGCCAGTGGACCGGCACCATGAACCTCACCGAGCCCCAGGCGGGCTCGGACCTGGCCCTGGTGCGCACCAGGGCCGAACCCCAGGCGGACGGCACGTACAAGCTCTTCGGCACCAAGATCTTCATCACCTACGGCGAGCACGACATGGCCGAGAACATCGTGCACCTGGTGCTCGCGCGCGTGGCGGGCGCGCCCGAGGGGGTGAAGGGCATCAGCCTGTTCGTGGTGCCCAAGTTCATGGTGCATGCCGACGGCAGCCTGGGCGCGCGCAACGACGTGCACTGCGTGAGCATCGAGCACAAGCTCGGCATCAAGGCATCGCCCACGGCGGTGCTGCAGTTCGGCGACCATGGCGGCGCCGTCGGCTACCTGGTGGGCGAGGAGAACCGCGGCCTCGAATACATGTTCATCATGATGAACGCCGCGCGCTACGCCGTGGGCGTGCAGGGCATCGCGGTGGCCGAGCGCGCCTACCAGAAGGCCGTGCAGTACGCCAAGGACCGCGTGCAGAGCCGGCCGGTGGATGGCAGCGTCGCGGGCAGCGCGGCCATCATCCACCACCCCGACGTGCGCCGCATGCTCATGACCATGCGCGCCTATACCGAGGGCTGCCGCGGCATGGCGAGCGTGGCCGCCGCAGCCTACGATGCCGCGCACCACCACCCCGACGCACAGGTTCGCAAGGACAACGCCGCGTTCTACGAATTCATGGTGCCGCTCGTGAAGGGCTACAGCACCGAGATGAGCCTGGAGGTCACGTCGCTCGGCGTGCAGGTGCATGGCGGCATGGGTTTCATCGAGGAAACCGGCGCCGCCCAGTACTACCGCGACGCGCGTATCCTGACCATCTACGAGGGCACGACCGCCATCCAGGCCAACGACCTGGTGGGCCGCAAGACCGCGCGCGACGGTGGCCAGATGGCCAGGGCCGTCGCCGCGCAGATCGAGAAGACGGAAGGCGAACTGATCGCTAGCGGCACGGCCGACGCCCAGGCCGTGGCGCGGCGCCTGGGCGCGGCGCGCCAGGCGTTCCTCGATGCGGTGGACTTCATCGCCGGTGGCGCCAAGGCGCACCCCAACGACGTGTACGCGGGCAGCGTGCCCTACCTGATGCTGGCAGGCAACCTAGTGGCCGGCTGGCAACTGGCGCGCGCGCTGCTGGTGGCGCAGGATCTGTCGTCCAAGGGACAGGACGCGGCCTTCATGCAGGCCAAGATCGCCACCGCGCGTTTCTATGCCGAGCACATCCTGGTGAAGGCGCCAGGACAGCGCGACGCCATCGTCGAGGGCGCGGCCAGCGTCATGGCGCTGCCCCTGGATACGTTCTAACAATTCACATTTCGATAGCTGCCAGCGCTTGATGCACAAGTACTGGAGGCCGATTCATTACTCAAGGAGACCATCCGTATGTCCAAGCTGCCGCTGGCGTTGCAAAAGCTCTCGCTGCCCGTGATCGGCTCGCCCCTGTTCATCATCAGCAACCCCCGGCTCGTGATCGAGCAGTGCAAGGCCGGTATCGTGGGCTCCATGCCGGCGCTGAATGCGCGCCCGGCGGCGCAGCTCGAAGACTGGCTCGCGGAAATCACCGAAACCCTGGCCGCCTGGGACCGGGCGCATCCAGACCAGCCCTCGGCGCCGTTCGCCATCAACCAGATCGTGCACAAGAGCAACGACCGGCTGGAGCACGACATGCAGGTGTGCGCCAAGTACAAGGTGCCCATCGTTATCACCAGCCTGGGCGCGCGCGAGGACGTGAACCAGGCCGTGCACGGCTGGGGCGGCATCGTGCTGCACGACATCATCAACAACAAGTTCGCGCGCAAGGCCATCGAGAAGGGCGCCGACGGCCTGATCGCCGTGGCCGCTGGCGCCGGCGGCCACGCGGGCGTGAAGAGCCCGTTTGCGCTGGTGCAGGAGATTCGCCAATGGTTCGACGGCCCGCTCGCGCTGTCGGGCTCCATCGCCTCGGGCGGCGCCATCCTGGCGGCGCAGGCGGCAGGGGCGGACTTCGCCTACATCGGCTCGGCCTTCATCGCCACGCACGAGGCGCGCGCGGTGGACGCCTACAAGCAGGCCATCGTCGAGGGCACCAGCGACGACATCGTCTACAGCAACTTGTTCACGGGCGTGCACGGCAATTACCTCGCCCCTTCGATCCGCGCGGCGGGGCTGGATCCGGACAAGCTGCCCGAGTCCGACCCGAGCAAGATGAACTTCGGTGGCGACGCCAAGAAGGCCTGGAAGGACATCTGGGGCTGCGGGCAGGGCATCGGCAGCATCACCGCGGTGGTGCCGGCGGCCGAGCTCATCGCGCGCCTGCGCCGCGAATACCAGGAGGCGCGTCAACGCCTGGCGCTGGGCTGACGTTGACTATGGAGGGCCGGGCATCGCCGGCCCCGCATTCCGATTGCATCGGACCCCCACCGCCCCATGACCCAGGTTCACCGCAGCGCCCTGATCGATTGCACCAAGGGGCTGGCCTGCGCCGCCATCGTCTGGCACCACCTGGCGTTCTACGGCCCCATGTCCGACGTGGCGCGCCAAGCCATGCCGGAGGTGATCGACTGGCTCGGCGAATACGCGCGCATGGCCGTGCAGGTGTTCCTGGTGCTCGGCGGCTTCCTGGCTGCGGCCAGCCTGGCGCCCCGGGGGCATGCGCGCTTCGATGACCCCTGGCCCCGCAACGCGCGGCGCTTCGTGCGCCTCGTGGTGCCCTACACCGTGGCGCTGGTGGTGGCCATCGTGGTGCAGGCGGCCGTGCGGCCGTGGTTCGACCATCCATCGGTCTCGGAAGACCCCACCCTGTGGCAGCTGCTGGCCCATGCCCTGCTGCTGCACGGCGTGCTCGGCGAGGAGTCGCTCTCGGCCGGCGTGTGGTACGTCGCCATCGACTTCCAGCTGTTCGCGTTGACCACCCTGCTGCTGGCCGGCGTGACCAGGCTGGCCGCGACGCTGCGCATGCGCTGGGGCGGCCGCGCGTTGGCGCGCTGCTGGCCCTGGGCGATGAGCGGTGGGCAGGCCCTGGTGCTGGCCGGCGTGGCGGCGTCGCTGCTGCACTTCAACCTGGACGCGCAGTGGGACGTGTGGGCCGTGTACTTCTTCGGCGCCTACGGGCTCGGCATGCTGGCCTGCTGGGCCGTGCAATCGCCCCGGGCCGTGGGCGCCTGGAGCTGGGCAATGCTCATGGCGGCCCTGGTGCTGGCGGCGCTCACGCTGGAATGGCGGCCGCGCATAGCCCTGGCCGGCGCCACGGCGCTGGCGTTGGTGGCGACCATGCGCACGCCCGCCCTGGCGCGCTGGACGGGCTGGGCGCCGCTCAACCGGCTGGGGCGGATCTCGTACTCGGTCTTCCTCGTGCACTTCTCGGTGTGCCTGCTCGTCAACGCCGTGGAAAGCCATTTCTGGCCGCAGTCCATTGCAGCGGCCGAGGCGGGCATGGTGCTGGCGTTCGCCCTGTCCATTGCCGCGGGCCATCTGCTGTATGAGCGCGTGGAGCGCCATGTGCCCACCTGGCAGGCGGCGCTGCGCTGGCAGGCAGGGCTCGTGGGCACGGGCCTGCTGGCGGCCCTGCTGGCCGGCCTCAAGTAAAAAGGCAGCCGCGCGGGCTGCCTTGGCGGCCGGGTGGGAGTGTTGCTCAGCGGTGCAGTTCGCCCGCGTTCTCGGGCTGGAATTCGATGCCGTCCACGCGCACCGTGACCTGCCCCGTGGGGCTGGGCATCTGGAACTCGTCGCCCACGGCGAGGCCCAGCAGCGCGATACCCACCGGCGCGAAGATCGACACCTTGTCGCCGGAGCCGTCCATCTCCTTGGGGTAGACCAGCGTCAGCGTATTGGTCTTGCCGGACTCCAGCATGGTGAAGCGCACGGTGGAGTTCATGGTCACCACGTTGGGCGGCATGTCTTTGGGGTCGAACACGTCGGCGCGGTCGAGCTCCGCCTCCAGCGCGTCGCGGCCGGGAAACGGCGCCGTCTGCTTCTCCAGCAGGGCTTCTATGCGCTCCATGTCCAGGGACGACAGGATGATGTGGGGTTTGCGCTGCATGGTAGGACTCCCTTGGCTAGGTGGTGGCCGCCTGCGGTGCGGCGGCGATGCTCAAACGGACAAAAGCCCGGGCAACGGGGTTGTCCGGGCCAAGGCATGTTTCTGGAGCACCATCTTGGTGCGATGCAGCATTGTGCGGCGCGGACCAGGCTTTGCCAAGTGATCTCGCACGCGACCGGTGTGAATTACGCGGCATTTGCCAGAAGGGCGGAAATCGCTTAGGGCCTATTCTTGCAAATATAGCTGTATAGCTGTATATTTGTACAGTTATCAACATGCATGAAGACGGCATCCTTACGCTTCCCCTGCAGGCCATCAAGGGGCGCGGCGCGGCGAGCCGCATGGTGCACCGGTTCGCCCGCGACGCGCGTGATGCCTTCGACGACGGCTGGGATGCCCAGGCCGACGGCGCCGGGCCCGCGGCCGCGCCGCGCACACAGGTGATCTGGGAGGACGCGCGCAGCGCCCTGTGCTCCAACGACTCGCCCGACATCTTCTTCGAGCAGTCCGTGAACCCCTACCGCGGCTGCGAGCATGGCTGCGTGTACTGCTATGCGCGGCCCACGCACAGCTATCTCGGCCTCTCGCCGGGGCTGGACTTCGAGACCCGCATCATCGCCAAGCGCAACATTGCCGCGCTGCTGCGCGCCGAGCTGGCGCGTGCGGGCCACCGGCCGTCCGTCGTCAACATCGGCTCGGCCACCGACTGCTACCAGCCCGTGGAGCGCGAGCTGCTTCTGACGCGCGCGGTGATCGAGGTGATGCGCGATGCGCGCCACCCGTTCGCGCTGGTCACCAAGAGCAGCGGCGTGGAGCGCGACCTGGACCTGCTGGCCCCGCTGGCGCGCGAGCGGCTCGCCATGGCCTGCGTGACCATCACCACGCTGGACGCGGCCCTGGCGCGCGTGCTGGAGCCGCGCGCCGCCGCGCCGCACCGGCGGCTGCGCACCATACGGACCCTGGCCGAAGCCGGCGTGCCCGTGGGCGTGAGCGTGGCGCCGCAGATCCCGTTCATCACCGAGGACATGGAGCAGGTGCTGGCTGCCGCGCGCGACGCGGGCGCCACCTCGGCCTTCTACACCGTGATTCGCCTGCCGTGGGAGCTCAACCCGCTGATGCGCGAATGGCTGCAACTGCACTACCCACAGCGCGCCGAGCGCGTGCTGGCGCGCATACAGGATCTGCACGGCATCGCCGAGGCCGACCGGCGCGCCGGCAAGGCCTACGACAGCCGCCGCGGCACCCGCATGAAAGGCACGGGCCTGTGGGCCGACCTGCTGCGCCAGCGCTTCGAGAAGGCCTGCGCGCGCCTGGGCCTGAACCGCCAGCGCACCGCGCTGGACCTGTCGCAGTACCGCCCGGCGCTGGCGCGCGGCCAGGGCGTGCTGTTCTAGCCGGCGAAGTCGGCCAGCACCTGCAGCACGCTGGATACGGCCCGGCCGGGTTCCGGCGAATACCGGTGCGCCACGGCCATGGGCCGCATCAGCGGGGGGTGCAGATGGCGTATCTGCACGTCTGGCGAGTGCTGCTCGTCCTTGACCTCCTCCAGCGGCAGGATGGCGGCGCTCTGGCTGGCCGCGGCCAGGCTCTTGAGCGCGCCGGGGTAGCTCAGGGCCAGATAGGGGCGCGGATTGAACCCGGCCTGGCCGAACCACGCGGCGATGAGGCCGTGCATCTGCGTCGCGGGGGCGAAGGACGCCCAGCGGCGCCCCGCAAGCCATTCGGGCGTCACCAGTTCCGGCGCGCCCCAGGACGCGGGGAGGAGCGCAACCATCAAGTCGTTGCGCCAGGGTGTCAGGCGGATTCCCGCGACCGCCGGCTGGGGGCTGGCGACGATGCCGATGTCGAGCGTGTCGGCTTTCAGGCGCAGCATGGCGTCGGCCGATCCCACAGCCTCCAGCCTGACCTCCACCCCCGGGCTTTGCCGGCTCAGCGCTTCGAGCATCATGGGTAGCAGCCGGGTGCTGACGCCGGCCGAGACGCCCACCTTCACGAGGCCATCGAGCCCCGTGGCGCGGCGCCGGACCAGCTCGACCAGATCGTCGCTGGCCGCCAGCAGCTTGCGTCCTTCCTCCACCAGCGCCTTACCGGCCTGCGTCAGTTCAGCCTGCCGCCTGCCGCGCACGACGAGATCTGCCTGCAGGCGCGACTCCAGCTCCTTGATGTGCAGGCTGACGGTGGGCGGCGCGAGGTGCAGCGCCTGCGCGGCGGCGGCGAAGGTGCCCAGGTCCGCGATGGCGATCAGCGTCTGCAACTGGTCGAGGTTGAGGTTGCGCATCAGGATTTATGAATCCTCAATTCATTCAATTCAACTTTACAGATGGTACGGCAGGCGTGAGCATCGCCCTGCCATGCCTGATGAAACCAAGCCCACGACGACACAGGACGGCCCGCCGCAGGGCGTGCCCGCAGCAGCGCGCTCGCGGGAGGGCGGCCGGATCCGGCAATGGCTGGAGAGAGTGGGCCTGGCCCTGGAGCGGGCCGAGAAGCGCATCATGGACGGCTTCAGGGTGCCGCCCCATGGCGGGTGAAGGCGAAGCTCTACGCCGCCAGCTGCCGGGCGTGGTGGCGCAGGTGGTCGTCCACGAAGCTCTGGATGAAGTAGTAGCCGTGGTCGTAGCCCGCGTGGCGGCGCAGCGTGAGCGGCTGGCCCACGGACGCGCAGGCGGCCTCGAACAGGTGCGGGTGCAGCTGCTCGGCCAGGAATTTGTCGGCCAGGCCCTGGTCGATGAGGATGCCCGCGGGGTAGGGTGCGGCGGCCTGGCTGTGCATGAGCGCGGTGGCGTCGTGCGCGGCCCAGGCCGCGCGGTCGGCGCCCAGGTAGCCGCCGAAGGCCTTCTCGCCCCAGGGGCAGCGCGTGGGCGCGCAGATGGGGGCGAAGGCCGACAGGCTCCTGAATCGGCCCGGGTGGCGTAGCGCCAGCGTGAGCGCGCCGTGGCCACCCATGCTGTGGCCGAAGATGCCCAGCCGCACGGCGTCCACGGGCAGGGTGGCGGCAACGAGCGGCAGCAGCTCCCGCAGCAGCCAGCTTTCCATGCGCCAGTGCGCGGCCCAGGGGGCCTGCGTGGCGTCCAGGTAGAAGCCCGCGCCCTCGCCGAAGTCCCAGGCGTCGGCCTCGCCCGCCACGCCCGCGCCGCGCGGGCTGGTGTCGGGCGCGATCAGCGCCAGGCCCAGCTCGGCCGCCAGGCGCTGGGCGCCGGCCTTGACCATGAAGGTTTCCTCGGTGCAGGTCAGGCCTGCCAGGTAGAGCAGGGCGGGCGCGGCGTCGCCCGCCAGGGCGCGGGGCGGCAGGTAGACGGAGAACTGCATGGGCAGGCCGATCTCGCGCGACGCGTGGCGGTAGAAGCGCTGCTCGCCGCCGAAGCAGGCGTGGCTCGACAGCAGTTCGATGGCAGTGGACATGGGGTTCAAGCTCCTGTTTCGATAGTTGCCGACGCAATATGGCAAACGGCTTCAGGCAGGAAAGTGCCTGGAGCCATTGGCTGGCAAGCGCCGGGCGCTCCTGTTTTCGTCAGTCCGCGTAGTGGACCACCGAGCGGATGGACTTGCCCTCGTGCATCAGGTCAAAGGCTAGGTTGATGTCCGTGAGGCCCATGGTGTGCGTCACGAAGGGCTTGAGCTGGATCTTGCCGGCCATGGCGTCCTCGACCATGTCGGGCAACTCGCTGCGGCCCTTGACGCCGCCGAAGGCCGTGCCCAGCCAGCGACGGCCGGTGACGAGCTGGAACGGGCGGGTACTGATCTCCTGGCCCGCGCCGGCCACGCCGATGATGACGCTCTGGCCCCAGCCGCGGTGCGCGCATTCGAGCGCCGCGCGCATGACCTGGACGTTGCCTATGCACTCGAAGCTGTGGTCCACGCCCCAGCCGGTCATCTCCACGATCACCTGCTGGATGGGCTTGTCGAAGTCCTTGGGGTTCACGCAATCGGTGGCGCCGAAGGTGCGCGCAAGGTCGAACTTGGCCCGATTGGTGTCGACGGCGATGATGCGCCCGGCCTTGGCCAGCTTCGCGCCCTGGATCACGGCCAGGCCTATGCCGCCCAGGCCGAAGACGGCCACGGTGTCGCCCTCCTGCACCTTGGCGGTGTTCTTCACGGCGCCCAGGCCCGTGGTCACGCCGCAGCCCAGCAGGCACACCTGCTCGGGGTTGGCCTGGGGGTTGACCTTGGCGAGCGACACCTCGGCTACCACGGTGTATTCGCTGAAGGTGCTGCAGCCCATGTAGTGGTAGACGGGCTGGCCGTTGTACGAGAAGCGCGTGGTGCCGTCGGGCATCACGCCCTTGCCCTGGGTGGCGCGCACGGCCACGCACAGGTTGGTCTTGCCGCTCTTGCAGAACAGACATTCGCCGCACTCGGCGGTGTACAGCGGGATCACGTGGTCGCCGGGCTTCACGCTGGTCACGCCTTCGCCGCACTCGACGACGATGCCGGCGCCCTCATGGCCCAGCACGGCGGGGAAGATGCCTTCGGGGTCGTCGCCGCTCAGGGTGAAGGCGTCGGTGTGGCACACGCCCGTGTGGGTGATCCGGATGAGCACCTCGCCCTTCTTCGGCGGGGCGACGTCGATCTCGACGATCGTGAGGGGTTCTCCGGCTTTGAAGGCAACGGCGGCGCGGGATTTCATGGCAGGGCTCCTTTGGGGACGGGTTATTTCAGGTACGAGCGCAGCAGGGCCCGCATCTCCTCGACGGCCTGGGGCGAGGGCTGCTGCGCCAGCGTCTCGCGCACGTGGCTGTCGAGCAGGTCGGCCATCAGCCCGTGCACGGCGCCGCGCATGGCGGCCAGCTGCTGCAGGATGGGCGCACAGTCGCTGCCCGCCTCCACGGCGCGCTCCAGCGCCTCGGCCTGGCCGCGGATGCGGCGCAGGCGGGTGATGGCGCGCTGCTTGTCTTCGGCGGTGTGGGGCATACGGGATGTGACTTGGTGTACTGGGGGCTAGTATAAAAGCACAGCCCCCAATATAACTGCGGTGGACTGCATAAAAATCATTCTACTGGGGGGTAGTATATTGCTCGCCCGAAAAAAAGGCCCGTTTCCGGGCCTTCGTCGCGGGGTGCGCGCGGTGTTCAGGCCGGCTCGCCCACGGGCACGCAGCTGCAGAACAGGTTGCGGTCGCCGTACACGTTATCCACGCGGCCCACGGGGGCCCAGTACTTGCCCTGGCGCAGACTGGCCACGGGGTAGGCGGCGGCTTCGCGCGCGTAGGGGTGGGGCCAATCGGCCTTGAGCAGGCTCTCGGCCGTGTGCGGGGCGTTCTTGAGCGGGTTGTCGTCCTGCGGCCAGGTGCCGTTCTCGACGTGGCGGATCTCCTCGCGGATGGCGATCATCGCGTCGATGAAGCGGTCGATCTCGGCCAGGGTCTCGCTCTCGGTGGGCTCGACCATGAGTGTGTTGGCCACGGGGAAGGACAGCGTGGGCGCGTGAAAGCCGTAGTCGATCAGGCGCTTGGCCACGTCCTCGGCCATCACGCCGCTGGTTTCCTTGAGCTGGCGCAGGTCCAGGATGCACTCGTGCGCCACGTGGCCGTTGGCCGACGCGTACAGCGTGGGGTAGTGGTCCTTCAGGCGCGCGCTGATGTAGTTGGCGCTCAGGATCGCGGCCTCGGTCGCGGCCGTCAGGCCCTCGGCGCCCATCATGCGGATGTACATCCAGCTGATGGGCAGCACGGCCGCGTTGCCCAGGGGCGCCGCGCTGACCGCGCCCGTCCCGCCGGCGATGCCCGCGGTGGCGTGGCCGGGCAGGTAGGGTGCGAGATCCTCCACCACGCACACCGGGCCCACGCCGGGGCCGCCGCCGCCGTGCGGGATGCAGAAGGTCTTGTGCAGGTTCAGGTGGCTTACGTCGCCGCCGAACTCGCCGGGCGCCGCCACGCCGACCAGGGCGTTCATGTTGGCGCCGTCCACGTACACGCGGCCGCCGTGCTGGTGCACGATCTGGCACAGCTCCTTGACCTGCGTCTCGAACACGCCGTGCGTGCTCGGGTAGGTGATCATCACGCAGGCCAGGTCCTGACTGTGCTGCTCGCACTTGGCGCGCAGGTCCGCCATGTCCACGTTGCCGCTCTCGTCGCACTTGGTCACCACCACCTGCATGCCTACCATCTGCGCGCTGGCGGGGTTGGTGCCGTGGGCGCTGGACGGGATCAAGCAGACGTTGCGATGCGCGTGGCCCTGGGCCTCGTGGTAGGCCTTGATGGCTAGCAAGCCCGCGTATTCGCCCTGGCTGCCCGCGTTGGGCTGCAGGCTCACGCCGGCGTAGCCGGTGGCCTGGCACAGCCAGCGCCGCAGCAGGGCGTCGAGCTCGGCATAGCCCGCGAGCTGGTCGGCCGGGGCGAAGGGGTGCACGTCGGCGAACTCGGGCCAGGTGATGGGGATCATCTCGCTGGTGGCGTTGAGCTTCATGGTGCAGGAGCCCAGCGGGATCATGGTGCGGTCCAGCGCAAGGTCCTTGTCGGACAGCTGGCGGATGTAGCGCAGCATGCCCGTCTCGCTGTGGTGCGTGTTGAACACCGGGTGCGTGAGGAAGGCGCTGGTGCGCCGCAGGCCCTCGGGGATGAGCGACGGCGCGCCGTCGTCCATGGACTCGATGGTGGGGAGCTGCTGGCCGTCCTTGGCGAAGATCTTCCACAGCAGCTCGATGTCGGCGCGGGTGGTGGTCTCGTCCAGCGAGATGCACAGATAGTCTTTCCAGGCTTTTCGCAGGTTGGCGCCCATGGATACTGCCCTGGCAGCTATCGCATCGGTAGCGTCTCCGGTTTTCAGGCACAGCGTGTCGAAGGCCGTGCCGTGGTGGCGCGCGGTGTAGCCCAGCCGATCCAGGCCGCGGCTCAGGATGGCCGTGAAGCGCGCCACGCGCCGCGCGATGCGCGTCAGGCCCTCGGGGCCGTGGTACACGGCGTACATGCTGGCGATGACGGCGGGCAGCACCTGCGCGGTGCAGATGTTGGAGGTGGCCTTCTCGCGGCGGATGTGCTGCTCGCGCGTCTGCAGCGCGAGGCGGTAGGCCGGCCGGCCGTGCGCGTCCACGCTCACGCCGACGAGGCGCCCGGGCATGGAGCGCTTGAACTCGTCGCGGCAGGCCATGTAGGCGGCGTGCGGGCCGCCCGCGCCCATGGGCATGCCGAAGCGCTGCGTGGTACCGACGACGATGTCGGCGCCCATCTCGCCCGGTGCCTTGAGCAGCGTGAGCGCGAGCAGGTCGGCGGCCAGGATCAGCGCGGCGTTCTTCGCGTGGATGGCCTCGGCGCTTTGCGTCCAGTCGGCCAGCCAGCCGCTGCTGGCGGGGTACTGGTTGAGCGCGGCGAAGTAGTCGTCACCGTTGATGGCGGCGACCCATTCCTCGGCGGAGCGGACGATCCTGACCGCGAGGCCCAGCGGCGCGGCGCGGGTCTGGATCACCTCGATGGTCTGCGGGTGGCAGTCGCCCGAGACGATGAACACGTTGCCCTTGGCCTTGACCGAGCGCCTCGCCAGCGTCATCGCCTCGGCCGCTGCCGTGGCCTCGTCGAGCATCGAGGCATTGGCGATCGGCATCGCAGTCAGGTCGCATACCATGGTCTGGAAGTTGACCAGCGCCTCCATGCGGCCCTGGCTGATCTCGGCCTGGTAGGGCGTGTAGGCCGTGTACCAGGCGGGGTTCTCCAGGATGTTGCGCAGGATCACGCCCGGCGTGTGCGTGCCGTAGTAGCCCTGGCCGATGAAGCTCTTGAGCAGCCGGTTCCTGCCGGCGATGGTCTTGAGTTCGGCCAGCGCGTCGGCCTCGGTGCAGGGCGCGGGCAGATCCATGGCGGCCGCGCGGGCGATGGAGCGCGGCACGATGGAATCGACCAGCGCGCGGCGCGAGGCCTCGCCGATGGCGGACAGCATGTGCGCCTCGTCCTGCGCGTCGATGCCGATGTGGCGGGGCAGGAATTCGGTGGCGTTTTCGAGTGCGGACAGGGGCAGGGCGGCAGTCATGGGGCCAATCTCGGGAGTGCTATTAAAAATTAAGCTGCTGGCGCCTGTTGGTAATGGGTTTCAGTTTTTTCGTTCCTGAAACCCATGTGCAGCAAGCGCTAGCAGCTATGGTTTTTGTGGCGAACTGATCAGGCGCTGGCGGCAAAGGCGCCGTAGGCGGTCTCGTCCATCAGGCCGTCGAGCTCGCCGGGGTTGCTGATCTTGACCTTGAAGAACCAGCCCGCGGCCAGCGGGTCGCTGTTGGCCAGCGACGGGTCGGCGCGCAGGGCCTCGTTGACCTCCACGATCTCGCCCGAGACGGGCATGTACACGTCGGCCGCGGCCTTCACCGACTCGACCACGCCGGCCACGTCGCCCTGAGCGAGGGTGGCGCCGACTTCGGGCAGGTCGACGAAAACCACGTCGCCCAGCGCGTCCTGCGCGTGCACGGTGATGCCGACCACGGCGGCGTTGGCGTCTGCGGCGTCGACCCATTCATGGTCTTTGGAGAATTTGAGGCTCATGGAAGGCTCCGGAAAAAGAAAAGGGGTTTGCGAGAAGGCCCAGGGCGCAATGTATCCGCCCCGGGGCCGGCAGGAATCGGGGGAAATCAGCCCCGGTGGTAGCGCGGCGGCAGGAAGGGCGTGGACGCCACCACCATGGGCACGGGCTTGCCGCGCACCATGGCGAACAGCTCGGTGCCTGCTTCAGCGTAGTCGGGCTGCACGTAGGCCAGGGCGATGGGCTGGTTGAGCGAGGGGCTCAGCAGCCCGCTGGTGACCTGGCCGATGTGCTGGCCGTCCAGGTTCTCCAGCGTCGCCGGCTCGCGCACGGGCACGCGCTCCTTGGCGATCAGGCCCACGCGCTTGCGCGCGAGGCTGGCCGGGTCGTCGATCTGCGCCAGCACCTTGTCCGCGCCGGGAAAGCCGCCCGCGCGCGCGCCGCCCGTGCGGCGCACCTTCTGGATGGCCCAGTTCAGCGCTGCCTCGGGCGGGGTGGTTGTGGCGTCGATGTCGTTGCCGTACAGGCACAGGCCCGCTTCCAGGCGCAGCGAATTGCGCGCGCCCAGGCCGATGGGCTTGACCTCGGGCTGCGCGAGCAGCGCGCGGGCGAACTGCTCGGCCTGCGCGCCGGGCACGGAGATCTCGAAGCCGTCCTCTCCGGTGTAGCCGCTGCGGGTGATGAACAGCGACGCGCCGTTCCAGTCGAAGCCGCCGCCGCTCATGAACACCAGCTGGCTGGCGCCGGGCACCAGCCGCTCCAGCGCCGCGGCCGCCTGCGGCCCCTGCAGCGCCAGCAGGCCCTGGTCGGGCATGGTCACCACCTGGCAGCGCTGGCCGATGCGCGCCTGGATGTGGGCGATGTCGCCCGCCTTGCACGCGCCGTTGACGATCAGGAACAGGGTGTCGTCGCCCTGGTTGAAGAACATCAGGTCGTCGATGACCCCGCCCTCGTCGTTCAGCAGCAGGCCGTAGCGCTGCTTGCCCACGGGCAGGCCGATCACGTCCACGGGCATGAGCGACTCCAGCGCCGCCGCCGCAGCGGGGCCGACGAGCTTGAGCTGACCCATGTGCGACACGTCGAACAGGCCCGCCTTCTCGCGCGTGTGCAGGTGCTCGGCCATCAGGCCCGTGGGGTACTGCACGGGCATGGAGTAGCCCGCGAAGGGCACCATGCGGGCGCCGAGCTCTAGGTGCAGGGCGTTGAGCGGGGTGGTGAGCAGGGCGTCGGCAGAGGCGGTCACGGTGGTTTCTCCAGGGCAAATGCGGGCCATGGCCGAGGCCACGGAATCTGCCCTGCTGTCCTCTTTACCTGAGAGATTCGCCCTGCCGCGGCGGCGGGGGTTGCTCCTTCGGTGGGCGCCGGCGGCGCCTCTCTCCAGCAAGGAAACGCCCGCATCGCTGCGGGCGTGCCGTCAGTCCTTTTGCCTGAGCGTTAAGGCTTTGCGCCTGCGCCTTCGGCGGCCCGCGCATGGCGCGCGGGCTCTCTCCTGACAGCCGTGGATTCTAACCGCAGAGAGCGGCGAAAGGCGCGCTCCGTTAAGCTGCGGTTTTGGCAAAGAAGAAGGACGACGATGGAAAAGAACACCGAGGATACAGTGGTCGACAAACACGGCTTGGTTCTTCCCTGCGGCCCGGTGCCGCAGGGGGGAGGCGCCAAGGAGATAGCCCCGGGCGTGTGGTGGATACGCATGTCCCTGCCTTTCTCGCTCGACCACATCAACCTGTGGGCCATCCGCGACGGCGAAGGCTGGGCGCTGGTGGATACCGGCATCTGGTCCACCGAGACGGCGGCCGCGTGGCGCCAGTTGTTCGCCACGGTGCTGCCGCAAGGGGTGACGCGCGTCTTCGTCACCCACATGCACCCGGACCACATCGGCATGGCCGGCTGGCTCACGCGCAAGTTTGGCTGCCGCCTGTGGATCAGCCGGCTGGAGTATCTGAGCTGCCGCGCCCTGGGCGCCGACACCGGCCGCGAGGCGCCCGATGACGCGATCCGCTTCCTGCAGCGCGCGGGCTGGGGCGAGGAGGCCATAGAGACCTACCGAACCCGCTTCGGCAGCTTCGGCAAGATGGTCTACGCGCTGCCCGACAGCTACCGGCGTCTGCAGGGCGGCGAGGAGATCACGATAGGCGGGCAGGCCTGGCGCGTGGTGGTGGGCTCCGGCCACTCGCCCGAGCATGTCTGCCTGTACTGCCCCGAGCGCAAGCTGTTCATTTCCGGCGACCAGGTGCTGCCGGGCATCTCGTCCAACGTATCGGTGTTCCCCACCGAGCCCGACGCCAACCCGCTGGCCGACTGGCTGGCCTCGCTGGACAAGATCGAGCGCGAGGTGCCGGACGACGTGCTGGTGCTGCCGGCGCACAACCAGCCGTTTTGCGGGCTGCATCGCCGCATCGCCGCGCTCAGGGACAGCCAGCACCGCGCGCTCGACCGCCTGCGCGAGGCGCTGCAGGAGCCTCGGCGCGCCGTCGACGTCTATGGCGCGCTGTTTTCCCGCCCCGTCACTGCCGACAACATGCAGATGAGCCTGGCCACGGGCGAGAGCCTGGCCCACCTGAACTACCTGGTGGCGCGCGCCGAAGCCACGGTGACGCTGGGGGAGGATGGCTGCGCCTGGTACCAGAAGGTGCCGGGCTGAGCGGCACCTGCCCGGTCGCTACCTGGCGTACACCAGGTCGCGCAGGAACAGCGACAGCGACGGCACGTAGGTGATGACCATCAGGCACGCCAGGATCACGCACACGAAGGGCAGCAGGTGGCCGACGATGCGGTCCAGCGAGATGCGCGCCACCGTGCAGGCCGCGAACAGGTTCACGCCGAAGGGCGGCGTGATCATGCCCAGCGCCAAGTTCACCACCATGATCAGGCCGAAGTGCACCGGGTCGATGCCGAAATGCGTCGCCACGGGCGCCAGGATGGGGCCGAGCACGATGATGGCGGCGCTGGTCTCGATGAACATGCCGATCACGAACAGTGCCGCGTTCACGCCCAGCAGGAAGTACGCCGGGGACTTGAGCACCTCCTGCAGCCAGTGCCCGATCGCGTCGGGCACGCCCGCGCGCGTGATGAGGAAGGCGAACAGCCCTGCGTTGGCGATGATGAACATGATCACCGCCGACGATAGCGCCGACTTGCGCAGCACGGCGTACAGGTCCTTGAGGCCGATCTCGCGGTAGATCAGCATGCCCACGACGAGCGCGTAGAACACGGCCACGGCCGAGGCCTCGGTGGGCGTGAAGATGCCGCCGTAGATGCCGCCCAGGATGATCACCGGCATGAGCAGCGCCCAGCCCGCCTTCAGCAGCGCGCGGCCGAAAGGCATGCGGCCGTCGCCGTCGTGCTTGCCCCAGCCCTTGTACTTGCAATAGGCCCACACGAAGAGCATCAGCGCGCCGCTGATCAGGATGCCCGGGCCGAAGCCGGCGATGAACAGCTCGCCGATCGACACCTCGGCGGAGACGCCGTAGAGGATCATGGGGATGGACGGCGGGATGATCACGCCCAGCTCGGCGCTCGTGGCCTGCAGCGCGGCGGCGTAGCTCGTGGGGTAGCCGTGCTTGATCAGCGCCGGGATCAGGATAGAGCCGATGGCGAACGTGGTGGCCACCGACGAGCCCGACACGGCGGCGAAGATCATGCAGGTGAGCACGCAGGTCATGGGCAGGCCGCCCTGCACGCCGCCCACGATGCTCTTGGCGAAGTCGACCAGGCGGCGCGATATGCCGCCCGTCTCCATCAGGTTGCCCGCCAGGATGAAGAAGGGGATGGCGGCCAGCGGAAACTTGTTGATGGCGCCGAACATCTCCTTCACGGAGATCAGCATGTTGGCGTTGGACGCCTGTATGCCCAGCACCGAGGCCAGCCCGATGGACACGGCCACGGAAATGGTGAGTGCGAAGCACAGCACCATGGTGGAGATCATCACGGCGGTCATTGTGCGGTCTCCAGTTCATGGCGCTGCGGGTCGATCAGGTTGCCCACGATGCCCAGCACGCTGAACAGCCCGCCCACGGGCATGGCCAGGTAGGCCCAGAACATGGACACCGACTCCAGTCCCGCCATGCTCTGCACGCCGCCGCGGCGCGCATAGTCCCAGCCCCACCAGACGATGATCGCGATGAGCGCCAGGGCCGCCAGGCACACCACCCAGTCGAGCACGCGGCGCAGCCGCGGCGGGCTCCAGCGGTAGAGCACGTCCACGCTGACCATGGCGCCCTGGCGGAACGCCATGGGAATGGCCAGGAACACCATCCAGATCAGGCTGAAGCGGATCAGCACCTCGGTCCACTCGGCCGGCTCCTCGAAGACGAAGCGCATCAGGATCTGGAACATGCCGAGCGTCGCGGCCAGGGCCAGCATGGCGCAGGCGCCGCCCATGGCGATGGCGCTGCTCCAGCGCTCGCAGGTAAGGAAAAGGGATTTCATGCGTCAGGCAAAAAAGGATCAAAAAAGCCCGCAGCGCATGATCTGCGGGCACTAGCAGCTATCAAGACGAGAGCATTACTTGTAGTTGCGGATCCTGTCCAGATTGGCCTTGCCGAACTCCTTCTCGAACTGCGCATTCACCGGGGTGAGCGCGGCGACGAACTTGGACTTGTCCACGTTGTCGATCACCGTCATGCCCTTGGCGCGCAGGTCGGCCACGCCCTTGGCGTCGTCCTCGTCGACGCGGGCGCGGTTGACTTTGGCGCCCTCCTTGGCGGCGTCGAGAAAAGCCTGCTTGTCGGCCGACGAGAGCTTGTCGAACGCGGCCTTGTTCATCAGGAAAATGCAGGGCGAGTACACGTGACCGGTGAGCGAGAGATGCTTCTGCACCTGGTCGAACTTGGCCGAGATGATGACAGGCAGCGGGTTCTCCTGCCCGTCCACCGTGCCCTGCTGCAGCGCGGTGAACACCTCGGGGAAGGCCATGGGCGTGGTGATGATGCCGAAGGCCTTGTAGGCGGCGATGTGCACCGGGTTCTCCATGGTGCGCATCTTCAGGCCCTTGAGGTCGTCGGGCGAGCGCACGTCGCGCTTGCTGTTGGTCATGTGGCGAAAGCCGTTCTCGGCCCAGGCCAGGGCCTTGAAGCCCTTGGCGTCGAACTTGCCGAGCAGCTCCTGGCCGATCGGGCCGTCGAGCACGGCGCGCGCATGCGCCTTGTCGCGGAACAGGAAGGGCACGTCGAGGATCTTGGCCTCGGGCACGAAGTTGGGCACGGGGCCGGTGGAGCTGAACGCCAGCTCCTGCGTGCCGAGCTGCACGGCCTCGATGGACTCGCGCTCGCCGCCCAGTGCGCCGTTGTAGAAGGTCTGGATCTTGTAGCGCCCGCCCGTGCGCTTCTCGACCTCCTTGGCGAAGGTGTCGATCGCCACGCCCTGGTGCGAGTTCTGCGCCACCGAGATGCTGATGCGCATCGTCGTCTGTGCAAACGCCGTTGCGGTGATGCCCAGTGCCAAGCCCAGGCCCAGCGCAAGTTTGGTCAGTTGCATGTCGTCTCCTGTAGTGTCTGCGGTTATGCCACTGGAAAATTATGGCAACGCAGCATAACCCGGGGCATCGGGGTTTTCGGGGAGAGCAGGGGATTCGTTCTTGCCAAGCCCCCGCCCGGCGGTAACCAGGCGGGGCCTCGTCAGTTTCATGCGCTCCGGTAAGAGCGCCTTGATGGGATGAAGTATGCGCGCCATGCGCCGGATGGATTTGCTGAATTTCTCTTTATTTCGGTAGTTTGCAGAAAATTATTCTGTACATTTTTGATTTATTGAATAATTGGCCGAATGGATCGCCTCGACAGAAAAATTCTCTCCGTGCTGCAGGCCAATGCGCGCGCCAGCCTGCAGGAAATCGGTGCCGCCGTGGGCCTGAGCCCATCGCCGTGCTGGGGCCGCATCAAGAAAATGGAAGAGGCCGGCGTGATCGAGGGCTACACCGTGCGCCTCAATCCCCAGGCGCTCGACCTTGCCGACACGGTGCTCGTGCAGGTGACGCTGGACAGCCACTCCGACAACACGCTGGAGAAGTTCGGCGAGGTGCTGGCCAGCATCCCCGAGGTGGTGGAGGCGCACCTCGTCTCGGGCGATTACGACTACCTGCTGCGCGTGGTGGTCAGAGACACGCGCGACTACGAGCGCCTGCTGCGCGAGAAGCTCTACAAGATCAAGGGCATACGCCACAGCCGCTCCAGCTTCGTGCTGCGCACGCTCAAGAAGGCCGACCTGCCGCTGCTCGTGGATAGGTAGGCCCTGCGGCAAGGTACCGAAGCCCGCTGAAAACCGCCCTGCGACATCTGTCGCCGCGTGGACATGCCGATGCGACGACTGTCGCATCCGGTTGCTGCACCTGTCGCATGCGCCGCGGCGCGGCAACCCCGGCCTGCGGGCCGCGCGGAAGGCCGCGCCTCTGGAATCCGGGCTTGCATGCCGGTATTTCCTGGGATTTACCCGTATTCGTTGGAGTTCGAGCGCCGGCTGGCACACCGCTTGCGCTGAGACAGGCGTGAGCGCGGTCGCGTTCATCCATGGCCTGGCCGGCGCATCCGGCGGGCAGGTACCCAACGACAGACGGAGACATCACCATGAATCCAAGCACCGAGCGCAAGCTGTGGATGTACGAGAAGATGATCGAGATCCGGGAATACGAAGAGACCATGGCCCGGGTCTACATGGAAGGCAAGCTGCCGCCGCATATCCAGAAAGGCCTGGCCTTCGACATCGGCTCCGGCCCCGTGCCGGGCGAGATGCACCTGGCGGCCGGGCAGGAGCCCGTGGCAGTCGGCGTGTGCGCCCATCTGCACGACGACGACACCGTGGTCGGCTCGCACCGCCCGCACCACTTCGCCATCGCCAAGGGCGTGCCGCTCAATTCCATGACGGCCGAGATGTTCGGCAAGGACACGGGCCTGGGCCGCGGCAAGGGCGGGCACATGCATTTGTTCGACCCGGCGCACAAGTTCAGCTGCAGCGGCATCATCGGCGCCAGCATGCCGCCGGCCTGCGGCGCCGCGCTGGCTGCCAAGAAGCGCGGCAAGGACTGGGTGGCCGTGGCCTTCTTCGGCGAGGGGGCGACCAACCAGGGCGCTTTCCACGAGTCGATGAACCTCGCGGCGCTGTGGAAGCTGCCCGTGCTCTTCGTCTGCGAGGACAACAAGTACGCGATCTCGGTGGAGAAGAGCGAGTCCACCTCGGTGGCCTGGAACGCCGACCGCGCCGCCGCCTACGGCATGCCCGGCGTGCTGGTGGACCAGAACGATGCGCTCGCGGTCTACGAGGCTGCCGGCGTGGCCGTCGAGCGCGCGCGGCGCGGCGAGGGGCCGACGCTGATCGAGGTCAAGACCGACCGCTACCTGGGCCACTTCCAGGGCGACCCGGAGACCTACCGCCCCAAGGGCGAGGCGGCCGAGCTGCGCAAGAACGACCCGATACCGCGCCTCGCCGAGCACCTGCGCCGCTCCGGCCTGCTCGACGACGCGGCAGATCAGGCGCTGCGCCAGCGCGTCAGCGCCCGCATCGCCGAGGCCTATGAGTACGGCCGCAGCAGCCCGTACCCCAAGCCCGAGGACGCGCTGCTGCACGTCTTCTGCTAACGCCCCCAGAACTTCGGAGACCAGCATGACAACCCGCAAATTGACCATGGCCCAGGCCGTGTCGGAAGCCATCGGCCAGGAAATCGAACGCAATCCCGATGTATTCGTGATGGGCGAGGACATCGGCAAGTACGGCGGCATCTTCGGCGCCACCGGCGGCCTGCTGGCCAGGCACGGCAAGGACCGCATCATGGACACGCCGATCTCGGAGACTGCCTTCATCGGCACGGCCATAGGCGCGGCGGCCGAGGGCATGCGGCCCATCGCGGAGCTGATGTTCGTGGACTTCTTCGGCGTGTGCATGGACATGATCTACAACCACATGGCCAAGAACATCTACATGGCCGGCGGCAACATCAAGCTGCCCATGGTGCTGATGTCGGCCATCGGCGGCGGCTACAACGACGCGGCCCAGCACTCGCAGTGCCTGTACGCGACCTTCGCCCACATGCCGGGCATGAAGGTGGTGGTGCCGTCCAACGCCTACGACGCCAAGGGCCTGATGACCCAGGCCATCCGCGACGACAACCCCGTGGTCTTCCTCTATCACAAGGGCATCATGGGCCTGCCGTGGATGTCGTACTTCGAGGGCAGCACCAACGAGGTGCCCGAGGAGCAGTACGCCATCCCCTTCGGCCAGGCCAAGGTGGTGCGCGAGGGCGGCGACGTGACCATCGTCACGCTGAGCCAGATGGTGCAGAAGTCGCTGCTCGCGGCCGAACAACTGGCCCAGGCCGGCATCCAGGCCGAGGTGATCGACCTGCGCACCATCGTGCCGCTGGACCGCGAGGCGGTGCTCAAGTCCGTGCGCAAGACCGGCCGCCTGCTGGTGGCCGACGAGGATTACCTGAGCTTCGGCCTGTCGGGCGAAATTGCCGCGCTGGTGGCCGAGAACCTCGACAGCGTGCGCCTCAAGGCCCCGGTCAGGCGCCTGGCCGTGCCCGACGTGCCCATTCCCTACAGCCGCCCGCTGGAGCAGTTCGTCATTCCCCAGGTCGATGCCATCGCCGCCGCCGCGCGGCAGCTGGTGGCCGCGCCGCAGCTCGAAGGAGCCCTCGCATGAGCACCGACATCATCCTTTCGCAAGACGCCTGGCAGGACGTGGAGCCCGGCACCGAGGCCCTGGTCGAGGACTGGCTGGTGAAGGTGGGCGACAGCGTCAAGGCCGGGCAGCCGGTGGCCAGCGTGGTGGTGGTCAAGTCCAGCCACGAGGTGCTGGCGCCCGCCGACGGCGTGATCGAGGCCATCCTGGTGCCGGCCGAAGGCACCTTCAAGCCCGGCCAGAGCCTGGGCACGCTGGCATGAGCGCCGCCGTGGCAGAGGCGGGCGCCGGCAGCGCCAGCATTGCCCTCAAGGGCCTGCGCGGCGCCATCGCGCGCAACATGGCCCTGGGCTGGCAGGCGCCGCGCGTGGCCATGGGCGCCGAGGCCGATGTCTCGGCCTGCCGGGCCTGGCTACGTGCGCAGTCCGTGGGGGAGGGCGATGCGAAGCCCACCATCACTGCCTGCGTGCTGCGCGCCACGGCGCTGGCGCTGGCAGCGCACCCGCGCATGAACGCGCTGCTCAAGGACAACGTGGTCGAGTGCCAGGGCGCCGTGCACCTGGGCCTGGCCGTGGCGCTGGACGAGGGGCTGATGGTGCCGGTGATCCGCGATGCCGAAACCAAGCCGGTGGCGCAGCTGGCACAGGAAACGCGCGCGCTGGCGGCCGGCACCCGCGCCGGCCAGCTGCCGCCCAAGGCCTACCAGGGCGCGACCTTCACGGTCACCAACCTGGGCATGACGGGCATCGACTGGTTCACGCCGGTGCTGAACCCGCCGCAGGTGGGGATCCTGGGCGTGAGCAGCGTGCGTGAATGTGCCGTGGTGCGGGACGGCCAGGTGCGTGTGGCCGCGATGACGACGCTGACCCTGGTGTTCGACCACCGGGCCATCGACGGCTATCCGGCCGCGCAGTTCCTGCAGGCCGTCAAGGCCCACCTCGAAGCCCCCGATTCGCTGTCGGGCAGGCCATGACTGCGGCGCTTCCATCGTTGACGCCGCCCGAGGCCGTGCGCGAACAGCTGTGGAACGAGCAGCAGCTTGCGCAGCCGGTGGCTGTGCCCGGTTTCCGGCTCTGGCGCTACGAGGCGCCGGCCATCGTGCTCGGCTGCTCGCAGCGCCGGCTACTGGCGCAGGCCGATGGCGAGGTGCCGGTGCTGCTGCGCCAGTCCGGCGGCGGCGCGGTGCTGGCCGGGCCGTGGATGCTGGGCCTGTCGGTGGCGCTGCCGGCCGGCCATCCGCTGGCCCGCCAGGGCCTGGTGGCCAGCTACCGCTGGCTGGGCGAGGCCATTGCCCGGGTGCTGCAGCAGGGCGGCGTGGACGCGCAGGCCTTGGCCCCGGAGGCGCTGCGGGCCCTGCCGGCGGCGCAGCGCACGGCGGTGGACTGGGCCTGCTTTGGCGGCCTGTCGCCCTGGGAGGTGCTGGCCCAGGGCCGCAAGATCGCTGGCCTGGCCCAGGTGCGCCGCGCCAGCGGCGTGCTCTTGGTTGGCGGCGTGCTGCTGCAGCCGTCGCCGTGGCAGCTGATGTGCGATGCCCTGGGTCGCGGTGGGGCCGATGCCCGGACCCTGGCCGCCACCACCGTCAGCGCTGCCGAACTGGCTGCGCACTTCGATGGCCAGGCATGCGCGCAGCGGTTGGGGCTTGCGCTGCAGGCCGCGCTGGAACAGGAGGCCTGCCCCATGTGAGCCGCTGAACGCCCCGACTGAGATTTCACAACCCATAAAGCGACGGAGACACGACGATGAAAAACCTGAACGACAACCTTGCCCCCGGCACCATGCGGATGCTGGACAGACGGTCCACGCTGCAGCGCCGCAGCTTTCTGCGCGGCGGCGGCCTCGGGGCCATCGGCATCGCGGTCATTCCCGCGGCCGGCATCGCGGCCGCCAAGGATGTGGCGGCCCAGCAGAGCTTTCGCCACCTGGGCGCAGCCACCGGCAAGACCCTGCTGCGCATGGCGCGCGACCTCTATCCGCACGACAAGCTGGCCGAGAGCTTCTACGTCGAGGCCGTGGCGCCGTACGACGCCGCGGCCGCGAAGGACAAGGGCGTGAAGACGCTGCTGACCGAGGGCGTCAAGGACCTGGACCAGCGCGCCAGGCAGCGCTACGGCGTGCCCTATGCCGAGGTGAAGACCGAGGACGAGCGCGTGGCGCTTCTGAAGGACATCGAGGCCACGCCGTTCTTCAGGAAGGTGCAGGGCGGCCTGGTCACCGGCCTCTACAACAACAAGAAGCTGTGGCCGCTGTTCGGCTACGAGGGCTCGTCGTGGCAGAAGGGCGGCTATGTGAACCGCGGTTTCGACGACATCGACTGGCTGTGAAGGCTCAGGCAGCAGCGAAGGAGACATCCATCATGGCAGACCAAACCCAATTCTCCCTCCATGACGACAGCGTCGTCGTGATCGTCGGCTCGGGCGCCGGCGGCGGCACGCTGGCCAACGAACTGGCGCAGCGCGGCGTCAAGTGCGTGGTGCTGGAGGCCGGCAAGCACTACACGCCCGATGACTTCGAGAACGACGAGTGGGCGATGTTCAACAAGATCTCGTGGCTGGACAAGCGCATCTCGGCCGGCGGCTGGCACCACACCCAGACCTATCCGAACCTGCCGGCCTGGATCGTCAAGGGCGTGGGCGGCTCCACGGTGCACTGGTCCGGCGTGGCCCTGCGCTTCCAGGAGCACGACTTCCGCACCAGGACGACCTACGGCGCCATCGAAGGCGCCAATGTGCTCGACTGGCCGATCACGCTGGCCGAGCTGGAGCCGTACTACGACCTGGCCGAGAAGAAGATGGGCGTGGCGGGCTCCAAGGCCAGCGGCCTGCCGCCCATGCCGCCCAACAACCATTACAAGGTGATCGAGGCCGGCGCGCGGAAGGTGGGCTACAGAAATATCGTGCGGCCCGCCGCGTCCAACAGCAAGGTCTACGACGGGCGGCCCGCCTGCCAGCAGATCGGCTTTTGCATGCAGGGCTGCAAGATCGGCGCCAAGTGGTCCACGCTCTACACCGAGGTGCCGCGCGCCCAGGCCACCGGCCATGTCGAGCTGCGGCCCGAGTCCATGGTGCTGCAGATCCAGCACGACAAGGACGGCCGCGCCAACGGCGTGCTCTATGTGGACGGCAAGGGCCGCAGGCAGCTGCAGAAGGCGCGCGTGGTCTGCGTGGCGGGCAACTCCATCGAGTCGCCGCGGCTGCTGCTGAACTCGGCCTCGGGCCTGTTCCCGAACGGCCTGGCCAACTCCTCGGGCCAGGTGGGCAGGAACTACATGAACCACGCCACGGCGGCGGCAGTGTCCATCCACAAGGGGCCTGTCTACATGTACCGGGGCTTCGACATCGCGGCCGTGGTGGCCGACGAGGTGCCGCTCGATACCAGGCGCGGCTTCGTCGGCGGCTACTACCTCGAGGGCTTGGCCCTGCACCTGCCGTATACGGCGGCGTTCATGAAGCCCGGCGGCTGGGGGCGCGACTTCGCCTCGGCCCTGGAGATGTACGACCACATGAGCTGCGTCTGGGTCTGCGGCGAGGACCTGGCGCGCGAGCAGAACTCCATCACGCTGCACCCCACGGAAAAGGACCAGTACGGCCTGCCCGTGCCCATCGTGACCAAGACCTACCACGAGAACGACGACAGGATCACCGCCCACGGCCTGGTGCAGTGGCGCAAGCTGTCGGAGGCCGTGGGGGCTACGCGCGTGATCGACATGCCAGCCTATCCGGCCAGCCACAACATGGGCACCAACCGCATGAGCGCCAAGGCCGGCGACGGCGTGGTCAACAAGTGGGGCCAGGCGCACGACGTGAAGAACCTGTTCATCTCGGACGGCAGCCAGTTCACCTCCAGCGCCGCGGCCAATCCCACGCTGACCATCGTGGCGCTGGCGATCCGGCAGGCGGAGCACATCGCAGGGGCCATGCAGCGGCGCGAGCTGTGAAGGAGGACAGGGCGTGAAGCTGTCCTGCCGCGACTACCCCGGCGGCGGAGACGCCGGGGCGCCGCTGGTGCTGCTGCACGGCCTGTTCGGCAGCGCCGCGCAGTGGCACCACATCGCGGCGCCGCTGTCGGCACGCGCACGCGTGCTGGCGGTGGACCTGCGCAACCACGGCCTGTCGCCGCATGCCGATGCCATGGACTACTCCGAAATGGCGGAGGACCTGCGCGAGCTGCTCGACGCCCAGGGCATCGCGCGCGCCCGCATCGCCGGCCACAGCATGGGCGGCAAGGTGGCCATGGCATTCGCGCTGCTGCACCCGCGGCGCACCGAGGCGCTGGCCGTGCTCGACATGGCGCCGGCAACCTACCACGACCATTTCTCGGCGCTGGTCTGCGCCGCGCTGCGGCTGGACCTGGCCGCAGCCCGTTCGCGGGAGGACGCCGGCCGGCAGCTCGAACGCTTCGTGCCTTCGGCCCGGCTGCGGGCCATGCTGCTGCAGAACCTGGCCTGGCGGGACGGGCATCTGGCCTGGCGCATTCACTGGCTGGGCATAGGCGGCTCCATGCCGCAGCTGCTGGGCTTTGCGCCCGGGGTGCTGCGGTCGTCGAGTGCCGTGGAGGCCTTGTTCGTGCGCGGCGGGACTTCGAACTATGTGCTGCCGCGGCATGAAAACACGATACGAAGGCTGTTTCCGCGCTCGCGCATCGTGGAGCTGGCGCAAGCCGGCCACTGGCTGCATGCGGACCAGCCCGCCGCGCTGGTGCAGCTGCTGGCCGAGTGGATGGAGGGGCCGGCAACGGGCGTGCCGCCTGCCTGCCTTGTCTCTTCAATCCCCGGACCGGCACAGGCAGCCTCCGGGTCGATGTTTGAACCCCGTGCGGGCGCCTGAGGTCTATCATGTGCGGGCGTGAAACGGGTGCCGTGGCCAGCCTGCGGCAGCCGTCTCACCCCATGCAGGTCCGACCTCGGCCGATGAGCGCGAGGCGAATGGAGACAGACGATGCCATGGAACACCTCGAAGCCTTCTGACAGCGTCCCGGCCGACGTCGCGCTGATCGAACGCTCGCTGCTGCGCTCTTTCGAGCTGCACCGGCTGGATCCGGGGCGCGGCGAACCTCCGCGCGTGCTGACCACCACCGCGCTCAAGGACCATCGCGAACCCATGGAGCGCTTCATGCGCATCGCCCGCGGCGGCATGGAGGCGCTGTTCGGCCAGGTCCGCGACGCGGGCTATGTGGTGTTGCTGGCCGACACGCATGGCGTGGCGGTGGATTTCATCGGCAATCCGCTGTTCGACCAGGACTGGCGGCGCGCCGGGCTGTGGCTGGGCAGCTGCTGGACCGAGGAGAAGGAGGGCACCTGCGCAGTGGCGCTGGCGAACCTGGAACAGCGGGCCATCACCGTGCACCATGCGGAGCATTTCCGCGCGCCCAACAAGACGCTGACCTGCAGCGCCGTGCCCATCTTCGCGCCCGACGGGCGGCCGCTGGCGGTGCTCGATGCCTCGGCGATGGAGTCGCCCGACGACCGGCGCAGCCAGCACCTGGTGCTGCAGATGGTGCAGTCCGCGGCCCGCATGGCCGAGGATGCGAACTTCCTGCACGAGTTCGAGCACCACCATGTGCTCAAGCTCGCGCGGCGGCGCGATTTTCTCGAAGTCTCGGCCGACGGCATGGTCGTGCTCGACGAAACGGGGCGGATTGTGGCGATCAGCCAGTCGCTGCGCGAGCAGGGCGCGCTGGTCGCGGCCCTGGGCCGCAGCGTCGAAGAGGTGTTCGACTACCGTTTCGAGCAGGTGGCCGACGCGGCGCGGCAGGGCGGCTATCCGCTGGCGATGCGCCACCTGCCGACCGGAACGCAGTGCTTTGCGCTCGTGCGGCCACCGCGCCGGCGGCCGTCCGCGGCACCGGCGCAGGCATCGTCCGCCATGGCGGGCGCGGATGCTCTGCAGGCCATTGCCGGCCACGACCCGCAGATGCAGACCAATGTGCGGCAGGCGCTGCGCGTGCTCGACAAGGGGCTGGCGATCCTGCTGCATGGCGAATCCGGCTCGGGCAAGGAGGCTTTTGCCAAGGCCATGCACGAGGCCAGCGCGCGCAGGGCCCGGCCCTTCGTGGCGGTCAACTGCGCGGCGATTCCCGAGACCCTGATCGAGAGCGAATTGTTCGGCTACCGCGAGGGCGCGTTCACCGGTGCCCGGACCAAGGGCGCGCGCGGCAAGATCGCGCAGGCCCATGGCGGCACGCTCTTCCTCGACGAGATCGGCGACATGCCGCAGGCCATGCAGACGAGGCTGCTGCGCGTGCTGGCCGAGCGCGAGGTGACGCCGCTGGGCGCGGAGCAGCCCGTCGCCGTCGACGTGCAGCTGATCTGCGCCACGCACCGCGACCTGCGCGGGATGGTGGCCCAGGGGCAGTTCCGGCTGGACTTGTACTACCGCCTCAACAGTGTGACGCTGGAGCTGCCGGCGCTGCGCGATCGCGCCGACAAGGGGCTGCTCATCGAGCGCCTGCTGCGCGAGGACGGCCAGCAGCTCTACGGCCGCGCCGTGGCCATCACCGAGGCCGCGCGCCAGCTGCTGCTGCGCCACGACTGGCCGGGCAATATCCGGCAGCTGAAGAACGTGCTGCGCACGGCGATGGCGCTGAGCGGCGGCGAGGCCGTGGGCCCGGAGCATCTGCCGGCCGAAATCCGGGGCGGCCAGCCGGCCATGCTGCCGCCCGAGCGGATGCTGTCGCTGGGCGGGGTGGATGCGGAGACCGCCGTCCCGGGGGCGCCGGGCGGGCGCGACGCGCTGCTGCAGGCGCTGAAGGCCCACCAGTGGAACGTGACCGAGACGGCGCGCAGCCTGGGGCTATGCCGCGCCACGGTGTACCGGCACATGCAGAGGTGGGAGATCGTCAGCCCCAACCGGCTGGGGCATTGAGGCGCGGCGTCTGTTGGAAGCTGTCAATTTCGATAGCTGCTCGCGCTTGGTTTATCTTGCTTTCCAGAGTGAAAACGCTTGAAATCAAGGACTGGCGCGCGCCAGCTGCTATCAAAAAAGAAAGTCCGCCAGTGGCAGACTTCCTGCGGGGTGAAAACGGCGGGCTGCCTGGCCTCAGCCCAGCAGCAGCGCGTCGTCCGCCAGCTTCTCGCCGCGCACCTTCTCGAACATCTTCAGCAGGTCGGGCACGTCCAGGCGCGCGCGTTCCTCGCCGGACACGTCCAGCACCACCTGGCCCTGGTGCAGCATCACCGTGCGCTCGCCCACGTCGAGCGCCTGGCGCATGCTGTGCGTGACCATCATGGTGGTGAGCTTGTTCTCCTGCACGATGCGCGCCGTGAGTTGCAGCACGAAGTCGGCCGTGCGCGGGTCGAGCGCCGCGGTGTGCTCGTCCAGCAGCAGGATGCGCGATGGCTGCAGCGCCGCCATGAGCAGGCTCACGGCCTGGCGCTGGCCGCCCGAGAGCAGGCCGATGCGGTCGGTGAGGCGGTTCTCCAGTCCCAGGCCCAGCGTGGACAGGCGCTCGCGGTACATGGCGCGCTCGGCCTGCTTGACGGCGCCGCGCAGGCCGCGGCGCGTGCCACGCTGCTGGGCCAGGGCCATGTTCTCCTCGATGGTCAGGTCCTCGCAGGTGCCCGCCATGGGGTCCTGGAACACGCGCGAGACGCGCTCGGCGCGCTCCCACACGGGGCTGCGCGTCACGTCCAGGCCGTCGATGGCGATGCGGCCGGTGTCCACGCCGATGTCGCCCGAGATCGCGTTGAGGAAGGTGGACTTGCCCGCGCCGTTGGAGCCGATGACGGTGACGAACTGCCCTGCCGGGATCTCCAGCGACATGCCGCGCAGCGCGCGCGTCTCTATGGGCGTGCCCGGGTTGAAGGTAATGAAAAGGTCTTGTGCGCTCAGCATGGCGTTCTCTCCTTAGGCCTTGCGGCTGCCGAGCTTGCGCTTGAGCTGCGGAATCACCAGCGCCACGGTGACCAGCACGGCGGTGACCAGGTTCAGGTCCTGCGCCTTGAGGCCGATGAAGTCGCTGTTGAGCGCCGCAGCGATGAAGAAGCGGTAGACGATGGCGCCCACGACGACGGCCAGCGTCGCGTAGACGATGCGCCGCGACGGCAGGATGGACTCGCCCACGATCACCGCGGCCAGGCCGATGACGATGGTGCCTATGCCCATGGAAATGTCGGAGCCGCCCTGCGTCTGCGCGAACAGCGCGCCCGCCAGGCCCACCAGCGCGTTGGAGATGGCCATGCCCAGCAGCACCATGGCCCCGGTGTTGATGCCCTGGGCGCGCGCCATGCGGGCGTTGGAGCCGGTGGCGCGGATCGCCAGGCCACGCTCCGTGGCGAAGAACCAGTCGAGCGCCACCTTGGCGAGCACCACGATCACGAACAGGACCATGGGGCGCGCCACGTAGTCGGGGATGCTTTCGGGTTGCAGCAGAGTGAAGAGGGTGGTGTCGTTGATCAGCGGCACGTTGGGCCCGCCCATGATGCGCAGGTTCACCGAGTACAGGGCGATCATCATCAGGATGCTGGCCAGCAGGTCCATGATCTTGAGCCTGACGTTGAGCCAGCCCGTGAGCAGCCCCGCCACCGCGCCGGCCGCCGTGGCCGCGAGCGTCGCGAGCCAGGGATTGGTGCCCGTGGAGATCAGGATGGCGCAGACCGCGCCGCCCAGCGGAAAGCTGCCGTCCACCGTGAGGTCAGGAAAGCGCAGCAGCCGGAAGGAGATGTAGACCCCCAGCGCCACCAGGCTGAAAATCAGGCCGATTTCAACGGCGCCGAGCAGGGAAAAGAGGGACATGGGGCGGGGCTTGGGGCTTGGGGCAAAAACAAAGCAGGAGCCCGGAGGGGCTCCTGCGCGCGAGGGCCGAACGGCCTGTCGTTACTGAACGACCTGCGCGGCCGACTTGATCAGCGCGTCGGAGAGCTTCACGCCCTGCTTCTCGGCCGCGCCGGGGTTCACGAACAGCTCCATCTTGGTGCTCAGCTCGGGCCTGATGTCGCCGGGCTTCTCGCCCTTGAGGATGCGCACCACCATGCGGCCGGTCTGCTCGCCCAGGTCGCGGTAGTTGATGCCCAGGGCGGCGATGGCGCCGCGCTTGACGCTGTCGGTGTCCGATGCCACGAGCGGGATCTTGGCGTCCTGGCCCACCTTGACCAGCGACTCGTAGGCCGAGACCACGTTGTTGTCGGTGTTGGTGTAGATCACGTCCACCTTGCCGATGAGGCTGCGCGCGGCGCTGCTCACGTCCACCGAGCGGGGGGCCGCGGCCTCGACCAGGGTCATGCCGAGCTTGGGCAGGAGCTTTTCGAGCTCCTTGACAACGACCACCGAGTTGGCCTCGCCGGGGTTGTAGACCATGCCCACGCGCTTGGCATTGGGCACCACCTGCTTGACCAGGTCCATCTGCTTGTCCAGCGCCAGCAGGTCGGACACGCCGGTCACGTTGGTCTTGCTGGGCTCCCAGTTGGGCACGAGCTTGGCGGCCACGGGGTCGGTCACGGCGGAGAACACCACGGGCACGGTCTTGGTGGCGGCCACCACGGCCTGTGCCGAGGGCGTGGCGATGGCGACGATGGCGTCGGGCTTGTCGCCCACGAACTTGCGCGCGATCTGGGCGGCCGTGCCGGTGTTGCCCTGGGCGCTCTGGTACTGCCACTTGAGGTTCTTGCCCGATTCGTAGCCCGCTTCCTTGAGCGCCGCCTGCACGCCGTCGCGCACCGAGTCGAGGGCAGGGTGCTCCACGATGGCCGTGACGGCCACGGACTTCTGCTGGGCGTGGGCCACGGGGGCGAGGGCGGCCATGGCCAGGGCGAATGCGCCCAGGGGCGCCCAAGACAAGCTCTTCATACGGTTCACTCTCCAATTGAACGTGCGGTGTTTCCTGCGCTCTTCTTCGTGGCCGGGCCGCCGCAGGAACGACGTGCGGCCCGGGGCAGCAAGTCTAGCGCCTGCGCCGCGCCGATGCGCGGGCGAAAGCGCTGGAACATGCGCATGGCGCGATGCCCGGAAATTCCATTAAAACAGCCTGAAATACTTGATGGACAAGCGCTTCAAGCTATCAAAAACATAGGGGATGGCGATCTACTTACATACCCGAATAGTTGGGCCCGCCGCCGCCCTCGGGCGTGACCCAGACGATGTTCTGCGTCGGGTCCTTGATGTCGCAGGTCTTGCAGTGCACGCAGTTCTGCGCGTTGATCTGCAGCCGCTGCTGGCCCGCATGGGCCTCGTCGGGAACGAACTCGTACACCCCGGCCGGGCAGTAGCGCGCCTCGGGCCCCGCGTATGTGGCCAGGTTCACGTTCACGGGCACCGAGGCGTCCTTGAGCGTGAGGTGCGCGGGCTGGTTCTCTTCGTGGTTGGTGTTGCTGATGAAGACGCTGGAGAGCCGGTCGAAGGTGAGCTTGCCGTCGGGCTTGGGGTAGACGATGGGCTTGCACTCGGCCGCGGGCTTGAGGTACGCGTGGTCGGGCTTTTCGCGGTGCAGCGTCCAGGGGATGTGTCCGCGCAGCACGAATTGTTCGAAGCCGTTCATCAGCGTGGCGGTGGCCAGGCCGTACTTGAACCAGTTCTTGAAGTTGCGGTCTTTGTTGAGTTCGGTGTAGAGCCAGCTTGCCTCGAAGGCCTTGGGGTAGGCCGTGAGTTCGTCGTGCTGGCGGCCCGCTTGGATGGCCTCGTAGGCGGCCTCGGCCGCGAGCATGCCGGTCTTGATGGCCGAGTGGCTGCCCTTGATGCGGCTGACGTTCAGGTAGCCCGCGTCGCAGCCCACGAGCGCGCCGCCGGGGAAGATGGTCTTGGGCAGGGAGTTGATGCCGCTGGCGTTGATGGCGCGCGCGCCGTATGAGAGGCGCTTGGCGGTGATTTCGCCTTTGTCGTTCTCGAAGTACCAGCGCACGTTGGGGTGGGTCTTCCAGCGCTGGAATTCCTCGAAGGGGCTCAGGTACGGGTTGGTGTAGCCCAGGCCGGTGACGAAGCCCAGGGCCACCTTGTTGTCTTCCAGGTGGTACAGGAAGGCGCCGCCGTAGGTCTTGCTGTCCATGGGCCAGCCGGCGGTGTGCATGACGAAGCCGGGCTGGTGTTTCTTGGGGTCGATTTCCCACAGTTCCTTGACGCCGATGCCGAAGCTTTGCGGGTCGCGGTTGTCGTCGAGCTTGTAGCGGGCGATGAGCTGCTTGCCCAGGTGGCCGCGCGCGCCTTCGGCGAAGATGGTGTACTTGCCCAGCAGTTCCATGCCGAGCTGGAAGTTCTCGGTGGGTTCGCCGTCCTTGCCCAGCCCCATGTTGCCGGTGGCCACGCCCCGTACCGCAGGTACGCCCCCATTCTCGGAGCCGTCCGTGTAGAGCACTTCGGCGGCGGGGAAGCCGGGGAAGATTTCCACGCCCAGGCTTTCGGCCTGTTCGGCCAGCCATTTGGTCACGTCGCCCAGGCGCACGATGTAGTTGCCGTGGTTGTGCGCGAACGGCGGCAGGAAGGCGTTGGGCACGCGTAAGGCCGAGGTTTCGGACAGGAAGATGTAGGCGTCGTCGGTGACGGGCTGGTTCAGGGGCGCGCCGCGTTCCTTCCAGTCGGGGATGAGTTCGGTGAGCGCGCGCGGGTCCATGATGGCGCCCGAGAGGATGTGCGCGCCGGGCTCGGAGCCTTTTTCCAGCACGACGACGGAGACGTCCGTGCCGCGCTCGGCCGCCAGTTGTTTCAGGCGGATGGCCGTGGACAGGCCCGCCGGGCCTCCGCCGACGATCACCACGTCGTATTCCATGGCTTCGCGCGGGCCGTATGCGCTGAGGATTTCTTCGTTCGTCATCGTGCGGTCTCTTCGTATTGGATCGTTGGAAAATGGCCGAGCGGCGCAGCCATGGGCTGGGCTCTACTGGCGGCGATTGTATTCACGCCGGCGCAGTGCAATCGCACGGTCGTGCGAAAGCGGATGCAGGCAGGGCGATGCGTGCCCGTTCACGCGGGCAGACGGGCCGCGGCGGTGGGGACCCTGGACCTGGATTTCGCCGCGACGATGCCGCAGACGGCTTGCAGGGCCAATTGATCCGCGATCCGGAGTTTGGCCGCTGCCGACTCGCCCTCGCGCGGCCGGTACCAGACGGTCGTCCAGTTGAGCGAACCCAGGATGCTCTTCGATGCGATCGAAGGGTCGAGCGCAGCGAACACGCCTTCGGACATCCCCTGCTCGAGCACATGCTCGAACAGCTCTTCGTAGGCGTCGCGCATGGCGACCACTTCCTGCAGGGCTTCCCGCTCCAGCGGCGTGGTGCTGATGGACTGGTGGAGCTCCACGCCTTGCACCGTGACGCGCTGGTAGTAGAGGGAATCCATCATGGCCATCGCATGCCGGTGGCACATGTTGAAGAGCTTCTCGATGGTGCTCAAGGATTTGTCCTGGAGCACCGGCATCTGGACCCTGAGGTTGATCACCATGGCACGCTTGTGCACGGCGAAGAACAATTCGGACTTGCTGCGGTAGTGGTAGTAGACGCTGCCTTTGGTGGCGCCTATCTGGCTTGCGATCACATCGATGGACGCTGCGGCAAAACCGAAGATCGTGAACGCTTTGGCCGCGGCGTCGAGAAGCGCCAGCTGCATGGGCGGCATCGCTTCATAGTCGGTATTGATCCACGCTTGAATTTCCTGGGTCCTGATCACGATGGCAGATGAGCGGGTGGCCGAAAGCCGATACTTTACATACTACCTGGCACCTCCTCGGTTGTCCTGCGGTTTGATCGGCAACCGGCCCTCACGCCCGGGCGTCGTCAGGAGAAAGGTTTCCAAGCACCGGCGGCGGCCGGCGGATGCTCGCGGGCGTGTCCGAGAGCTTGATGGGGATGCCTGGCCCGACGTAGCCATCCTGGCGCACGACCATTTGCCGGAACTTCGCATGCTCCGAGCTGGCGACGGCCTTGATGTCCAGGATGGGGGCCGCGGGTACGCCGTCCGCCAGCAGCCGCTCGCCAAGCGCCTCGCCTTCGAGCCGCGCAAAAACCTCGCAGAGGCGGACTTCCAGGGCATCCCGGTTCTCGACCCGTGCCCGGTTCGTCGCGAATCGCGGGTCCCTGGGGAGGTCCGGGGCGCCGAGGTGGCCGCACAGCTTGCCGAACAGCCGGTCATTGGCCACGGCGATGAACAGAGGCACCGTGGCCGTGTTGTATACGTTGTACGGAACGATGTTCGCATGGCGGTTCCCCGTCGGCCTCGGCACCTTGCCGGAGTGCAGGAAGTTCGTGAGGAAGGGGTGCGCCACCGACACCGCGCTGTCGTACAGGCTCACGTCCGCCAACTGTCCGCGGCCGGTCCTGGTGCGCGCCTGCAGCGCCAGCAGCGCCGCCATCGCGGCGTTCATCCCCGTGGTGAGGTCCACCACCGGGACCCCCAGCCGGACAGGCTCGCCATCGGCGTCGCCGTTGAAGGACAGGAGGCCTGCCATGGCCTGCACCGCGGCGTCGTACCCCGGCAGACCGCCATAGGGGCCTTCGTCGCCGTACCCCGTGATCCGGCAGTGGACCAGGCGAGGGAAGGTCTGCGTGAACCATCTCGCATCCGGAATGCCCCAGGACTGCAGCGTGCTGAGCTTGAAGTTCTCGATCAGCACGTCTGCCGTCGCCAGCAGGTCCATCAGGCGCTGGCGCTCTTGCTCCTTCCCCAGGTCGAGCACGACGCTTTGCTTGTTGCGGTTCACCGCGTTGAAATAGGCGGAGCTGCCGTTCACGAACGGGGGGCCGAACCCGCGGCATTCATCGCCCTCGGGGCTTTCGATCTTGATGACGTCCGCCCCGTGGTCGCCCAGGATCTGGCCTGCGAACGGACCGGCAAGCACGCGGGACGCGTCCACCACCTTGATGCCCTCGAGCGCTCCGGGCCGAAGTTCTGTGCTCATCGACATGGTCCTCGATTTCAGTTGTCGCGAATGGTCCAGGACAGTTCGAGCCTGCCGGAGCCGCTGCCGTCCACGAATTGCATGCCGAGCCGCCGGTTGTGCGCCTGAAGCGCGCCTTCGAGCAATCCATTCCAGGCCTGCGACAGCAGGGGAGACCACTCGTCCAGGCCCTCCCTGAAGGCCCATCCTTCCTGGCGCACCTCGAATGCGCCGCCTGCCTCCACGACGGAGGTCCTGTCGCCATGCGCGGCGCCGAGGTCCGCCAGGAACCCTGCGAACCCGCGTGCGTCGGGGGCGTAGTTGCCTCTCAGGCCTCTCGCGGTCTCGTGATAGAACTGCATCCCCACCATGCGGCCCGCCATCCGCAGCCTGTGCGCGGCTTCGTCGGGCCCCCACAGCTGGAGAGCTGTGGGAAAAGCCGAACGCACGTATTCCATCGCGTAGTTGCGGTGCGCCTTGGCGAGCCGCGCCGCGGGCCAGGTATCGATGGGCAGCTTCGGCGCCTTGGCGGCGTCGAAATCGGGCGCGTCCTCCTGGCGGGCGAAGCGAAGCCGCTCGTGCGGCTGCAGGTCGCGGTCGTACTCGCAGTAATAGCCTTCGAGACCGGATTGCCCGTCGACCGTCTGCTTGGTGCAGACGAAGCCCAGGCGCGGATTCCCGAGCATCGTGCCGTTCTGCGCGTGCCAGCCGAGCAGCATCGCGCGGGAGACCTCAGGGGGGATGCCACACAGCGCAGTCCCGGCCCAGATCCAGCGGGGCGCGGCATACCGGATCCACGCCTTGCGCTCGGACTCGTACATGTACTCGACGGAAACCCCACCGATGTGGTTCGACAGGTAGTGGTACTGCGCCGCAGCCACGGCGGGGGGCAGGGTGTCGATGCCCAGCTTCTTGAGGCCGCACAGGAAGCGCTCGCGGCGCTGGCGGCAGAAGATTTCGTAGACCAGTTCCTCGGCCTTTGCCGGCCCCATTCTGGAAACGGTGTACAGCACGATGCCGGTGAAGTACGCGTGGTACCACTCGGCAACGGCCTTCCATGCGCCGACGGGCTCGTTCTTGATGTCTGTGTTCACGGTGTCGTCTCTCAAATCAGTGGTTCAGAGGGCGTGCCGCCGAGCGCTTCACCGCGCGCGCGATGACGAGGCGCTGGATCTCCGAGGTCCCCTCGTAGATTTCGGTGATGCGCTGGTCCCGGTAGCAGCGCTCCACGGCGCTGGGCTTGACGTAGCCACGGCCGCCGAGGATCTGCATGGCGTCGTCGCAGACCTTGTGGGCCGCTTCGCTGGCGAACAGCTTGGCCATGGCACCGAGCGTGCTGACGTCGCGCCCCTCGTCGTAGGCTTTTGCCGCCTCGTAGACCATCATCCGCGCGGCGGAAAGGCTGGTGGCCGCATCGGCGAGCATGAAGCCGACGCCCTGGTGGTCGATGATGGCCTGCCCGAATGTCTGGCGCTGCGTGGCGAATTCCGCCGCCGCGCGATAGCTGCACAGCGCGATGCCCAGGGCCTGGGCGGCAACGACGATGCGCCCAATGTTGAGCGTCGACAGGGCCAGCTTCAGGCCATGCCCTTCGCTTCCGACCATGCTCGACCGGGGCACCCACACGTCCACCTTGAAGTTGGTGGTCGTGGTGCCGCGGATGCCCATCTTGTCTTCGTAGAAGTCCACGGCTGCGCCGGGCGTGGACCGGGGGACCCAGAAGGCGCTGATGTTGTTCCTGGCGCCAGGCTCGCCCGTCAAGGCGAAGACGATGAAATGCTCCGAGTGGCCGCCGTTGCCCAGCCAGCATTTCTCGCCGCGGATCCGCCATCCGTCGCCCTCGCGAACCGCCGTGGCGGTGATGGCGGCGGCATCCGAGCCCGCTCCGCGCTCGCTCAGCGCGAAGTTCACGGCCTCGCCCCGGCGCGCGAGCCCTCCCAGCAAGGCCTGCTTCTGCTCTTCATTGCCGCCCAGGAGAACGGGGAACGCGCCAAGGGACAGCGCGGCCATGATGGCCGCCGTGGAGCCGCATCCGGCGGCAATTGTCTCCACCACGGTGGCAAGCGCGACCAGCGAAGCGCCGCCGCCGCCATAGGCCTTCGGCAGGAACATCCCGGAAATGCCGGATTCGAGCAGCGGCCGGAGATGCTCGACGGGGTAGCGCTGCTCCCGGTCAATGGCGTCGGCCAATGGCGCGAAGTTGCTTTCCGTCAACCTGGCTGCCAGCTCCTGCCATCTCCTTGCCTCGGCGTCCAGCGGCATCTCCCAAAGTGCATCCATACGAATCTCCAGTGAAAACGAGTGTGCTTAAAAAATACTACTTGGTATCCTAGCTTCGGCAGGAACCGATGGCAACTGGGGTAAGCAAGGCTTGTGTTGAAAAAAATACTTGGTAGTATTTATACCAAGTAGTATGTATGGAGGTCTGCTTGAGCAATCCATCGAACGGCGGCCCCCTCTCCGGGGTACGCGTACTCGACATCACCGCGGCCCTGTCCGGGCCCGTCGCGACACAAATCCTCGGGGACATGGGCGCGGACGTCATCAAGGTGGAGCCGCCGGAAGGCGACAGCATCCGCGGCATGGGGCCGGCCCGCCACCACGGCATGGGGGCCATGTTCCTGCACACGAACCGGAGCAAGCGCAGCGTGGTGCTGGACCTCAAGCTCGAAAGCGCCCGCGAAGCCTTCAGACGGCTCGCAAGGACGGCCGACGTGCTGATCTGCAACACGCGGCCCAAGGCAATGGCGCGCCTCGGCCTGGACTACGCGCGGCTCGCCCCGGCGAATCCCGGGCTCGTCTACGTCAACATCGTCGGCTACGGCAGCGGCGGGATGGCTGCGGACAAGCCCGCCTATGACGACTTGATCCAGGCGGCGGCCGGCATTCCATCGCTTTGCCCGAGCGGCGGGCCCGCGCGGTACGCACCCATTGCGGTCGCCGATCGGGTCACCGGCATCTGCGCGGCGAACGCGGCGTTGGGCGCGCTGTTCCACAGGGCCAGGACCGGCGAGGGGCAGCACGTGGAGGTGCCCATGATGGAAACCATCGCGGCTCTGGTGCTGGCCGACCACATGGCGGGTCTCACGTTCGAGCCGCCCATCGGCCCCCCCGTGTACCAGCGCTACGTATCCATCCGCCGCCCGCTCCCGACGCTGGACGGGCATCTGAGCATGATGGTGCTGACCGACAGGCAGTGGCGGACCTTCTTCGATGCAGTCGGCCACCCCGAGGTCATGGACGACCCGCGGTTCCAGGCGATGGCGCAACGCACCCAGAACCTGGAGGCCTTGTACGCCAGGGTCGAAAGCATTCTGAAGACCAGGACCACGGCCGAGTGGGTGGAGTGCCTGGAGGCCGCCGACATCCCGGTCGCGAGCATCGAGACCATGGAGTCGCTGATCACGAACGGGCACCTTGCGGGCTCGGGCTTCTATCAGCAGATCGACCACCCGTCGGAGGGACTGATCCGGGCCATAGCCAAGACGAGCAACTGGTCGAGAACCCAGCCGCGGCCCACCCGCCCGACGCCCCGGCTTGGCGAGCACAGCGCGGAGGTATTGGCCGAGGCTGGTTATTCCGCGCCGGAGATCGCGCAGATGTTCGCCAGCGGCGCATCGAAGGGAGAGGACTGATGAAAGCGGTTGTATGCAGGGAATACGGCGGACTGGACATCGCCCGCCTGGAGGACGTGGCGCCGCCGCCGATGCGGCCGGGATGCGTGCGGGTGCGTGTCGAAGCCGCAAGCGCGAGCTTCGCCAGTCTTTTGGTGATGGCCGGGAAGCACCAGAACAAGGCACCTCTGCCCTTGATTCCGGGGACGGAGGTGGCCGGCGTCGTCACCGAGGTCGCGGGCGACGTCTCGCGGTTCAGGCCCGGCGACCGCGTCATCGCCGGCGTGCAATCCGGCGGCTATGCGCAGGAAGTCGTCGCGCCGCAGCAGACGGTGTTCGATCTTCCCGATTCCGTCGGCTTCGAGGATGGCGCCCAGTTCCCCACCATCTATGGAACGGCATACGGTGCACTGAAATGGCGCGCGCAGCTTGCCCCGTCTGAATTCGTGCTGGTGCATGGCGCCGGCGGCGGAAGCGGGCTGGCGGCCGTTGAGGTGGCCAAGGCGCTGGGAGGGCGGGTGATTGCGACCGCAGGCTCGGATGAGAAGCTCGAAATCGCTCGCAGCCGCGGGGCGGAGCACGCCATCAACTACCGGGAGCAGGACTGGCGCGAAGCCGTGCTGGAAATCACGCGGAAGCGCGGCGCCGACGTGGTCTACGACCCGGTGGGCGGCTTGACCTTCGACACGTCGCTGCGCTGCATCGCGCCCGAGGGCCGGATCATCCCCATGGGATTCGCCGGGGGGACCATTCCGACCGTGCCGGCCAATATCGTGCTGGTCAAGAACATCACCGTCCTGGGCATCTACTGGGGCTACTACTTCGGCTGGGGCCGCCAGCCGGTGCTCCCCTCCAACGACGCGCGGATGCGCGCTGCCTATGCGGAGCTTTTCGAGTGGGTGATCCAGGGAAAGCTCAAGCCGTTTGTCCACGCAGTCCTGCCTCTTTCCGACTTCCGCACGGCCCTCGAAATGATCGCCTCTCGCGCGGTCGTCGGCCGGGTGATCTTGCGGCCGCAGGCCGGCTAGCGGCCACTGCCCTCATTTTTTCAACCCCCAAGGAGACACCCATGCTCACTCGCCGAATCGCACTTGCCGCCTCTCTCGCGGCGCTCGCGGTCCCGTCCTTCGCCCAGGACAAATACCCGTCGCGGCCTATCACGCTGATTTCGCCGTACCAGGCGGGCGGCACCACGGAGACTTTCGCCCGTCTCCTGTCGGAGGAGTTCTCGTCCATTTTGGGTCAGCCGCTGGTCATCGAGCAGAAGCCCGGCGCATCCGGAACGATCGGCGCGAAATTCGTCGCCGGCGCCAAGCCCGATGGCTATACCTTGCTCGCCAACACGTCCCAGCACGTGATGTACGACGGCATGTACCAGAAGTTGCCCTTCGACTCGATGAAGGATTTCAAGCCGGTCGGCATCCTGGGGTCCGCGCCGATCCTGGTCGTCGTCGCCGAGAACTCTCCCTATCGGAGCTTCAAGGAAGTCCTGGAGGCCGCGAAGACCAAGAACCTCACGTTTGCTTCCGGGGCGCAGGGGTCGCTTCCCCACCTGACGGGCGAGCGTGTGGCCATGCAGGCCAAGGTCAAGATGACCCACATCGCCTTCAGCGGCACGGCGCCTGCGCTCACCAACGTGCTGGGCGGGCACGTGGACCTGCTGTATTCCACCGCGGCAAGCGTGATGGCGCAGATCAAGGGAGGGCGGCTGCGCGCGTTGGCGGTGTCGACCAAGGACCGCATGCCGGAGCTGCCCGATGTACCCACCATCGCCGAGTCGGGCATGCCCGGCTTCGACGTCACCGCCTGGTACGGCGTCTGGGCTCCCAAGGGTACCAGCCCTTCCGTGGTGAAGATCCTGAACGACGCGCTGCGCGCCGCGTCCGACAAGCCGGCAGTGCGCAAGCGCATGGCGGACAACAGCGTGACGCCCAGCCACCTGACGGCCGAGCAGTTTGCCGCCTTCGCCGAGCAGGAGCGCCAGGTCTGGCTCGGCGTGATGAAGAATGCAGGCCTGCAGCCGGAGAACTGAGCCCATGAGCGGCGGCGGAGTGACAACCGAAGTCAGGGGCCATGTCGGCTGGGTGACCATCGACCGTCCCGACCGCATGAACGCGCTGGCGAAGGCGACGTTCGCGGCGCTGGTCGATGCGTCTCTCGAACTGGATGCGAATCCCGAGGTTCGGGTCGTGGTCTACACGGGTGCCGGCGAGCGCGCGTTCTCGGCAGGCGTGGACCTCAAGGAGCTCGACGCCTCGGGCCCGATGATCCACCCGATGGGCGGCGCGGGGCGCAACCCCAACGAGGTGATCCTGGAGCTGGGCAAGCCGACCATCGCGGCAATCAACGGCGTTGCCGCGGGTGGAGGCTGCGAGCTCGCGCTGGCGTGCGATATCCGGGTGGCGTCATCCACCGCGCGGCTGGGCCTGCCCGAGGCGCGCGTCGGGATGGGGGCGAACTTCGGCAGCGTCGTGCTGCCCCAGCTGATTCCCAGAGGCCTCGCGCTGGAGCTGCTCTACACGGGCGACCTCATCGACATGGCGGCTGCCAGCCGGCTGGGCCTCGTCAACCATGTGGTGGAGCCATCCGAGCTGCTGCGATTCACGGAGCACCTCGCCGCCAGGATCGCCGGCAACGCGCCTCTTTCCGTGCAGCGTATGAAGGCCGTAGCGCTCAAGAGCGCCGGCCTGCCGACGGCCGCCGCGTTGCGCCTGAACACCGGCCCAAATCCGTACACGAGCGAGGACCGCATCGAAGGCAATCGTGCTTTCGTCGAGAAGCGCAAACCGCAATTCCGCGGCCGCTGAAGACTTCCCGCGTCGTCAGGCCGGCGTGAATTCCAGCCGGGCCTCGAAGCCACCGCGCTCGCCCGCCAGCGGCGAGCACAGCGTGAACCGCGCATCGTGCTTCTCGGCAATGGTGGCCACGATGGACAGGCCCAGCCCGTAGCCCGTGCGCTCCGCGCTGTGGCGCACGTGGCGCCGCTTCAGGGCCTGCAGGCGGTCGCCGCTCACGCCGGGGCCATGGTCGCGCACGGCCAGTGCGCAGCCCGGTCCGACGATGAGTTCCACGGGGCTGTCGCCGGCATAGGCAAGCGCGTTCTCCACCAGGTTGCGCAGCGCGATGGCGAGGGCGTCGAAGTCGCCCAGCGCCACGGGGGCGGGCCCTTCGTAGGCCTGCACCAGATCGAGACGGTCCACCGCGTGCTCTTCCTGCCAGAACTCCTGGGCCACGGTGGTGGCCAGTTGCTCCAGGTCCACGGGATGGCGGGTGAAGGGGGCGCTGGATTCAGCGCGCGAGAGCTGCAGCAGTTTTTCGGTGCGCTGGCTCAGCGTCTGCAGCGCGGTGACGGCCGCCTGCACGTCGGCGGGGCTCAGGCCGTGTTCCAGCGCGGTCTGCAGCCGCAGGCGGGCCGCGGTGAGCGGTGTGCGCAATTCGTGCGCGGCGTTGGCCGCCAGGGCACGCTCCACGTCGAGCGCCAGCGCCAGGCGCTCCAGCAGGCGGTTCACGTGGTCTTCCACGCTGCGCAGCTCGCGCGGCAGGCCGGGCAGGTCGATGGGGGTCAGCAGCAGCTCGTTGCGCAGGCTGATTTCGTGCTTGAGCGTGTCCAGCACCCGCAGCTCACGGCGGGCGATGCGCTGCAGCAGCAGTGCCAGCAGCGGCAGCATGGCCACCATGGCGATGATGAGTCCGAACAGGGTGCGGTTCACGGCCTCGCGGCGTTCCCGAAGGGGATCGGCGACCTGCATGTAGATCGGGCGGGTGGGGTGGCGCAGGGTGTATACGCGCCAGGCGTGGGTGCTTTCGAAGCCCGGGGCCAGCGGCACGTCGAACTGCTCGGCACTGGCCTCGGCGGAGCGGGCCAGCACGCGATGGGTGTCGGGCTCGACGAGCTGGTAGAGCAGGTCGGCGTCGGCGAAGGAGCCCGGCGCGGGCAGGATCAGCGGGCCATCGGCGTCGCCGCGCGGCCCCTCCGCGTCCAGATGCTCCAGCGCGATGTCGAACATGCGGTGCGAGACTTCGACCAGTTCGTCATCGAAGTTGAAATTGATCTCCCTGTCGGTGTACCAGGTCACGCCCAGCGCGCACAGCAGCCACACGCCCCCGACCCAGAGGATGAGGGCGCGGGTAAGCCGCACGGCCAGGCTTTGCGCGCGCTCGGAGGGCAGCGGCGGGGCTGGTGCGCTCATGTCCTATGCGCTTGGCGCGGAGCTGCGCACCAGCCGGTAGCCCAGGCCGCGCAGCGTTTCGATGTGCTCGCGCCCCAGCTTGCGGCGCAGGCGGCTGACGAAGACCTCCAGCGTGTTGCTGTCGGTCTCGTCGTCGAAGCCGTACAGCGCGTCCTGCAGGCTCTCGCGAGTGTGTAGGCGCTCGGGGTGCGTCGCCATGACGCGCAGCAGCGCCCATTCCTTCTGGGTCAGTGCTATGGGAACGCCGGCGCGGCGCACCTGCTCGCGCGACAGGTCTATCTGCAGGTCGCCCAGGGCCAGCACCGGCACGTGGGCGGCGTTGCGTCGCCGCTCCACGGCGCGCAGGCGGGCGAGCAGCTCGCCGGGGTCGTACGGCTTGACGAGGTAGTCGTCCGCGCCGGCATCCAGGCCGTGGATGCGGTCGCTGACCTGGTCGCGCGCGGTGAGCACGATGACGATGGGCCGCTGTTTGAGCGAGCGCACCTGCGGCAGCAGGCCGAGCCCGTCGCCGTCGGGCAGGTGCAGGTCCAGCAGCACGGCGGCGTACTGGGCGGCGTGCAGCGCGGCGCTCGCCTGGGCTAGGCTGGGCACGGCGTCCACCACGAAGGCCTTGGCGCGCAGGTAGCCGCACACGGCCTCGGACAGGGCCGCATCATCTTCCACCAGTAGCACTCGCATGCATTTCCCCGATTGCTTGTCAGGAGGGAAAGTGTAGGTCCGCGCCGTCGTTCATGAAACGTTCAGGCCGGTGGGCTAATCTACGCCTCCGTTTTTGTAATCTCCGTGGCTCGCACGCCTTTCTCTTGCCTCCATGCTTGTCTGGACTCGGCACCGTCTGTGGGTGCTGACGCTGTTTCTGTTTTCACTGCTTGTCCTGTGGGATGCCATGGGGTTCGATTTGCCGCTGGCGCGCCTGTTCGGCTCGGCCCAGGGCTTCGCCTGGCGCAACCAGCACACCGTCGTACTGCTGATGCATGAGTTGCCGCGCTACGCCAGCGGCATGCTGCTCGCGCTGCTGGTGCTTGGCGTATTCAGGCCCTGGGGTTTTCTGCGTCGCATGGTGGTCGCGCAGCGCTGGCAGCTGGTGCTGTCCATCGCAGCGGGGCTGCTGGCGGTTTCTGCGCTCAAGCGCCTGAGCGCCACCAGCTGCCCCTGGAGCCTGGCCGAGTTCGGCGGCGTTGCGCAGTACGTTTCACATTGGGCGTGGGGCATGCACGACCAGGGGCCTGGGCACTGCTTTCCCGCAGGCCACGCATCATCGGCGTTTGCCTATGTGGCGGGCTGGTTCGTGCTGCGCCGCGCGGCGCCCGGCGTGGCGGGGGCGTGGCTGGCGACGGCGTTGCTGATCGGTACGGTGCTGGGCGTGGTGCAGCAGGTGCGCGGTGCGCACTACATGAGCCATACACTGTGGACGGCCTGGGTCTGCTGGGCCGTGGGCCTGGCGGCGGACATGCTGGCGCATGCGCGGCACTATTCTCTGGCCGCAGACACAAAGCTGAGCGAAGCCTTCCGTTTTTCCCAGAACCGCAGACCACGATAACCCCATGCTCCAGACACCCTCCAGCGCTTGCACTTCGCCACTGTCTCCCGGGCCCTTGCGCCGCATCCTGCGACAGGTGGACGGCTGGTTTTCCACGCCCCTGTCAGCCCAGCAGGTGGTGCTGCGCCTGTCGGTCTATCTGGTGCTTGCGGCCAACTGGCCGCTGTGGCTGCAGCTCGCGCGCATCGGCGGAGCGCCCAGCCTGTACATGCGCTCGGTGGCGGCGCTGGCGGTTCTGATCGCCTGCGGCATGGTGGCCATCTTCGCGTTCCTTGCCTGGACGCGTGGCATGAAGCTGCTGTGGTGGCTGGTGGTGCTGGTGGCAGCGCTGTCGCAGTACTACATGCTCACCTACAGCGTGGTCATGGACCCCGGTATGGCCGCCAACGTGCTGCAGACCGATGCGCACGAGGTGGCCGACCTGCTGAGCCTGCGTATGTTGCTGGCCGTGCTGGCCGTGCTGCTGCTCCCCACGTGGTGGCTGCTGCGCGTGCGCATCCCCGCCATGCGGCCGCTGCGTCAGGTGTGGCGCAATCTGGCCATGCTGGCGCTGGCATTGGGCGTGGCCGCGGGCACGGTGGCCGCCACTTCGCGCGACCTGGCGCCGCTCATGCGCAACCATTCGCAGTTGCGCTACCTGATGAACCCGCTGGCGAGCCTGTACTCGACCACCGTGTCCGCCATGCAGCCGGTATTCGCGCGCAGCCGTACGCTGGTGCCCATGACGCAGGGGGCCGCGCTGGGCGATTCCTATGCCGCGGCGGCCAGGCCCCTGCTTTTCGTCCTGGTGGTGGGCGAGACGGCTCGGGCCGACCATTTCGGCATCAACGGCTATGGCCGGGATACCACGCCGGAACTGGCCAGGCGGGGCGTGATGAGCTGGCGCAATGTGCACTCATGCGGCACGAGCACGCTGGCCTCGCTGCCGTGCATGTTCTCGCCGCTGGGCAAGAGCGGGTTCGAGTCGCGCGACGCCGAGTATGAAAACCTGCTCGACGTGGTGCAGGCCGCAGGCCTGGCCGTGCTGTGGCTCGACAACCAGTCAGGCTGCAAGGGCGTGTGCGACCGGGTACCGCACGCCGTGGCCTCCGAGGGGCTGGACGAACGGGCGCGCGCGGGCCTGTGCGACGGTGGCGAATGCCGTGACGAGGCCATGCTGCATGGCCTGGATGCGCGGCTGGCCGCCATGCCCGCGGCGCAGCGCGAGCGCGGCGTGCTGCTGGTGCTGCACCAGATGGGCAGCCATGGACCGGCGTACTACAAGCGCTCGGCCGGCGCGGCCAAGCGCTTCATGCCCGAATGCCGCACCGAGGTGCTGGCCGACTGCGCCCACGGCGAGCTGGTGAACGCATACGACAACTCCATCGTCGCGACGGACATCTTCCTGGGAAAAACCATCGACTGGCTGCGCGAGAAGGGCGCCAGGTACGACACGGGCATGCTGTACCTGAGCGACCATGGCGAGTCGCTGGGCGAGTACGGCCTGTTCCTGCACGGCATGCCCTACGGCATGGCGCCCGACGTGCAGAAGCACGTGCCCATGGTGGCGTGGCTGGACGACGCCCTGCTGCGCCGCGAGCGCCTGTCAGCCGCCTGCCTGCGCGCCGGCGCAGACGCCCGGCTCACGCACGACAACCTGTACCACACCATGCTGGGCCTGCTGGACGTGCGCTCGCCCTCGTACCGGCACCCGCTAGACGCCTTCGACGGTTGCCGCGACACGGCGCTGGCTTTCAAATGAAAGGTGCCTGAAAGGCTTGATTGGCAAGCGCAATCAGCTATTTATTCAATAGCGCTTGATCGGCTCAGGCCTTCTTCTCGCGCGGCATCCGGCCCATCAGGTAGAACTCAGGATTGGGCTGCATGCCGGCGAAATTGGCCATGCGGTTGGACAGGCCGAAGAAGGCCGTGATGGCGGCGATGTCCCAGATGTCCTCGTCGTCGAAGCCATGGGGGTAGAGCGCCTCGAAGTCGGCCTCCTCGATCTCGTGCGCGCGCTGGCTGACCTTCATGGCGAAGTCCAGCATGGCGCGCTGGCGCGGGCTGATGGCGGCCTTGCGGTGGTTCACGGCCACCTGGTCGGCCATCAGGGGGTTCTTTTCGTAGATGCGCAGGATGGCGCCATGGGCCACCACGCAGTACAGGCACTGGTTGGCGGCGCTCGTGGCAGTGACGATCATTTCGCGCTCGCCCTTGGTCAGGCTGCCGTCCTCCTTGAGCATGAGCGCGTCGTGGTAGGCGAAGAAGGCGCGCCACTCGGCCGGCCGGCGCGCGAAGGCCAGGAACACGTTGGGGATGAAGCCCGCCTTGTCCTGCACCTCCAGGATGCGCGCGCGGATGTCCTCGGGCAGGGCGTTCAGGTCGGGGAAGGGATAGCGCTGGGCCACAGGGGTCTCCTCGGATTCATGGATCGGGCGGGTCGAGCATAGCCGAGCGCGCGGCGGGCCAGTGCACCCGCTGTTGGGCGATGAAGGCCTCCATGGCGGCGCCCAACGCGGCGATGTCCGGGTTGGAGGGCTCCAGCTGCAGCAGCGCCTGCTGCGCGGCCTCCAGCGTGGACCGCTGGTGCGGCGCATGCGCCTTGCGGATGGCGTAGCGCGAGGCAGGCGGCGCGTGCAGCGCCAGTCGTGGCAGGGCCTGCAGCAGGGGATTGCCCCACAGCATCCTGCGGCTTTTGCGCCAGGTGCCGTCCAGCAGCACCAGCCGCAGCAGATCGGGCGCGTCCAGCCAATGCGGCGGCGGCGCCTGCATGGGGTGCTGCGGGTCGGGAGGCGAGGGCGGGTACAGCAGCACGGCCCGGCGGGGCGCCAGGCGGTCCGCATCGCTCCACGGCGCCGCCAGCGCCTGAGCCAGCGCATCGGGGTCGAACGTCTCCCCCACGACCACGCGGCTGTGCTGCAGGCACAGGTGCAGCAGCCGTGCCGTGCCCTTGGCCTGGTGCAGCTCCAGCGGGTGCATGAGGATCAGCACCTGCACCCGGTGCGACACGGGCCGCACGGCGGCGCACAGGCAGGCCGCGCCGGGGCGCATGCAGCGCGCGCAGGTGCTGCGGCGGAAAGGGGGCGCGGCCATGGGCTTGGCGCTACTGGCCCGGAGACTCCAGCGCGAACAGCGGCACCTGCGCCTGCCGGCTCAGCCACAGGCCGCCGCCCATGTCGATGAAATGCGGCTCCAGGCCCCGGCGGTACAGCGTCGCGCGGTGGCGGTACAGGCGCGGGTCGGTCAGGTCCTCGTCGATGATGTCGCGCTCGTAGTCCTCGCGCGCCACGGCCTCTAGGTACAGCGCGCCGCGGCACAGCCGGCCCAGGTTGTCGAGCGCACGCCGCAGGTCCTGCGTGCCCAGGTAGGGCAGCACGCCCTGGCAGATCACGAAGTCGAAGGGCTCGCCGGCCTGGTAGTCCACCACCGAGCCGCGCTCCCAGCCGAAGCGCTCGCACAGATAGGCGCTGTACTCCACGCCGTGATAGCGGGCACCTGGCAGATGCCGCGCCACCATGTCCCGCCACAGGCCGATGCCGCAGCCCATGTCCAGTACCCGCGTCACGGGCACCCGCAGGTAGTGCAGGTAGCTGCAGACGAAGGCCCCCAGCCGCTCGGCATGGGCCGGGTCCACCACGCTGGTTTTCTTGTCGAAGTAGTAGCGCTGGTAATACGCCTCGTCAAACCACAGCTCGCTCGCCGATTGCACGCATGCTCCTGGGAAACAGGCGCCGGGATGGCGCCGCGAGCGGGGAGTATGGCGCACGCGGGTTTGCGGCGGCGGGCGGCGATCGCAGGCTTCCCCGTCGAGTGGATTGCCGGACTCGCCCGGTGCGCTGGTCGCACTCCTGGGGAAAACCCCTATTTGCATACGATTGCAACACCTCAAAAGTACGTTGCATTCGTATGCAACTCAACCCCTGGAAGAGATCCACATGATCAGATATCTCAAGCGTGGCAAGGCCATGCAAGTCCGTGCAGAAGAAGATGCCAAGGTGCGCGCAACGGTGGAATGCATCATCAAGGACATCGAGCTCCGCGGCGACGAGGCCGTGCGGGAATACAGCCGCAAGTTCGATCAATGGGATCCTGCGGACTTTCGTTTGTCCCAGGCTGAAATCGACGCGGCGCGCAAGAGCCTGTCCGCGCGGGAGATCGAGGACATCGCATTCGCCCAGAAGCAGGTGCGCAACTTCGCGCAGATCCAGCGCGACTCGATGAAGGACGTGGAGGTGCAGACGCACCCGGGCGTCATCCTCGGCCACAAGCACCTTCCGGTGAATGCCGTCGGGTGCTACATCCCCGGCGGCAAGTATCCCTTGCTCGCGTCGGCGCACATGAGCGTGCTGACGGCCAAGGTGGCGGGTGTCAGGCGCGTGGTATCCACCGCTCCGCCGTTCCAGGGCAAGCCTCATCCGGCCATCGTCACGGCCATGCACATGGCGGGGGCGGACGAGATCCTCGTGCTCGGCGGCGTGCAGGCGGTCGTGGCGATGGCGGTGGGAACGCAGAGCATTGCGCCGGTGGACATGCTGGTCGGACCGGGCAACATGTTCGTCGCCGAAGCCAAGCGGCAGTTGTTCGGCCGCGTCGGCATCGACCTGTTCGCGGGGCCTACGGAGACGCTGGTGATCGCGGACGAATCGGTGGATGCCGAGATGTGCGCCGTGGACCTGCTGGGCCAGGCGGAGCATGGGCCGACCTCGCCCGCCGTGCTGCTGACGACCAGTGAGAAACTCGCCAAGGAGACCATGGCCGAGGTGGAGCGCCAGCTCAGGATCTTGCCGACGGCCGCGATCGCGGCGCAGAGCTGGGCGGAATATGGCGAGGTGATCGTCTGCGACAGCGACGCGGAAATGCTCGAAAAGGCCGACGCGTTGGCGTCCGAGCACGTCCAGGTGATGACGCGCGATCCGGACTATTTCCTCAACCGCCTGAGCAACTACGGGGCGCTGTTCCTCGGGCCGCGCACGAACGTCAGCTTCGGGGACAAGGTCATCGGCACCAACCACACCCTTCCCACGAACAAGGCGGCCCGCTATACGGGCGGCCTGTGGGTGGGCAAGTTCCTCAAGACCTGCACATACCAGAAAGTGCTGACGGACGAGGCCAGCGCGCTGATGGGCGAATACTGCTCGCGCCTGTGCCACATGGAGAACTTCGTGGGGCATGGCGAGCAGGCCAACCTGCGCGTGCGCCGCTATGGCACACGGGCCGACGTGCCCTGGTACCGGCCCGTGCCGGCCGAGGCCTGAGCATGCTGCCGCGCACTCCCAGTTTCAGGCTGGACGGCAAGCGCGCCCTGGTCACAGGCGCGGGCCGCGGCATTGGCCTGGCGGCAGCAGCGGCTCTGGCGCAGGCGGGGGCCGCCGTCACCCTGGCCGCGCGCTCGGAAAACGAACTGCGCGATGCCTGCGGCCGCCTGCGCGGCGAAGGCGGCCAGTGCGACTACATGGTCCTGGACGTGACCGATTCGCGGGCCGTGGATGAACAGCTGGCGGGGCAGGGGGCGTTCCACGTCCTGGTCAACAACGCGGGCATGAACCGGCCCAAGCCCTTGGCGCAGTTGCAAGACGAGGACATCGACGCGGTGCTCGACCTCAACGTGAAGGCCGCGTTCTACGTCACGCGCGCGGTGACGCGGCGCATGGCCGCCGAGGGCATCCGCGGCAGCGTGATCAACGTGTCTTCGCAGATGGGGCATGTGGGCAGCCTGCGGCGCACCCTGTACTGCGCGAGCAAGCATGCCGTCGAGGGCATGAGCAAGGCGCTGGCGTGGGAGCTTGGCGCGGCGGGCATCCGCGTGAACACGGTGTGCCCGACGTTCATCGAGACCGACATGACCGCCGCCATGTTCCAGGAGCCGGGGTTCCGCCAATGGGTCACGGAGCGTATCGCGCTGGGGCGCCTGGGGCGCATGGAGGAACTGATGGGGGCCTTCGTCTTCCTCGCCAGCGATGCCTCCAGCCTGATGACCGGCAGCGCGCTGCTGCTCGATGGCGGCTGGACCGCAGCATGAAGCTCAACGTCACGGCGCAGGATGTCGCGCGCCTCGCGCGGGTTTCGCAGTCGGCGGTCAGCCGCACGTTCACGCCCGGCGCCAGCGTTTCGGAGGAAACGCGCAACAAGGTCATGCTGGCGGCCCAGACCCTGGGGTACCGGCCGAACGCGCTGGCGCGCAGCCTCATCACCCGGCGCAGCCGGATCATCGCACTCGTGATGAGCTACCTCGAAAACCAGTTCTACCCACTGGTGATCGAGAAACTGTCTCAGAAACTGCAGAAGCAGGGCTATCACGTCCTCATGTTCATCAGCGACCTCGACGAAGCGGATGCCGTGCTCACCGAGATCCTGCAATACCAGGTGGACGGCATCGTGATGGCGTCCACCACGCTATCGACCGCATTGGCGAAAACCTGTGCCGATGCCGGCGTGCCCGTGGTGTTGTTCAACCGCGTGCCGGATACGAGCGCGCTGGCTCGCCATAGCACCAGTTCCGTGACGTCGAACAATTATCTCGGCGGCCGCATGGTCGCCGAGCTATTGCTGGAGCGGGGATACCGGCGCCTGGCTTTCCTGGCGGGCCTGGAGAACTCCTCGACGAACCAGGAGCGTGAACGAGGCTTCAACGATGTGCTGGAGGAGGCGGGCCTTGCGCCGTACCGCCGGGAAGTTGGCCACTACAGCTTTTCCGGTGCGCAGGAAGCCACGCGCAAATTGTTCTGCAGCGGCCCATACCCCGATGCTGTGTTCGTGGCCAACGACCACATGGCCATCGCCGCCATGGACGTGCTGCGGCTGGAGTTGGGTCTACGGGTTCCCGAGGATGTCGGGGTGGTCGGTTTTGACGACGTGCCCCAGGCAGCGTGGGGTTCCTATCGTCTTACTACCGTGGTCCAAAGCGTAGAGGACATGGTTTCCGCCACGGTGGACCTGCTGCATGAACAGATGCAGGGCGAAGTGAATTCCCGCAACGTGATCGTTCCTTGCCGGATTGTCGAACGCGATTCGGTCCGACTCCACCCATCTCCCGATACCGCGAAATCCCATCAATGAAAGGAATTACTTCCGTGTCTATCAATCAACTGCGCCGCCGCTCCATTGGCCTGGCCCTGGCAATGGTTTCCACGATCGGATGGCAGTCTGCCTCGGCGCAGACGGAGGCCTGGCCGAGCAAGCCCGTCAGGTACATCGTGCCTTTTTCCACGGGTGGGGTTTCGGACGGCGTCGCGCGCCTGATCGCGCAGAAGCTGGGCGAACGCCTGGGGCAGCCGGTCGTGGTCGAGAACCGTCCGGGAGTCTCGGGCATCGTCGGCACGCAGGCGGCCGCGCGTTCTCCGGCCGACGGCTACACCATCATGGGCGGCACCATCACCACGCATGCGGTCAACCCGTTCTTCAACGAGAACCTGGGCTATGACCCGGTCAAGGATTTCGCGCCCGTCAATCTGGTCGGCATGGTCAGCAATGTCCTGGTCGTGCCCGCCGGCAGCCGCTTCAATTCGGTAGCGGAAATCACGGCGGAGCTCAAGGCCAGGCCGGAAAGCCTGACCTATGGGACTGCCGGCGCCGGAACTTCCCAGCATCTCTCCGGGCAGCTCTACCAGAGCCTCACGGGGACCAAGTTGCGTCAGATCTCCTACAAGGGGGGATCGCAGGCCATGGTCGATCTCGTAGGCGGGCAGATCGACATGGTGTTCGAAACCGTGGCCGCCGCCAGGCCCATGATCGACGGCAAGCGCGTCAAGGTGCTGGGCGTCACATCGAAGAAAGCGCTGCGCAGCCTGCCGGGCGTGCCTTCCCTTGACGAGGCCGGGGTCACGGGCTTCGAGATGCAGTCCTGGCAGGGCGTGTTCGCCCCGGCGGGCACGCCCAAACCGATCGTGGAACGCCTTGGCAAGGAAATAGCCGCCATCGTCGCCAGCCCGGACATGCAGGAGAGACTGCGCAACCTGGGGGTCGAGCCCGACGGGCGCACCGCCGAGCCGTTCGCCGCCTTTCAGCGCTCCGAGATCGCCAAGTGGGAAAAGGTCATCCGCGACGCGCGGATCAAGGCCGAGTAAACCGCAACCCTGAAGGAGACATCCATGTTCGATTCGTTCAAGTTCAAGCGCCGCCGCGTGCTGTCGGCCTTGAAGGCCGCCGTGCTGGGCGCATCCCTGGGCAGTGTGGCTGCTTTTGCGCAGACCGCCGGCCCGCAGGGCTATCCCCATACGGGCCGTGTCGTGATCGTGGTCCCGTTCGCTCCCGGCGGCGCTACCGACATCATCGGCCGGCTCATCGCGGATGAACTCGGCAAGCGCTGGGGAACCGCCGTGGTGGTCGAAAACAAGGCAGGAGCGGGCGGTGGTATCGGTACCGAATATGTCGCGCGCGCCAAGCCCGACGGCTATACCTTGTTGCTGGGCACGCAGACTGCCCTGGCGGTGAATCCTCATCTGCTCAAGAAAATCAGTTACGACGTCGAGAAGGACTTCGCCCCGATCACCGAATTGGCCGACACCCCCCTGGTGCTGCTGGCAAGCAAAAAGTCCGGCGCGCGCAATGTGCAGGAACTGGTTGCCGCCATCAAGGCCAAGCCGGATGCGGTTTCCTATGGCACCAGCGGCAACGGCACCTCGCAGCACCTGACCACGTTGATGATGCTGGAGCGCATCGGCGCAAAGGCCGTGCACGTGCCATACAAGGGCAGCAGCCAATCGCTGGTCGATCTGGCAGGCAACCAGATCGACATGCAGTTCGACAACATGGCTACGGCGCTGGCATTCGCGAAGAACGGGCAGGCGACAGCGCTGGCCGTGACCAGCCGCAAGCGAACGCCCCTCCAGCCTGACCTGCCCACCCTGGACGAAGCCGGTGTGCCAGGGTTTGAGGCCGTCACGTGGCTGGGCTTGCTGGCACCGGCGGGTACTCCGGCACCCGTCGTTTCCTTCCTCAACAAGGAAGTGGTCGCGGTTCTGAAGAGCGAAGGGGTGAAGGAGCGCATGGCCGCGCAGGGTTTCTCGCCACGGCCCATGACGGCGGATGCCTTCCGCCAATTCATCCGCGAGGAGACGGTCAAGTTTTCGAACCTGATCAAGGCCAACAACCTTGCCATCGATTGAGGCATCCGCATGCTGACGCCCGAACTCATCCAGACACTGCGTGCGGTGGATACGCCGACCATCTGCAACGCCCTCGAAATCGCGATGGGAAGCCGCGTGGCGCATGGCTTCACCTACGGCGCCCTCGTTGCCGCGCCGAAGCCGCTGCCGGCTATGGTGGGCATCGCCCGGACGGCCCGCATCCGCGCCAGCACGCCGTCCCAGCTTGACGCCGCCACGATGCGTGGCACGCGCCTGGCGTACTACCGGCATGTGGCGAGCCATCCGCAGGGGCCCGTCATCGTCGTCATGCAGGACATGGACGATCGGCCAGGAACGGGTTCGTTCTGGGGCGAGGTCAATTCCGCCGTGCACGAGGGGCTGGGCGTCGGCGGCGTCCTGACCAATGGCTCCGTGCGCGACATCGGGGACCTTTCGCCCACCTTCCCGATCCTTGCCGGCAGCGTGGGGCCGTCGCACGCGCACGTGCACATCGTCGATTTCGGGCAACCCGTGGAGGTGTTCGGTCTCCAGGTGAACGATGGCGACCTGATTCATGCCGATCGGCATGGCGCCGTGATCATCGCGCCTCGGTACCTGAAGCAGATGCCGGAGTGCATCGACCTGGTCAAGCGCAAGGAGGCGCCCTTGCTGGAGGCCGCACGCAGCGGCAAGTTCGACCTGGGCATGCTCGAAGAAGCGATGCTTCATGCCGATGAAATCCACTGACCTCCTTTATCTATTCCTTCATACCTGTTGAGCCCATGGAAATCCGTCATCCCTTGGATACCCGTCTGTCCGGATTGCTGCGCGGTAATAGCCGTTTAAGGGGGGTCTTCAGTGGCCTGCCCAGTCCTGCCATCGTCGAAATGTGCGCCTACGCCGGATTCGAATTCATCATCATCGACAACGAGCATGGATGCGCAGACCTCGAAACCACCGAGAACATGCTCAGGGCGGCAAGGGCCAGCGGAATCATTGCCGTAGTCCGCTGCCTGCCCCATGATCTATCGCGTGTGCTCGACATGGGAGCGGGGGCGGTGCAAATCCCCATGGTCAGCACGGCCACGCAAGCACGCGAACTTGTCGAACAGGTGCGCTATCCGAGGGTGGGGCGTCGTGGCAGCGCCTTCAGTTCGCGTGCCGCGGGATATGGCGCTTTTGGCGGAATGGAGCACACCACCCGCAGCAACGAAGGCATAGCGCTCATCCCCATGATCGAGACGCCCGAGGGTGTAGAGAACGCCCAGGTCATCGCCTCCGTGGAGGGCGTTGACGCGGTATTCGTTGGCCCGAACGATCTTGCGCATGCGATGGGATACGACAACAACTGGACTTCGCAACCGGTGGAGGCAGCCATAGAAAAGGCGCTGCGTGCGATCGCCTCGACCGGTAAGTGCGCCGGGACGGTTGCTCTGACACCCGAGGCCGAAGACAAGTACGCCGCCTGGGGGGCACGCTACTTTGCCAACGTGGCGACCAGCATCATCACCCAGGCCCTGCGTAAAGCCGCTAGTCGTGGACAGGATGGCATCTCCATCCAGTATTGATGCAGCCCGGCGCCCTTGAACAGGGGGGCGCATGACATGGCACCCGAGCTGCAGACGTTATATTTACTATATACGATGTATATTATGTTAAATTAAATTAGCTGGACGAGTCCGCCGCTCTTGCGACTGCCGAGTACACAAGTGAGATAGCCCCCTGAATCTCCGGACACGGTCCATCGCGTATCTACCGGGTCATGGCGCGGCATCAACTGCTGCTGCCCAAGGCGCCCAAGCGTCGGCATTCGAGCCGGGTTCACGACGGCAAGGTCACTGTGACCGTCGCTGGGGCTCAAGCCGATCAACACACCGGTGTGCAGCCCGCAGAGCAACGGCCTGGCCGAGAGCTTCGTCAACACCTTCAAGCGCGACTACATGAGCCGCGAGGATCTGCGTCTCCTGCTTCACAGCCTCGCCCGGAAGGCGCTGTTCGTCTCCGAGGCCTGTTCCAGCCGCCGCGCGATGTTGCCGCAGACAAGGTCGCACAGGGCATCGACCGATTCGTCCGTGAGGCGGTAGTAGACGCTGGTGCCGCGCCCCTCGCGGGCGACGATGCCCTGCTTGGTCATCAGTGACAGGTGCCGAGAGATATTGGCCGCCGTGTAGCCGCAGGCCTGGGCCAGCTCGCCCACGTTGTGTTCGCCCTGGCGCAGCAGGTTGAGGATACGCAGGCGCGTGGGCTCGGCCAGCACCTGGAAATAGGCGGCGACCTGCTCCAGAGCTTCGGGGGGCAATTCCTTCATCACGTGCTCCAAGTGTTCGGTGCTTGCCCATCATGATACATTATTGACTAATTAGCTGATTGATTAAATAATTAACGAAACATTGCAGGAGAGGATTTCATGCGCCACCGCCTTTGGCTGCTTCCCGTGCTTGCCGCTCTCTCGGGGCTGCCGTTCGTGCAGGCCACCGAGCCCGCCCCGCTGACCTATCACGCGGTCCAGCCGACCCAGGCCGGCTGGCTCAGCAGCGACGCCAAGGTGGAGGCCGTGCGCGACACCCTGCTGTCGGCGCAGGTGGCGGGGGCGGTCATCGCCCTGCATGTCAAGGCCGGCGACCGGGTGCGGGCGGGCCAGGAGTTGCTGCGCATCGACGCGCGCATGGCCAGCCAGGGCGCGGCCGCCAGCCAGGCGCAGGTGGCGGCGGCGCAGGCGAGCCTGCAGGTCGCGGGCAAGGAATACGAGCGCCAGAAGCAGCTGTTCGCCAAGCGCTACATCAGCCAGGCGGCGCTCGATGCCGCCGAGGCGCAGTGGCGGGCGGCCCAGGCGCAGGTGCAGGCGCTGCAGGCGCAGGCCGGCGTGGCGGCGACCCAGTCGGGCCTGCACGTGCTTAGGGCGCCCTATGCCGGCGTGGTGGCCGGCGTGCCCGTTGCGCTGGGCGACATGGCCATGCCGGGCAGACCGCTGGTGTCGGTGTACGACCCCGCGCTGCTTCGCGTGACGGCGTCCCTCGCACAGGAGCAGGCCCAGCGCCTGCGTTCCGGCGGCGGCGTGCAGGTGGAGCTTCCCGGCCTGATGGACAAGCGCCTGGATATTGCTGCCGCACAGGTTCAGGTCCTGCCCACGGCCGACCCGCTGAGCCACACCGTGCCGGTGCGCGTGCAACTGCCTGCCGACCTGCCGGGCGCCCTGCCCGGCTCGTTCGCGCGCCTGTGGTGGCAGGGCGGCGAGGCGGATGCCGGCGCGCGCGTGCTGGTGCCCGCCAAGGCGGTGGTGCGCCGCGCCGAGATGACGGGCGTGTACGTGCGCGGCGGCAACGGGCAGCCGCAGCTGCGCCAGGTGCGCCTGGGCTTGCCCCAGGGCGAGATGGTGGAGGTCCTGAGCGGGTTGCGTGCGGGCGACCAGGTGGCGCTCGAGCCCCAGGCTGCGGCGAAGGTGCGCTGACATGGACGACCGCAAGCATTCCCTGGGGATCTCGGGCCGCATCGCCCAGGCCTTCCAGGCGGCGCAGATCACGCCGCTGCTGGCGTTGCTGGCGCTGCTGCTGGGCCTGTTCGCCGTGCTGGTCACGCCGCGCGAGGAGGAGCCGCAGATCGACGTGACCATGGCCAATGTCATCGTGCCCTTCCCCGGCGCGTCGGTGGCGGACGTGGAGCAGATGATCGCCACGCCGGCCGAGCAGGTGCTGTCGCAGATGCTGGGCGTGGAGCACGTGACCTCGGTCTCGCGTCCCGGCGTGGCGGTGCTCACGGTGCAGTTCAAGGTGGGCGTGCACCGCAACGACGCGCTGGTGCGCCTGCACGACACGCTGCGCAGCAACGCCGACTGGTTGCCGCGCGGCCTAGGCGCGATGGAGCCCATCATCCGCCCCAAGGGCATCGATGACGTGCCCGTGGTCACGCTGACGCTGTACAGCCACGACCAGGACACGGGCGCCTTTGCGCTGGAACGCGTGGCGCACAGCATGGAGGCCGAGCTGATGCGCGTGCCCGGCACGCGCACTGTGGCGACCGTGGGCGGCCCCGGCCGCGCCGTGCGCGTGGAGCTGGACGCGGCGCGCATGGCCGGCAGCGGCGTGACCGTGGACGCGCTGCGCCAGGCCCTGCAGTCGGCCAACCAGGGGCTGCCCGTGGGCGAGCTGCTCTCGGGCGACCGGTCGGTGTCCATCGAGGCCGGGCCCTTCCTCGCGCACGCGCAGGAGGTGGCCGACATCGTCGTCGGCAACCGCGGCGGCAAGCCGGTGTTCCTGAAGGACGTGGCCCGGGTGGAGGACGGCCCGCTGCCCGCGACGCGCTACGTCTGGCATGCGCAGGTCGAGGACGGCAAGGCCAGCGAATACCCGGCGGTGACGCTGGCGGTCACCAAGAAGGCGGGCGCCAACGCGATCGACGTGGCGCGCGCGGTGATGCAGCGCGCGGCCGAGCTGCGCGGCACGGTCATCCCCGCCGACGTGCAGGTGGCCGAGACGCGCGACTACGGCGCCACGGCCAACGACAAGGCGCAAAAGCTCATCCAGAAGTTGCTGTTCGCCACCGCCTCCGTGGTCGCGCTGGTGTTCGTCGCCCTGGGCCGGCGCGAGGCGCTGATCGTCGGCGTGGCCGTGGGCCTGACGCTGACGGCCACGCTGTTCGCCTCCTGGGCCTGGGGCTTCACGCTCAACCGCGTGTCGCTGTTCGCGCTGATCTTCTCCATCGGCATCCTGGTGGACGACGCCATCGTGGTGGTCGAGAACATCCACCGCCACCAGGCGCTGCACCCCGAGAAGACGCTGCTGCAGCTCATACCCGGCGCGGTGGACGAGGTCGGCGGGCCGACCATCCTGGCCACCTTTACCGTGATCGCGGCGCTGCTGCCCATGGCCTTCGTCACCGGGCTCATGGGGCCGTACATGGCGCCCATCCCCATCAACGCCAGCATGGGCATGCTGCTGTCGCTGGCCGTGGCCTTCACCGTCACGCCCTGGCTGGCGCGGCTGTGGATGAAAGGCCATGGCGGCCAGGCGCAGGCGCACACGGGATTGGCCGCCAGGCTCGCGCCGGTGTTCACGCGCATCTTCCGCCCGCTGCTGGACGACCGGCACGGCCGGCGCAACCGCAGCCTGCTGGGCTTGGCAGTGGCGGGGCTGATCGCCGTATCGCTGGTGCTGCCCGTGCTGGGCTGGGTGCAGCTCAAGATGCTGCCGTTCGACAACAAGAGCGAGTTCCAGGTCATCGTGGACATGCCCGCGGGCACGCCGCCCGAGAGGACCGCCGCCGTGCTGCACGAGCTGGGCGCCTATCTCGCCACCGTGCCCGAGGTGACCGACTACCAGGCCTACGCGGGCACGGCCGGCCCCATCAACTTCAACGGCCTGGTGCGCCAGTACGACCTGAGGAGCGGCGGCGAGGTGGGCGACCTGCAGGTCAACCTGCTGGACAAGCACGAGCGCAAGGACCAGAGCCACGCGATCGCCATGCGCGTGCGCCCTGCCCTGCAGGACATCGGCCGCAGGCTGGGCGCCAATGTGAAGGTGGTGGAAGTGCCGCCCGGCCCGCCCGTGCTCTCCCCCATCGTTGCCGAAATCTACGGCCCCGACGCCGCAGGCCGCCGCCAGGTGGCCAAAGAAGTGCGAGCAGTGCTGCAAGAAACCGGGGGCATCGTGGATCTGGACGACAGCGCCATCGCCGATGCGCCAAGGAAGCTCGTGCTGGTGGACCGGCGCAAGGCCGCGCTGATGGGCGTGCCGCAGGGATCGATAGTCTCCGCCCTGCACGCGGGCCTGGCCGGAGAAAGCGTGACCTGGCTGCGCGATGCGAGCAAGTACCCCACGCCCGTGGTGCTGCGGCTGCCCGCCGAGCAGCAGGGCAGCCTGGACCAGCTGCTGCAGCTGCCCGTACGCACCAGCCAGGGAGGCACGGTGCCGATCCGCGAGCTGGTCACCGTCACCGACACCCTGCGCGAGCAGCCCGTCTACCACAAGGACCTGCTGCCGGTGAACCTGGTGGTCGCCGACATGGCGGGCAAGGTGGACAGCCCGCTCTACGGCATGTTCGCCGCGCGCGCGGCGATCGCGGACATCACCGCGCCCGACGGCGGCAGGATCGAGGAGTATTTCATCAGCCTGCCCAGCGACCCCTACCGCGGCTACGGCCTCAAGTGGGACGGCGAATGGCAGATCACCTACGAGACCTTCCGCGACATGGGCGCGGCCTATGGCGTGGGGCTGATCCTGATCTACCTGCTGGTGGTGGCGCACTTCGGCTCCTACCTCACGCCGCTGATCATCATGGCGCCGATTCCGCTCACCATCATCGGCGTCATGCCCGGCCACGCCCTGCTGGGCGCGCAGTACACCGCCACCAGCATGATCGGCATGATCGCCCTGGCCGGCATCATCGTGCGCAACTCCATCCTGCTGGTGGACTTCATACGCCTGCAGGTGCGCTCCGGCATGGAGTTCAAGCAAGCCATCGTGCAGTCGGCCATCACGCGCGCCCAGCCCATCATGCTCACCGGGCTGGCGGCCATGCTGGGGGCCTTCTTCATCCTCGACGACCCCATCTTCAACGGCCTGGCGATCTCGCTGATCTTCGGCATCGCCGTCTCCACCGTGCTCACGCTGGTGGTCATCCCCATCCTGTATTTCATGGCCTACCGCCACCACGTGGACCGGGTGCGCGGCCAGGGAGCGGCGCAATGATGACTATCAAAAAAATAGCTGCTAGCGCTTGGCACAAGGGCGCAAGAGCCCATTTGGGGTTATATGTCGCCCTGGGCTTGTGCATCGCCCCCGCCGCCCGGGCGACCGACCTGATCGAGGCCTGGCAGGCCGCCTGGCAGAACGACCGCGAGCTGGCCGTGGCGCGCGCCGCCCACGGCGCGGCCCAGCCCCGGCGCGACCAGGCCGCCGCGCTGTGGCGTCCCGGCGTGGCCATGACGGCATCGGCCGGCGTGGCCAGCAGCGACACCGAAATGCGCGGCGCGCAGTTCTCCGCGCCCGGCATGGGGCAGAGCAACGGCGTGGACTTCGGCACCTCGGTGCACGGCGGCACGGCCACGCGCATCGCGCTGCAGGCCAGCCAGCCGCTCTACAACCCCGAGCGCCGCGCCCAGCAGCAGCAGCTCGCGCTGCAGGCCGACATGGACGACTGGCAGTGGCGGGCCGCGCAGCAGGCCGCCATGCTGCGCACCGCGCAGCGCTACCTCGACCTGGCCGTGGCGCAGGAAGCGCTGCGCGTGCTCGACGGGCAGCTCGACGCCGTACAGAAGGCCGCCACCGAGGCGCAGGACCGCTTCGACATGGGCGCCGCCCCCATCACCGCGGTGCACGAGGCGCGCGCGCAGCGCGCGAACCTGGAGGCCCAGCGCCTGGCCGCGCAGGCCGACCTGGACGTCAAGCGCCGCCAGCTCGCCGACGCCACGGGCCTGCCCGCGGCCAGCCTGGATGCCCGCCTGCCCGCCGCCGCATGGGCAGGCGCCGCGCAGGCGCTGGCCGTCTGGCAGGAACAGGCCGATGCCGGCAACCCCGGCATACGCCTGCAGCAGCTCGCCGCCGACGTCGCCCGCGCCGAGGCCGACAAACACCGCGCCGCCGCCAGCGCCCGGGTGGAACTGGTCGCGCAGGCCGCGCAGGACCGCCTCTCGGGTAGTGGCGACTTCGGCGGCGGCGCGCGCAACAAGGACACACGCGCCATGCTGGGCGTGCAGCTCACCGTGCCGCTGTACACCGGCGGATACCGCTCGGCCAAGGAAGAGGAAAGCCTGGCGCAGTGGAACCAGGCCCAGGCGCAGCTGGACGCCACGCGCGAGCAGGTAGGCCGCCAGGTGCACGCCGCCTGGCTGGGCCTGCAGGCCGGTGCCCAGCGCGTGCAGGCGCTGCAGGAGGCGCTGGCCGCCTCACTGGCGCGCCAGGACGCCACGCGCACCGGCTACGAAGTGGGCCACCGCACGCTGCTCGACGTGCTGCACGCCGACAACGACACCGCCGCCACGCGCCTGGCGCTGGCCCAGGCGCGCAGCGCGCTGCTGCTGCACAGGCTGCAACTGGCGCAGCTGGCCGGGCAGCTCGACGAAGCCGTGCTGCGCCAGGCCAGCCAGGCGCTGGCCGGCGCGCCTTGAGGCGCACTACCGATTCACCACCCCCGAGACGAGGAGACAACCATGGCCCATATCGTGATTCTTGGCGCAGGCACCGGCGGCATGCCCGCCGCCTACGAGCTGCGCGCGACGCTGGGCGCGTCGCACCGCATCACCGTGGTGAACGCGGTGGAGTACTTCCAGTTCGTGCCCTCCAACCCCTGGGTGGCGGTGGGCTGGCGCGAGCGCAAGGACACCACCCTGCCCATCGCCCCCAGCCTGGAGAAAAAGGGCATAGCCTTCATCGCCCAGCGGGTCGAGCGCATCGACGCCGCGGGCAACGCGCTGGAGCTGGCGAACGGCGAGCGCCTGGCCTACGACTACCTCGTCATCACCACCGGCCCTAAGCTGGCCTTCGACGAAGTGCCCGGCGCCGGCCCCGTGGACGGGCACACGCAGTCCATCTGCACCGTGGACCACGCCGAAAAGGCCTGGGCCGACTACCAGGCGTTCCTGCAGGACCCGGGCCCCGCCGTCATCGGCGCCATGCCGGGCGCGTCGTGCTTCGGGCCGGCGTACGAATTCGCCTTCATCTTCAACAAGGACCTGCAGCGCCGCAAGCTGCGCCACAAGGTGCCGCTGACCTTCGTCACCAGCGAGCCCTACATCGGCCACATGGGCCTGGGCGGCGTGGGCGACTCCAAGAGCCTGCTGGAGAGCGAGCTGCGCGGCTTCGACATCAAGTGGATCACCAACGCCAAGACCACGCGCGTGGAGGCCGGCAAGATGTTCGTCACCGAGATGGACGAGGCCGGCCAGCCGAAGAAGGAGCACGAGCTGCCCTTCAAGTTCAGCATGATGCTGCCGGCCTTCAAGGGCGTGGACGCGGTGGCCGCCGTGGAGGGCCTGTGCAACCCGCGCGGCTTCGTGCTCATCGACGAATACCAGCGCAGCAAGAAGTACCGCAACATCTTCTCGGCCGGCGTGTGCGTGGCCATTCCGCCGGTGGAGGCCACGCCCGTGCCCACGGGCGCGCCCAAGACCGGCTACATGATCGAGACCATGGTCTCGGCCATCGTGCACAACATCGCCGCCGAGCTCGCCGGCAAGCCCGAGCAGGCCACGGCCCGCGCCACCTGGAACGCCATCTGCCTGGCCGACATGGGCGACACCGGCGCGGCCTTCGTCGCCCTGCCGCAGATCCCGCCGCGCAACGTCAACTGGTTCAAGAAGGGCAAGTGGGTGCACCTGGCCAAGGTCGGCTTCGAGAAGTACTTCATGTACAAGATGAAGCACGGCACGGCCGAGCCGATCTACGAAAAGCACGTCCTCAAAGCCCTGGGCATCGAGCGCCTGGAAAAGCACACGCACCCATGACCGGCCCGGCGCGCATCACCATCCTGGGGGCCGGCTTCGGCGCCCTGTCCTGCGTGCGCGAGCTGCGCCGGCGCGACGCCCGGGCGCAGATCACCGTGGTCGCGCCGCGTGCCGAGCTGCACTACCTGCCCAGCATCATCTGGATACCCGGCGGCCTGCGCCGGCGCGAAGACCTGATCGTGCCGCTGGCGCCGTTCTTCGAGCGCATGCGCGTGCGCCACGTGGCCGCCGAGGTGACGGGGCTGGACGACGGCGGCCGCACCGTGCACACCACCGGCGGCGCGGTCGAGAACGACGCGCTGGTGATCGCCACCGGCGGGCGCTTCATCAAGAAGCTGCCGGGCATCGAGCACGCCATCACGCCCTGCGAGGGCATCGCCGCGGCGGAGCAAATCCGCGACCGCCTGCGCGCCATGCAGGGCGGCACCATCGCCGTCGGCTTTGCCGCCAACCCGCAGGAGCAGCAGGCGGTGCGCGGCGGGCCGATGTTCGAGTTCCTGTTCGGCATCGACGCACAGCTGCGCCGCGAGGGCCGGCGCGAGCGCTTCGAGCTGGTGTTCTTCAACCCCAGCCGGGAGCCCGGCGCGCGCCTGGGCGCCAAGACCGTGCAGGGCCTGCTGGCCGAGATGGCACGCCGCGGCATCACCACCCACCTGGGCCACAAGATGGTGCGCCTGGAGGCCGGCAAGGTCGTCACCGAGGGCGGCGAGATCCGCGCCGACCTGATCCTGTTCATGCCCGGCATGACCGGCAACGCCTGGTTCGACGCCACCACCCTGCCCCGCTCCCCCGGCGGCCTGGTGCGCGCCGACGCGCAATGCCGCGTCGAGGGCTGGCAGCACTGCTACGTGGTCGGCGACTCGGGCAGCTTTCCCGGCCCCGACTGGGCGCCCAAGCAGGCGCACATGGCCGACCTGCACGCGCGCGCCGCGGCGCAGAACCTGCTCGACGGCCTGGCCGGCCGGCCGCAGCAGGCCGGCTTCGTGCCCGAGCTGGCCTGCATCATCGACACCGGCACCCACGGCACCCTGGTGCTGCGCAACCCGCAGCGCACCCTGGTGCTGCCGCCGCTGCGCCTGATGCACTGGGCCAAACGGGCCTTCGAACGGCGCTACCTGCGCCAGTACCGCTGATTCCGCTTTACCACCTCGATTAGGAGAACCACCATGACCTCTTGGCGCGTCGTACGCATCTTTGCCGGCACCTTCATCCTGCTGTCCCTGGCGCTGGGCATTCCCGGCAGCCCCATCTTCGTCAGCCAGTGGTGGCTGGCCTTCACCGCCTTCATTGGCGTCAACCTGCTGCAAAGCGGCCTGACCAAGTGGTGCATGCTGGAGACCATGCTGCGCAAGCTGGGCATTCAGCCCGGCTGCTGAAATTCAAGTAAAAACAGGCTCCAGTGCTTGTGTGACAAGCGCCGGAAGCTATTTATTCAAGAGCAACCATGCCGCACCCGCGGTGCGTACACCTTCCATGACCACGCCCTCCGCCCGCCCCCTCGTGGTGGACGTCCGCTCGCCCGGCGAATTCGCCGCAGGCCATGTGGCCGGCTCCATCAACCTGCCCCTGGACACGCTGCCCGCCGCCGCCAGCCGGCTGCTGCCCGAGCGCGATGCGCCCATCGTCCTGTGCTGCGTCTCGGGCGCGCGCTCGGACGTGGCCGCGCAGTGGCTGCGCGCCCAGGGCTACACCCAGGTGAGCAACGGCGGCAGCGTCGGGGCCGTGGCCCTGCGGCTGGGAAACGTCATTCACAAGGAAAACGCATGAGCAACGAACTCGTCACCGTGGAACTGGCCCAGGTGGCCGACTACCGCTATGAGAACCGCTTCGGCGGCAACGTGCCGGCGCTGTTCTCCGACGAGCCCGCGCCGCTGGGCTCGGGCCAGGGGCCGTCGCCGGTGCAGCTGCTGTGCGCGGCCGTGGGCAACTGCCTGAGCGACTCGCTGCTGTTCGCGCTGCGCAAGTTCAAGCAGCAGCCCGAGCCCCTGCACACCACCGTGCAGGCCGAGGTGGGCCGCAACGCCGAGGGCCGCCTGCGCATCCTGCAGATGACCGCCACGCTGCGCCTGGGCGTGCCGGCGCAGCAGCTGCAGCACCTGGACCGGGTGCTGGGCCAGTTCGAGTCCTTCTGCACCGTCACGCAAAGCGTGGGCCAGGGTATCCCCATTGCCGTGAAGGTGGTGGATGCCGAGGGCAGCGTGCTCAAGTAGGCTTCAACGCATCACGCCGAAGTCGCGCGCCATGCGTCGGTAGCCATCCATCTGGCTGCGCACTGCGGCATCCAGCGCCGCGCCCGTGAGCGCCACGGGCTGCAGGCCGAACTGCTCCAGCTCCCGCGCCGCCGCGGGATGCTGCATGGCCCGCTCCAGCACGCCCGCCCAGTGGCGGAAGGCCTGCTCGCTCACGCCGGGCCCCAGGTACACGCCGCGCAGGATGGGCCATTCGATGTCCAGGCCTTGTTCCCTGGCCGTGGGCGTGCGCGCCCAGCGGCCTGGCAGGCGCTGCGCGGCCAGCACCGCCAGGATGCGGATGGGTGCGCCCTGCTCCACCAGCCGCGCCACCTCGGCCGCGTCGCCCGGCACCACCTGCACATGGCCACCGATGAGGGCCGTGAAGGCCTCGCCGCCGCCCTCGAAGGCGACGAAGCGCATGACCTTGTGGCTCACGCCGGCCGCGCGCGCCAGCAGCGCGGCCTTCATCCAGTCCTGGCTGCCTATGGAGCCGCCTGCGCCGAACACCACGCGAGCGGGCTGCGCGCGCAGCGCCTCCACCAAGGCGGGCAGCGTGCGGTAGGGCGCGTCCTGGCGCACGGCGATCACGCCGTAGTCCATGCCCATGCCGGCCAGCCAGCGCACGCTGCGCTCGTCGTAGGGGCCGAAGCGCCCCTGCGCCAGGTTGAGCAGCGAGCCCGACGAGAACGCCACCAGCGCCCCGCCATCGCCCGGCCGCTGGGTGACGCTGCTCTTGAATGCCAGCGCGCCGATGCCGCCGGGCTGGTAGACCGTGGGCAGCGGCTGCGCGAGCTGGCCCGAGGCGTGCAGCAGCCGGCCCAGCGCCTGGCAGGTCAGGTCGAACCCGCCGCCGGGCTTGGCCGGCGCGATGCAGCGCGGGCCGGTCTGCGCCGCGGCGCCGCAGGCCAGCAGCAGCCAGGCCAGCAGCGCCCGCAGCAGCAGCCCGGCCTTCATGCGAGCGGCCACCATAAAGTGACGCAGGCGCCCTGCCCGAGCGGCGCCGTCTCCAGGCGCAGCGTGCCGCCGTGGCGCCCGATGACCGAGCGCGCGATGGCCAGGCCCAGGCCCGAGCCGCGGCTCTCGCGCCCCTTGGCGAAGCGCTGGCCAGCCCTGCCCGCCAGCTCGGGCGGCATGCCGGGCCCGTCGTCCACCACGCACAGCCAGTAGCCCTGCGCGTCGGCGCCGGCCGTGAGGGTCACCACGCCATGCCCGCGCCCGTGCTCGATGGCGTTGTGGGTGATGTTGAGCAGCGCCTGGCGCAGCAGCTCGCGGTCGCCCCGGGCCCAGGCCTGGCCGGCGTCGCCTTCCACGCCCAGGTCCACGCCGCGCGTGCGCGCCAGGGGCAGCAGCTCCACGGCCACGTCGCGCGCGAGTTGCGCCAGGTCCACGGGCTCCAGCAGTGCCTGGGCCGTGTCGCTGCGCGCCAGCGCCAGCAGCTGGTTGGCGGCGCGGATGGCATCGGACAGCGCCGCCGACAGCGCCTGCAGCGCGAGCCGCTGGCGCCCCGCGTCGGGCTCGCGCAGGGCGTAGTCGAGCTGCGCGCGCAGCGTGGCCAGGGGCGTGCGCAGCTGGTGCGAGGCGTCGTCCACGAAGCTCTGGCGCGCGTCCATGAGCTGGCGCGTGCGCTCCATCTGCTGGTTCACGGCGGCCACCAGGGGTTGGATATCGCGCGGCAGGCCGTCGGCCTCGATGGGGCGCAGATCGTCGGGCGCGCGCGAGCGGGTCTGGGCGGCCAGCCGCGTGATGGGCCGCAGCGCCACACCCAGCACGGCCACCACGCTGGCCAGCAGCACGGCCAGCAGCGCCCCGTCGCGCAGCGCGGCGCGGCGCACGAAGCCGGCGGTGAACTGCTCGCGCGAGGCCGTGCCCTCGGCCACCTGGATCACGAGGTAGCGGCTGTCGCTGCCCTCGGGCGCATCGTCGAGCGCGCGCATGAACGCGCCCACGCGCACGTTCTCGCCGAAGTAGCTCGCGTCGTAGAACACCGGGCGGCCCGGCTGCAGCGCCGTGGGGGGCGCGGGCAGGTCGGGGTTGCCCAGCTCCACCAGCCCGTCGGCCGTGGCCACGCGGAAGTACACGCTGCCCTTGGCGGTGAGCTGGAAGAACTCGAACAGCCGGTAGGGCAGCTCCACCGCGAGGCCGCCCGAGGCGGTGGACACGTTCAGGTCCAGCGCCCTGATGGCGCCGAGCAGCGAGCGGTCGTAGGCCGCGTTGGTGGAGGCGATGGCGTCCTCGCGCGTGAACCACAGGCCCACGGCGGCCATGAGCGTCATGGCCGGCAGCAGCAGCGCGAGCAGGCGCTGCCTAGTGCTGGCCTGGCGTATCCAGCTCCAGGACATAGCCGAGCCCCCGGTAGGTGTGGATGCGCACGCCGCTGCCCTCCAGGCGCTTGCGCAGGCGGTGCAGCAGCACGTCGATCACCGATGGCTGCACGTCCTCGTCGTCGCCGAACACGCGGTCCATGGCCTGCTGGCGCGTGAGCGGCTCGCCGCTGCGCTGCACCAGCGCCTTGAGCAGCGCATGCTCGCGCGGCGACAGCTGCAGCGGCTCGGCCGAGAGTGTGAACTGGCGGGTCACCGTGTCGAACTGCAGCGGGCCGCAGGCCAGGCGCGGGTGCTCGCTGCCACGCGCGCGGCGCACCAGGGCGGTCAGGCGCGCTTCCAGCTCGGCCAGCTCGAAGGGCTTGGCCAGGAAGTCGTCCGCGCCCTCGTTGAGGCTGCGCACCCGCTCGCCCAGCGTGTCGCGCGCGGTCAGCACCAGCACGGGGATGCGCTCGTCGCGCGCGCGCAGCCGGCGCAGGATGGTGCCGCCGTCGCGCCCGGGCAGGCCCAGGTCGAGCACCAGCGCGTCGTAGTCGCGCTCGGCCAGCGCGCGCTCCACCAGGCGGCCGTCGTCGCACCAGTCCACGCGGCAGCCGCCCTGTTCGAGGGCCTTGGCCAGCCACTCGCCCAGGGGCCGCTCGTCTTCGGCCAACAGGATGCGCATGGCGCGGATTATCTGCGGCGGCCGCCGGCACCCCTGAAAGGCAATTGATAGGTTGCCCCGTGCACCATCCGCGGCGTGCCCGGGCGACCGGCGCCGGGCCCCACCCACAGGAGACACGTACATGCCCCATTCCTCGACGACCTTCCTCAACCGCCGCCAGCTGCTCGCGGGCGGCGCGGCGGCAGCCACCGCGCCGTGGCTGCCCCAGGCGCGCGCCCAGGCCGCCTGGCCCACCAAGCCGCTGCGCCTGGTGGTGCCGTTCGCGCCCGGCGGTAGCTCGGAAATCGTGGCCCGCGCCGCGGCGGCCGAGATCTCCAAGACCATCGGCCAGAACATGTTCGTGGACAACAAGCCCGGCGCGGCCGGCAACATCGCCATGCAGGAGGTGGCGAACAGCACCGACGAGCACACGCTGATCCTGGGCCACATCGGCACGCTGGCCGTCAACCCCTTCATCTTCCCCAGGCTGCCCTACGACGCCAACCGCGACTTCGCGCCGATCACGCTGCTGTCCAAGGTGCCCAGCCTCTACGTGGTGCACCCGGACCTGCCGGTGAAGAACCTCAAGGATTTCATCGCCTACGTGAAGGGCAAGCCCGGCCAGCTCAACTACGGCAGCGCGGGCAACGGCAGCGCGGGGCACCTGGCGTTCGAGTACCTCAAGATGGCCAGCGGCATCTTCATGCTGCACGTGCCCTACCGCGGCACGGGCCCCATGCTCACCGACCTGATGGCGGGCCGCCTGCAGGCCGCCGCGGTGGGCGCACCCGCGCTGCTGCCCTTCATCAAGGCCGGCAAGCTGCGCTGCATTGCCACCGGCACGGCGCAGCGCCTGGCCCAGATGCCCGACGTGCCCACGGTGGCTGAGCAGGGCTTCAAGGGCTTCGAGATGACGCAGTGGTACGGCCTGATCGCCCCGAGCAAGTGGCCCAAGGCGCACCTGGCCAGGCTGGAGGCCGAGGCCGTCAAGGCCGCGCGCAGCACCCTGGTCAAGGAAAAGCTGGCGCAGGAGACGGCCCTGGCCGTGGGCAACAGCAGCGCCGAGTTCGACGCCTTCATCAAGGCCGAGCAGGCGCGCTGGAAGCCGGTGATCGAGCGCGCGCAGATCAAGCCCGAGGGCATGGGCTGATCAAGACCTTGAACACGCTCTAAGTCCAATCGACATCCAGCGCCCGTCCGGCAAGCGCTTGCAGCTATGAATCAGATAGCGTCTCAGCAGGCACCCTCCTGCGCGCCCTGCGCGCGCGTGCCGCGCAGGCCCAGCCGGGCCAGCAGCCTGTTGTCGGCCTCCACATCGGGGTTGCCCGTCACGAGCAGCTTGTCGCCGTAGAAGATGGAGTTGGCACCGGCCAGGAAGCACAGCGCCTGCACCGCGTCGCCCAGCTGCTGGCGCCCGGCGGACAGGCGCACGCGCGCCCTGGGCATGGTGATGCGCGCCACGGCGATCACGCGCACGAAGTCCAGCGGGTCCACGGGCGCGCTGTCCGCCAGCGGCGTGCCGGGCACGCGCACCAGGCTGTTGATGGGCACGGACTCGGGGTACGGGTCCAGGTTCGCCAGCTGCGCGATCAGCCCCGCGCGGTGCACCGGCGCCTCGCCCATGCCTACGATGCCGCCGCAGCACACGCCGATGCCCGCCGTGCGCACATGGCGCAGCGTGTCCAGCCGCTCCTGGTACTGGCGCGTGCTGACCACGTCCTGGTAGTACTCGGGCGCGGTGTCCAGGTTGTGGTTGTAGTAGTCCAGCCCGGCATCGCGCAACGCCCGGGCCTGGTGCTGCTGCAGCATGCCCAGCGTGGCGCAGGTCTGCAGGCCCAGGCCTTTCACGGCAGCGATCAGCGCGGCCATCTTCTCGATGTCGCGGTCCTTGGGCGCGCGCCAGGCCGCGCCCATGCAAAAGCGCGTGGCGCCCGCGTCCTTGGCGGCTTGGGCGGCGCGCACGACCTCCTCCGCCTCCATGAGCTTTTGCCCCTTCACACCGGTGTCAAACGCGGCCGACTGCGGGCAGTAGCCGCAGTTTTCGGGGCAGCCGCCGGTCTTGACCGACAGCAGTGTGGCCAGCTCCACGTCGCCCTCGGGCCAGTGCGCGCGGTGCGCGGCCTGGGCGCGCCACAGCAGCTCCATGAACGGCAGATCGAGCAGGTCCTGCACGGCCTGCACGCTCCAGCCCTGCCCTTCGGCCGCCATGGCCGAGGGCGCGGGCCCGCGCGGGTGGAAGTGCAGCGGCTGGTTTGCGCCCGCGTCTTGGGCACAGGCGGTGGGGGCGGTCGTCGTGGCAAGGGTCATCGCGTTTCTCTCCAGGGTGGCCGCGGCACTCGGCTGCCGCAAGGCCGGCCGATTGTGCGAGGAGCCGCCGGGCCTGTGAAGCGGGCATGGTGCAAAAAACCGGAAGAAAAAAGATGCCCCCAAAAGAGGCAAATTTCGTCCATTTTTGAATACAGATGATGATTTTTTGGCGCTTTTTTGGACGAGAGGACGCACGCCGGGATGGGTCCCCGCATCGAATGCCGTATGAGCGCCAAAATCACTCAACTGCCGCTAAATCCGGGCGCGCCGATCCGGGGATGCGCGCATTTCGCACGAACCGGCGGGCAACGAAAAAGGCCCTGGTCTTTCGACCAGGGCCTTGGCGGATGGATGGATCGAGGGCTTTCAGCCCAGGGCCGCGATCACCTCGGGCGGCGCCTGCACCAGCTCGATCAGCACGCCCTCGCCCGCGATCGGGAACTCGTCGTTGCCCTTGGGGTGCAGGAAGGTGATGTCATAGCCCGCGGCGCCCTTGCGGATGCCGCCCGGCGCGAAGCGCACGCCCTTGGCCGTGAGCCATTCGACGGCGCGCGGCAGGTCGTCGATCCACAGGCCGATGTGGTTGAGCGGCGTGGCGTGCACCGCCGGCTTCTTGTCGATGTCCAGCGGCTGCATGATGTCCACCTCCACCTTGTAGGGCCCCTGGCCCATGGCGAGGATGTCCTCGTCCACGTTCTCGCGCTCGCTCTGGAAGGTGCCGGTCTGGGCCAGGCCCAGCATGTCCACCCACAGGGTTTTCATGCGCGCCTTATCGGTGCCACCTATGGCCACCTGCTGGATGCCCAGGACTTTGAACGGACGGGTCATTGGATGCTCCTTTTTCAATAGCTCATGGCGCTTGCATGGCAAGCGCCATGGCCGGTTTTCATGCGAATTCCAGGATCACCTGGTCCACCGCCAGGGATTCGCCCTTGCCCGCAACGATCTTGCTCACCACCCCGTCCTGCGCGGCGAAGAGGATGTTCTCCATCTTCATGGCCTCGATGACGGCGAGCTTTTCGCCCGCCTGCACCTTCTGGCCCGGCTGCACGGCCACGTCCACCAGCAGGCCCGGCATGGGCGAGAGCAGGAACCTGGACAGGTCCGGCGGCGCCTTGTAGGGCATGAGCTTGAGCAGCTCGGCTCGGCGCGGCGTGAGCACGATGGCGTCGATCTGCGCGCCGTTGTGCACGATGCGCAGGCCCAGCGGGTTCTTGGGCCGGTTGCGCTCGATCTGCGCCGTGAAGCCCTGGCCGTTGCACGCGCCCTGGATGCGGATGCTGCCCAGGTGCGCGGTGCTGCTGATGCGGTAGTCCTTGCCGCGGATGTGCACCACGCTGGAGCCCGAGTCGTTCTCGAAGTCGGTCACGCTCACGTCGTGGTACTGGTTCTTGCCCTCCGTGCCCAGGACGACGACGACGAACTCCTCGCCCACCTGCACCTCGTGGCCCGCCAGCTGTCCGCTGATGCCGCTGGCGCGTGCGCGGGAGCGGCGGTACATGTAGGCGGCCAGGGCGACGAGGAAGTCCGGGTCTTCGTGCTGCACGTCCTCGGCCACGAAGCCGTGGGCATAGTGCTCGGCGATGAAGCCGGTGTTGAACTGGCCCGCGACGAACTTCGGGTGCGCCAGCAGCGCGGCCTGGAAGGGGATGTTGCTGTTGATGCCGCGGATGGCGAAGCCGTTGAGCGCGGCGCGCATCTTGGCGATGGCGTCGTCGCGGTCGGTGCCGTGCACGATGAGCTTGGCGATCATCGAGTCGTAGTACATGGGGATCTCGCCGCCCTCGTACACGCCGGTATCCACGCGCACGCCGTACTTCCTGCCGGTGTCGGCCTGGAACATGGTCTCCTGCGGCGGCGTGAAGCGCACCAGGCGGCCGGTGGAGGGCAGGAAGTTGCGGAACGGGTCCTCGGCGTTGATGCGGCACTCGATGGCCCAGCCGTCGCGCTTCACGTCGGCCTGGGTCAGGGGCAGCTTTTCGCCCGCGGCGACGCGGATCATGAGCTCCACCAGGTCCAGGCCGGTGATGCATTCCGTCACCGGGTGCTCCACCTGCAGGCGCGTGTTCATCTCCAGGAAGTAGAAGTCCTGGTCCTTGCCGACCACGAACTCCACCGTGCCCGCGCTCTGGTACTTCACGGCCTTGGCCAGGGCCACGGCCTGCTCGCCCATGGCCTTGCGCGTGGCATCGCTGATGAAGGGCGACGGCGCTTCCTCGATGACCTTCTGGTGGCGGCGCTGGATGGAGCATTCGCGCTCGTTCAGGTAGACCACGTTGCCGTGGGCGTCGCCCAGCACCTGGATTTCGATGTGGCGCGGCTCCTGCACGAACTTTTCCATGAACACGCGGTCGTCGCCGAAGCTGTTGCGCGCCTCGTTGCGGCAGGAGGTGAAGCCCTCGAAGCATTCCTTGTCGTTGAACGCCACGCGCAGGCCCTTGCCGCCGCCGCCCGCACTGGCCTTGATCATCACGGGGTAGCCGATCTTCTGGGCGATCTGCACCGCCTCCTCGGGCGACTCGATGGGCTCGTTGTGGCCGGGGATGGTGCTGACCTTGGCCTCGCCCGCGAGCTTCTTGGACGCGATCTTGTCGCCCATGGCGGCGATGGAGTAGTGCTTGGGACCGATGAAGACGATGCCCTCTTCCTCCACGCGCCGGGCGAAGTCCTCGTTCTCGCTCAGGAAGCCGTAGCCCGGGTGCACGGCCTGCGCGCCGGTCTGCTTGGCCGCGGCGATGATCTTGTCGGCCTGCAGGTAGGACTCGCGGCTGGGCGCGGCGCCGATGTGCACGGCCTCGTCGGCGAGCTTGACGTGGCGCGCCTCCTTGTCGGCGTCGGAGTAGACGGCGACGGTGGCGATGCCCATTTTCTTTGCCGTGGCAATCACCCTACACGCAATCTCGCCCCGGTTCGCGATCAGGATTTTGGTAAACATTCTCTGGCTCCTTAAGCGATGGGGTGGCGTGTAGTAGCCCGCTGCGCGGGCTGCGGCAGGCAATCTGTCGAAACGTCCGCTGCGCGGCCGTTTTCGCCCCGGTTGGCAATCAGAATTTTCGTAAACATGGTGTTCTTTTCTCCTTGGGCGGCAGCCATCACAGCGGAATGTTTCCGTGCTTGCGCCACGGGTTCTCGAGCTTCTTCTCGCGCAGCATGACCAGCGAACGGCAGATGCGCTTCCTGGTCTCGTGCGGCAGGATCACGTCGTCGATAAAGCCGCGCGCGCCCGCCACGAAGGGGTTGGCGAAGCGCTCCTTGTATTCGGCCTCGCGCGCGGCGAGCTTCACGGGGTCGTTCTTGTCCTCGCGGAAGATGATCTCCACCGCGCCCTTGGCGCCCATCACAGCGATCTCGGCGTTGGGCCAGGCCAGGTTCACGTCGCCGCGCAGGTGCTTGGAGGCCATCACGTCGTAGGCGCCGCCGTAGGCCTTGCGCGTGATGACGGTGACCTTGGGCACCGTGCACTCGGCGTAGGCGAACAGCAGCTTGGCGCCGTGCTTGATGATGCCGCCGTACTCCTGCGCCGTGCCGGGCATGAAGCCGGGCACGTCCACGAAGGTGATCACGGGGATGTTGAACGCGTCGCAGAAGCGCACGAAGCGCGCGGCCTTGATGCTCGACTTGATGTCCAGGCAGCCCGCCAGCACGAGAGGCTGGTTGGCCACGATGCCCACGGTCTGCCCCTCCATGCGCGCGAAACCGATGATGATGTTCTTGGCGTACTCGGGCTGCAGCTCGAAGAAGTCGCCGTCGTCCACGGTCTTGAGGATCAGCTCCTTCATGTCGTAGGGCTGGTTGGGGTTGGCCGGCACCAGGGTGTCCAGGCTGCGGTCCATGCGGTCGGCCGGGTCCTTGCTCGGGCGCACCGGGGGCTTCTCGCGGTTGTTGAGCGGCAGGTAGTTGTACAGGCGGCGCAGCATCAGCAGCGCCTCGACGTCGTTCTCGAACGCCATGTCGGCCACGCCGCTCTTGGTGGTGTGGGTGAGCGCGCCGCCCAGCTCCTCGGAGGTGACCTCCTCGTGCGTCACGGTCTTGACCACCTCGGGGCCGGTCACGAACATGTAGCTCGAATCCTTGACCATGAAGATGAAGTCGGTCATGGCGGGCGAGTACACCGCGCCGCCCGCGCAGGGGCCCATGATCATGCTGATCTGCGGCACCACGCCGCTGGCCATGACGTTGCGCTGAAACACGTCGGCATAGCCGCCGAGCGACGCCACGCCTTCCTGGATGCGCGCGCCGCCCGAATCGTTGAGGCCGATCACGGGCGCGCCCACCTTCATGGCCTGGTCCATGACCTTGCAGATCTTCTCGGCGTGCGCCTCCGACAGCGCGCCGCCGAACACCGTGAAGTCCTGGCTGAAGACGAACACCAGGCGGCCGTTGATCATGCCGTAGCCCGTGACCACGCCGTCGCCGGGGATCTTGTTGTCCTGCATGCCGAAGTCGGCGCAGCGGTGCTCGACGAACATGTCCCACTCTTCGAAGGTGCCTTCGTCGAGCAGCAGCTCGATGCGCTCGCGCGCCGTGAGCTTGCCCTTGCCGTGCTGCGCGTCGATGCGCTTCTGCCCCCCGCCCAGGCGGGCGAGTTCGCGCTTCTTCTCCAATTGGTCGAGGATGGTTTGCATGAGGTTCGTTCCTTCGTTGGTATCCAGTTTGCTCTTTGTTCGATAGCTTCAAGCGCTTATCCAGACTGCGCTGCAAGCAGATTTCTTGCCGCAGTGCTGGCGGCTATGCGGCCCGCGGCCACGTCGGCCTGCATCTGCGGCAGCAGCGCGCGCACCTGCGGGTGGGCGCGGAACGCCTGCTTGAGGCCGAAGTCGATGCGCTCCCACATCCAGGCCAGGGCCTGCTTCTCGCGCCGCGCCGCCAGGCGGCCGTTGGCGGTCTGCATCTGGCGGAATTCGCACACCACGGCCCAGAAGTCTTCCATGCCCTGGTGCTGCAGGGCGCTGGTTTGGATGACCCTGGGGCGCCACTGCGCGGCGTTGTGCGGATCATGCTCCGGATTGCCGTGAAAGCCCAGCAGGCGCAGGCTCGACGTGATCTGCGCCTGGGCGCGCGTGGCCGCCGCCGCGTCGATGTCAGCCTTGTTGATGACCACCAGATCGGCCAGCTCCATCACGCCCTTCTTGATGGCCTGCAGGTCGTCGCCCGCGTTGGGCAGCTGCAGCACGCAGAACATGTCGGTCATGCCGTGCACGGCCGTCTCGCTCTGGCCCACGCCCACGGTCTCCACGATCACCACGTCGTAGCCCGCGGCCTCGCAGACCAGCAGGCTCTCGCGCGTCTTCTCGGCCACGCCGCCCAGCGTGCCGCCGCTGGGGCTGGGGCGGATGTAGGCGTTCTCCTGCATGGAAAGCCGCTCCATGCGCGTCTTGTCGCCCAGGATGGAGCCGCCCGAAACGGAGGAAGACGGGTCGATGGCCAGCACCGCGACCTTCAGGCCCTGGCCTATCAAGTAGATGCCCAGCGCCTCGATGAAGGTGGACTTGCCCACGCCGGGCACGCCGCTGATCCCCAGGCGCAATGCCCGGCCCGTGTGCGGCAGCAGTTCGGTGAGGAGCGCGTCGGCCTGGGCGCGGTGGTCGGGGCGCGTCGATTCCAGCAGCGTGATGGCCTTGGCCATGGCGCGGCGGCGAACCAGGGGCGCGCCGCGGGTGATGGCTTCGAGCAGGGGATGGGATGTCATCCTGGAGCGTCGGGCTTCAGGCAATAGCCTTCTTGATCTGCTCCAGCACGTCCTTGGCGCTGGCCGGGACCGGCGTGCCGGGGCCGTAGATGCCCTTGACGCCCGCGTTGTACAGGTATTCGTAGTCCTGCTGCGGGATCACGCCGCCCACGAAGACGATGATGTCGTCCGCGCCCTGCTCCTTGAGCGCCTGGATGATGGCGGGCACAAGCGTCTTGTGGCCCGCAGCCAGCGTGGAGACGCCCACGGCGTGCACGTCGTTCTCAATGGCCTGGCGCGCGCATTCCTCGGGCGTCTGGAACAGCGGGCCGATGTCCACGTCGAATCCTAAGTCTGCGAACGCCGTGGACACCACCTTTGCGCCGCGGTCGTGGCCGTCCTGGCCCAGCTTGGCGATCATCACGCGCGGGCGGCGGCCTTGGCTTTCGGCGAAGGCGTCTATCTCGCCCTTGAGTTTTTCCCAGCCCTCGGCTGAGTCGTAAGCGGCAGCGTACACACCGGTCACCTTTTGCGTATCGGCGCGGTGGCGCCCGAAAGACTTTTCGAGCGCATCCGACACCTCGCCCACCGTGGCGCGCAGGCGGATGGCCTTGATCGACAGATCGAGCAGGTTGCCTTGGCCGGACTCTGCTGCGGAAGTGAGAGCGGCCAGCGCTTGATCCACGGCGCTCTGGTCGCGTTTTGCCTTGATGGCGTTCAGGCGCGCGATCTGGCTCTCGCGCACCTTCACGTTGTCCACCTCCAGGATGTCCACGGGGTCTTCCTTGGCGAGCTTGTACTTGTTCACGCCGACGATGACCTCCTTGCCCGAGTCGATGCGCGCCTGCTTCTCGGCGGCGGCGGCCTCGATCTTGAGCTTGGCCCAGCCGCTGTCCACGGCTGCGGTCATGCCGCCCATGGCCTCGACCTCCTCGATGATCTTCCAGGCGGCGTCCGCCATGTCCTGGGTCAGCTTCTCCATCATGTAGCTGCCGGCCCAGGGGTCGATCACGTTGGTGATGTGGGTTTCCTCCTGGATGATGAGCTGCGTGTTGCGCGCGATGCGGGCGCTGAACTCGGTGGGCAGCGCGATGGCTTCGTCCAGCGCGTTGGTGTGCAGCGACTGCGTGCCGCCGAACACGGCCGCCATGGCCTCGATGGTGGTGCGCACCACGTTGTTGTACGGGTCCTGCTCGGTCAGGCTCCAGCCGCTGGTCTGGCAGTGCGTGCGCAGCATCAGGCTCTTGGGGTTCCTGGCGTCGAAGCCCTTCATGATGCGGCACCACAAGAGGCGCGCGGCGCGCATCTTGGCGATCTCCAGGTAGAAGTTCATGCCGATCGCCCAGAAGAACGACAGGCGCCCGGCGAACTCGTCCACGTCCATGCCCTTGGCGATGGCCGTCTTCACGTACTCCTTGCCGTCGGCCAGCGTGAAGGCCAGCTCCAGCGCCTGGTTCGCGCCGGCTTCCTGCATGTGGTAGCCCGAGATCGAGATCGAGTTGAACTTGGGCATGTTCTTGCTCGTGTACTCGATGATGTCGCCGATGATGCGCATCGACGGCTTCGGGGGGTAGATGTAGGTGTTGCGCACCATGAACTCTTTCAGAATGTCGTTCTGAATGGTTCCGGAGAGCTTGTCCTGCGACACGCCCTGCTCCTCCGCCGCCACCACGTAGCCCGCCAGCACCGGCAGCACCGCGCCGTTCATGGTCATGGACACGCTCACTTTGTCGAGCGGGATCTGGTCGAAGAGGATCTTCATGTCCTCCACGCTGTCGATGGCCACGCCCGCCTTGCCCACGTCGCCCGTCACGCGCGGGTGGTCGCTGTCGTAGCCGCGGTGCGTAGCCAGGTCGAACGCCACGGAAACGCCCTGCCCGCCCGCGGCCAGGGCCTTGCGGTAGAAGGCGTTCGATTCTTCTGCGGTGGAGAAGCCCGCGTACTGGCGGATCGTCCAGGGCCGCACCGCGTACATGGTGGCCTGGGGGCCGCGCAGGTAGGGCTCGAAGCCCGGCAGCGTGTTGGTGTAGGGCAAGCCCTCCAGATCGGCCGCGGTGTACAGCGGCTTGACGGTGATGCCGTCGGGCGTGGTCCAGTTCAAGTTCTCCGCATCGCCCTGAGGGGCCGACTTGCTGGCCGCCTTGTTCCAGCGCTGCAGATCTCCAAAATCGAAAACCATGGTGGTGTCCTTGTAATATCTATATTTACAATCTTCGCAAAAAGAGCGAGGATTAGCAATAATTAGGAGAACAATTTATGCGAATTGCGAATGTAAATTTGCGATGTTTGCAAACATGAGCAAGGCTTTCATGGGGGCGCACCTGAAGACGCTGCGCGAGCAGCGCGGCTTGACCCAGGCGGCGCTGGCGCAGGCGCTGAAGGTGTCGCCCAGCTATCTGAACCAGATCGAGAACAACCAGCGGCCGCTCACCGTGAACGTGCTGCTGCGGCTGCAGGCGGCCTTCGGCATCGACCTGCAACAGTTCTCGGAGGACTCGCAGGCGCGGCAGCTGGGCCAGCTGCGCAGCGCCCTGGCCGACATGCCGGGCGGCGACCAGGTGCCGCTGGCGGAAACCCGCATCCTGGCCGAGCAATTGCCGGCGGCCACGCGCGTGCTGCTGGGCTTGCACAAGCGCATCCGCGCGGCGGAGGAGCGACTGTCAGTGATCGCGGAAAACACGGACAGCGGCCACGCCGCGCATGCCACCTCCGCCCCCGTGCAGCCGTACGAGGAGGTGCGCGAGTTCTTCTACGCGGGCCATCAGCACCTGGCCCTGCTGGACGAGCAGGCCGAGCAGCTCTACCTGCAACTGCACCCCGAGAACACTGACCCCCATGCGCCGCACGCGGCCCGGCTCGTGGCGGCGCTGGAGCAGCGTCTGCGCAGCCTCCACGGCATCACCGTGCTGCGCGCGGCGGGCTCGCCCGCGGTCGAGCAACCGGTGCGCATGCTGGAGCGCGCCAGCCACCAGCTGCGGCTGGGGGCTGGCCTGAGCGCCGGCCAGCAGGCATTCCAATTGGGCATACAGCTCGCGTTGCTGGAATCGGGGCCGACGATCGACGGATTCACCAACGCGGCCAACTTCGGCAGCGACGAGGCGCGCGCCCTGGCCCGCATCGGCTTCGCCAACCATTTCGCGGCGGCGCTGCTGCTGCCCAACCGGCTGTTCCAGAAGACCGCCGACGAATTGCGCTACGACATCGATCTGCTCGGCGAGCGCTTCGGCGTGGGCTTCGAGACGGTGGGCCACCGCCTCTCGACGATGCGCCACGCCTCGCCGCACAGCATCCCGTTCTTCTTCGTGCGCGTGGACCGGGCGGGCAACATGTCCAAGCGCCAGTCGTCGGTCGACTTCCACTTCTCGCGCACCGGCGGCACCTGCCCGCTCTGGAACGTGTACGACGCGTTCTCGCAGCCGGGCAAAATCCTCACGCAACTGGCCCGCATGCCCGACGAGCGCACCTACCTGTGGATTGCCCGCACGGTGGAGCACCGGCGCGGCGGTTACGGCACGCCCGGGCGCATCTTTTCGGTGGCGCTGGGCTGCGATGCGCGCCACGCCCATCGGCTGGTCTACGGCGACGGGCTGGGGTTGGACGCGCCCGAGCGCGCCGTGCCGATCGGCTCGGGCTGCAAGGTGTGCGACCGCGAGAGCTGCGTGCAGCGCGCCTTCCCCGCGCTGGGGCGGCCGCTCTCCATCGACCCGAACGCGCGGCGGTTCGCGCCCTACGCGCCCGCGTCCTGAAGGTCCTAGGGTTTCATCGGATGCGGAGCGCCCGTGAAGTGCGCCAAGATCGCGCGCCAAGTTATTTGTAATTATTAATTCAGAATAATTAATTCTGCCCAGCATGACCAGTCCATCTGCTTCCGCGCCTTCTCCCTACCTCGCCCCTGACGACCTGCCGCTCAAGGGCGTGCGCGTGCTGGAGATCTCGCACATGATCATGGGCCCCGCCACCGGCATGACGCTGGCCGACCTGGGCGCCGAGGTGATCAAGGTGGAGCCCGTGGAGGGCGACCGCACGCGCCGCCTCAAGAGCGCCGGCATTGGCTACTTCCCCGTGTTCAACCGCAACAAGCAAAGCTTCGCGGTCGATCTGAAGTCGGCGGAGGGCCGCAAGCTCGTCCAGGACCTGGCCGACAAGGCCGACATCGTGCTGGAGAACTTCCGCGACGACAGCCTGCTGCAGTACGGGCTGGACCACGCATCGGTGCGCGCGCGCAACCCGCGCGCCATCTACGTCTCGCTCAAGGGCTTCCTGAGCGGCCCCTACCAGGAGCGCACGGCCCTGGACGAGGTCGTCCAGATGATGGGCGGCATGGCCTACATCAACGGCAGCGACGACCGCCCGCAGCGCGCCGCGCCTTCCGTCAACGACATCCTGGGCGGCCAGTTCGGCGTGATCGGCGCCCTGAGCGCGCTGCACGAGCGCGAGCGCACGGGCGTGGGCAAGTACGTGCGCGCGGGCCTGTTCGAGACCAACCTGCTGCTGGTGGCGCAATTCATCACGCAGTTCGAGCTGACCGGCACTCCCGCCCTGCCCTTCGGCAGCAAGCGCGAGCCGCCCTGGGGGGTCTACGACCTGTTCACGACCAAGGACGGCGCGCGCGTCTTTGTCGCCGTGGTCAGCGACGCCCAATGGCGCACTTTCGCCGCCACCTTCATGCCCGCGGGCTGGGCCGAGGACGCGCGCCTGTTCTCCGCCATCGACCGCGAGGCCGCGCGCCCGTGGGTCGTGCCCGCCGTGGCCGAAGTGCTCAAGAACTGGAACAGCGCCGACCTGTGCGAGGCCCTCGAAAAGGCCAAGCTGTCGTACGCGCCGGTGAACCAGCCCCATGATCTGCTGAAAGACCCGCACCTCACGCAGGGCGGCGCCTTGATGCCGACGCTGCTCCCGACCGGGGAGCATGTTTCCACGCCCGCCCTGCCCCTCGAATTCGATGGACTCAAGGTGGGCAAGCGCGCCGACCCGCCCCAGGTGGGCGAGCACACCGTGGCGATCCTGAAAGACCTCGGCCTGGACGACGAGGCCATCGCGCTGCTGCGCCAGCACGGAAAGATCGGCGGCTGACATCCGCCACACCCCATTCCCCGGAGACATCCTCACCATGCAACGACGAATCCTCATCGCGGGGCTGATGGCCACTGCGGCCTTTGCCCACGCCCAGCCCCCCGCCCCCTTCCCCGCGAAGCCGATCCGCGTGATCATCCCTTCCACGCCCGGCGGCGGCACCGACTTCATCGGCCGCAACCTGGCCACCCACCTGGCCGAAGCCAAGGGCTGGGTGATGGTGCCCGACAACCGCCCCGGCGCCGGCACGGCGCTGGGCCTGGCCGAGCTGGCACGCGCGGCGCCCACGGGCTACGACATCGTGATCGGCCAATCGGACAACGTGTCGCTGATCCCGCTCTTGATGAAGACGTCCTACGACCCGATCAAGGACCTGCAGCCGGTCTCGCTGCTCGCCACCACGCCCATGGTGCTGCTGGTCACCGCCGATTCGCCCTACAAGACCCTGGCGCAGCTCATCGACGCCGCGCGCAAGGAGCCCGGCAAGATCAGCTACGGCACCTCCGGCACGGGCGGCTCGGTGCACATTTCTGTGGAAATGCTGCAGGCGGCGGCCGGCTTCAAGATGCAGCACGTGCCGTACAAGGGGTCGAGCCCGGCGCTAGCGGACCTGATGGGCGGCCACCTGCAGGTCGCCGGCGCCTCGATCTCGTCGGCCACCAACATCATCCAGAGCGGCAAGGTGCGCGCGCTGGCCGTCACCTCCGCCGCGCGCAACGCATCCCTGCCCGACGTGCCGACCGTGGCCGAGTCGGGCTACAAGGACTACAGCTTCGTCACCTACTACGGTGTCTTCGCGCCCGCCGGCACGCCTGCCGACGTGGTGAAAACCTTGAACGACGCCGTGGTGCAGGTCATGGCGCGCCCCGACGTGCGCGCCGCCTATGCCAAGCAGGGCCTGGAGGCCAGCTCCACCACGCCGCAGGAATTCTCCCGGCTCATCGAGAAGGACATCGCCAAGGCGAAGGCGACGATCCAGGCGGCGCACATCCAGGTGCAATAGGCATGCTCAGGAGTGTCACCGTCACCGAAGTCGGTCCCCGCGACGGGCTGCAGCTGATCGCCAAGCCCGTCTCCACTGAGGCGAAGATCGCCTGGATCAAGGCGCTGCACGCGGCCGGCCTGCGGGACATCGAGGTGGGCAGCTTCGTCTCGCCGCGCCTCGTGCCGCAGATGGCCGACTCCGCGGCGGTGGTGGCGCAGGCGCTGCGGATCGAAGGGCTGAAGGTCTACGCCCTCGCCGCCAACCTCAAGGGCGCCATGGCCGCCTACGAGGCGGGCGCGCACATCATCGTGATTCCGCTCTCGGCCAGTGACCGGCACAGCCGCGCCAACGTGAACAAGGGCACGCTGGAGCACATCGCCGCCATCGGCGACATCATCGAATGGCTGCGCGCGCAGCCGCGGCCTGTGCGCATCGATTGCGTGACCGCCTCGGCATTCGGCTGCTCGGTGGCCGGCACCGTGCCATTGGGCGACGTGGTGGCCGCCGCCAAGGCGCTGGCGCTGGCCGGCGCCGACCGCATCACCCTGGCCGACACGGTGGGCCATGCCCATCCGGCCCTGGTGCGCGATACCGTGCGCGCCGTGCAGGACGCGGTCGGCCCGCTGCTGCAAAAGCTGCACCTGCACGACACCATGGGCCTAGGGCTTGCCAACGCGCTGATGGGCCTGCAGGAGGGCATCCGCGAGTTCGACGCGTGCATGGGCGGGCTGGGCGGCTGCCCCTTCGCGCCCGGCGCGTCGGGCAACATCGTCACCGAGGACCTGGTCTTCATGCTGGAGAGCATGGGCTTCGCCACGCACGTCGACCTCCCGGCGCTCCTGGCGGCCCGCGCCGCCATCGCGCCGCACCTGCCCGCACAGGCGCTGCGCGGCGGCGTTCCCGTGGCGGGCATCCCGTCCACGTACCAGCCGGCCAGCGGTTGCATGCACTGATATTCTCGGGCGCATGAAGACCGTCCCGCTGCCCCGCCAAGCCCTGTACGAAGAAGTGGCCGAACTGCTGCGCCAGCGCATCTTCCGCCAGGAGCTGGAGCCAGGCAGCTGGATCGACGAGCTGAAGATCGCCGAGGAAATCGGCATCAGCCGCACGCCGCTGCGCGAGGCGCTGAAGGTGCTCGCGGCCGAAGGCCTTGTCACGATGAAGGTGCGGCGCGGTGCCTACGTGACGGAGATGTCGGAGAAGGACCTGCGCGACGTCTACCACCTGCTCGCGCTGCTGGAGAGCGACGCGGCCGGCGTGGTGGCGGCCGCGGCCACGCCGCAGCAGCTGGGCGAGCTGGAGGCGCTGCACGCCGAGCTGGGCGCCGCCGCGGGCGACCGCGAGCGCTTCTTCACCCTCAACGAGCGCTTCCACCTGCGCCTGCTGGAGCTGGCCGACAACCGCTGGCGCGGGCAGATGGTGGCCGATCTGCGCAAGGTCATGAAGCTCAGCCGCCACCACTCCCTGTTCAAGCAGGGGCGCATCGAGGATTCGCTGGCCGAGCACGAGGCCCTCATGGCGGCGCTGCGCGCGCGCGACGCGCAAGGCGCCGCGCAGGCCATGCGCGCGCATTTCGCCCACGGGCTGGAAGCCGCAGGCTGATGCGCTGGCTGCGATAATCCGCAGCACGGTCGTGCGGAAATTTGCACGAAATCCGCTTCAAAGCCTCGCCAGACAAGCGCTGGCAGCTCCTGTTTTGGACGTTTTCAAGGCCGGGACAGCCGGCCGATGGCGCGCATGACCTCCACCCTTCCCGACCTGCACGCCGTGCAGACCCTGCCCGAGCTGCTGGCTTTTCGCGCAGCCCTCACCCCCGACCGCGAGGCCTACCGCCAATGCGACTCCGCCACCGGCCACTGGACCAGCCTGAGCTGGTCTCAGGCGCAGGAGCGCGTGCGGCAGTGGAGCCGCGCCATAGCCGCCTCGGGCCTGCCGCAGGGCGCGCGTATCGCCGTGCTGCTGCCCAACGGGCTGGACGCCATGAGCATCGACCAGGCCGCCATGGCCACGGGCTGCGTGCCCGTGCCGCTGCACGCCATCGACAACCCGGGCAGCATCGCCTACATCCTGCAGGATGCGGAAGTCTCGCTGCTCGTCGTACAGGATGCCGCGCAGTGGGAGCGCGTGCGCGGCGTGGGCCTGCCGCTGCCGCACCTGATGGGCGTGGTGGCGACGGCCAAGGCGCCGGCGCAGGACGCCGGACCGGACGCAGTTCCCGTCGCGCCCCTGTCCGCTTGGCTGCAGCATGCCGCGGCGGACACCCCGCTGCCCCCGCCGCCCGGCCCCGAGGACCTGGCGGCCATCGTCTACACCAGCGGCACCACGGGCAAGCCCAAGGGCGTGATGCTCACGCACGCCAACGTGATCGCCGACGTGAAGGCCGTGCTCCAGCGCATCGTCCCCACGCCGGACGACGTGTTCCTGTCCTTCCTGCCGCTGTCGCACACCTTCGAGCGCACGGGCGGCTACTACCTGCCCGTGGCCTCGGGCAGCTGCGTGGCCTATGCGCGCTCGGTGGCGCAGCTGGCCGACGACATGCTGACCGTGCGCCCGACGGTACTGGTGTCGGTGCCGCGCATCTACGAGCGCGTGCACGCCAAGCTGATCGAGACCCTCTCGTCCTCGCCGTGGAAGATGCAGCTGTTCCAGGCTGCGCAGGCCGTGGGCTGGAGGCGCTTTTGCGCCGCCCAGCGTCTGCCCGCGCCGCAGGACGACGGCGCCGGCAGCTGGATGCGCGCCCTGCCCTGGCCACTGCTGCGCGCCCTGGTCGCCAGGCCGCTGCTGGCCCGTTTCGGCGGCCGCGTGCGCGTTGCGGTGAGCGGCGGCGCGCCGCTGCCGCCCGCCATCGCGCAGTGCTTCCTGGGCCTGGGCCTGCCGCTAGTGCAGGGCTATGGCATGACCGAGACCACGCCCGTGGTCAGCGTGAACGCGCTGGACGACAACGACCCGTCCACCGTGGGCCGCGCCCTGCCCGGGGTGGAGGTGCGCATCGGCGAGAACCGCGAGCTGCAGGTGCGCGGCCCCATCGTCATGAAGGGCTACTGGAAGCGCCCCGAGGACACGGCCCGCGCCATCGGCGAGGGCGGCTGGCTGGGCACGGGCGACCAGGCCGAGATCGTCGATGGCCGCATCCGCATCCTGGGCCGCATCAAGGAGATCATCGTCACCTCCACCGGCGAGAAGGTGCCGCCGGCCGACCTGGAGCTGGCCATCACGGCCGATCCGCTGTTCGAGCAGGCCTTCGTCGTGGGCGAGCAGCGTCCCTTCATCGCCTGCGTGGCCGCGGTGCAGGCCGAGGAATGGCGCCAACTCGCCGGCCAGTTGGGGCTGGACCCCGACGACCCGGCCAGCCTGGCACACCCCAGCGCCACGCGTGCGGCGCTGGCGCGCATCGAGAAGCTCGCCGCGGGCTTCCCGCGCTATGCCGTGCCGCGCGCCGTGCACCTGGTGCGCGAGCCCTGGACCATAGAAAACGCCCTCATGACGCCCACGCTCAAGCTCAAGCGCAACAGCCTCATGGCGCACTACGCGGACGCCATCGAGGCCATGTACCAGCGGCGCTAGGCCTGCGTGCCCTCCACGTCGTAGACGCTGCCGAAGCGGTTCGCCAGGAAGTCTGCCAGCGCGATCTGCTCCTGCCGCACGAAGCCCGCCTGCGGCAGCCGCCCGCTGCTCACCAGGTCCAGCGCGGCGCAGATGGCCGCGGCCGTGGTGTGCTGGATGGCACTGAGCGCCTGCCCGCGCAGCCGCCGGCCCAGGATGCGGGCCGCGTAGCTCTCCTGCACCAGCCGCCCGCCGCGCAGGCCGCTGGCAACGGCCAGGATCACGACTACGTCCTGCCGCGTCGCGGCAATGGCGCCCTCCAGCAGCTCGCGCAGCAGCTCGCGCCGCTCGCGCAGGCGCAGCTCGTGCAGCAGCAGCCGCACGGCGGCGTGGTGGCCGGGGTAGCGGATGGTCTTGTAGTCGAGCTGCTGCAGCCGTCCCTCCCAAGTCCGGGTCAGCGTGCCCAGGCCGCCCGAGGTGCTGAAGGCCTCGTACTCCACGCCGTCGATGAGCAGCGTCTCCAGGCCGTCCAGCGCCGGCACGCTGGTGCGCTGGCCGTCCACGATGGCCTCGCAGGGGTTGCAGTACTCGTTGATCAAGCCCTCGGTGCTCCAGGTCAGGCTGTAGCGCAATGCCCCCTGCGGGTAGCGCGGCAGCGCCCCCACGCGCAGGCGCAGCGCCTGCGCGCCGCCGTCCAGGCGCCCGGCCAGGTCGTTGCCCACGATGCCGATGAAACCCGGCGCCAGCCCGCACTGCGGCATGAGCACGCTGCGCGCGCCGGCCGCCAGCGCGCGGATCGCCCGGGTGCTGGCCACGTCCTCGGTCAGGTCGAAGTAATGCACGCCGTGCCGGGCGCACAGCGTGGCCACGGCCGCCGCCTGGTGGAACGGCAGGGCGTTGAGCACCGCATGGCAGCCGGCGACGGCCGCCTCCAGCGCCGCCGCATCGGGCACGTGCACGGTGGCCACGCCCGCCAGAGCCTGCACCCGCTGCAGCGAGGAGAGGTTGCGGTCGGCCACCTGCAGCGCGTAGCCACCGGCGTCGGACAGCAGCAGCGCGATGGCATGGCCGATATGGCCTGCCCCCAGGACCAGCACGGAGCGGCCCCCTGTCGGGGCGGCATGGGGTTGAGGTGTGGCCATGGCGCGCCTCCTTCCAAGCGACCTGTGTGATAGGCCATGCTAGTACACCGCCACGGAGATGCGCCAGGCGTATTTGCCGGCAGTGCGCAGTTCCGGCCGGCGCGACGCGCGTCCCTGGTTGCTCATGTATCAATAGCTGCCAGCGATCTCCCCGTAAGCGTTAGAGGGCAAAAATACCTCAAAGGGGCCTAAGGTTTCTCGTTCTTCGGGGAGAGTGAAGCCGCCGCGGCAATGACCGCGTCTTCGATATCGCGGACCCAGCCTGCATTGCCCGCCGCCTGGTTCAGGACCCGCGCGCCAACCATGGCAGCAAAAAGCGCCATGGCTTCGCGGGACGCGGCAGGCACGGGGGGCTCTCCCTCCGTGCCCGCCCCTTCGACGAACTTTTCGAAGAGCTCATGGATGCCGGCCTGGTAGGCACGGACGGCCGGTCCGGCCGCATCGCCGGTCGCGACGTGGGGAGCGAACGCCAGAATGGGGCATCGGCGTTCTGGAGACCGGTTGTTGATGTAGCGGCGCACCAACTCCAGATTCCGTTCTCTGGCATTTGTGTCCGCATTCTCGTAGACCTCGTCCCAGGCCTTCAGCGCCTGCGTGAACGCGAGGCCGCAGGCCTGCGCGACCAGCGCATCCTTGGAATCAAAATGCTTGTAGAAGCCGCCCACGGTCATTCCGCAGGCGCCCATCACGTCCGACACGGACACGTTGTCGACGCCGCGCTGGCGAAACAGCGCATTGGCGCGGTCCACGATCCTTGCGCGGTTCTCCAGGGCCTTCTCCTGCGTCGAGCGTCCCATGGACTACGCCGTCCTTTTGAAGGCAACGACCTTGCTGACCAGCTTCTGCAGAGGAGCACCGTGCTGGTTGGAGGTCACGCTTTCGAGCACCACGATGGCCCGGTCGGGCTTTGATCGAGAAGGCGCAATGTCCTTGATGGTGCTGGTCACGCGAAGTACGTCACCCGGCCGCGTGGGCTGCGACCAGCTGAGTTCGGCTCCAGCGCCAATCACGCCCCTGGCCAGAGGAAAGCTCTGCACCAGCAAGCGCATGGTGATCGCCACGGTATGCCATCCGCTCGCGGCCAGCCCCTCGAAGAACGAGCCCTTGGCAGCCTGCTCATCGAGGTGGAACGGCTGCGGGTCAAACTGGGACGCGAATTCGACGATCTGCTGTGCGTCGAGCGCATGCGGAGGGCTCACGAACACATCCCCCACCGCCAAATCCTCCAGGTACAGCGGCTTGGCCGCTTGCGCGTCTTTCATCGGTCGTACTCCAAGTGTTTATCGTCGCCGCCGTAAGGTAACGGAAAATAGATTACGATAATAATCTTATTTACTCAACGGGCATCTTCCCGACGTTTGGGCCTGAAGCCCATCGGCGTGGCGCGGCTCAGGGAAAATCACGGCCCCGCCTTGCTTGATGCAGACCTGCACCAGGAATTTTTCACCCCCTGCCAATCCGCCCACACGCAACGACGTGACGCGGCGCGAAATCCATGGAAACCGAAGAGAACCAACAACTTGGCTCAGGACTGAGCCCCTGGCGCATGAGCGTGGCGCCGATGATGGACTGGACCGACAGGCACTGCCGCCACCTGCACCGCCTGCTGTCGCGCCACGCCCTGCTCTACACCGAAATGGTGACCACCGGCGCGTTGCTGCATGGCGATGTGCCACGCCACCTGCGCTTCGGCGAGGCCGAGCACCCCGTGGCGCTGCAGCTGGGCGGCAGCGAACCTGCCGACTTGGCGCACAGCGCCCGCCTGGGCGCGCAGTGGGGCTACGACGAGATCAACCTCAACTGCGGCTGCCCCAGCGAGCGCGTGCAGCGCGGCGCCTTCGGCGCCTGCCTGATGAACGAGCCGCGGCTGGTAGCCGACTGCGTGAAGGCCATGGTGGACGTGGTCGACATGCCCGTCACCGTCAAGCACCGCATCGGCATCGACCAGACGGAGGACTACGGCTTCGTGCGCGACTTCGTGGGCACGGTGGCCGACGCGGGCTGCCGCGTGTTCATCGTGCATGCGCGCAATGCCTGGCTCAAGGGACTCTCGCCCAAGGAGAACCGCGAGATTCCGCCGCTGCGCTACGAGGTGGCGGCGCGGCTGAAATCGGACTTCCCGCAGCTGACCATCGCCATCAACGGGAGCTTGCAGACCGACGCGGCCGTGCTGGAACAGCTGGCGCTGGTCGATGGCGTGATGGTGGGCCGCGAGGCCTACCACAACCCCTGGTGGCTGACGCGCTGGGACGAGCTGTTCTTCGGCGCCAAGCCCGGCACGCTCACGCGCGAGCAGGTCGAGGAGGAGATGGTGGCCTACATGGAGCGCGAGGCCGCCGCGCACGGCACGCACTGGTACGCCGTGGCGCGCCACATGCTGGGCCTGCGCAACGGACTGCCCGGCGCGCGCCGCTGGCGCCAGGTGTGGAGCGACCACCGCCTGAAGCACCTGCCCGCGCGCGAGGTGATGGCGCTGGCGCGCATCAGGCCAGCCTAGGATTGACGGGGGGCTCCGGCCCGTCCTGCCCTACCATTGCCAAGCTCTCCTTCCCCCCGCCGCCCCATGTCTTCCGCGATCCAGCCCGCACACGAGGAATCCGTCTTCCACGCCTTCTACGCGCGGGAGCTGCCGGCGCTGCAGCAGGCCTGCGCGTTCTTCATGGCGCTGCTGCAGTCCATCCTGTCCCAGGCCCGCCACATCGACATCGCCAAGATCGAGGGCCGCGTGAAGGACCGCGACGAGTGCCTGCGCAAGTTCTCGCGCAAGTACCGCACGGCGCTGGAGGAAAGCGGCACGCCCTACGAGATCCACCACTACATCACCGACCTGATTGGCGTGCGCGTGGTCTGCCTCTACGAGGACGAGCTGGAAAAGGTGGCGCAGATCGTGCAGTCGCACTTCGACGTGATCGACGTGACCGACAAAGTCAGCGCCATGGAGGGCACCGAGGCCTCGTTCGGCTACAAGGGCCTGCACCTGGACTTGCGGCTCAATGCCGAGCAGGCGGCGCTGCCCCAGAACGCGGCCTACGCCAACCAGCCGTTCGAGCTGCAGGTGCGCACCATCATCCAGGACGCCTGGAGCGTGCTGGACCACAAGATCAAGTACAAGAAATCGATCCCCGCGCAGCTCAAGCGCCGCATCAACGTGCTGTCGGCGCTGTTCGAGCTGGCCGACCGCGAGTTCCGCCAGATCCGCGACGCCACCGCCGCCGAGCTGCAGCGCGCGTCCGACGAAACCGCCGAGCCTGAACCCGGCACCGCGCGGGCGCCGGCGCCCGGCAGCGAGCTCGATGCCTTCACCTTCCTGAAGATCGCCAACCATTTCTTCAAGGACGCCGAGTTCGACGCCCGGAAGGTGGACCAGTTCGTGGACGACATCCGGGCCTGGTCGCCGGGCATCACCCGCTCGCGCTTCAATGCGCTGATGCGCGAGACCCTGGCCACGGTCAAGCGCTACAAGCAGTTCTACGAGGAACACAACCCCGAGGGCAGCTTCACCCCCTTCACCGTGATCCGCCACTGCCTGTACCTGGGCGACAAGCAGCTGTTCCGGCGTGCTTTACGCAACAGTTCGCGCGAGGCCTTCGAGGCATGGTTGCAGGGAGCTCCGTACGTCTAGATACAGGTCAAAAACGGCGGAAATGCCCACCGGCAAAGCGACATTCGCTATCATAAAATTGTGAAGACAAGTTGAAAACTTGTCGCGCGCGAGACGTTGGCCAAGTGTTTTCCCCTACGCGCCGGGCTGTGCAAGGACTAACATATTGCACTGCAACATAAAATGCGCAAGCCCCATGCTGTACACCCTCTACGAAACCCAGCGTACCCTGATGGAGCCCTTCGCCGACCTGGCGCAAGCGGCTGCCAAGTTCTACAGCAACCCGCTGTCTCCCTTCAGTGAAACCCAGCTGGCGCACCGCATGTCGGCCGGCTACGAGCTGCTGTTCCGGCTGGGCAAGGACTACGAGAAGCCCCAGTTCGGCATCCGCACCGTCGACGTGGACGGCGTGAGCTGCGCCATCCACGAGCGCGTGGAAATCGACAAGCCGTTCTGCGAGCTGCGCCGCTTCAAGCGCTTCTCCGACGACCCCGACACCTTGCTCAAGCTCAAGGAACAACCCGTGGTGCTCGTCGTCGCGCCCCTGTCCGGGCACTACGCCACGCTGCTGCGCGACACCGTGCGCTCCATGCTCGCAGACCACAAGGTCTACATCACCGACTGGAAGAACGCGCGCCTCGTGCCTCTGTCCGAGGGGGACTTCCACCTCGACGACTACGTCAACTACGTGCAGGAATTCATCCGCCACCTGCAGCAGAAGTACGGCAACTGCCATGTGATGAGCGTGTGCCAGCCCACGGTGCCCGTGCTGGCCGCCGTCTCGCTCATGGCCAGCCGCGGCGAGACCACGCCGCTGTCCATGACCATGATGGGCGGCCCCATCGACGCGCGCCGCTCGCCCACGGCGGTCAACAACCTCGCCACGCAGCGCAGCTTCAAGTGGTTCGAGACCAACGTCATCTACCGCGTGCCCAGCAACTTCCCCGGCGCAGGGCGCCGCGTCTACCCGGGCTTCATGCAGCACATGGGCTTCGTGGCCATGAACCCTGACCGCCACGCAACCAGCCACTACGACTATTTCAAGAACCTGATCCAGGGCGACGACGCGAGCGCCGAGGCCCACCGCAAGTTCTACGACGAGTACAACGCCGTGCTCGACATGGACGCCAACTATTACCTCGAAACCATCAAGACCGTGTTCCAGGACTACAGCCTGGTCAACGGCACCTGGGACGTGCGCTCGCCCGACGGCAAGCTCGAACGCGTGCGCCCGCAGGACATCGCCGACACGGCCCTGCTGACCATCGAGGGCGAGCTCGACGACATCTCCGGCAGCGGCCAGACGGAGGCCGCCCAGGGCCTGTGCTCCGGCATCGCGCCCGAGCGCCGCATGCACTACGAGGTCAAGGGCGCGGGCCACTATGGCATCTTCAGCGGCCGCCGCTGGCGCAAGCATGTGTATGCCAAGGTGCGCGACTTCATCCGTGCCAACCAGCCCGGGCAGCCGGCCGGGGCCGTGCGCGTGCGCCGCGTGCGCACCGCCGCCGCCTGAACGGAGCGCACAGCCATGGCCCTGGCGCAGGCCTCGTCGTTACCGGCTGCAGCACTGCAGGCCCTGGCCGAGCGCATCGACGCTGCCCTGCCCCAGACCCAGTGCACACGCTGCGGCTACCCCGACTGCGCGGCCTACGCGCACGCGGTGGCCAGCGGCGAGGCCGGCATCAACCAGTGCCCCCCGGGCGGAGCCCAGGGCGTGGCGCGCCTGGCGGCGATCACCGGCCGGCCCGAACTGCCGCTGAGCGCGGCCCATGGCCAGGAGACGCCGCGTGCCGTGGCCGTCATTGACGAAAACTGGTGCATTGGCTGCACGCTGTGCATCAAGGCCTGCCCCACGGATGCCATCCTGGGCCTGAACAAGCGCATGCACACCGTGATCGCTCCGCATTGCACGGGCTGCGAGTTGTGCCTGCCCGCCTGCCCCGTGGACTGCATCCGCATGGAGAACGCCAGCGGCCAGGCCACCGGCTGGGCCGCTTGGTCCGCGCCGCAGGCCGAGCAGGCGCGCACGCGCTACAGGGCGCGGCGGGAGCGCCTGGAGCGCGAAGAGCAGCAGGCGCTAGTGGCGCCCCCGGCAGCTGGCGCCATGCCGCGCGCCGATCGGCCCGACGCGAAGGCACCCGCCGACCCCAAGCATGCGGCGATCGCCGCCGCGCTGGCACGGGCCCGCGCGCAGCGCGCCGTGCACGGCTGACCGTCCAAGGCGGAGCGCCCAGCAGGCGCAGCAGGCGGGATTCGATGGCGCCAAGCAGCCCGGTGCCTCCTTCCCCGATAATCCTCCCCCTATGAATCCCCTGCTCTCCTTATTGCAGCCCTACCCGTTCGAGCGGCTGCGACAGCTTTTCGCGGGGGTCACGCCCTCGGCCGAACACAGTCCCATCAGCCTGGGCATAGGCGAGCCGCGCCACGCCACGCCGCAGTTCATCAAGGATGCGCTGGCCGAAGGGTTGGCGGGCCTGGCGAGCTACCCGTCCACCCTGGGCGAGCCGCGCCTGCGCGAGGCCTGCGCGGGCTGGATGCAGCGGCGCTACGGCGTCGTCGTAGACCCGGCCACGCAGGTGCTGCCCGTCAACGGCTCGCGCGAGGCGCTGTTCGCCTTCGCCCAGACGGTGGTGGATGCGTCCCGCCCCGGCGCGACCGTGGTTTGCCCCAACCCCTTCTACCAGATCTACGAGGGCGCCACGCTGCTGGCGGGCGCCACGCCCCACTACGCGCCCAGCGACCCGGCGCGCAACTTCGCCGTGGACTGGGACAGCGTGCCCGAGGACGTGTGGCAGCGCACGCAGCTGCTGTTCACCTGCTCGCCGGGCAACCCCACGGGCGCCGTGATGCCGCTCACGGAGTGGGAAAAGCTGTTCGCGCTGAGCGACCGCTACGGCTTCGTGATCGCCTCGGACGAGTGCTACAGCGAGATCTATTTCCGCGACGAGCCCCCGCTCGGCGGCCTGGAGGCCGCGCACCGCCTGGGCCGCACGGACTACCGCAACCTGCTCGCCTTCACCAGCCTGTCCAAGCGCAGCAACGTGCCGGGCCTGCGCAGCGGCTTCGTGGCCGGCGATGCCGCGCTCGTCAAGGCCTTCCTGCTCTACCGCACCTACCACGGCAGCGCCATGGGGCCGGCCGTGCAGGCCGCGAGCATCGCCGCCTGGAACGACGAGACGCACGTGCAGGAAAACCGCGCGCTGTACCGCCGCAAGTTCGCCCAGGTCACGCCCATGCTGGCACAGGTCATGCAGGTGGGCCTCCCCGACGCGGGCTTCTACCTCTGGGCCAGGGTGCCGGACGCCCTGGGCATGAGCGACACCGAGTTCGCCCGGGCGCTGCTGACTCAATACAATGTGACGGTACTGCCGGGCAGTTATCTGGCGCGCGACGTGAACGGCGCCAACCCCGGCGCCCAGCGTGTGCGCATGGCCCTTGTAGCCGAGGCCGAGGAATGCGAGCAGGCCGCCCGGCGCATCGTGCAATTCATCCAATCCCGTATCTGAGCTCACCATGAGTCAACAACTGCAGACCCTGATCGACAACGCCTGGGACAACCGCGCAAGCCTTTCCCCCGCCTCCGCACCGAAGGAGGTCGTGGACGCCGTGGAACACGTAATCTCCGAGCTCAACAATGGCCAGCTGCGCGTAGCCACGCGCGAAGGCGTGGGCCGCTGGACCGTGCACCAGTGGATCAAGAAGGCCGTGCTGCTGTCCTTCCGCCTGAAGGACAACGCCATCATGAAGGCCGGCGACCTGGCCTTCTTCGACAAGGTGCCGACGAAGTTCTCCCACCTCACGCCCGACGAGATGGCCGCCACCGGCGTGCGCGTGGTGCCTCCGGCCGTGGCCCGCCGCGGCAGCTTCATCGCCAAGGGCGCGATCCTGATGCCGAGCTACGTGAACATCGGCGCCTATGTGGACGAGGGCACCATGGTCGATACCTGGGCCACCGTCGGCTCGTGCGCCCAGGTGGGCAAGAACGTGCACCTGTCGGGCGGCGTGGGCCTGGGCGGAGTGCTGGAGCCGCTGCAGGCCGGCCCCACCATCATCGAGGACAACTGCTTCATCGGCGCGCGCTCCGAGATCGTCGAGGGCGTGGTCGTCGAGGAGAACTCCGTCATCTCCATGGGCGTGTACATCGGCCAGAGCACCCCCATCTACGACCGCGCCACGGGCGAGACGATCTACGGCCGCGTGCCCGCGGGCTCTGTGGTGGTCAGCGGCAACCTGCCCAAGGACGGCGGCCGCTACAGCATGTACGCCGCCATCATCGTCAAGAAGGTGGACGCCAAGACGCGCTCCACCACCAGCCTCAACGACCTGCTGCGCGACTGACGCGCACCGGCCGGCCGATCGGCGCCCGCGCAACGACAACGACCACGAGAGAGGGAGCGAGCATGAGCACGATGGAGCGGATCTTGCGCCTCATGGGTGAGAAAAAGGCCTCCGACGTCTACCTGTCGGCCAACGCGCCGGCGCTGATCAAGATCAACGGCGAGTGCGTGCCCATCAACAGCCAGATCCTGCCGCCCGACGCGCCCAGGAACCTGCTGGCCGAAATCGTGCCGCCCGAGCGTATCGAGGAGCTGGAGGAGACGGGCGAGCTCAACATGGGCGTGCCGCTCACGGGCGTGGGGCGCTTCCGTATCAGCGCCATGCGCCAGCGCGGCACCTACGCGGTGGTGATCCGCTTCATCGCGCAGGAGATCCCGAAGCTGTCCACGCTGAACCTGCCCCCGGTTCTCGGCGCACTCATCATGGAAAAGCGCGGCCTGATCCTGGTCGTGGGCGCCACGGGCTCGGGCAAGAGCACGACGCTCGCCGCCATGCTCGATGAGCGCAACGAGGCCATGACCGGCCACATCCTCACCGTGGAGGACCCGGTCGAGTACCAGTTCAAAAACAAGCGCTCCATCGTCAACCAACGCGAGATCGGCGGCGACACGCAGTCGCTGCAGACGGCGCTGAAGAACGCGCTGCGCCAGGCGCCCGACGTGATCCTGATTGGCGAGATCCGCGACCGCGAGACCATGTCGGCCGCCATCGCCTACGCCCAGTCGGGCCACCTGTGCCTGGCCACGCTGCACGGCAACAACAGCTACCACGCGCTCAACCGCATCCTGTCGTTCTACCCCGTGGAGGTGCGCCCCACCATGCTGGGCGACCTGGCCTCGGCGCTCAAGGCCATCGTTTCGCAGCGCCTGGTGCGCACCAAGGCGGGCGAGCGCCTGCCGGCCGTAGAGGTCATGCTCAACACCAAGCTGGTGGCCGACCTGGTCGAGCAGGGCAACTTCTCCGGCGTGCGCGACGCCATGGAAAAATCCATGGCCGAAGGCTCGCAGACCTTCGAGGAGGCCCTGGCGCACCTGATCCTCAGCGACAGGATCGACCGCAAGGAAGGCCTGGCCTACGCCGACTCGCCCACCAACCTCATGTGGCGCCTGCAGAACGACTTCTCCATCGCCGCCAAGGCCGCGCAGGCCCAGCAGGAGGAGAGCCAGCCGCCCGAAGACGACGAACCCTCGTTCACCGAGATCGTGCTGGACGTCAAGCCCGTTTGAAGCGCCACCCATTTGCCTGCCCGATGCCCTCTCCTACCCTGCTGCTGACCGAACAGCTCATCGCCCGCCCCTCCGTCACGCCCGAAGACGCCGGCTGCCTCGACCTGCTGGCCGAGCGCCTTGCGCCCCTGGGCTTCGCCTGCGAGCGGCTGGACAGCGGCCCGTCCTCCTTCCGCGTCTGCAACCTATGGGCAAAAAGGGCTGCAACGCCCACCAGTCAATCGCAGGCAGCTATCAAAACAGTAGTATTCGCCGGCCACACCGACGTCGTGCCCACGGGCCCCGTGGAGCAGTGGAGCAGCGCGCCGTTCACGCCCACGCAGCGCGACGGCCGCCTGTACGGGCGCGGCGCCAGCGACATGAAGACCTCCATCGCCGCCTTCGTCGTGGCCGTGGAGGAGTTCCTAGCCGCCACGCCCGCGCCGGCCATCGCCATCGCCTTCCTGCTCACCAGCGACGAGGAAGGCCCGTCGGTAGACGGCACCAAGGTGGTCGTCGAGCAGCTGCGCGCGCGCGGCGAGCGCCTGGACTGGTGCATCGTGGGCGAGCCCACCTCCGTGCAGAGCACGGGCGACATGATCAAGAACGGCCGCCGCGGCACGCTGTCGGGCAGGCTCACCGTACGCGGCGTGCAGGGCCACATCGCCTACCCGCATCTCGCGCGCAACCCCATCCACCAGGCCGTGCCCGCGCTGGCCGAGCTGGCCGCCACCGTCTGGGACCGAGGCAACGACTTCTTCCCGCCGACCAGCTGGCAGATGAGCAACATCCACGGCGGCACGGGCGCGACCAACGTGATCCCGGGCGAGGTGGCCATCGACTTCAACTTCCGCTTCTGCACCGAATCCACGGCCGAGAGCCTGAAGGAGCGCGTGCATGCGGTGCTGGACCACCACGGCCTCGAATACGACCTGGCCTGGACGCTGGGCGGCCAACCCTTCCTGACCACGCCGGGCGAGCTGGTCGGCGCCGTGCAGCAGGCCATCCATGCCGAGACGGGCCTGACGACCGAGCTGTCCACCACCGGCGGCACCAGCGACGGGCGCTTCATCGCGCAGATCTGCCCGCAGGTGGTCGAGCTCGGCCCGCCCAACGACAGCATCCACAAGATCGACGAGAACATCCGCCTGACGGACATCGAGCCGCTCAAGAACATCTACCGCCGCACGCTCGAAAACCTCAACGCGCAGGCCGCGGCATGACGCCGGCCGTACACGGCGCCACCGTGGGCGCGCTGATCGCCAGCGGCGCGCAGCAGCTGGCCCGGGCCGGCGTGGCCTTCGGCCACGGCACCGCCAATGCGCGCGACGAGGCCGTCTGGCTGGTGCTGTGGCGCCTGGGCCTGCCACTCGACAGCGTGCTCGACGAGGACGCGCCGGATTCAGTGGCGAATCAGCCCGTAACGCCCGCCAGCCAAGCGCTGGTAGCTACGCTTTTCGAAGAACGCATCGCCACGCGCAAGCCCGCCGCCTACCTCACGCGAGAGGCCTGGCTGGTGGGCGTGCCGTTCTACGTGGACGAGCGCGCCATCGTGCCGCGCAGCTTCATCGCCGAGATCCTGGCCAACGGCAGCATCGACGACTGGCTCACCGACCGCACGACGAACGTGCTGGACCTGTGCACCGGCAACGGCAGTCTGGCCGTGCTCGCGGCGATGGCCTGGCCCGAGGTGCGGGTCACGGGCGCCGACCTCTCGCCCGACGCGCTCGCCGTGGCACGCATCAACGTCGAGCGGCACGGCCTGCAGGAACGCATCCGCCTCGTGCAATCCGACGGCCTGGCCGCCGTGCCCGGCCCCTGGGACCTGATCCTGTGCAACCCGCCCTACGTGAACGCGCAGAGCATGTCCGAGCTGCCCGCCGAATACCGCGCCGAGCCCGAGCTGGCGCTGGCCGGCGGCGGCGACGGCATGGACTTCATCCACCGCCTGCTGCGCGAGGCCCCCGCCTGCATGACGGAGGACGCCGTGCTGGTGCTGGAGATCGGCAACGAGCGCGCGCACTTCGAAGCCGCCTTTCCGCAACTGCCCGTGTTCTGGCTGCAGACCAGCGCCGGCGAGGACCAGGTGCTGCTGGTCACGCGCGCCGCGCTGCTGGCCGCAGGCACCGCGGCCCCGGGCTGAAATGGACCTGCGGGCGCTGCGCTACTTCATCGCCGTCGTCGAGGTCGGCAGCCTCTCGCGCGCAGCGCATTCACTGTATGTGGCCCAGCCGGCGCTGACGGCGCAGATCAAGAAGCTGGAGGCCGAACTGGGCGCCCAGCTGCTCGAACGCAGCCACGCCGGCGTGACGCCGACGCCGGCCGGCACCCAGCTGTACCAGGACGCCCGCCGCCTGCTCAGCGACGCCGAGGCCATGGGTGAGCGCATCCGGCGCCTGCCCCAGGGCCCGGAGGGCTCGGTCACGATCGCCGTGCCCTTCCTGCTGACCACGTTGCTGCTCGGGCCGGTCATCGCGCAGCTGTCGCAAACGCACCCGCGCATCCGCGTCTTCGTGCTCGACGGCCTGAGCCTGACGGTGCAAAAGGCCGTACTGGAGCGCCGCGCCGACATCGGCATCGTCGTCGACACCCCGGCGCTGCCCGGCCTGGACTGCCAGCCCATGGCGCAGGAGGACATCTTGCTGACGGGCCTGGACCGCGGCGCCGCAGTGGTGCCGCTGCTGCAAAGCGACCCCGGCGGCGGCCTGCCCAGCCTGGCCTTCGCCCACGCCAGCCGGCTGCCCCTGGTGCTGCAGTCGCGGCGCTTCGCCATCCGCCAGAGCGTAGAGGCGGCGGCCGAGCAGCGCGGGCTGCGCCTGAACATCGTGCACGAGCACGACTCGGCGCGCGTCATCCGCTCGCTCTACCACTGCGGCGCCGGCTTCACCTTCTCACCCGCCTGCACCCTGGCCGAGGTGTCGCTGGCCCAGCGTCAGCAGTCCGCCGCTCCGGGGCACTGGATCGTCGCCCGCGTCACCGATCCGGCATTGCAGCGGCGCTACTTCGTGACCACCCAGGCCAGCCGCGCGGACGACGCCGCCACCGCCGTGGTGCGCGAGTGCCTGCTGGCCCATGCGCGCAGCCTGATCGACGGCGGCCAGTGGCAGGCCTGCTGGCTGCTGGACGCGTCGCCGCAGGCCATCAATTAAATCGATGGCATCGAATCAATAAACAGTATTTCCTCTAACCCGCCCGGTTCTGGGACAGTCCCTGCAACGCCGCGCAAGCCGCGCGGCGCTTCGCAAGGACCGCCATGACCAGCACTTCCACTCCTCCACCGGGCTCCCCCATCCCCAACGTCGGCGCACTGGTGGCGCGCAGCTGCCGGGCCCATGCCCGCCTGCCCGCAGTCACCAGCGCGGCGCGCAGCATCACCTATGGCGAGCTGGAGCAGCGCTCCAGCCGCCTGGCCAACGCGCTGCTGTCCGGCGGCCTCGCGCGCGGCGACCGCGTGGGCATCTACCTGCACAACTGCGTCGAGATCGTCGAGATCGAAATCGCCTGCTACAAGGCCGGTCTGGTCAAGGCGCCGTTCAACGCCCGCCTGTCGCCGCGCGAGGTGGGCGAGATCGCCGCCAACAGCGAGGCGCGGATCATCGTCACCACGGCCGCGCGCGCCGAGGCCTTCCGCCCCCACCTGGGCGACCCCGGCGTACAGCTGCTGCTGCTCGACGGCCCCGCGGGCAGCGACTACGAGAGCCGCCTGGCCCGGGCCAGCGCGCATTTCGAGCCGGTGGCCGTGCGCGAGCACGAGCTGGCCGTGCTGCACTACACCTCGGGCTCGTCGGGCGTGCTCAAGGCGGCGATGCAGACCTTCGGCAACCGCCTGGCCCAGCTGCGCAAGTTCCTGATGCGCGGCGAGGGCATGCAGGCGGGCCACGTGCTGGGCCTGGTCGGCCCCATCACCCACGCCTCGGGCATGCAACTGGTGCCCGCGCTGTGCACCGGGGCCTGCATCCACCTGTTCGCGCAGTTCGAGCCCGCCGGCTTCATCGCCGAGATGCAGCAGCGGCGCGTGACCCACACCTTCATGGTGCCGACCATGATCAACATGCTGCTGGCCGAGGTGCAGGGCCGCTACCGCCCGCTGCCCGACCTGCTGCGCCTGGGCTATGGCGCGGCCCCGATGGCGCCGACGCGCATTCTGCAAGCCATGGACGTGTTCGGCCCTGTCCTCAGCCAGGGCTATGGCGCGGGCGAGACCACCTCGGGCGTGTGCGGCCTGTCGGCGCTGGACCACCTCCAGGCGCGCGCCGCGCGGCCCGAGCGGCTGGCCTCGTGCGGGCGCCCCTTCCTGGAGTCCATCGTCGAGGTGGTCGATGGCGACGGCAACCCGCTGCCCCAGGGCGAGGTGGGCGAGATCGTCGTGAGCGGCCCCGACGTGTTCGCCGGCTACTGGCGCGCGCCCGACCTCACGGCCGAGGTGCTCAGGAACGGCCGCTACCACACGGGCGACCTGGCGCGCATGGACGAGGAAGGCTTCGTCTACATCGTGGACCGCAAGAAGGACATGGTCATCAGCGGCGGCTTCAACGTCTACCCGTCGGAGGTGGAGGCCGTGCTCTACCGCCACCAGGCGGTGCAGGACGCCTGCGTGTTCGCCATTCCCGACGACAAATGGGGAGAGGCCGTCGCGGCGCACATCGTGCTCAAGCCCGGCGCGCAGCCCGACCCCGGCGCGCTGGACCGGTTCTGCGCCGAGCACCTGGGCGGCTTCAAGCGCCCGCGCCACATCGAGTTCGTGGAGCAGCTGCCCAAGAACCCCAACGGCAAGGTGATGCGCAAGACCGTACAGGCGCCGTACTGGAGCAACCTCAGCCGCAAGGTGAACTGACATGAACGCCAGCACTCCTACCACACGGCTGGCCGCCGCCGGCCCCGCACTGCCCGAAATGCCCTTCGAAGGCTCGCCCCTGGCGGCGCAGCTGATCGCGGCGCTGCGGGACTTCCTGCACGGCGAGCTGGTCGACCTGGCCCGCAGCCACGGCATAGACCACGAGCATTCGCCCGACAAGGCCCTGCTGCGCCAGGTCTGGCGGCGCTCGCACGCGCTCGGCTTCTACGGCATGTCCCTGCCACCGTCCATGGGCGGCAAGGAGCTTTCGGTGCTCGACCAAGTGCTGATCAAGGAAGCCATCTACGCTACCGGCTCGCCCTTCGCGCCCCACGTGCTGGGCGAGCTGAGCGGCCCGCCGCGCATCGGCGCGCTGGTGCGCAAGGCCACGCCGTGGCAGATGGAGCAGTTCATCGCACCGGTGGCGCGCGCCGACAAGGCCATCTGCTTCGCGCTGACCGAGGCCGGCGCGGGCTCCGACGCCGGCGCGCTGCAGACCCGCGCCACGCAGGACGGCGACCACTACGTGCTCCATGGCCGCAAGCGCTTCATCTCGGGCTCGCCCTTCGCCGACTGCGCCGTGCTGCTGGCCTCGACCGCCCCCGAGGGCGCCGCCGAGCGCGAGATCAGCGCCTTCTTCGTCGACCTGCACGCGCCGGGCGTCGAGGTGGTTAGCGGCTACAAGACCATGGCCGGCCAGTCCCACACCGGCGACATCGTGCTGGACGGCGCCCGCGTCCCAGCGGCCCAGCTGATCGGCGAGCGCGGCCGCGGCTTGGCGCTGGCGCTGGGGCGCATCACCGTCAACCGGCTGATGCACTGCCCCGCCATGCTTGGCCTGGCACAGGTGGCGCTGCGCGACGCGCGCGACTATGCGCTGGAGCGCCGGCAGTTCGGCCGCAGCATCGCCCAGTTCCAGGCCATACAGCACATGCTGGCCGACATGGCCACGCAATGGGCCGCCGCCCGCGCCCTGATGGTGCAGACGGCGCGCGCCATCGACGCCGGCATCGACGCCCGCGCCCAGGCGTCAATGAGCAAGCTGTTCTGCTCCGAGGCTGCCTTCGGCATCGCCGACCGCGCGGTGCAGATCCACGGCGGCGAGGGCATCGTCCAGGGCCGGCGCGTGGAATTCCTGTTCCGCATGCTGCGCATGTACCGCGTGCTGACCGGCACCAGCGAGATCCAGCGCAACACCATCGCCAGGGAACTGCTCGCCACGCCCGCATAGGCGGCGTGAGGCGGCAGCTCCCACATCGCACACAGCTATAGAAGCAAGGAGACGAACATGACCCCTCTGTCACGCCGCCGGATGCTGGCCCATGCGCTTGGCGCGGCCCTGCTCCCCCTGGCGGGCATGCCGGCCCGGGCCCAGGGCCGCTATCCCAGCCGCCCCGTCAAATGGCTGGTGCCCTACCTGCCGGCCACGGGGCCCGACATGGTGGCGCGCATCCTGGCCGAGGCCGTGGGCCCCTTCCTGGGCCAACCCATCGTCATCGAGAACCGTCCGGGCGCCGCGGGGAACATCGGCACGCGCGCCGTGGCCAAGTCGCCGGCCGATGGCTACACCCTGCTCTACACGGGCTCGCCGCTGGCCGCCAACATGCACATCTACAAGAACCCCGGCTACGACGCGCTCAAGGACTTCCGGCACGTCATGCGCCTGAGCAGCTCCACCGTGGGGCTGGTAGTGAACGCGGACTCCGACATCCACAGCCTGGACGACCTGCTGGCCCGGCTCAAGGCCCGCCCCGGCCAGGTGGACTACGCCTCCGGGGGCGTCGGCACGCCCTCCCACCTGGGCGTGGAGCTGTTCCTGAGCGTCACGCGCACCAAGGCCATGCACGTGCCCTACAAGGGCGCCTCCGAGCTCGTGAATGCGCTGCTGGGCAACCAAGTGACCTTCGGGATGCCGATCTTCTCGGCGGCCAACCCCATGATCAAGGCCGGCAAGCTGCGCGCGCTCGCCATCGCCGGGGCCAGGCGCAACCCGGTCGAGCCGCAGGTACCCACGCTCGCGGAGCTCGGCATCCCAGGCGTGGAGCTGACCTCGTTCGGCGGCATCTCCGTCCCCGCGGGAACGCCGGATGCGGTGGTGGAGACCATCTACAAGGCCTTCTCCGAAGCGCTCAGGCAGCCCAAGGTGGTCGCCGCGCTGCAGGAAAACGGGGGCCAGGTGGACGTGCGCGACGGAGCGGCCTTCGTGCAGAACATCCAGCAGGAAATGCAGCTGACCGCGGCCATGATGAAGCAGCTGGGGCTGAAGCCCGTCTGACCACGGCCCGCCGAGGGGCAGGCCGCGGGCTTTCGCTGGGATAATCCGCGGCCTCATGATCAGCCTCCGCAACCTCACCCTGCGCCGCGGCACGCGCGTGCTGCTCGACAGTGCTTCCGTTTCCATCAATCCCGGCGAGAAAGTCGGCCTGGTGGGGCGCAACGGCGCCGGCAAGTCCACCCTCTTCGCGCTCCTCAACGGCACGTTGCACGAGGACGGCGGCGACTTCCTCATGCCCCCGCAGTGGCGCATGGCGCAGGTGGCGCAGCACATGCCCGAGACCGCCCAGCCAGCCACGGATTTCGTGCTCGATGGCGATACGCGCTTGTCTCACCTGCGCGAGCAGCTACGAAAAGCAGAGCAATTGGGCGACGGCATGGCCATTGCCCAGGCGCACGCCGACCTGGCGGACGCCGGCGCGCACGATGCGCCGGCGCGCGCCCAGGCGCTGATCCTGGGCCTGGGCTTCCAGGTGGCCGAGCTCGACAGACCCGTCAACAGCTTCTCCGGCGGCTGGCGCATGCGCCTGCAGCTGGCGCGCGCGCTCATGTGCCCCAGCGACCTGCTGCTGCTCGACGAGCCCACCAACCACCTGGACCTGGACGCGCTGGTCTGGCTCGAAGCCTGGCTCAAGCGCTACGAGGGCACGCTCATCGTCATCAGCCACGACCGCGAATTCCTCGACGCCGTGACCCAGGTCACGCTGCACATCGACAACGCCCAGCTCACACGCTACGGCGGCAACTACAGCCAGTTCGAGGAACTGCGCGCGCAGCAGCTCACGCTGCAGCAGGCCGCGTTCGAGCGCCAGCAGGCCAAGATCGCCCACCTGCAAAAGTTCATCGACCGCTTCAAGGCCAAGGCCACCAAGGCGCGCCAGGCGCAAAGCCGCGTGAAGGCGCTGGAGCGCATGGAAAGAATCGCCCCCGTGCTGGCGAGCGCCGAATTCACCTTCGAATTCCAGGAGCCCGCCAACCTGCCCAATCCCATGCTGGCGCTGACCGACGCCTCCTTCGGCTACCGCGCCGAGGACGGCAGCGAGAAAGCCGTCCTGAGCGGCGTCAGCCGCACCGTGCTGGCGGGCCAGCGCATAGGCATCCTGGGCGCCAACGGCCAGGGCAAGTCCACCCTGGTCAAGACCATCGCCCGCACCATGGCACCCCTGGGCGGCAAGGTCACCGAGGGCAAGGGCCTCGCCATTGGCTACTTCGCCCAGCAGGAGCTGGACGTGCTGCGCCCGGACGACCACCCGCTCGCGCACATGGTGCGCCTGGCGCGCGAGCTGGGCGTGGACGCGCGTGAGCAGGACCTGCGCAACTTCCTGGGCAGCTTCAACTTCAGCGGCGACATGGTGCTGCAGAGCGTGGGCAGCATGAGCGGCGGCGAGAAGGCGCGCCTGGTGCTGGCCATGATCGTCTGGCAGCGCCCCAACCTGCTGCTGCTCGACGAGCCCACCAACCACCTGGACTTGGCCACGCGCGAGGCGCTGGCCATGGCGCTCAACGAATTCGAGGGCACCGTAATGCTGGTCAGCCACGACCGCGCCCTGCTGCGCTCCGTGTGCGACGAATTCTGGCTCGTGGGCCGCGGGCAGGTCGGGCCGTTCGACGGCGACCTGGACGACTACCAGCGCTACCTGCTCGACGAATCCAGGCGCCTGCGCGAGCAGGCCCGCGCCGCCGCCCCGGCGCCCGCGGCCGTGCCCGCCCCCGACGCGCGCGAACAGCGCCGCCTGGAGGCCCAGGCGCGGCAGCAACTGGCCGAAAAGACCCGCCCCCTGAAGCGCGAGCTGGAGACCATAGACCAGCGTCTAGCGCTGCTGGCCCAGGAGAAGGCGCAGCTGGAAGAGCGTCTGATGCAGGAGCTGCCCCCCGCCGAGATCGCGGAATCCGGCCGGCGCCTGAAAACCTGCACCGAAGAGGTCGAACGGCTCGAGGAAAAGTGGCTGGATGTGTCCGCCGCGCTGGAAGAACTGGGGCGGTGAACAGTCTGCGCGCCTTTTGATATCAGGCAAAACCGCCTATAAGGCTTGACCATAATGCGCTTGCAGCTCTCATATCAGGAGCATTTTCATCCATCCTCCAGGGGTTGCATTTTTTTGCGAGCGGCATGTCAACGTTGCACCGGGAGGCTGCGTTGTGAATACATCTAAGGAGTTATCCCTATGACCATGACCGCAATGCTCTCTGCCTGGCCCGAAGACGAACGCGACCGCAAGCGCGCCCCGAGCTGCCTGTAAGGGCGTGGGCAAGGCCCGCCGGCGGGCTTATTCGACTTCCCTTCTTCGATAGGTATCATTCAAGACCCCGAACCAGCGCCCCACGCCTCGGTTCTCCATAAAAAAAGGAACGTGCCGGCACGTTCCTTTTTGCTTTTCGACATGCCCGCCAAAGCAGCGGACATGTCGGGCCGTCAGCGCATGTGCAGGCCGCCGTTGACAGAGAAGTCGGCGCCGGTGGCATAGCCGCCCTCCTCCGAGGCCAGCCAGGCGACGATGGAGGCGATCTCGCTGGGCTCCCCGAGGCGCTTGACGGGCACGGTGTTGACGATCTTCTCCAGCACGTCGGGGCGGATGGCCTTGACCATATCCGTGCCGATGTAGCCCGGGCTCACGGTGTTCACCGTCACGCCCTTGGTGGCGAGCTCCTGCGCCAGCGCCATGGAGAAGCCGTGCATGCCGGCCTTGGCGGCCGAGTAATTGGTCTGGCCGGCCTGGCCCTTTTCGCCGTTCACGCTGCTGATGTTGATGATGCGGCCCCAGCCCTTTTCCACCATGTCGGCCACGACCTGCTTGGTCACGTTGAACATGCTGTTGAGGTTGGTCTCGATGACGGCGTCCCAGTCTTCCCGCGTCATCTTCACGAACATGCGGTCGCGCGTGATGCCGGCGTTGTTGACCAGCACGTCGATGGTGCCGTGTTCGGCCTTGGCGTTGGCGAAGGCCTGCACCGTGGAGTCCCAGTCGCCCACGTTGCCGACCGAAGCGTAGAAGGTGTAGCCCAGCGCCTTTTGTTCGTTCAGCCACTTTTCATAGTCGCGAGTGGGGCCGCAGCCCGCGATGACCTTCATCCCTTCCCGGTGCAGGCGTTGACAAATGGCAGTGCCAATTCCACCCATGCCTCCCGTGACGTATGCGACTTTCTGACTCATTGCGTGCTCCTGTTTTGTGGATGAAACGGTTACCACTCTACCCAAAAAACAAACCGGTTCCTAAAAGGAAAACACGCACGGCGGAATTGCCACCGGAGCCCAAGGATCGGGCATGATGTGTGGCTTGGCGCGGGCCGCGCGCCAAGCCACTGCGGGTGCTCAACGCTCCAGAGCCATGGAGACGCCCATGCCGCCGCCGATGCACAGCGCGGCCAGCCCCTTGGCCGCGCTGCGGCGCTGCATCTCGTGCAGCAGGGTGACCAGCACGCGGCAACCCGAGGCCCCGATGGGGTGGCCGATGGCGATCGCGCCGCCGTTGACGTTGACGCGCGCCGGGTCGATCGCCAGTTCCTTGTTCACCGCGCATGCCTGGGCGGCAAAGGCCTCGTTGAGCTCGAACAGGTCCACGTCGGCCGCGTTCCAGCCGGCGCGCTGCAGGGCCTTGCGCGACGCGGGCACGGGCCCCATGCCCATGGTGGCGGGGTCCAGGCCCGCCGTGCCGTAGGCGGCGATGCGCGCCAGCGGCTTGAGGCCCAGGGCCGCGGCCTTCTTGGCGCTCATCACCACCACGGCAGCGGCGCCGTCGTTGATGCCCGAGGCGTTGCCCGCCGTGACCGAGCCGGCCTTGTCGAATGCCGGGCGCAGGCCCGCCAGCGCCTCGGCGTTGGTCTTGCGGTTCAGGTACTCGTCGGCGTTGAACAGGACGGGATCGCCCTTTTTCTGCGGCAGCGAGACGCCGACGATCTCGTCGGCGAAGCGGCCGGCATCCTGGGCGGCCGCGGCCTTCTGCTGGCTGGCCAGGGCCAGCGCGTCCTGCATCTCGCGCGTGATCCCGTAGGCCTTGGCCACGTTCTCGGCCGTGATGCCCATGTGGTACTGGTTGTAGACGTCCCACAGGCCGTCCACGATCATGGTGTCGGTCAGCTTCCAGTCGCCCATGCGCTGGCCCTCGCGCGAGCCATTGAGCACGTGGGGCGCCAGGCTCATGTTCTCCTGGCCGCCGGCCACCACGATCTCGCTGTCGCCCGTGGCGACGGCCTGCGCGGCGAGCATGACAGCCTTCAGGCCCGAGCCGCACACGGCGTTGATCGTGAGCGCGGGGGTTTCCTTGGCCACGCCGGCCTTCATCATGGCCTGGCGCGCGGGGTTCTGGCCACAGCCGGCTGCGAGCACCTGGCCCATGATGACCTCGCCCACCTGGTCCGGCGCGACGCGCGCGCGCGCCAGGGCCTCGCGGATCACAAGGGCGCCCAGGTCCGTGGCCGGGGTCTTGGCGAGTGCGCCGCCAAACTTGCCCACGGGCGTGCGCACGGCGGAAACGATGACGATGTCTTCCATGGTGAATCCTCTTTGCTGTGATGCCTGCCGGCGCCATGCCGCAGGCGAATGAATCTTATCGGAGTGGGGGGAGCCGCCTTCAGGCCTTCTGCTTGACGTAGCGCCCCGGCGCCGGCTCTATGTCCTTGAAGTGCGGCGCCTTGCCGTAGCTCTTGGGCGCGGCGACCTGCTTGCCCGCGTGGCCCGCGAGCCAGGCGCACCAATCGTCCCACCAGCTGCCGGGCAACTCGGTCGCGCCGGCCAGCCATTCGTCCAGCGTGGGGGGCAGCTTGCCGTCCTCGCGCACCCAGTGGCTGCGCTTTTTCTTCGCCGGCGGGTTGATCACGCCCGCGATGTGGCCCGAGGCGCCCATGACGAAGCGTTTCTTGCCGGGCAGCACCTGGGTCGAAGCGTAGGCCGCGGCGGCGGGCACGATGTGGTCTTCGCGCGAGCCGTAGATGTACACGGGCAGCTTGACCTTGGAGAGGTCCAGCTTCTCGCCGCACACGGTGAGGGCGCCCGGCTCGATGAGCCTGTTCTCCAGGTAGAAGTTGCGCAGGTACCAGGCGTAGTACGGCCCGGGCAGGTTGGTGCTGTCGCTGTTCCAGTACAGCAGGTCGAAGGGCGGCGGCGTCTGGCCCTTGAGGTAGTTGTCCACCACGTAGTTCCACACCAGCTCGTTGGGGCGCAGGAAGCTGAAGGTGGAGGCGAGGTCCTGCCCCTTCATGAGCCCGCCCTGCCCCATCTGCATCTCGCGCAGGCGCACGAAGGACTCGTCGATGAACACGTCGAGGATGCCGGTGTCGCCGAAGTCGATGAGTGTGGTGAGGAAGGTGGCGCTGGCGACGCTGTCCTGCCCGCGCGCGGCCAGCACCGCCAGCGCATTGGCCAGCATGGTGCCGCCCACGCAGAAGCCCAGGGCGTTGATCTGCTTGGTCCCGGCGATCTTCTGCACGGTGGCGACGGCGGTGAGCACGGCGTCCTCGATGTAGTCGTCCCAGGTCTTGTGCGCGAGCGACGCGTCGGGGTTGCGCCAGCTCACCACGAAGGTGCGGTGGCCCTGGGCCACGGCGTGGCGGATCAGCGAGTTCTCGGGCTGCAGGTCGAGGATGTAGTACTTGTTGATGCACGGCGGCACCATGAGGAAGGGCCGCTCGTATACCTTGGGCGTGAGCGGCTTGTATTCGAGGAGCTGGAACAGCTCGTTCTCGAACACCACCGCGCCTTCGGTGGTGGCCACGTTGCGGCCCACCTCGAAGCGGCTCTCGTCGGTCATGGAGATGTGGCCCTGGCGCATGTCGTGCAGCAGGTTGGCCACGCCCTTGGCAATGCTCTCGCCGTGGGTTTCCAGCGCTTTCTTCTGCGCCTCGGCATTGAGGGCCAGGAAGTTGCTGGGCGCCATGGCGGCCAGCCACTGCTCCACGCTGAAGCGGATGCGCGCGCGGGTCTTCTCGTCGGCCTCCACGGCATCGGCCAGCCCCATGAGGGCGCGGGCCTGCAGCTGGTAGGCTGCCACGGAGAAGGCCGACAGCGGGTTGTTCGCCCAGCTCTCGCCGGCAAAGCGCCGGTCGCCGGTCTTCGACGCCTGGGCATGCAGGCCCTGGCCCCACAGCGCGCGCGCATCCTCCATGTATTGCTGCTGTAGCGCGGCGAGCTTGTCGGGCGCGAAGCTCAGCGGGGCGGAGGGCGGCATGGACATGGCCTTGCCCAGTTCCCCTGGCTGCAGCATCTGCAGCGCCTTGCCCCAGCTCTCGCCGAGTATCTGCTGGAACTGCCGAGCGCTTTCGGTCCAGTCTGTCGTCTCATCCATACTGCCTCCATGAATAGGCCCGATGCGGGCAAGGCTCTCGATTGTTGCCGAGCCGGCATCGGCTCGGCAATCCACGGCGCAGCCGCGGGGCTTTTGGTTCACGGCGCGGCCGCCTGCCGGCCACAATCCATGTTTTATCGGGATCCGAACATGTACCTGGTGCTTATCGGGTGGTTGTACGTGACGGTGCTGATGGCCCTGGCCGAAGGCCTGTCCGAGCAGGGCACGGTGCTGGGCGCCATCATCACCTTCGTGCTCTACGGGCTGCTGCCCATGTCCATCGTGCTCTACATTCTGGGCACGCCGGCGCGCAAGCGCGCCATCCGGGCGCGCGAGCGGGCCGAGGCCGAGGCGGCCGCGTCAGGTCAGCCAGACGCAGGCGGCCATGCGCCCGCTGGTGCCGAGCACGGGGCTGTCGCGCCGGTGCGAAAAGAACCGTGAAGGGTTGCCCACGGTGCACCAGGCGGGCGAGCCGTCGTTGCCGTAGAGCGCCGTCACGCCCCGCTCACGCAGGCGCTGGCGCGCCAGTCCCGCCAGGTCGGCCAGCAGCTTGCCCGCGCCGCCGTGGGGCCTGAAATGCCGGGCGGCCTGCGGGTCCTGCGCGCAGAAGGCATCGCGCACCTCGGGGCCGACCTCGAAGGCCTGCGGGCCTATGCAGGGGCCCAGCCAGGCGATCACGTCGCCGGGCGATCGCGGCGCTTCATCTTCGATAGCTGCCGGCGCTTGCCTCGCATGGCCTGGAGCCAGAAATTGCTTCAATGTCTCTTCCAGCACCCCCGTGGCCAGGCCGCGCCAGCCCGCATGGGCGGCCGCCACGCGCGTGCCCGCGCGGTCGGTGAAGAGCACGGGCAGGCAGTCCGCCGCCATGACGACGCAGGCCACGCCCCGCGCCCGGGTGGTGCAGGCGTCGGCGTCGGCGCCCTCGGGCGTGTCCTTGTCGAGCGGCAGAACGTCCGTGCCGTGCACCTGGCGCAGGTACACCGGCCGCACGGGCCGCCCCCCGGCACCCAGGGCCGCCTGCAGCGCGGCCCAGTTGGCCTGCACGGCCTCGGGGGCGTCGCCCACGTAGCGGCCCAGGTTGAAGCTGTCGTACGGCGGCGTGCTCACGCCGCCGTTGCGCGTGGTGCACAGCGCGCGCACGTGGGCGGGGGCCGGCCAGTCGGGCTGCAGCCAGTCGTGGGGAACGGGGTGCGCCACGGGCTCACTCATGGTCCGGGCAGGCGCTGGGCTGGGCGCGCTGGAAGGCCGGCAGCTGCATGCAGGCCTCGAACGCGGCCATGGTGCGCGACAGGCCGCCCAGGTCCACGCCGAAGCGCTGGCCGTTGAAGATCTGCGGCACCAGGCAGCAGTCGGCCAGCGTGGGCGCGTCGCCCCAGCACAGGCGCGAGGGCGCCAGGCCCGCGGCGGCGCGCTCCCGGTCCAGCAGCGCCAGCTGGCGCTCGAAGGCCTCCAGGCCCTGGCGCACCCAGTGGTGGTACCAGTCGTCCTTGGCCGCGTCCGGCACCTTCAGCTGGTGCTTGAGGTACTTGAGCACGCGCAGGTTGTTCAGCGGGTGGATCTCGCAGGCCACCATCTGCGCCAGCGCCCGCACGTGGGCACGCGCCAGGGCACCGCCGGGCAGCAGCGGCGGCTCGGGGTGGGTTTCGTCCAGGTATTCGATGATGGCCATGGACTGCGCGAGCAGGTGCCCGTCATCGGTCTGCAGCGCCGGCACCAGCGCGTCGCCCAGGCGGCTGGCATAGGCCGGGGCCCGCTGCTCGCCCTTCTGCAGGTGCACGGGCACATAGTCATAGGGCAGGCCCTTGAGCTCCAGCGCGATGCGCACGCGAAACGATGCCGAGGAGCGGAAGTAGTTGTAGAGCTTCATGCTGCCGCAGCATAAGCCAGCAGGGCGAAATGCGCCCAGCCGCCCATGGGAAGGCCCGCGCCGTGGCACACTGCATCCGTCCTCCACCCGTCCCTAAAAAGCGTCAAAAAACCATGAGCTATGTGATTCCCGCCCCCGTCCAGGCCAGCGTTCCCGTGCTGGGATCGGCCGATCGCTTTCCCGTGCACCGCATCTACTGCGTGGGCCGCAACTACGCCGAGCATGCCAAGGAGATGGGCTTCACCGGCCGCGAGCCGCCCTTCTTCTTCATGAAGCCGGCCGACGCCGTGCTGCCCGTGAGCGCGGGCGAGACGGGCAGCATGCCCTACCCCTCGCTCACCAAGGACCTGCACCACGAGATCGAGCTGGTGGTGGCCATCGGCAAGGGCGGCAGGAACATCGCGGCGGCCGATGCGCGCCAACACATCTGGGGCTACGCCGTGGGCCTGGACATGACGCGCCGCGACCTGCAGGGCGAGATGAAGAAGCAGGGCCGCCCCTGGTGCATCGGCAAGGGCTTCGATGCCGGCGCGCCCATCGGCCCCATCACGCCCGCCGCGCAGGCAGGCGACGTGGAGCGCGCCGCGATCTGGCTGCAGGTCAACGGCGCCGACCGCCAGCGCAGCACGGTCGATCAGCTGATCTGGAACATTGCCGAGACCATCGAGCACCTGTCGGCCGCCTGGGAGCTGCAGCCCGGCGACCTGATCTTCACGGGCACACCCGAGGGCGTGGGCGCCGTGGTGCGCGGCGACGTGCTGGAGGGCGGCATCGATGGCCTGGGCCGGCTGCGCGTGGCGCTGGTCTGATTCAACAAGAATAGCTGCAGGCGCTTGTCACACAAGCGCTTGGAGGCATTTTGATCATAGAAATCCAATGATTTTCCGCCGCCCCATCAAGCACTGCCGCGAATGCGGCGCGGCCGTGGCCTACCGCCTGCCCGGCGACGGCGACACGCGCGAGCGCGCCGTCTGCCCGGTCTGCGGCACCATCCACTACGAGAACCCGCTGATGGTGGTGGGCACGGTGCCGGTGCTGGGCGAGCGCGTGCTGCTGTGCAAGCGCAACATCGAGCCGCGCTGGGGCAAGTGGACGCTGCCCGCCGGCTTCATGGAGCTCGACGAGACCACGGAGCAAGGCGCAGCGCGCGAGACCGACGAGGAGGCCGGCGCCCAGATCGAGCTGGGCCCGCTGTTCTCGCTGCTGAACGTGCCGCAGGTGGGCCAGGTCCACATCTTCTACCTGGCCACGCTGTTGAGCGACCGATTCGACCCCGGCCACGAGACCATCGAGGCGCGCCTGTTCACCGAGGACGAGATCCCCTGGGACGAGATCTCGTTCCGCACGGTCAAGAAGACGCTGGAGCGCTTCTTCGCCGACCGCCGCGCGGGGCGCTTCGGCGTGCACTGCGTGGACATCACCTGAGAGCGCCGCTGCCGCGCCGGCGGCCCAGCCCGGCCAGGCACAGCGCCGCGAACGCGCCGCCGGCCCAGAAGGTCGCAGCCGGCCCCACCGTCTCCCACAGCAGTCCGGCGATCACGCTGGCCGCCAGCATGGCCAGGCCGCTGGCCAGGTTGAACACGCCATAGGCCGTGCCGCGCAGGTCCGCCGGCGCCGCGTTCGCCACCATGGTGGCCAGCAGGCCCTGCGTCATGCCCATGTGGATGCCCCACACCGCCACGCCCACGATCACCATGCTCCAATGCTGGGCCGTGGCCAGAAGCGCGTCCGCCGCGATCAGTACGACCAGGCCCCAGGCCAGCAGGCGCGTGTGGCCGACGCGGTCCGACAGCCAGCCGAACGGATAGGCCGCGGCCGCGTAGACCAGGTTCATGGCCGCCATCACCAGCGGCACCAGCGCCATGGCAATGCCGGCCTGCTGCGCACGCAGCACCAGAAAGGCCTCGCTGAACCGCGCCAGCGTGAACAGGGCCCCCACGGCCACCACCCACCAATAGGCGGGCCCCAGACGGCGCATGTTCTCGCGCCGTATCGGGTTGGTGCGGCGCGCGCCCTCGTGCCGTTCGGGCTCGCGCACGCCCAGCGCCAGCACGGCCACCGCCAGCAGGCCCGGCACCACCGCCACCCAGAACACGGCGCGGAAGTCGTCCGCCCACAGCAGCATCAGGCCGGCGGCCAGCAGCGGGCCGACGAAGGCGCCCACCGTGTCCAGCGACTGGCGCAGGCCAAAGGCCGCGCCGCGGATCTCGGGCGGCGTGATGTCGGCCACCAGCGCGTCGCGCGGCGCGCCGCGCACGCCCTTGCCTACGCGGTCGATCAGGCGCGCGGCCAGGATCAGGCCCGCGCCCGAGGCCATGGCGAACAGCGGCTTGGTGAAGGCGCCCAGGGCGTAGCCCAGCAGCGCCAGGCTCTTGCGTCGTCCGAAATAGTCGCTGAGCGCGCCCGAGAACACCTTGACCATCAGCGCCGTGGCCTCTGCCAGGCCCTCGACGAGGCCGACCGCGAGGGCAGACATGCCAAGCGTGCCCACCATGAACATGGGCAACAGGCTGTGGATCATCTCGGAGGAGATGTCCATCAGCATGCTGACCAGGCCCAGCGCCCACACGGCGGCGGGGATGCGTGCGCGCGGGGCTTGCCGTGGTGGCTGCATGGGCAAAGGCTCAGCGTGTTTCGGCGAGGAGCGGCGCCGCGCCCTGCGGCCGCGGCACCACCGGCACGATAACCACGCCGGGCGCTGCCGAGGGGGCGGCCGGCTGCGGCGCCTCGGGCGCGGGCTGCTCCACCCATACGGGCGGTTCGGCCGGCGCGTTGGCGCGCGGAGCGACTTCCTGCAGCGGAATGAGCGGCGCTTCGATGATCTCGGGGCGCTCCTCCTGCGGCGGGGCGCTGGCCGCGGGCGCAGGTGCGCGCGGCAGGTCGGGCTGCGGCGCGGGCGGCGCCCCTGCCGGGCCAGCCTGCTCGCCCGTGGGCCGGCCGAACAGGTCGTAGACCCAGTTGCGCAGCGTGCCCGTGGCCGTGGCGATCCAGGAGCTTTCCTCCTCGTCGATGAAGCGCTCGCGCGCGTCGATGATCTTGGCGCGCAGGGCCTGGCGGAACACGTCGCCCACGATGGGCAGCGCACTGTGCGCGCCCTGCCCCCAATAGTCGCTGCGCAGGGTGATGCGCCCGTCGTTGAAGCCGGCCCAAGCGCCGGCCACGAGCTGCGGGTGCATGAGGATGAACCAGCCGTCGGTGTTGTCCTGCGTGGTGCCGGTCTTGCCGGCCACGTCGGCCGTGATGCCGTAGCGGCTGCGTATCGCCACGCCCGTGCCCTTGTCCACCACGCCGCGCATGGCGTCGCGCAGTTCCTGCGCGGCGGCGAGGCCCAGGGCACGTTCGGGCGATGCGGGCTTGAACGCTTCGAGCAGCCTGCCGTTCTTGTCCTCGATGCGCGTGATCACCTGGGGCGCCATGTAGCGCCCGCCATTGGCGATGGTGCCGTAGGCGGCCACCATTTCCTTGAGGGTGACCGAGCTCGTGCCCAGCGCCAGCGCGGGCACGGCCTCCAGCTTGGATTCGCGCACGCCCATGGCGCGCGCGAGCTGCGCCACGCGCTCGGGCCCCACCTGCTGCATGAGCTGGGCGGTGATGGTGTTCTTGGAGTACGCGAGGCCGTCGCGCAGCTGCATGGGTTCCTCGCTGGGCGGCGTGCGGCCGTCCGTGGGGCGCCAGACCCGCTTGCCGCCGAGGGGGATTTCCACGGTCGTGTCCATGAGCTCGTCCGTGGGCAGCATGCCCTTGGCGAAGGCCGCGCCATAGACGAAGGGCTTGAAGGTGGAGCCGGGCTGGCGCCTAGCGGCCTGCACGTGGTCGAACGGGTCCACGCCGTAGTCGCGGCTGCCCACCCAGGCCAGCACCGCGCCGTTCCTGGGGTCCAGCGCCATGAAGCCGGCCTGCACGCGGGTCTTGGCCTGGCGCAGGCTGCGCAGGAAGCCGGCGTCGTCGAGCAGGCGCTTGGCCGCCTCCTCGGGCGCGGTGCCGGCGGCCACGGCCTTTTCGTACTGGGGCGATTCGCGCACCAGCTGCTGCACCAGGGGGCTCTTGGCGCCCCATGCGCTGCGCGGCGCCCAGGCGGCGTCGGCCACGCCCTGCAGCTGCCGGCCCTGGCGCTGCACGGCCTGGTTGGCGATCTCCTGCAGGCGGCCGTCGATGATGGTGTGGATCACCAGCCCGTCGGAATACAGGCTGTAGCCATTGCGGTCCGCCCAGTCGATGAGCTGGCGCCGCAGCTGCTGCGCCAAATGCGGCGCCAGGCCCGCCACCTCGTTCTGGCGCTCGAAGCGGATGCGCAGCGGGCGCTTGACCAGCTTGTCGTACTCTGCCGCGGAGAGCTTGCCGCGCTTCTTCATCTGCGCGAGCACCGTGTTGCGCCGGGCCTGGGCGCGCTCGGGGTTGAGCACGGGGTTGTAGTAGGCCGTGCCCTTGAGCATGCCGATGAGCGTGGCGCTCTCCAGCACCGTGAGCTTGTCGGCGGATTTGTTGAAGTAGGTGCGCGCCGCCATCTCGATGCCGTAGGCGTTGTAGAGGAAGGGCACGGTGTTCAGGTAGGTCTCCAGGATCTCGTCCTTGGAGTACAGCCACTCGATCTTGAGCGCGGTGATCGCCTCCTTGATCTTGCGCGTGAGCGTGGGCGCGCGGCCGATGTCCTCGGGGTAGAGGTTGCGCGCGAGCTGCTGGGTGATGGTGGAGCCGCCCTGCTTGTCGCCGCCCAGCGTGCGCACCAGCGCCGACGCCGTGCGCCGCCAGTCCAGGCCGAAGTGGTCGTAGAAGCGGTGGTCCTCGGTGGCGATCAGGGCATCGACCACCGGCCTGGCGATCGTGTCGAGCGGCACCCACTCGCGGTTCACCCAGCGGTATTCGGCCAGCAGGCGCCCGTCGGCGGACAGCAGCTGCGCGGGCTGGTCGCTCTTGGCCTTGCGGATGTCGCTGATGGCGGGCGTGAACGGGATCAGCGCCAGCACGTACAGGAAGACGGCCAGCGCCAGCGCGGCCAGCAGCCACAGCAGGCCATGCGCGGATGCCCAGCGCTCGGGCCGGCGCGCCAGGCGTGCCAGGCGCGGCCACAGCAGGGCCCAGCGCGCGCGCAGGGAGGCGGGAAACGTCATGAATTTTTACAATAAAAATGGCCTTCAGCGCTTGTGCAGCAAGCGCTGGCAGCTATGGAATTGGAAGCTTTCATCCCTTGAGGCCGGACGGCATGGGCCATGGGCGGCGCCAGGGGCCGGGCGGAGGAAAGGCCTGCTTTATACCGCCAATCATTTGAAATCAATGGCTTACCGGTTTTTCCAGGCTTCAGCCCATGAACTGCCGCAGCTGCGGCAGGCTGGCATGGGCGGCGCGGCGGCCCTCTTCGATGGCCTCTTTGGCGCGGTGGAAGTCCAGCTGGCCCAGGTGGGCCAGGCGCGGCGCGACCACCACCTCGGGCGGATCACCCGCCATGCGGCTGCGCGTGATGCGCATCTGCATGATGTTCACGCTGGTCATCATCACGTCCAGCATGGAGGGCTGCCTGGGCGCGGGCGCCTTGCCGTCTGCCCAGAACTTCAGGCGGCGCATCCAGTCGCCGTTGCGCGCCGGCTCGGGTTCGGGCGGCGCCACGCCGTCCTCCGGCGCATCGGCATCGGGTGCGCGCACCACGGCCAGCGGGTGCATGTGGCGGTGCAGTATGTCGGCGTTCAGGTCCACGCCGATGACGATGTCGGCCCCCATGGCGCGCGCGAGCGACGCAGGCACGGGATTGACGAGGCCGCCATCGACCAGCAGCCGGCCGCCTTCGCGCACCACGGGCGTGAACAGGCCCGGCAGCGCGATGGAGGCGCGCACCGCGTCGGCGATCGAGCCCTCGCGCAGCCAGACCTCGGCGCCCGAGTGCAGGTCGGTGGCCACGGCGCCGAAGGGCAGCGGAGAGTCCTCGATGGTGAAGTCGGCGAAGTTGCGGCGCCAGAAGGCGATGAGCTTCTCGCCCTTGAGCATGCCGCCCGCGAGGTTGAAGTCCATGAAGCCGAACACGTCGCGCATGCCCAGGCCCAGCACCCATTCGCCGAAGCGCTCCAGCTCGCCCGCCGCGTAGGCCGCGCCCACGAGCGCGCCGATGGAGGAGCCGCACACCACGTCGGGCCGGATGCCCTCCTCCTGCAGCACCTGCAGCACGCCGATGTGCGCCCAGCCGCGCGCCGAGCCGCTGCCCAGCGCCAAGCCGAGGCGGGGTGCGCGGCGCGCCAGTGCCATGCCTCAGCCCTCGCCCCGCAGCAGCGCGCGCAGGCCGTCTTCGTCGAGCACGGGGATGCCCAGCGCCTGGGCCTTCTCCAGCTTGCTGCCCGCCTCGGCCCCGGCGACCACGTAGTGGGTCTTTTTGCTGACCGAGCCCGCCACCTTGGCGCCTGCGGCTTCGAGCATGTCCTTGGCCTCGTCGCGGCTCAGCGTGGGGAGCGTGCCGGTCAGCACGATGGTCTTGCCCGCCAGCGGCAGCGTGGCGCCCGCCGTGGGCTCGCCCTCTTCCCAGGCGACGCCGCATTCGCGCAGCTGCCCGACCACCTCGCGGTTGTGCGGCTGGGCGAAAAAGGTGTGGATGCTTTCCGCCACCACGGGGCCCACGTCGTTGACCTGCAGCAGCTGATCGACGCCCGCGTCCATGATGGCGTCGAGCGCGCCGAAGTGCCGCGCGAGGTCCTTGGCCGTGGCCTCGCCCACGTGGCGTATCCCCAAGCCGAACAGGAAGCGCGGCAGCGTGGTCTGCTTCGACTTCTGTAGCGCGTCGAGCACGTTCTGCGCGGACTTTTCGGCCATGCGGTCCAGACCCGCCAGGGTGGGCAGGTCCAGCCGGAACAGGTCGGGCAGCGTGCGGATCACGTGGCCGTCGACGAGCTGGTCCACGAGCTTCTCGCCCAGGCCCTCGATGTCCATCGCGCGGCGCTGGGCGAAGTGCAGCACGGCCTGCTTGCGCTGCGCGGGGCAGAACAGGCCGCCCGAGCAGCGGTGGTTGACCTCGCCCGGCTCGCGCACCACGGTGCTTGCGCAGATCGGGCACTGGCGCGGCATGCGGAAGTTGGGCACGTAGGATGCACGCGGCGCGGGCACCACGCCCACCACCTCGGGAATCACGTCGCCCGCGCGGCGCACGATGACCTGGTCGCCCACGCGCACGCGCTTGCGGCGCAGCTCGAACAGGTTGTGCAGCGTGGCGTTGGTGACGGTGACGCCGCCCACGAACACGGGCGCCAGGCGCGCCACGGGCGTGAGCTTGCCCGTGCGGCCCACCTGCACGTCGATGCCCTCCACGCGCGTCATCATCTCCTGCGCCGGGTACTTGTGCGCCACGGCCCAGCGCGGCTCGCGCGTCACGAAGCCGAGCTGCCTTTGCAGCGCCAGGCTGTTGACCTTGTAGACCACGCCGTCGATGTCGTAGGGCAGCTGGTCGCGCTCTGCGCCGATCTGCTGGTGGAATGCGATGAGTCCGGGAGCGCCCAGCGCGATCCGCACCTGCGCCGCGACCGGAAAACCCCATGCCTTCAGGCGCTGCAGCAGCGCGTAGTGCGTGGCGAACTCGGGCCCGCCCTCCACCTCGCCCAGGCCGTAGGCGAAGAACGAGAGCGGGCGCTGCGCGGCGATGCCCGAATCGAGCTGGCGCACGGCGCCGGCCGCGGCGTTGCGCGGGTTCACGAAGGTCTTGTCGCCCTTCTCGCGCTGGCGCTCGTTGAGCTGCTCGAAGTCCGCGCGGCGCATGTAGACCTCGCCGCGCACCTCCAGCACGGGCGGCGCGGTTTCGCCGCCGGGCCGCCCCAAGGCGAAACGCGCCCCCTCGGGGGGCAGTGAGGACGCGTCAGCGCCGAGCGTGGGGGCGCTCAACTGCAGCGTGAGGGGGATCTGGCGGATGGTGCGGATGTTGTGCGTCACGTCCTCGCCCACCTCGCCGTCGCCGCGCGTGGCGGCCTGCACGAGGCGGCCGTGTTCGTAGCGCAGGCTCATCGCCAGGCCGTCGAACTTGGGCTCGGCCACGTATTCGACGGGCGGGTCCTCGGGGGCGAGCTTGAGCTCGCGGCGGATGCGCGCGTCGAACGCCTCGGCGCCGCTGGCCTCGGTGTCGGTCTCGGTGCGGATCGAGAGCATGGCCACGCGGTGCCGCACGGGCGCGAGGCCGTTCATCACCGCGCCGATCACGCGCTGCGTGGGCGAGTCGGGCGTGACGAGGGCGGGGTACGCGCCCTCCAGCGCCTGCAGCTGCTGGAACACGCGGTCGTACTCGGCATCGGGCACGCTGGGCTCGTCCAGCACGTAGTACTCGTGCGCCCACTGGTTGAGTTGGGCGCGCAGTGCTTCTACTTTGCTAGCTACCAGCGCAGGCACAGCGGGCGCTGGAGCCGAAAAAAGCTCGGATTTTTCCGTCATGCGGCTAGGGCCTAACTGAACAGGCGCCGCGCGAGCGCCGAGCCGGCCGAGAGCTCGCGGCTGTCGAGCTTGTCGTAGAGCAGTTCCAGGTCGGCGGCGATGGGCTCCATGGTCATGGCGGGCAGCGGCGTGCCGTTCTGGTCGCACAGCACGCCGTCCATGGCCTGGCACAGCGCGGCGGCGACCTCGCGCAGGCGCTTGAAGGGCTGCTCGCCGCGGTGCACCTGGGCCACGTCCAGGCTCAGCAGGATGTCGCGCACGGCGGACTGCTCGGGGTCGTCGGACATGGCGGCCTGCGCGTCGTAGGTCAGCGTCAGCATGGGCGGCAGCCCGGCGCCGCTGGCCGGCAGCACCAGGCGCCCCGGTATGGCGCCGGCCACCAGCCCCAGGCGCGCGGCGTTTTGCTGCACGTAGCCGGGGCTCCATGCCGCCTGGCGCGCGCGCAGCATGAAGGCGAGCTGCGCGTCATGGTCGCTGGCGAACTGGTCGAGCTCGCGCGCGCGCGCCACCTCCTGCAGCATGTCGGGGAAGTCGGGCGTGGCGTTGATGGCGTCCGCGAAGCCCTGGGTCTTCATCACGAACTCGGAAAACTCGATCTCGTTGAGCGCGCCCAGGCGGTTGGCCAGCTGCACCCCGGCCTGGAAGTGCAGGTAGCGCTGGCCCGGCTGGGGCGTTTCCCACTGCTGGGCGGCCTCGCTGAAGCCCTCGATGGCGAAGGGCTTGCTGCCGGCGCGGCGCGTGGGCGGCATGGCGGCGAGGGCCGCGTCACCCGAGACCTGCTGCTCGGCCACGATGGGGGCGATGGCGTCGATCAGCGGGTCCAGCCCGCTGCGGCGCTCGGCGGGCGGCACGGGCAGGTCGATCGCGTCGCCCGGGTCCACGGCATGGCCTTCGAAATGGGGCTCGGGGCCGGCCGTGGCGGGGTTGCCCAGGCCCGCGCCGTCGAATGCGGGCTCCTGGCGCACCGCAGGCTCCTGCGCGCCTTCGCCCTCGGGCGGGCGGGCGCGCTTGGGCGCGTTGCGGTAGGTGGTCCAGGCGTTGTAGGCGACGACGGCGGCGAGTACCAGCGCGCCGGCGAGGATGAGTCCGAGTTGGAAGTTGCTCATGATGGGATTTTCAAGCCTCTGCCATCGACAGGGCGGACTCCATGTCCACCGCCACGATGCGCGAGACGCCCTGCTCCTGCATGGTCACGCCGATCAGTTGCTCGGCCATTTCCATGGCGATCTTGTTGTGGCTGATGAACAGGAACTGGGTGCCCTTGGACATGCTGGTGACCAGCTTGGCGTAGCGCTCGGTGTTGGCGTCGTCCAGCGGCGCGTCCACCTCATCGAGCAGGCAGAACGGCGCGGGGTTGAGCTGGAAGATGGCGAACACGAGGGCGATGGCCGTGAGCGCCTTCTCGCCGCCCGACAGCAGGTGGATGGTCTGGTTCTTCTTGCCCGGCGGCTGGGCCATGACCTGCACGCCGGAGTCGAGGATCTCGTCGCCCGTCATGATCAGGCGCGCCTGGCCGCCGCCGAACAGCTCGGGGAACATGCGCCCGAAATGGCCGTTGACGGTCTCGAAGGTGCCCGACAGCAGGGTGCGTGTCTCGCCGTCGATCTTGCGGATAGCGTCCTCCAGCGTGGTCATGGCGAGCTGCAGGTCCTCGGTCTGCGCGTCGAGGAAGGTCTTGCGCTCGCGCGCGAGGGTCAGCTCGTCGAGCGCGGCCAGGTTCACGGCGCCCAGGGCGGCGATCTCGCGGTGCAGGCGGTCGATCTCGCCCGAGAGGCCCGCGGCGCGCACGCCGCCCTCCTCGATCGAGCGGGCCACCGCCGCGAGGTCGGCCTGTGCGTCTTGCAGCAGCTGGCTGTACTGCTCCAGCCCCAGGCGCGCGGCCTGCTCCTTGAGCTGGAATTCCGTGATGCGCGCGCGCAGCGGATCGAGCTGGCGTTCGTGCTGCATGCGCCGCTCGTCGCTGGCGCGCAGCCGGGCCGTGAGCTCGTCGTACTGGCTGCGCTGCGCCGCGAGCTGCTTCTCGCGCTCCATCTTCAGCTCCAGCGCCTGCTGCAGCCCGCCCTGCGCGGCGGCGTCGGACAGGCGGGCGAGCTCGTCCTGCGCGCGCTGGCGCTCGTCGTGCAGCGTGCGGGCCTGCGTGGCCGCCGTGTCCACGGTGCGCGCGAGCTCGGCGCGGCGCGCCTGCAGGCTGCGGTGGGAGAACTGGGCCTCCTGCACGCGCCGCTCCAGCTGGCGCTGCTGCTCGCGGCACTCGGCCAGGCGCCGCTCGGCCTCGATCACGCGGTCGCCCAGCTGGGCGTGGCGCTCCTGGCTGTCGGCGAGCTGCATGTCCAGCTCCTCGAAGCGCGCCTCGGATGCCGCACGGCGCTCCTGCAGGTCGGCGAGCTGCGCCTCGACCTCGGCCAGGTCGGCGCCGATCTGCTCGCTGCGCGCGCGGGTCTGCTCGGCCAGTTGGGTCAGGCGCAGCGTCTCCACCTGCAGCTCGTGCGCGCGGCCCTGAGCCTCGGTGGCCTCGCGGCGCGCGGCGACGAGGCGCTGCGAGGCGTCGGCGTACGCGGCCTCGGCGCGCACCAGGGCCGTACGCGCCTCCTCGGCGATCAGGGCCTGGGCGCGCAGCTCTTTCTCCAGGTGCTCGATCTCCTGCGCGCGCGCGAGCAACCCCGACTGCTCCGAGTCCTGCGCGTAGAAGCTCAGGCTGTGTGCGCCCACGGCGTGGCCGCTGGCCACGTAGAAGGCCTCGCCCGGCTGCAGCTGCGCGCGCTGGGCCAGCGCCTCGTCAAGCGACGGCGCGGTGTAGCAGCCCTGCAGCCAGTCCACGAGCACGGCGCGCAGGCCCGCGTCGTGCACGCGCAGCAGGTCGGACAGGCGCGGCTGGCGCGTGCTCGCGTCGGGCGCGGGAGCGGCCGGCGCGCTGTAGAAGGCCAGGCGCGCGGGCGGCGCGTCCTGCCCGCCCGCGCCGAGGAAGCCGCGCACCATGTCCAGCCGGCCCACGGGCAGCGCGGACAGGCGCTCGCGCAGCGCGGCCTCCAGCGCGTTCTCCCAGCCGGGCTCGATGTGGATGCGGCTCCACAGGCCCTGCAGCCCGTCCAGCCCATGCCTGGCGAGCCAGGGCTGGAGCTTGGCCGAAACCTTCACTTTGTCCTGCAGCGCCTTGAGCGCCTCCAGGCGCGCCGACAGGTCGGCCTGGCGCGCAGTCTCCTGGTTCACGGCCTGCTGGCGCGCGCGGCGCTCCTCGTCGAGCTGGGGCACGCTGTCCTGCAGCTCGGCCAGGCGCGCCTCGGCCATCTCGGCCGCTTCCTGCGCCTCGTCCAGTTGCTGGCGCATCTGGGCCAGGCGCGCCTCGTCGGGCGCGGCCAGGGCGCTCCTGTCGGCGCGCAGGCGCTCGAAGCGCGCGTCGAGCTGGCGGCTTTGCTCATCCAGGCTGCGCTGCTCGGCGGCCAGCACCTGGATCTGCTGCTGGATCTGCACCACGGCGGCGCGCTGCTCCTCGCTGCGCTGCTGGCTCTGGCGCAGGGCGTCCTCCAGCTCAGGGATCTGGGCGGCCTGCTCCTCCACCTGGGCGGCAAGCAGCTCGGCCTGCTCCTCGGCGTCCATGCCCGCGCCTTCGAGAGTCTCCAGCTCGGCCTCGGCCTCCTCCTTGCGCGCGGACCAGTCCTGGATCTGCGCGGCCAGCTGCACCAGGCGCTGCTCCACGCGCTGGCGGCCCTCGACCACGTAGCGGATCTCGGCCTCCAGCTTGCCGACCTCGGCCGTGGCCTCGTACAGCTTGCCCTGGGCCTGGTTGACCTGATCGCCGGCTTCGTAGTGCGCCTGGCGTATGGCCTCCAGGTCCGCCTCCACGCTGCGCAGGTCGGCCATGCGCGATTCCAGGTCGTTCACGGCCTGCAGGCCCTCGGTGCGCACGCGGGCCTGCTCGGCCTCGGCGTCGGCGCGCTTCAGGTACCACAGCTGATGCTGCTTGAGCGTCACGTCCTGCTGCAGGGCGTTGTATTTGGCCGCCACCTCGGCCTGCTTCTCCAGCTTCTCGAGGTTGGCGTTGAGCTCGCGCAGTATGTCCTCCACGCGCGTGAGGTTCTCGCGCGTGTCGGCCAGGCGGTTCTCGGTCTCGCGCCGACGCTCCTTGTACTTGGAAACGCCCGCGGCTTCCTCCAGGAACAGGCGCAGCTCCTCGGGGCGGCTCTCGATGATGCGGCTGATCGTGCCCTGGCCGATGATGGCGTAGGCGCGCGGGCCCAGGCCCGTGCCGAGGAACACGTCCTGCACGTCGCGCCGGCGCACGGGCTGGTTGTTGATGTAGTAGCTGCTCGTGCCGTCGCGCGTGAGCACGCGCTTGACGGCGATCTCGGTGAACTGGTTCCACTGGCCGCCGGCGCGGTGGTCGGCGTTGTCGAAGATCAGCTCCACGCTGGCGCGACTGGCGGGCTTGCGGCTCGTGGTGCCGTTGAAGATCACGTCCTGCATGGACTCGCCGCGCAGCTCGCTGGCCTTGGACTCGCCCAGCACCCAGCGCACGGCGTCCATGATGTTGGACTTGCCGCAGCCGTTGGGGCCCACCACGCCCACCAGCTGGCCCGGGAGCTGGAAGTTGGTGGGCTCGGCGAACGACTTGAAGCCGGCGAGTTTGATCGAGTTGAGACGCACGAATTACCTGTAACACCGCGCCGCTGGCGTACCCGGCGGTTCAAAGGGTGGATGTTAACTGAGCCGATGGCGCCGCTGCGCCGCATGCGCATGCCTGCCCGGCCGTTCCCCGCGGCGATCCTGCCCATGACTGTCGGTTTTCTTTACACCACGGCGGCCATCACGCTTGCCACCCGGGCCAAGCCATTGAATCGAATACGGTTTTTTATTTTGGCATGGATCATGCTTATAACTGCATATACATACATGAATCTCGGAGGGCCCCACCATGAAACTCAAGAAAACTCTGCAAGCCATCGCGCTGTGCTGTGGCTTGGCGGGAGTCGGCAGCGCCAATGCTTCGGTCATGCTTTTCGACGATGCAGGGGATGTCAGCTCCATCCTGTATTCGGCGACCTACCAGGGCGCCACGCTGTCCGCGACGGTGCAGTTCACGCTCAACTCGCTGACCGCCACGCAAGCGGTCTTCGGGGTGCAGATCTCGAACGACTCCACCGGCCCGGGGAATAACCGGCTGACGTCGTTCGGGATCGATATCGTGAGCCCCACGTTGATATCCGCCGTGTCCAACGGAGGCTGGGGGGCTTCGCGGAACGTCAACTTCCCATCCTTCAATTCCGTGGACCTTTGCCTCTGGGATGGGAACAACTGCTCCGGTGGTGGCAACCAGGGCGTTGGCGAGGGGATGACCGAATCCTTCACCCTGACGCTGGGCACCTCGGGGAACTTCCTCACGAACGGGCTCGAGTTCACGAGCCCCTACAGCGTGAAGTTCCAAAGCGTCGGCAGCGGCGGCGGGTCGCTTGAATTCGCGGGCTGCATCGTGGGCACGGCCGGCTGCGGTTCGCAGGTTCCCGAGCCCGCCTCGCTCGCGCTGGTGGGCCTGGGCCTGCTCGGCGCCGGGCTGGCACGCCGCCGCAAGGCCTGAAACAGCGGGCGATTCGCTCGCCCTGCCCCCTCCTGCAAGAAGCGCCCGCCAAGCGCTTCTTCGTTTTTGGGCAGTCCGCCGTGCATTCATAAAAGAAATGCCTCCAGCACCCGTCCAGCAAGCGGGAACAGCTATGGATTGAAGAGCGCGTCGCTCAGCTGCGCGGCGCGAACGCGATGATGGCCATGCCGCACAGCGTGACGGCCACGCCCAGCCAGTCCCAGGGTCCGGGGCGTATGCCGTCCACGGCCCACAGCCAGAGCAGCGCCACGGCCACGTAGACGCCGCCGTAGGCCGCGTACACGCGGCCCGCCGCCGCCGGGTGCAGCGTGAGCAGCCAGGCGAACAGCGCCAGGCTGGCGGCGGCCGGCAGCAGCAGCCAGGCGCTGCGCCCCTGGCGCAGCCACAGCCAGGGCAGGTAGCAGCCGACGATTTCCGCCAGGGCCGTGGCAAGGAAAAGGCCGAGGGTCGCGAGCGCCTGCATGTGCCAGGGGGTATTCAGGCCGTGGCGCCGGCGCTGGCGGCATGTTCGAGCACCAGGTCCTCGAAGGCCAGCCCGGGCAGAGGCCGGCTCAGCAGATAGCCCTGCCAGGCGTGGCAGCCGCTGCGCTCCAGGAAGACGCGCTGGGCCTCGGTCTCTACGCCCTCGGCCACGACCTGCAGGCCCAGGCTGGTGCCCAGCGCGACGATGGTGCGCGCGATGGCGGCGTCGTTGGGATCGGTGAGCACGTCGCGCACGAAGCTCTGGTCGATCTTGAGTTCATGCAGCGGCAGGCGCTTCAAATAGGCCAGCGAGGAATAGCCCGTGCCGAAGTCGTCCAGCGAGAAGCCCACGCCGTAGCCGCGCAGTTGCACCATCTTGGCGACGGTGTCCTCCACGTCCTGCAGCAGCAGGCCCTCGGTCAGCTCCAGCCGCAGCCGGCGCGCGTCGGCACCGGTGCCGGCCAGCGCCTCCAGCACCTCGGGCACGAAGCCCGCCTCGTGGAACTGGCGCGGGCTCACGTTGACGGCCACCGACAGCTGGCCCAGCACCGGATGGCTGCTCCACAGGGCCAGCCGCTCGCAGGCCGTGCGCAGCACCCATTGCCCCATGCGCAGAATGAGCCCGGACTGCTCGGCCAGGGGTATGAATTCCGACGGCGGGATGTAGCCCTTGACCGGATGCTTCCAGCGCAGCAGGGCCTCGGCGCCCGTGATGCGCCCGTGGACCATCTTGGGCTGGTAGAAGAGCTCGAACTCGCCGGCCTCCAGGCCGGAGCGCATGTCCGCCTCCAGCGCCACGCGCGCCGTCATCTGGGCCTGCACCTGCGGGTCGAAGAAGCGCAGGGCGTCGCGGCCTGCGGCCTTGGCCTCGTACATGGCCATGTCGCTGCGCTTGAGCAGTTCGTCAGCGGACTCGTGCAGGCCCTGGAAGATGACGATACCCACGCTCAGCGTGGTGTGGCGCGGCTCGCCGCCGCCGAGCGCGAAGGGCTCGCGCATGGCGTCCAGGATCTGCAGGCCCATGGCCTCGGCGCGGGTCGCGGCCTCCTGCGGGCTGGCCCCCAGATCCTTGAGCACGACGACGAACTCGTCGCCGCCATGGCGCGCCAGCGTGTCGTCCTCGGGTATGCAGGCGCGCAGCCGCAGGGCCACGGCGTGCAGTAGGCGGTCGCCCATGTCGTGGCCCTGGGTCTCGTTGATGTGCTTGAAGTTGTCCAGGTCCAGCATCAGCACCGCGCCGCACAGCTGGTGGCGCGCGCTCATCGCCAGGGCCTGCTGCAGGCGGTCGAGCAGCAGGCGCCGGTTGGGCAGGCCGGTGAGCGGGTCGTTGTAGGCCAGGTAGCGCACCTCTTCCTCGGCCTGCCTGCGCTGGCTCTGGTCCACCATGGTCACGATGTGGCTGTCTTCGAGCATCACGCCCGATATCTCCACGGTGCGCAGCAGCCCCGCCTTGGAGGTGATGTGGCACTCCACCGGGCGGATGGCGCCGTCCGCGGCATGCCGCGCCGCCATGCAGGCGGCCTTCCATGCCTCGCGCGCCTGGTGGCGCTCGGCGGCGTCGGGCATGACCAGGCGCCACCAGCTGTCCACATCGGGCGCCTCCTGCTCGCCATAGCCGCAGATCTGCACGTGGCGGTCGTTGCGGAACGCGATGGCCCTGCCCCGCACCAGGTTCACCCCCACGGGCATGTGGTTCAGGATGCCGAGCAAGTGCTGCTCGCTGTCGCTCAGGGCCTGCTCCATCTGCTTGCGCTCGCCGATGTCCTGCACCACGGCCAGGTGGCTTTCGGGCCTGCCCTCCAGGCACAGGCGCGAGACCATGAGCTCCGCCCACACGATCTCCCCGTCCTTGCGGCAGTAGCGCTTTTCCATGCGGAATTCACTGATCTTGCCCGAGCGCATACGCTCCATGAAGGCCAGGTCCGCGTCCAGGTCGCGCGGGTCGCTGATGTCCTGGAAGCGCAGCTGCTGCAGCTCTGCCTCGGTGTAGCCCAGCAGGTCGCAGAGCTTGCGGTTCACGCGCACCATGCGGTCGCTGTGCAGGTCGACCTGCGCCATGCCCACGGCGGCCTGGCTGAACACGGCGCGAAAACGCTCCTCGCTCTCGCGCAGCGCCACGCCCGCCTGCTGCACGTCGCCGAGGGCCCGGACACGGCGCAGCACCAGCATGCTGACCATGGCCGTGAGCAGCGCCGTGATCAGCATGCCGCCCAGGCCCAGCAGCCCGGGCAGGCGCGCCTCCTGGGCCGACAGGAAGGTGCCTGCCGATTGGAACTGCAAGCGCCAGCGCCGCCCGCCCACCTGCACTTCCTGCACGCGCTCCATGTCGGCGGCTTGGGCGGGCTTGGACGTGGAGTCGAACAGCAGGGCGGCGGAGCCCGTCTCCGCGCCAGACGGGCCGATGTCGGACATGACCAGCGTCAGCCCCTTGAGGTAGCCTTCGGCGCGCAGCATCTGAATGACATCGTCTATGCGAATGCTCACGCCCACGGCGCCCAGGAAACGCGCGGCCTCGCGCTGGCCCGGCGGCGTGCCATGGGCAAACACCGGGATGCGGATGATGATGCCGGTTCGGCGCTCGGTCTCCTGGTGCAGGTCGAAGGGCGCCGACGCCACCAGTTCGCCACCGGCGCGCGTGCGCATCATGGCCTCCAGGTTGTCTGGCTGCGAATGGATTTCCAGTCCCTGGACGTCGGCATTGCCCTCCCGTGGCCAGAGGAAATCGACGACGAAATATTCCGGCCGCTCCTGCTCGGGGTGAATGGCGAAGTCCCTGGGCAGGCTGCCGTCCATGTGGGCGTCGCCGCGGGCCTGCGCCTCGAAGGCGGTGCGCTGCGCCCCGGGCACGTAGCGGGTGAAGTTGATGTTCTTCACGCCGGGGTGGCTGCGCTCCAGCGCCAGTTCGCTGGCCACGCGCTCGAACTCGGCGCGCCGCAGCTGCGGGTCCACGGTGAGCAGGCCGCGCATGCCCTGCAGCAGATCGGTATGCGACTCCATGCGCCGCTGCAGCGCACCGGCGAACAGGCGCGTCTCCTGCTCGAAGCGCAGGTGCGCGATGGCGTCCATGGACGTCTGCTGCTGCCGCCACAGCGCATAGCTCGCTACGCAGCCTGCGAGTGCCACTGCCATGCCCGGTAGCCAGAGCCGGGGCGAAAAGCGCACAGCGGTGAAGAAGGACATGGTCAAGGCAGACAATGGTGGCAGCACGCGGGCCGCGCATGCGCCGGGCAGCATAGCGGCATTTGTCGGCGATTTTTGCTGGCGAGGTTCCACGGCGCGCAAAATCCCGGCGCGGCCCATGCCCCGCGGCAGCAAAGCAACATCCGGGAAAGCACGGTTTGACTCGTGACCAAAATCAAGGTTTTACAAGGCAATGTCAGACCTGCTCCTCCGGCACCGGGGGATGCGCGCGCGGCGGTTCGTGGGCCGGCAGCTGCAGGAACAGCGCCGTGGCCGCGAGCGTCAGCAGCCCCATGCAGGCGAAGGTGGCGCGGAAGGCGTTGAGCGCATGCTGGGCCTGGCCGAAGTAGCCCTCGAAGCTCGCCAGCACCGCGCCCGCCGCCGCCACGCCCATGCCCAGTGCCAGCATCTGCACCATGGACAGCAGGCTGTTGCCGCTGCTCGCGTCCTGCCCTTCCAGATCCTTGAGCGTGACCGTGTTCATGGCAGAGAACTGCATGGAATTCACCGCGCCGAACAAGGCCAGCTGCACGAGCAGCAGCGCGAACGGCGGGCTGGGCGACAGCAGGGAGAAGCTGGCGATCAGCAGCGCTAGCGCGCAGGTGTTGGTCACCAGCACCTCGCGGTAGCCCCAGCGCCGCACGATGTGGGTGACCAGGGGCTTGGCGGCCATGCTGCCCAGCACCGTGGGCAGCATCATCATGCCGGCCTGCATGGGGGTGTAGCCCAGGCTGACCTGCAGCACCAGCGGAATCATGAAGGGCATGCAGGAGCTGCCCAGGCGCGAGAACAAATTGCCCAGCAGGCCCACGCGCAGCGTGCGCACCTCAAACAGTCCGGGCACGAACAGCGGGTTCGGGCTGCGCAGCGCATGCAGCCAATAGGCAGCCAGGCTGGCCAGGCCGAAGACCATCATCACCAGCGCCGACGCGCCGCGCACGCCGCCGCCGGCCATCCCCTCCACCGCCAGCGAAACGGCTGCCATGCCGAAAGCCAGCAGGCCGTAGCCCACGGCGTCGAACTCCCGGCTGGACTGCGCCTCCCCGCCCGCCATGAAGCGCCGAGCGGCCACCAGGCCCACCAGGCCTACGGGCACGTTGACCCAGAAGATCCAGTGCCACGAGGCGTACTCCACGATCCAGCCGCCCAGCGTGGGCCCGATCAGCGGCCCCACCAGGCCGGGAATGGCCACCAAGCTCATGGCGCTGATGAACTCCTCGCGCGGGAAGGCGCGCAGCACCGCCAGCCTTCCCACGGGCAGCAGCAACGCGCCGCCCAGGCCCTGCACCACGCGCGCGAGCGACAGCATGGCCAGCGTGGGCGCCAGCGCGCACAGCACCGAGCCCGCCACGAACAGCGCGATGGCCGACATGAACACGCGCCGCGTGCCGAAGCGGTCCGCCAGCCAGCCCGAGGCGGGAATCAGGACCGCCATGGCCAGCGAATACGCCACGATCACCGAGTGCATCTGCAGCGGGCTCTCGTTCAGGTCGCGCGCCATGGCCGGCAGGGCCGTGTTGACGATGGTGGCGTCCAGCGTCTGCATGAAAAAGCCCAATGCCACCAGCCACAGCAGGGCCGGACGCGAGGCAGAGGCGACGGGGGCAGGCATCATGGATTGCGGGGTGTGCAGGAGTTGAAGGCGTCAGAGTGTGCCACCGGCCCGTTCGCGGGCCGGGCGGGCGCGGAGCCTCCGGTCAAGGCGAAGAAGGGCATCAGGTTTGCGCCGGGACCGTACCCGCCGCCCCACCCTGCCGGCGCAGCATGGCCCGGTACGCCAGACCCAGCAGCACGAACCACAGCGGCGTGACGGCGAGCGCCTGGCGCGTATCCGACTCCAGGCACAGCAGGACCAGGATGGCGGCGAAGAACGCCAGGCAGGCCCAGCACATGGCCACGCCGCCCGGCATCCGGTACCTGGAGGCCACGTGCAGCCCCGGGCGCCGGCGCCGGTAGGCGATGTAGGACAGCAGGATCAGCGACCACACGAACATGAACAAGATAGCCGACACCGTGGTCACCAGCGTGAAGGCCTGCACCAGGTCGGGAACGACCCACATCAGGAACGCGCCGGCGAGCAGGCACGAGCAGGAGAACAGCAGGCCGCGCGCAGGCACGCCGGCGCGCGACAGCCGGTGGAATGCCCGCGGCGCGTCGCCCTTGAGCGCCAGCCCGTAGAGCATGCGGCTGGTGGAGAACACGCCGCCGTTGGCCGACGACGCGGCCGACGTCAGCACCACGAAGTTGACCACCCCGGCCGCGGCGGGCAGGCCTGCCAGCACGAACAGCTCGACGAAGGGGCTCTTGCCCGGCACCACGTCGCGCCAGGGCGTCACGGCCATGATCGCGATCAGCGCGCAGACGTAGAACACGATGATGCGCACCGGGATCGAGTTGATCGCGCGCGGCAGCGTGCGCTCGGGGTCCTCGGCCTCGGCCGCCGTGGTGCCCACCAGCTCTATGCCCACAAAGGCGAAGACCGCGATCTGGAAGCCCGCGAAGAAGCCCATGGCCCCGTGCGGGAACATGCCGCCGTCGTTCCACAGGTTGGCCAGGCTGGCGGCGCGCCCTGCGGGCGAGACGAAGCCGCCGGCCACCATGGCCAGGCCCGTGCCCACCAGCGCGACGATGGCCACGATCTTGATCATGGCGAACCAGAACTCGATCTCGCCGAACAGCTTCACCGTCAGCAGGTTCAGGCCCAGCAGCAGGCCCACGCACATCAGGGCCGGCGCCCATTGCGGCAGGCCGGGTAGCCAGAACTGGGCATAGGACGAGATGGCGATCACGTCGGCGATGCCGGTGACGATCCAGCAGAACCAGTAGGTCCACCCCGTGAAGAAGCCGGCCCAGGGCCCCAGCAGGTCGGACGCGAAGTCGATGAACGACTTGTAGCGCAGGTTGGACAGCAGCAGTTCCCCCATCGCGCGCATCACGAAGAACAGCATCGTGCCGATGATCGCGTACACGAACACGATGGACGGCCCCGCCAGGCTGATCGTCTTGCCCGAGCCCATGAACAGGCCCGTGCCTATGGCGCCGCCAATGGCGATGAGCTGGATGTGGCGATGGGTGAGACTGCGCTGCAGGCCATCGTGGCCGTGCTGGTCCTGGCCTGATGGTGGGGGCTCGTGGTTCATTGGGAAGCAGTTCCGCGGCGGGGGCGCAAGACGCATGGAAAACAACCATGCGCACGACACTCCAGCACATTTCATTTATTGCCGTGAAATCGTAAAAACAGCAATTAAACACCGATATAGGCTACCAAAAGGAGAAGGCACTCCATCGCCAGGAAACGCCTTCCACGCCACCTGCGGCCGTTTCACCACGATCCGGCAGCGCCCGTAGGCAATGCCTATGGCGTGACGCATTTCATTGAAATTCAAACAAATCAACGATTTGCGACATTCCGGGGGGGTGCCGCCGGCCATTCCCGTGGTACCCTCGCGCTCCATGTTCCGCCGGTTCTTCTTTTTGTTACTGTTTTGTGCGAATGCTTACGCAGCTCCCGCAGACGAAATGGAACGCATGCTGGCCGAACGCGGCCTGATCGTGCAGCTGCAGGAAATGCGCCACAGCGTCGCCGACCGCACATCCGACCTGATCTCCACCGCCATGGGCTTCATCGGCGTGCCCTACCGCCGTGGCGGCAGCAGCGCGGAAACGGGGTTCGACTGCAGCGGCTTCGTGCGCACCATCTTCGAGCAGGCTAAGGGCATGGTGCTGCCGCGCCGCGCCAACGAGCAGGCCGCGGCCACCGAGGTCATCGATAAGAAGGACCTGCAGCCGGGCGACCTGGTGTTCTTCAACACCATGCGCCGGGCCTTCAGCCACGTCGGCATCTACGTGGGCGACGGCAAGTTCATCCATGCCCCGCGCTCGGGCGCCAAGGTGCGCGTGGAGGACATGGGGGCGTCCTACTGGCAGCGCCGCTTCAATGGCGCCCGCCGGGTCACGCAGGACGATGTCGACACGGCTGCCGCCATCACGGCCTCGGTGCCGCGCTGACGGGCGGCAAGCATCCCCCAGCCACCGGCCGCCCTTTCGCGGCCGGTTTGCATTGGAGGACTCCATCCAGACGTCCGCTTGTCCGACATGCAGGCGCCGCGGCCGGGCCTAGAGTGGGGCCTTCCGCCGCCCCTGCCAGGGTTTGCCCATTCCTCCTGCGAAAGCCTCTACCACCATGATGAGTTTTCTCGGCATCGTGCTGATCGGACTGGTCGTCGGCCTGCTGGCCCGCGCCATCAAGCCTGGCGACGACAAGCTCGGCTGGCTCACGACCATACTGCTGGGCATCGCCGGCTCCTTCGTCGCCACCTACGTGGGCGTCGCCATGCACTGGTACCAGCAGGGCGAGACCGCCGGCTGGATCGCCTCCGTCGTCGGCGCGATCGTGCTGCTGGTGCTCTACGACCTGCTGCGCCGCAAACCATGACGTTGCCCGAACGGCCGGCCCGCTACTGGCTCATGAAGTCCGAGCCCGACGAGTGCTCCATCGACGACGCCCTGGCCGCCCCCGGCGCCACCGTGCCCTGGACCGGCGTGCGCAACTACCAGGCGCGCAACTTCATGCGCGACGAGATGCGGATCGGCGACGGCGTGCTGTTCTACCACTCGGGCTGCCCCGAGCCCGGCATCGCCGGCATCGCGCGCGTGGCCTCGGGGGTGCGCGCGGACCCTGCGCAGTTCGACCCCGCATCGCACTACTACGACCCCAAGGCCACGCCCGACAAGCCGCGCTGGCTGCTGCTGGACGTGCAGGCGATCCGCAAGACGCGGCTCGTCAGGCTGGCCGAGCTGCGCGCGCACCCGGCGCTCGCGGAAATGCGCGTGCTGCAGCGCGGCAACCGCCTGTCGATCACGCCGGTGCAGGAGCAGGAATGGGCGGCGATCCTGCGCGACTGCCTCGGCGGGAAGGCGGCGGGCCAATCCAACTGAAGACGCGAGCAACGCCGGCGGCCTATGGTGGCGGTGCAGGAGCAGCACCGTGCGCCCCCTCCGCCCGGCGGCGCCCGTACCGGGAGCGCGGCCATGACGATGGTCGATCCGGTCAGCCTTGCCAATGAGCCGCTGCTGGCGGCCATCGCCTGGAGCTACTTGGCGATAAATTCCACGCGCATCGTCACCTACGTGCCGCAGATCGTGGCCGGCCGCCTGGCGCTGCACCGACGGCGCGCGAGCGATCTCGCTGCTGACCTGGGGCTCCTGGGCGGTTTCGCACTTCAGCGGCCTGGCCTACGGCACGCTGGTGCTGCACGACGCGTTCTTCGTCGCGATCACGACGATCAGCCTGCTGGGCTGCTGCAGCGTCACCGCCATCGTGGCCGCGCACCGCTGGCGCCTGCGCCGCCGCCAGCCAGTTGCGCAGACGGCCCCGGCCGGGCGCAGCACGCCGCGCCATCCGCCCGCCTGGACGGGCACGGCACGCCTGCTCGTGACGGCCCGCGCGGGCGCGCTGGGAGCCCGCCCCCGCCAAGGCCACGACCGCGCCGCCGATGGCCTCGCTGTCGACGGCCGCCCTGCTCCCGCCGGATGCGCTGCGCGCCGACGCGACCCTGGGCCTGCCCTACACCAGCCCGAGGTGCTGCGCTCGGGCCTGATCCAGCACCAGCGCTTTCTGGATAAGCGCTAGAGCGTGTTTTTACCCAGAATCGCAACCAGCTCGGGCACCAGCCGCTGCGGCCCGCCCTCGGCCACGGCGCTGGCGAAGGTGTCGTGCACGGCCTGGGCGATGCCATGCGCGGCGGCGCCGTCCTGCGCCATGGTGGTGTAGTAGCCCATGTCCTTGAGCGCGTTGGACATGAAGAAGCGCAGCCCGGACGGGTCCTGCTGCAGCAGGTAGGGCCGCAGGCGCTCCAGCGCCACGCCGCCGCCGCCGCCCTTGGCGAGCACGTCCACGAACACCTGCGGCGAGACCTGCGCGGCCAGCGCGCAGGCGGCGGCCTCGGCGATCAGCGCCACGCTGCCCAGCGACACGTAGTTGTGCAGCAGCTTCATGCGGTGGCCGCTGCCCACGGCGCCAGTGTGGGTGATGTTCTCGGCAAAGCACTGCAGCAGGGGCAGGCATTCCTGCAGCAGCTGAGCGTCGCCGCCCACGAGCAGGTTCAGGCGGCCCTCGGCGGCCTCCCGGGGCGTGCGCGTCATGGGCGCATCCAGGAAGCGCCCCCCAGCCGCCGTCACGGCCCTGGCCACCGATTCGGTGGACGCGGGAATGGCCGTGGAGCAGTCGATCACCACCGTGCCCGGCTGCAGCGTGGCCAGCGCGCCCTGCTCTCCCAGCAGCACTGCCTCGACCTGCGGCGAGCCGGTCACGCACAGGATCAGCACCTGCACCTGCCGCGCAAGGTCCTGCACCGTTGCGGCGCTGGCCACGCCCAGGGCGCGCAGCTCGTCCAGCGGCTGGTTGCCGGGGTGCTCCAGCACCGTCAGGGCATGGCCCTTGCGCGCGATGTTCAGTGCGATGCCGTGGCCCATCAGGCCCACGCCGACCAGGCCGATGCGGGGAGTGTTCATGTGTTGCTCTCTCGAGGACAGGGAATGCCCGATTGTGGCCCGGCCGGCCCATGGCGCGCCGCCACCCTGCTCGGGCTGCTGCTGGCCACGCTGCTGATGGTGGGCATCCGGCAGCTGTTCATGCAGACCATGCAAAAGCGCCGCGAGCGCGAGAACCGGCAGATCAACGAGCGCCTGAAGACGCTGATCGCGGCCTACAAGACGCTGGGCGGCTCGTTCACCGGGTCGCTGCACGTGCGCCCCACGCACCTGCGCGAGCTGCGGCAGGCCGGGCCCGAAGAGGCCGCCGCCAGCTCCGGGCGCCAGCGCCGCACGCGCGACGCGGTGAAGGCCGCTCTGTCCGACGTGATCCTTCTGGGCACGCCCGAGCAGGTGGCGCTGGCCGCCACCGCCGCGCGCGGCCTGGCGGCGGGCCGCAGCATGGAGACGGCAGCGCTCGTCGTGTCGCTGCGCCAATTCATCCGCGAGGCGCCGGACCTGGAGCCCATCGCACCGGCACCGAGATTCCCCCGCAAGGCCCGCTGCGCCCCGGCTCCGGCCAGGGCGGCGGGGAAGAAGGCGGCGGCGCGGGCATGGGCGGCATGGCCGTGGGCGCCGGCCTGCACCGGGCCACGAGCGGGCGACCCGGACGATCCCGCCGCATCCGCCCGAGAGCGTGTTCAGGCCCTGAACACCAGCACCTTCAGCGCGCGCCCCCCGTCCACGTCGGCGAACGCGGCCGGGTTCGGCACGCGCCCCGCGAAAGCCAGCGGCGGCGCCAGGTCGTCCACCAGGCCGCGCACGAAACCCTCGCCCAGCTCGGGCGCGTTCAGGCACAGCAGCGCATGGCCGCCGGGCGCCAGCAGGCCGGGCAGGCGGCGCACCACGCGCGCATAGTCCTTGGCGGCGACGAAGCTGCCCTTCTGGTAGCTGGGCGGGTCGGCGATCACCAGGTCGTAAGGCCCGCCGCGCGCGATCCTGCCCCACGACGCGAAGATGTCGTGCGCCAGGAAGCTCGCGCCGTCCAGGCCGTTGAGCCGGTGGTTCTGCTGCCCCGTGGCGATCGCACCGCGCCCCATGTCCACGTTCACCACCTGGGCCGCGCCGCCCGCCAGCGCGGCGACCGAAAAGGCGCAGGTGTAGGCGAACAGGTTGAGCACGCGCGCGCCCCGCCCTTCGCGCGCCTTGAAGTCAGTGGCCCATTCGCGCACCCAGCGGCGCCCCTCGGCCATATCGAGGAACAGCCCGTGGTTCTGCCCACTCAGCACGTGCACGCGAAAGCGCAGCCCGCCCTCGGTGACGACGTGCGGGTCGGGCACGCCGCCCGCCATCAGCCGCGTATCGCTGCGCCCCTGCAGGCGCAGCGCCTCGCCCCGATGCTGGAACACCCAGTGAAGCAGCTCGCCCGGCGCCAGCTGCGCCCAGCGCGCCCGCAGCGCATCGCCGACCGCAGCCAGCTGCCCTTCGTCCACCGGCGCGAAGCTGGTGAGCACGAAGACGGGCGGGTAGGCGTCGAGCGTCCACTGCTCGCAGCCCGGGTGGAGCCCGCCCCGGCCGTGGAAGATGCGCCGCGCATCGCCCGGCGGGGGCATGGCGGCAATGGCGTCGAGCAGGGCTTGCATGGGAGGCGGGAAGTTGAATGCGGCCCGATTCTGGCATGCGCCAGGCCGCCGGACGATCCCGCATGAAAATGGCCTCCGACGCTTTGCCGGCAAGTGCCTGCAGCTATCGAATCAGGATCAGAGAGCGATGCCCGTCTCGCGGATCACCTTGTCCCAGGTGGCCACTTCCCTGGCGATGCGCTCGCGCGCATGGTCGGCGCTTTCGGTGACCACTTCCACGCCCAGGCCCGAGAACCGGGCGTTCACCTCCGGCTCGCGCAGCACGGCGTTCAGGTCGGCGTTGAGCTTTTCGACCATTGGCGCGGGCGTGGCCGCCGGCGCGGCGATGCCGAAGATGGACACCACGTCGTTGCTCATCTTCACGCCCTGCTCGGCCAGCGTGGGCACGCCGGGCAGCGCCGCCACGCGGCTGGGGCCGGCGATGGCCAGCGCCTTGATGCGGCCGGTCTTGAGGTTGTTGATGGCCGTGGTGGTGTTGACGAACATAGCCTGGATCTGCCCGCCGATCAGGTCCGTCACGCCGGGCGTGGAGCCCTTGTAGGGCACGGCCAGCATGTCGGTGCCGGTGGCGCGCTTGAACATCTCGCCGGCGATGTGCTCCAGCGAACCGTTGCCGGTGGTGGCGATGGAGAGGCCGCCCGGCCTGGCCTTGGCCGCCTTGATGAAGTCCTGCAGGGTGTTCACGCCCAGGACGGTCGGCACGATGAGCACGTTGGGCAGATAGCCCACGATGGCCACGTGCTGGAAGTCCTTGAGCAGGTCGTAGCCCATGCTGGGGCCCATCAGCTTCTGGTTGATGGCGTAGGTGGTCAGCGCCGTCATCAGCAGCGTGCTGCCGTCGGGCCTGGACTTGGCCACGAACTGCGCGCCGATGTTGCCCGAGAAGCCCGGCTTGTTGTCCACGATGACGGGCTGGCCGCGCAGCGCGCCCAGGCGCTGCGCGAGCACGCGGGCCATGGCGTCCAGCGAGCCGCCGGGCGGGTAGCCGACGATGATGGTCGTCTCCTTGCCCTGCGCCTGCGCAAGGCCGGCATGGGCAGCCAGGGGCGCCGCCGCGGCGGCGAGCAGGAGCCGGCGGCGGGAAATGGAAGGCATGGCGGAAAACATGGCAGCGGTTCCTTTCTTCAAGCGCAGGGAAGGGCAAGTGCTCGCGCCAGTTCGCGCGCCGAGCAGGGTTGGGGTGAGTGAAGCGCCTGCAGCAGGCGCCGCGCCTTCGCGGTGCCGAGCACCGGCGCGGCGCAGGCCATGAACTTGGCCTCGTGCTGCGCGGGCGACAGCGGCATGCTGGGGTGGCCGCAGGGCTTGGCCTGGCGCCGGCGCAGGACTTCCCGCCCGTCCCGCAGTGAAGTCCCCTCGAAAACCTGAACCACCCGGAAGTAGAGAATTCCCCCGGCAGGAGTCTCTACGTGAAAAAATCCAGATTCAGCGAAGCCCAGATAGTGGGCATCCTCAAAGAAGTCGAGATGGGTGCCAAGGTCGGTGAGACGTGCAGAAAGCACGGCATCAGCGAGCCGACGTACTACAAGTGGAAGAGTCAGTTCTCGGGCATGACGGTCTCTCACCTGGCGCAGCTTCGCCAACTGCAGGACGAGAACGCCAAGCTCAAGCGTATGTACGCCGACCTGGCGCTGATGCACCACGCGCTCAAGGATGTCGTTGATCGAAAGCTCTGACCCCGGAGCGTCGCAAGATGGTCGTTCAAACCCTCGTGGACGAGCACGGCATGAGCGAGCGACGTGCCTGCCAGGCCAGCGGCATCGCCCGCTCCACCCTGCGCTACCGAGCCGTTGCGCGCGACGACTCCGGGGTCATCGCCTTCATCCAGACGCACATGGCGCTCAACCCGCGTCACGGCTTTGGCCTGCTGTACGACAGTGCCCGTCACCAAGGCAAGCCCTGGGGCAAGACGGTGCTCTGGCGTGTGTACTGCGAACTGCGGCTGAACCTGCCACGGCGCGGCAAGAAGCGGCTGCCCGCGCGCATCAAACAGCCACTACAGGCCGCTGGCCAACCCAACCAGGGCTGGAGCTGCGACTTCATGGCCGATGCGCTGTGGTCCGGCAGGCGGTTTAGGACCTTCGTAAGCGCACGGCAAACCCATGTTGACCGCCGCTGGCGGCCATGGCTGATGATCAGATATCGATGGGTTGCCAGCGATGCGGCAGCAGTTCTTCAATCCGGCTGGCCTTGTGCGTGGGCAGCCGGGTCAGCACATCCTTGAGATAGGCATATGGGTCGTGCCCGTTCATGCGCGCTGACTGGATCAGGCTCATCACGGCGGCCGCCCGCTGGCCCGCGCGCAAGCTGCCGGCGAACAACCAGTTCGAGCGCCCCAGGGCCACAGGCCTGATCTGGTTTTCGATCCAATTGTTGTCCGGCGGCAGCTGCGGGTCATCGACGAAGCGCGTGAGCGCTGCCCAGCGCTTGAGGCTGTAGTCCAGCGCCTTGGCCGTCGCCGAGTTGCCCGCCACCTGCTGGCGTTGCAGCACCATCCACTGGTGCAACGCGTCCAGAATGGGCCGACTGTGCTGCTGGCGCACCTGCAACCGCTCTGGTGCCGCCAGGGGCTGAACTTGCCGTTCGATCTCATAGACCCGGGCGAACTGCATCAGGGCCAATTCGGCGATCTGGCTCTTGCCCGCTGCGTGCAGGTCGAAGAACTTGCGCCGGGCGTGTGCCAGGCAACCGGCTTCGGTCACGCCCTGGCTAAAGCTGGCCTTGTAGCCGGCATAGTCGTCACAGATCAGGCTGCCGCGCCAGTCCCCCAGAAAGGCGCGGGCGTGTTCTCCGGCGCGGGACTCGCAGAAGTCATAGACCACGGCCCGCGTGGCTTCAAACGCTCCCGGGGCATAGGCCCACAGGTAGGCCCGGTGCGTTTTACCGCTGCCCGGCTTGAGCATGGCCACCGGGGTCTCATCACCGTGCAACACCCGGTGGCCGAGCACCTCGGCCTTCAGGGCATCGACCAGCGGTTGCAGCCGCGCACCGCAGGTGCCTACCCACTGCGCCAGGGTGGATCTTGGAATCGCCAGGCCGGCGCGACCAAAGATGTTCTCCTGCCGGTACAAGGGCTGGTGATCCTGGTACTTGGCCACCAGCACTTGGGCCAGCAGGCCGGCAGTCGGGATGCCTTTATCGATCACATGGGCCTCGACCGGCGCCTGGGTGATAGTTTCGCACTGGGTGCACGCCCACTTGCCACGGATGTAGCGCTCCACGGTAAACACGCCGGGCACGTAGTCCAGCTTCTCGGCCACGTCTTCGCCGATGCGCTGCATCCGGCAGCCACAGGCGCAGGTGGTCGACTCAGGCTCGTGGCGGATTTCGCGGCGCGGCAGGTGGGCCGGCAGCGGCTGGCGTTTGGGCTGTTGCTTGGCTTCGGGCGCAGCCGCAGGCGGCTGGAGTTGCTCAATCTCGACAGCGACCGCCGCCAGGTCGGCATCGATCTCGTCTTCCAGCAGGCTCTTCTGATCGGCGCTGTGCCGCTCGGATTGGGCGGCGAACTTCAGCCGCTTGAGCAGCGCGCACTCATAGGTGAGCTTCTCGTTGAGCGCGCGCTGGTGACGCAGTTCGGCCAGCAGGCGCTGGGTCACTTCGCGCAGTTGCTCTGCGTCCAGTTCGCTCAGGGCTTGCTCGTCGATCACCATGGCTGGCAGTGTGCCCGCTCACCCTGGGTCCAGCCATTGACGCATCTCCCGATTGCCACGGCCACGCCCTTGCGCCGACGATTCAGACCACGCTGATGGCACCTTGCGAGCCCACACGCTGCCAGGGCAGGCCCAGGCACCAGGGCGTTGAGCTGGGCGTGTTCCAACGCCACGTTCGGACTGCCCGCAGGTGCCCAGACAAACTTGCCCTGGTGCAGCCGGCGCGCGGCCAGCCACAGCCCCACACCGTCATGTACCAGGACCTTCAGGCGATTGGCTCTCTGGTTGGCGAAGACGTAGGCATGGTGCGGGTGGGCCGCGCCGAAGGTGGCGATCACCCGCGCCAGGGCCGTGTCCGTGCCCGCGCGCATGTCCAGCGGGGTGGTGGCCAGCCAGGCCTCATCGATACGGATCACCGCAACAACTCCCGCAGCATCTGGGCGCACTCGGCGGCGCCAGACAAGGGCCAGTGCACGGTCACGGACATGCCGGGGCGCTGGCATTCGATGCGGATGCCGTCCGCTGGCGTTGGCAAGGACGCGGATGGCAGCTCACCAGCAGACGCCGGCGGTACTGCGCTCAGGTCGATGGGGATAAAGGCCGGGGTGGGAAGCAACGACTGCAGTGCTGACGCCAGCTTCAAGACGGTGAAATCCCTGCGCCCATTCCTTGAGCCAGCGGTGTAGCACGTTGGCGTTCATGCCATGTTGCAGGGCCACCGCCGCGACCGATGCGCCTGGCTGTCGGCAGGCAGCCACCAGCTCGGCCTTGAATTGCGGGGTGTAGGTGCGGTGCGTGCGCCGCTGCGCATAGCGCGGGGTCTGAGGGTCTTTGAGCATCGTGTCCACGCCAATGTTGCGTGCACACGATCTTGCTCAGCCTTACCACCTCATTCAAGATGGGTTCGCCAGCCGCATACGGACCTTCAACGTCATCGACGAGTTCAACCGCGAAGGCTTGCGCATCGAGGTCGACACCAGCCTGCCGGCTGCTCGCGTCATCCGGGCCTTGAACGAACTGGTGGAAGTACGCGGTGCACCGCTGTCGATTCGCTTGGACAACGGCCCGGAGTTCATCGCCCATGCTTTAGCGCAATGGGCGCAGAGCAAGGGCATTGCTCTCAATCACATCCAGCCCGGAAAGCCCACGCAGAACGCCTATGTCGAACGATTCAACAAGACCTACCGTACCGAGGTGCTCGATTGCTACGTCTTCGACAGCCTGCAGGAGGTGCGTGACATGACGGCCGACTGGCTGCACCGATACAACCACCATCGACCCCACGAAGCCCTCGGCCGAATCCCACCGGTCGAATACCGTGTCAAACTGTTCCCCAACCTCTACTTCTGATTGGCTCAGAAATTCGAGGGGACTTCAAGGACGGCCAGCCCCAAGTGATAGCGCTTGTCATAGTTGCTATCACGAATCTCCTTGACCAGCCGGTCAGGTAGGCGGCAGTGCAGTTGCACGTCATCAGCGTTCAGGCCCGAAGGAAGTTTCTCGTAGCCGACGAATCTGTACCGGTAGCTCGACATCAGCGTCCTCCCCAATGCAGAAGACACTATAAAACGCTGCTAAGTTGTTGTCGCTAAGGAGTTTTTTGACTCAGGATTCCGATTTTGCAACGAAACCGAGATCACCCCGGCCTGCACGTGGGCGAACCAGTCCTGCCACGCGGAGGGGCGGGTGAACTGCTGCAGGAGCGTGGCGCGCGCAAGGTCGGCGGGCGTGCGCAGGTCCAGCAGGCGCCGGTAGTGCGCGCTGCACACGGGGCGCATGTCCTCCTCGAACAGAGGCGTGCACACGGCGCCGGGCCACGAAGGCTCACCGTAGTGGATGGCGGCGTCGAACGGCTCCGCGTCGAAGTTGAACGGCGCGCTGCGCGACACGAGGTTCAGGCTGACATGCCCGTGCGCCGCGAAGAACCCGGGCAGGCGCGGCACCAGCCACTTCACCGCGAAGGTGGGCACGGCGGCGAGGTTGAGCAGTTCCTTGTCGCCGCTGGCCATGGCCTGGTGCGTCACCTCGCCCAGCTCGCGCAGGATGCGGCGCACCTCGCGCAGGTAGCGCTCGCCCGCGCTGGTCAGCAGCACGCGCTGGCGCACGCGTGCGAACAGGGCCACGCCAAGCTGCGCCTCCAGCAGGCGCACCTGCTGGCTCACGGCGCCCTGCGTCAGGTGCAGCTCGTCGGCCGCGCGGCGGAAGTTCAGGTGCCGCGCGGCGCACTCGAAGGCCGCGAGCGTGGCGGTGGATGGCAGGCGGGTGCGTTTCATCGTCTTTTATATGAAAATGCCTCCAGCACCCATAAAAAAAGCGCTTGAAGCTACCAAATCAATAGCATCCCTGCGCCGCGATCCAATCCCGCCACTGCCCGGGCCGCAGGCGGTAGCGGGCCAGCACGCCTTCGTGCAGGCGGCGCAGCTCGTCGAGGATGAGGGCCTGCACAGCGGCGCGCTCGGGCCCGGGCACGTGGGCGGCCACGGCCTGCTTCACCAACCCCACGGCGTCGGCGCCGGGCCGGGTGACGACGGCGTGCACCGTGTCCTTGATGAGCTGGCGCCACGCCAGGCGCAGCGGGTCGGGCTCGGCCAGGGTCTGGCGGATGGCGACGTATTCCTGCGTGCTGCGCTCGTAGGCCCAGACGAGCAGGTCGCGCAGCAGCTCCACCCGGCCCATCTCGCACACGCCCAGCATGGCGCGCGCGTAGAGCTCGGGCGGCACGTCCACGAAGGTCAGCGGGCACAGGTTGGCGCGGAACAGCGGCAGATTGGCCGCCAGGCGCGAGGTGCGCTTGTTGATGTCGGCGAAGGGCTGCAGGTACGGCAGGTGCACCATCATGAAGAACGCCTGCTCGAACGGGTCGGCGATGGCGTTGGCCTTGGCGATGAGCACGTCGACCAGTTCGTCGAGCACCTGCGGCGCGTCGAGCGGGCGGAACACGCTCTGGCCGATGTCTACCGCATGCTGGCGCACCCTGCCCTCGTCGGCCGGGTTGGGCAGCAGGTTCTCGGCCAGGGTGGCGTGCAGGTTCATCAGCAGGTAGCGGCTGAACGGCGGGCCGGGCTGGGCCGATGCGTCCACCAGCAGCTCGATCGCGGCCTTGTGGTTCAGGATCATCTGCGTCTCGATGCGCGCCTTGCCCTCGGCCGCAGTGCCATGGCGGATCAGCTCGCGCGTGTCCAGGCGCGAATAGGTGTTGCCCTCCAGGTGGCTCGACGCCCAGGACAGGTCGATCAGCAGCCGGTCGAGGACCGCGCGGCTGTACGTGCCCGCAGGGGCCTGCTCGTCGGGCGTGCGCCCCATGGCGTGCAGCTGGCGCCGCACGGGCTCGGGCAGGTAGAAGATGCGCCCGGGCACGTAGCCGTCGATCCAGTCGCGCTGGTAGCCCACGGGCGCGCGGGCCGTGAGCGGCTGGCTCACGTAGGCCCAGACCTCGCGCCCCTCGGGCGAGAGCGCGAGGCCGCTGGGCAGGTCGTCGGTGCTCCAGGAAGACTCGGCACTCTCGCGCACCTGGTGCACGGCGGCGGGCGGCGGCATGGCGCGCACGGCCACGTAGCGCCGCCCCCGCCCCGCCCCGATGGCGCGGGCCTGCCCCGCCTCCACGCATTGCGCCAGCCAGCGCTGGGCCGTGCGGCGCGGTACGCCGGGTAATTGCGCCAATAATTGCGCCACGGAGGCACCCTGCGGACCCGCGCCGCGCAATGCCCGCAGCAGGAGATGCGGCGAAGCAGGCGGATTGGCGGTATCAGCGGGAGGACTCATGATGGCGCGATTATGGCGCAATTACAGAAATGCGCCACGACCCGCCATGTCCCAGAAGATTCGCGCTCAGTCCACCGAAGCCCCGGACTGCTTCACCGCCTTGCCCCACTCCGCGATCTCGCTGGCGACGAACTGGTCCATCTCCTGCGGCGTGGTGGGCGTGGGCTCGGAGCCGCGGTCACGGATGAACTTCTGCATCTCCGCGCTGCGCAGAATGCCCACCGCCTCGCGGTTGAGGGTGTCGATGATGGCCTGCGGCGTGCCCTTGGGCGCCATCAGGCCCAGCCAGCCGACGGCCTCGAAGCCCTTGAACTCGGGCAAGCCCGATTCGGCGATGGTGGGCACGTCAGGCAGCTGGGACGAGCGCGTGCTGGAGGTGACGCCCAGCGGCACGGCCTTGCCCGCCTGGATGTTGGCGAGCCCCGCCGTGACCGAATCCACCATCAGTGGCACCTGCCCGCCGATGAAATCGGCCTGCGCCGGGCCGCTGCCTTTGTAGGGAATGTGTTCGATCTCGATCTTCGCGCGGGCCTTAACCATCTCGGCGCTCAGGTGCTGCGTGCCGCCGATGCCGGCGCTCGCGTAGCTCAGCTTGCCGGGTTCGGCGCGGGCCCTGGCCACAAGGTCGCGCATGGATTTGATGCCGCTGCCCGGATGTGCCAGGAACACCAGCGGCACCTTGGCGACGAGCGTGATGCCCTGCAGGTCCTTGCGCGGATCGAAGTTCACCTTGCGGTAGAGCGTCTGGTTCACCGCCATGGCGCTGCCGGCCACCAGCAGCGTGTAGCCGTCCGGCTTGGCGCGCACCACCTGCTCGGAGCCGATGTTGCTGCCCGCGCCCGCCTTGTTCTCCACCACGATGGCCTGCCCCAGCCGGGGCCCCAGCCTTTCCGCCAGCGCGCGGGCGAAGATGTCCGTGGCCTGCCCCGGAGGGAACGGCACGACGAGCGTGACGGGCCGCTCGGGCCATGCCGCGAACGCGGCGCCCGAAAAAGCCAGAGCGGCGGTCATCGCCACGGCGATCTTCTTGAACATGGGTCCATCTCCTTGTGTTTTTTAGATAAAAAGCCGCACAGCCCTTTCTGAAACTGCGTGGGGTGCTATTGATTTGACAGCGCCGCCAAGATTGTAGACCCGCTCCGCCTGCCTGAAATGGGTAGGGAGTTAGTCACTTGGAACAAGCCCTGCTTCCCGCATGACTCGCTGCTCGTCGTCATGCGAGATCCAGAATGCCGCCTTTGGCCCGTCCCCCGGGTCATAGAGGAAATACGTTATGAAGAACTTGAAGTCGAGTGGATGGCCAGCCTGCTTCTCGAATGTCATATGCCGATGGACTTTGGCCATGGTGTATTTGTCGTCGAGGGGCGTTGCCTCCACATGCAGATACGCCGTTAGGGTCGCCGGCCATGAACTCGGCCGTATATAGCGAGGACATAAGGTCTGGATCAAAGGAATCCGCCCCTTCCTCATAACGGGCAAAGAACTCATCGACATTCACCATTGCCGTCCTTTGAGGCGGGGCCGCAGCGATGAATTCAGACCTTGGTGCTTCCCGACCCACTCGGCTTGGCATCCTTTCCCAATAGATAACCTGCAATGGCGCCAAAAAGACCCACTATTGGCGTGAGCTGTTCGTTGCTGAAGCCGGTTATCAATAGCAAGGCCGAAAGCCCTACGATACTCAGGATTCCGAATATCCTCAGGATTTCCGACGCCTCCGCATTTCGCCTCCACAGCAAGGTGGTGCAAAGAATCAGCGAGATCATCATAAAACCCAGCACCGATATCGAAAGGTATTTCACCAAGGACTCGGACCAAGGCTGGACTGACGATCCAGATGCCGATGCAACGGTCTGGTTGAAGGCGTTCTGGGCCTTGTCCATTGCGGCTAGCGCGTCTTCAATGGCCATTTGATGCCCCCTTGTCTTCCAGTTTCTTGACTCTCTGCTCGAGCAGCTTCAATTGCTGCGCCAGTTCCTTGATGGCGTCTGTCTGGCTGTTTATCAGCAACCTCTGCTGCATGAGTGCCTCTTGGTCCGACCCGGGATTTCTGGGAATATCGGGTCTTTGTGCGCTAGGGCCAGGGTCTCTGGGAAGCCCTCCCGGTATCGCGGGCACCTGCTGCGCATTGCACAAGGCGGGCAGGCCCGCCAGCAGAATCAGTGCAAGGTTTGATTTCATCGAGCCTGCCTCCTTGGTTTTCAATGTTTAGACAATGAATCGCACGCAAACTGCTGAAATCAACGGCAGTTTAAACCTGTAGGCAGGAATGGAATAAAAAAGCCGCGCAGCCCTTGCGGAGCCTGCGCGGCCAGCTACGAGAAAAGTAGCGTTACTTGCGCTGCGGCGGCACGTCCGTGCAGCTGCCGTGGGCGATCTCGGCGGCCATGCCCATGCTCTCACCCAGCGTGGGGTGCGGGTGGATGGTCTTGCCGATGTCCACGGCGTCCGCGCCCATCTCGATCGCCAGGGCGATCTCGCCGATCATGTCGCCCGCATGCGTGCCGACGATGCCGCCGCCAAGGATGCGGCCGTGGCCATGCGCCTCGGGGCTGTCGTCGAACAGCAGCTTGGTGTAGCCCTCGTCGCGGCCGTTGGCAATCGCGCGGCCCGAAGCCGTCCAGGGGAACAGGCCCTTCTTCACCTTGATGCCCTGGGCCTTGGCCTGGTCTTCGGTCAGGCCCACCCAGGCGACCTCGGGGTCGGTGTAGGCCACGCTCGGGATCACGCGGGCGTTGAACGCGGCGGATGCCAGCGCCTTGTCGCCCTGCAGCTCGCCGGCGATGACCTCCGCCGCCACATGCGCCTCGTGCACCGCCTTGTGCGCCAGCATGGGCTGGCCCACGATGTCGCCGATGGCGAAGATGTGCGGCACGTTGGTGCGCATCTGGATGTCCACGTTGATGAAGCCGCGGTCCGTCACCGCCACGCCGGCCTTCTCGGCGCCTATCTTCCTGCCGTTGGGCGTGCGGCCCACGGCCTGCAACACGAGGTCGTAGGTCTGCGGCTCGGGGGCGGTACCGCCCTCCTCGGCCGGGGCGAACGTGACCTTGATGCCCTCGGGCGTGGCCTCGGCGCCCACGGTCTTCGTCTTCAACATGATGTTGTCGAAGCGGTGGGCATTCATCTTCTGCCAGACCTTGACGAGGTCGCGGTCGGCGCCCTGCATCAGGCCATCCAGCATCTCCACCACGTCCAGACGCGCGCCCAGCGTGGAGTACACCGTGCCCATCTCCAGGCCGATGATGCCGCCGCCGAGGATGAGCATTCGCTTCGGCACGCCCGCCAGCGCGAGCGCGCCGGTGGAATCGACCACGCGCGGGTCGTCGGGCATGAAGGGCAGGCGCACGGCTTGCGAGCCCGCGGCGATGATGGCGCGCTGGAAGGCCACGACCTTCTTGCCGCCGGTCTTGTCCTGACCACCGCCGGTAGTTTCTTCCACCTCCACATGGTTCGCGCCGACGAAGCTGCCGTAGCCGCGCACCACGGTCACCTTGCGCATCTTGGCCATGGCGGCCAGGCCGCCGGTCAACTTGCCAATGACTTTTTCCTTGTGGCCGCGCAAGCTGTCCACGTTGACCTGCGGCGCGCCGAAGTCGATGCCAGCGCTCTTCAGGTGGCTCACCTCGTCCATCACGGCCGCGACGTGCAGCAGCGCCTTGGACGGGATGCAGCCCACGTTGAGGCACACGCCGCCCAGCGTGGCGTAGCGTTCCACGATCACGACCTTCAGGCCCAGGTCGGCCGCGCGGAACGCGGCGGAGTAGCCGCCGGGGCCGCCGCCCAGGACGAGCACGTCGCACTCCACGTCCGCCGTTCCGCCGAAGCTGCTTGCTATCGCGACAGGAGCTGCCGGCGCTTGGCTGGCCGGCGCTGGAGCCGGTTTTTCCTGTACAGGTGCAGCCGCGGGCGCGGCCGCGCCCTCGGCCACCTCCAGCGTCAGCAGCACCGAGCCCTCGGCCACCTTGTCGCCCAGCTTGACCTTGAGCTCCTTGACCACCCCGGCATGGCTGCTGGGGATTTCCATGGAGGCCTTGTCGCTCTCCACCGTGACCAGGCTTTGCTCGGCCTTGATGGTGTCGCCCACCTGCACCAGCACTTCGATCACGCCGACCTCGGCAAAGTCGCCGATGTCCGGCACCTTGATGTCAATCACTGCCATGACGATGTCTCCTTCACAGCAGGATGCGGCGGTAGTCCGCCAGCACTTGGCCGAGGTAGGCGTTGAAGCGCGCGGCCGCAGCGCCGTCGATCACGCGGTGGTCGTACGACAGCGACAGCGGCAGCGTGAGGCGCGGCACGAACTGCTTGCCGTCCCACACGGGCTTCATCTGGCCCTTGGACAGGCCCAGGATCGCCACCTCGGGCGCGTTGATGATGGGCGTGAAGTGCGTGCCGCCGATGCCGCCGAGCGACGAGATGGACATGCATCCGCCCTGCATGTCGGCCGCGCCCAGCTTGCCGTCGCGCGCCTTCTTGGCCAGTTCGCTCATCTCCTGGCTGATTTGCAGGATGCCCTTCTTGTCGGCGTCCTTGAGCACGGGAACCACCAGGCCGTTGGGCGTGTCGGCCGCGAAGCCGATGTGGTAGTAGCTCTTGTAGACCAGGGTGTCGCCGTCCAGGCTGGTGTTGAACTCGGGGAATTTCTTGAGCGCGGCGACGACGGCCTTGATGACGAACGCCAGCATGGTGACCTTGACGCCGCTCTTCTCGTTCTCCTTGTTGGTGGAGACGCGGAAGGCTTCGAGCTCGGTGATGTCGGCCTCGTCGTTGTTGGTGACGTGCGGGATCATCACCCAGTTGCGGTGCAGGTTGGCGCCGCTGATCTTCTTGATGCGCGAAAGATCCTTGCGCTCGATCACGCCGAACTTGCTGAAGTCCACCTTGGGCCAGGGCAGCAGGTCCATGCCCACCCCGCTGCCGCCGCCGGCCGGGGCCTTGGCGGCCTGGGCCTGGGTCTGCACGGCGCCGCTCATGACGGCGCGGGTGAAGGACTGCACGTCCTCTGCCGTGATGCGGCCCTTGGGGCCCGTGCCCTTGAGCTCGGCCAGCGGCACGCCCAGTTCGCGGGCGAACTTGCGCACCGAGGGGCTGGCGTGCGGCAGCCGGCCCGATGGCGTCGCCGTGGGGTCGTGCGCGGGCGCGGACTGCGCGGACGCCGGTGCTGCAGCCGCGGCAGCCACGGGCGCGGCCGGTGCCGCCGCGGGGGCGGGGGCAGGCGCCGGCGCGGCGGGCGCTGCCGGGGCGGCGCCTTCGAGCACCGCCACCAAGTCCCCGATGTTGACCTTGTCGCCCAGCTGGACCTTGAGCTCCTTGAGCACGCCGGCCGCGGGCGACGGGATCTCCATCGAGGCCTTGTCGGATTCGACGGTGAACAGCGACTGCTCGACGCGGATGTTGTCGCCGGGCTTGACCAGCAGCTCGATCACGGCCACATCCTTGAAGTCGCCGATGTCGGGCACGCGCACCTCGATGCGGCCGCCTGCCGCGGGCGCTGCGGGCGCCGCCGCGGGCGCTATGGATTCCGCAGCTGCCAGCGCTTGGCTGGCGGGCGCCGGAGCCGGTTTTGGCTCAGAAGCCGCCGCGTCGGCCGTTTCCAGCTCGGCGATCACGCTGCCCTGCTTGACCTTGTCGCCCAGCTTCACTGTGAGCGCCTTCACGACGCCCGCGTGGCTGGACGGGATCTCCATCGAAGCCTTGTCGGACTCGACGGTGATCAGCGACTGCTCGGCCGCGACCTGATCGCCGGGCTTGACCAGCAGCTCGATCACGCCCACCTCGTCAAAGTCCCCGATGTCGGGTACCTGGATCTGAATCAATGCCATGGTTCTCTCCCTCGGTCCTCAAGCGTGCAGCGGGTTGATCTTGTCGGCGTCGATGCCGTACTTGGCAATGGCCTCGGCCACCTTGGCGGCGGGCAGCCGGCCCTCGTCGGCCAGCGACTTCAGCGCGGCCACGGCGATGTAGTGGCGGTTGACCTCGAAATGCTCGCGCAGGCGATAGCGGAAGTCCGAGCGGCCGAAGCCGTCCGTGCCCAGCACGGTGTAGGAGCGGCCGGCCGGGATGAAGGCGCGGATCTGCTCGGCGAAGGCCTTCATGTAGTCGGTCGATGCGACGACCGGGCCGCCGTGGTCCGCGAGCTGCTGGGACACGAAGGACGGGCGCGGAGCCTCCAGCGGGTGCAGCAGGTTCCAGCGCGCCGTGTCCTGGCCCTCGCGGGCGAGTTCGGTGAAGCTCGTGCAGCTCCACACGTCGGCCTGCACGCCCCAGTCGGTGGCCAGGAGCTTCTGCGCCTCCAGCGACTCGCGCAGGATGGAGCCCGAGCCCAGCAGCTGCACGCGCAGCTCGCCCTGCGCGCCGGCCTTGCACAGGTACATGCCCTTGAGGATCTGCTCCTCGGTGCCGGCGGCGAGGCCCGGCATGGGATAGTTCTCGTTGAGCAGCGTGATGTAGTAGAAGACGTTCTCCTGCTTCTCCACCATGCGCTTGAGGCCATGCTGCATGATCACCCCCACCTCGTGCGCGAAGGTCGGGTCGTAGCTCACGCAGTTGGGAATGGTGGACGACAGGATGTGGCTGTGCCCGTCCTCGTGCTGCAGGCCCTCGCCGTTGAGCGTGGTGCGCCCGCTGGTGCCGCCCAGGATGAAGCCGCGCGCCTGCATGTCGCCCGCGGCCCAGGCGAAGTCGCCGAAGCGCTGGAAGCCGAACATCGAGTAGTACACGAAGAACGGGATCATGATGCGGTTGTTCGTCGAGTACGACGTGGCCGCCGCGATCCACGAGCACATGCCGCCCGCCTCGTTGATGCCTTCCTGCAGGATCTGGCCGGCAACGTCTTCCTTGTAGTACATCACCTGGTCGCGGTCCACCGGGGTGTAGCGCTGACCCAGGGGGTTGTAGATGCCAATCTGGCGGAACAGCCCTTCCATGCCGAAGGTGCGCGCCTCGTCCACCAGGATGGGCACGACGCGTGGCCCCAGCGCCTTGTCGCGCAAGAGCTGCGTGAGGAAGCGCACGTAGGCCTGCGTGGTGCTGATCTCGCGGCCCTCGGCCGTGGGCTCCAGGATGGCCTTGAAGGTGTCGAGCGCGGGCACCGTGAAGCTCTCGTCCGCATGGGTGCGGCGGTGCGGCAGGTAGCCGCCCAGGGCCTGGCGGCGCTCGTGCAGGTACTTCATCTCCGGCGTGTCGTCGGCCGGCTTGTAGTAGGGCAGCTTGTCGAGCTCGCTGTCGGGGATCGGGATGTTGAAGCGGTCGCGGATGTAGCGGATGTCCTCGTCGTCCAGCTTCTTGGTCTGGTGCACCGTGTTCTTGGCCTCGCCGGCCTTGCCCATGCCATAGCCCTTCACGGTCTTGACCAGCAGCACCGTGGGCTGGCCCTGGTGCGCGTTGGCGGCGTGGAAGGCGGCGTACACCTTCTCGGGCTCATGCCCGCCGCGGCGCAGCTCCCAGATCTCGTCGTCGGACAGGTGCTCTACGAGCTTGAGCGTCTCAGGGTACTTGCCGAAGAAATGCTTGCGGATGTAGGCGCCGTCCATGGCGCGGTAGGTCTGGTAGTCGCCGTCGAGCGTCTCCATCATCACCTGCTTGAGCTTGCCGCTCTTGTCGCGCGCCAGCAGCTCGTCCCAGCCCTTGCCCCACAGCAGCTTGATCACGTGCCAGCCCGCGCCGCGGAAGTCGCCCTCGAGCTCCTGGATGATCTTGCCGTTGCCGCGCACCGGGCCGTCCAGGCGCTGCAGGTTGCAGTTGATGACGAAGATCAGGTTGTCCAGGTTCTCGCGCGCGGCCAGGCTGATCGCGCCCTTGCTCTCGGGCTCGTCCATCTCGCCGTCGCCCAGGAACACCCAGACCTTGCGGTTGTCCGTCTTGGCGATGCCGCGCGCGTGCAGGTACTTGAGGAAGCGCGCCTGGTAGATCGCCATCATCGGGCCCAGGCCCATGCTCACGGTGGGGAACTGCCAGAAGCCCGGCATGAGCTTGGGGTGGGGGTAGCTCGACAGGCCCTTGCCGCCGACTTCCTGGCGGAAGTTCTCCAGCTGCTCCTCGGTGATGCGTCCCTCCAGGTAGGCGCGCGCGTAGATGCCCGGCGCGCTGTGGCCCTGGAAGTAGATGCAGTCGCCGCCGTGACCCTCGCTCTCGGCGTGCCAGAAATGGTTGAAGCCCGCGCCCCACATGGAAGCGAGCGATGCGAACGATCCGATGTGCCCCCCCAGGTCGCCACCGTCGTGCGGGTGCAGACGGTTGGCGCGCACCACCATGGCCATGGCGTTCCAGCGCATGTAGGCGCGCAGGCGCTTCTCGATGGCGATGTTGCCGGGGCAACGCGCCTCCTGGTCCGGCTCGATAGTGTTCACGTAGCCCGTGTTGGCCGAAAACGGCAGGTCGATGCTGCTCTGGCGCGCCTGTTCGAGCAGCTGCTCCAGCAGGAAGTGGGCGCGCTCCGGCCCCTCTTTCTCGATCACCGCAGAGAGCGCTTCCAGCCACTCGCGTGTTTCTTGTTGGTCGATGTCGCTTGCGCCTAGGCCTTTGGTTGGGTCGGACATAGCCGGTGTCTCCTTGTCAAATCGGTGGTGATGGGAGGGATAGTGCCCGAAGTTTCGCACAGTTTTTTAAAATTTCAAATGGTGCTCGTTGATTTCTTAATATGAAATATTGCTGCGAACGCACATTATTTCTTCAGATGAAATGGCACCCGGCCCAGCCCGCGAAAATACGGGGCTCGCTCTAAACTCGACTCCCATGGACCCCGCCGAAACATCTGCCCCCCCCGCCGCCGCCGCCGTGAAAGCGCCGGCCCGCTGGTGGCGTTCCTGGTGGCGCAGCCTCTCGCCCGGGCGCCAGGACCGTTTCGCCGCGCTGGCGCCGCTGGCGTCCGTGCTGATGTTCATGGCCGCCATCGCGGTGTCCTTCTGGTATTTGCGCACGGAAGAGATCGAGCGCGAGAAAGAGGCCCTCAAACGCGACGTGGAATATGCCCAGCAGCGCGTGCGCCTGCGCCTGCTCGAACGCCAGGAGCAGGTCATGCGCATCGCGCGCGACCTCTCCAACGGGGACCTCACGCGCAGCGACTTCGTGGGCCGCGCCGAGGCGCTCATCAGCCAGTACCCCGAGCTGCAGGCCATCACCTGGATCGACGAACGCCGGCGCATCCGCGCGAGCCACGCCGCCCCCACGGTGACGAGCAACCAGCTGCGCGTGAGCGGCGAAGTGCTCAAGACGGGCGAGGCGGCAGACCTCTTCAGGCTCGCGCGCGACATGCAGCAGCCGGTGTACTCCCAGCCCGAGGCTGGCAGCGACGACGCCGCGCCCCTGCTGCAGTTGCAGGTGCCGCTGTCGCCGCAGGGCAAGTTCGGCGGCGTGGTGCTGGCGGAATACTCGATCGACAGCCTGCTGCGCTACGCCACCCCCACGGAGGTGCTGGCGCGCTACGCCGTCACGCTCATCGACGGCCAGGGGCGCACACTGGCCGGCACGCCGCTGGCGCCCCGGCACAACGCCCTGCTGCCCTGGACCACCAGGGCCAACGAGTACGAGATCCCGGTCTCCCCCGTGGGCAACGGTCTGGTGCTGCGCGCCCAGGCCTACCGCACCTCGCTGGGCATGGTGGGCAGCGGCCTGTTCTGGCTCGTAGGCACGCTGAGCGCCATGACCACGTGGATGCTGATCGCCACCTGGCGCCATACGCGCCGGCGCATGCAGGCCCAGCAGGCGCTGGTGGCGGAGACCAATTTCCGCCGCGCCATGGAAAACTCCATCCTCACCGGCATGCGCGCGCTGGACCTGGAGGGCCGCATCACCTACGTGAACGCCGCCTTCTGCCAGATGACAGGGTGGACCCAGGAAGAGCTGATCGGCCAGACCCCGCCCTACAGCTACTGGCCCGAGGCCGAGTACGAGAAGCTGCACGCCAACCTGCGCGAGGAACTCTCGGGCAAGACCGTGCCCGGGGGGTTCCAGGTGCGCGTGCGGCGCAAGAGCGGCACGCTGTTCGACGCGCGCCTGTACGTCTCGCCGCTGATCGACGCCCGCGGCCAGCAGACGGGCTGGATGACGTCGATGACCGACATCACCGAGCCCAACCGCGTGCGCGAGCAGCTCACGGCCTCGCACGAGCGCTTCACCATCGTGCTCGAGGCGCTGGACGCCTCGGTGTCCGTCGCACCGCTGGGCAGCCAGGAGCTGCTGTTCGCCAACCGCCTGTACCGCCAGTGGTTCGGCTCGCAGACCAGCGGCCACCTGGAGATGGTCGCGCAGGCGGGCGTGCTGCCCGCGCACGGCGGCGGCGTGGACGGGCACGAGGACGACAGCCTCATGGGCCTGCTGGCCTCCGATCCCCTGGCCCATGCCCACTCGGAGAACGCCGAGATCTACCGGCCCGACCTGGGCAAGTGGCTGGAGGTGCGCTCGCGCTACCTGAACTGGGTGGACGGGCGCCTGGCGCAAATGGTGATCGCCACCGACATCACGCCGCGCCGCCAGGCCGAGGAACTGGCCGCGCGCCAGGCCGAGCGCGCCGAGTCGGTGAGCCGCCTCATTACCATGGGCGAGATGGCCTCGAGCGTGGCGCACGAGCTCAACCAGCCGCTCACCGCCATCAGCAACTACTGCAGCGGCATGGTCTCGCGCATCCAGGGCGGCCAGCTCAGCGAAGAGGCCCTGCTCGCCGCGCTGAAGAAGACCGCCCACCAGGCCCAGCGCGCGGGCCAGATCATCCAGCGCATCCGCGCCTTCGTGAAGAAGAGCGAGCCCAACCGCACGCTGGCCGACGTGCACGAGATGGTCAGCGAGGCGCTGGAGCTGGCCAGCATCGAACTGCGCCGCCACAACGTGCGCCTGACGCATTACGTGGCGGCCCGCCTGCCCCAAGTCATGGCCGACACCATTCTGATCGAGCAAGTGCTGATCAACCTGATGAAGAACGGCGCCGAATCTATCGCCCAGGCCCAGCGCCCGCCGGCGCTGCGCAGCGTGGAGCTGCGCGTGGTGCCGCGCCAGGTGGACGGCTGCGACGTGATCGAGTTCTCGGTGCAGGACACCGGCAGGGGTTTGGCGCCCGAGGTACTGGCCCATCTGTTCGAGGCCTTCTTCTCCACCAAGAGCGAGGGCATGGGCATCGGCCTGAACCTGTGCCGCAGCATCGTCGAATCGCACCACGGACGCATGCACGCCGAGAACCTCTACAATGCCGACGAGGTCACCGGTTGCCGGTTCTCTTTCTGGCTGCCGCTCGCCAACACGGCCGAGACCACTATCAATTCCGCAGCAACGTCAACCCCTGGGACTATTGCATGAGCTTGATTCCGAAAAAAGGCACCGTCTATGTCGTCGATGACGACGAAGCCGTCCGCGATTCACTTCAGTGGCTGCTCGAAGGCAAGGACTACCGCGTACGCTGCTTTGATTCGGCCGAGTCCTTTCTCACCCGCTACGACCCGCGCGAGGTGGCCTGCCTGATCGTGGATATCCGCATGGGCGGCATGACCGGCCTGGAGCTGCAGGACCGGCTGGTGGAGCGCAAGTCGCCCCTGCCCATCGTGTTCATTACCGGCCATGGCGACGTGCCCATGGCCGTCAACACCATGAAGAAGGGCGCGCTCGACTTCATCCAGAAACCCTTCGACGAGGAAGAACTGCTCGGCCTGGTCGAGCGCATGCTGGACCGCGCCCGCGAGGCTTTCGCCGGCCACCAGCAGGCCGCCAGCCGAGACGCGCTGCTGTCCAAGCTCACCGGCCGCGAGGCCCAGGTGCTCGAGCGCATCGTCGCCGGCCGCCTGAACAAGCAGATCGCCGACGACCTGGGGATCAGCATCAAGACCGTTGAGGCGCACCGCGCCAACATCATGGAAAAGCTCAACGCCAACACCGTGGCGGACCTGCTCAAGATCGCCCTGGGGCAGCAAGCAGCCAAGGCCTGAACGCTATCATTTCCGCAGCTGCCGGCGCATACCTGTCAAGCGCTAGGCAGCTTTTTCATTTGTATCTCTCGAAAATCCAGACATGACTGCCCAACTGATTGACGGCAACGCCCTCTCGCGCCAGCTGCGCGCGCAAGTCGCCCAGCGCACCCAAGCACTGAAGGCGCGCGGCATCACCCCGGGCCTGGCCGTCGTGCTGGTGGGCGACAACCCGGCCAGCCAGGTCTACGTGCGCAACAAGGTCAAGGCCTGCGAGGACGTGGGCTTCCACTCGGTGCTGGAGAAGTACGACGCCAGCATGACCGAGGCCGAGCTGTTGGCGCGCGTCGAGGCGCTGAACAACGACCCGGCCATCCACGGCATCCTGGTGCAGTTGCCATTGCCCAAGCACATAGACGACCACAAGGTCATCGAGGCCATCTCGCCCCTGAAGGACGTGGACGGCTTCCACGTCGCGAGCGCCGGCGCGCTCATGGTGGGCGAGGTCGGCTTCAAGGCCTGCACGCCCTATGGCTGCATGAAGATGCTCGAATCCATCGGCATGAAGGACCTGCGCGGCAAGCACGCGGTCGTCATCGGCCGCAGCAACATCGTCGGCAAGCCCATGGCCATGATGCTGCTGGCGGCCAACGCCACGGTCACCATCTGCCACAGCGGCACGGCGGATCTCGCCGCCATGACACGCCAGGCCGACATCGTGGTCGCCGCCGTGGGCAAGCGGGGCGTGCTCACGGCCGACATGGTCAAGCCCGGCGCCGTGGTCATCGACGTGGGCATGAACCGCAACGACGAGGGCAAGCTCTGTGGCGACGTGGATTTCGACGGCGTGAAGGAAGTGGCTGGCTACATCACCCCCGTGCCCGGCGGCGTCGGCCCCATGACCATCACCATGCTGCTGGTCAACACGCTCGAAGCGGCGGAGCGCCTCTGAGCTTGAACCCCTGTACGGCGACGCCATCTAAACCCGCATGAACAACCCCCTCCTCGACTTCTCCGGCCACATCCCGTTCGATCGCATCACGCCGGCCGACGTGGCTCCGGCCGTGGACCGGCTGCTCGAACGCGCCAACGCCGCGCTGGAAACCGTCACCCAGCCGGACTTCCCGGCGCGCTGGGACTCGATAGCCCGCGTGCTCGACGTGGCCACCGAGGAACTGGGCCGCTCCTTCGGCGCCGTGAGCCACCTGAGCAGCGTGGCCGACACACCCGAGCTGCGCGCCGCCTACAACGCCGCCCTGCCCCGGGTCACCGAGTTCTGGACCCGCCTGGGCGCCGACGAGCGCCTGTACGCCAAGTACAAGGCCATCGACCCTGCCACGCTCAACGCCGAGCAGCGCCAGGCCCTCGGCAACGCCATGCGCAACTTCCGCCTCTCGGGCGCCGAGCTGCAGGGCGCGGCCAAGCAGCGCTTCGCGGCCATCCAGGAACGCCAGGCCGAGCTGCAGCAGAAATTCAGCGAGAACGTGCTCGACGCCACCGACGCCTTCGCCTACTACGCGAGCGCCGATGAGCTCGAAGGCGTGCCCGCCGACGTCGTCCAGGCCGCGCGCGCCGCGGCTGAAGGAGAGGGCAAGGAGGGCTACAAGCTCACGCTGAAGATGCCCTGCTACCTGCCGGTGATGCAGTTCGCCAGGAGCAGCGCGCTGCGCGAGACGCTCTACCACGCCTACGTCACGCGCGCCTCCGACCAGGCCGCGGGCGACGCCGTGCGCTTCGACAACAGCGCCGTCATGGCCGAGATCCTGGCGCTGCGCCAGGAAGAGGCGCGGCTGCTGGGCTACGACAACTTCGGCCAGGTATCGCTGGTGCCCAAGATGGCCCACACGCCGGAGCAGGTCACGCACTTCCTGCGCGACCTCGCGCGCCGCGCGCGCCCCTTCGCGGAGAAGGACGTGGCCGACTTGCGCGCCTTCGCCGCCGAACAGCTGAACCTGCCCGACCCGCAGCCCTGGGACTGGCCCTACGTCTCCGAAAAGCTCAAGGAGGCGCGCTATGCCTTCAGCGAACAAGAGGTCAAGCAGTACTTCCCGGCGCCCAAGGTGTTGGCCGGGCTGTTCAAGATCGTCGAGACGCTGTTCGAGGTCGCCATTCGCCCCGACCAGGCCCCCGTGTGGAACCCCGCCGTGGAGTTCTACCGCATCGAGCGCGGCGGCCAGCTCGTCGGCCAGTTCTACCTGGACCAGCCCGCCCGCAACGCCAAGCGCGGCGGCGCCTGGATGGACGACGCCCGCGCGCGCTGGCTGCGCCCCGACACGGGCCAGCTGCAGACCCCCGTGGCGCACCTCGTGTGCAACTTCGCCGAGGGCGTGCAGGGCCGCCCGCCGCTGCTCACGCACGACGACGTGATCACCCTGTTCCACGAGTTCGGCCACGGCCTGCACCACATGCTCACGCAGGTGAACGAACGCGACGTCTCGGGCATCAGCGGCGTGGAATGGGATGCCGTGGAGCTGCCCAGCCAGTTCATGGAGAACTTCTGCTGGGAGTGGGAGGTGCTCAGGCACATGACCGCCCACGTGGAGACGGGCGAGCCCCTGCCGCGCGCGCTCTACGACAAGATGATCGCGGCCAAGAACTTCCAGGCCGGCATGCAGACGCTGCGCCAGATCGAGTTCGCGCTGTTCGACATGCTGCTGCACACCGGGCACGACCCGAAGGACGACCCGCTGCCCCTGCTCGAGAGCGTGCGCGACGAGGTCGCGGTGCTCAGGCCCCCGGCCTTCAGCCGCACGCCCCACAGCTTCAGCCACATCTTCGCGGGCGGCTACGCGGCCGGCTACTACAGCTACAAGTGGGCCGAGGTGCTCTCGGCCGACGCCTACGCCGCCTTCGAGGAAACCGCCGGCGAGGACGGCATGCCCGACATCGGGACCGGCCGGCGCTACCGCCAGAGCATCCTGGAGGCCGGCGGCAGCCGCCCCGCGATGGAGTCCTTCAAGGCCTTCCGTGGCCGCGAGCCCACGCTGGACGCGCTGCTGCGCCACCAGGGCATGGCATCATGAAAAAATGAGCTGCCAGCGCTTGCCAGCCAATGGATTCAGGCTAATTTCTACCTGAAAACCTTGTATACCAAGCGCCAGCAGCTATGATTTTTAAATCAGGCAAGACATGAGGAGCACCTGCATGACCTTCATCCGCCATGCCGCCGCGGCGGCGGCCTGCACGCTGCTGGCCCTGGCCGCGCAGGCCCAGCAGGTCTACCGCATCGTGGGGCCGGATGGCAGGGTCACGTTCTCCGACCGACCGCCCGCCGCCGGCGCCGAAGCTGCGCCGGTCGGCGCCGGAGCGCAAGGCAGCGGCGGCAGCGAAGCCCTGCCCTACCAGCTGCGCCAGATCGCCGCGCGCTTTCCCGTGACGCTGTACACCGGCAGCGACTGCGCGCCCTGCGACAGTGCGCGCAACCTGCTCGTCAGCCGCGGCGTCCCGTTCACGGAGCGCACCGTGGGCAGCAACGAGGACATCGAGGCGCTCAGGCGGCTCAGCGGCGAATCCAGCCTGCCGTTCGGCACCATAGGCGGGCAGCAGCTCAAGGGCTTTTCCGACAGCGAGTGGAGCCAGTACCTGGACGCGGCCGGCTATCCCCGCCAGTCGCAGCTGCCCCCCGGCTACCGCCGCCCCCCGGCAACCCCGCTCGTCGCCGTGCAGGCCAGGCCTGCGGTACCGGAGGCAGAGAGCGCGCCTGCGGCCCCCGCAGCACGCCCCGCGGCGCCCGCCACGCCACCCACCGGCCGCACGCCCGCCAACCCGGCGGGCATCGTCTTTTAGAACTTCAGCGTGCGCACGCCCTGCGCCGTGCCCAGCAGGCACACATGGGCCTTCTGGCGCGCGAACACGCCCACGGTGACCACGCCGGGCCACTGGTTCACCTCGCTCTCGAACGCCAGCGGGTCGCCGATCGCCAGGCCCCGAACGTCAAGGATGTGCTGGCCGTTGTCGGTCACGAGCGGCCGGCCGTCCCTGAGGCGCAGCGTGGCCTGCCCACCCAGCGACTCGAAACGCCGCGCGATCTGCGACGCGGCCATGGGAATCACCTCGACCGGCAGCGGGAAAGCGCCCAGCACGCTGACCAGCTTGGACTCGTCCGCGATGCAGACGAAGCGCTGCGCCAGCGCCGCCACGATCTTCTCGCGCGTGAGCGCCGCGCCGCCGCCCTTGACCATGTAGCCGCGGCCGTCGATCTCGTCGGCGCCGTCGATGTAGACCGACAGCGAGGCCACCTCGTTGGCGTCGAGCACCGGGATGCCCAGCGCCTTGAGCCGCGCGGTGCTGGCCTCCGAGCTCGATACCGCGCCGCCGATGCGCTCCTTGACCGTCGCCAGCGCATCGATGAACTTGTTGACCGTGGAGCCCGTGCCCACGCCCACGATCTCGCCGGGCACCACGTAGTCCAGCGCGGCCCGGCCGACCAGGGTCTTGAGTTCGTCTTGGGAGAGGGATGTGGGTGCAGTCATGGGGGAAAATCGCGAGTGAATCCGCAATTATCCCCATGTCCCTACTTCCCTACGCCTTCGCCCGCCCTTTTCTCTTCGGCATGGACGCCGAAGCCGCCCACGAACTGACCATGGACATGCTGGCGCGCGGCCAGCGCACGCCCCTGCAATGGGCCTGGTGCAATGAAACGGTGAGTGATCCCGTGCAGCTGGCCGGGCTGACCTTTCCCAACCGCGTGGGCCTGGCCGCGGGGCTGGACAAGAACGCGCGCTGCATCGACGCCCTGGCCGCCATGGGCTTCGGCTTCGTCGAGGTGGGCACGGTCACCCCAAAGGCGCAGCCCGGCAACCCCAAGCCGCGCATGTTCCGCCTGCCCGAGGCGCGCGCGCTCATCAACCGTCTGGGCTTCAACAACGAGGGGCTGGACGCCTTCATCGCCAACGTGCGCCGCTCGCAGGTGCGCGCCCAGGGCAAGCCCCTGCTGCTGGGCCTGAACATCGGCAAGAACGCCGCCACGCCCATCGAGCAGGCCACGGGCGACTACCTAGCCTGCCTGGAGGGCGTGTACCCCCACGCGGACTACGTGACGGTGAACATCAGCTCGCCCAACACCCAGAACCTGCGCGCACTGCAGAGCGACGAGGCGCTGGACGCGCTGCTGGGCGCGATTGCCGACCACCGCGAGAAGCTGGCCGCCGCCCAGGGCCGGCGCGTGCCCATCTTCGTGAAGATCGCCCCCGACCTGAACGAGGCGCAGGTCGCCGTGATCGCCGCCACGCTCACGCGCCACGGCATGGACGGCGTGGTCGCCACCAACACCACCATCGCCCGTGACGCCGTACAGGGCCTGCCCCACGCGGGCGAGGCCGGCGGCCTGAGCGGCGCGCCCGTGCGCGAAGCCAGCAACGCCGTCATCCGCCAGCTGCGCGCCGCGCTGGGCCCGGCCTTCCCCATCGTCGGCGTGGGCGGCGTCATGAGCGCCGAAGACGCCGTCGGCAAGATCCGCGCGGGCGCCGACGTGGTACAGATCTACACCGGCCTGATCTACGAGGGCCCCGCCCTCGTGAGCCGCGCCGCGCGCGCCATCCGGGCCATGCGCTGAAGCCAAAGGCAAGGGCCGCGCATGGCGGCCCTTGGCGATGGATGGGCAGCTGTCAGCCGCGCCGCATGCGCAGGATGGCGGGCAACACCACGCCCGCCCAGCGCACCACGCGGCCGGGACCCGCCAGCGCGGCAACGCCCAGCACGGCCGCGACCGCCAGGGGATGCAGGCGGGCAAAGCTGACGAACCGCGCGATCAGCGGGTCCCCGGGGTTCACGCGCCCCTGCGGGGCCGCCGCGGCGCGCGCCTGGCGCATGGCGTCGCGGCGCGCGCGCAGGCGCTCGCGCTGCGCCAGGATGCGGTCGAGCACCTGTTGCTGCTCGGGCGTAGGTTGGCGTGGAGACATCGGCATATCAGAGCTGCTCCTTGATCACGTGCCAATCCTGCGCCAGCTCCCGGCGCGTGAGCGCGAAGGCGTTGCGGGAGCGGCGCGCCAGCGACACCAGGGCCACCAGCACGCCGCCGCAGGCCGCGCACCACACGCCCGCCAGAATCCAGGCCACCAGCGCACGCTGGGGCGTATCCCAGAATTGCACCAGCACAGCCGCCGACAGGAGCAGCAAAGCCACCACGGCCAGCGTACCGAAGACGACCAGCAGCAGCGCCAGCAGCGCCATGCGGCGTCTGTGCTCGGCCCACTCCAGGCGCGCAAGCTCCATGCGGTCTTCCACCGCGGTCGCACCCTCGGAAATGGCGGTGCGCCAGCGCGCCGCCAGGCCCTGCAGGTTCAGCAGCGAGATCCAGTTCATGCGCCCCATCGGTCGACTGCCGGCAGGTAGCGCTCAGCGGCGCGCCAGCAGAAAGCCCACCAGCGCGCCCACGGCCAGCGCCGCGCTGGCCACGCGCCAGGGCTCGTCGTGGGCGTAGCGGTCTGCCGCACGGGCGGCGTCCTTGGCCTGGTCGGCAGCCTGCTGGGCGGCGCGCACGGCGGCATCGCGCACGGTCTGGACGCCATCGTCGAGGCGCTGGCGCAGCTGCTTGATCTCAGGAATCCCGTCCAGATCCCTGTTGGCCAGCAGGCCGCGCAGGTCGCCGACCAGCTTCTCGAGCTCGCCCTGGGTCGTGGAGATGGTTTCGGATACGGAGGTCATAGACAAGCCTTTCATAGCAGGAAACAACGGCAAGACGCCATCCATGGCAAACATGTAGGCGGATGCTTCATCTTAGCCCAGCCAGCCCGTTTCAAGAATGGCACATCGCCAGGGCGTGCTTTTCGACAGGAATCAAGCGCTTCGATCAGAGAACATGTCCGACACATATGCGCCGATGGCCAGCGCGCTGGTCAGCCCCGGCGACTCGATGCCGAACAGGTTGACCAGCCCGGCCACGCCATGCTGGCGCGGCCCCTGGATCACGAAATCGGCTGCGGGCTCCTGCGGCTCGTGGATCTTCGGGCGGATGCCCGCATAGCCCGCAGCCAGCGCCCCATCGCGCAGGCCCGGCCAGTACTTGCGCACCTCGGCATAGAAGCCCTGTGCGCGGCCGGCGTCCACCACCAGGTCGTCCGGGCCGTCCACCCACTGCACGTCGGGCCCGAACTTGGCCTGACCGCCCAGGTCCAGCGTCAGGTGCACGCCCAGCCCGGCGGCCTCGGGCACCGGGTAGATCAGTCGACTGAACGGCGCGCGGCCCGACAGCGTGAAGTAGTTGCCCTTGGCATACGCCGCCCGCGGCACGTGGGCGGGATCGAGCCCCGCGAAGCGGCGCGCCAGGTCCGGCGCATGCAGGCCGGCCGCGTTCACCACCGTGCGCGCACTGATGCGGGTGCCGTCCCTTGCTTCTAGATGAATAGCATCTGGCGAACACTGGGCGCGCTCGAGAGGCGAGTTCAATGCCAGAAGACCGCCGGCGTTCTCCAAGTCGCCGAGCAGCGCCAGCATGAGCGCGTGGCTGTCAACGATACCCGTGCTGGGCGACAGCAGCGCGGCCACGCATTCGAGCTCGGGCTCCAGCGCCCTGGCCTCGTCGCGCGTGAGCCACTGCAGGTCATCCACGCCATTGGCGGCCGCGCGCTGCCTGATGCCATCGAGCTGCGCCTGCTGCTGGGGCGAGGTGGCCACGATGAGCTTGCCGCAGCGGCGATGCGGCAGGCCGCGCTGCGCGCAGTAGTCGTACAGCATGGCCTTGCCCTGCACGCACAGCCGCGCCTTGAGCGAGCCCTGGGGGTAGTAGATGCCGGCGTGTATCACCTCGCTGTTGCGCGAGCTGGTTTCCGTGCCGATGGCGTTGGCCGCCTCCAGCACCATCACCTCACGCCCGGCCAGGGCCAGCGCACGCGCCACGGCCAGTCCCACCACTCCCGCGCCGACGACGACGCAATCCACCCTATCGCTCATTGCTTATCTCCTTCGAGGCTTTATACGGGCTGGCGATCGAAAAAGAAAACCCCTTGAAGGCATGCTTTGCAAGGGGTTTGATGTGGTGGGCGATACATGGATCGAACATGTGACCCCTGCCGTGTGAAGGCAGTGCTCTACCGCTGAGCTAATCGCCCAAGGCTTCGGCCCGATGGGCCGGAGCTTGAAAACTGGTGGGTGATACATGGATCGAACATGTGACCCCTGCCGTGTGAAGGCAGTGCTCTACCGCTGAGCTAATCACCCGTTGCCGCTGTGGCGACAGCCAACAATTATGGCATAGCTTTTTGCGCCTCGGCGCGAGTACGCCAAATTGTTTTGCCTGCGCTCGACTTGTCGATCTGCGCGAGCAGGTCCTCGTGCTCGGCCAGTTCCTGGTCGCTGGCGAGCAGCACCGGCAGCACCAGGCGGCTCAGGTCGACGGCCGCCACCTTCACGCCGCCCTCGCCATTGGCCGTCTCGTCCATGATCAGCAGCGCATCCTGGCCGCGGGTCATGTTGATGTAGACGTCGGCCAGCAGTTCGGCGTCGAGCAATGCGCCGTGCAGCGTGCGGCCCGAGTTGTCCACCTCCAGGCGGTCGCACAGCGCGTCCAGCGAATTGCGCTTGCCCGGGAACATCTCCTTGGCCATGGCCAGGGTGTCGATGACGCCGTCCACGTGCGCGGCCAGCGGCGGCAGGCCTGCGAGCTCCAGTTCCTTGTCCAGGAAGCCGACGTCGAAGCTCGCGTTGTGGATGATGAGCTCGGCGCCCCGCAGGTATTCCAGGATGTCGTGCACCACCTCGGCGAACTTGGGCTTGTCGCGCAGGAACTCGTTGCTGATGCCGTGCACCTTCAGCGCATCCTCGTGGCTGTCGCGCTCGGGGTTCAGGTACAGGTGCAGGTTGTTGCCCGTGAGCTTGCGGCTCAGCAGCTCCACGCAGCCCAGTTCGATGATGCGGTCGCCGTTCTCGGCGGACAGGCCGGTGGTTTCCGTGTCCAGGACGATCTGCCGCGGCATCAGTGGTTCTCCTTGGCGTGGTTGATGGAGTACTTGGGAATCTCCACCGTCACGTCGCTCTGCGCGAGGATGGCCTGGCACGACAGGCGCGACTGCGGCTCCAGGCCCCAGGCGCGGTCGAGCAGGTCTTCCTCCTCCTCCTCGGCATCGTTGAGCGACTCGTAGCCCTGGCGCACGATGACGTGGCAGGTGGTGCAGGCGCAGCTCATGTCGCAGGCATGCTCGATCTTGATGTTGTTGTCCAGCAGCGCCTCGCAGATCGAGGTGCCGGCGGGCGCGGTGATCTCGGCCCCCTCGGGGCAGTATTCGTGGTGGGGCAGGATTCTGATGACGGGCATGGCAGCCTAGGTTCCGGTGTCGATGATGGGGTGCGTCAAAGCGTGTCCACGTTCCTGCCGGCCAGCGCCTCGCGGATGCCGCGGTTCATGCGCCGGGCCGCGAAGGCCTCGGTGCCCTTGGCCAGGGCGCTCGTCGCGGCCTCGATGGCGGCCGCATCCCGGCCCGCCTCCAGCGCCGTGCGCAGCGCCTGCATCAAGGCATCGATGGCCTCGCGCTCGTCGGGCGCGAGCATGTCGCCGTCGGCGTCCAGGGCGCTTTGCGTGGCAACCAGCAGGCGGTCGGCATCGACGCGCGCCTCGACCAGGGCGCGCGCCCGCATGTCCTGCTGCGCCGTGGCGAAGCCGTCCTGCAGCATGCGGGCGATCTGCTCGTCGGAGAGGCCGTACGAGGGCTTGACGTCGATGCGCGCCTCCACGCCGCTGGTCTGCTCGCGCGCGCTCACGCTGAGCAGGCCGTCGGCATCGACGGTGAAGGTCACGCGTATGCGCGCCGCGCCGGCAGCCATGGGCGGGATGCCGCGCAGCTCGAAGCGCGCGAGGCTGCGGCAGTCCTGCACCAGGTCGCGCTCGCCCTGCACCACGTGGAGCGCGAGCGCGGTCTGGCCGTCCTTGTAGGTGGTGAAGTCCTGCGCCTTGGCCGTGGGGATGGTCTCGTTGCGGTTCACGATGCGCTCGACCAGGCCGCCCATGGTCTCCAGCCCCAGGGACAGGGGGATCACGTCGAGCAGCAGCAGGTCGCCCGCGGCGTCGTTGCCGGCGAGCTGGTTGGCCTGGATGGCCGCGCCTATGGCGACCACCTCGTCGGGGTTGAGGTTGGTCAGCGGCTCGCGGCCGAAGAACCCGGCCACTGCCTCGCGCACCTGCGGCATGCGGGTGGAGCCACCCACCAGCACCACGCCCTGCACGTCATCCCGCCCGATCTGCGCGTCGCGCAGCGCGCGGCGCACGGCCGCGAGCGAACGCTGGGTGAGCGCGGCGGTGACCGCATCAAAATCCGAACGCTTTACGTCAAAATGGACCCTCTGGCCCGCCACGTCTGCGCTGAACGCTGCGGTTTCGGTAGCAGTGAGAGCCTCCTTGCAGGCCCGCGCCGCCAGGCGCACGGCGGCCTTGTCCTCGGGCGTGCGCGCCCGCAGGCCCAGCCGCTGCAGCACCCAGTCGGCGAGGAACGCGTCGTAGTCGTCGCCCCCCAGGGCCGAGTCGCCCCCCGTGGCGATGACCTCGAACACGCCCTTGGTGAGGCGTAGTACGGAGATGTCGAAGGTGCCGCCGCCCAGGTCGTACACGGCATAGACACCCTCTGCGGCATTGTCCAGGCCGTAGGCGATGGCGGCCGCCGTGGGTTCGTTGATCAGGCGCAGCAGGTTCAAGCCGGCCAGGCGCGCCGCGTCCTTGGTGGCCTGGCGCTGCGCGTCGTCGAAGTAAGCCGGCACGGTGATCACGGCGCCGTAGATGTCGCTGTCGAAGCTGTCCTCGGCGCGAAAGCGCAGCGTGGCCAGGATCTCGGCACTGACCTCGACGGGCGACTTCATGCCCGCGGCCGTGGACAGGCGCAGCATGCCGCCCGCGTCTTGCGAGGAAACGAAGTCGTAGGGCAGTGCCTCGTGCCCGGCGATGTCGGCGAGGCCCCGCCCCATGAAGCGCTTGACGGACGCCACCGTGTTCGACGGGTCCAGGGTCTGCGCCGCGGCGGCCTCATGCCCGATGTGGCGGGCGCCGCCCGCCAGGTAGCGCACGACCGAGGGCAGCAGCACCCTGCCTTGCGCGTCCGGCAGGCATTCGGCCACGCCGCTCTTCATCGCGGCCACCAGCGAATGCGTGGTGCCCAGGTCTATGCCTATGGCGATGCGGCGCTGGTGCGGGTCGGGGGACTGGCCGGGTTCGGATATCTGCAGAAGCGCCATGGAGTGAGTCGAAGGCAAAGGTGTGGAGGCAACCCGCTATTGTCCCAGTTGCTCGCGCCGCGAATCGATGTCCTGCGCAAATCGCGCAATGAACATGAGGGCTCTGACCTCGCGCGCCGCGCCGGCGTAGTCCTGCCGCGCGTCGATCAGCTCGCCGCAGCGCGCGATGGCGGCGCCGCGCGCGGCCTGGGTCTCGTCATCGAGGGCGTCGAGCTCGGCCATGCTGGCGGCCTCTTCGAGCGCCTCGCGCCACTGCATCTGCTGCATCAGGAAGGCCGCGGGCATGGCCGTGTTGTCCTCGGCGCGTATCGGCGCGCCGTGGAGCTCGCACAGGTAGGCGGCGCGCCTGAGCGGATCCTTCAGGCGCTGGTAGGCCTCGTTGATGCGCACCGACCACTGCATGGCCACGCGCTGCGCGGCCGCCCCCTGCGCGGCGAAGCGGTCGGGATGGGCCTCGCGCTGCAGGTCCTTCCAGCGGGCATCGAGCGTGGCCCGCTCCTGCGCGAAGCTGCGCGGCACGCCGAAGAGTTCGAAATCGTCGGATTGAAGATTCATAAAAAAAACCGCCAGCGCAGCGGGCGATGGCGGTTGCGGCGCTGACTCACGGCACGGTCACACGCGGAAGCTCTCTCCGCAGCCGCAGCGATCGCGCTCGTTGGGGTTGATGAAGCGAAAACCCTCGTTGAGGCCCTCGCGCACGAAGTCGAGCTCCGTCCCGTCGATATAGGCCAGGCTCTTGGGGTCGATCAGCACCTTGACGCCATGGTTTTCGAAAACGATGTCCTCTGGAGCCTGCTCGTCCACGTATTCGAGCTTGTAGGCCAGGCCCGAGCAGCCCGTGGTCTTGACGCCAAGACGCACGCCAAGCCCTTTGCCCCTGCGGGCAAGGTAGCGGGTCACATGCCGGGCAGCGGCTTCGGTCAACGTGATGGCCATGGTCGTATCAGGCGGCTTCCACGGCCGCTTCGTGCTTGGCCTTGTAGTCGTTCACGGCCGCCTTGATCGCGTCCTCGGCCAGGATGGAGCAGTGGATCTTCACGGGCGGCAGCGCCAGTTCCTCGGCGATCTGGCTGTTCTTGAGCGCAGCCGCCTCGTCCAGCGTCTTGCCCTTGACCCATTCGGTCACCAGCGACGACGACGCGATGGCCGAGCCGCAGCCGTAAGTCTTGAAGCGCGCGTCCTCGATCACGCCGGTCTCGGGGTTCACCTTGATCTGCAGCTTCATCACGTCGCCGCAGGCGGGCGCGCCCACCATGCCGGTGCCCACGGTGTCGTCGCCCTTGTCGAACGAACCGACGTTGCGGGGGTTTTCGTAATGGTCGATCACTTTGTCGGAATAAGCCATGGTGTGTGTTCCTCCTAGTCTGTCAGTGGGCCGCCCACTGGATGGTGCTCAGGTCGACGCCATCCTGGTACATCTCCCACAGGGGGCTCAGTTCGCGCAGCTTGGCCACGTTGTGGCGGATGGTGCTGATCGCGTAGTCGATTTCTTCCTCGGTCGTGAAGCGGCCGATGGTCATGCGCAGGCTGCTGTGCGCCAGCTCGTCGCTGCGCCCCAGCGCGCGCAGCACGTAGCTGGGCTCCAGGCTGGCCGAGGTGCAGGCCGAACCGCTCGACACCGCCAGGCCCTTGATGCCCATGATCAGCGATTCACCCTCCACGTAGTTGAAGCTTATGTTCAGGTTGTGGGGCACGCGCTGCCGCAGGTCGCCGTTGATGAACACCTGCTCGATGTCCTTCAGGCCATTGAGCAGGCGCTCGTGCAGCGCGCGCACCTTGGCCAGGTCCTGCACCATCTCCAGCCTGGCGAGGCGGAAGGCCTCGCCCATGCCCACGATCTGGTGCGTGGGCAGCGTGCCCGAGCGCATGCCGCGCTCGTGGCCGCCGCCGTGCATCTGCGCCTCGATGCGCACGCGCGGCTTGCGGCGCACGTACAGCGCGCCTATGCCCTTGGGGCCGTAGGTCTTGTGCGATGCCAGACTCATCAGGTCCACGGGCAGCCGGCCCAGGTCGATCTCGACCTTGCCGGTGGCCTGGGCGGCGTCCACATGGAAAATCACGCCCTTCTCGCGGCACAGGGCGCCGATGGCCGGGATGTCCTGGACCACGCCGATCTCGTTGTTCACGAACATGACGCTGGCGAGGATGGTGTCGGGGCGCAGCGCGGCCTTGAACTTCTCGATGTCGAGCAGGCCGTTCTCCTGCACGTCGAGGTAGGTGACCTCGAAGCCCTGGCGTTCAAGCTCGCGCATCACGTCCAGCACGGCCTTGTGCTCGGTCTTGACGGTGATGAGGTGCTTGCCCTTGCCCTTGTAGAAATGGGCCGCGCCCTTGATGGCGAGGTTGTTCGACTCGGTCGCGCCGCTGGTCCAGACGATCTCGCGCGGGTCGGCGCCGATGAGATCGGCCACATGGCCGCGGGCCTTCTCCACGGCCTCTTCCGCCTCCCAGCCCCAGGCATGGCTGCGCGACGCCGGATTGCCGAAGTGCTCGCGCAGCCAGGGAATCATCGCGTCGACGACCCGGCCGTCCACGGGAGTCGTGGCGCCGTAGTCAAGGTAAATGGGGAAATGCGGAGTCATGTCCATGGCTGGCTCGAATGGAAGGCGCTGGCTGGCGAAAGTCTGGAATCAAACGAATGGTGCGGCATCGGCCTGCAAGGCTCAGGACTTGGCGAAGGCGTTGCCCAGGGCGAACACCGAGTTGGGCGCATTCACGCGGATGGGCTTGACCACCGGCGTGGTCGAGATGGCGCGGCGCGTGACGGGCTTGTCCTCGATCTGCACGCCCTTGGCGAGCTGGTCGTCCACCAGTTTCTGCAGCGTCACGGAATCGAGGAACTCCACCATACGCTGGTTCAGCGTGGCCCAGAGGTCGTGCGTCATGCAGCGGCCCGCCTCGCCCAGGCAGTTCTCCTTGCCGCCGCATTGCGTGGCGTCGATGGGCTCGTCCACGGAGACGATGATGTCGGCTACGGTAATATCGCCCGCCTTGCGGGCCAGCGTGTAGCCGCCGCCGGGGCCACGCGTGGACTCCACCAGTTCGTGACGACGCAGCTTGCCGAACAGCTGCTCCAGGTAGGACAGCGAAATCTGCTGGCGCTGGCTGATGGCCGCCAGGGTGACGGGGCCATTGTTCTGGCGCAGGGCCAGGTCGATCATGGCGGTGACCGCAAAACGGCCTTTGGTAGTGAGACGCATCGCAAGCTCCTTTGTCTAGGCTTGATCGTTATCAAAACGCCCGGACATGGCTTGATCCACGCCCTGGCACCGTCTCCGCCCTTTCCACGGAGCTGGCAGCCCGTAACCGCTGCCCCGAGGCCCTTGTCTTCGCTAGGCTCTATTAGTTGAGTAGTTGGTGGGAGTATAGCACAAACCCTATCAATTTTGTCGGGTAACTAGACTGCACAGTCGCATTTCCCCCCGCCCGGTCACACACCCGGTGCCGCGCTCAGGCCGGGACATGGTCGCCGCCATGGGCGCCAAAGACCCGGTCCTTCAGGCGGGCTAGCTCGTCGCGCACACGCGCGGCCTGTTCGAATTCCAGGTTGCGCGCATGTTCCAGCATGCGTTTCTCCAACCGCTTGATCTCGCGCGCGATGTCCTTTTCGGACATCTCCTCGAGCTCGGCGTGGCGCGCCGCCTCCTGCTCCAGGCGCAACGCCTCCTGGCCGGCCTTTTCGCTGTAGACGCCGTCAATCAGGTCTCTTACCTGCTTGACAATGCTGCGCGGCGTGATCCCCAGCGCCTCGTTGTGTGCGATCTGTTTGGCACGCCGGCGTTCCGTCTCGCCGATGGCTTTTTTCATCGAGTCGGTCACACGGTCGGCGTACAAAATGGCCTTGCCGTTGACGTTGCGCGCCGCGCGGCCAATGGTCTGGATCAGGCTGCGCTCGGCACGCAGAAAGCCTTCTTTGTCGGCGTCCAGAATGGCGACCAGCGACACCTCGGGGATGTCCAAACCCTCGCGCAGCAGGTTGATGCCCACCAGCACGTCGAAGGCGCCCAGGCGCAGGTCGCGGATGATTTCCACGCGCTCCACGGTGTCCACGTCGGAGTGCAGGTAGCGCACCTTCACGCCGTTGTCGGCGAGGTAGTCGGTCAGCTGCTCGGCCATGCGCTTGGTCAGCGTGGTGATGAGCACGCGCTCGTTCTTCTCCACGCGCAGGCGGATTTCCTGCAGCACGTCGTCGACCTGGGTGCTGGCCGGGCGCACCTCCACCTCGGGATCGACCAGGCCCGTGGGGCGCACCACCTGGTCCACGATCTGGCCCGAGTGCTCCTTCTCGTAGTCCGCCGGCGTGGCCGAGACGAAGACCACCTGGCGCATGCGCTGCTCGAACTCCTCGAACTTGAGCGGGCGGTTGTCCAGCGCCGAAGGCAGGCGAAAGCCGTATTCGACCAGCGTGGTCTTGCGCGAGCGGTCGCCGTTGTACATGGCGTTGAGCTGGCCGATCATCTGGTGGCTCTCGTCGAGGAACATCAGCGCATCGGGCGGCAGGTAGTCGGTGAGCGTGCTCGGCGGCTCGCCCGGGGCGGCGCCCGAGAGGTGGCGCGTGTAGTTCTCGATGCCCTTGCAGTGCCCCACCTCGGACAGCATCTCCAGGTCGAAGCGCGTGCGCTGCTCCAGGCGCTGGGCCTCGACCAGCTTGCCCTCCCTGGCGAAGAACTCCAGGCGCTCGCGCAGTTCCTCCTTGATGGTCTCCACGGCGCCCAGCACCACGTCGCGCGGCGTCACGTAGTGGCTGCTGGGGTAGACGGTGAAGCGCGGGATTTTCTGCTGCACGCGCCCGGTGAGCGGGTCGAACAGCTGCAGGCTCTCGACCTCGTCGTCGAAGAGCTCGATGCGCACCGCGAGCTCGGAATGCTCGGCCGGGAACACGTCGATGGTGTCGCCGCGCACGCGGAACTTGCCGCGCGAGAAGTCCTGGTCGTTGCGCTGGTACTGCATGCGGATCAGCTGGGCGATCACCTCGCGCTGGCCCATCCTGTCGCCGGCGCGCAGCGTCATCACCATGCGGTGGTAGCTCTCGGGGTTGCCGATGCCGTAGATGGCCGACACGGTGGCGACGATGACCACATCACGGCGCTCCAGCAGGCTCTTGGTGCAAGACAGGCGCATCTGCTCGATGTGCTCGTTGATGGCGCTGTCCTTCTCGATGAACAGGTCGCGCTGCGGCACGTAGGCCTCGGGCTGGTAGTAGTCGTAGTAGCTGACGAAATACTCCACCGCGTTCTTGGGGAAGAACTCGCGGAACTCGCTGTAGAGCTGCGCCGCCAGCGTCTTGTTGGGCGCGAACACGATGGCCGGACGGCCCAGGCGGGCGATCACGTTGGCCATGGTGAAGGTCTTGCCCGAACCCGTCACGCCCAGCAGGGTCTGGAACACCTCGCCGTCGCGCACGCCCTCCACCAGCTTGGCGATGGCCTCGGGCTGGTCGCCCGCCGGCGGATAGGGCTGGAACAGCTCGAACGGCGAGTCGGGAAAGTGGACGAACTGCCCGGCGGGTGCGGGCGCGGCAGTGGCGGCTGGTTGCATGGCGGCGGTCAACGACACCCGGACGCGCGTCGTTCATTAAAATTGCGGGCTGACCCGAAAGCCTACTGCACCTGGGGTCACGCGCGAGAAATTCCACCCCCCTCAAGGATTCTTCATGTCTCTGTTTTCTGCCGTCGAAATGGCACCCCGCGACCCCATCCTGGGTCTGAACGAACAATTCGCCGCCGACACCAACCCCGCCAAGGTCAACCTGGGCGTGGGCGTGTACTTCGACGACAACGGCAAGCTGCCCCTGCTGCAGTGTGTGCAGGCGGCCGAAAAGGCCATGATGGACAAGCCCACGGCGCGCGGCTATCTGCCGATCGACGGCATCGCCGCCTACGACAACGCCGTCAAGGCGCTGGTGTTCGGCGCCGACTCCGACGTGGTCAAGTCCGGCCGCGTGGCCACGGTGCAGGCCATCGGCGGCACGGGCGGCCTGAAGATCGGCGCCGACTTCCTGAAAAAGGTCAGCCCGGATGCCAAGGTGCTGATCTCCGACCCGAGCTGGGAGAACCACCGCGCCATCTTCACCAACGCGGGCTTCGAGGTGGGCAGCTACCGCTACTACGACGCCGCCACGCGCTCGGTGGACTTCGACGGCATGCTGGCCGACCTGCAGGCCGCCGCGCCCGGCACCATCGCCGTGCTGCACGCCTGCTGCCACAACCCCACGGGCTACGACATCACGCCCGCGCAGTGGGACAAGGTGATCGAGGTGGTCAAGGCCAAGGGCCTCGTGGCCTTCCTCGACATGGCCTACCAGGGCTTCGGCCACGGCATCGCCGAGGACGGCGCCGTCATCGGCAAGTTCGTCGCCGCGGGCCTGAACATCTTCGTCTCCACGTCCTTCAGCAAGAGCTTCAGCCTGTACGGCGAGCGCGTGGGCGCGCTGTCGGTGGTGGCCAACGACAAGGACGAGGCCGCGCGCGTGCTCAGCCAGCTCAAGATCGTCATCCGCACCAACTACAGCAACCCGCCCACGCACGGCGGCGCCGTGGTGGCCGCGGTGCTGAACGACCCCGCGCTGCGCGCCCTGTGGGAAAAGGAACTGGGCGAGATGCGCGTGCGCATCAAGGCCATGCGCCAGAAGCTGGTGGACGGCCTGAAAGCCGCCGGCGTGAAGCAGGACATGGGCTTCATCACCACGCAGATCGGCATGTTCAGCTACTCGGGCCTGTCCAAGGACCAGATGGTGCGCCTGAGGAGCGAGTTCGGCGTCTACGGCACCGACACGGGCCGCATGTGCGTGGCCGCGCTCAACAGCAAGAATATCGACTACGTATGCCAGTCGATCGCCAAGGTGATCTGAGCCTCTTCGGCCACCCGCCAATGAGAAACCGCCCTCGGGCGGTTTTTTCATGGTCTTTTTGGGCTTTAGCACCTACCTAGCAAGCGCTTGCAGCTATCGATATAGGAGCTTAGCGCCGCTTGCGCGGCGGCAGGCCCGTGTGCTGGGACAGCATCTGCCCCGGCCGGGGCTGGGCCGTGCGGAAGCGCACGTCGCCCTGGGGCTCCTGCTGCTCCTGCGGGCGGCGGCGCAGCGCGACGGCCTTGCCGTCCTTGTTGATGGCGTAGCCCACGCCGGGCGCGCCGCCCTTGGGCGCGGTGCTGTTCTTCCTGCGCGCGCTCTGGTAGCCGCCATCGACCAGCGGCTGGAACGTGGGGATCAGGTGGTGCTTGCCGTTGCCGATCAGGTCGGCGCGGCCCATGCTCTTCAGGGCCTCGCGCAGCAGCGGCCAGTTGTTCGGGTCGTGGTAGCGCAGGAAGGCCTTGTGCAGGCGGCGGCGCTTCTCGCCGCGCACGGTGTCCACCTGCTCCTCGGCGGCGTCGCGCATCTGGCGGCGCACGCGGGTCAGGGTGTTGCGGCCCGTGTGGTACATGGCCGTGGCGCTGGCCATGGGGCTGGGGTAGAAGGCCTGCACCTGGTCGGCGCGAAAGCCGTTCTTCTTGAGCCAGAGGGCCAGGTTCAGCATGTCCTCGTCGGTGGTGCCGGGGTGGGCGGCGATGAAGTACGGGATCAGGTACTGCTTCTTGCCCGCCTCGGCCGTGTACTGCTCGAACATCTGCTTGAAGCGGTCGTAGTTGCCTATGCCGGGCTTCATCATCTTCGACAGCGGCCCTGCCTCGGTGTGCTCGGGCGCGATCTTGAGGTACCCGCCCACGTGGTGCTGCACCAGTTCCTTCACGTACTCGGGCGACTGCACCGCCAGGTCGTAGCGCAGGCCCGAGCCGATCAGGATCTTCTTGATGCCCGGCAACCTGCGCGCGCGGCGGTAGATGTTGATGAGCGGGCCGTGGTCGGTGTGCAGGTTCTGGCAGATGCCGGGGAACACGCAGCTGGGCTTGCGGCAGGCGGCCTCGATCTCGGGGCTGCGGCAGCCCAGGCGGTACATGTTGGCCGTGGGGCCGCCCAGGTCGGAGATGGTGCCGGTGAAGCCCTTGACCTTGTCGCGAATGTCTTCCACCTCGGCAAGGATGGAGTCCTCGGAGCGGCTCTGGATGATGCGCCCCTCGTGCTCGGTGATGGAGCAGAAGGTGCAGCCGCCGAAGCAGCCGCGCATGATGTTGATGGAGGCGCGGATCATCTCCCACGCGGGGATCTTGGTGGCCCCCTCGAAGCCGCCCTTCTCGTCGGCATAGCCCGGGTGGGGGTTGCGCGCATAGGGCAAGCCGAAGATCCAGTCCATCTCGGCCGTGGTCAGGGGGATGGGCGGCGGGTTCAGCCACACGTCGCGCGCCGCCCTGCCCTCGCCATGCGCCTGCACCAGCGCGCGGGCGTTGCCGGGGTTGGTCTCCAGGTGCAGCACGCGGTTGGCGTGGGCGTAGAGCACGGGGTCGGCCTTGACCTGCTCGTAGCCGGGCAGGCGGATCACCGTCCTGCCGCGCGGCGGCAGGGCGCGGCCGCTGCGCCCCCGGGCCGGCAGCGCCGGGTTGGGGATGAATTGCACGGGCTTCAGGTCTTTTTTGCCTCCAGCGCTTTCCTGGCAAGCGCTTGCAGCTATGGAAGAAGGAGCATCCTCCTGCGCGCAAGCCTGGCCCTGGGCCGCGGCCTGCTCGCTCGTGGTCATGTAGGGGTTGATGAGCTCGTCGACGCGGCCGGGCTCGTCCACCTCGGTGGAGTCGATCTCGAACCAGCCGGGCTCCGACGCGCGGCGCACGAAGGCCGTGCCGCGCACGTCGGTGATGCTCTCCACCGGCTGGCGCTGGGCGATGCGGTGCGCCACCTCGACCAGGGCGCGCTCGGCGTTGCCGAACAGCAGGATGTCGCACTTGCTGTCCACCACGATGGAGCGGCGCACCTTGTCGCTCCAGTAGTCGTAGTGGGCGATGCGGCGCAGGCTCCCCTCGATGCCGCCGAGCACGATGGGCACGTCCTTGTACGCCTCGCGGCAGCGCTGGCTGTAGACGACGGCCGCGCGGTCGGGGCGCTTGCCGCCCACGTCGCCGGGGGTGTAGGCGTCGTCGCTGCGGATCTTGCGGTCCGCCGTGTAGCGGTTGATCATGGAATCCATGTTGCCCGCCGTCACGCCCCAAAACAGGTTGGGCTTGCCCAGCGCCTTGAAGGCGTCGGCGCTGTGCCAGTCGGGCTGGGCGATGATGCCCACGCGAAAGCCCTGCGCCTCCAGCACGCGGCCGATCACGGCCATGCCGAAGCTCGGGTGGTCCACGTAGGCGTCGCCCGTCACCAGCACGACGTCGCAGCTGTCCCAGCCGAGCCGCTCCATCTCGGCGCGGCTCATCGGCAGATAGGGCGCCGGGCCGAAGCGCTTGGCCCAGTACGGGCGGTAGCTGGTCAGGGGCTTGGCGTGGCGCGGAAAGAAGGAGACATCGATAGGGGCGTTCATCGGCGGGCCTGCGGGACGGGGCCGGGCATTTTAGGTGCCGCGTGCCGTTTCCGCCATGGCCCGCCCACCCCCACCCTCACTTGGCCAGCGCCAGCGAGCCCTTCATGACGACCGAATGCCCCGGGAACGAGCAGAAATAGCTGTACGGCCCGCCGGCCTTGAGCGCGCTGGTGGCAAAGGTCACCGCGTCGGACTCGCCGCCGCCCACGACCTTGGTGTGGGCCAGCACGCGCGTGTCGCCGTCCTTGACGTAGTTCTTGCCCAGGCCGGCCGCCACGCCGTCGGCCACCACGCCCTGCATGTCGGCCGTCTTGGCCAGCACCCAGTTGTGGCCCATGGTCGCCTTGGGCAGCTTGCCCGTGTGCTTGAGCGTGACGGTGAACTGCTTGCAGCTGGCGGGCACGCTGATGCTCGTCTTGTCGTACTGCATGGCGTCATTGCCATTGATCTCGGTGGCGCAGTCGGCGGCCCATGCCGCGTGCGCGCCGGCGCCGACCACGAGGGCCATCGCCAGGGGCTTCCAGAGTGTGTGCATGCTGATTCCTCCTTGATGCAAGCCACGCCCGGCTGGCCGGATGCATCGGGCAGACATGTGCCCTGGCCGGCCGCAGGCGGGACGTGGCATTCCTGCATTTCGCAGCGGCGGCCGGGGAAATCAAGCCTGCGAAATGTCACGAAATGGCAGAAAACGTGGCTGGGGTAAGCTCGCGGCCCCCATGCCATACACCCTGAGCGCCCCCGTCCACAGCGAACTCGTCATCAAGAAGAGCCGCTTCATCGGCTGCGTGCAGCCCATGGCGGACCGCGCCGGCGCCCAGGCGGTGGTGGACGGGCTGTGGCGCCAGCACCCGGGCGCGGCCCATGTCTGCTGGGCGCTGCTGGCGGGCGGCCAGTCGGCCGCGGTGGACGACGGCGAGCCCGGCGGCACGGCCGGCCGGCCCATGCTGGACGTGCTGCGCCACCAGGACCTGGAGGGCGTCCTGGCCACCGTGGTGCGCTACTTCGGCGGCGTGAAGCTGGGCGCGGGCGGCCTGGTGCGGGCCTACACCGACACCGTGGCCCAGGCCCTGCTGCAGGCCGAGAAGACACCGCTGCAGCGCATGAGCACCCTGCGGTGCAGCGTGCCCTATGCGCTGGAGGGGCTGCTGCGCCGCGAGGTCGAGGCCGCCGGCGCCGAGCTGCTGGACGTGGCCCACGGCTCGCAGGTGCTGCTGCGGCTGCGCCTGCCCCAGGCCCGGGCCGAGGCCTTCATGGAGCGCATGGGCGACCTGGGGCACGGCCGCGTGGCCTGGCTGGCGCCCGAGTGACGCCCCGCGCCGGCTTCAGCCCGCCGCCCGCCCGCGCTCCACGAAGCGCGCGTAGGCCTCGGGGGGCACGAATAGCCCGCCCGTGGTCCACACCAGGTGCGTGGCCTGCGGCAGGTGGGGCAGCAGGCCCTGCGCGGCCAGCCAGGCTCGGCCGCCATCCGTGCCCGCCAGCAGCCCGGGGCCGCCCAGCCCCGCGGCGGCCGATGGCTCGATGCGCTCGCCCGTGGCGTCCAGCACCTGCACCAGCTGGCGGAAAAGCGTCTCGTCGCGCACCGTGAAGCAGCCCGAGAGCAGCGGCGCCATGAGCTCGGCCGCGGGCAGCGAGGCGCGCGGCACGGCCAGGCCGTCGGCCTCGGTTTTGTTGGTCAGGCCCCAGTCGTACACCGAGGGGTGGGCGCCCTGCCCGGCCATCATCTGCACCATGAAGCAGGGCGACTGCACCGGCTCCGCGAAGAAACAGTGCACATGCGGCCCCAGCACCTGCCGCAGGCCGAAGGTGATGCCCGCTGGCGCGCCGCCCACGCCGCAGGGCAGGTACACGAACAGCGGGTGCCGCGCATCCACGGCGATGCCCGCGTCCCGCAGCTGCCGGCGCAGGTACGGCGCGGCGGCGCTGTAGCCCAGCAGCAGGGACAGCGAGCGCTCGTCGTCCACGAAATGGCTGAACGGGTCCTGCGCGGCCTGCGCGCGCCCCGCGGCCACGGCGCCCTCGTAGTCGCCCGCGTGCTCCACCACCTGCACGCCGCGCAGGCGCAGGCGCTCTTTCTTCCATTCCTTGGCGTCGGCCGACATGTGCACCACCGCGCGAAAGCCCAGCGCCGATGCGGCCACGCCGATGCCCAGCCCCAGGTTGCCCGTGGAGCCCACGGCCACGGTGTGGCGCGCGAACACGGCGCGCGCGGCCGGGCCGGCCAGGGCGCGGTAGTCGCCGGGGCCGGATTGCGGGGTGAGCAGGCCGTGCCGCAGGGCCAGGCGCTCGGCCAGCTCCAGCACCTCGTGGATGCCGCCGCGGGCCTTGACCGAGCCGGCCACGGGCAGCCCATGGTCGGCCTTGATCCACAAGGCGCCCTGCCCCGGCGCCAGGCCGGCGGCCGGGTGCAGGCCCGGCGCCCGCAGCAGGGGCGATTCGATCACGCCGCCCACGGCCCGCAGCTCGGGGAACACCTGCGCGAGCAGCGGCGCGCAGCGCGCGAAGCGGGCGGCGGCGGCCTCCATGTCATCCAGGCCGATCTGCGTGCCGGCCACGGGCAGCCGCGCCGCCGTGTCCCGGCGCCGCGGGTTGAACCACAGGCAGGGCTCGGCCCGGCGCAGCCGCGCGGCCACCGGGTCTTCGTGCGAGGGCGGAGGGGAAGAGCGCATGGAGGGCAATTTCAAGCCGCCCGCTCGAACACCGCCATGCTCTCCACATGGGCCGTGTGCGGGAACATGTTGACCACGCCCGCCGCCGCGCAGCGGTAGCCCGCCTGGTGCACCAGCAGGCCCGCGTCGCGCGCCAGCGTGGCGGGGTTGCAGCTCACGTAGACGATGCGCCGGGGCGGCTGCCAGCGCTCGTGCCCCGCGGGCAGCGGCGGCGCCTCCGCGGCGCCCAGGCGCGCCTGGTGGATGTCGGCCAGCGCCTTGGACAGGGCGAATGCGCCCTCGCGCGGCGGATCGACCAGCCATTTGTCGGCCGCGCCGTCGGCGATCAGCACCTCGGGCGTCATCTCGAACAGGTTGCGCGCAACAAAATTGGTAGCTGCCAGCGCTTTACCAGCCTGCCTTTGGGCCTGATTCTTCTGATAATTCTCGCGCGAGCGGGCGACCAGAGCCTCGCTGCCCTCCACGCCCAGCACCTCGCGCGAGCGGGTGGCGATGGGCAGCGTGAAGTTGCCCAGGCCGCAGAACCAGTCGATCACGCGCTCGTCCTCGCGCGCATCCAGCAGACGCAGCGCGCGCGTGACCAGCACGCGGTTGATGTGCGGGTTGACCTGGGTGAAGTCCGTGGGCTTGAAGGGCATGGTGATGCCGAAGTCCGGCAGCCCGTAGGCGAGCTGCTCGCCGCCCTCGTCGAGCAGGTGCACGGTGTCCGGCCCCTTGGGCTGCAGCCACCATTGCACGCCATGCTCGGCCGCGAAGGCGCGCAGCCTGTCCTTGTCGGCGTCCGACAGCGGCTCCAGGTGGCGCAGCACCAGGGCCGTGACCGCGTCGCCGCAGGCCAGCTCGATCTGCGGGCAGGTGTCGCGCGCCTGCATGCCGGCGATCAGGGCGCGCAGCGGCATGAGCATGGCGTCCACGTGCGGCGGCAGGATCTTGCAGGTCTGCATGTCGGCGATGTAGCGGCTCTTGCGCTCGTGAAAGCCCACCAGCACCGTGCCCTTCTTGGGCACGTAGCGCACCGACAGGCGCGCGCGGTAGCGGTAGCCCCAGGCCGGCCCCTCGATGGGGCGCAGGATGGTCTCGGCCTTCACCTTGGCCAGGTGCCAGAGGTTGTCCTCCAGCACGCGCTGCTTCATGGCCACCTGCGCGCCGGCATCCAGGTGCTGCATCTTGCAGCCGCCGCAGGCGCCCGCGTGCAGGCCGAAGTGCGGGCAGCCGGGCCGCACGCGCAGGCTGGATTCGCGGTGGATCTCGGTGAGGCTGGCCTGCTCCCAGTTGTTCTTCTTGCGATGGGTGTTGGCGCTGACCAGTTCGGTGGGCAGGGCGCCGTCGATGAACACGACCTTGCCGTCGCTCTTGCGCGCCACGCCCTGGGCGTCCATGTCCATGGACGTGACTTCGAGCCAGCCGGGCGGCAGAGGGTGCTGGGGTTCGGGTGGTAGATGGGTTGCAGTGGGGTCGCTCATGGCCCCGATTGTCTCAGGCCGCCGCCGCCCCGGCGGGCCATGGACGCCGTTTCAGCGCCGCTCGGCAGGCGGCACGCGCGCGGGGGGCGCGGCGTCCGCGGCGCCGGAGCGGGGGGCGCCCACGCTGGGCAGGTGGTTGATCTCGAGCTCGCAGCCGTGGTTGTCCAGCGAGAACACCAGCGTGCCGCCCGGGGCGATCTGCGCCACGGTCTCGTGCAGGGGGCGCGACAGGTCCACCGGCGGCGTCTGCGAGCGGTAGATGAGCTGCTTGTCTGCCCCATAGACCACGTAGCACGCGGCGCTGGCGCTCTGCGCAAGCAGGCCGGCAGACAAGGCGGCCGCGCAGGCAGCGGCAAGGCGAATGGCGGACATGGTTCCCTTCCTCCTGATGATGTGGATGCGCGGCATTATTGCGTGGCGCCAGGGTCCGCACGGCGATGGAACTTTTGCCGGCCCCGTGCGTTGATACCTGCCATGCGCCCCTTGAGCCCGCTTGACGAGACCGACCGCATCGCCCGTGCCCGGCGCGGGGAGATTGCGGCGTTCTCGGAGCTGGTGGCGCACTACCAGGACCGCATCTACCGCTTCCTGGTGCGCATGACCCGGTCACAGGAGGATGCGCGCGAATTGACCCAGGAAACCTTTCTGAGCGCCTACGAGGCACTGCCCCGCTGGCGCCCGGATGCGCGCCTGTCCACCTGGTTGTTCCGCATCGCGCGCAACCAGGCGGTGGACCGGCTGCGCCGCGCGCAGCGCGTGGAGTTCGTGGCGCTGGACGAGGCGCTGCACGAGCAGGTGCCGGCGGACACGCCCACGCCCGAAGCCGCGTTGCAGGCGCGCCAGCGCATCGCGGCGCTGGAGCGCGCGCTGGCGCGGCTGCCGGTGGAGCACCGCGAGATCCTGCTGCTGCGCGACATCGAGGACATGCCCTACGAAGACATTGCCGAGGTGCTGGGCATAAGCCTGGGCACCGTCAAATCCCGCATCGCCCGCGCGCGCGCCGGGCTGCTGCGCCACATGCCACGCTGACCGCAAGGAGCCGCCATGACCTGCCCTCGCACCGAAGACCTTTCCGCCTTTGCCGACCAGGCCCTGCCTGCGCGCCGGCAAGCCGCGCTGCGGCGGCATCTGCTGGCCTGCCCGGTGTGCCGCCAGCAGCTGGATGCGCTGCAAGCGCTGCGCCGGCAACTGCACGCCCTGCCCTCGCCCACGCTGGGCTTCGATCTGGCGGCGCAGCTGCAGGACCGGCTGCCGCGGCGCGCCCCAAGGCCCCGGCGTGCCGGCTGGAGCCTGCCGGGCTGGATGCCCACGGGCCTGGCGGCCGGCGCGGCTCTGGTCTGCGGCCTGTGGCTGGGCGGGCTGCTGCTGGGCACGGGCGCGTCCATACCGGCTGCCAGCCCTGCCATGGCGCGCGTCTTCGATCCCGTGCCGCCCGGCGGGCTCTGCGCCGCCGCCGAGATTTGCCGACTGCCGAGGACCCTGCAATGAAATACCCCGCCTGGACCCGCGCCCTGCTGGCCGTCTCGCTGGCGCTCAACCTGGGCGTTATCGCGGCGCTGGTACTGCGCCCCGCCCTCGTGGCCCCTCCCCAAGGCACGGCGGCGCCGGCCGTGCACCTGCCCGACTATCTTGCGCTCACGCCCGAGCAGCGCGCGCGCTGGGACGGGCTGGAGGCGCCCTTCCTGCACGACCTGTCGGCCAACTGGGGTGACATACGCCGCCACCGCGAGGCCCTGGTGCGCCACATCTTCGCGGCCACGCCGGACCGCGCGGCCATCGACGCCGAGCAGGCCGCCATTGCCCACCTGCAGGCCGCGCAGCAGCAGCGCGTGATCGCCCAGCTGCTGGCCGAGCGCGCGCTGCTTCATGAGGAGCAGCGCGAGCGGCTGCTGCAGCTGCTGCTGGGCCGCTACGCCGGGGAGGCGACCGAGGAGGAACTGCTGCACCGCAAATGAGGTGCCCGCACCGAAGATGCGAAGCAGACGGAACATTTCTGCGCGCCCTTCGTTGAAGACTGCAAGGCAGCCACGCCACCCGCGCACGGCCGCCTTGCATGGTTCGATCTTCAACGGAGCTTTCTCGTGAACACCTTCACCGCACTGCTGCTGGCCGCCGCCCTGGCCTCTCCCCTGGCCGCCACGGCCGCCACCGCGCACGACCACGGCGGCGGCGCCGAGACCCACCAATTGCAGCTCAATGCCGGCAGGAAATGGGGCACCGACGCGCCGCTGCGCAAGGCCATGACGGCCATTCACGGATCGGTCACGCAGATCCTGCCCGCGGCCCACGCGGGCAAGGCCACGCAGGCCGACTACGACGCCTTCGTCAACGCCATCAACCAGCAGGTCGCCTACATGGTGGAAAACTGCAAGCTGCCCCCCGAAGCCGACGCCCAGCTGCACATCATCGTGGCCGACCTGATGGCCGGCGCCGAGGCAGCCCAGGGCAAGCAGGGCGAGAACAAGCGTGCCGCGGGCGTGGTTCAAGTGGCCAAGGCCTCCAACGCCTACGGCAGGTACTTCGACCACAGCGGCTGGAAGGCCGTCAAGCTGCCCCACTGACGGGCATGGCCGCAGGCGCGGCGCGAAATTCTCATCAAAATGGGCTCAACCGCCCATGCATGAAGCGTTGGCAGCTATGTTTCAAATAGCGTCGTCGGGCCCAGGGGCCACTCGCCCAGCACCTCGTAAGGCCCACTCGATCCGCGTACGTTGTGCAGCAGCACGAAGCGGTCCACCGTCCAGGCCAGGGGCGGCACGGCCTGCTCGGGCACGGCCTGGCGGCTGTAGCACAGCGTCATGTGCGGCGTGATGCGCGGCGCCTGCGGCACGCCCTGCAGCCCCGGCACCTGGGACCACAGCTGCGCGTGCAGCGCCTCGTACAGGTGCAGGAAGCCCGGGTGCCCATCGGCAGGCCCGCACAGCACGCAGGGGCGCTTGGCCCGCGGCGCACGCGCAAAGCTCAGCACGCGGTCGAAGCGCAGCTGGAACGACGGCGCCCGCACCCGCGCCGCCGCGGCGCGCGCCCATGCCAGGTGGCGCTCGGACAGTGCGGCCTCCCAGCCCAGCGACAGCAGAGTGGCGTGCAGGCGCTGCGCCCGCACCTGCGCCTGCAGGTCGTGGCGCGCGATGAGCGACTGCGCCAGATCGGCCGCCGCGTGCGCCGCCGCGGCGTCGGGCAGCACGGCGAAGAACAGATGGTGCTGAAGGAGGGGCGCCGCAGGCTCCACGCCTGCGGGCGACTGTTGCGGTGCTTGCATACGCTCCACTGTAGCGCCTCGGTTTCGCCCTGCCGGCAACAGTCCTTATCCATGCCGCGCATGGCCCGCTTGCCCTGGAAGCTCCCCATATGCCACGGCAGGGGCCGGATTCTTAGAATCGGCCGTTTCAATTGACGCCCATGCACATCCTCATCGCAAAAGGCAACGCCCTGGCGGCCAGCGCTGGCGCAAGTGCGTCGGCGCAGCCGGCCCCCGGTTGATGCCCATGGAACGCATGCTGCAGCTCGGCCCCCTGGCGCTGCCCTGGACGCTGCTCATCCTGCTGGCCGCCTGGCAGCTGGGCAACCTGGTGCATGAGCGCCTGTCGGCGCGCAGCGGACTTGCACCCGGCCCGCATGGCTGGCGGCTCACGCTGGCCGCGCTGCTGGCCGCGCGCCTGGGCTTCGTGCTGGGCTACCCGGCCGAATATGCCGCGGCCCCCTGGTCGGTGCCCGACATCCGCGACGGCGGCTGGCAGCCCTGGGCCGGCCTGGGGGCCGCCCTGCTCTACGTGGCCGTTCTGTGGCTGTGGCGCAGCCCCTGGCGCCGGCCGCTGGCGTCGGGCCTGGCCATGTTCGTTGCGGCATGGCTCACGGGCCTGGCACTGCTGCGAGCCACGGCCGCGCCCGGCGCGGCAGACCTGCCCACCTGGCGCGGCGTGGCGCTGGACGCGGGCAGCGTCGCACCGGCAGACCTGCGCGGGCAACCCGTGGTCGTCAACCTCTGGGCCAGCTGGTGCCCGCCGTGCCGGCGCGAAATGCCGGTGCTGCTGCAGGCCCGCCAGGCGCACGGGCAGGTGCGCTTCCTGTGGGTCAACCAGGGGGAGCCGCCCGAAACCGTGGCGCGCTTTGCTGCGCGGCAGGGCCTGCCCGCCGCCGATGTGCTGCTGGACACGCCCGCGCAGCTGGGCCGGACGCTGGGATACAAGGCCCTGCCCACCACGCTGTTCTATGACGGCCGGGGCCGGCTGGTCGCCGTGCGCGCGGGCGAGCTGTCGGCCGCCACGCTGGCCCACCACCTGGCGCAGATCACCGGCCCGGCACGCCCCGCCCCATGACCGGGGCCTACTTGTTGCCCCCGCCCAGGCGCTCCAGCAGGCCGCCGCGGTTGCCTTCGACGTCGATCGCCTTGCCGCTGGCGGACTCCACGGCGGCGAGGAAGTAGCTCATCGCCTCCACGGCCCTGCCGCGTTGATCGCCGCTGTTGAGCGTCTCGTCCACGCTGCGCCCGTCGGCCGTGTGCACGCGCACCCAGCTGCGCGGCGCATAGGCGATCTGGCCGATCAGGCCCAGGGGCACGTCGAAAGCGGTGGCGGGAAAGCCCAGGGCCGGGGCATCGGCACGCGAGCGCGAGCGCACGTGCACCGTCTGGCTGCCGCCGAAGTGGAAGTCCGCTCCCGTCACCTCGGCCTTCTGGTAGGGCAGACCCACGGTCAGCACCGCCTGGCCGGCCTTGGCGCTGGTCCATGCGGCCGCCAGCACGGGGCACTGCGGCCGCGAGCAGGCCACGCTTTCGGATGCCACCGTCACCGTCTTGGCCCCGCCTTCCGCCTGCCCCTGCTCGACCTTGGGAACCAGCCGTTGCGAGCCCGCGCAACCCGCAAGAACCGCTGCGAGCAGCGCGCCCGAGAGCCACAAGAATCTCATCTGCATCCCTTCATTCCGTCTTCGATGGACCGCCACCGGCGGATCCAGCGGGCCGCAGGCCCGCCTGGGCAGCAATTTTCCTACACGCCGCACCGGCTCAACGGCGCACGGGCAGCGTGACCTGCACGCACAGGCCCTGCTCGGCGGAAGGCAGTAGTTCCAGCACCCCCCCGGCCCTGGATGCGCGCAGCCGCATGCCCGCGATGCCATGGCCCGCCTCATGCCCCGTGGGCTCGGGGGTCGCAAGGCCCTTGCCGTTGTCCGCGACCCGCAGCCGCCAGGCATCGCCCTCGGCCGTCCGGACAGGCTCCAGGCTGATCGACACGGCCGTGGCCGACGCATGCTGCAGCACGTTGCTCAGCGCCTCCTGGACGATGGCGGTGAGCTCCCGCGCGGGCAGGCCCACGGGCATGGGCACCTCGCCGGCCGGCATCACGTTCCAATCGAGCGCGATGCCGCGGTGGTCCAGCACCGGCTGGATGCGGTGGCGCAGGCGTGCCAGACGGTCGGACAGCGCGTCGTCGTCGCCATCCATGGAATCGACCAGCAGCCGCAGGTCCAGCAGGCAATGCTCCAGCGCCTGCAGCAGCGGCCGCATGGCCGGCGAGCCGCCGTCCACCAGGGCCATGGCATGCACGAGCTGCGAGCCGACCTGGTCGTGCAGGTCGCGCGCGATGCGCTGGCGCTCTATCTTGAGCTCGCGGCTCGGGCGGATGCTGCGCCGCGGGCGCCACTGCAGCGCCCGCGGCACCTGCAGCAGGATCAAGACCCCCAGCACGAAAGTGATGGCCAGGCTGAAGATCTGCCAGCGCAGGGCGGTCTCGGGCACGAACCGGCCGGCATAGGCCACCAGCAGCACATTCACCACCAGTTGCATGAGACACAGGGCTGCACAGGCCAATGCATACGCCGGTGGACGCGTGCGAAACATGGTTTCCTTTTTTGTTATCCGCGGCATGCAGGGCCTCCCGCCCTGCGCGCTCCAGAGATTCCGGTCAGAACAGGCCCCGCAGCGACGCGAAGCGCACCGCCTGGGCGCGCGTGCGCACCTGGAGCTTGCGGTAGATGTTCTTGATGTGCGTATTCACCGTGAGGCTGCTAATGAGCAGGCGGGTGCCGATCTCGGCGCTGGTGTAGCCGCTGGCGACCATGCGCAGCACCTCCTTCTCGCGCTGCGACAGTCGCTCCGTCTCCCGTTCGTCCTGCTGTTGCTCATGGGTGGCCGGGGCCGCGGCGCGGTCGAACCGCTGCAGCAGCCGCCGGGCCAGATGGGGCGTGATGGACGCGCCGCCGTTGGCCACCTGCAACACGGCCTGCGGATAGCTGCCGAACCAGGAGTTCTTGACGAGGTAACCCGTCGCGCCCAGCTCGAATGCATGCAGCACCTGATCGTCGTTCTCCATGATGGAGATGATCACGGCTTCGGCCGCGGGCCGGATGGACTTCATGTAGTCGATGAGCTGAAAGCCCTCTCCATCGCCCAGGTTCAGGTCCACCAGCATGACGTCGAACTCGTGCTGCTTGATCGCCTTGCGGCCCTCGCGCACGCTCGCGGCCTGCGCCACCAGCAGGGTGCGCTGGTCCGCCATCAGTTCCTGGGCGATCACGCGGCGCATGTGCGCGTCGTCATCCACGAGCAGCACGCGCACCGGCTTCTCGACCTGCCCGGTCATGAAGTCCGGCCACATGGATGGCGGGTTCTGGAGCACCGCGAACTGCCCCGAGACCGGTGGCGGATCACCTTCCGGGGCCGAAGGGCTGGTGCCGTTGGCTTCTTTCGAATTCAGCATGCGGACCTCCTTCAGACTGTCGTGTGTGCTGGCACACATTCAAAAACGTAAGGTCCGTAAAGACCTGCCATACACGGTAAGCAAATTACACCGGAACGCCCGAATGCAGCATAGTGGACCCCTCCGTGTTACCGAGCTGACTTTTGGAAACTACCACAAATAAGAGGCGAAATCCACGAAGCTCCGCAGCCTCGGCGCCTGGAACATGAGCCGTGCTTCCCCGGGAGCCGGCCCCGAAGGCCCTACCATCGTGCCCTCGTTCCATTTGCAGAGCCTCCCATGCGCTTTCTCTTCCCCGTGCTCGCCAGCCTCGCCCTGGCCCCCGCTGCCTTTGCCCAGGCAGCCCCGGTCACCACCAGCAGCGGCCTCATCTACGAATCACTCAAGGAAGGCAGCGGCACGGCGCCCAAGGCCACCGACACGGTCAGGGTGCACTACCGCGGCACGTTCGCCGACGGCAAGGAGTTCGACAGTTCGTACAAGCGCGGCCAAGCCACGGAGTTTCCACTGAACCGCGTGATCCCCTGCTGGACCGAGGGGCTGCAGCGCATGAAGCCCGGCGGCAAGGCGCGCCTGACCTGCCCCGCCTCCATCGCCTATGGCGAGCGCGGCGCAGGCGGCGTGATCCCGCCCAACGCGACCCTGCATTTCGAGGTGGAGCTGCTCTCGGTGCGCTGACCGTACACTGGCAGGCGGCCTGCCGTCCACTCCATCACCGCCGTCATGAGCCACCCCGACCTGTCCTTCCTCCTGCGCGACGAACAGCCGGCATCCGACCCGTCGCCGGCTCCCGCGGAGCCGTCCGAGCGCCGCGGCCCTGGACGCGCCAGCGGCGCCATTGCCGAGCTCATCGCCGAGCTGCGCGCCTCGCAGGCCGAGCTGGAGGCGCAGAACAAGGTTCTGCGCTACAGCCAGGCGGCGGCCGAAAGCGCTTCTGAGCGCTTCGAGGCGCTGTTCTCCAACGTGCCGCTGTCGCTCATGGTGCTCGACGAGCACGACGTGGTGGTGCAGGCCAACTCCATGGCGCAGCGCTCGTTCCAGCCCAGCGAGCGCGACCGGCCGCTGACCGCACTGATGCCCTTCGTCAGCCCCAGGCACGCGGCGCGCGTGCGCGCCACGTTCGCGGCGGCGCTGGAGAGCGGCACGGCCGAGGCCAACGAGGTCGTCTTCGAGATCGACGAGCACAGGCACATCACCGGCGACCTGCATATCGCCCGCATCGAGGCACACACCGACGACGAGACGCCGCTCACGCAGTTTCTCTGCGCCGTGATCGACCAGGGTCCGCTGCTGGCCGAGCGCCAGGCCCTGCAGCGCAGCGCCCAGGAGCTGCAGGAGCGCAACGCGCAGCTGCACGCGAGCGAGCGCCGGCTGGAGGCCGTGATCAACTCGGCGCTCGACGCCATCATCTGCGTGGACCAGCGCGAGCGCATCACCGTCTTCAACCCCACGGCCGCCATGCTGTTCCAGTGCGCCACGAGCGACGCCCTGGGCAGCCCCCTGAGCCGCTTTCTGCCCCAGGCCCAGCAGGTCATGGCATTCGCCCAGCTCACCACCCAGGCGGCGCTCGGGGAGATGACGGCGCTCACGGCCTCGGGGCGCGAACTGGCGGTGGAGATCAGCGTCTCCTTCGAGCGCCATGCCGAAGGCGAGACCACCACCGTGTTCGCGCGCGACCTCACGGGCAGGAAGCGAGAGGAGGCGCGCCGCAGCGCGCTGGAGGCGCAACTGCGCGAATCCCACAAGATGCAGGCCGTGGGTACCATGGCCGGCGGCATCGCGCACGACTTCAACAACATCCTGCATGCCATCCTGGGCAACGTGGAGCTGGCCAAGGCCGACGGCACGCCCGGCACGCCGCTGCACGAAAGCCTGCTGGAGATCGACAAGGCCGGGCGCCGCGCGCGCGACCTGGTGCGCCAGATCCTCACCTTCAGCCGCAACGAGGCGCCCCAGCGCTCGGCCGTCGCGCTGGCCGAGGTGGCGCACGACACGGAGCGCCTGCTGCGCGTCACGCTGCCGCCGGAGATCGAGCTGAGCATGCATCTGCCCCAGGACCTGCCGCCGCTCCTGGCCGACCCCACGCAGGTGGAGCAAGCACTGCTGAACCTGTGCACCAATGCCATGCACGCCATAGGCAGCGCGCGCGGACGCATCCAGGTGGATGCGGCCCTGGTGCAGCCCGAGCAGCGCCTGCGCGAGAGCCTGGGCATAGCCGCGGGCGACTATGTCGCGCTGCGCGTACAGGACAACGGCCCCGGCATGGACGAGGCCACGCTGTCGCGCATCTTCGAGCCCTTCTTCACCACCAAGCCCGTGGGCCAGGGCACGGGGCTGGGCCTGGCCGTCGTGCACGGCGTGATGCGCACCCACGGCGGCGGCGTCGACGTGCACAGCACGCCGGGCCAGGGCAGCCGCTTCACGCTGTACTTCCCCGTGGCGACCCAGGCGGCGCATGCGCCCCCGGCGGCGGCCGCGCCCAGGACCGCCCCCAAGGCGCCGGCACCGTCCGCGGGCGACCGCCAGCGGCATGTCATGTACGTGGACGACGACGCGGCCCTGGTCTTCCTGGTGCAGCGCCTGCTGCGCCGCAGGGGCTACGAGGTCAGCGGCTTCACCGACCCGCACGAGGCTACGGACGCGCTGCGCGCCGCGCCCGGGCGCTACGACCTGCTGGTCACCGACTACAACATGCCCGGCTACTCGGGCCTGGACCTGGTGCGCGCCGCGCGCGCCATCCGGCCCGACCTGCCCGTGGCCCTGGCCTCGGGCTATGTCACCGCGGAGATCGAGCAGGCGGCCCTCGCCGAAGGCGCGCGCGCCCTGATCCACAAGCCCAACGATGTGGAGGAGCTGTGCGCCACCGTGGACCGCCTGGCCCATGAGCGCTGACCCGCCCCGCGCCGCGCACGCCGGCGTCGATCATGTGCATGCCGACGACACGCTGCTGGTGCTGGACAAGCCGGCCGGCCTGCTGTGCGTGCCCGGGCGCGGGCCGGACAAGCAGGACTCCTTAAGCACGCGCGCGCAGGCCCTGTGGCCCGACGCGCTCATCGTGCACCGGCTGGACCAGCCCACCTCGGGCCTGGTGCTCATGGCCCGGGGCGGCGCGATGCAGCGCGCGCTCAGCCATGCCTTCGCACAGCGCCTCGTGCACAAGCGCTACCAAGCCGTGGTGGCGGGCCTGCTGCGCCCCGCCCGCGGCAGCGCCGGCGAATGGAGCGAAATTGCCCTGCCCATCGCCGCCGACTGGGAGCGCCGCCCGCTGCGCGTGGTAGACGCCGGACGCGGCCAGGCCAGCCTCACGCGCTGGCGCGTGCTGGCGCACGACGAGGCCGGCGGCACGACGCGCGTGGAGCTCGAACCCGTGACCGGCCGCACGCATCAGTTGCGCGTGCACCTGGCGGCCCTGGGCCATCCGATACTGGGAGACGCGCTGTACGCCGACGCGGCCACCCAGGCCCGCGCGCCGCGCCTGCTGCTGCATGCCTGCGCGCTCGGGTTTGGGCATCCGCTGCACGGCGGCTGGTGCGCCTTCGCCTCGCAGCCGCCGTTTTGAAAGTCGGCCGCCCCGGGCGGCTACCATGGCGCCATGACGCAACAGCTTTACATCCTCACCGGTGCCTCGCGCGGCATGGGCTTGGCTATGGCCCGGCAACTGCTGCAGCCGGGCCACACCCTGGTCTGCATGGCGCGCCACACCCAGCCGGAACTGACCACCGGCGCACCCGCTGGTGCCGTGCTGGAGCAATGGACGGTGGACCTGTCGCAGGCGACGCAGGCAGCGCAGCAGCTGCATGCTTGGCTGGCCGCGCAGCCCGCCGGGCGCTATGCCGGCGCCACGCTGATCAACAACGCGGGCGTGATTCCGCGCATCGCGCCGCTGTCTGCCTGCACCAGCGCGCAGGACATGGCCGGCCTGGCCAACGCCCTGCGCGTGGGGCTGGAGGCGCCGATGCTGCTCACGGCCGCCTTCCTGGGCGCGACCGAGGCCTGGGGCGCCATCCCGCGCAAGGTGCTCAACATTTCCTCGGGCCTGGGCCGGCGCGCCATGGCCTCGCAGGCCAGCTACTGCGCGGCCAAGGCGGGCATGGACCACTTCACGCGCTGCCTGGCGCTGGACGAGGCCTCCAAGCCCCATGGCGCCAAGGTATGCTCGCTGGCACCCGGTGTGATCGACACCGACATGCAGGTCCAGCTGCGCGGCGCCAACCCGGCCGACTTTCCGGACGTGCAGAACTTTGCCTCCCTCAAGACGGGCGGCATGCTCACCGCGCCGGCCGCTGCCGCAGCCCGCGTGCTCGCATGGCTGCAGCGCCCGGACTTCGGCAGCAACCCCGTGGCCGACGTGCGCGATGCCTGAGCCGCAGGGCCATCGACGCATTCACTATCCATTTAATAGCTGTCAGCGCTTACCCATAGGGCGTTAGAGCCCGATTTCACTTCAAACCAACCACCGCAGGAGAAAACCATGTCCCGAGAAGTCGTCGTCGTCAGCGCCGTGCGCACCGCCATCGGCACCTTTGGTGGCAGCCTCAAGGATGTCCCCCCCACCGAACTCGGCGCCACCGTGGTGCGCGAATCGCTGGCTCGCGCCAGCGTGCAGGGCCAGGACGTGGGCCACGTGGTCTTCGGCCATGTGGTAAACACCGAGCCCAAGGACATGTACCTCTCGCGCGTTGCTGCCATCAACGGCGGCTGCGCAGAGGGCACGCCCGCCTTCAATGTGAACCGCCTGTGCGGCTCGGGCCTGCAGGCCATCGTCAGCGCTAGCCAGTCCATCCTGCTGGGCGACGCAGACATCGCCATCGGCGCGGGCGCTGAGAACATGAGCCGCGCGCCCTACGCCAGCCTTGCCACGCGCTTTGGCGCGCGCATGGGCGACACCAAGATGGTCGACATGATGGTCGGCGCCTTGCACGATCCCTTCCACATCGTTCACATGGGCGTGACGGCCGAGAACATCGCGGCCAAGTGGGGCATCACGCGCGAGGAGCAGGACCGCCTGGCAGTGGAGAGCCACAACCGTGCCGAGCGTGCCATCCAGGCGGGCTACTTCAAGGACCAGATCGTTCCCGTGATGCTCAAAAGCCGCAAGGGCGAGGTGGCCTACGCCACGGACGAGCATTTCCGCGCGGGCGCCACCATGGAGGACATGGCCAAGCTCAAACCCGTGTTCGTGAAGGAAAATGGCACGGTGACAGCGGGCAACGCCTCGGGCATCAACGACGCGGCAGCGGCCGTGGTGCTGATGGAGGCCAAGACCGCCCAGGCGCGCGGCGCCAAGCCCATGGCGCGCCTGGTGGCCTACGCCCACGCGGGCGTGGACCCGAAGTACATGGGCATCGGCCCCGTGCCCGCCACGCAGCTGGCGCTCAAGAAGGCGGGCCTCACGGTGAAGGACCTGGACGTGATCGAGGCCAACGAGGCCTTCGCGGCCCAGGCCTGCGCCGTCACGCGCGACCTGGGCCTGGACCCGGCCAAGGTCAACCCCAACGGTTCGGGCATCTCGCTGGGCCACCCCATCGGCGCCACGGGCGCGCTGATCACCGTGAAGGCCCTGCACGAGTTGCAGCGCATCCAGGGCCGCTACGCGCTCGTGACCATGTGCATCGGCGGCGGCCAGGGCATCGCCGCCATCTTCGAGCGCATGTAATTCTCTGCGCCATCATCGCCATCGCCATCGCCATCGCCATCGGCGATGGCCTCGCCATGCTTGGGTATGGGCGCACCAGCCCATGGCTGGGCCATCATCGGCGCCTTGTTTTTCGATACAACCCTCAGGAGAGTTTTCTGATGCTTCTTCGCCGCCACATCCTCTCGCTCGCCGCCCTCACCTGCGCACTGGGCGCGCCTGCGGTCCAGGCCCAGGGCGCCTACCCCTCCAAGCCCATCCGCATGATCGTTCCCTTCCCGCCCGGGGGCGGCACCGACATCCTGGCACGGCTGGTGTCCTCCAAGCTCACCGAGGTCAACAAATGGACCGTCGTGGCCGACAACAAGCCCGGCGCCGGCGGCACCATCGGCATCACGGAGGCCGTGAAGGCCGCGCCCACGGGCTATGACCTCGTCATGGGCCAGAAGGACAACCTGGTCATCGGCCCCTGGCTGTACAAGAACCTGCCCTGGGATCCGACCAAGGACCTGACCGCGGTGGCCCACGTGGCCTACACGCCCGTGGTGATCGCCACCAGCGCCAGCTCCAGATTCAAGACCCTGGCGGACGTGGTGGCCGCCGCCAAGGCTGCGCCCGGCACCATCACCTATGGCTCGCCGGGCAACGGCACCTCCATCCACCTCGCGGGCGACCTGTTCGAAAAGGCCGCGGGCGTCAAACTCAGCCACGTTCCCTACAAGGGCTCGAACCCGGCGCTCATGGACGCGCTGGCCGGCAACGTCGACCTGCTGGTATCGTCCCTGCCATCGGCCATGGGGCAGATCAAGGCCGGTAAGCTGCACCCGCTGGCCGTCACGTCCGCCAAGCGCAGCTCCTCGCTGCCCGACGTGCCCACGGTGGCCGAATCCGGCTTTAAGGGCTTCGACGTGAGCACCTGGTACGGCGTCTTCGCCCCGGCCGGCACGCCCGCGGCCGTGGTCAAGACACTGAACACCGAAGTCAACAAGCTGCTGGCCATGGCCGAGGTGAAGGCCGCCATCAATGCCCAGGGCGCAGAGCCCCAGGCCATGACGCCGGAGCAGTTCTCCACACTGCTGAAGACTGAGTACCAGCAGTGGAAGGGCATCGTCGAGGCATCCGGCGCCAAGATCGAGTAAGTGCGCCCCGCGTGCCGGCGCATGCCGCCGGCACGTGCGCATGACTTGTATCAAGGAGTAATTTCCTTGATTCATTGATACTGCAACGCAGCAATCTGGACTGGAGAGTGTCATGGCGTTGTTGGTGTGGGTCCCCGAACTGGATACTGGTATCCCCGAAATCGACCGGCAGCACCGCCGCATCGTCGACTACATCAACAGGCTCTACGAGCTGCGCTCCACGCACGACCGCGAGGCCCTGGGCGACGTGATCGGCGAGATGGTGGACTACACCCTCTCGCACTTCGTCTTCGAGGAGAGCCTGATGGAAAGCTCGGGCTATCTGTTCTCCGGCCCGCACAAGAAGGTGCACGAATTGTTCACCCGCAAGGTGGCCGAGATGCAGTCGCGCTTCGACGCCGGCGAGGACGTGACCGACGAGCTGCACGGCATGCTGTCGCGCTGGCTGTTCAACCACATCCGCAACGAGGACCACGGCTACGTGGACACGGCCAAGGCCTACCTGCGCATGGCGCAGCAGGGCGGCCCGGCTGCCGAGAAGGAGCGGCTCAAGGCCGAGCTGCTGCAGGAGCTGGAGCAGCGCCAGAAGAAAAAAGGCCTGCTGGCCCGCCTGTTCGGCGGCTGACGGCGCGCCAATGAAAACGGCTCCCGCGGGAGCCGTTTTCATTGTTACTTCTCAGGTGCCATCACTCGCGCACCACCAGCACAGGCACGCGAGACACGCCCAGCACCTTCTGGGTGACACTGCCCAGCACGAGCTTTTCGAGGCCGCGCCGGCCATGCGAGCCGATGACGATGAGGTCGGCCCCCGTGCTCTCGACCGCACGCTGGATGCCGTCATGCACGGCATGGCCCTCGCCCACCATGGTGTTCACCGCGGTCACGCCGGCCTGGGTGACGGCGGACTTCGCCGCATCGAGCGCGGCATTGGCCTCGGCCGTGGCGGCGCTCAGGTATTGCGCCTGGCCATATGCGAAATCGGCGCCGACCCCCGTGAACGGGTACGGATCGATCACGTACAGCGCCGTCACCGCGCTGCCAAAGGCCTTGGCCAGCCCCGACGCCTTGGCAACCGCCTTCATGGATGTTTCCGAGCCATCCACGGGAACCAGAATATGTTTGAACATGGAACCTCCTGCTGAGTTACTGCCTGGCCTTCTGTCAGGGAGCGAGGCAAGTGTGGCACCAGGCTGCACCACAATGCTTGATGCTTATCAATTATTAATTCTGCTCTGCCTGGAAGCCACCCCGGCGGCAGGTCAGCACCAGAGTGTCGCGCCAGCCGCCCTCGCCCTCCGGCTGGATGGGCGTGGTTTCATGGATCATGCGCGCGTCATCCAGCAGCATCACGGACCAGGGCTCGCTCAGCGTGAAGCGCTGCCCATTGGGGCCGGCGGCCTCGAAGATGCGGGTCTCGCCGCCCTTCACGCCCTCGCGGCCCACCAGGAAGACGGCCACGAGGTCCACGCCGTCGCGATGCGCTCCTTCGGGCGTGGGACGCCCGATGCCGCCTGCGGTGTCGATGCGGAACTGGTGCGCCTCGATGAACCAGCGCACGGGCCGCGTGGCCAGCGCCGCCTGTGCGAGGGTCGCCACGCTACGCATCAGCCGCCCCCACACGGGCACCGCCACGGTCGCATCGCGCATGGGCGCAAACCAGCGCTCCATGCCGCCGTGCAGGGCGTTGTACTCCACGGGCTGCCAGTGCGCGCGGTGCGGCGTCTGGCTTACCGCCATGCCGTCCACGATGAAACAGGAATGCCGCCTGCGCCGGTAGCGGCCCCCGTCCTTCAGGAACTCGTCGGGAGGCAGGTCTGCCCAGTCCGAAGACAGGGCCTTCAGATCGGCCAGCTCGCAGCCCAGCCAGTCCGCCGTATCGCGCGGCTGGAGCACGGCATACCCCCGGTCGCGCAATTGCTGCACGATCTGGCCTGGCGGGACATAGGGAGGAGAGAAACTGACGTGCGCCATGAGTTTCAAGCCAGGCGGCGCCGATCAGCGATCATGGCGGCCATGCCCGCGGTGGCCATGGTCCCTGCGGTCATCGTCACGACGATGGCCGCGCCAATGGTCGCGCCCGTCATGGCGGTCGCGATAGCCATGGAAGTGGCCGGGGCGCCGTGGCGGCTCCTTCACGAAGTACACCGGCTGGCCGCAGGCCGCATAGCGCGCGCAGTGCTTGGACCAGTGCCTGGCATGGCCCGGCGGCACGTACATGTAGATCGGCGACCGCGGCACGTAGACGGCCGGGGGCGCAACCACCACGGGCTGCGGGAACAGCAGCACGGGCGCCGGCCCATTGCCGATATCGACCCTGCCATAGACACCGGGTGCAATCTGCCCACTCACCGTGGCGTTCACGTAAGCCTGCGCATGGGCCTGGCCGCCTACCATGGCAGCGGCCAGGCCAAGGCCCGCCACGAAAAAATGACGAAGAAAGTTCCAAGCAGTCATGCGCGGCATTCTAAAAGTGCGTTGTCGCGGAAGGATCCGACCCAGGAATGATGGCGCCGCCAGCAGGTTCATGAAAGTGACATCCCCGCAAAGTTGTCACTGGCATCGCATCTAACACCTTGACCACGTGCCGCTCCGACCACAGGATACCAGGCAGTATTTTCGATTGAACTGATCGATCAGGAGATTTCGATGTCGTTGACGAGGCGCATCGCCGTAGATGCAGAAGCGCTGCGCGGGCAGCGCATGGCTTCGCGGCTGATATCGATCGGTGGTGCGCTTGTGCTTCGCTGGCGACTGATCGGAGGCAGCGCCATGCGCGTGACCTGCGACGTCAGCACCACGCGGCGGCTCGGGATCGTTGTTCGTCAGGCCCGGATGGGAAATGCCCCCCGAAGGAACCTGATCCCGTCACGGCTTGCCTAACCACCCTACCCATGCCACTGGTCAACACACCCCGGGAAACACAGTTCGCGCGCGAGACGGCGCTGGCACTGCTCGGCCCCGACGAGGTGATCAAACAGGAGGCGGGCCGGGCCGGCAGCGAGGACTTCGCCTACATGCTCGAGGAATGCCCAGGCTGCTATCTGTTCATCGGCAACGGCACAGGCAACAACACCCCGATGCTGCACAACCCGCGCTATGACTTCAACAATGAGGTGCTGGTGCGTGGTGCGGCTTACTGAGCCTGCCTGACCGAGCGATTCCTGGCCTGAATACAGCCGCCCCTCCCCCTTTTCGATTCGCAGATTCTGGAACTCAGAAGGACCCTTATGCTGCGCCTCTACAAACCCAAGCATCTCCTTTGTTGCATGTCCGGTTCGACCTTGGCCTGTGCAGCGTTCGGAGCCGATACGTATCCGAGCAAACCTGTGACGATACTGGTGCCCTACCCGGCAGGGGGGCTCTCCGACGTTGTGGCGCGAATCGTAGCCAAGCCCCTGGGCGACCGACTGGGGCAACCGGTGGTGGTGGAGAACAGCGGCGGGGCCGCAGGCGCCATTGGCGTGCAGAAAGTGCTGGCCTCGCCAGCGGACGGCTACTGCGTGCTGCGGGGCTCGCCGAGCTCGCTGGTGCGTCAATCCGGCAATCAAGTACAAGAGCGATGACCTGCGCATGCTGCAGGTTGTCGTTGAGTCGGACTTCCTGCTCGTCGCGCTCCAGGACCTGCCCGTCACGACGGCGGACGATCTCGCTGCACTGGCACGCGCCAACGGGGGAAGCAGCCACTCAGCTACGGCAGCATCGGGACGGGCTCGTTCCATCACCTGATCGGCAACTGCTTCTCCAAGGTCATCGACGCCCAGACGGTTCACGTGCCCTACAAGGGCATCACGCCGCTCATGCAGGATTTGATCGGCCAGCGCGTGGACTTTGCCATGCTGCCGGACAGCAAGAGCCTGGCAGAGTTCGCGGCGCAGCGGCAGGTGAAGATTCTCGGGTCCCTGTCCAAGGAGCGCATCCCGGCGCTACAGCCGATCCCAAGCGTCAGCGAAGGAAAGGTCCTCAAGGATTTCAACTTCTCGATCTGGAGCGCCTGCTTCGTCAGGAAGAACACGCCGGAGCCGGTCGTGAAAAACTCCATCTGGCGATCTCCGAAGCCCTGCATGCGCCCAGCGCCCGTGAAAACCTCGAGGCGCAGGGACGGGACAGAAGGTGCCCAGGCTGCTGTCGAGTGCGGAGGCCGAAAAGTTCTACCAAGAGAGTTTTGTGCAGTTCCGTGCGTTGGCCAAGGAAATTGCGCTGAAGGAATAGGTCCGGCCCAGACTGCAGGGCCTTCCCGCGGCCGTTCAACAACGCCATGGCCGGCAACCGAGCCCGGCCAAGAACGCCTCGGATGAGCGCGCCCCACGGATGAAGCACACCAAGAAGGGCAACAAGCACCCCGCTGCCAAGGAGGGCGTGCGCTCGACGCGCTGTCCAACCTGTGGGTGGCGCGAGAGCATTGGATGCAACAGGCATGAGTGCGCCTGCAAACGGCCAAAGGGCCGGGAAACCGGCCCGCAACGGCTGAATGCCGCTGTACAGCGGGTCGGCCGACGGTGCAGCCGCTGACCCCGCCCGTTTCAGCTTCCTTGCCAGCGCCGGATCGCCTCCCTTCTGGCAGTCATCGATCAACTGCTGCCATTGGTTGCATGCCTCGCGCTCGCTGACGGCCGACCAGCGCCCCTGCCTGACCTGCCGAACCTTTTGGCCGATCGGGCTACGATACCGATAAATCCAAGTCTTGGTCTGTGCCGAGGCTGTGAGGCGCAGCCCTGGGCAGTGGCCTTAACGGCCCTTGGATCAAGTACAGATCTCAACCTGATGACCGCAGCAACCTTCCGTACCGCTGAAAAACTACACTAAAACCTGTACCAGCCACGAGGTGCAGATAAAGGCAGATAAGAAGTTCCGCCTTCCAGGCCAGCCTGGAAATTCTAGTGAAATCAATAGCTTGCAAAAAATACACCACAAAATCAACGGCTTAGACGCGGAGCTGAACCAATGAACATAGTGATTCTCGACGATTACCAGGATGCGGTGCGCAAGCTCCACTGCGCGGAGCGGCTCGACCCCTACTCCGCAAAGGTCTACACCAACACCGTCAAAGGCCTGGGGCAACTGTCGGTGCGCCTGCGAGATGCGGACGTCATCGTCCTGATCCGCGACCGCACGCAGATCACGCGGCAGTTGGTGGAGAAGCTGCCGCGGCTCAAGCTCATCGCGCAGACGGGGCGGGTAGGCTCGCACATCGACCTCGCCGCCTGCACCGAGCACGGCATCGCCGTGGCCGAGGGCGTGAGCTCGCCCGTGGCGCCCGCGGAGCTGACCTGGGCGCTCATCATGGCCGCCATGCGCCGCCTGCCCCAGTACATCTCCAACCTCAAGCATGGCGCCTGGCAGCAATCGGGACTGCGCACCGCCTCGATGCCGCCCAACTTCGGGCTGGGCTGCATACTGCGCGGTAAGACCCTGGGCATCTGGGGCTATGGCCGCATCGGGCAGATCGTCGCCGGATACGGCCGCGCGTTCGGCATGAACGTCCGCGTCTGGGGCCGGGAGGCGTCGCGTGCACAGGCGCTCAGCGACGGGCTGCAGGTGGCCGCGACGCGGGCGGAGTTCTTTTCGCAATGCGACGTGGTGTCGCTGCACATCCGGCTCACGGACGAGACGCGCGGCCTCGTGACGCTCGACGACCTGTCGTGTATGAAGCCGACGGCGCTGCTCGTGAACACCTCGCGCGCGGAGCTCATAGAACCCGACGCGCTGATCGCCGGGCTCAACCGCGGGCGCCCCGGCATGGCCGCCGTGGATGTCTTCGAGAGCGAGCCCATCCTGCAAGGGCACGCCCTCCTGCGGCTGGAAAACTGCATCTGCACCCCCCATATCGGCTATGTGGAGCAGGACAGCTACGAGCTTTATTTCGGTTCCGCCTTCGACAATGTCGTGAATTACATTAAGGGAACGCCCACCAACATCGTCAATCCGGGAGCCCTGCAGGTACGCCGCTGAAAGCGTGCGTGCAGGCATGCAAAAGGGGCTTCATCGAAGCCCCTTTTGCATCCAGGCAGCACCGCATGTGCCGCCTGGCGGATACGCCGGTCAGTTCAGCGGCGCCTTCTTGCCATCCTTGTACACGTACAGCGTGATGGCGGGGTTCACGAGCTCGCCATTCGGCTCGAACTTGATGTTGGCCGTCACGCCCTTGTAGTTGGACTTGAGCAGTTCGGGGATGTACACCTTCGGGTCCCACGAGCCAGCGCGCTTCATGGCATCGACGAGCAGCATGGTGGCGTCGTACTTGTAGGGGCTGTAGAGCACGTACTGGCCGGGGTACTTGGCGTCATAGCGCTTCTTCCACTCCAGGCCGCCAGGCATCTTGGCGAGCGACGCGCCGCCCTCGGCACAGATGACGTTGCCGATCGTCTTGGCGCCCGCCGCGAGTCTGGGCAGCTCGGTGGTGCAGATGCCGTCGCCGCCGAAGTACTTGACGTTGGCCATGCCAAGCTGCTCCATCTGGCGCAGCATGGGACCTGCCTGCGGGTCCATGCCGCCGAAGAAGACGCCGTCGGGGTTCTTGGCCTTGATGGCCGTGAGGATGGCCATGAAGTCTGTGGCCTTGTCCGTGGTGAACTGCTCGTCGACCACCTTGATGCCCTTCTCGGCGGCCGCGCGCTTGAACACGTTGGCGACGCCCTGGCCATAGGCCGTACGGTCGTCGATCACGGCCACGCTCTTGAGCTTGAGCGTTTCCGCCGCATACATCGCAAGGCCCACGCCCAGCGCGTTGTCGTTGGCGATGATGCGGAACGTGGTCTTGTAGCCGGGCTTGGTCAGGCTGGGGTTGGTGGCCGCGCCCGTGACGTGGGGAATGCCGCAGTCGTTGTAGACCTTGGAGGCGGGAATGGTGGTGCCGGAATTCAGGTGGCCCACGACGCCTGCGACCTTGGCGTCGCACAGCTTCTGCGCGGCCGCGGTGCCCTGCTTGGGGTCGGACGCATCGTCCTCGTTGACCAGTTCCAGCTTGACTTTCTTGCCGCCGATGACCACGCCCTGGGCGTTCATGTCGTCGATCGCCATGCGCACGCCGTTTTCGATGTCCTTGCCATAGTGCGCCTGCGGACCGGACATCGGGGCGACGTTGCCGATCTTCACCACCGTCACGCCCTGGGCGGCGGCCATGCTGGCAACCGCTGCGATCGTGGCAGCTACGGTCAGCTTCAACTTCAGTTGCATGTAAGACTCCAATTCAGAAAGTACGCTGGAAATATGGTTGCGGACCAGCGCTGAGAAACATAGCGCAATTCATGCCCCTCTCCACTAGGGAACACGAGAGGTCTCCCGAAGAAACGACACCCATCGGTTCACCGTGCGCCGCGCTCGTCGGCCAGCTCCTGCGCCACCGCCTCGTACACGGCGTGCCGCACCACCGACTCCACCTCGTCGCGCAAGCGGGGGACCAGGAAACGGGTCTGCTCCTGCACGACCTGCGCAATGGCCTCGCGCAGGCGCTGGTCCAGCGCGACGTCCACGCGCTGCATGACGCGGTGCACCACGTATTCCTCGAAGTCGCGCGGCAGGCCACCACTGGCCGCCACGCCATCCTGCGGGGAAGGAGTCTGGGACGGCGCCTGGGGAGCCGGCGCCTGCGCCTGGGGCTGCACGGGCGCCGCCTGCGCCGCCATGGGCGGCCGCCCGTCGCCGGGCACATGCACCACGTCGGTGAGCGTGGGCACAAACCTGGGAGGCGTCTTCGCTCCAGCCATCACGCACCCTCCCGCAGCACCAGGTCGTGCCGCACGATGCCGTAGCCGCGCGCGGCATAGTGGCGCCAGCGCTCGCGGGCCCGGCTGCGGTCTGCCTGGTCGGACTGGCTCACCACCTCCACCAGCCTGGCGAACTGCGCGAACCCTTCGGGCACCGTGTCGCCCACGTTGACCAGCATGTCGCGATGGCTGCAGACGCACGCATCGCGGGCGAGCACGACGGGCGACAGCTGCAGCATCTCCTCGCCCGCATCTTCGAGGCAGTGGGCGACGAAGTCGGTGGTCCCCAGGGCCCAGAGCATGCGGTCGAGCTGCTGCAGATCCTGCGCGGCGCCCGTGATCACCACGCGTGCGTCGTGGCGCATCGCCTTGCGCGCCAGGCGGCAGACGTAGGCCAGCTTGTCCGGCGCATTGAAATGGAATGCCACCTCGGTCATGCCCGCGGCGCCTGCCGGCGTATGCATCAGGCCGCCCGTGCGCGCCTTGGCGCAGCCGCCCTGCGCTTCGCGGCAGGCGCGGATGCACTGGCCAGCAGATAGTGCAGCAGCAGCCCCACGGGCCGGCCCGTCGCACCCTTGGCGGCCCCGCTCTTCCAGGCGGTGCCGGCAATGTCCAGGTGGGCCCAGGGAACGTCGCCCACGAAGCTCTGGAGGAACTTGGCCGCCGTGATGGCGCCGCCGGCGCGGCCGGCCACGTTGGCCAGGTCTGCGAAGTTGCTCTTAAGCCCCTCGGCATATTCGTCATCGAGGGGCATGCGCCAGCAGGGGTCCTGCGCCGCGTCGCCCGCGGCCATGAGTTGGCCGGCCAACTCGTCGTCCGAGGCGAACAGGCCGCTGCGCAGGCCACCCAGCGCCACGACGCAGGCCCCGGTAAGGGTCGCGATGTCGATCACGGCGGCCGGCTTGAACCGGGCGGCGTAGGTCAGCGCATCGCACAGCACCAGCCGCCCCTCGGCATCGGTATTCAGGATCTCTATGGTCTGCCCGCTCATGCTGGTCACCACGTCGCCCGGCTTCACGGCCCTGCCGTCGGGCATGTTCTCGCAGGCCGGGATGAGCCCGACGACGTTGATGGCCGGCCTGAGTTCCGCCAGCGCCCGGAACACCCCCAGCACGCTGGCGGCGCCGCCCATGTCGAACTTCATCTCGTCCATCTCGGCGGCGGGCTTGAGCGAAATGCCGCCCGTGTCGAAGGTGATGCCCTTGCCGACCAGCACCACGGGGGCCTGCGAGCGCGCCGCGCCGTCATAGCGCAGCTCGACGAAGCGCAACGGCTGCTCCGAGCCCTGGGCCACGGCCAGGAAGGCGCCCATGCCCAGCTTGGCCACCTGCGCCGGCCCATGCAGCTTGCACTGAATGCCCGCATGCTTGGCGAGCGCCTTGGCCGCGTCCCCCACCAGCGTGGGGGTGGCGTGGTTGGCCGGGCGGTTGGCCCATTCGCGCGCGTATTCGATGCCCGCGACGAGCGCCACGCTGATGGAGAACTCCGGCCGCGCGGTCTCAAGCCCGCCGGGCACACCCACCGTCACGCGCGACAGGGCGCGCGCATCGGCCTTGGGCTTGGTGGTGGTGTAAACGTAGCTGGCATCGGCCAGGGCGCGCACCGCGGCGCCCACGCAACCTGCCTCGGCGTCCCTGGCGAACACCAGCGCCACGCGCCTGACCGACGGCGCTTTCAGCGTGGCGCCGAGCGCCTGCACCGCCTGTCGCACGGCCTGCGCGTTGCCCTTGCCGCAGCCCAGCAGCACGAGCCTGCGCGCCGCGATGCCCGGCACGCCATAGAGCGGCAAGAGCTTGCCGGGCTTGAGTTCCAGGTCTCCGTCCTTGATCGCCCTCCCGGCCAGTACGGACAGGGCATCGGCTTGCGGCTTGAACCCGTCCGGCACCAGCAGCACCAGCAGATCACATTTGTGCGCGGCAGCGTCGGGCAGCGAAAGCGTCTTCAGTTCGAAGTTCATAATCCATGTTTTCCTTCGAGCCAATGTTATTCGATTCATCCATCCGCAAGGAGCTGGCCCGCAGCTTCGGCGCGACCCTGGTGGTGCTGATCACCGTGGTCATGACCATGATGCTGATCCGCGTGCTGGGGCAGGCGTCCCGCGGCAGCGTGGCTCCTTCCGACGTGATGCTCGTCATGGGCTTCACCGTGCTGGGCCAGCTGTCCACCATCCTCAGCCTGAGCCTGTTCGTCACCGTGGTGGGCACCCTCTCGCGCATGTACCGCGACAGCGAGATGGTCATCTGGTTCTCCGCGGGGCGCGGCCTTCTGAGCCTGCTGGCGCCCCTGCTGCGCTTTTCCTGGCCCATCATGCTGGCCATCGCCGCGCTGTCGCTCGTCGTCTGGCCCTGGGCCAACCGGCAGATCCAGGAGCTCAAGACCCAGTATGAACAGCGCAGCGACGTGGACCGCGTCGCACCGGGCCAGTTCCAGGAATCCTCCAATGGCTCGCGCGTGTTCTTCATCGACAAGGACACGCCGGACGCCAACGCTGCCAGCAACGTGTTCATCGCGACCAACGAGGCGCACCGCGAAACCATCACCTCGGCCCAGAGCGCCCGCATCGAGATACGCAATGGCGAACGCCTTGCGCTGCTGCACAACGGCCAGCGGCTCGAGACCATGCTCGACAAGCCGGGGCTGCGGATCAGCGAGTTCACCGAATACGGCACCCTCATCGACAGCGGCTCCCAGAGCGACCCGGAAGCGGGCGCCATCAAGACACGCGACACCTGGGATCTGGCCCGCGACCCTTCGCCCAGGCACCAGGCGGAGCTGGGCTGGCGCCTGGGGCTGGCCTTCGCCGCGCTCAACTTCGTCGTGCTCGGCCTGGCCGTGGCCATCGTCAACCCACGCGCCGGCCGCAGCACCAGCCTGGCGTTCGCGCTGTTCGCCTTCATGGTGTACTACAACCTCATGACAGTGGGGCAGGCATGGATAGGCGCAGGGCGGTTCGGCCTAGTGCCCTTCATGCTGGCGTTGCACGGTGGCACGCTGCTGGCCGGGCTGCTGCTGCTGGCCGCGCGCCACAACCGCTGGTCGCTGCGCACCCTTCTGTCACGCGGGGCCCGTGCATGAAGACCATCCGCCGCCTCATCTACCGCGAGGTCATTGTCGGCGTGGCTTTCGTCACCCTGGCCTTCCTCGCCTTGTTCTTCTTCTTCGACCTGGTGGACGAACTGCGCTGGGTTGGCAGCAACGGCTACCGCATGTCGCACGCGCTGCTGTTCGTGGCGCTGAGCCTGCCGCAGCACCTGTACGAACTGCTGCCCATCACCGTGCTGATCGGCACCATCTTCGTCATGGCCCGCCTGGCGCAGAGTTCGGAGTTCACCATCATGCGCACCAGCGGCCTGGGGCCATGGCGGGCGCTGAGCACGCTGCTGGCGCTGGGCTGCGCATTCGTGGCCCTCACCTTCGCGGTGGGCGACTACCTGGCGCCCATCAGCGAGCGTGCGGCAGCCCTGGTGCGGGCGCAGCAGCTGGGCCAGATCAGCACCGGGGCCACCGGGGCCTGGCTCAAGGAACGCCAGGGCGATCACTCCTTCGCCGTGAACGTGCGCGCCCTCACCCCCGACGGCCACATGCGCGACGTGCGGGTGTTCGAGTTCGATGCCCGGGGCCGCGTGGCCTCCACCACCGTCGCCGCGCAGGCCACGTTCGACGACAGCGGCGACGCCTGGAACCTGGAGCAGGTCAAGCGCAGCGTCTTCGAACAGCGGCCCAATGGAGACATCCGGGTCACCCGCCGGCAGGAGCCCACCCTGCTGCTGCATACGCGCATCAGCCCGGACATGGTCGCGGCATCGCTGCTCAAGCCCGACAAGATGGCGACCATCGGCCTGTTCCACTACATCCGCCACCTGGAGGCCAACGGACAGTCGGCCCAGCGCTACGAGATCGAGTTCTGGCGCAAGGTCTTCTACCCCCTCTCCTGCCTGGTGATGGTGGTGCTCTCCCTGCCCTTCGCGTACCTGCACTTCCGCTCGGGCGGCATCGCGGGCTACGTGTTCGGTGGCGTCATGGCGGGCATCAGCTTCTTCCTGCTTAACAACGTATTCGGCTTTGCCGGCAACCTGCAGAACTGGTCGCCATGGCTCACGGCGGCGGCGCCGGGGCTGATCTATTCGCTGCTGTCGCTCGCGGCCTTCGGCTGGCTGGTGCTCAGGCGCTAGCCAGGCTTCAAGTATTTTCACCCTCCAACGCTTATGCAGCAAGCACGAGCAGCTATCATCCTGCTAGCACACGGATCGCGCGACCCGCTGTGGCGCCAGCCCATCGAGGCCGTGGCCGCGCACATCCGGGCCAGCCAGCCGCTGCTGGCCGTACGCTGCGCCTACATGGAGCTGTGCGAGCCGGGCCTGCCCGCCGCGCTGGCCGAGCTGGCCGCGCAGGGCGCGGCGCGCATCAGCATAGTGCCCCTGTTCCTGGGCGCCGGCCGCCACGTGCGCGACGACCTGCCGCGCCAGGTGCAGGCGCTGGCCCAGGCGCATCCGCACATCGACCTGCGCCTGCAGCCCCCCATCGGCGAGGACGATCGCGTGATGGCCCTGATGGCGGAAATCGCCGCAAGCACCGCCATTTATTAGACGAATGCAGCATAATGACGCGACTTCTTAGCCGCGTTTCAGTATGAACCTGCACCAGTTCCGCTTCGTCCAGGAGGCCGCCCGCCGCAACCTCAACCTGACCGAGGCCGCCAAGGCGCTGCACACCTCGCAGCCGGGGGTCTCCAAGGCCATCATCGAGCTGGAGGACGAGCTGGGCGTGGACATCTTCGCGCGCCACGGCAAGCGCCTCAAGCGCGTGACCGAGCCCGGCCAGCACGTGCTCAGGAGCATCGAGCTCATCATGCGCGAAGTGGGCAACCTCAAGCGCATCGGCGAGCAGTACAGCGCGCAGGACAGCGGCACGCTGGCCATCGCCACCACCCACACCCAGGCGCGCTACGTGCTGCCCGTGCCCGTGGCTAAGCTGCGCGAGGCCTACCCGAAGGTCAACATCAGCCTGCACCAGGCCACGCCGCACGAGGTGGCGCGCATGGTGATTGACGAAGTGGCCGAGATCGGCATGGCCACGGAGTCGCTGGCCGACTACCCCGACCTCGTCACCCTGCCCTGCTACGAATGGCAGCACGTGCTGGTGCTGCCGCCCAGCCACCCGCTGGCGCAGAAGGAACGCGTGGGCCTGGACGACATCGCGCACGAGGCGCTCATCACCTACCACCCCTCGTTCACCGGCCGCGGCAAGATTGACCAGGCCTTCGCCACGCGCAAGCTGCAGCCGCGCATCGTGCTGGAGGCCATCGACTCCGACGTGATCAAGACCTACGTGCGCCTGGGCCTGGGCATAGGCATCGTGGCCGAGATGGCCGTGCGCGACGACCCGCTGGGCGATCTCGTCGTGCGCCCCATGGGCCACCTGTTCGGCCAGAGCGTGGCGCGCGTGGCGTTCAAGCGCGGAGCCTACCTGCGCAACTTCGTCTACAAATTCGCCGAACTGCTGAGCGACCGTCTGAGCCGCGACCTGATCGCCCGTGCCATGACCGGGCACGTGCACGACTATGAGCTGTGACTCCCCCCTGAGCTGCTTCGCGTCTTCCCCCAGGGGGACGACGCCCGTGGCCGGGCGAACCCCGCTCCACGGCGTCCGCGCGCATGGCCTGCTCCGCGGCCTTCGGATTGTTGAGCGTCGCTCACGCTTCACTCGCACCCTATGACCACTCCCACCTTCCCCAGCCGCCTGCCCAACGTGGGCACCACCATCTTCACCGTCATGTCGGCCCTGGCCGCCGAGCACAAGGCCGTCAACCTGGGACAGGGCTTCCCCGACTTCGCCTGCGACCCGGCCCTGGTGGACGCCGTCACCCGCGCCATGCAGACCGGCCACAACCAGTACCCGCCCATGGTCGGCGTGCCGGCGCTGCGCGAAGCCGTTGCTTCGAAAATAGAAACGCTTCACGCGCGCCGGTATTGCCCGAACAGCGAAATCACCATCACCGCCGGCGCCACCCAGGCGATCCTCACCGCCATCCTGGCCTGCGTGCAGCCGGGCGACGAGGTCATCGTGCTGGAGCCCTGCTACGACAGCTACGTGCCCAACATCGAGCTCGCGGGCGGCGTGGTCGTGCGCGTGCCGCTCACGCCCGGGAGCTTCCGCCCCGACTTCGCCAGGATTTCCGCCGCCATCACGCCGCGCACGCGCCTCATCATCGCCAATACGCCGCACAACCCCAGCGCCACCGTCTGGACGGCCGAGGACATGCGCGCCCTGGAAGAGCTGCTCGCCCCCACCGGCATCCTGCTCATCAGCGACGAGGTGTACGAGCACATGGTCTTCGACGGCGCCGAGCACCAGAGCGCCGCGCGCTTTCCCGGCCTGGCCGATCGCGCGTTCATCGTCTCCAGCTTCGGCAAGACCTTCCACGTCACCGGCTGGAAGATAGGTACCGTGGCCGCGCCCGCGCCTCTCACGGCCGAGTTCCGCAAGGTGCACCAGTTCAACGTGTTCACCGTCAACACGCCCATGCAGTACGGGCTGGCCGACTACCTGGGCAACCCCGCGCCCTACCTGCAGCTGCCCGCCTTCTACCAGGCCAAGCGCGACCTGTTCCGCCAGGGGCTCGAAGGCTCGCGCCTGAGGCTTTTGCCCAGCACGGGCAGCTACTTCCAGTGCGTTGACATCTCGGCCGTGAGCGACCTCGGCGAAGCCGACTTCTGCCAGTGGCTCACGCGCGAGATCGGCGTGGCGGCCATCCCGCTGTCGGCCTTCTACGGCGACGGCTTCGACCAGCGCGTGGTGCGCTTTTGCTTCGCCAAGAAGGACGAGACGCTGCGCGAGGCGCTTACGCGGCTGCGCCGCCTGTAGGCCGTGCCGGTCCGCGAAGAGGCAGGTTGCACCTGATTCGATAGCTGCAAGCGCCCTTCAGACAAGTGATGGAGGCCGATTTCATACATGAGAACGCCGTCTCGGCCGCCCAGGCCGCCGCGAAGGGCTACCACGGCGTACTGCGCATCGGGTACACGGCGGCGGCGGCGTATGAGGCGGTCCCCCGGGTGATCGCCGCCTACCGGCAGCGCTACCCCCTCGTGGAACTGGAGCTTCTGGAAATGGTCTCCACGGAGCAGATCGTGGCGCTGCGCCAGCAAAGGCTCGACCTGGGCGTGCTCAGGCCCGTGCCCATCAAGGCACCTCTGCGCTCGCACTGCCTCCTGCGCGAATCCCTGGTGGTGGCCGTGCCGCAATCGCACCCGCTGGCGCTGTGCGACCGCATTGCGCTGTCCGATTGCGACGGCGTGCCCTTCATCGGCTTCGATTTGCGCAATGCGCCCTACTTCAACTCCATGGTGGAGGAGATCCTGCACCACGCGCACGTCGCCCCGCGGTTCGTGCAGCGCGCCACGCAGACGCATGCCGTGGTGGCCATGGTGGCGGCCGGCCTGGGCCTGGCCCTGGTGCCCGAGACATGCACGCGCATCCGCATGGAAAACCTGGCGTTCAAGCCTTTGCGCGAGCCCCCTGCGGTGGGGCCCGAGGTGCACCTGTGCTGGAACCGGGAATCGGACTCCCCCGCTGATCAGCCATTTCGTGGAAACCGCCAGGCACGCGCTGCAGGCGCCTGGCCCGGACGCACACCGCTGAGTCAGGCTGCCACGCACTGCGCGGCAGCGGCGCGCACGCAGTTGCGCCCCGCGCGCTTGGCGCGGTAGAGCGCCTCATCGGCCAGCGATATCAGCTGCGCCGGCGAGCGGCTGCCGTCCGGCACCAGTGCCGACAGGCCGATGCTGACGGAGACGTGGACGGCATCCACGCCATCGACGGAGACGGGGTGGTTCTCGACGTCCTGCCGGATCAGCTCGGCGATGTGGAGCGCGCCCTCCAGATCCATGCTGGTGATGACGGCGAACTCCTCGCCGCCGAAACGCGCCGCGGTGTCGCTGCCGCGCAGCAGGCGCTGCTTCAGTATCTGGGCCACCTGGCGCAGGCAGTCGTCGCCCGCGAGATGGCCGTAGGTGTCGTTGAACTGCTTGAAATGGTCGACGTCGATCATGAGCAGCGCCAGCGGATGGCGGAGGCGGCGCGCGCGCTGCCACTCCTTGGCGAGGATGTCGTCGAAATGGCGGCGGTTGGCCAGGCCCGTCAGGCTGTCCGTGGTGGACAGCTCCTCCAAGCGCTGGTTCGCGAGCGTGAGAGCCTCAGTGCGCTCCGCCACGCGTTTGTCCAGGGTGGCCGTGAGCTCGCGGGCCGTCTTCAGGGCCGTCGCGAGCTGGCTGGCCAGCGTGCCGCCCATGACCACGATGGTGCTGGGTATCACATAGGTGACGAAGTAGGTGCCCTCGAAAGCCGAGCGGCCGGTGAGCCGGAACCAATCGATGAAGCTGACCGCCACCACCGAGAAGAACGACAGCGCCATCCACAGGTCGGCCTTGCGGTGGGAGCGCCATGCCCAGCGGATGGCGGCCACGGCCAGCAGCGGCCCGAACAGCACGAAAGGCACGTACAACAGTGCGACGACGGTGCGGTTGCTGCCGCTGAGCCACACGACCGCGGGCCCCAGCAGCATGAACGCGATAAGCCCGCGCCGCGCCCAGGGCCAGTCGCGGCGGAAGAAGGACAGCACCGTGAGCATCAAGAGAGGCACCATAGCCTGGTTGACGCTGAACACGAACCAGCTGAAGAACTGCGGCGGCACGGGCGGCGCGGTGAGCGTGTAGTTGAGGTTGCTCAGCGCGATGGCCAGGGCCGTGGCGCCGAACCATCCATAAAGGCACTCCCCGCGCAGCGCCAGCGACACGCACAGCGCGATGCCTCCCATGCAGAACGCCGCCCAGGCCAGGCCATTGGCCACGGTCACCTGCTCGAACCGGCGCCACCCGTACGGGCCGTCGCCAAACAGGCGCGCCGGCCCTATGCTGACGCTCGACAGGCCGTTCATCTGGCGACTGGTGGCGAAGATCTCGAACTCCAGCGTGTTGGCCCCGGCCCGCCATTGACTGGCGGGCAGCACGAACAGGTAGGGGCGGTGCAGGCAGCGCAGCTGCTCCAGCGCGCCGAGGTCGCAGGCGCCGACACGTTCGCCGTTGAGCATGAGCCGGCCCGCCAGGCTCATCTTGGGTACGTAGACGCCCAGCGGCTCGTCCTCCGCGGCCGCGACGGCCGCCGCCGGCAGCTCGAAGTCCAGGCGGTAGCGCACGCGGCTGCCCTCGGGGGCGAAGTCGGCGGGGCCGAGCACGTGCGGAAGGGTGACCTCCTGCGTGCCCGCCAGCGAAGTGAGCACCGCCGCGCGGAGCACCTGGGGCTGCGCCGCCAGGGCGCCGGCGCACGGCATGCCCCAGAGCCAGCACAGCAGGACCGGCCACCATCCGCGCCGGACAAGGGAAAGGCAGAAGAACCGTTGCATGCGTGGGAAGGCGCCAAGTACCCCGCAGTTCCGGGGGGTTCGCCGGTATCGGCAGGTAAAACGGCGGATTATCCTACGCGCCGCCCCTGCGGCCCTCCCGGAATTAAAGGAGCACGATGTCGTACTCCTCCGGGCCCACGGCCGTCTCGGCCTGCAGCGAGATCGGCTTGCCGATGAAGTCCGACAGGCCGGCCAAGTGTTGGCTCTCCTCATCCAGGAACAGCTCCACCACCTTCGGGGAGGCGATCACGCGGAATTCGCGCGGGTTGAACTGGCGCGCCTCGCGCAGCACCTCGCGCAGGATGTCGTAGCACACGGTGCGCGCGGTCTTGACCTCGCCCACGCCATGGCACGTGGGGCATGGCTCGCAGAGCATGTGCGCGAGCGACTCGCGCGTGCGCTTGCGCGTCATCTCCACCAGGCCCAGCTGCGAAAAGCCGCCCACCATGGTCTTGACCCGGTCGCGCGCGAGCTGCTTCTTGAACTCGGCGAGCACGGCCGCCTGGTGGTCCTCGCGCAGCATGTCGATGAAGTCCGCGATCACGATGCCGCCCAGGTTGCGCAGGCGCAGCTGGCGCGCGATGGCGCCGGCGGCCTCCAGGTTGGTCTTGAAAATGGTGTCGTCGAAGTTGCGCGCCCCCACGTAGCCGCCGGTGTTCACGTCGATGGTGGTGAGCGCCTCGGTCTGGTCCACGATGAGGTAGCCGCCGGACTTCAGGTCCACGCGCCGGCCCAGCGCGCGGGCGATTTCCTCGTCGATCGCGTAGAGGTCGAAGATCGGCCGCTCGCCCTTGTACAGCTGCAGCTTGGCCACCGCCGCCGGCATGAAGTCGCGCCCGAACTTCTGCAGCGCTGCGAACTGCTCGCGCGAGTCCAGGCGTATGCTCTGCGTCTCCTCGCCCACTAGGTCGCGCAGCACGCGCTGCAGCAGGTTCAGGTCCTGGTACAGCAGCGAGGTCGGCGGACGACTCAGCGCCGCCTGGCGGATGCCGGCCCAGGTCTTGCGCAGATAGGCGATGTCCTCGGCGAGCTCCGCGTCGCTGGCGTCCTCGCCGTTGGTGCGCAGGATGAAGCCTCCGCCGCCGCCCGTGGACTTGTCGCCCGCCAGCGCCTGCAGCCGCGCGCGCAGCGCGTCGCGCTCCTCCTGGGGAATCTTCTGCGAGATGCCGATGTGGTCGTCCTGCGGCAGGAACACCAGCAGCCGCCCGGCGATGCTGATCTGGGTGGAAAGCCGCGCGCCCTTGCTGCCGATCGGATCCTTGATGACCTGGACCATCAGCGACTGGCCCTCGAAGACCTGCTTCTCGATCGGCACGGGCGGCTCGTTCTTGCGTGCGAACATGGGCGCTTCGCCCCCCTCCTGGCGCTGCCATACGTCGGCCACGTGCAGGAATGCGGCGCGCTCCAGTCCTATGTCGATGAAGGCCGACTGCATGCCGGGCAACACGCGCGAGACCTTGCCCAGGTACACGTTGCCGACCAGGCCGCGCTCAAGGGCGCGCTCCACGTGCAGCTCCTGCACGGCGCCGTTTTCGACCACCGCCACGCGCGTTTCCTGTGGCGACCAGTTGATGAGAATGTCTTGTTGCATGGGCTTTGCGGGATGAGGCGCCCATGATGCCCGAAACCAGCCCGCGCCACGGGCCGGATGACTATCCCCAAGCGGGCTGTTTCACAGCATCGTTGCCGCCTGCATGCCCCGCATCAGCTGCGGCTGCAGCGCCACCACCTCGCCCACTACGATGAGCGCCGGCGGCCGCACCCGGTGCTGCTGCGCCAGGGCGGGCAATTCCTGCAGCGTGCCGGTGATGCAGCGCTGGCCGGGCAGCGACGCCTGCTCCACCAGGGCCGCAGGCATGCTGGCGGGCAGGCCGTGGCGCACGAGCTGCTCGCAGATCACGGGCAGCGTGCCCATGCCCATGTAGATCACCACGGTCTGGCGCGGGCGGGCCAGCGCCTCCCAGTCCAGCGCCACCTCGTTGTCGCCGCGCAGATGGCCGGTGGCGAACACCAGCGTGGCCGCGTGGTCACGGTGCGTCAGGGGGATGCCGGCGCAGGCACCCGCCCCCTGGGCGGCCGTGATGCCGGGCACCACGTCGAAGGCGATGCCGGCCTCGGCCAGGGCCTGAGCCTCCTCACCGCCGCGTCCGAAGATGAAGCCATCGCCGCCCTTGAGGCGCACCAAGTTGCGCCCGCTGCGCGCCAGGCGCACCATGAGGTCGATGATGGACTCCTGGGGCAGCGTGTGGTGCGAGGACTCCTTGCCCACGTAGATCAGGTCGGCATCCTCGGCCACGTAGCGCAGCACCTCCTTGCCGACCAGATGGTCGTAGAGCACCAGGCGGGCGCCGCGCAAGGCCTTGACCGCGCGCAAGGTGAGCAGTTCCGGATCGCCCGGTCCGGCGCCTACCAGGGTCACGCGCCCCGGGGGAGTGGGCATGCCAGGCGCGCCCGCGGCGGGTGCGGCGGTGAACCAGCGTGCATCTTCTATGAAGCTCATGTCGGCCTTTCTTGGCTGATCGTGGGGTGGGCTCTATTGTTCAAAGACCACACCACGCCCGTCCTTGAACCAGTTCAAGGACAGTTTGCAATGTCCGCGGCGACGATATGGTCACTCGCACAAAGAGGGGAATGGACAGCGACCTCGCGAGATGGTCCCTTGCATCCGCAGGGGCCACCCAAGCGCTGATCCGCGACGCAGAGGACCCACAATGACAGCAAAGAGGATTGCCAGGCTGGTTGCGCTTGCGGCCGCCACCCTGGTGTCGGCCACAGCAATGGCGCAAGGCAGCAAGCCCGTATCCGAGGCCGAAAAGAACTACCAGGCAGGCAGTTCGCCCTTGGTCAACGAGCCCATGTACCAGAGCATGAACCCCAAGGCCCCGCCGATGACGCAGGCGGAGTTCGACCTGGCTCGCAAGATCTACTTCGAGCGCTGCGCGGGCTGCCACGGCGTGCTGCGCAAGGGTGCCACCGGCAAGCCGCTGACTCCCGACATCACTCTGGCCAAGGGCACGGATTACCTCAAGGTCTTCATCGCCTACGGCTCGCCCGCCGGTATGCCCAACTGGCTGACCTCCGGCGAAATGGATGAGAAGCAGGTCGACCTGATGGCCCGCTACATCCAGCAGGACCCTCCCACACCGCCCGAGTGGAGCCTTGCCGACGCCAAGAACACCTGGAAGGTCATCATCCCGCCGGAGAAGCGTCCGACGAAGAAGATGAACAAGTACAACATCGACAACCTCTTCTCCACCACGCTGCGCGACACGGGCGAGGTGGCGCTGATCGACGGCGACACCAAGGAGATCATCAACATCGTCAAGACCGGCTACGCGGTGCACATCTCGCGCATGTCGGCCTCGGGGCGCTACCTGTTCGTGATCGGCCGCGACGCCAAGATCAACATGATCGACCTGTGGATGGAAAAGCCCGACAACGTGGCCGAGATCCGCGTAGGCCTGGAGGCACGCTCGGTCGACACCTCCAAGTTCAAGGGCTACGAGGACAAGCTGGCCATCGCCGGCTCCTACTGGCCGCCACAGTTCACCATCATGGACGGCAACACGCTGGAGCCGCTGAAGATCGTCTCCACGCGCGGCATGGTCGTGGGCACGCAGGAATACCACCCCGAGCCGCGCGTGGCCTCCATCGTGGCCTCGCACTACAAGCCCGAGTTCGTTGTGAACGTCAAGGAGACGGGCAAGACGATGATGGTTGACTACTCCAACCTGAATGCGCTCAAGATGACCGAGATCGGCTCGGCGCCATTCCTGCACGACGGTGGCTGGGACTCGTCCAAGCGCTACTTCATGGTGGCGGCCAACAACAGCAACAAGGTTGCTGCGATCGACGCCAAGGACGGCAAGCTCGCGGGCCTGACCGAAGTGGGCAAGATTCCCCACCCCGGCCGCGGCGCCAACTTCATCCATCCGAAGTACGGTCCGGTGTGGGCCACGGGCCACCTGGGCGACGAGACCATCTCGCTCATCGGCACCGACCCCAAGAAGAACAAGCAGTACGCCTTCAAGGAAGTGGCCAAGCTCACCGGCCCTGGCGGCGGCGCCCTGTTCATCAAGACCCACCCCAAGTCCAAGAACCTGTGGTCCGACGCACCGCTGAACCCCGATCCGAAGGTCTCGCAGGCGGTGGTGGTGTTCGACATCAACAACCTGGACAAGGGCTACAAGACGCTGCCCATCGCCGAATGGGCCGATCTGCCCAACGACGGCGGCGCCAAGCGCGTGACCCAGCCCGAGTACAACAAGGCAGGTGACGAAGTGTGGTTCGCCGTGTGGTCCGCCAAGGACAAGGCCAGCGCCCTGGTCGTCGTGGACGACAAGACGCTCAAGCTCAAGAAGGTGATCAAGGACCCGCGCCTGATCACGCCGACCGGCCACTTCAACGTGTACAACACGCAGCACGACGTCTATTGATGCCGTAACCCGGGACTTCGCCATGGCACGCAACGCATTCCTCTCCCTCACTCTGGCGCTCGCAGCGGCGGCGGCGGGCGCGCAAACGCTCGCCGCCGCCCCCGCGCCCGAGCGCGCCGCACAGCTGGTGCGCATGGTGCGGCAGGACTGCGGCTCGTGCCATGGCATGCGTCTCACCGGAGGCCTGGGCCCGGCGCTCACGCGCCAGGCCCTGGCCGCCAAGCCTCCCGAATACCTGGCCGCCGTCATCATCCACGGCATCCCCGGCACGCCCATGCCGCCCTGGAGCGCACTGCTCAGCGGCACGGAGGCCCTGTGGATCGCTCAGCAGCTGGCCAGCGGTTTCCCCGAAGAAATGAGGAGCCAAGCCCCATGAAAAGGCGCTCCCTGCTGTCGTTCGCCGCCGCGGCCCCGCTGCTGGCAGGCGGCTGCGCAGCCACCTCCGCATCCTCCGCCACGTCCAAGGCCCCCGCCCTGCTGGGCACTGGCGACCTGGGCGTGGTCATAGAGCGCGCACAAGGCGCGCTCACCCTCGTCAACACCAGCCGGCGCGAGGCCATGGGCCGCGTCGAGGGCCTGGGCGACCTCTCCCACGCCTCGGTGGTGTTCTCGCGCGACGAGCGCTTCGCCTACGTCTTCGGCCGCGACGGGGCCCTGACCCGCGTGGACATCCTGGAGCAGCGCATCACCCACCGCGTGATGCAGGCGGGCAACTCGATCGGCGGCGCCATCAGCGCCGACGGCAGCCTGGTCGTGGCGCAGAACTACACGCCCGGCGGCATCAAGGTGTTCGACGCGGCCACGCTGGAGCTGCTCTCCGACATCCCCGCCCTCATGCCCAATGGCGAGCGCTCGCGCGTCGTGGGCCTGGCCGACCTGCCCCAGCGCCGCTTCATCTACAGCCTGTTCGACGCCGAGGCCATCTGCATCGCCGACTGCAGCAACCCGAGGAAGCCTCAGGTCACCACGCTGGCAGGCATCGGCCGCCAGCCCTACGACGCCCTGCTCTCGCCCAACGGACGCCACTACATCGCCGGCCTGTTCGGCGAAGACGGCCTGGCCATGGTAGATCTGTGGGATGCCACGCCGCGCGCGCGCCGCATCCTGGCGGGCTACGGGCGCGGCGAAAAGCCCCTGCCCGTCTACAAGATGCCCCACCTGCGCGGCTGGGCCATGGCCGGGGGGCGTGCCTACCTACCCGCCATCGGCCGCCATGAGGTGCTGGTCGTCGATACCGCCACCTGGGCCGAGGTCGGCCGCATTCCCGTCGCCGGCCAGCCCGTGTTCGTCATGGCGCGCCCCGATGGCCGCCAGGTGTGGGTCAACTTCTCGGTGCCGGACTACAACCGCGTGCAGGTCATCGACACGCCCAGCGGGCAGGTGATCGACACCATTGCCCCCGGCAAGGCCGTGCTGCATATGGAGTTCACGCCGCGCGGCGAGTCGGTGTGGATCAGCTGCCGCGACGACGACCGCGTGCAGGTGTACGACACGCACACCCGGCAGCTGCAGGCCAGCCTGGCCGTGGATGCGCCCAGCGGCATCTTCTTCACCGCACGTGCCCAGCGCATGGGGTTCTGAGCCGTGCACACCGCGCAGCACCACCTCGACCTGGCCCTGCTCAACCCCTGGCAGCGCGGCTTTCCCCTGTGCCGCGAGCCCTTTGCCGTGATCGGCGAGCGCCTGTGCATGGACGCCGAGGACGTCCTGTCCCGCTACCAGCGCCTGCAGCGCCAGGGCAGCCTGAGCCGCATCGGGGCGGTGTTTGCCCCCGGTGCGGGCGGCACGTCGCTGCTGGCCGCCATGGCCGTGCCGCCCGAGCGGCTCGAGGCCGTCGCCGCCATCGTCTCCAGCCACGCCGGCGTCAACCACAACTACGAGCGCGAGCACACCACCAACCTGTGGTTCGTGGCCACCGGGCCCGACGCCGCGCAGGTCGAAGAACTGCTGCGCGGCATCGAGATGGATACCGGCCTGCCCGTGCAGCGCCTGCCCATGCTGCGGCCCTACCGCATCGACACCGGCTTCGACCTGCGCGCCAGCCAGTCGCCCTCAAGCGGCGCCACCCACTGGGCGCAAACGCCGCTGCAGGCGCACGACCAGCCCCTGGCGGCCCTGGCCGAGCGGGGCCTGCCCTTGGTGCAGCGGCCCTACGACCATTGGGCCGAGCAACTGCAGCAGCCCGTGGAGGCCGTGCTGCACACCCTGCAGCGCTGGCTCGACGAGCGCACCGTGAGCCGCTTCGGCGTGGTGGTGCGCCACCATGAACTCGGCTTCACGGCCAACGCCATGACGGTGTTCGACGTGCCCAAGGGCGAGGTGGACGCCTGCGGCGAGGCCCTGGCCAGGGTGCCGGGCGTGACCCTGGCCTACCAGCGCGCGCGCACCCGCGACTGGCCCTACAACCTGTACTGCATGGTGCACGGGCGCGACCGCGACAGCGTGCGCGCCACCGTCGCGCGCGCCGTGGCCCAGGCCGGCCTGGCGGACAAGCCCCAGGCCATGCTGTTTTCGCTGCGCCGCTTCAAGCAGACCGGCGCACGCCGCTTCACCCCGCCTGCCATGCCCCGCACCCTGCCCATCCACCAGAAGGAGCGCTGCATGCTCACGCCCGAAGACGCCCGCCTGATCGACCATCTGCATGGCGGTTTCCCGCTCGTGGACCGGCCTTTCGCCGCCGTGGGCGAGCAGCTCGGCTGGAGCGAGGAGCGCGTCATCGAGCGCCTGCACCAGCTGCTGGCCCAGGGCGTGCTCACGCGCTTTGGCCCGCTCTTCCAGATCGAGCGCGCCGGCGGCCAGTTCGTGCTCGCGGCGCTCGCCGTGCCCGAGGAGCGCTTCGACGTGGTGAACGCCGTGGTGAACAGCTTTCCCGAGGTGGCGCACAACTACCGGCGCACGCACCGGCTGAACATGTGGTTCGTCGTCGCCGCCGAATCGCCCGCGCTGGCCCAGGACGCCATCGCCCGCATCCAGGACGCGGTGGGACTCGAAGTCTTCGCCTTCCCCAAGGAAGAGGAGTATTTCGTCGAGCTGCGCCTGCCCGCCCTGCCCCAGACCGGAGAACGCCATGGCGCTGGATGCCTTTGACCGCGCGCTGATCGCCGCCACCCAGGGCGGCCTGCCCCTGGTGGCCCGCCCCTACGAGGCCGTGGGCGCCATGCTCGGCGTGCCCGGCGAGCAGGTGCGCGAACGCCTGGCGCAGATGCTGGCGCAGGGGCTGATCCGCCGCATCGGCGCTGTGCCCAACCACTACCGCCTGGGCTACACCGCCAACGGCATGAGCGTGTGGGACGTGGCCGACGAGCGCGTCTCCGAACTCGGCCCGCTGGTGGCACAGTTGCCTGGCGTATCGCACTGCTACCGCCGTCCGCGCCACCTGCCCGGCTGGCCCTACAACCTTTTCGCCATGCTGCACGGCACCAGCCGCGAGGCCGTGGAGCACCAGGCACAGGACATTGTGGCCCTGCTGGGCGACGCCTGCCGCGGGCACGATATCCTGTACTCCACGGCCATCCTGAAAAAGACCGGCCTGCGTTTGAAGGACTGACCATGTTTCGCATCAGCCAATACATGCGCGAACTCGCGCAGGCGCAAGCCACAGGCGAATACCCTATCACCAAGGACCGCAAGGCGCGCGGCCCGGTCGTCATCTGGAACCTGATCCGCCGCTGCAACCTGACCTGCAAGCATTGCTACGCCTTGTCCGCCGACCACGACTACGCGGGCGAGCTGTCGCTTTCGGAGGTGTTCACGGTGATGGACGACCTCAAGGCCTTCGGCGTGCCGGCGCTCATCCTCTCGGGGGGCGAGCCGCTGCTGCGCGCCGACATCTTCGAGATCTCCGCGCGCGCGCGGCAGATGGGCTTCTACACCGGCCTGTCGACCAACGGCACGCTGATCGACGCGCCCATGGCGCGGCGCATCGCCGATGCCGGCTTCGACTACGTGGGCATCAGCCTCGACGGCCTGAAGGCCACGCACGACAAGTTCCGCCGCCTCGAAGGCGCGTTCGACCGCAGCCTGGCCGCCATCGGCCACCTCGACGAGGTGGGCGTGAAAGTAGGCCTGCGCTACACGATGACGGCCATGAACGGCCACGACCTGCCCGCCCTGCTCGACCTGATGCAGGAGGTGGGCGCGCACAAGTTCTACTTCTCGCACCTGAACTACGCCGGGCGCGGCAACATCCACCGCGACAAGGACGCCCGGCACCAGGCCACGCGCGCGGCCATGGACATGCTGTTCGACCGCGCCTGGGCCGCCGCGCAGGCCGGCAGCATGGACGACTACGTGAGCGGCAACAACGACGCCGACGGCCCCTACCTGCTGCAATGGGTGCGCCAGCACCTGCCGCAGTGGGAAGAGCCGCTGCGCCAGCGCCTCGTGGCCTGGGGCGGCAACGCCAGCGGCCAGCAGATCGCCAACATCGATAACCTGGGCCACGTGCACCCCGACACCATGTGGTGGCACCACGACCTGGGCTGCGTGCGCGACCGCCCCTTCTCCGAGATCTGGAACGACGTCAGCGACCCGCTGATGGCCGGCCTCAAGCAGCGCCCGCGCCCGGTGCAGGGCCGCTGCGGCGGCTGCAGGCACCTGGCCATCTGCAACGGCAACACGCGCGTGCGCGCCCAGCAGCTTACGGGCGACTTCTGGTTCGAAGACCCGGGCTGCTACCTGACCGACGCCGAAGTCGGCGCCGCCTCCACGCCGTTCGAACCCGTTGCCAAGCGCCGCACCGGCCGCACGATCGAAATCGCCCATGCCTGACCTGCCCTGCCCTGCCCTGCGCGCTGCCGCCATCCTCGCCCTGGCCCTCGCCGGCCCCCTGCACACTGCCGCTCGCGCCCAGGCCCCGGATGCCCCCGCCCTGTACCAGCAGCATTGCGCCAGCTGCCATGGCGCGCAGCGCACCGGCCTGATGGGCCCGGCGCTGCTGCCCGAAAGCCTGGAGCGCACCCGCCCCGCCGAGGTGCTGCGCGTCATTCGCGAGGGCCGCCAGGCCACGCAGATGGCGGGCTATGCCGGCCAGCTCTCGGGCGCCGAGATCCAGGCCCTGGCGGACTGGGTGCGCACCCCGGTGGTGCCCGCGCCGCGCTGGGGCGAGGCCGACATCCGCGCCTCGCGCATCGCCACCCCGCTGCCGGCGGACGAGCCCGTGAAACCCAAGTGGGACGCCGACCCGATGAACCTGTTCGTGGTCGTCGAGGGCGGCGACCACCATGTCTCGCTGCTCGACGGCGACCGCTTCACCGTCATCACGCGCTTCGCCAGCCGCTACGCGCTGCACGGCGGGCCGAAGTTCACGCCCGACGGGCGCTACGTGTTCTTCGGCTCGCGCGACGGCTGGATCACCAAGTACGACCTGTGGCGCCTGCAGGTGGTGGCCGAGGTGCGCGCCGGCCTGAACATGCGCAACGTGGCCGTCAGCGGCGACGGACGCTGGGTCATGGCGGCCAACTACCTGCCGCACAGCCTGGCGCTGTTCGACGCCGACCTCAACCTGGTCAAGACCTACGAGGCCGCCACGCTCGACGGCAAGGCGAGCTCGCGCGTCTCCGCCGTCTACGACGCCGCGCCCAGGAACAGCTTCGTCGTGGCGCTCAAGGACATCCCGGAGCTCTGGGAGATCTCCTACGACAAGCAGGCCGCACCCATCTACGACGGCCTGGTGCACGACTACAAGATGGGCGAGGCGATCGCCAAGCCCGGCTACCTGGGCGTGCGCCGCACGCCGCTGTCCGAGCCGCTGGACGACTTCTTCTTCGACCAGGGCTACCGCCACGTGCTGGGCGCCACCCGCCCCCAGGCCGGCAAGTCCGAGGCCGCCAGCGCCCAGGTGGTGAACCTGGACGTGCGCCGCAAGATCGCCGACCTGCCCATCGCCGGCATGCCGCACCTGGGCTCGGGCATCACCTTCGCGTGGCGCGGCACCACCGTGCTCGCCAGCCCGAACCTGGGCGGTACGGGCGTGGACGTGATCGACATGCGCAGCTGGAAGAACCTGCGCACCATCCCCACGCCCGGCGCCGGCTTCTTCATGCGCAGCCACGAAAACACGCCCTACGCCTGGACCGACTCGATGATGAGCAAGGACGCCAAGGACCGACTCACCATCATCGACAAGCGCACCCTGGAGCCCGTGGCCGAGGTACGCGAGCCGGGCAAGACGCTCGCCCACATCGAGTTCACGCGCGACGGCCGCTACGCGCTGGCCAGCGTCTGGGAAATGGACGGCGCCCTCATCGTCTACGACGCTGCCACCTTCCGGGAAGTCAAGCGCCTGCCCATGGCCAAGCCGGTGGGCAAATACAACGTGTGGAACAAGATCACCCGCAGCGAAGGTACGTCGCACTGACGGCCGCCCACCGGCTCGCGCCCCGGGGTGGACCGGCATTCAGACACCGCAGTCCGGCGCCCATGCCGGACTGACGCCCTGCCGGCACGCATGCCGGCTCCTGCGGCCATGCCCTGGGTGCAAATCGCCGCCTGATTGACAGGTGTCATGGAAATGCACAAATATTTCCCACCAATACGGGTTATTACCAACAATAATCTCGCGCCATGGACATCCAGCAATTCGACATCCCGCGTTATCTTGCCGCCCTGCCGCTGTTCCAGGAAATGACGCCTGCCGAGCTGCAGCGGCTGGCCACGGGCTGCCGTCTGCGCCGCTATGCGCGCGGGGACACCGTCTTTCGCGTGGGCATGCCCTGTGAGGAATTCCATGTCACCGTGACCGGGCAGATCAAGCTGTTCGCCATCTCGCCCACGGGCCAGGAGAAGGTGATCGAGCTCGCCGGCCCCGGCGTGAGCTTCGCCGAGGCGCTGATGTTCACCGACAAGCCCTACATCATCAACGCCCAGGCGCTGGCCGACGCGCTGGTGCTCAGCGTGGGCAAGGCGGCCGTGGTGCGCGAGATCGAGGACGACCCGCGCTTTGCCATGCACATGCTCGCGGGCATCTCGCGCCGCCTGCACGGCCTGGTGCACGACGTGCAGGCCTACTCGCTGCACAGCGGCATGCAGCGCGTGATCGGCTACCTGCTGCACTCGCTGCCCGAGGACGGGTCCAGCAGCGGCCACGCCGATTGCAGGGAAGCCGTCGCGCTCAACGTGTCCCTGCCCGTGAGCAAGGCCACCATCGCCTCGCGCCTGTCCATCACGCCCGAATATTTCTCGCGCGTGCTGCACGAGCTCGAAGAGGCTGGCCTGATACGCATCGACAAGCGCGACATCCACATCCCCAACGCAGCGCGGCTGGCCAGCCACACGCTGCAATAGGCATATCAGTCGCGCAGCACCCCGGCCTCGCGCAACAGGCCGGCCGTCTCGAACAGGGGCAGCCCCATGATGCCGGTGTAGCTGCCGTCCATGTTCTCCACGTATTGCGCCGCCGGCCCCTGGATGGCATAGGCGCCGGCCTTGCCAATGGGCTCGCCGCTGGCCACGTAGGCGGCGATCTGTGCCGGCGTCATTGCGGCGAAGCGCACGCGCGAGACCGACAGCGCCGCCAGGCGCCGCGCGCCCGCTTGCAGCGCCACGGCGGTGAGCACCTGGTGCTCGCGGCCCGCCAGCTCGGACAGCATGCGCGCGGCGTCCTGCGCGCCCTCGGGCTTGCCGTAGATGCGGCCGTCCAGCGCCACCGTGGTGTCCGAGCACAGGATGGGCGCTGGCGCCAGGCCGCGGCGCGCATGGCGCAGGACGGCGGCGTCGAGCTTGAGCGCGGTCACGCGCTGCACGTAGACGGCCGGGGACTCGCCGGGCTGCACGGCCTCCAGGCCTTCCGCATCCTCGTCGGGGCCGGGCAACAGCAGTTCGTGGCGTACGCCCAACTGCTCCAGCAGCTGGCGCCGGCGCGGGCTTTGCGAGGCGAGGTAGATGAAATCGGCCATTGCAGCTATTTTGGGAAAATCGGGCCTTGATGCCCGTCCGGCAAGCGTCGGCAGCTATCAAAAAATATCATTCCCGGTGATAGGGATGGCCCGCGTTCACCGACCAGGCGCGGTACAGCTGCTCTATGAGCAGCACGCGCACCATGGCGTGCGGCAGCGTCAGGTCCGACAGGCGTATGCGCTCGTGCGCGGCCTGGCGGAACGCGGGGTCGAGCCCGTCGGGCCCGCCGATGACCAGGGCCACGTCGTCGCCGGCCAGCTGCCAGCCCTTGAGGCGCTCGGCCAGTGCCTTGGTGGTCAGGCTGGTGCCGCGTTCGTCCAGCGCCACCACGCGCGCGCCGCGCGGGATGGCGGCCTCGATGCGCTCGCGCTCGGCGGCATACAGCGTCTCCAGGGTCTTGGAGCCGCGCGGCTCGGTCTTGACCGCCTTGAACTCGACCTTGAGCTCGGGCGGAAAGCGCTTGGCATAGTCCTCGTAGGCGCTCGCGGCCCAGTCGGGCACGCGCTGGCCCACGGCGACGATGAGCAGCTTCATCAGCCCTTGCGCGCCGGGGCCTTGCGCGCGGGCGCTTTCGCGGCTGCCTTCTTCGCGGGCGCCTTGGCCGTAGCCTTCTTCGCCACGGGCTTGTTGACAACCACGGTCTTCACGGCTGCCTTCTTGGCGGCCGGCTTCTTCGCAGCCGGCTTCTTTGCGGCGGGTGCGGCCTTCTTGGCTGCAGGGGCCTTGGCCGCCGCCTTGGCAGGCGCCGTCTTTGCGGGCGCCTTTTTCGCGGCGGCCTTCTTTGCCGGGGCGGCGCTCGCGTCCTCCGACGCCGTGATCTTGCGCGGCTTGGCCGCGCCGAGCTTCATGCGCACGGGCTTCTCGCCCCAGATCTCCTCCAGGCGGTAGTACTGGCGGATGGCGGGCTGCATGATGTGGGCCACGGCCTGGCCGCAGTCCACGATGATCCACTCGCCATTGTCCTCGCCCTCGGTGCGCGGCTTGGGGAAGCCCGCCTCGCGCACGGCGTCGCGCACGCTGGAAGCCAGCGCCTTGGTCTGGCGGTTGGAGCCGCCGGTGGCGACGATCACGCGCTCGAACAGCGGCGAGAGGTACTCGGTGTTGAAGACCTGGATGTCTTGCGCCTTGACGTCCTCCAGTCCATCGACGATGGCGCGCTGGAGCTTGGTGACGTCTTTCTTGGCGGCGGATTCCGATTTGCTGGTGGTGGTCATCGGGCGGTCTTCAGTGTGTATGTGAATGAAATTGGGCTCTGGCGCTTACAGGATAAGCGCTGGCAGCTATCGAAACAAGAGTATCAAACCCAGTCGCGGCGCTGCAGGAAGCGCGCGGTGAGCTCGGCCTCGGGCGAGCCGGGCTCGCTCTCGCGCTGGTAGCTCCACGCGGCCAGCGGCGGCATAGACAGCAGGATGGACTCGGTGCGCCCGCCCGACTGCAGGCCGAAGTGCGTGCCCCGGTCCCAGACGAGGTTGAATTCCACGTAGCGCCCGCGGCGGTAGAGCTGGAAGTCGCGCTCGCGCTCGCCCCAGGGCATGTCCATGCGCCGCTGCACGATGGGCAGGTAGGCGCCGAGGAAGGCGTCGCCCACGCTCTGCGTCATGGCCAGGCTCTGCTCGAAGCCGAGCTCGGAGAAGTCGTCGAAGAAGATGCCGCCCACGCCACGCTGCTCGCCCCGGTGCTTGAGGAAGAAGTATTCGTCGCACCAGGTCTTGAAGCGCGGGTACTGGCCTTCGCCGAAGGGTGCCAGGGCGTCGCGGCAGGCGCGGTGGAAGTGCACCGCGTCCTCCTCGAACCCGTAGTACGGCGTCAGGTCCATGCCGCCGCCGAACCAGCAGGCATCCCCCGCGGCGATCATGCGCACGTTCATGTGCACGGTGGGCACGTAGGGGTTGCGCGGGTGGAAGACGAGCGACACGCCCATGGCCTCGAACGGCGCACCGGCCAGTTCGGGCCGGTGCTGCGTGGCCGAGGGCGGCAGCTGCGGGCCGCTCACGTGGCTGAAGCCGCAGCCGGCGCGCTCGAACACGCGCCCGCCCTCCAGGATGCGCGTGATGCCGTCGCCCTGCAGGGGCGAGCCGGCCTCGCGCCGCCAGGCGTCGGATCGAAAACGCGCGCCGCCCTCGCCTTCGACCTCTTCCAGCGCGCCGGTGATGCGCGCCTGCAGGCCTTCGAGATAGCCGCGCACCCGGGCCGCGGTGGCGGCGGGGTTGAGTGCCTGCGCCATCAGCCGCCCTTCACGGCGCGGTGGCCGATGTCGCGGCGGTACTGCGCGCCGTCGAAGTAGATGCCGCGCGCCACGTCGTACACGCGCTGTTGCGCCTGTTTCACGTTGTCGGCCAGGGCCGTCACGCACAGCACGCGCCCGCCGCTGGTGCGCACCACGCCGTCATCGCCGAGCTGCGTGCCGGCATGGAACACCATGGCGTCGTCCTCGTCCTGGGGCAGGCCGGTGATCGCATCGCCCTTGCGCGGGCTGTCGGGGTAGCCGTGCGCGGCCATGACCACGCCCAGCGCCGTGCGGCGGTCCCATTGCAGCTCGACCTGGTCGAGCCTGCCGTCCACGGCCGCGCCCAGCACCTCGACGAGGTCGCTTTTCAGGCGCATCAGGATGGGCTGGGTCTCGGGGTCGCCCATGCGGCAGTTGAACTCCAGCGTCTTGGGGTGGCCCGTGGCGTCGATCATCAGGCCGGCGTACAGGAAACCCGTGTAGGGGATGCCGTCCTTCTCCATGCCGCGCACGGTGGGCAGGATGACCTCGCGCATGGCGCGCGCGTGCACGTCGGCCGTGACCACCGGCGCGGGCGAGTAGGCGCCCATGCCACCCGTGTTCGGGCCCTGGTCGCCGTCCTTCAGGCGCTTGTGGTCCTGGCTGGTGGCCAGGGCCAGCACGTTCTTGCCGTCGCACAGCACGATGAAGGAGGCTTCCTCGCCCTCGAGGAACTCCTCGATCACCACGCGCGCGCCGCCTTCGTTGTGCGTCACGCCGTACTTGTTGTCCACCAACATGAAGTCCACGGCATCGTGGGCCTCCTGCAGCGTCATCGCCACCACCACGCCCTTACCGGCGGCCAGGCCGTCGGCCTTGACGACGATGGGCGCGCCCAGGCGGTCCACGAAGGCATGGGCCGCGGCCGGGTCGGTGAAGGTGTCGTAGTCCGCCGTGGGGATGCCATGGCGGCGCATGAAGGCCTTGGAGAAGGCCTTGGAGCTCTCCAGCTGCGCGGCGGCCTTCGTGGGGCCGAAGATGCGCAGGCCGTGCGCGCGGAACTCGTCCACCACGCCCGCGGCCAGCGGTGCCTCGGGGCCGACCACGGTCAAGCCGATCTTGTTGGCCTGCGCCCATTCGCGCAGCGCCACCACGTCGGTGATGGGCAGGTTCTCGTACCTGGGCGACAGGGCCGTGCCGCCGTTGCCCGGCGCCACGTAGACCTTGGTGGTCCGGGGGGACTGGCTGAGCTTCCAGGCCAGTGCGTGTTCCCGGCCGCCGCCGCCAATGACCAGGATCTTCATAGTTCTGCGTTGTGATAGACCTCTTGCACGTCGTCGAGGTCCTCGATCACGTCCAGGAGCTTCTGCATGCGCGCGGCGTCATCGCCTTCGAGGGCGACGGTGTTCTCGGGGCGCATGGTCACCTCGGCCACCTCGGCCTTCAGGCCCCGGGCCTCCAGCGCGTTCTTCACGGCCTCGAAGTCGCCGGGGGCGGTCAGCACCTCGATGGCGCCGTCGTCGTCGGTGACCACGTCCTCGGCGCCGGCTTCCAGCGCCACCTCCATCACCTTGTCCTCGCTGGTGCCGGGGGCGAAGATGAGCTGGCCCGCGTGCTTGAACTGGAAGGCCACCGAGCCCTCGGTGCCCATGTTGCCGCCGTACTTGCTGAAGGCGTGGCGCACCTCGGCCACGGTGCGCACGCGGTTGTCGGTCATGGTGTCCACGATGATCGCGGCGCCGCCGATGCCGTAGCCTTCGTAGCGGATTTCCTCGTAGTTGATGCCTTCGAGGGTGCCCGAGGCCTTGTCGATGTTGTACTTGATCCGGTCAGCCGGCATGTTGGCGGCCTTGGCCTTGTCGATGGCCAGGCGCAGGCGCGGGTTGGCCGCCGGGTCGCCCCCGCCCTGGCGGGCGGCAACCGTGATTTCACGAATGATGCGGGTCCAGATTTTTCCGCGCTTTTCATCCTGGCGCCCCTTGCGGTGCTGGATGTTGGCCCATTTGCTGTGTCCTGCCACTGCAGAGTCCTTTGATTGATTTAATCTTGCGGCCGGGATTTTACTTTTGACTCACCCATCCACAGGATTGCCATGGCCGAACCACTCCTGATCGCACAGCGCGACTCCACCCAATGCCACCTGCTGCCGGGCCTGGCCAACCGCCATGGCCTGATCACCGGCGCCACCGGCACGGGCAAGACGGTGACGCTGCAGACCCTGGCCGAGCAGTTCTCTCGCATCGGCGTGCCCGTGTTCATGGCCGACGTGAAGGGCGACCTCACCGGCATCAGCCAGAAGGGCAGCATAGGCGACAAGCTCGCCAAGACGCTGGCCGACCGCGGCTTGGCGACGCCCGAGCCCGTGGCCTGCCCCACCACGCTATGGGACGTGTTCGGCGAGCAGGGCCACCCCGTGCGCGCCACCGTCTCCGACATGGGGCCGCTGCTGCTCGGGCGCATGCTGAACCTGAACGAGACGCAGCTGGGCGTGCTCAACCTGGTGTTCAAGATCGCCGACGACAATGGCCTGCTGCTGCTGGACCTGAAGGACCTGCGCGCCATGCTCCAGCACGTGGGCGACAACGCCAAGGACTTCACCACCGAGTACGGCAACATCAGCAGCGCCAGCGTGGGCGCCATACAGCGCGGCCTGCTGCAGATCGAGACGCAGGGCGGCGACAGGTTCTTCGGCGAGCCCATGCTCAACATCCAGGACTTCATGCAGACCGTGGACGGCAAGGGCGTGGTCAACATCTTGGCGGCCGACAAGCTCATGAACTCGCCCCGCCTATACGCCACCTTCCTGCTGTGGATGCTGTCGGACCTGTTCGAGCAGCTGCCCGAGATCGGCGACCCCGAGCAGCCGAAGCTGGTGTTCTTCTTCGACGAGGCCCACCTGCTGTTCAACGAGGCGCCCAAGGTGCTCGTCGAGCGCATCGAGCTCGTGGTGCGCCTGGTGCGCTCCAAGGGCGTGGGCGTGTACTTCGTGACGCAGAACCCGCTGGACATTCCCGACAGCGTTCTGGGCCAGTTGGGCAACCGCGTGCAGCACGCGCTGCGCGCCTTCACCCCGCGCGACCAGAAGGCCGTGAAGGCCACGGCCACCACCATGCGCCCCAAGGCGGGCCTGGACATCGAGGCCGCCATCACCGAGCTGGCCGTGGGCGAGGCGCTCGTGAGCTTCCTGGACCCCAAGGGCCGCCCCAGCGAGACCGAGCGCGTCTACGTGCTGCCGCCGGGCAGCCAGATCGGCCCCATCACCGACGGCCAGCGGCGCGCGCTGATCGCGGGCTCGCTCGTCGCTGGCGCCTACGACCAGGCCGTGGACCGCGAATCGGCCTACGAGAAGCTGCGCGGCCGCGCCGATGCCGCGGCCACCAACGCGGCCGCTGCCCAGGGCAATGCCGGCGCACAGAACGGTGGGCTGATGGACGGCCTCAATGACGTACTGTTCGGCAGCACCGGCCCGCGCGGCGGCAAGAAGGACGGCCTGGTGCAGACCATGGCCAAGTCCGCCGTGCGCACCATGGGCACCAGCCTGGGCAGGGAGATCCTGCGCGGCGTGCTGGGCGGCATCCTGGGCGGCAGGAAGCGGTAGATTTTCAAGCCAAATCGGCATTCAGTGCCTGTCAGACAAGCGCTGGCAGCTATTTTTTCGTGAGCACCCCATGATCGACCTGTACTACTGGACCACGCCCAACGGCCACAAGATCACGCTGTTCCTGGAGGAAGCGGGCCTGCCCTACCGCATCCACCCGGTGAACATCGGCCGCGGCGAGCAGTTCGCGCCCGAGTTCCTGCGCATCGCGCCCAACAACCGCATCCCCGCCATAGTGGATCAGGCGCCGGCCGACGGCGGCGCGCCGCTGTCAATCTTCGAATCGGGCGCCATCCTGCTGTACCTGGCCGACAAGACCGGCCGCTTCATCCCGCAGGACCTGCGCGGGCGCAACGAGGCGCTGCAGTGGCTGTTCTGGCAGATGGGGGGCCTGGGCCCCATGGCCGGGCAGAACCACCACTTTGGCCAGTACGCGCCCGAGCAGATCCCCTACGCCATCGACCGCTACGTGAAGGAAACCGCGCGCCTGTACGGCGTGCTCGACAAACACCTGGCGGGCGGCCGCGACTACATCGCGGGCGAATACTCCATCGCCGACATGGCCTGCTACCCCTGGATCGTGCCGCACGAGCGCCAGCGCCAGGACCTGACGGACTTCCCCCACCTCCAGGCCTGGTTCGAGCGCATCCGCGCGCGCCCCGCCACCGAACGCGCCTACGCGCTCGCGCAGACCATCAACACCGCGCCCACGGTGGACGAGGCGGCGAAGAAGGTGCTGTTCGGACAGGACGCCGGTACCATGCGCCGGTAGCAGCGCGCCACCGTCACAAAAATACCTTCTGCGCCAGGCGCGTAACTTTGCCAAATCCGATCGAACACTCGAATCGCCAGGGCCAGACTCAGGAGCGCGGTGTGCGCTGCACCAGCGATCCTGCGAGCTTCCCCAGGAGTTTGAGGGCCATCTCGAGTTCCGAAGAGTCGGCCTGTCCGAAGTTGATGCGCAGATGGCGGCGGAACCGATGATCCGCAGAAAAAAGATGGCCCGGCGCACTGCTGACGTGGTTCGCTAGGGCCAGCCAGTGCAACGCCAGAGCATCGACGCCCAACGGCAGCTCGATCCACAGAAAGTACCCTCCTTCAGGTGGCGAGGCCCGCGTTCCTGCGGGAAAGTGCTTGGCGATGGATCGCAGCGCGGCGGCCCGATTGCCCAGCAAGGTGAGCCGCAGTCGCCGCAGATGCCGGTCGTAGCCGCCTTGCTGAAGATAGCGCGACAGCGCTTCTTGCGAAGGCACGGCGGCAGCGAGCGAACTCATCAGTTTGCGGCGGGCAATGGCCTCGGCAAAGCGGCCGGCCGCCACCCAGCCAATGCGGTAGCCGGGCGCCAGCGTTTTGGAAAACGAGCTGCAATGCAGCACCAGTCCCTGGGTATCCCACGCCTTGGCGGGCCGGGGTTTGTGCGTCCCGAAATACAGGTCGCCGTATACGTCATCCTCGATCAACGGGATCTGCCGCTCTGCCAGCAACTGCACCAGCGCCTGCTTGGCCTCATCGGGCATCAGGCTGCCCAGCGGGTTCTGGAAATTGGGCATGAACCAGCATGCCTTCACGAGATGCCTCTCCAGTATGGTCGCCAGCACAGGCACGTCCACGCCGGTGCGGGGATGGGTGGGCACTTCGATGGCACGCAAGTTGAGCCGCTCCAGAGCCTGCAAGGCACCGTAGAATGTCGGGGACTCGACCGCCACCAGGTCGCCAGGCCGGGTCGTCACTTCGAGGCTCAGGTTCAGCGCCTCCATGGCCCCATTGGTGACGATCAGTTCGTTCGAGTCGATGGCGAAGGCCGTGGCCAGATAGCGCAGCGTGATCTGGCGGCGCAATTCAGGATTGCCCGGCGACAGATGCTCGACCGTGCGCCACGGATCAAGTCCACGCATGGCCTTGCTTTGCGCCATCGCCAATTTATCGAGCGGAAACAGCGAAGGATCGGGAAAGGCGGATCCCAGCGGAATCAGATCGCGGTCACGCATGTGCTCCAAAACCTGGAAGACCAGTTCGGAAACTTCCACGTCCTGCTGCTCGCCGCTGGGCCGAGAAGGCTCCGGCTCTGACACGCCGGCGGCGCCGGAAGCCACGTAGTAGCCCGAGCGCGGCCTGGCCTGAATCAGGCCGCGAGCTTCAAGCAGGTAGTAGGCCTGGAATACGGTGGAAGGACTGACCCCTCGGTTGGCTGTTGTCTGGCGCACGGATGGCAGCCGGGCCCCCGGCGGCAGTGTGCCGTTGGCAATGGATTCCGCAATGTCGCCCGCCAATTGTTCGTAGCGCTTCACTTCCTGTTGATCCTCCAACGAAACGCCGTGGCAGAACGGGTCTGGTCAAGCGCCACACGATATCCGCAGCAGTATATTGACACCGTCTGATATGGTCTTCTCTGGCGATTCTGGTCATTGATACGCACTGTTTGCGCGGGCACACTGCAAGTTTGGTGTTATGCGGCCAAGGGGGCACCCTCGGCCAGCGCGAGGAGTTGACTGAGATATGAGCAGGACAGAGTTACGCATAGGCGCGATGGCTTCCAGAACATTGCAGTTCTCGCTGGGCTTCGTCGTCCTGGCGGCGCTGCTGTCTGCAGGCGGCAGGCTCGTCCGATGGCTGCACTTGCCGATACCTCCAGCCATTGTGGGCATGGTGCTTCTGCTCGCGGTGCTGGCCTGCTTCGGCCGCTTGGTGGCCGCCGTTGAAGCGGCAAGCACGCCGCTCCTGAAGCACATGATGCTGTTCTTCATTCCTACGGTGGCTGGCGTCATGGAGCAGTTCCAGACGTTGAGAACGGGCTGGCTGCCGTTTGTCGTCGCCTGTGTGGCTGGCGCGGCACTGACCTTGGCGGTCACGGCCCTCACCCTGCAGAAGCTATTGAAGCGCCAGGGAGCTGCAGGATGATCGCTCCGTCGGCCTTCGCGATCGCCCTGGCCGCAACGCTGCTGACGGTGGCGGCATATGCCGTGGCGCTGTGGGCATATCAGCGCAGCGGCTGGGGCCTGCTGCTACCCGTTCTGACGGGTGCCGCTACCGTGGTGGCCCTGCTAGTGGCGATGGACGTCCCGTATGGCGTGTACCGGGAGGGAACCGGACTGCTCTCCTGGCTCGCTGGACCGGCGACCGTCGCGCTGGCTTTTCCGCTCTACCGCCAGTGGGGACGCTTGCGAGGCATCTGGTGGCCGGTCATGGGTGCCCTGCTCGCGGGGTCGGTCACAGCCGTGGTTTCGGCGATCGGGATTGCCTGGCTGCTGGACGCCGACTGGCCCCTGATGATGTCGCTGGCCCCCAAGTCGGCCACTATGCCGGTGGCCATGCCAGTCGCTGAAAGCACGGGGGGCGCCGCGTCGCTCAGTGCCGTGGCCGTTGCATTGACGGGGATCGCGGCGGCAGTGCTTTCAGGCGGACTGTTCGGCCTGCTCGGCGTCCGCAGCGGCATGGTGCGCGGCTTCGCGCTGGGAGCCGCCGCCCACGCGATCGGCACGGCCCGGGCCTTCCAAATCGGCGAGACAGCGATTGGCTTCGCAGCGTTGGCCATGAGCCTCAATGCGATTGCCACCAGCCTTCTGGTTCCGCTGATCGTGGGCCTGCTATGAAACCCTCAGTGATCTGCCTGAACCTGCTTCCTGGAATCATTGCGCATACCCTGAAGGTTCTGGGGTCGGTATTTCCTTCCGGTGAAATTCGGTTCTCCGTACGCGCATTTGATGCACGCTCGGCAGCAGAAGTCACGAAGGTCGCTTTCGATCAGTCGGTGTTCTGCGTGGATGGAAGGCGCCTATGCCTTGAAGGGCTGGCGACGATCCAGGACACCATGCAAGCCGGGACACTGGTCGTACGTAGCAAGTTCACCGTTTTGGATGGCTTGCGGCTTCCCTGTATCCTGCTTCGGCTTCGGCTTAGCTCCGCCATGCAAATGTCCATTTCCTTGAGCATTTCCGACGTAATGTAGAAAGAGTCGATGGCCGCAGGCGGTTCAGTGAGTCTCTGCAAGGGATGCTGTTCGCCGTTCAGCTGCTCATTCCCGCAAGGCGCATGAGTACACGAAAAAACAGGGCCATGACGGCGAGTGCCGCCACGCTGGCCGCCCAGATCAACACAAGCCAGCCCACGCGCCGCCACCAGGACACAGTGCGGCGGGAGGTGGAGGACGCCATCAGTGGTAGCCCTCCCCTTGCCTCACCTTGCCCCGAAACACATAGTAGGACCAGGCCGTGTAGGTCAGGATGACCGGGATGATCAGCAAGGCACCGACGAGCGCGAATCCCATGCTCTGTGGCGGTGCCGCAGCCTCATGGATGGTGATATCTGGCGGAATGATGTGGGGCCACACGCTGATGCCCAGCCCGGTGTACCCCAGGAACAGCAGGCACAGCGTGAGCATGAAGGGTGTAACACTGGGATCGCCTCCACGCAGGCTGCGCAGAAGGCCATAGCCCGTGAGCAAGACAAGCACCGGCACCGGCGCAAAGAGCGCGATGTTGGGCCAATCGAACCAGCGCTGTGCAATGCCCGGATGGGTCAGTGGTGTCCACAGGCTCACGATGCCAATGGCCACCAGCAGCGCCAACGTGACGGGACGCGCCAGGGACACCATGCGGTCGTGGAGGCTGCCCTCGGTCTTGATGATGAGCCAGGTGGCGCCGAGCAGCGCATAGGCCACGACCAGCCCCAGCCCCGCGAACAGGCTGAACGGGCTGAGCCAGTCGAAGGCGCCGCCGATGTAGTTGCCGTTGTGTACCTCGAAGCCATTGAGAAATGCGCCCAGGGCCACGCCCTGGAAAAAGGTGGCCATGTAGGAGCCGGCCGTAAAGGCCACGTCCCAGAAGTGCCGGTGGCTCTCGTCCGCCTTGAAGCGGAACTCGAATGCCACGCCACGCCAGATCAGCCCCAGCAGCATGAGCAGCAGCGGGAGATAGAGCGCACTGAGCACCACTGCATAGGCCAGCGGAAACGCGGCCATGAGGCTCGCGCCGCCGAGCACGAGCCAGGTCTCGTTGCCGTCCCACACGGGGGCCACGGTATTGACCATGACATCCCGGCTCTCGCGGTTGCGCACGAACGGGAACAGGATGCCTATGCCTAGGTCGAACCCGTCCATGATGACGTACATCATCAGGCCGAAAACGATGATGACAAACCAGATGACCGGCAGATCGATACCCATGGATCAGCCCTCCTGATGGTGTGTTCGCGAAGCCGCACCCGGTGCCGCCGACAACGGGCGCGCGGGGCGGTGGCCTGGCGCCTCGGCATCGCTCGCACCTTCGTGGGCCTGCGGCCCCTGGCTCACCAACTTGAGCATGTAGCGCACCCCTATGCCGAATACCGCGAAGTAGGCGACGATGAAAACGATCAGCGTGGCGCCCATAACCTGGGCCGAGTGGTTGGACACGGCATCCTGCGTGCGCAGGACGCCATAGACGATCCAGGGCTGGCGGCCGACTTCGGTGGTGAACCAGCCTGCAAGCAGGGCGATCAGCCCCGCTGGCCCCATCCAGGCGGTGAAGCGCAGGAATGCCTGCGAGCCATAGAGCCGGCCGCGCCAGCGCAGCCACGCCCCCCAGAGTGCCAGCAGCAGTATGAGCATGCCCAGCCCCACCATCACGCGAAAGCTCCAGAACACGAGGAGAACGTTGGGCCTGTCCTGGGGCGCAAACTCCTTGAGCGCACGGTACTGGCCGTCCCAAGAGCGCGTGAGGATCAGGCTGCCCAACCGAGGCACCTCGACGGCGTAGCGTGTGGCCTCCGCCTGCATGTCCGGCCAGCCGAACAACAAGAGCGGCGCGCCTTCACCAGGCTTGTTCTCCCAGTGCCCCTCCATCGCGGCAAGCTTGGCAGGCTGGTGCTCAAGCGTATTCAGCCCGTGCATGTCGCCAATGGCAATTTGCAACGGGGCCGCGGCGATCAGCATCCATAGCGCCATCGAGAGCATGGTGCGAACGCACGGGTTGTCGTTGCCACGCAGCAGGTGCCAGGCGCCCGACGCGCCGACGAAGAGCGCGGTGGAGATGAACGCCGCCATCGTCATGTGCGCCAGCCGGTAGGAAAACGATGGGTTGAAGATGACCTCGAACCAGTTCACCGGCACGACCACGTTGTCGACGATCTCGAAGCCCTGCGGCGTCTGCATCCAGCTGTTGGAGGCCAGAATCCAGGTAGCCGACACCAGCGTGCCCAGCGCTACCATCACGGTCGAGAAGAAATGCAGGCCAGAGCCGACCTTATTCCAGCCAAAGAGCATCACGCCCAGAAACCCCGCTTCCAGGAAGAACGCGGTCAACACCTCGTAGGCCAGCAGAGGACCCGTGATGCTGCCGGCAAAGGACGAGTAGTGACTCCAGTTCGTGCCGAACTGGTAGGCCATGACGAGCCCCGAAACGACCCCCATCGCGAAATTGACGGCAAAGATGCGCGACCAGAAGTGGTAAAGGTCGCGGTACACCGGGTCCTTGCGCCACAGCCACAGGCCTTCGAGCACGGCAAGGTAGCTTGCCAGACCAATAGTGATCGCTGGAAAGACGATGTGAAACGATATGGTGAAGCCGAACTGAATGCGTGCCAGCTCAAGCGCGGTGAATCCCAACATGGAATGATTCCTTCACAGCATGCCGATCATCGCGGCACCAGGAACGAGGCCTTTTCGGATACGCGAGCCAGTGCAGGACCAAGCGACTCCACCTCGAAGTACACGGGGTGCGCCCCTTCGGGCGCCGCTCCGTAGGGAATGCGCAGCCGCACGGCTACCCACTGCGATTCAGTGGCGCCAACCGCAATCTCAGGCTCGGATGCAACCTCAATGCCGTCGATGCCGCGCGCGCCGATGCGGTAACGCTGCGGCGCCTCGGTCGCGTTCATGACCTGCAGGCGATACACGTTTTCGAGCTTTCCCCCGGGCACGATGCGTGACAGGGCGGCCCGATCGCGCACCACGTTCACCTTGAGCGGGGTGCGAGCAGCCAAGCTGACGATCATTGCAGCGCTCAGTGCCACGAGCACGGCGGTGTACATCACCACACGCGGCCGAACCACACGGCGCAGCATGCGCGCGGAACTCCACCGGCCCGCCATGCCATTGGTCGTCGCCAAGCGGATCAGCCCGAGCGGAAGGCCCACCTTGTCCATCACGCTGTTGCATGCGTCGATGCACAGACCACAGCCGATGCATTCGTATTGCAGGCCATCACGGATATCGATCCCCACCGGGCAAACCTGTACGCACAGCGTGCAGTCGATGCAATCCCCCTGCCCCGCTGGAGCTCCATTCTTGCCTCGGGCACCGCGCGGCTCCCCCCGCTGCGCGTCGTAGGTGACGATCAGCGTGTCCTTGTCGAACATTGCGCTCTGGAAACGCGCATAGGGACACATGTACTTGCATACCTGTTCGCGCAGGAAACCCGCGTTGCCGTAGGTAGCCAAGCCATAGAACAAGGTCCAGAAAATCTGCCAGCCCCGCAACGCCAGCAATTCTCCGCCAAGCTGGCGGATCGGCACGAAGTAGCCCACGAAAGTGAAGCCCGTCCACAGCGAGACAAAGATCCACGCGCCATGCTTGGCAGTTCTCTTCCAGAGTTTCTCGAAGGTCCAGCCACTCGCATCAAGGCGCAGGCGAGCGCTTCGCTCGCCTTCAATCCTGCGCTCAAGCCACAGGAAGATTTCGGTATAGACCGTCTGCGGGCACGCGAAACCGCACCATAGCCGCCCGGCCGTTGCCGTGAAGAGAAACAACGCCAGCGCCGAGATGACCAGCAACCCTGTGAGGTAGATGAAATCCTGCGGATACAGCACCAGACCAAAAAGATAGAAACGCAGGCCCCCCAGGTCGAATAGGACTGTTTGGCGCTGGCCCCACTCCAGCCACGGCAGCCCGTAAAAGACGAGCTGCGTGACCCATACCATGATCCAGCGCCAGGAAGTGAACTTCCCGCTGATGGAGCGCGGCTGGATCTTCTTGCGCGCCTCGTAAAGCGAAACGGATTCCGGGACGATCGGTATGACCTTCTTCGGCTGTCTATCGTTGGAATGCATGGGATCAGGCATAGGAATCTCGTGGTAGCGGTGCTGGTGCTACCCCTGGGTACCGCTCGAATAATGGAACTATGGCCTTGCCCCCCGCAAAAAAACAGCGGCAGAAATAAGCCAATTTTGCATATCAGATACCCCCCAAAAGGCGGGAAGGAGGACTCGAATCCGCCGTACTCAATACCCTCGCCGGGGGGCGTGCAGCCGCAAGCCACGCGGCGGCATGGGCCGCTCCTCAAGCGGCCAGGCCTCCGTATCAAAGGCGCTGAACTGGCTGCCGGAAGGCAGCTTGGCGTTGTCGTAATTGCGGGCGTAGTCCGCATAGACCTTGATTAGCGCCTCGGTGGAGGGCTTCGTTGCGTCAGCAAGTCGCCCAGGGCCTGCGTAGCGGCGCGAGCGCTGGCGCACTTGGGGCTCGTAGATACGAGCTGTCCGATCATCAGCTCGTCGGCGCCGGTCTGGGCCACGAGTTGGCGCAGCCAGGCACCCACTTTGGCCTGGTCGCCGGCCACTGTGCAGGCCATGACCTGGTCGAGCACGGCGCGCTCAGCGCAGCTGCCATGCGCGCCGACTCGCTGGGCGAGTGTCCACACTATTCAGGATGGGGCTGCACAGTAAAACCCGCCAGGCGATAAAAAAGCCGCTGTGACTCAGCGGCTTAGTCGTTAGAAGGCCGGTGCATCAATCCACCAGCCCCACGAACACGTTCTGCACGTCGTCGTTGTTCTCTATGCCGGCCAGAAAGGCCTGCACCTCCTCCTGCGCCTCGGGCGGCAGGCTGGCCATGCTCACCGGGTTCCTGGCCTTGTAGCCCAGCTTGGCCGACAGCACCTTGAAGCCGAACTCGGGCAGCGCCTTGGCGACCGCGTCCAGGTCCGTGGGGTCGGTCAGGAACAGCGTCTGGCCGTCTTCCTCGCCAGGCTCGAAGTCCTGCGCGCCGGCCTCGATGGCGGCCAGTTCCGCGTCGGCGCCGGGCTGCGCGGGTTCGCCCTCGATCATGCCCACGTGGTCGAAGTCCCAGGCCACGGCGCTCATCTGGCCCTTGCGGAAGCACACGCGCATCTCCGGCGCCGTGCGGTTCACGTTGTCGGTCAGGCATTCCACCATCACCGGCACCTGGTGCGGCGCGAAGCCCTCGTAGATCACGCGCTCGTAGTTCACGGCGTCGCCGCCCACGCCCGAGCCTTTCTTGACCGCTCGCTCCAGCGTGTCCTTGGGCATGGACGCCTTGCGCGCCGCCTCGATGGCCAGGCGCAGGCGCGAATTGCCGGCCGGGTCCGCCCCCGCGCGTGCGGCAACGATGATTTCCTTGACCAGCTTGCCAAAAAGCCTGCCCTTGGCATCGGCGACCAGCGCCTTGCCCTTTGCCTTCCATTGCGCACCCATGGCTGCGAATCCTTTGCGTGGAGCCAACAAAAAATGCGGCCCGGAGCCGCGTCGGCGAAGTGTATACCCCGCCACCGGCGCGCACGCGGGGGGCGCCCTGGCGCTGATCCAGCCGGAAACATCAAACTTGATAGCTGCCAGCGCTTGCCACAAGGGCGCTTAGCCGTATTTCCACTGAAAAAACCGGGCAGGCCGGCTATGATGCGCTGGCCTGTCTGCGCATTCCTTCCACGAGCATTCGCCCACCGCCATGGACCTGCCCCGCCCGCCCCTGCCCACCTACGAAGACGTTGCCGAAGCCGCCCACCGCCTCAAGGGCATGGCGCACCACACACCCGTGCTCCGCTCCAGCACCGCCGACGCGCTGCTGGGCGCCGAGCTGTTCTTCAAGTGCGAGAACCTGCAGCGCATGGGCGCGTTCAAGTTCCGCGGCGCCTTCAACGCGCTGGTGCAGTTCAGCGACGCGCAGCGCGCGCGCGGCGTGCTCGCGTTCTCCTCGGGCAACCACGCGCAGGCCATCGCCCTGTCGGCGCGCCTGCTGCAGATGCCGGCCGTTATCGTCATGCCCGAGGATGCGCCCGCCGCAAAAATAGCCGCCACGCGCGGCTACGGCGCCGAGGTGGTGACCTACGACCGTTTCACCGAGGACCGCGAGGCCATCAGCCAGCGCCTGGCCAGCGAGCGCGGCATGACGCTGATCCCGCCCTTCGACCACGCCCACGTGATCGCCGGCCAGGGCACGGTGGCCAAGGAGCTGTTCGAGGAAGTGCCGCACCTGGACTACCTGTTCGTGCCCCTGGGCGGCGGCGGCCTGCTGTCGGGCAGCCTGCTGGCCGCGCAGCGGCTGGCGCCGCAGTGCCGCGTGATCGGCGTGGAGCCCGAGGCCGGCAACGACGCGCAGCAGTCGCTGCGCGCGGGGAAGATCGTGCGCATAGGCACCCCCCGCACCATCGCCGATGGCGCGCAGTCCCAGGCGCTGGGTTCGCTCACCTTCCCCATCATCCACGCGGGCGTGTCCGACATCGTGACCGCCACCGACGCCCAGCTGATCGAGGCCATGCACTTCTTCGCCGAGCGCATGAAGATCGTGGTCGAGCCCACGGGCGCGCTGGGCCTGGCGGGCGCGCGCCATGGCGGCGTGGCGCTGCGCGGCAGGCGCGTGGGTGTCGTCATCAGCGGCGGCAACGTGGACATGGCGCGCTACGCGCAGCTGCTGGGCACGGCGCTGGCAGGCTGAATCCCGCCGCGCGCGGGCGGCCGGCGTGCAAGAATTCCGCCTCTGCCAACCATTTCATTTCCCTCTACACCACGAGAGGCCACCGCCCATGAGCAACGTCCACGTCATCGACCACCCCCTGGTGCAGCACAAGCTGACCCTGATGCGCAAGAAGGACGCCAGCACCAACAGCTTCCGCCGCCTGCTGGGCGAGCTCTCCACGCTGATGGCCTACGAGGTCACGCGCGACATGCCGCTGCAGGACGTGCGGATCGAGACGCCGCTGGAGACCATGACCGCCAGGATGATCGACGGCAAGAAGCTCGTGCTGGTGTCCATACTGCGCGCGGGCAACGGCTTCCTGGACGGCATGCTCAACGTGGTGCCCGGCGCGCGCGTAGGCCACATCGGCCTGTACCGCGACCCGGCCACGCTGCAGCCCGTGGAGTACTACTTCAAGATGCCCTCGGAGATGGCCGAGCGCGACGTGATCGTGGTGGACCCGATGCTGGCCACCGGCAACTCGGCCGCCGCGGCCGTCGATCGGCTCAAGAAGCTCCAGCCCCGCTCGATCAAGTTCGTCTGCCTGCTGGCTGCGCCCGAGGGCGTGGCCACCATGCAGAAGGCCCATCCCGACGTGCCCATCTTCACCGCCGCCATCGACCGCGAGCTCAACGACCACGGCTACATACTGCCGGGCCTGGGCGACGCGGGCGACCGCATCTTCGGTACCAAGTGATCGAGTCCAACCGGCTTTCCACGCCCCGGCTTCGCCTGCGCCAGTGGACCGCGGCCGACCGCGAACCCTTCGCGGCGCTGAACGCAGACCCCGAAGTGATGCGCCATTTCCCTGCCCCGCTCACGCGCACGCAAAGCGACGCGATGGCCGTGCGCATCGAGGCACTAATCGCCGAGCGCGGCTGGGGCTTCTGGGCCGCGGACAGCCTGGAAGACGGGTTGCCGCGCTTCATGGGCTTCGTGGGCCTGCACACGCCCGCGCCCGATCTGCCCTTCTCGCCCTGCGTGGAAATCGGCTGGCGCCTGGCGCGGCCTTTCTGGGGCCGGGGCCTCGCGACCGAAGCCGCCCGGCTCGCGCTGCGCACGGGCTTCGAGGGGCTGGGGCTGGAGGAAATCGTCTCGTTCACCGCCGTGGGCAACCAGCGCTCGCGCGCGGTGATGCGGCGGCTGGGCATGCGCGAATGCCCGCATGAGGCGTTCGACCACCCAGCGCTGCCGGCAGGCCACCCGCTGCGCGCGCATTGCCTCTACCGGCTGGCGCGCGCGGACTACTGGGGCACGGGCTGACCGACGGTGGCCGAGGGCGGCGGCGCATCCGTGCCGCCCTGGCCCGGCGCGCGTTCGCCGCGCCAGCTCGCCATGAGGTCGTCGGCCATGGCCTGCAGCAGCCGGGCCTCGCGCTCGTCGAAGCTGCGCGGCTCGGCATCCATGAGGCACAGCGTGCCGAGCACGTGGCCTTCGCCGTCGCGCAGCGGCACGCCCGCGTAGAAGCGCAGCGCGCGCTCGCGCAGCAGAGGGTTGCCGGCGAAGCGCGCGTCGCGCGCGAGGTCGGGCACCACCAGCGGCCCGCCGCCGGCCACCACATGGCCGCAGAGCGAGAGAGCGCGCGGCATGGCCCCGCCACCGTGCACGCCATGCACGCAGCGCACGTGCTGCGTCCCGGCATCGACCAGCGAGATCATGGCCGTGGGCACGTCGAAGATGTCCGCCGCGCGCTGGGCCGCGCCCTGGCACAGCGCGGCCAGCGCGTCGCTGTGCAGCGCGCCGCTGGCATGCAGCGCGGCCACGCGCGCGGCGTCGCCCTCGGGCACGGGGGCGTTCTCGTAGTGGTTGCTGGCGGATGCACCCTGAATGCGGGTGATGCACAGCAGCGTCTCCTCGAACGAGGTGACGACGGCATCGGCGCCGAATTGCCCGAGCACCCCTTCGTCCGGCAGGCCCTCGGTCCCGTTCAGCAACGCCAGCACCACCTGCACGTGCGGCCAGCGGCGCTTGACGCGCCGGCACAGGTGGCGCGCAGAAGCGGACACAGCGGCCGGGTCGGGCGCGAGCCAGGCAAGGCAGACCACCTGCGCGCCGTCCAGCGCGGGGCCGGCCTCGTGCTGCGCGCCGCGCGAGTGCGCCTGCGCCGGGCAGCCCTGCAGCTGCAGCGCGTGCGCCAGCATGCGCGCGGCGAGCTGGTCCACCTCCCACTTGCCGCCGATACAGGCCACGCCGGGCCGCGCGGCGGCAATGGCGGGCGGCGGCGGGTACTGCTCGGCCAGTTCGTCCAGCAGTTCGTCCATGCCCTCCACCACGCGCAGCCGGTGGTGCGGCGTGGCCGCGCGCGCGTGGTCGCCCACGGCCATGCGCAGCACGGACAGGCCCGTGCCCGCATAGAACTCGCGCACCCCGCCCTGCGCGGCGTCGATCTGCTGCGCGCTCAGCTCGATGGCCTCGTCCGCGTCGCCGGCCAGCAGGCGCTGGTACACGCGCGTGGGCCCGTCGAGCGCAGGCTGGCTGCCCAGCAGCACGTCCAGGAAGGCGAGCTGCGGCAGATAGCGCCCCACGACCAGCAGGCACACGGTGAGCGGCGTGGACATGACCAGCCCCACCGGCCCCCACAGCGCCGTCCAGAACGTGGCGGAGACGATCAGCGACATGACCGACAGCCCCGTGCTCGCGCCGTAGAGCCAGGGCTCGACGACGTTGTTGCTGATGAGCTCCAGCACCGCGATCAGCCCGATGGTCCACAGCACAAGGCTCCAGCCCGGATCGACCGCGAACGCCAGCGCCACGGGGAAGGCGCTGGAGATCAGCGGCCCCACGTAGGGCACGAAGCGCATCACCGCCGCCAGCACGCCCCAGAGCAGCGCGCCCGGCACGCCGATGAACCACAGCCCCGCGGCCAGCGGAATGCCGTAGGTCGCGTTCACCAGCAGCTGCATGGTGAGGTAGCGCGTGATGCGGCCGCCCGCCTCGTCCATCGCGTCGGTGGCGCGGTGCAGGTCGCGCCCCCACAGGCGCAGCAGGCGGTCGCGCAGGTCCACGCGGTCGAGCAGAATGAAGACCACGAACACCAGCACCAGCGCGGCATCGGCCAGCGGCCCGCTCACGGAGCCCAGCGCCGCCATCGCCTGCTGCGCGGGCGAGACGGGCGGGGGCAGCACCTGCACCTTCTGCACGGCGGCGGGCGTGGCGGGGGTGGCCGCGTCCACCTCGCGCTGCACGATGTCCAGCGTGCGCTTGGCGCCGTCGAACATGCCGGGCGCGCGCATCTGCTTGCGCAGGTTGCGCAGCTTGCCGCGGATGGTGCTCTGGTAGGAGGGCAGCTCGGCGCTCAGCGCGCGCGCCTCGTTGGCCACCAGCGTGGCGCCCGCGCCCAGCACCAGCAGCGTGGCCAGCACCACCGCGAGCACGGCGGCCACGTCCGGCACGCGCAGGCGCCTGAGCCGGTCCACGAGCGGCGCGAGCACGAAGCTCAGCAGGAAAGCCAGCACCAGCGGCACGAGGATGGTGCGCCCGAAATACAGCCCCGCGATGATGAGCGCCGCGATGACGAGGCCGACCATCAGCCGCAGGCTGGGCACGAGCGATTCGAGCGCCAAGGCCCTGTGCGGGGGCAAGGAGGGATCCGGTTCGCCACGGTTCATGGTCTGGTCTTCTGGAACGTATCGGCCTAGGGCCTGCCATTGTCCCTATGCCCCGGCGGCGCCCGTGTAGGCCAAACGGCCAATTTGGGTCAAATAGCCACTCAAATCCCGCCCATCAAGCATCAGCAGCTATCAATACGATAGTTGCTCCAGCGTCTGCCCCACGTCCGCCTCCAGCTTGAGCGCCAGCAGGCCGTCGGCGCGCGTGCGGCCGCGGTTGATGGCGGCCACGGGCAGGCCCCGCTGCGCCGCCGCCTGCACGAAGCGATAGCCCGAATACACCATGAGCGATGAGCCCGCGACCAGCACCGCGTCGGCGCGGGCCAGGGCGGCGTGGGCCGCATCGACGCGCCCGCGCGGCACGCTCTCGCCGAAGAACACCACGTCGGGCTTGAGCAGGCCGGTGCCGCAGCGCGGGCACGGCGGCACGTCGAAGGATTGGAAGTCACGCCCCTCCAGGTCGGCGTCGCCGTCGGGCGCGGCGCTGGCCTGCAATGCGGCCCAGGCGGGGTTGCGCCGCAGCAGCTCGCGCTGCAGTTCGGCGCGGGGCGTGCGCGCCTCGCAGTCCATGCAGCGCACGGTGTCGATGCGGCCATGCAGGTCGATCACGCGCCGGCTGCCGGCGGCATGGTGCAGGCCGTCCACGTTCTGGGTCAGCAGCAGCTCGATGCGGCCCTGCCGCTCCAGCCGCGCGAGCGCATGGTGCGCCGCGCCGGGCCGCGCACCGCCCATCACGGGCCAGCCGGCGAGGCTGCGCGCCCAGTAGCGCCGGCGCGTGGCCGCGTCGCCCATGAAGGCCTGGTAGGTGACGGGCTGGGGGCGCTTCCAGTCGCCGTTCTCGTCGCGGTAGTCGGGAATGCCGGCCCCGGTGCTGCAGCCCGCGCCAGTGACCACGAACAGGCGCGGGTGGAGGCGCAGCCAGTCCCGCAGCGGCCCGATGGCAAGCCCCGGGTCACATGCCGGGGGCGATGCCTTCGGCATAGTCGTAGATGGCGCCCAGGATGGCCTCGGTGCGCTCGTCGTCGGCTTGTTCGCCCAGCTCGTCCAGGCGCTCGAACAGGGCGTCGAAGGTCAGGCCGCCGCCCTCGCCCTCCACCAGCATGGCGACGCGGTGCGCCTCCCAGCGCTCGTGCTCCTCGGGCGAGAGCGTCTGCGGGAAGTTGCGCGCGCGGTAGCGCCAGACCAGCTCGGCCAGGCGCTCGTCGTCAAACCCGGGGCGCTCGCGCGCGAGCTCTTCGGGCGAGAGCGCGCGCAGGCGGTTCAGGCGCCGGCGGTCCTCGTTGCCGAGGAAGCCGCCGTACAGGTCCTGGTCCACGTCCACGGGCCCCTCCTGCGGCCTTTGGAACACCTGGGCCCAGATGGCGCTCATGTCGGGCAGCCGGCGCGCGGCCTCGGCGTGCCGCGCGGCCTGCGCCATGTCCAGGCCCCAGCGCTGGGCCACGGCGGGCGTGAGCGTGTTCACGTTGCCCACCACCATGGGCGACTTGTTCAGGTGCACGCTCTTGAGCGGCAGGCGCGTGACGCCCTCGGGCAGGTCGGCCGCGCGCGTGAACAGGCGCTGGCGGATCTCGTCGGCGGAAAGCGTGGCCAGCTCGGCCGGGTCGTGCGCTAGGTCCCAGGCCAGCAGCTCGTTCTTGTTCGTGGGGTGGCTGGCCAGCGGCCACATCACGGCCAGGCACCCGCGCTCGGCGCCGAACATGCCCGAGACATGCAGGAACGGCCGGGCCGTCTGCGCGGTGGCGGGCAGGCGCAGCTCGGCCGCCACGCGGTCCTTCTTGCGCAGGCCGAGCGCGAAGTCGAACAGCCGGGGATTGCGCGCGCGCACGAGCCGCGCCAGCGCTATCGTCGCGCGCACGTCCGACAGCGCGTCGTGCGCGGCCTCGTGCGCCAGGCCGTTGGCCTTCGTCAGGTTCTCCAGCCTGAAGCTGGTCTTGCCATCGGCCACGGGCCACTCGATGCCGTCCGGGCGCAGCGCGTAGGCCAGGCGCACGACGTCCAGCAGGTCCCAGCGGCCGCACTGGTTCTGCCACTCGCGCGCGTAGGGGTCCATGAGGTTGCGCCAGAACATGAAGCGCGTGATCTCGTCGTCGAAGCGGATGGTGTTGTAGCCCACGCCGATGGTGCCGGGCAGCGCCAGCTCGGCCTCGATGCGCGCGGCGAACTGATGCTCGGGCACGCCCTTCTCCAGGCACAGCTGCGGCGTGATGCCAGTGATGAGGCATGACTGCGGGTCCGGCAGGTAGTCGTTGGCCGGCCGGCAGTACAGCATCAGCGGCTCGCCGATCTCGTTCAGCTGCGCATCGGTGCGTATGGCCGCGAACTGCGCCGGCCGGTCGCGGCGCGTGTCGGTTCCGAAGGTTTCGTAGTCGTGCCAGAGGAAGGTGTGCATGGGCAGGGAAAGTTGCAGCCGGAAACAAGGCAAGGCCCGAGTATGCATGGCCCGTGCCGTCACAATGGGCGCCATGCGTTCTCTGCTTCTGCCCACCGCCATAGGCCTGGCGGTCCTCGCGGGCTGCGCCAGCCAGCCCACCCCACCCGCCGCTCCCGCCCCCATTCCCGCTACGCCGCCACCGGCAGCCGCCACGCCCGCGCCGCTCCCCGCGCCCGAACCAGAACCCGCCGCCAGTGGCACGGCGGACACCATCGCGGGCTTCCACGCCTGGCTGGAGGCCTTCGCCCGGGAGGCGCTGGCGGCCGGCATCCACACGCAGACCGTGGACGCCATGCTGGCCCGCGCCCAGTGGCAGCCCCGGGTGGTGGAGCTCGACCGCGCCCAGCCCGAATTCACGCGAACGCCCTGGGCCTACCTGGACAGCGCCGTCTCGCCCCAGCGCGTGGCCCAGGGGCGCGAGCAGCGCCGCCTGCATGCCGCCGCTCTGGAAGCGGCCGAGCAGCGCTACGGCGTGCCGGCCAGCATCATCACGGCCATCTGGGGCATGGAGAGCAACTACGGCCGCAACTTCGGCAGCTTCTCCACCATCGACGCCCTAGCCACGCTGGCCTACGACGGCCGGCGCCGCGACTGGGCGCGCGGCGAGCTGCTGGCGACGCTGCGCATCGTGGACCAGGGCGACATGGCGGCCGACGCGCTCGTGGGCTCCTGGGCCGGGGCCATGGGCCACACGCAGTTCCTGCCCTCGGTGTTCCTGCGCTTCGCGGTGGACGCCGACGGCGACGGCCGCCGCGACATCTGGGGCAGCGTGCCCGACGTGGCCGCCTCCACGGCGAACTTCCTGGCCCACTCGGGCTGGAAGAGCGGCCAGCCCTGGGGCGTGGAGGTGCGGCTGCCGCCCGGCTTCGACTACGCGCGCGCTGAGCTGGGCGTGCGCCAGACGAGCGACGCCTGGGCCGCCGAGGGCGTGCGCGGCATCGACGGCGCCGCCCTGCCGCAGCTGCCGGACGCCTCCATCCTCACGCCCGCGGGCGCGCGCGGCCCGGCCATCCTGGTCGGCCCCAACTTCCGCGCCCTGCTGCGCTACAACAATTCGGTGAACTACGCCCTGGCCGTGGGCCTGCTGGCGCGCCGGATCGACGGCGGCGCGGGCCTGTCCACCCCCTGGCCGCGCGACCTGCAGCCCCTGTCGCGCAGCGACGTCAAGACATTGCAGGAACTGCTCAACGCCCGCGGCCTGGACGCCGGCACGCCTGACGGCGTGGCCGGCCCGGCCACGCGCGCCGGCGTGCGCCGCTACCAGCAGAGCCTGGGCCTGCCGGCCGACGGCTACGCCACGCGCGAGCTGCTGCAGCAGCTGCAGGAGCCATGAGGCTCAAGCTCTTTCATTGATAGCTGACAGCGCTTGATGGACGGGCGCTGGAGCCTGTTTTGACTGAAAATCACTCGAACCCGCGCCCCTCGCCCGCCTCCTCGTGGGTCACGCCGTCGCGTATGTGGTAAATGCGCTTGAAGGTGGGGATGATCTTCTCGTCGTGCGTGACGACGATGACGGCAGTCTGCAGGCGCCGCGCCATGTCGTTGAGGATGCGTATCACTGCCATCGCGCGCTGCGAATCGAGCGGCGCCGTGGGCTCGTCGGCCAGGATCACCGGCGGGCGGTTGACCAGGCCGCGAGCGATGGCCACGCGCTGCTGCTCGCCGCCCGACAGCTGCGAGGGCATGGCCTTGGCGCGGTGCTGCACGTCCAGCGCGGTGAGCAGCTCCAGCGCGCGCCGGCGCGCCTCGTCGTTGGGGACGCCGGCCAGCATGGGCAGCAGGGCCACGTTGTCGGTCGCGTCCAGGAACGGGATCAGGTAAGGCGCCTGGAACACGAAGCCGATCTGGTCGCGGCGCAGGGCGCCCAGGTCGCGGACCTTCCAGCCGTCGTCGTAGATGACCCGGTCGTCCAGCGTCATGCGCCCGGACGTGGGATCGATCACCGCGCCCAGGCACTTGAGCAGCGTGCTCTTGCCCGAGCCCGAGGGGCCGATCAGGCCCACCACCTCGCCGGGCGCAACCTGCATGTTCACGTCCTTGAGCGCCAGGAACGCCGTGTCGCCCGCGCCGTAGCGCTTGCTCAGGCGCTCTATGCGTATGCCTTGCCGTTTCACGGCATCACCCTATCGCCTGCGCGGGATCGACCCGCAGCGCCACGCGTATGGCCACCACGCTGGAGAGCACGCAGATCGCCATCACGGCGGCAAAGCCCGCCACGGTGTCGAACGGCACCAGCAGCACGTACTTCGGGAACAGCGGCGCGGCGAAGGTGGCCGTGATCTTGCCGACGACGAAGCCGATCAGGCCCAGCACCAGGGCCTGCTGCACGATCATGGCGGCAATCGTGCGGTTGCGCGTGCCTATGAGCTTGAGCACGGCGATTTCGCGGATCTTGTCCATGGTCAACGTGTAGATCAGGAACGCGACGATGGCCGCGCTGACCAGCGCCAGGATCACCAGGAACATGCCGATCTGTTTGGCAGAGGTGGCAATGAGCTTGCCCACGAGGATGCCTTCCATCTGCGCGCGGTCGTAGACCGTCAGGCGCAGCCAAAGGCGGATCGGATCGGCCACCTCCTGCGGCGTGAAGCCGGGCCGCAGGCGCACCAGCACGGCGTTCACCTGGCCGTTGCTGGTCTGCGAGGCGATCACCGCATCGAGCAGGTCGGGCACGGCCGGGCGGTTGAAGGCCGGGTTGGCCTCGGTGCGGCGACGCTGCATGAGGACGGCGTCGTTGTCCTTGAGGAACTGCGCCGCCTGCGCATCCTTGAGCGGTATGAACACCATGGGATCGCCGGCGGACGACACCATGCGCCGCGTGAGACCCACCACGGTGTAGCGGTTGCGGCGGATCTTCAGCACGTCGCCCAGGCGCACGCCGGCGGCGGCGTCGGCAACGGCCTCGTAATGCCCGCGCGTGATCTGGCGCCCCGCCACCAGCTGCGGCGGCCAGCCCGGCACGCCGGGCCCGCCCGCGGCGACGCCTACCACCATCGCGCGCACGTCCTTGTCGCCGTGGCCCACCTGCATGGTCAGGTAGGTGACGTTGGCCGCCTGCGCCACGCCGGGCATGGCGCGCAGGCTGCGCCACAGGTCATCGGGCACGCTGGACGATTCGGCATAGGGGCCCAGCGTGTCCCTCTGCACCACCCACAGATCGGCGCCGCTGTTATCCAGCAGCACCCTGCCGTCGTCCACCATGCCGCGGTACACGCCAGCCATGGTCAGCGTCACGCCGATCAGCAGGCCCAGGCCTATGCCGGTGAAGACGAACTTGCCCCAGGCATGCAGGATGTCGCGCCCGGCCAGGCTGATCATGGAGACACCCCAGCGATGCGCTCGACCACGTGCACGCGGCTCTTGGGGCCCAGGGTCCTTTCGCTGTAGACCACGATGGCGTCGCCCACGGCCAGGCCCTCCCGCACCTGCACCTGGCCGTCCAAGTCTGCGCGGCCCAGGCGCAGCGGCGCGAAGGCCAGCTCGCCATCCTTGAACTTCCACACACCGCGCTGGCCGTCCACGGTACGCAAGGCGGCGTTGGGAATGGTCGGCGCCTCGGGCAGCGGTGGCAGATGCACGGTGACCTCGGCCAGCTCCCCGATCGGGGGCAGCGGCCGGGGCAGCGCATCGAAGATGACTTTGGCCAGCAGTTCCTCGGTCACCGCGTCGGCCAGCGGCTCGGTGCGCAGCACGCGCGCGGCCAGCGGCTGGCCGTGGCGCGAGCGCAGCACCACCTCGGCCGGCAGGCCGGCCGCCAGTCCCTGGGCGCTGATCTGGTCGAAGCGCGCATCCACCCACAGGCTGGCGGGGTCCATGAGCCTGATCACCGCCTGTCCCGCCACGACGGTGGTGCCGGGGTCGGCGTCGCGCGCGGCCACCAGCCCGGCCACGGGGGCTACCAGGCGCAGGTTGCCGCGCTGCGCGCGCAGCGCCTGCAGCTCCGAGCGCAGGCGGCTCGCGTCCTCGCGCGCGGCCGCCAGCGCGGCATCGGCCACGGCCAGCTCCTGCTGCCGGGTGGCGAGGTTTTCCTCGCTGGTCGCACGCACGGACACCAGTTGCCCGTAGCGCCGCGCCTGATCCAGAGCGTAGCTCTGCCGGGCCTCTGCCTGGCGCAGGCCAGCCTCGGCACTCTTGATCGCGGCCTGCTGGGCGCGTATGCGCTCGTCCAGGTCCACGGGGTCCATCTCGCCCAGCACCTGGCCCGCCCGCACCATGTCCCCCACATGTACGTCCAGGCGTTGCACGCGGCCAGCGGCAGTGGGGCCGATCTTGTAGATGTAGCGTGCCTGCACCGTGCCGATGCCCGCCAGCGCCGGGGCCACTGCGCGCGACTGCACCGTGCCCAGCGTCACGGCCACCGGCGCCAGCGGCCCCGAGCGCAGCACGACATAGACGAACAAGGCCGCCAGTGGCACGATGGCGGCGATCAGCGCCAGCGTGCGACGCTGCAGGTGCGGCACCTTCATCGCGCCCTCCCGATGCCGCGGCGATAGATGGCGAACACCTGCGCCGCATCGCGGCGCATGCGCGCCACGTCGCCTGCCAGCAGGGACTGCATCACCAAACCCTGCACCGTGCCAATGAACAGCACGGCGGCGGCCTGCACGTCGAGCCCCTCATCCAGCTCGCCCCGCGCCTTGCCGGCCTCAAGCAGGCCGCGCAGCCGCTCGCCGTAGTGGACGAGCAATGTCTGCACCAGTTGCTTCGGGACGGTCTGCTCCTGCCGCTGCAGCTCGCCAAAAATGAGACGCGGAACGCCCGGATGCTCGGACACGAAGTCGATGTGTGCCATGAACACCGCCTCCAGTGCCGCGGCCGGCGACGCCGCTGCCTGCGCCGCCCGGTCCACTCGAGACAGCAGGCGCTGCGCGACCCAGGACATGACCGCCTGCAGGATGGCGTCCTTGCTCGGAAAGTGGCGAAACAGCGCTCCCTGGGTCACCCCCATCTTCTGAGCGATGGCGGTGGTCGTGATGTCGACCGGATTCTGCTGCGCCGCCAGGGCGATCACCGCCTCCACCGTGGCATTGCGCCGCTCGTCGGCCGGTAGATACCTGGAATGTTCGGTCATGGTCATGGCCGCCAAAAGAAAGTAATTTATTACTATCTTATGGAGACCATGATGGAATGCAAGCGCCGGCGCGTGAAAGCCCCAGCAAGTCAAAGCCCTACAGGCAACAGGTGATGGAACTGCGGCCAACGGGCGCCTCTGCCCAGAAGATGATTTTCGTTTCTTGGACCGCACCGGCGTACAGGCTTCAGCTGCGGTGGAGACAGCCAGAAAGCAAAAAAGCCGCAACCTGGAAGGGTTGCAGCTTTTGCTTTTGCGGGCTTTCAGCGGGAGAAAGCCACCTGGCGGAGACGGAGGGATTCGAACCCTCGATGAGGCTCTACACCCCATACTCCCTTAGCAGGGGAGCACCTTCGGCCACTCGGTCACGTCTCCGCAATCCCGCCATTATGCCTCAATTCGAGGCCGCTCCAGCGGAAGTAGACTCTACGGCAAGAAAGTGGCCGAAGGATGCACCAGGAACCCGATTTCTTCCACAACCTGCGCCAGGAGTTCGCAGACGGCTGGCGCTGGGTGGAGCGCAGCATCGTGCTGGCTTATGCGGCAGCGGCGGGCCTATGCGTGGTGGCCTTCACGCTGCTGTCGAACCTGGCGTTCGAATGGTTTATGCGCCTGTACCACTGGCATGGCGGCTGGGCCGTTCTGCTGTGGACGCCCGCGCTCACGGCCGCCATCGTCTGGGCCACGCGGCGCTGGGCGCCGGGCGCGGCGGGCTCTGGCATTCCCCAGGTGATGGCGGCGCAGGAGGCGGCGCTGACCGGCGCCCAGCGCAGCGGCCTCGTCTCGCTGCGGCTCTCCATCGCCAAGATCGTGCTCGCGGGCTTCGGGTTTCTTGCGGGACTGTCGATCGGACGCGAGGGGCCTTCGGTGCAAGTGGCCGCAGGCGTGATGCACCATGCGCGGCGCTGGTTCGGTCCGCGCACGGGCATCACCGGGCATGCACTGCTGGTGGCGGGCGGAGCGGCGGGGATCGCGGCGGCCTTCAACGCTCCGCTGGCCGGGGTTCTGTTCGCCATCGAGGAGCTTGCGCGCAAGCTCGAATCGCGCGCCAGCGGCCTCATTCTTTCGGCCATCGTGCTGGCGGGCCTGATGGGGGTGTCGGCGTTTGGCAACCTGACCTACTTCGGCCGCATCCAGGTGACCGCGCTGGGCTGGGATGCGCTGCTGCCGGGCCTGTGCGTGGCGCTGGCCTGCGGCGTGCTGGGCGGGCTGTTCGCCAAGGTGATGGCGGCCTCGCTCACGGGCGCGCCGAACCGCTTCAACCGGCTGCGCGAGCGCTTTCCGATCCGCTTTGCGGCGGCGGGCGGACTGGTCCTTGCGGCGATCGGCCTGGTGACGGAGGGCGCCACCTTTGGCGCGGGCTCCGAGGCGGTGAAGCACATGCTGGCGGGCCATGCCGAAGTGCCGGCCTTCTTCGTCACGCTCAAGTTCATCGCCACCTGGCTTTCGGCCTGGGTGGGCGCGCCCGGGGGCATCTTCGCGCCCTCGCTGTCCATCGGCGCAGGCATCGGGCACAACGTGTCGCTGTTCGCTGGCGCGGCCATCGCGCCCGCGCTCATCGCCATGGGCATGGCGGCCTTTCTCGCGGCGGTGACGCAGGCGCCGCTCACGGCGTTCATCATCGTCATGGAGATGGTGGACGGCCACGCCATGGTGCTCAGCCTGATGGCGGCGGCGATGCTGGCCAGCCTGGTCTCGCGCATGCTGGCGCGGCCCTTGTACGGGGCGCTGGCCCAGCACATGCTGAAGATGGCCCTGCCCGCGCCCGAGGAGGCGCAAGGCGGCCCCGCCAGGCAGCGCCAATAAAAAACGGGCCGCCAGGGCCCGTTCTCCATTGCGATGCCGCCGGGAATCAGGCGGCTGCCGGCTGATCCAGGTCGAAGGCCTTGTGCAGGGCGCGCACGGCCAGTTCCAGGTACTTGTCCTCGATCACGACCGAGGTCTTGATTTCGGAGGTGGAGATCATCTGGATGTTGATGCCCTCCTCGCTCAGCACGCGGAACATCTTGGCGGCCACGCCCACGTGGCTGCGCATGCCAATACCGACGATGCTGACCTTGCAGATGGCGGTATCGCCCACCACTTCCTGCGCGCCCAGGGCGGGCACCACCTTTTCCCTGAGCAGTTCCAGCGTGCGCGCGTGGTCGTTGTGGTTGACGGTGAAGCTGAAGTCGGTGCGGCCATCCTTGCTGATGTTCTGGATGATCACGTCCACTTCGATGTTGGCGTCGGCCACGGGGCCCAGGATCTGGTAGGCGATGCCGGGCTTGTCGGGCACGCCGAGCACGGAGATCTTGGTTTCGTCGCGGTTGAAAGCGATGCCGGAAACGACGGCTTGTTCCATTTGTTCGTCTTCCTCAAAGGTGATCAGGGTGCCGGATTTGGCCTCTTCGTTGATGTCGATGTCCCAGGGCGTGAAGCTGGAGAGCACGCGCATGGGCACCTTGTACTTGCCGGCAAACTCCACCGAGCGGATCTGCAGCACCTTGCTGCCCAGGCTGGCCATTTCCAGCATCTCCTCGAAGCTCACGCTCTTGAGGCGCCTGGCCTGCGACACGACGCGCGGGTCGGTGGTGTAGACGCCGTCCACGTCGGTGTAGATCAGGCATTCGTCGGCCTTCATGGCTGCGGCCACGGCCACGGCCGAGGTGTCGGAGCCGCCGCGGCCCAGCGTGGTGATGTTGCCCTCGTCGTCGATGCCCTGGAAGCCCGTGATGATGACCACCCTGCCCGCGTCCAGGTCGGCGCGCACGCGCTTGTCGTCTATGGATTCGATGCGCGCCTTGGTGTAGCTGCTGTCGGTGCGGATCGGCACCTGCCAGCCGGCGTAGCTCACCGCCTCCATGCCTTCGGCCTGCAGCGCGATGGCCAGCAGGGCCGACGATGCCTGCTCGCCGGTGGCGGCCAGCATATCCTGCTCGCGGTGGAAGGCCGCGCTCGCGCGCGCGGGGGCGAGGTCTTTGGCCAGGGCCAGCAGGCGGTTGGTTTCGCCACTCATGGCGCTGGGCACCACCACGACCTGGTGGCCGGCCCGTGCCCACTTGGCTACGCGCTTGGCGACGTTGCGGATGCGCTCGGTCGAGCCCATCGAGGTGCCGCCGTATTTATGAACGAACAGTGCCATGGAATATCTGCGATGACGGAACGCTGATGGGCGGCGCTATTGCGAAGGTTGTTTTGGTGCGCCGCCGTCCCGTGCGGAAATAAGGTCCAAAACCGGTCGATTGTACCAACCGAGCGCGCCTGCTTCGCGCACCACGTGGCCGCTGCCCACCTTGAGGTGGATGCGGTGTCCGCGCGTGGCGCAGGCGGCGATCTGGTCGAGCAGAGCATCGAGCTGCGCGCTCGCCGGCGTGGTGCCGTGCGCGCTGCGCAGCCAGTGGCGCAGCACGTTGGCCTGGCGCGCGCGGCTCAGGAGCCGCAGCGCCGCGATGCGCGGCGGCTGGCCGACGGCGGCCAGGTCTGCCCGGGCCAGTTCCTGCAACAGTTCGCTGGCCTGCGCCGCGTGCGCGCAGCTGCGCGCAAAGGTATCGCGGAAATGCGGGAAGGCCTGCTGCAGCGCGGGCAGCAGCCGGCGGCGGATACGGTTGCGCGTGTAGCGCTCGTCGGCATTGGTGGGGTCTTCCACCCAGTGCTCGCCCTGCTGCTGCAGCCAGGCGCGCACGTCGGCGCCGGCCACGCGCAACAGCGGCCGGCTCCAGTGCAGACCGCCGCGCTCCCACTGCGCGGGCATGGCGGCCAGGCCGGCCACGCCGGCGCCGCGCGACAGGGCCAGCAGCAGGGTCTCGACCTGGTCGTCGGCATGCTGCGCCAGCGCTATTGTTCCGATAGCTGCCCGCGCTTGATTGTCGAGCGCCAGGGCCTCGAAAGCCTTGTAGCGCGCCTGGCGCGCCGCATCTTCGGGGCTCTGGCCACTGGCGTGGCGCGCATCCACGCGACGCACGGACAGCGGCACCTGCAGGCGCGCGCACAGTGCCACGCAATGCTGCTCGAACCCGTCCGCCGCGGCCTGCAGGCCGTGGTGCACGTGGAAGGCGTGCACCTGCCCGGGCCAGCGCCCGGCGCAAGCGAGCAGGAGCGCCGTCGAGTCCGCGCCGCCGCTCAGACCCACGGCCAGGGGCAGCCGGGGCGCGAAGGCATGCATGGCGGCGTCGAAGGACTGGGTCATGGGCGCGATGGTCGCACACAAGGCGCGACGACCCCGAGGGGCCGTCGTCGTCAAGACCGGGGGAGGTTCAGCGACTGTCGGCCTTGGTGTCGGTGAAGCGGCCGTAGCTTTGCAGGCGCTCGTAGCGGCGCTCCAGCAGTTCCTTGGGCTTCAAGTCCGACAGCTGGCGATAGGCGTCGCCCAGCGCGCGCTTGAGGAAGGCGGCCATCTGCTTGTGGTCGCGGTGCGCGCCGCCCACGGGTTCGTTGACGATCTTGTCCACCAGGCCCAGGGCTTTGAGGCGGTGCGCCGTGATGCCCATGGCGTCGGCCGCGTCCTGCGCCTTGTCGCTGGTCTTCCAGAGGATGGAGGCGCAGCCCTCGGGACTGATGACGGAGTAGATCGAGTACTGCAGCATGATGACTTGGTCGGCCACGCTGATGGCCAGCGCGCCGCCGGAGCCGCCCTCGCCGATCACGGTGGTAACGATGGGCACCTCGAGCTGCGCCATCTCGTAGATGTTGCGGCCGATGGCCTCGGACTGGCCGCGCTCCTCGGCGTCGATGCCGGGGAAGGCGCCGGGCGTGTCCACGAAGGTGAACACGGGCAGCCTGAACTTCTCGGCCGTCTTCATGAGGCGCAGGGCCTTGCGGTAGCCCTCGGGCTTGCTCATGCCGAAGTTGCGCGCGGCGCGCTCCTTGGTGTCGCGCCCCTTCTGGTGGCCCAGCACCATGCAGGCGTGGCCGTTGAAGCGCGCGAGGCCCCCGACGATGGACTGGTCGTCAGCGAAGTGGCGGTCGCCGTGCAGCTCCACGAAGTCCGTGAAGATCTCCCTCACGTAGTCCATGGTGTAGGGGCGCTCGGGGTGGCGCGCGATCTTCGTGATCTGCCAGGGGGTCAGGTCGCTGTAGATGTCCTTGGTGAGCTGGTGGCTTTTCTTGCTGAGCTGATCGATCTCCTCGGAGATATCGACCGCGCTCTCGTTTTGGACATACCGCAGTTCTTCGATCTTGGATTCCAGCTCGGCAATGGGCTGCTCGAAGTCCAGAAAGGTCTTTTTTGCCAACTTGTTTCTCCTCGGGGCGTGCCCGAAACCGGCCGCCCTGCTCCCGTGTTATCAATAGTCAACCGGCAGGGGGGCGAGCGACCGCCAAATATACCAACTCGCCACGCTGCACCAGGGCTTCCAGGCCTCGGCGACCTCGCGCGCGTCGCTGCGGCTCACGGGGTCGCCCGAAAAATAATGCCGGCTGATGCCCTGGATCAGGGTGGTGTCGTCCAGCGGCAGCACGTTGGGCCGCGCCAGGTGGAAGATCAGGAACATGTCGGCCGTCCAGCGGCTGATGCCGCGGATGGCCACCAGCTCGGCGACGATGGCCGCATCGTCCATCTGGCCCCACTGCTTCACGTGCAGCTGGCCGCTGTCGAAGTGCAGCGCCAGGTCGACCAGGTATTCCACCTTGCGCGCCGAAAGGCCGGCCGCGCGCATGTCGTCCACCTTGAGCTTGAGCACGCTGCGCGGCGTCATGCTGCGCGGCAGCGCGGCGAACTGGTCCCACACGCGCTGCGCCGATGCCACGGACACCTGCTGGCCCACGATGGAGCGCGCCAGCGTGCTGAACGCGTCCCCGCGCGGGTACGGCGCCACGTCGCCCACCTGGGGGATCAGGCGGCGCATCACGCGATCCCGCTTGGTCAGGTGCTTGCAGGCCTCGGCCCAATAGTCGGGAGGGGTTGCTTCTGCTGTTTTTTTTATAGCTGCCACAGCTTACCCCGCCTGCATCAGAGGCATATTTGAGTCTGAATACATTTACTGCGCCGCCTCCCAGGTCGTGCCCGCGGCGGAGTCCTTGAGCACGATACCCTGGGCCAGCAGGTCGGCGCGGATGCGGTCGGCCTCGGCGAAGTTCTTCGCGGCCTTGGCGGCCGCGCGCGCGGCGATCCGGGCCTGGATGGCCGGTTCGTCGAGCCCCGCGCCGGCCTTCAGGAAGGCCTGCGGGTCGCCCTGCAGCAGGCCCAAGTGGCCGCCCAGTGCCTTGAGCAGCCCGGCCGCCCCGGGCGACTTGCTGCGGTTGACCTCGCCCGCGAGGTCGAACAGCACGGCCACGGCCTCGGGCGTGCCGAAGTCCTCATCCATGGCCGCCTTGAAACGCGCGGCGTGCGGCTCCGCCCAATCGATCGCCACGGGCGCGGGCGCGACCAGGCTCAGCGCGGTGTACAGGCGCTTCAGGGCGGCGCGCGCGTCGTCCAGGTGCACGTCGCTGTAGTTCAGCGGGCTGCGGTAGTGGCTGCGCACGACGAAGAAGCGCACGGTTTCGGCGTCGTACTCCTTGAGCACGTCGCGGATGGTGAAGAAGTTGCCCAGGCTCTTGGACATCTTCTCGTTGTCCACGTTGATGAAGCCGTTGTGCATCCACACCCGGGCGAAGGGCTTGCCCGTGGCGCCCTCGCTCTGGGCGATCTCGTTCTCGTGGTGGGGGAAGGCCAGGTCGGCGCCGCCGCCGTGGATGTCGAAGCTCTCGCCCAGCAGCGTGCAGCCCATGGCCGAGCATTCGATGTGCCAGCCCGGGCGGCCCTCGCCGTAGGCGCTTTGCCACTTGACCTCGGCGGGCTCCTCGGGCTTGGCGCCCTTCCAGAGCACGAAGTCCAGCGGGTCGAGCTTGCCGTCCTGCACGGCCACGCGCTCGCCGGCGTTGAGCTCGTCGAGCGACTTGCCCGAGAGCCTGCCGTAGCCCGGGAACTTGCGCACCGCGTAGTTCACGTCGCCGTTGGCCGCCTGGTAGGCCAAGCCCCTGCTCTGCAGCGTGCCGATCATGGAGAGCATCTGCGGCACGTACTCGGTGGCGCGCGGCTCGTGCGTGGGGCGCTCGATGCCCAGGGCGTCGGCGTCCTCGTGCAGTGCGTCGATCATGCGGTCCGTCAGGCTGCGGATGGTTTCGCCGTTCTCCACGGCGCGGCGGATGATCTTGTCGTCGATGTCGGTGATGTTGCGCACGTAGGTGACGGCCAGGCCCGAGGCGCGCAGCCAGCGCTGCACCACGTCGAAGGCGATCATGGAGCGCGCATGGCCCAGGTGGCACAGGTCGTACACCGTCATGCCACACACGTACATGCGTACATGGCCGGCCTCGAGCGGGGAAAAGTCTTCCAATGCACGCGACAGCGTGTTGTAGATGCGCAAACTCATGGGACAACAGTGAGAAACAGTGGCAATTGCAGCCGGCGTGCCGCGTGGCCGGCCAGGCGATACCCGGCAGCCAGCGCGGTATCCAAAGACGGCTGCAGGCCTGGCGCGCACCGTAGCCAAGGCCGGCGGCGGAGCGGCGCCGTCATGACACCCCCTCAGCTACAATCGTCGCAGTATAAGCGCCTCTCTCTGCCACCTCGGCATTCCCACCCAGCCCTCGCCAATGAAGCACGCAAGCTGCCCCCTTTCCCGACTCCTGCGCATTGCCACCCTGTCGGCGCTGTTGGGGATGCCACTGGCCCATGCGGCGGACGACTACTCCGAGATCACGCAGCTGCTGCGCACCGGCAAGGCGCAGGAGGCCCTCGTCAAGGCCGACCAGCGCATCGCCGCCAACCCGCGCGACCCCCAGCTGCGCTTTCTGCGCGGCGTGGCGCAGGCCGACACTGGCAAGCAGGCCGACGCCATCGCCACGTTCACCAAGCTCACGGAAGACTATCCCGAACTGCCCGAGCCCTACAACAACCTGGCGGTGCTCTACGCCAACCAGAACCAGCTCGACAAGGCGCGCGCCGCCCTGGAGATGGCCATCCGCACCAACCCCAGCTACGCCACGGCGCATGAGAACCTCGGCGACATCTATGCCAAGCTGGCGGGCCAGGCCTACAACAAGGCCCTGCAGCTGGACGCCACCCAGGCCAACTCGCTGCGCCCCAAGCTTGCCCTGATCCGCGAGCTGTTCTCCGCCGACGCCAAGGCGACCGTCTCCAAGGTGGCCTCCTCCGCGCGCGCGCCTGCGCCTGCGCCCGCTCCGGCTGCCGCTCCCACACCGGCACCCGCCGCCGCACCGGCGCCGGCGCCCACTCCTGCCCCCGCTGCCGCGCCCCAGGCCGCGCCGGCAGCGCCCGCCGATGCCCCGGCACCGGCGGCGCCCAAGGCCGCCGCCTCCAGCAGCGCCGAGAAGGACGTGGCGAAGGCCGTCCACGCCTGGGCGGCCGCATGGGAGAGCCAGGACATGAACGCCTACCTGGGCGCCTACGCCAAGAACTTCCGGCCCCAGAACCAGTCGAGCCGCGCGGCCTGGGAGAAGGAGCGCCGCGAACGCATCGTCGGCCGCGCCAAGATCACCGTGGACATCAGCGACCTGCGCGTCCATGTGGACGGCGACAAGGCCCAGGCGCGTTTCCGCCAGCAATACAGCTCGGGCAGCATGAACGTCTCGAGCCGCAAAACGCTGGACATGGTGAACCAAAGTGGCCACTGGTCCATCGTCCGTGAATCCACGGGCGGCTGAGTTCCCAGCGCGCGCCCTGCCCCTGGCTGGATGCGGCGCGGGCGCCGCCGCAAGCCGTTTTCACGACGCACACCACGCATGCCCCTGAGCCCCTTCCCCTTCGGCCATGCCCTGGCCACGGCCGTCATGGCCGGGTTGCTGGCTGCGCCCGCCGCGGCGGCACAAGGTGAGAAGAAGGCCCGCCAGCCATCGGGCAAGAAGGCGCAGCAGCGCAAGCCCGTGCGCGCCGCGGCCCCCGCCCCCCTGCGCGACGGCGACGCGGAGCGGCGCCTGCTCGAAATCTACCGCCTGACGGCCGAGGGGCACGCCCGCCAGGCCCTGCCCCTGGCCGAGCGCCTGGTGCGCGACCACCCCAACTTCCAGCTCGCCCAGCTGGCGCTTGGAGACCTGCTGGCCGCCAGGGCGCGCCCCGTGGGCCGGGTGGGCGACGTGGCCATGCCGCCGCCCGCGGCCGCCGCCAGGCCCATGCCGGCGCAGATTCCGGGCATCTCGCTGGCCTCGGCTGCTGCGGCGCCGACGCCGCAGGCGCTGCCGCCCGCGGCGATCGACACGCTGTCGGACCTGCGCGCCGAATCGCGCCTGCGCGTGGATGCTCTCAAGGCCCGCCCCCCGCAGGGCAGCATCCCGGCCCAGTTCCTGGAGCTGTCTGCGCGCACGCGCCACGCCATCGCCATGGACGCCTCGCGCTCGCGGCTGTACCTGTTCGAGAACACCGACAAGGGGCTGGTGCTGGTGGCCGACTACTACGCCTCTGTCGGCAAGCTGGGGACCGAAAAGCAGGCCGAGGGCGATCAGCGCACGCCGCTGGGCGTGTACTACATCACCAGCCGGCTCGATCCCGCGACGCTCAAGGACTTCTACGGCGCGGGCGCCCTGCCCATCAACTACCCCAATCCGCTGGACCTGCGCAGGGGCAAGACCGGTAGCGGCATCTGGCTGCACGGCACGCCCCCCAGCCAGTTCTCGCGCGCCCCGCTGGCCACCGACGGCTGCCTGGTCCTGGCCAACCCGGACCTGGAGCGCCTGCTGAAGACGGTGGAGCCGCGCACCACGCCCGTGGTGATCGCCAGGGAACTGCGCTGGGTCAAGCCCCAGGCGCTGCAGGCCGAGCGCCAGTCGTTCCACGACGTGCTTGAAGCCTGGCGCAGCGCCAAGTCCCAGGGCGACACGCAGCGTCTGCTGGGCTTTTATGCTCCCGAATTCCAGAGCCACCGGAACCAGGATCTGCAGCAGTGGTCACAAGCCCTGCAGGCCGAGGCCCAGGCACTGCAGGGCCGCGCCGTAGCACTCAAGGACAAGAGCGTGCTGCGCTGGACCGACAGCAGCGACACCATGGTGGTGACCTTCGGCGAAGTGACCGAAGGCACCCGCACGGGCCCCGTCAAGCGCCAGTACTGGACCCGCAAGGGGGCCCGCTGGCAGATCTTTTTCGAAGGAGTGATCGGATGATTTCCAGAAGAACCTCGGCACTGGCACTGGCCGGCGCCATGCTTGGCACGCTGCTGGGCACGCCCCCCGCGCTGGCCCAGACCGCGGCGGCTCCCCAGGTGAAGCTCGCCACGTCCATGGGGGACATCGTGCTGCAGCTCGATGCGGCCAAGGCGCCCAGGACCGTGGAGAACTTCCTCTCCTACGTGCGGGACAAGCACTACGACGGCACCATCTTCCACCGCGTGATCGACGGCTTCATGATCCAGGGCGGCGGCTTCACGCCCGACATGCAGCAAAAGCCCACCAAGGCCCCCATCCAGAACGAGGCCGCCAATGGCCTGAAGAACGACAGGTACACCATCGCCATGGCGCGCACGGCCGATCCCAACTCGGCCACGGCGCAGTTCTTCATCAACGTGAAGGACAACGCCATGCTCAACGCCCCCAGCCCCGATGGCCACGGCTATGCCGTGTTCGGCAAGGTGGTGAGCGGCACCGAGGTGGTGGACAAGATCAAGGCCGTGGCCACGGGCAACCGCGGGCCCTACCAGAACGTGCCCACCACGCCCGTGATCATCCAATCCGCAACCCTGGTCAAGTAGACAACCGAAAGGACACCCGCCATGAGCAACCCGCAAGTCGAACTGCACGTCACCATCAACGTGGCCGAGACGGCCACCCCCGGCGTCATCACGCTGGAGCTGGACTCCGCCAACGCGCCCAAGTCCACCGAGAACTTCCTGGCCTACGTGAACAAGGGCCACTACGACGGCACCATCTTCCACCGCGTGATCAAGGGCTTCATGATCCAGGGCGGCGGCTTCACGCCCGACATGAAGCAAAAGCCCACCGACACGCCCATCGAGAACGAGGCCGCCAACGGCCTGAAGAACGACCAGTACACCATCGCCATGGCCCGCACCGGCGACCCGCACAGCGCCACGGCCCAGTTCTTCATCAACGTGGTGGACAACGGCTTCCTGAACCACACCGCGCCCACGCCCCAGGGCTGGGGCTACGCCGTGTTCGGCAAGGTGGTCAAGGGCCAGGACGTGGTGGACGCGATCAAGAAGGTGCGCACCACGCGCAAGGGCTTCCACGACGACGTGCCGTTCGACGCCGTGGTGATCGACAAGGCCGTGGCGCTGTAAGCCCATGGCCGCGACCGTGCCGCCCATCGCCGAGCTGGCAGCGCCGGCCGCGTGGCGCACGGTCGATTTCGTTTCCGATCTGCACCTGGAGGGCAGCCACCCAGCCACGGTGCAGGCATTCGCGCGCTACCTTGCCGCGACGCCCGCCGACGCGGTGTTCCTGCTCGGCGACCTGTTCGAGGTCTGGGTGGGCGACGACGCGATCGACGAGCGCGGCAGCTTCGAGAGCGAATGCTGCGAGCTGCTCGCGCAGGCCGCGCGCCGACGTCCCCTGTTCTTCATGCACGGCAACCGCGACTTCCTCGTGGGCGTGGGCTTCACGCGGCGCACGGACATTCCCGTGCTGGCCGACCCCACGGCGCTCACGTTCGCGGGCCGGCACTGGCTGCTCTCGCACGGCGACGCGCTGTGCCTGCAGGATGTGGAGTACCAGCGCTTTCGCGCCCTCGCGCGCGACCCGCAATGGCAGGCGCAGCTGCTCGCGCGCCCGCTGCATGAGCGCCGCGCCCAGGGCCGCAGCGCGCGCAGCGAGAGCGAGGCGCGCAAGCAGGCCGGCACGGCCCCCTATGCCGACGTGGACAACGCCGCCGCCATCGAATGGCTGCGCGCCGCGCGCGCCGGTGCGCTGATCCACGGCCACACGCACCTGCCGGCGAACCACGTGCTCGCGCCCGGCCTCGCGCGCCACGTGCTCACCGACTGGGACCTGGAGGCCACGCCGCCGCGCGCCGGCGTGCTGCGGCTCACGGACGCGGGCTTGCAGCGCATCCCGCTCGCCCCCACGTAGCGGCATGCCCCGCTTCCTCTCCCGCCTGGCCCGGCGCGTGCGCTCTGCCGTGGCCCCGATCCCCGACATCGGCGCCGACCTGTGGCTGCAGACGCTGAACCGCTACCCCTTCCTCGCCGCGCTGCCTCTGGCCGACCAGGCCAAGCTGCGCGCATTGAGCGCCCTCTTCCTGCACCGCAAGGAATTCTCGGGCGCGCACGGCCTCGTGGTGACCGACGCCATGGCCGTGGCCATCGCCGCGCAGGCCTGCCTGCCGCTACTGCACTGGGGCGAGCCCGGCAAGGCGCTCGCGTGGTACGACGACTTCGTGGGCATCGTCGTGCACCCGGCCGAGGCCCTGGCGCGCCGCAAGGCCGTCGATGAGGCCGGCGTGGTGCACCACTACGACGAGGTGCTGCTGGGCGAAGCCATGGAGAACGGCCCCGTGATGCTCTCCTGGCCCGCCGTCCAAGGCGCGGGCCGCGAGGGCCACGCCACCAGCGTGGTGATCCACGAGTTCGTGCACAAGATCGACATGAAGAACGGCGGCGCCGACGGCTGCCCGCCCCTGCCGCCGGGCTTTCTGGGCACCGCGAACGCCCGCGCCGCGCACGCCGCCTGGCGCGCGGCCTGGGAGCCGGCCTACGAGCAGTTCCGAGAACGGGTCATCATCGCCGAGCGCTTCGGCGGCGAGTGGCCCTGGCTCGACGCCTATGGCGCCACGGCCCCGGCGGAGTTCTTCGCCGTGGCCTGCGAGGCCTACTTCGTGCACCGCGAGCGCTTCGCACAGGAGTTTCCTGCGCTGCTGCCGGTGCTGGATGCGCTGTTCCGCCCCACGCAGGAGCTACAAGCCAAATAGGCCCCTAGCGCTTACCCGGCAAGCGCCATAAGCTACTTTATTCAGAGCAAACCGCGCACCCAGCCCAGGCCCGCCGTGGTGCCGCCGGGCACGGCGCCGCGCGCGGGCAGGTACTCGCAGCCCACCCAGCCCTGCCAGCCGCACTGCGCGGCCACCTCGTCGATGACCGAGAACAGGTAGGGGTGGTTGAGCTCGCCGATGTCGGGCTCGTGCCGCTCGGGCACGCCCGCGATCTGGAAGTGGCCGACGCGGCCCGTGGGCAGGTACTGGCGGATCTTCATGGCCACGTCGCCCTCGACGATCTGGCAGTGGTACAGGTCGAACTGCACCTGCAGGTTGGGCGCGCCCACGGCCTGGACGATGGCGTGCGCGTCGTCCTGGCGGTTGAGGAAGAAGCCGGGGATGTTGCGCGTGTTGATGGGCTCGATGAGCACGTTGCGCCCGGCCTGCGCGGCCTGCTCCGCCGCCCAGCGCAGGTTGTCGATGTAGAGCGGGCGCAAAGCCTCGCGCGTCTGGCCCGCGGGCACGAGGCCGGCCATCACGTGGATGCGCGGGCAGTCGAGCGCGGCGGCGTAGTCCAGCGCGCGCGCGAAGCCTTCGCGGAACTCGGCCTCGCGCCCGGGCAGGCAGGCCAGGCCGCGCTCGCCCGCGGCCCAGTCGCCGGGGGGCGCGTTGAACAGCACCTGCGCGAGGCCGTTGTCCTTCAGGCGCCGGGCGATCTCGGCGGCGGGGAATTCGTAGGGGAACAGGTATTCGACACCCTTGAAACCGTCCGCGGCGGCGGCGGCGAAGCGGTCGAGGAAGGCATGCTCGCCATAGAGCATGGAGAGGTTGGCGGCAAAGCGGGGCATGTGGGTTCCTTACCAGCGCGCGCCGAAGGCGGCGCGCAGTTCGTCGATCTGCGCCGCGTCCAGCGCGGCGGGCTTGGGGGAAGACAGCAGCCACAGGCGCGCCGTTTCCTCCAGTTCCTCCAGCGTCGCCATCGCGGCGGCGGGGGTGTCATGCCAGACGTTGGGGCCCAGGCGCTCCAGCATCACGGCGCGCAGCGGCGTGCCTTGCGCGCCGTAGCGCGCGATGGCCTGGGCCACGGCCTCGGCCGCCCCGGGCGCGCCGGGGCGGTGGTAGGGGATCACGGGCACGTGGCCGACTTTCATCACGAAGTACGGCGTGATGGCGGGCAGCAGTTCGCCCTCCGCAGGCTGCAGCGTGAGGGCCACACAGTGCGTGCTGTGCGTGTGGATGACGCAGGCGGTCTGCGCGTCGAACGCGCGCGCGGCGGCGTAGATGCGGGTGTGCAGCGCGATGGTCTTGCTCGCGCGGTCGCCGCTCACCTGCCGGCCCTGCGCGTCCAGCCGTGCGAGGCGCGCGGGGTCGAGGAAGCCCAGGCAGGCGTCGGTGGGCGTGATGAGGAAGCCACCGTCGTCGAGCCGCACGCTGATGTTGCCCGCCGTGGCGTGCGCGTATCCGCGCTCGAACAGGCTGCGGCCCACGCGGCAGATCTCCTCGCGCGCCTGTGCCTCGGTCATGCGAGCACCTCGAACGCGCGCGTGAAGAAATCGTCGCCGCCGAAGTTGCCGGATTTGAGCGTGATGTGCAGGCCGGCGCCGAGCGCCTGCGCATGACACCACGGCACCCCCGGGTCGATCTGCGGGCCGATCTGCATCTGCGTGATGCCCAGCGCCTGCACGCAGGCGCCCGATGTCTCACCGCCCGCCACCACGAGCTGGCGCACGCCGCGCTCGACCAGGCCGCGCGCTATCGATGCAATGGTGCGCTCCACCATCGCGCCCGCCTCTTCCGCGCCCAGGCGCGACTGCACGGACTTGACCGCGCCGCTGTCGGCCGTGGAATAGACGAGCACGGGGCCGCGCGCGAGCAGCGGCGTGGCCCAGGCGAGCGCCTCGGCCGCCACGTCGGCGCCATCCGCGATGCGCAGCGGGTCGATGGCGAGCGCCGCGCCGCCGCGCGCGATGAAGTCCTGCACCTGCCGGTTGGTCGCCAGCGAGCAGCTGCCCGACACCACGGCGCGCAGACCACTCCCGAAGGGCAGCACGCTCGCCGCGGGCGACGGCGCGAAGCCGAAGTTAGCCGGCAGCGCCATCGCCACGCCCGAGCCCGCCGTGACCAGCGGCAGCGCCGCGAGCGCGGGACCCATGCGCAGCAGGTCGTCGTTGGAGACGGCATCGACGATGGCGATGGCAACGCCCTCGGCCTTGAGCTGCGCGATGCGCTCGGTGACGGCTGCGGCGCCGCGCGCGACCACCGCGTGGTCGATCAGGCCCACCTTGCGCCGGCACTGCGACTGCATCACGCGCACGAGGTTGGGGTCCGCCATGGGCGTGAGCGGGTGGTTCTGCATGCCGCTCTCGCTCAGCAGCACGTCGCCCACGAACAGGTAGCCCTTGAACACGGTGCGCTTGTTGTCGGGGAAGGCCGGGGTGGCGATGGTGAATTCGGTGCCCAGCGCATCCATCAGCGCCTCGGTCACGGGGCCGATGTTGCCGGCCGGGGTGCTGTCGAAGGTGGAGCAGTACTTGAAGTAGATCTGGTGCGCGCCCTGTCCCTGCAGCCAGCGCAGCGCGGCAAGCGACTGCGCCACGGCCTCGTCAACGGGGTTGGTGCGCGACTTGAGCGCGACGACGACGGCATCCACGTCCGCCGCCAGCGGGCCATCCGGCACGCCGATGGCCTGCACCACGCGCATGCCCGCGCGCACGAGGTTGTTGGCGAGGTCGGTGGCGCCCGTGAAGTCGTCGGCGATGCAGCCCAGCAGCAGCTTGCCCATGGCTCAGCCCTTCACCGCGAGCTTGACGGCCTGCGGGTTCTCGCGCACGTAGTCGCGCAGGATGGCCTCGAAGCTCTCGTCTGCCGCCAAGCCCAGGGCCTGGGCGCGCTTCGGTGCGAAGCGGCTGGGCCAACCCGTGATGATCCTGGCGATCTGCGCATCGGGCTCCCAGTCGATCAGTGCCGTGGCCTCCTTGCCGGCCACGCGCTCCAGTGCCTGGGCCATCTCGCCCACGGTGGTGGTGAGCGCGGGCAGGTTGACGGCGGTGCGCGCACCCCACTCGGCAGCGCTTGCGGTCGATGCACGGATGATGCCGCGCACCGTGTTGCCGGGCGACGAGAGCGCCACGGCCGTCCCGGGCGCCACGGGGCAGCGCGCGCGCTCGCCCGCCAGCGGCTCGCGCAGCATGCCCGAGAGGAAGCTGGACGCCGCGCCGTTCGGGCGGCCGGGGCGCACGCTCACCGTCATCAGGCGCACGTTGCGGCCCTGCACGAAGCCCTTGCGCGTGCAGTCGGCCACGAGCTGCTCGCCGATGAACTTCTGGATGCCGTAGCTGTTCTGCGGCGTGGGCAGCGTGGTGTCCTCGATCACGGCGGGCAGCGGCTGCTCGGGCGAATCGCCGAACACCGCGACCGAGCTGGAGAACACGAACACGGGCGCGTGGCCGGCGCGGCGGCAGCCTTCGAGCAGCTGGCGCGTGGCGTCGAGGTTGCTGCGCATGCCAAGGTCGAAGTCGGCCTCGCACTCGCCGCTGACCGCCGCCGCCAGGTGGAACACGGCCTGCACCTCGGCCAGCGGCAGCGCGCCCGCGGCAAGCTGCTCGACCAGGTCGCCCAGCAGCGGCTGCACGCGCGCGTCGGCGGCCAGGTCGGCCGGCGGCGCCACGCGATCGACCAGCACCACGCGCTCGATGGGCTGCGCGGGCGCGCCGGCCAGCGCCAGGCTGCCCTGTGCCAGCAGGGTGCGCGCGAGGCGCGCGCCCAGGAAGCCGCTGCCGCCGGTGATGAGGATGTTCATGGGATGGTTCCTTGTGTATGGAGTTACAAGCCAGATCTGGCTCTAGCGCTTGTGTATCAAGCGCAAGCAGCTAAGGTAACGTGATGCCGGGGAAGATCTTGATGACGGCACTGTCGTCCTCGCGCGCGAAGCCCGCGGTGGAGGCCTGCATGAACATCTGGTGCGCGGTGGACGAGAGCGGCAGCGGGAACTTGCTCGCGCGCGCCACGTCCAGCACCAGGCCCAGGTCCTTCACGAAGATGTCCACGGCCGACAGCGGCGTGTAGTCCCCGGCCAGCACGTGGGCCATGCGGTTCTCGAACATCCAGCTGTTGCCCGCGCTGTGCGTGATCACCTCGTAGAGGGCCGCGGGGTCCACGCCCTCGCGCAGGCCCAGCGCCATGGCCTCGGCCGCGGCGGCGATGTGCACGCCGGCCAGCAGCTGGTTGATGATCTTGACCTTGCTGCCCGCGCCCGCCTTGTCGCCCAGGCGGTAGACCTTGGCGGCCATGGCGTCGAGCACGCCGCCCGCGCGCGTATAGGCCTCGGGCGTGCCGGCGGTCATCATGGTGATCTGGCCGCTCGCGGCCTTGGCGGCGCCGCCGGAGATCGGCGCGTCCAGGTACAGGATGCCCTGCTTTGCCAGGCGCGATTCCAGCGCCACCGACCAGTTCGGATCGACCGTGGAGCACATCACGAACAGGCTGCCGGGCCGCATGGTGGCGGCCACGCCGTCGTCGCCGAACAGCACGCTTTCGGTCTGCGCGGCGTTGACGACCACCGAGACCACCACGTCGCAGCGCGCGCCCAGCTCGGCCAGCGTCTCGCAGGCCGTGCCGCCGTCCCTGGCGAAGTCCTGGGCCACCTCGCGCCGCAGGTCGAACACATGGGGCGCGTGGCCCGCGCGGCGCAGCGACTGCGCCATGCCCAGGCCCATGGCGCCCAGGCCCACGAGGCCGACGGTAGGTTGCGATGCACTCATACGGGATTCCTTCAGCGGTTGACGAGTTTTCTGGGCACCAGCCAGACCCCGATGGCGCCGAGCACCAGCACGGCCGAGAGCACGTACATGCCGATCTGCGTGCTGCCGGTCAGGTCCTTGAGGTAGCCGATCAGGTAGGGGCTCACGAACCCCGCAAGATTACCCACGGAATTGATGGCCGCAATGCCCGCCGCCGCGGCCGTGCCCGACAGGAAGGCCGTGGGCAGCGACCAGAACAGCGGCGCGCAAGTCAGCACGCCGGCGGCCGCCAGCGACAGGAAGGCCAGCGCCACCACCGTGTTCTGCGTGTACGAGGCCGCCACCGTGAAGCCAACCGCGCCCATCAGCGAGGGCACGATCAGGTGCCAGCGGCGCTCGCGGCGCGTGTCGGCGCTGCGGCCGAAGAGGTTCATGGCGACGATGGCGCAGAGGAAGGGAATCGCGCTCAAGAGCCCGATGTGGAAGTTGCCCTGCACGCCCGTGGCCTTGACCAGCGTGGGCATCCAGAAGGTCAGCGCGTACTGGCCCATGACGAAGGCGAAGTAGATCAGCGCCATCCACCACACGCGCATGTCGCGGAACACGCCCGCCACCGAATGCGGGCCCTGCGCTCCGCCCTGGGCGTGGTCGGCCTCGATCTCGCGCTCCAGCAGCGCCTTTTCCTCGGCAGTGAGCCAGCGGGCCTTCTGGATGCCGTTGTCCAGGTACAGCAGCACCATGATGCCGACCAGCACCGCGGGCACGGCCTCGATCAGGAACATCCACTGCCAGCCCTGCAGCGAGGACGCGCCATGGAACGCGTCCATGATCCAGCCCGACAGCGGGTTGCCGAAGATGCCCGCCACGGGGATGGCCGACATGAACACGGCGATGATGCGCGCGCGCCGGTGCGCCGGGTACCAGTAGGTCAGGTAGAGGATCACGCCGGGGTAGAAGCCCGCCTCGGCCACGCCCAGCAGGAAGCGCAGGACATAGAAGCCGGTGGGCGACTCCACGAACATGAAGCAGCCCGACAGGATGCCCCAGGTGATCATGATGCGCGCGATCCACATGCGCGCGCCCACGCGGTGCAGCAGCAGGTTGCTGGGCACCTCGAACAGGAAATAGCCCAGGAAGAAGATGCCGGCGCCCAGGCCGAACACCGTTTCGCTGAAGCCCAGGTCCTGCGCCATCTGGAGCTTGGCGAAGCCCACGTTGACGCGGTCGAGGTACGCGACCACGTAGCACAGCATGAGGAAGGGCACGAGGCGCCAGAACACCTTGCCGTAGGCCCGCTTTTCGAGCGCGCCCTCGGCGCCGGCCGCCGGAAGTACGGCGGAAACAGAAGAAGACATGAGCGTTGATTCCCGGATCGAAATGACGGTGCAGGAGCACGAAAGGCCCTGCCCGCGGGTGCCATCCTTGCTGGGCGAAGGATTAATTCATCAGGTCATCATACAAATCAAGGGATTTCATGCCGATACGGGTTAACCCTAGATACCAGGAGTCAGCGCTGGCGCGTGGCGCGCCCTTCGACCAGCGGCTGCGCGAGCCGCGCGCCCTCCTGCCGCCAGAACGCAGGGTCGGCCTGCCCGATGCGGCGGATGGCGTTGTCCATGTGCGTCTTGGCCGCCTCGCGCGCGGCCACGGGGTCGCCCGCCTCGATGGCCTGGGCGATGCGCTCATGCTCGCGCGCGACCTCGCGTGCGAAATCGTCGCGCCGCGCCTCGTTGGCCCGCGTGACGCGGATCGCGCCCTGCAGCAAGCCGTGCAGGTACTGCAGCGTGCCGATCAGGAAAGGGTTGTGGGCCGCCTCGGCCACCGCGAGGTGGAAGGCCAGATCCTGCTCGGCCCCGCCCTGCCCCGCGGCCACGGCCTCGTCCAGCGCGCCGATGGCCGCGCGGATGCGCGCCAGGTCCTGCGGCGTACGCCGCTCGGCGGCCAGCGCAGCGACTTCGGATTCGAGCGGCCGGCGCAGCTCGGCCATCTGGACCACCGCATCGCGCGAGGCCAGGTGCGCCGCCTCGAAGCGCAGCGGCTCGGCGCCGGCCGCGCGCACGTACACGCCGCTGCCCTGCCGCGAATCCACCATGCCCAGCGACTTGAGCCGCGACACCGCCTCGCGCACCACCGTGCGGCTCACGGCGAACTGCGTGGCCAGCACCGCCTCGGTCGGCAGCCGCGCGCCGGGCGCCAGCCGGCCGCCGCGGATCTCGGCCTCCAGGGCATCGGCCACCTGGTCGGCAAGGCGGGCGCCGGAGGCTACGGGCTGGAACTGCAGGGTCATCGTGTGGTTCGTTCGAGTGGCGAGGCCCGCCACTCTAACCTGCCCCTTCGTCCTGCAGCACTGCATCGGACAGGCAGTCCAGGAACCGCTGCACCACCGGGTTGCAGTTGTCCGCGGCCCAGACGCAGGAAAGCACCGCATCGAGGGGCGCACAGCCCTCGGGCAGCGACAGCTCCCGCCACTCGATACGCCCCGCCCCCCCTTGCGCGGCAGACGCGGGGGCGAGCGCCGCGCCCATACCCGCCTCCACCAGGGCAAGCAGGGTCGGCAGCAGGCTGCGGTGCTGCACGCTGGGGCGCACCCGCGCGCCAGCAAGCACCTTTTCCTCCAGTTCATGGAAGTAGCGCGCGCCCTCTATCTCATAGCCCACCCAGGGCAGCCCCTGCAGGAGCCGGACCGGCACGCGCCGATGCGCCGCGAGCGGGTGCCCCAGCGGCAGGACCAGCACCATCGGGTCGTGGGTGATCACCCGCGACATCAGGTCGGCGCTCTCCATGGAGGAGGAAAACCGCAGCATCGCCACGTCCAGGCGGCCGCTGCGCACCTCCTGCACCAGCAGGTCGGACGTGAGCTGCCGCAGCTCCAGTACCACGTTGGGGCATGCCTGCCGAAAGGCGTGCAGCACCTTGGGCAGCACGCGGTAGACCGTGCTGTGGGTGAACCCCAGCGTGAGCACGCCCTCGTCGCCCACGGCATGGCGCCGGACGGAGTGCAGCGCGGCGCCCGCCTCGGCCAGCAGCAGGTGGGCGCGCTCCAGCATCAGGCGCCCCGCGGGGGTGAGCTGCACCGAGCGCGTGGTGCGCACCAGCAGCGGCGCCCCGACCTCTTCCTCGAACTGGCGGATCTGCTGGCTCAGCGGCGGCTGGCTGATGTGCAGGCGCTGCGCGGCGCGGCCGAAATGCAGTTCCTCGGCCACTGCGATGAATGCCAGCAGGTTGCGGGAGAGCAACATTATTTCAAATTACGTCCTAATAATTATTGAATTTTATATTGGACATATTAGTTGCACGACCATAGCCTTCGGAAAGCAACGTCGCCCATCCACTCATCCCTCACACAGCCATGCCCCTGCCCCACTCCACCCATCGCCGCGCCCTGCTCGCGTCCGCCATCCTCGCCCTGGCCGCCACGGTACACGCGCAGGCGCCTGCGCCGGCGGACTACCCCGTCAAGCCCGTCACCATGGTGGTGCCCTTCGCCGCCGGCAGCGTGACCGACCTGCTGGCGCGCATCGTGGCCCAGCGCCTGGGCGATGCGCTGGGGCAGCCCGTCGTCGTGGACAACAGGGCCGGCGCCGACGGCAACATCGGCGCCGCGTACGCGGCGGCGGCGGCCCCCGACGGCTACACCCTGATGATGGGCGCGGCCAGCACCAACGCCATCAACCCCAGCCTGCACAAGAACCTGAAGTTCAACGCCATCAAGGACTTCGCGCCCATCACCAACGTCGCGTCCATGCCCAACGTGCTGGTCGTGGGACCGCAGGTGACGGCGCGCAGCGTCCGGGATTTCATCCAGGCCGCGAAGACGGAGAAATACAGCTTCGCCTCCAGCGGCGCGGGCGGCAGCATGCATCTGTCGGGCGAGCTGTTCAAGAGCATGGCCCAGATTCCCGACTTCCTGCACATCCCCTACAAGGGCGGCAGCGCCCCGGTCACCGACGTGATGGGCGGCCGGGTCAGCGCTATGTTCTGCAACCTGCCGCTGTGCCTGCAGCACATCCGCGCGGGCAAGCTCCAGGCGCTCGGCGTGACGTCCTCCAGGCGCACGCCGCTGCTGCCCGAGGTGCCGACCATCGCGGAGAGTGGCGTGCCCGGCTACGAGGTGGAAGGCTGGTTCGGCCTCTTCGCCCCCACGGGCGTGCCGCGGCCCATCATCCAGCGGCTGAACCACGAGGTGGTGCGCATCCTGCAGGATCCCAAGGTCAAGGAATCGCTGCTGGCCCAGGGGGCCGAGCCCATCGGCGACAGCCCCGAGGCGTTCGCGGCCTTCGTGAAGAAAGAGCACGACCGCTGGGCCAGGACCATCCGCGAAGCAGGCATCGCCCCGCAATGAGCGCGCCCATGGAGTCGCCAAACCGCCTGTCGGTCCTGCAGGCCCTGCGCGCCATGGCGGAAGGCAGCCTCACGAGCGAGGCGCTCACGCAGGCATGCCTGGAACGCATCGAGGAACGCAACGGCCAGGTGCTGGCCTTCACCGCCGTGGACGCCGGTTGGGCGCTGGCGCAGGCCCGCGCCGCGGACCGCGGCGGCGGCGCGCCGCTGCGGGGCATACCGTTCGCCGTGAAGGACGTGCTGGACACCCGGCACCTGGCCACCGCCTACGGATCGCCCATCTACGCCGGCCACCGGCCCGTGGCCGATGCGGCCTGCGTGGCGCGGGTGCGGGAGTTCGGCGGGCTGGTCCTCGGCAAGGCGGCCACGAGCGAGTTCGCCACGCAGACGCCGAGCCGCACGCGCAACCCGCTCAACCTGGAACACACGCCCGGCGGCTCGTCCAGCGGCTCGGCCGCGGCCGTGGCCGACTTCATGGCGCCCGTGGCCTTCGGCACGCAGACCACGGCCTCCACGGTGCGGCCCGCGTCCTATTGCGGCATCGTGGGCTACAAGCCGACCTTCGGCTTTCTCAACACGGCCGGCCTCAAGCCCTTGAGCCCGTCGCAGGACACCATCACGCTGCTCGCTAGAACGGTGCAGGACGCGGCGCTGTGCGCCTTCGGCCTGCACGGCATGCGCGTGCAGGCCGGCCCGCTGGAGCGCCCCCGGCTCGCCGTCTGCCTGTCGTCGCAGTGGGATGCCGTCCGCCCCGAGATGGCCGAAGCCATCGAGCGCATCGCCGCCGCGGCGCAGCGCGCGGGCGCCACCGTCCGGCGCATGCGGCTGCCGGCCGCGCTGGAGCCGCTGATCGGGATGCAGGGCCGCCTCTTCGCCTTCGAGGCGCGCCAGTCCCTGGCGTACGAGCGGCAGAACCATGCGGCGCAGTTCAGCCCGCGGCTGCAGGCGCGCCTGGCGGGTGGCGAAGGCATCGACGCCGCGCAATACCTCGCCATGCGCCAGCGCGCCCTGGCCGGGCGCCAAGCCCTGGCGGACCTGTTCGGCGACGTGGACGCGATCCTGTACCCGCCCGCGCAGGGCGAGGCGGACGAAGGCATCGCCGATTCGGGCTCCGCGCAGTTCGGCGCGCTCTGGAGCCTGATGCACGTGCCCTGCGTCTGCGTGCCCATCGCCCGGGGGCCGCGCGGGCTGCCCATGGGGGTGCAGGCGATCGGCGCCTACGGTGACGATCTGCGCACCCTGCAGGCGGCGGCCTTCATCCACCACGTGGCACAGCAGGCCGAGCTGGCGTGACGGCTCCCGCCGGCGATCAGGATGCGAGCGCCTCTCGCGCCGCCTGCGCAATGCGCGCCGCATCCACGCCGAAGAAGCCGCGCAGCGCGGCGCGCGTGTCGCTGCGCCCGAACCCGTCGGTACCCAGGGTGCGGTAGCGCCGGCCCTCGGGCAGGTAGGCGCGCACGCTCTCGGGCACGGCGCGCACGTAGTCGGTGGCGGCGACGATGGGACCGCGCGTGCCGGCCAGCACCCGGGCGATCCAGGGCGTGCCGCCGCCCTGCTCGCAGGCCATGCCGTCGCGCGCCAGCTCGCTCCAGCTCGTGACGCTGACCACGGTGGCGGCGATGCCCTCGGCGGCCAGCAGCGCGGCGGCCCGGGCCGCCTCGGTGAGGATGGCGCCGGAGCCCAGCAGGGTCACATGCTTTTCACATGAAATCGGGCTTTCGGGCTTGTCCAGCAAGCGCTGGCAGCTATTCAGGACATAGCATCCGCGCAGCACGCCCTCGTGCGCTGCGGCGGGCAGGTCGGGCTGGGCGTAGTTCTCGTTCATGAGCGTGACGTAATAGAACACGTCCTTCTGCTCGACCATCATCTCGCGCATGCCCGCGTCCAGGATCACGGACAGCTCGCCCGCATGGGCCGGGTCGTAGGCCTTGCAGTTGGGGATGGTGGCCGCCACCAGGTGGCTGCTGCCGTCCTGGTGCTGCAAGCCCTCGCCGCCCAGCGTGGTGCGCCCCGACGTGGCGCCCAGCAGGAAGCCCCGCGCGCGCTGGTCGGCGGCGGCCCAGATGGCGTCGCCCACGCGCTGGAAGCCGAACATGGAGTAGTAGATGTAGAACGGCAGCATGGCCAGCCCGTGCACGCTGTAGCTCGTCGCCGCCGCCGTCCAGCTTGCGATGGCGCCTGCCTCGCTGATGCCCTCCTCCAGGATCTGGCCGTCCAGCGCCTCGCGGTACGAGAGCACCGAACCGATGTCCTCCGGCGCGTACCGCTGGCCCACGCTGCTGTAGATGCCGACCTGCTTGAACAGGTTGGCCATGCCGAAGGTGCGCGCCTCGTCGGCCACGATGGGCACGATGCGCGGGCCCAGCGTGGCGTCCTTGAGCAGCGCGCCCAGCATGCGCACGAAGGCCATGGTGGTGCTCATCTCCTTGCCATCAGCCGCCAGGGCGAACTGGGCGTATTGCTCCAGCGGCGGCACGGGCAGCGCGTCGCACGCCGTCTCGCGCCGGGGCAGCCAGCCGCCGAGGCGCCGGCGGTGGCTGCGCAGGTACTGCATCTCGGGGCTGTCATCCAAGGGCTTGTAGAAGGCCAGGCCCGTGGCCTGCTCGTCGGTGAGCGGCAGGTTGAAGCGGTTGCGGAATTCGATGAGGTCCGCGTCGTCCAGCTTCTTCTGGCTGTGCGTGGTCATCTTGCCCTGGCCGGCCTGGCCCATGCCGTAGCCCTTCTTGGTGTGGGCCAGAATCACCGTGGGCTGTCCCCGGTGAGCGGCGGCCGCGGCGTAGGCGGCGTGGATCTTCACCAGGTCGTGGCCGCCGCGCTTCAAGCGGTCGATCTGCTCGTCGGTCAGGCCCTGGGCCAGTGCGGCGAGTTCGGGGTTCTGGCCGAAGAAGTGGTCGCGGTTGAAGCGGCCGTCCTTGGCGGCGAAGGTCTGCATCTGCCCGTCCACCGTGGTGCCCAGCGTGCGCGCGAGCGTGCCGGTGAGGTCGCGCGCGAACAGGCCGTCCCAGTCGCTACCCCACAGCAGCTTGACCACGTTCCAGCCCGCGCCGGCGAACAGGCGCTCCAGCTCGTCCACGATGCGGCCGTTGCCGCGCACGGGGCCATCGAGGCGCTGGAGGTTGCAGTTGACCACCCAGACGAGGTTGTCCAGGCCTTCCCGCGCGGCGAGCGTGAGGGCGCTCATGCTCTCGGGCTCGTCCATCTCGCCGTCGCCGAACACGCCCCACACCTTGCGCCCCGTGCAGTCCAGCAGATTGCGGTGCGTGAGGTAACGCATGAAGCGCGCGTGGTAGATGCTGCTGATGGGGCCTATGCCCATCGAGCCCGTGGGGAACTGCCAGAAGTCCGGCATGAGCCAGGGGTGCGGGTAGCTGGAGAGCCCGCGCGCGCGCGCCTGGGGCGCGGTGATCTCCTGGCGGTAGTGCATCAGGTCCTGCTCGCTCAAGCGCCCTTCGAGGAAGGCGCGCGCGTACACGCCGGGCGCGCTGTGCGGCTGGAAGAACACCAGGTCGCCGCGGTGCTGGCCCGCGCCCAGCCCCTCGCGGGCGTGGAAGAAGTGGTTGAAGCCCGTCTCGAACAGGTCCGCCGCGCTCGCGTAGCTGGCGATGTGGCCGCCAAGCTCGCCATAGGCCTGGTTGGCGCGCACCACCATGGCCAGCGCGTTCCAGCGCATGATGGACGCGAGCCGCTCCTCGATGGCCAGGTCGCCCGGGAACGCGGGCTGGTCCTGCGCGGCCACGGTGTTGACGTAGGGCGTGTTGAGGTCGGGCCGCCAGCCCACGCGCTGGGCGCGCGCCAGGCGCGCGAGCTCGTCGAGCACGAAGCGCGCGCGCCCGGGCCCCTCGGCGGCCACCAGGGCCAGGAAGGCGTCGCGCCATTCGGCGGTTTCCTGCGGGTCGGCGTCGTCGCGCAGGGCAAAGGGGGGATGTGGGGCGTTCATGCCGCATGACTCTACGGCCAGCCCGCCCGAATGAGATGCCGTTTACGGCGCCAATCGCTATCGAAGCAGTATTTAATTCCGCATTTGATTGAAAATACAGCACATGAAACTGGATGCACTGGATCTGCGCATACTCGCCGAACTGCAGGCCGACGGCTCGCTCTCGAACGTGGAGCTCGCGCGGCGCGTGCATCTGTCGCCCTCGCCCTGCCTGGCGCGCGTGAAGGCGCTGGAGGCGGCGGGCGTCATCCAGCGCTACGTGGCGCTGGCCAACCCGGCGGCGCTGGGACTGGGGCTCAACGTGTTCATCAGCATCAGCCTCAAGAGCCAGAGCAAGGAGGCGCTGGCCGCTTTCGAGCAGCGCATCGCCGAGCACGACCCGGTGATGGAGTGCTACCTGATGACGGGCGACAGCGACTACCTGATCCGCGTGGCGCTGCCCGACATCGCCGCGCTGGAGCGCTTCATCCTGGAGCAGCTCACGCCCATCCCGGGCATAGAGAAGATCCGCACCAGCTTCACGCTCAAGCAGGTGCGCTACAAGACCGCCCTGCCGCTGCCCGCGGCGCGCTGAGCGCGCGGGCGGCCGGGCTCACTCAGCCGGGCGGCGCGCCACCTCGCCCGTCACCACGCGGCGGCGCAGCTCGGCCAGCACGGCCTTCAGGCGCCGGGCGTTGTCGGGGCCCATGCGCACCAGCATCTTCTGGCCGCTGGAGAGCGCCTCCAGCTGCGGGTCCGCGAACTCGTAGCGCACCCAGGGCCGCGTGGACGGCACCTCGCCACGCACCTGCGTGAGCTGCACGGCCAGCGGCCCCTGCGGCGCGGGCGCTGCCAGCAGGTGGTCCAGCACGGCCACCAGGCGGTCGTTGAAGTACTTGCCGGGGTAGCCCAGCTCCTCGTAGGCGGCCTGGAACAGCGGGTAGAGCCGTGCGTACAGCGCCACGGCGGCGTCCGGTGGCACGGCCTCGGCGAACGCGACGAAGGCCTGGTAGCGCGCCGCATTGGCGGGCGCGATGGCCTGCGCGCCGGGCGGACCCTCGACCAGGAAGCGCTGCGGCGCCGGCTGCACCGGCCACAGCCGCGCGGGGGCCTGGGCGCGCGGCAGGTTGTCCACGGTGGCCACCGCGCGGCGCACGAAGCCGTCCGTCAGCAGGAAGCGGCCCACGCGCTCGGCGCCCAGCAGCTCGCCCAGCGCCTTGGCCACCCATGCGTCGGACTCGGCCAGCGGCGGCAGCGGCCCGGCATCGGCCTGCGCCGCGATGGGGTGCTGCGGGCCGGACGCCTCGGCCATCGGCGCCGAAGCCGCGGCGTCGGGTGGCGGCGCCACGACCGGCGCGGGCGCCTGCGCGAGCCGCCACCAGAACCACCACGCGGCGCCCGCCGCGACGGCTGCGGCCACCACGGCGGCCACGGCCCAGGAGGTGGAGGATTCCGGCCGGGGCCGGTACTCGGCGGGGTCGCGCTCGGGCATGGGAGTTCCTTTCACGGGCGGGCGGTGCGCCACAGGGGTGCGAGCCGAAAAAGCGCCGCGCGTTCCTTTTGCTTCGCAATTGATAGCGTCTTGCGCACGATGGGCCTATGCTACAGCCCGATTCGTCTTTCAGCCGGCAGGGCTACACGGCGTTACGGCGCTTACCCCCTGCCGGGCGCCTCAGGCCGCGCCGGACAGCCCTTGCAGCCAGGCCACCGTGTGCGCCAGCTCGGCCTGGCGGATTTCATGGGCACCGGCGAATTCCTCGTAGCTCAGGTGCAGCGGCAGCGCCTGCACCTGGCGGCGGATGGCCTGCGCATGGGCCAGCGGGATCACGTTGTCGTGCGTGCCGTGGCTCACCCGCAGATGCTTGCCGTGGAAGGCGTCGGCCGACGCGATGTATGGCACGGCCTGCGCGAGCAGCCGGCCGTGCCATACCAGCCCCGCGTGCATCAGACCGGGGCGCGTGAGCAGCAACGACAGCGCCATGATGCCGCCCTGGCTGAAGCCGCCCACCACCGTGCGCCCGGGCTCCACGCCGAGCTGGCGCGCGGCCGAGGGCACGGCTTGTTCCAGCAGCGCGCGGCTGTGCGCCTCCTGCGCCTCGTCGATGGTGCGCTCGCCGCCCGGCTCGATGGAGAAATCGAACCATGCGAATGCGCCCGGCCCCATGCGGAACGGCGCGCGCAGGCTCAGCACGTGAAAGTGCTCGGGAATCTGCGGCGTGAGGCCGAACAGGTCGTGCTCGTTGCTGCCCACGCCGTGCATCAGCACGAGCAGCCACGGGTGGCGCACCGCCGAGTTGGCCGGACGGTGCAGGCAGGTGAAGGGCAGGTCCAGCATGGCAGGGGTGTCTCGGTGCAATGGGGCGATCATGCCGCAGCCGGCGCATGCAGTGCGAAGGCATCCATGGCGAGCATGCCGTACATCACCTCGCGGCTGAGGTATTCGGCGCCCCAGCCCTCGCCGGCCACGCCCAGCGCGAAGAACAGCGGCAGGAAGTGGTCCTCCGTGGGGTGGGCGCGCTGCGCGTGCGGCGCCTGGCGGCGGTAATCCAGCAGGGCGGGCAGGTCGCCGCGCTCCACGGCGGCCTCGATCCAGCGGCTGAACTCCAGCACGTAGGGCGCGCGCTCATGCCCGCCGCCGAAGAACTCGCGCAGGTTGTGCGTCATGCTGCCCGAGCCCACGACCAGCACGCCCTGCGCGCGCAGGCCGTGCAGGGCCGCCCCCATGGCATGCACCTCGGCCGGGCCTGCGCCCACGGGCAGCGCCACCTGCACGACCGGCAGGTCGGCCTGCGGAAACAGGTGCATGAGCGGCACCCAGGCGCCATGATCGAAGGGGCGCTCCGCGTCGCCCTGCGCGGCGATGCCGGCCTGCCGCAGCAGGTCCAGCACCTGCCCGGCCAGTGCCGGGTCGCCCGCGGCCGGGTATTGCAGCGCGTAGAGCGCGGGCGGAAAGCCGCCGAAATCGTGCCAGGTGGCGGGCCGCGCGCCGGTCATGACGGTGGCGCCGCGCTCCATCCAGTGCGGCGACATGATGACCACGCCGCGCAGGCCGGGGTGGCTGCGCCTGAGCCCGGCGGCCCAGCGCGCGAGCGCCGGGCCGGTGCTGCCGGGTTCGAGCGCGAACAGCGGTGCGCCGTGCGAAACGAACAGCGCCGGCAGCGCGCCGGGGCCGGTGGAGGGGGAGACGGTATCTGTGGTCATGGTCTAGCCCTCATGTGGGTGTGGAAGGAGCAATGCCAAGGACCATACATGGGATGCTGCGTTCCATCCAGCGCACCCATGCGAGCGCGGCAAGGCGAGATTCAGTCCGGCGCGGCCGTGCGGCCGCGCAGCGCCTTGATGCCCGCGCGCCGGCTCTTGGCCTCCAGCCGCCGCTGCTGCGACCCCAGGGTGGGCCGCGTGGCGCGGCGCACGCGCGGCGGCCGGGCCACGCTGTCCACCAGGGCCTGCAGGCGGGCCAGCGCGTCCAGGCGGTTGGCCTCCTGCGTGCGGTACTGCTGGGCCTTGATGACGAGCACGCCCTGCTGCGTGATGCGGCTGTCGCGCAGGGCCAGCAGGCGCTGCTTCACGTCGCCGGGCAGCGACGAGGCTACGATATCGAAGCGAAGGTGCACGGCGCTCGACACCTTGTTCACATTCTGCCCGCCCGCGCCCTGGGCGCGCATGGCGGTCAGTTCCACCTCGGCGGGGTCCACCCGCAGGGCCGGGGGGCAATGGCGTTCGGTCACTTGCCGGCGCCCGCGCGCAGCGCCGCCAACAGCGCCTGCATGAAGGCCTGCGGGCGCTCGAACTGCACCCAGTGGCCAGCGTCATCGATGAGCGCCAGGCCGCGGAAATCGGGCGCGGCGGCGGCGTAGGCGCCCTCCAGCGCGCCTATCCACTCCTTGTAGAGCGCGTCGCTGCGGCCATAGATGGCATGCACGGGGCAATCGACCCGCGACAGCGCGCGCGCCAGCGCATCGGTGTGCGCCAGGCGGCGGCGCGGCATGCGGTCGCGCACCACGTTGGCCACGTGCAGGCCCAGCGCCAAGCCGTCCAGGGCGTCGATCAGGGCCTCGTCCTTGAGCATGAGCGCAGCCAGGTTGTAGCGGTGCGCCGCGATCTGGGCGGCCTCGGGCAGGTGGCGCCAGGCCTTGAGTGCGACCTGCCGCTGCGGCACCACGCCCATGGCGGGAGCGCCCACCACCACCAGCTGGCGCGCCACCTCGGGGTGGGCCGCCAGCAGCAGGCCGGCCGTCAGGCCGCCGAACGAGAAGCCCACCAGGTCGCACTGGCGCGGGCCGAACAGCGTGCGCAGGCCCTCGGCCATCGGCCCGGCCAGAGCATCGGCGTCCCCGCCCGAGGCGGGCGAGGCCGAATCTCCGAAACCCGGCAGGTCGGGAATCCACAGCTCGCGCCCCGCGTCCATCAGGTCGGCGATGTTGCGCACCCAGTGCGTCCAGCTGCCGCTGCCGCCATGCAGCAGCACCAGCGGCGGCACGCCATCGCGCGGCGTGCCCCAGGCGTGCCAGACCATGTCGCCGGCACCGCAGGGCGTGGTCTCGCGCCTGGCCTGCCGCTCCAGGGCCAGCACCTGGGCGGGCACGGGCAGCGTGGCCAGCGCCCGCGCCGTCACCATTGCGCCACCCCGGCGATGGCCAACGCGTAGCCCTGCACGCCGAAGCCGCACATCACGGCGCGCGCGGCGCCGGCCAGGTAGGAGCGGTGGCGGAAGCTCTCGCGCGCGTGCACGTTGCTGATGTGCAGCTCCACCAGCGGCACGCCCGTGCCCTTGACGGCATCGAGCAGCGCCACGCTGGTGTGCGTATAGGCCGCGGCGTTGAGCACCACGCCGGCCAGCTTGCCCTCGGCGTGCAGCCGGCCCGCCTCGTGGATCCAGTCCACGAGGGCGCCCTCGTGGTTGCTCTGGCGGAACACCAGCGCCAGGCCATGGCGCGTGCAGGCCGCCGCGCAGATCTGCTCCACGTCGGCAAGGGTCTGGGAGCCATAGACCTGCGGCTCGCGCGTGCCCAGCAGGTTGAGATTGGGGCCGTTGAGAACGTAAACGGTTTTGGTGGTCATGAAGTGCAATCCGGGCGGGAGCCTACCCGCAGCCCTTCATTATGCTGGGCGGCCACCATGCAAAAGCGGCCCCGCGGGGCCGCCTGCCTCAGCAATCCGCCAAGTACCTCAGCGCCAATCGCGACGGCCGTGGTGATGGTGGTGGTGGCCGCCCCACCCCCGCTGGTAGTAGCCCACGGGCGGCACATACACCACGGGAGGCGGCGGCGCGTAGTACACGGGGCGCGGCGGCGCATACACCACCGGAGGGGGCGCGTAGTACACGGGCGGGGGCGGCGCGTAGTACACCGGGGCTGCGTTGCCTACCCCCAGGGCCACGCCGGGGGCGCCTACGCCGACGGACCAGTACACGTCACTGCGCGCCTGCGCAGCGCCAGCGCCCGCCATCAAGGCCAGGGCCACGCCGGCCGATGCGGCGACGGCAAACCAAGAGCGACGTTGGGTCATGATGAAAATCTCCTTTGACTGCGAGGCCTGCTCTCAACGCGCCAGACCGGCGACAGGTTGGCATGGATTGGCATTCATGTTGTTTCCGAACGTTGCCGCCAGGGCCTGCCCAGGCCCTGGCGCGGCCTAGAATCCAGGCATGAGCACCCCAGTCCACAACGACAGCACGGATACCGTCAAACCCAGCAACTTCCTGCGCCAGATCATAGAAGCCGACCTGGCCCAGGGCACGCATGCACGCAACCGCTGGGCCGGCAGCCCCGGCGACGCGGCCCACCAGGGCGCCGGCCCGGCAGACCCCGCGAAAATCCGCACGCGCTTCCCGCCCGAGCCCAACGGCTACCTGCACGTGGGCCACGCCAAGAGCATCTGCCTGAACTTCGGCCTGGCACGCGATTACGGCGGCGTGTGCCACCTGCGCTTCGACGACACCAACCCCGAGAAGGAAGACCAGGAATACGTGGACGGCATCATCGACGCCGTGCACTGGCTCGGCTTCGACTGGAAGGACCCGGACGGCCACGAGAACCTGTACTACGCCAGCAACTACTTCGGCTTCATGTACCGCGCGGCCGAGTACCTCATCGAGGCCGGCCACGCCTACGTGGACGAGCAGACGCCCGAGGAGATGCGCGCGAACCGCGGCGACTTCGGCAGGCCCGGCGTGGACAGCCCCTACCGCAGCCGCACGCCGGCCGAGAACCTGGCACGCTTTCGCGATATGAAGGACGGCAAGCTGCCCGACGGCGCCGCCGTGCTGCGCGCGAAGATCGACATGGCATCGCCCAACATCAACCTGCGCGACCCGGCCATCTACCGCATCAAGCACGCCGAGCACCACAACACCGGCAATGCGTGGTGCATCTATCCCATGTACACCTTCGCGCACCCGGTCGAGGACGCGCTCGAGTGCATCACCCACAGCATCTGCACGCTGGAGTTCGAGGACCAGCGCCCGTTCTATGACTGGCTGCTCGACCGCCTGGCCGAGGGCGGCCTGATCGCCACGCCGCAGCCGCGCCAGTACGAGTTCGCGCGGCTGAACCTCACCTACGTGGTCACCAGCAAGCGCAAGCTCAAGCACCTGGTGGACAACGGCATCGTGAGCGGCTGGGACGACCCGCGCATGCCCACCATCGTGGGCCTGCGCCGGCGCGGCTACACGCCCGAGTCCATACAGATGTTCTGCGAGCGCATCGGCGTGACCAAGGACTACAGCTGGATCGACTACGCCACGCTGGAAGGCTGCCTGCGCGAGGACCTGGAGGCCAAGGCGCACCGCGCCATGGTGGCGCTCGACCCGCTCAGGCTGGAGCTGACCAACTGGGCCGAGGTGTTCGGCAGCGCGGACCACCTGGAGCACTGCAGCCTGCCCGCCCTGCCGCATTCCCACGATGGGGCGCACGAAGGCGCGCCCGAGCGCCGCTTCACGCTGGGCCGCGAGGTCTGGATCGAGCGCGAGGACTTCGAGGAGGTGCCGCCCAAGGGCTACAAGCGCCTGTTCCCAGGCAACAGGGTGCGCCTCAAGGGCGGCTACGTGATCGAATGCACGGGCTGCGAGAAGGATGCCGAAGGCCGCGTGGCCAAGGTGCTGGCCACCGTGGTGCCGGACACCAAGAGCGGCACGCCCGGCGCCGACAGCGTCAAGGTCAAGGCCGCCATCACCTGGGTGGGCGTGCAGGACGGCCTGCAGGCCGAGGTGCGCCTGTACGACCGCCTGTTCACCGATGCCCAGCCCGACGCGGGCGGCAAGGACTTCCTGGCGCTGCTCAACCCGGACAGCCTCAAGGTGGTAAACGCCTACGTGGAGCCCTCGCTGGCCGCCGCCCGGCCCGACGGGAAATTCCAGTTCGAACGCTTCGGCTACTTCGTGGCCGACCGCAAGGACCACGCGCCCGGCAGGCCCGTGTTCAACCGCATCACGGGGCTCAAGGACAGCTGGGGCAAGTAGACCCACGGCCTGCGCGCATGACGCCCGAATCCATCCTGCACTTCTGGTTCGAGGAGCTGAGCGCCCCGCAGCACTTCGCCAAGGACGCCGCGCTGGACGCCGCCATCGCCCGGCGCTTCGGCGCCACGCTGCAGGCCGCCGCGAGCGGCGAGCTGTCCGGCTGGCGCCAAAGCGCTCGGGGGCGCCTGGCGGAGATCGTGGTGCTGGACCAGTTCTCCCGCAACGTATACCGCGACACGCCGCGCGCCTTCGCGCAGGACGGCATGGCGCTGGTGCTGGCGCAGGAGCTGGTGGCCAGCGGGCAGGCAGGCGCCCTGCCGCCCGCGCAGCGCGCCTTTGCCTACATGCCCTACATGCACAGCGAATCCCGCGTGGTGCAGGCGCAGTCGGTGCGGCTTTTCGCCGAGCCGGGGCTGGAGGGCAACCTGCCGTTCGCGCTGCAGCACCGGGCCATCATCGAGCGCTTTGGCCGCTACCCGCACCGCAACGCCATCCTGGGGCGCGAGTCCAGCGGCGAGGAGCTGGCGTTCCTGCGCGAGCCCGGCTCCTCGTTCTAACTTGTTCACAATTCCTGGGCGCCCGGGGGTGAACCTTTGCCGCCCCGCGCGCGTCCAATTCCGCCATGAACGACAAGCAAGCCCTCAAGACCCTGGCCGCGCTGGCCCTGGCCGCCCTGGTGGGCGCCTGCGCCAGCGCCCCGCCGCAGACCCCGGCCCCCATGCCCTCCACCACCGCGCAAAACGGCGCCCCCAGCCTCGCCTCCCACGACTGGAACCTGACGGCCGCCTTCGACGCGCAGGGCCGAAGCGACGGAAGCTGGCTCCTGGCCGGGCACACGCCGATGCAGCTGCATTTCGAGGGCCAGCGCCTGAGCGTGCGCAACCTGTGCAACATGCTGGGCGCCAGCTTCGGCACGCAGGGCGGCGACATGCAGCTCGGCCGCCCCGTGTCCACCATGCGCGCCTGCGCCGACAAGGATCTGATGCGGCTGGAGCAGCGCGTGGGCGCGCAGCTGCCGACCGTCACGCGCTACCAGCTCAATGCCGGCGGCACGCCGCAGCTGCAGCTGTTCTTTGCCGACGGCAGCCGCTGGGAGCTGGCCGGCCAGCCCACGCCGCAGACGCAGTATGGCGGCCCCGGCGAGCGCATGTTCCTGGAAGTGGCGCCCGAGCGGGTGGCCTGCAGCCATGGCGTGATGAAGAACGCCCAGTGCCTGCGCGTGCGCGAGATCCGCTACGGCGACAACGGCGCCAAGACCCACGTGGGGCAATGGCAGGTGTTCTATGACGAGGTGCAGGGCTACACCCACGAGCCCGGCATGCGCAACGTGCTGCGCATCAACCGCTTCAAGCGCCAGAACCCGCCGGCCGACGCATCGGCCTATGTCTACATGCTGGACATGGTGGTCGAGTCCGAGCGCATGAAGTAGGCGCCCGGAATTACGCAAAAAACGGCTGCAGCGCTTACATAGCAAGCGCCTGCAGCTATTTTTTTGATAGCTTCAGTGGACGGCCTTGATCGCCCCGGCCTGGGTCAGCCGCTCGGCCACCAGGAGCTTCTGCATCTCGGCCCGTCCCATGATGCCCAGGTCCTCGGCCACCTCGGCGATGGGCTTGCCCGTGGCGATGGCGGCCTTGGCGATGGCCGCGGCCTTCTCGTAGCCGATCACCGGGTTCAGGGCCGTCACCAGCGTCACCGACGCGGCGATGCGCTCGTCCAGCAGGCCCTGGTTGGCGGCTATGCCCTCCACGCAGTTGACCTGCAGCGTACGGCAGGCGCGGGCAAGGTGGTGCAGGCTCTTGTGCAGCGCCCAGGCGACCAGCGGCTCGAAGGCGTTGAGCTGCAGCTGCCCGGCCTCGCAGGCCATGGTGATGGCCGCGTCGTTGCCTATCACCTCGAAGCACACCTGGTTCATCGCCTCGGGGATCACCGGGTTGACCTTGCCCGGCATGATGGACGAGCCCGCCTGGCGCGCCGGCAGCCGGATGTCGGCCACGCCCGCCTGCGGGCCCGAGGACAGCAGGCGCAGGTCATTGCTGATCTTGGAAAGCTTGGCGGCGATGCGCTTGAGCACGCCGGAAATGTCGACGAAGGCGCCCGTGTCGGACGTGGCGGCGATCAGGTTGGCGGCGGCCCTGACCGGCACGCCCGAGAGCTCGGCCAGCTTCGGTACCACCGCGTCGACGTAGCCCAGCGGCGCGTTGATGCCCGTGCCGATGGCCGTGCCGCCCATGTTCACCTCGGCCATCAGGTAGGCCGACTCGCGCAGGCGGCGCTCGTCGTCGGCGATCATGGAGGCGAAGGCCGCGAACTCCTGGCCCAGCGTCATGGGCACGGCGTCCTGCAGCTGGGTGCGGCCGATCTTGAGGATGCCGGCGAATTCCAGCGCCTTGGCCTCGAAGGCGCCGCGCAGGGCGGCCAGGGCGCCGAGCAGCTCCTGGATGCCGAAATAGGTGGCGATCTTGACCGCCGTGGGATAGGTGTCGTTCGTGCTCTGCGATGCGTTGACGTGGTCGTTCGGGTGGATCACGTCGTAGCTGCCCTTGGGCAATCCCAGGTGCTCCAGGGCACGGTTGGCGATCACCTCGTTGGCGTTCATGTTCGTGGAAGTGCCGGCGCCGCCCTGGATCACGTCGGTGACGAACTGCTCGTGCAGCTGCCCGGCAATCAGGTCGTCGCAGGCCTTGGCAATGGCGTCTGCCTGGGTGGTGCTGATCGCGCCCAGCTGCAGGTTGGCGTGGGCGGCGGCCTTCTTGACGAAGGCGAAGGCCCGGATCAGCGCGGGCATCTGGGCCACGGTGTGGCCGGTGATGGGAAAGTTCTCCACGGCACGGGCGGTGTGCACGCCCCAGTACGCATCGGGAGGGATGGTCTTGATGCCGATGAAGTCATGTTCTTGACGCATGGTCGATCTGCTTTCTGATGGGTTGGAAAAAGTGAGGGAGCGCGGCCCGCGCCGCGCCAGACGTGGCAATGCCCTGGCCGCCAGGGCGGCCAGGGCATTGGGCGCGGATTATGGCCCACCGCGCCTGCCGTGCATGAGGACAATCGCTTTGCGCATAACCATGGCGCCGCATTGGGCACCGGGGCGCAGCCACTACACTGCCCGCCGTGAAATCCCTGCGTGACGACTCTCCCCTCCATCCCCTGCCCTGGCCCGGCGCGCGACGCCGCGCCGTGCTGCGGGGCCTGGGCCTGGCGCTGCTGCCCGGCCCCGCCGTGCTGGCCCGTGCCGCCACGGCGCCCGATGCCTGGCCCCAGGCGCTGCAGGTGCCCGGCGGCGTGGCCCGGCTGCAGCTGGGCCCGGCGCCCGAGCGGCCCGTGGTGCACGCGGGCGACGTTCCCGTGCTGGTGCTGGGCGACAGCATCGCGTGGATGGCCCTGGTCGGCATACCGCTCTCCGCGCCCGTGGGCCAGGCCCACGTGACGGTGCAGGCCGCAGCCGGCGCGCCCGGGCGCCGCATCGCCTACCGCGTGGCGCCCAAGCAATACCGCGAGCAGCGCCTGACGGTGGCGCCGCGCACCGTGGACCTCGCGCCCGAAGACCTGGCCCGTCACGAGCGCGAGCGCGCCCACCAGCAGCAGATCATGGCGACCTTCTCCACCCCGCTGCCGGACGAGCTGCAGATGCGCCAGCCCGTGCCGGGGCCGCGCTCCAGCAGCTTCGGCCTGCGCCGCGTGTTCAACGGCCAGGCGCGCAACCCGCACAGCGGCATGGACATCGCCGCCGCCACGGGCACGCCCATCGTGGCGCCGCTGCCGGGCCGGGTGATCGACGTGGGCGACTATTTCTTCAACGGCGGCACCGTCTGGCTCGACCATGGCGGCGGCCTGCTCACCATGTACTGCCACCTGAGCCGCGTGGACTGCCAGGTGGGCGACCGGCTGCGCACGGGCGACGCCTTCTGCAAGGTGGGCGCCACCGGCCGCGTGACCGGCCCGCACCTGCACTGGGGCGTGATGCTCAACCGCACGATGGTGGACCCCGCCCTGTTCCTGCCCGCATGAAGGCCCGCGCTCGGCTGATCCGCTTCAACAAGCCCTACGGCGTGCTGAGCCAGTTCACGCCCGAGGGGCGCTGGCGCGGGCTCAAGGACTTCATCGACCTGCCCGGCGTCTACGTGGCCGGGCGCCTGGACGCGGACAGCGAGGGCCTGCTGCTGCTGACCGACAGCGGGCCGCTGCAGGCGCGCATCAGCGACCCGCGCCACAAGATGGAGAAGACCTATTGGGTACAGGTCGAGGGCATTCCCGACGACGCGGCCCTGGCCGCGCTGCAGCGCGGCATTACGCTGAACGACGGCCCCACCCGGCCCGCGCGCGTGCACCGCCTGGAGCCGCCGCCCGCCCTGTGTCCGCGCGACCCGCCGATCCGCGTGCGCCGGAACATCCCCGACAGCTGGATCGAACTCGTCATCCGCGAGGGCCGCAACCGCCAGGTGCGCCGCATGACGGCGGCCGTGGGCCACCCCACGCTGCGCCTGGTGCGCACGGCCATCGGCCCGTACACGCTGGACGGCCTGGCGCCCGGCGCGTGGGATGATATCGAAACGATAGCTGCTGGCGCTTGATGGGCGGGCGCTGGAGCCCGATTTGGCTTGCGATCAACCGCGCTGGCGCAGCCGCAGCGCGCCATCGACCACCAGCACCGCCACCGCCGCGAAGATGGGCCCGTAGGTCGGCCACTGCGCCGCGCCGATGCTCTCGCCCAGCAGCAGCGCCACCAGCGCCAGCAGCACCGGCTCCACGTAGCTCAAGAGGCCGAACAGCCCCAGCGGCAGCAGGCGGCTGGCCGCCATGTACAACGCCAGCGCCACGGCGCTCACCACGCCCAGTACCGGCACCAGCGCCCACAGGTGCGCGTTGTCCGCCACCAGCGGCAGCGACGAGGGCGCGCGCAGCACGAACCACAGCGCCGCGGGCACGAGCAGCAGCATGTCCAGCCAGTGCCCGCCCAGATGGTCGGTGCGCATGCGCCGACGCGCCACGAAGTACACGGTGTAGCCCAGCGCGACGAGCCACGTCTCCCACGACATGCCGCCGGCGCGCAGCACCTCGTGCGCCACGCCCGCGGCCGCGAGCAGCGTGGCCAGCCACTGCAGGCGCGACAGGCGCTCGCGGTACAGCACGCGCCCGGCCAGCACCATCACCAGCGGCAGCAGGAAGTAGCCCAGCGACACCGGCAGCGCCCGCCCGTGCAACGGCGCCCAGAGGAACAGCCAGAGCTGCACCCCCAGCATGGCCGCGCTGCCCGCGAGCCCCAGGGCCAGGAGCGGCTCGCGCCAGGCACGCAGCGCCAGCAGCCGCACGCGCGGCCACTGCCCCTGCGCGAGCAGCAGCACGGTGGTGAACGGCAGCGTGCACAGCACGCGCCAGCCGAAGATCTGCTCGCCGTCCAGCGGCGCCAGCAGCGGCGCCAGGTAGTAGAGCGCGCCGAACAGCACGGAAGCGGCGACGGAAGCGGCGAGACCCTTGAACACGATGCGAGGCGAATGGAAGCGGCGAACGCGCGATTGTCCGCGAATGCGCGCACCGGCCCGGCATGTGTCCGGTATAGTGCGGCGCCTTTTCGCCGCCCATGCCCGCCGCCGCCTCCGCCCTGCTCTGCCTCGTGATCGCCATCGGCGACGGCGATTCGCTTACCGTGCGCTGCGGCGAGCACCGCCCCATGCGCGTGCGCGTGGCCGCCATCGACGCGCCCGAGCGCAGGCAGGCCTTCGGCCAGCGCGCGCGGCAGAACCTCGCGCTGCTGTGCTTTCGCCAGCAGGCACGGCTGCACACGCTGGGGCACGACGCGTATGGCCGCACGCTGGCCCACGTGCGCTGCAGCGGGCAGGACGTGGCCGCCGCGCAGGTGCGCGCGGGGCTGGCCTGGGTGTACCGCGCGGGCAACCGCGACCTGGAGCAGTTGGAACGGCACGCACGCGAGAGCCGCGCGGGCCTGTGGTCGCAGAAGCGCCCGATGGCGCCGTGGGACTACCGGCGCCGCCATCAGCGCGATTGAGCCGGCGGGGGTAGGATCGCCCGCTTTGCGCCCCTCGCACCGTGACCGATTCCCCCGCCGATTCCAACGTTTACCGCCACGCGGGGTTCATCGCATTTCTCACGGCGCGCCTGGTGGCGGTGTTCGCCACGCAGGTGCAGGCCGTGGTGGTGGCCTGGCAGGTGTACGACCTGACGCGCGCGCCCATGGCGCTGGCCTACGTGGGGCTGGCGCAGTTCCTGCCCATGCTGGTCCTGCTGCTGCCCGCGGGCGATCTGATCGACCGCTTCAGCCGCAAGCCCATCCTGGCGGCCAGCTGGGCGGCGGGCACGGTGTGCAGCGCGTTGCTGTGGTGGCTCGCCGGGCATGGCGCGGCGGGGGTCGATGGCATCTACGCGGTGCTGGTGCTGTTTGGCTGCTCGCGCGCGTTCTCGGCGCCGGCGCTCTCCAGCCTGCTGCCGCAGATCGTGCCGCGCGGGCAGCTCGCGCAGGCGGTGGCGGCCAACGGGATGATCATGCGCATGGCGACCATCGGCGGGCCGTTCCTCGGCGGCGTGCTCTACGCGGTGGGCGGCGCGCGGCTGGCCTACGCGGTGTGCATGGCCTGCTTCGCGCTGGGCACGCTGCTGCTGGCGCGCGTGGCGGTGGACCACGCGGCGCCCATCGGGCCCGCGCTGGGCAGCATGTTCCAGCGCTTCGGGGCGGGCATACGCTTCATCCGCTCGCGGCCCATCATCCTGGGAACCATCTCGCTGGACCTGTTCGCGGTGCTGCTCGGCGGCGTGGTGGCGCTGCTGCCCATCTACGCGCAGGAGGTGCTGCACGTGGGCCCGCAGGGCCTGGGCGCGCTGCGCAGCGCGATGGCGATCGGCGAGGTGGGCGCGGGCCTGTACCTGAGCATGCGGCCCTTCGACCACCGCGTGGGGCGCACGATGTTCGCCGCCGTGGCGGTGTTCGGGCTGGCCAACCTGGTGTTCTCGCTCTCCACGGTGTTCGCGCTGTCGTTCGCGGCGCTGATGGTGGCGGGCGCGGCGGACATGGTCAGCGTCTACATCCGCGGCGCGCTGGTGCAGTTCTCCACGCCCGACGAGATGCGCGGGCGCGTGAACGCGGTGAACATGCTGTTCATCGGTTCGTCCAACGAGCTCGGCGAATTCCGCGCGGGCACCAGCGCCGCATGGGTGGGCGCGGTGCCGGCTGCCGTGCTCGGGGGCCTGTGCACGCTGGGCGTGGTGGGGCTGTGGGCGCGCCTGTTTCCCACGCTGCGGCGCGTGGACAAGTTCGAGGAAGCCGCTTGAACTTTGATAGCTGCCAGCGCTTGCCAGACAAGCGCCAAAGCCCGATTTGGCTATGAATCGAAGCTGCCGCTCAGCAGCTCGGCCAGCCGCTCGGCCGGCATGCGGAAGCCGCACGCCTGCGCGTGCCCGCCGCCGCCCATGCTGACGGCCAGCGGCGAGCAGTCGTAGCCGCGCTGCGAGCGCAGGCCCACCTTGACCTGCCCGTCGCCGCCCACGGCCCACATCAGCGCGTAGGTGCCGCTCTGCCTTGAAAGCAGCTCGCCCACCAGGCTGTGGAAGGCGCCCGGAGCGTTCACCATCAGCCCGGCCTCGCCGTTGAATGCCAGCGGCCGGGCACCGCCGGCCACGTCCTGCGCCAGGTGGCGGAACTTCTCGTCCATGGCCTGGCCGCGCGCGACGAAGGCCGCCGTCTCGGCGGGCGAGAAGTCGGCGATGGCGCTCCAGCGCGCGAAGTCGAAGGGCTCCATGTCGAGCGCGGCCACGAAGCCCGCCGTCTCGGGGTACTGCCAGGTCCACAGGTCGCGGTCCTCCACATGGCGCACCAGGTCAGGCAGCGGCGCATCGGGGTGGAAGAACTCCCAGGCCAGGCGCGCGCCGGACTTGGCCATGTCGAAATGCACCGCGCCGCAGCGGCAGGCAAAGCCCGCGAGCTGCTCGGCCGCGCTCTTGTGGTGGTCCAGCAACACCAGCCTGGCGGCGCGCGCGTCGATCTCGGCCAGCAGCGCGGGCGCGAAGGAGAAGTCCAGCACGTAGACGGCGCGGCCCTCCAGCGGCGGCAGGTCATCCACCGTGGCCGCCTGGCCGTGCGACAGGCCCAGGCACTGCACCTGCCCGCCATAGAAGCGCCAGGCCGCAAGGGCCGCGGCAAAGCCGTCGGCGCAGCGGCCGTGGTAGAGGACCAGGGGCCGGGGGTCGTCGGCACGGGGCGCGGCCAGCAGGGGCAGCGGCAAAATGGCGGAGCGCGGAGACATCATCATGGCGGCGCATTGTGCTGCAGGCAGGCAGCCGGGCAGGCTGCTATCATGCTGTACAAACATCCAGCACGCATTTCCTACACACCACCCGACAGGCCACCGCACCATGGGACTCGACCAGATCGCCATTGCCCTGCTGGGCGCCACCGCCGCATGGTTGTCGCAGACGCGCAGCGCACTCCTGCGCCGCTGGGCCTGCATCTTCGGGCTGCTGGGGCAGCCGTTCTGGTTCTACGCCTCGTGGAAGGCCGGGCAATGGGGCATTTTTGCCCTGTCCATCGTCTACCTGGGCGCCTGGCTGCACGGCCTGAAGGTGTACTGGCTCACGCCGCGCCGCAACCGGGATGCGCCCGACACGGGCCTGAGCACCATCCAGTTCACGCCGGGGCGCGACTCCTGACACCCGACGCCACGCCCCCGCTGCACCTGCTGTGGCAGGACGAGCACATGGTGGCGCTCTACAAGCCCGCCGGCTGGCTGGTGCACCGCACGGGGCTCGACGCCGGCGAGACGCGCTTCGTGGTGCAGGCCCTGCGCGACCAGATCGGCCGCCACGTCTACCCCGTGCACCGGCTCGACAAGGGCACCTGCGGCGTGCTCGTCATGGGCCTGCACCCCGCGGCCGCGCGCGCCCTGGCCGGCTCCTTCGCGCGCCACGCGGTGCACAAGCGCTACCTGGCGCTGGTGCGCGGCTGGGCCCCGCCGCTGGCCGACGTGGACCACCCGCTGCGCCCCGACGACGCGCCCCAGGACGCCCCCGCCCAGCCCGCGCACACGCTTCTTACCCGTCTTGCGCGGCTGGAGCTGCCCGAATCCAGCGACCCGCGCTTCGCCACCACGCGCGCATCGCTGGTGCTGGCCGAGCCCACGACCGGGCGGCGCCACCAGATCCGCCGCCACCTCAAGCACGCCGCCCACCCCATCCTGGGCGACGCCACGCACGGCAAGGGCCCGCTCAACCGCTGGTGGGCCGAACGCCTGGGCCTGCAGCGGCTGTGGCTGCACGCCTGGCGCCTGCGCCTGCCGCACCCGCAGGACGGGCGCATGGTCACGATCGACAGCGGCCTGCCCTGGCCACCCGCCGCGGCGCCCCTGCCCTGCGCGCCCGACGCCCCCTGGCGCGACTGGCAGGCGCGCGTGCTCGCGCTGCCGTGGATGGCCGCATAGCGCCGCGCCGCGCTACCATGCGCTGCACGCCAACCCGCCGCACGCCATGCCAGCCACACCGCCCATCGACTCCGCCGAGCCCGGCACGGACGCACTGTGCGAGGACGGCCTGCCCGAAGACGCCACGCTGTGCCCCGGCGAGGCCATGGACGCCACCGCCCTGCGCCAGTTGCTCAAGGCCGCCCTGCCCGACAGCAGCCGCCACAAGGCCGCGGGCTGGTTCGGGCAGACGGACTTCCTGTTCACGCGCAGCCATGTCGACGAGGACCAGGACACCTACCACAACGGCCTGTTCATCACCATCTGGAAGCGCTGGGACTTCTGGCTCGCGCTGCCGCACGACGACCCCGCCGCCCATGCCAGCCTGTTCACCCAGGCCTGGGCGCTGCTGCGCCAGCCCGCGGCGCCCACGGTGACCGACGGACTGGTGCGCCAGTACCGCGGCTACGGCGCCACGGGCGGGCCCGGCCCCTGGCAGGGCCTGCACGACGCGCCGCCCGAGGCGCTGCAGGCCTGTGCCGAGGCTTGGCGCGGCGTCATCGGCTACTGGCGCCGCGCCGAAGCCCAGCGCCGCGCGGGCCGGCCGCTGCGCGCGCGCCTGCACGCCGCCCTGACGCCCGAGCGCGTGCGCGCGCTGACCCTGCTGCCCGTCTTCACCGGCCGCTACAACGACTGGTGGAACCCCGAGCGCAACGGCTGGTGGGAGGGCGACGTGTGGATAGGCGCGCGCCAGCCCGGCCAGCAGAGCGGCCGCAGCTGGGGCCGCGCGCTCAAGCTCAGCTGGCGCAACGGCAGCGAGGCGCCGGGCGACGCGGAGGACGACGCCCATGCCTGCTACCAGATCGACCTGGTCGATGACGACGCGCCGCACGAGGGCACGTCCCACCCGCCGGGCCTGCGCCTGAGCTACGCCCAGCGCCAGAGCGACGCGCGCCAGAGCCTGCCCAACGACGCCGTGGACCACATGGCGCGCCTGCTGCGCCTGTTCACCACGCTGGAGCAGCGCCTGTACGCGGAGCACGCGTGCGCGCAGCAGGCGCCACCGCCGGACGACCAGCCCGCCCCGCCATTGCCGCGCACGCCCCCGTTCGCGCCCGACGAGCCCGACGCCGAGGTGTTCGGCGCGCAGATCATGGCCCTGTCCAACGACTGGCAGCGCGCCGGCCGCGCCCACGCCGCCCTGGTGCGCGAGCGCTGGGCGCTGCAGGCCGAGCGCATGGCGGAACCACCCGCGCAGGACGACGGCGGCGCCGCAGCCATGCCCGCCATCGTCGACCCGCGCGGCGCCCAGGCCGGCGCCGTGCTGCAGCTGGCGCGCGCCGTGCACGCCTGGGCCGACGCAGACCTCTCGGCGCGCTTTCACCGCCGCTTCGCGTTCGCGCCCGGCGCCCTCGCCTACCGCGCGGCGCATGTCGGCCGGGCCGTGGGCCCCGTGCTGTGGCAGGCGGACGGCCGGCTGCTGGCGCATGTCTCGGCCGCGCACGGCGCGCAGGCCGGCGCCTGGTGGGAGGTCGGCGCCGACGGGCTGCACATCGCCCCCGCGCCGCAGGCGGCGCCCGCCGCGCACGGGAACGAGGCGCAGGACGCCGTCACGGCAGCCGCCCACGGCCTCACAGTGCGCGGCGACGCCGACGGCGACCTGCACGGTCTGGCCGAAGACGGCCGCACGCTGTGGCGCCACCACATCGGCGGAGCCATACGCAGCATCGCCATGGCCCCGGACGGCCATGCGCTGGCCGTGGGCACCGCCGGCGGCTACCTGGTGCTGCTGCGCAAGGGCAGCGGCATCGACCCCTATCTACCGGGCACCTCGCGCTACGCGGAAGTGCGGCGCTTCATCTTCTGGGACGACGCGCCCGCGCCGCTGGCGTGGTAGCGGCAGCGGTGGAAAGCTCTGCTATTGATAGCTATCAGCGCTTGATGGACGGGCGCTGAAGCCATTTTTCATCAATAAAAACTATCCATCGTCCCGCGGCGCATTGCGCGCGCGGCGCTCGTCGCGCTTGCGCTGCTCGGCCTTGCGCTCGGCGCGCTCCTTCTCCTTCAGCCGGGCGGCGGCCAGCCAGGACTCGAACTCCTCGGGAATCTCCAGCGTCACGCGGCCCAGGGCGGCACTGCGCAGGTCGGTGAGCACGATTTCGGCGGCCTTCTGCAGGTTCAGCCGCCCGCCGCTCATCACCGCGCCGCGCTTTTTCGCGATCAGCGCCAGCAGTTCGTCGTCGTGGCTGGCGCCGATGGCCTGCGCGTCCAGGCCCAGCTTGTAGCGTGCGTCGAGCAGCGACGCGTAGTGGCGCTTCACGTAGGCCAGCAGCTCCAGCGCCACCTCCTCCTCGTCGTAGGCGTTGCGCCCCACCGCGCCGCTGGCGGCAAGGCGGTAGCCGCTCTCGGGCACGATGATGCGCGGCCACAGCATGCCCGGCGTGTCCCAGAGGTAGAAGTCATCGTCGAGCACGATGCGCTGCTCCTGCTTGGTGACGCCGGCCTCGTCGCCGGTTTTGGCCTCGCGCTTGGCCGACAGCGTGTTGATCAGCGTGGACTTGCCCACGTTGGGAATGCCGCAGATCAGCACCCGCATGGGCCGCGAGAGGCCGCGCCGGTTGGGCGCGAGCTGGCGACAGGCCTCGACGAGCCGGCGCGCGGGCGCGGCGTCCGAGGCATCGAGCGCGATGGCGCGCGTGCCGGGCCGCGCGTTGTACCAGTCCAGCCACGCAGGCGTGCGCGCGGGGTCGGCCACGTCCTGCTTGTTGAGCACCTTGAGCGTGGGCTTGTGCCCCGTGAGCTCGGCCAGCAGCGGGTTGCCGCTGGAGCCCGGCAGGCGCGCGTCCAGCAGCTCTATCACCACGTCGATGTCCTTGATGCGCTCGCCGATCGCCTTGCGCGTCAGGTGCATGTGACCGGGGAACCACTGGATGGACATGGGGGTGCTGCTTTCACGAATGAGGATGGGCGGAACCGCCAAGGATAATCGCCGCCATGCCTTCCTCCCCTGCCGGGCACCGCCAGAATTCCGAACTGCCGTTCAAGGGCGTACTCGTCCCGACCGCCCTTCCAGGCGGCCCGCTCGCCCGGCATGCGCCGGGCTCAAACCCATGACCAGTCGGAACGTCACCTATCGGATGATCGAGGCCTTCCGGGCTGCGATGCTGCACAACGGGATCAGTGCCGGGGCCGATTCCCTGGGAATCACCCAGCCGGCCATGAGCCGGCTCATAGCCGATCTTCAGAAATCGACCGGCATTCTGCTATTCGCAAAGAGCGGACGCACCATCAAACCCACGGAAGAAGCCCATGCCTTGATGGCGAAGGTGCAGCAGTCTTTTCTGGGGCTGGAGCAGATAATCGATTTCTCCGACCAGCTGCGGAAACAAAAGCTTGGTCAGCTCTCGATCAGCGCAATACCTTCCATCGGGCACTCCATCATTCCTGCCGTGGTCCGCCAATTGAGGGAGAAATTCCCCGACGTATTGATCAGCCTTCGCGTCGCCTCGTATATCGACGTGGCGAGGCACGTCAAAACCCGGCAGGCCGATATCGGGCTCACGGCAGATACTCTTTCGCTGGGAGATCTTGAAACGGTCGCCGAATTCTCTTCGGAATGCGTATGCATCGGCACCGGGAAGTGGCTCGACCCGAAGGCCAGCCACATACATGTGAGCGAGTTCGCAGGCAAGCCGTTCATTGCTTCAACCGGAACGTTCCAGACACGCTTGGACGCATGGCTCGGCGCCAACGGGGTGCAGGTCGACGCCATGGTCGAAGCATCGCTGTTCCAGTCCATCAGCGACCTGTGCCTCGAAGGGCTGGGCATCGCCGTGGTCGACCCCATGACGGCGGCGAAACACCAGAGGCGGGGCGGAGTGGCGCTGCCCCTGCGTCCATCGATAGGCTACACGGTCTACGCCACGGCCATGAGCGACGCAAGGCTGTCCGCTCCGGCCAAGGAACTCATCCGCCTGGTCGCGGCGGCTTCGAGCGGGAAACACATAACACCGATGCATGAATCGATGATCTGACATCCATGGATGCCGGCGGGGCAACTGCCTACCATGGGCACTCATTCGTTATTCATGTCAAACGGGGAGTTTCCATGTCGTCTCGAATTGCGCGCCGGCCCTTTCTCGCCTCCGCGATTTTCACCCTCCTGTTTTCACTGGGTTCTGCCGCACAGGCGGAATGGCCGGAAAAACCGATACGGTTTATCGTGAACGCGGCAGCAGGGGGCGCTGCGGACGGCACTGCGCGCGTTTTGGCAGACGGCCTAAGCAAACGGCTGGGACAGCCCATCATCATCGACAACAAACCCGGAGCATCCGGTGTCATCGGGCTTGATACGGTAGCCAAGGCCGCGCCGGATGGATATACGATTGGAAACTCCAATCTCGCGACCTATATCGTTACGGCACTCACCGCAAAATCGCTGCCGTACGATCCCGCCAAGAGTTTCACGCCCATCGCGAAACAGTGGACGCAGCCCAACCTGCTGGGCGTGAGCCCGACGATTCCCGTCAAAAGCGTCGCGGACCTGGTGAATTACGCCAAAACCCATCCCGGCGAGATTTTCTATGGGTCCACCGGCAACGGCACCGCGCTGCATGTGCTTGGCGCATTGTTCGCCAATCTCACCGGGGCCCAGATCACCCATGTCCCCTACAAGAGCGCCCCGGCGGCGGAACTGGATCTGGCGGCGGGTCAGATCCAGATGATGTTCAGCAATTTCACGTCGATGGAGCCCCAGGTGAAAGCGGGCCGCATCAACGCACTGGCGATCACGGGGCCCAACCGCTCCCCCATGCTGCCCAACGTCCCCACCATCCGGGAGGCCGGCTACCCGGATCTGGAAATGGAAACCTGGGGAGGCGTCGTGGGGCCGGCCAATATGCCGCCGGCAATCGTTGAAAAGCTGCACCGGGAAATCAACGCCGTGCTCTCGGACCCCGAGGTCATCAAGAAGCACGAAAAGCTCGGCGCGAAAGTGGCCCCTGTTTCGATCGCCGATTACCGGCAAATGCTCAATGCCGATAGCGCCCGCTGGGGCGAGGTGGTGAGGCGGAACAACATCACGCTCAATTGAGCACGGCCATTCCCCGGAGAAACCTTTTCCCGGCAAATCTGCTTATGTCTTCAAATGGAATAATCGTCGTCGGCGGAGGACTGGTGGGTGCCGCCATCGCGTATGGCGCGGCCAAATCCGGCAGCGCAGTTACGCTCCTCGACCAGGGCGACGTGGCTTACCGGGCCTCGCGCGGCAATTTCGGCCTCGTCTGGCTCCAGAGCAAGGGCGCGGGATTTCCCCGCTACGCCCGCTGGAGCCGGGATGCCGTCGACCATTGGGGCCCGCTGGCCAGCGAGCTCCGGGAGCTGACCGGGGTCGATGTGGACCTTCAGCAAAACGGCGGCTTCTGGATAGGCTTCAGCGAAAAGGAGGTCGCCGAGCGGGAGGCGATGCTGGCGAAAATCAATGCCGCCGACGGCCGGACCCCGTTCGAGATGCTCGACCACCGCGAGCTGAAGGCCCGGCTGCCCGCCATCGGGCCCAAAGTGGCCGGAGGCAGCTGGTGCTCTCTCGACGGCCACGCCAATCCGCTGAAGCTGCTGCATGCACTGCATGCGGGAATCCAGGCGCTCGGCGGCCGTATCTGCAACGGTGCCGACGTGGCCGAGGTCTGCCCGCTTGGTGAAGGCCAGGGTTTCCGGGCGAGAAGCAGCGACGGCCGTCAATGGATAGGCGAGAAGATCGTGCTCGCCGCGGGCCTGAGCAACAGCGTCCTGGCCCCCCAGCTGGGTCTTCACGCACCGGTGGTGCCCAATCGGGGGCAGGTTCTCATCACCGAGCGGCTGAAGAAATTCCTTCCACACCCCACCAACAAGGCCCGTCAAACGGCCGAGGGAACCGTTCAGCTCGGGTTCTCGGTCGAGGACGTCGGTTTGGATGACGGGACGACGGTGGCGGCAATCGAGTGGATTGCGAAGCGCGCAGTCGCGACGTTCCCGATCCTGTCGTCGGTCAAGCTCGTTCGGGCATGGGGCGCACTTCGCGTGATGACTCCCGATGGCTCTCCGATATACCAGGAATCCGCCAGATATCCCGGCGCATTCACCGCCACCAGCCACAGCGGAGTTTCCCTGGCCGGCTCCCATGCCTACGAGATCGGCCCCTGGATCACGGGAGTGAAATCAGCGCCGGAGGGCATCGAGGAATTTGCCGGAGAGCGATTCCTGGACCCGGATAGGAAATTCAGCAATGCACACTAAAACCCAAGAATCACGGATTTCCCTGTTCATGCCTGAAGAAAATGCAGGCGGCAGGAAGATTCGCATTTATTTCGATGACCAGCAGCTGACTGTCCCGGAAGGCGTGAGCGTGGCGTCGGCGCTGCTCATGTCGGGCGTACGCACATTCCGGGCTACGCCTGTCTCCGGATCTCCGCGCGCCCCCTATTGCATGATGGGCGTTTGCTTCGAATGCCTCGTGGAAATAGACGGGCGTCCCAGCCGCCAATCGTGTCTCACGCAAGTACAGGAAGGCATGGTCATCAAACGCCAGGATGGCGCGTCCGGGCTGAATATCCCAAGTGCGGAAGGCTGACATGGCAACAGGTGTCGAAGTTTTTGACCTGGTGGTCATTGGTGCGGGCCCGGCGGGACTTTCAGCGGCCATAGAGGCAAGGCGCTTCGGGCTTTCAGCCGTCGTGCTCGACGAGCAGCGGCGAGTTGGCGGCCAGATTTACCGGGCCATCGAAGAATCGAGCCCCCGGCGCCGCGAGGTGCTTGGCGCGGACTACGCCGCCGGCGCGAAGCTCGCGCAGGACTTCGCGTCTTGCGGCGCCGTGCACGTGGGTGGCGCAGCCGTCTGGAACGTCGATAGGGACAAGACGGTGTCATACCTTCTCGACGGCGGCAGCAGAAAGGTCCGGGGGCGGAGCCTGGTGCTCGCCAGCGGCGCAATGGAGCGGCCCTTTCCCGTTCCCGGATGGACCCTGCCCGGAGTCATGGGCGCGGGTGCCGCCCAGATTCTGTACAAGTCCTCCGGCGCCGTTCCAACCGAGCCCGTCGTGCTGGCGGGTGGCGGCCCCTTGCTGTTTCTCCTGGCGCAGCAGTATCTGGAAGCCGGCGTCAAGATCAAAGCCTTGATCCATACCACGGGGGCTGACGACTATCTGCGCGCGGCGCCCCATGTCCTGGGCGCGCTGCGTGGCTGGAAAGACCTCTCCAAGGGAACCCGGATGCTGAAGAAAATCCGGAGCCATGGCGTTCAGACGTTCGCAGGGGCAAGTTCGTTTGCCATCGAGGGCTCGGAGAAAGCCGAATCCATAGCGTTCACGCACAACGGCCAAAGAAAGCGCGTCGAGACTTCCCTGGTGCTGCTCCACCAGGGCGTGGTTCCGAACACGCAACTCAGCTGGTCGCTGAGAGCCGAGCATCGTTGGGATGAGCGGCAGCTGTGCTGGATTCCGATCACCGATGCCTATGGGCAAATCGAGGAAACCGGCATTTACATCGCCGGCGACAGCCGTGGCATCGTCGGCGCGAAAGCGTCTGCCTGCCAGGGCCGCCTGGCCGCACTGTCCATTGCCAACCGGCTCCAGCCCATCGCACCCGGGGCGTTCAAGCAGCGCGAGCAGGCCATCCTGGATGAAATCAGGGCCCATGTGCAGATCCGCCCGTTTCTCGATGCCTTGTACAGGCCGCAGAACGAGCACCGCATTCCTGAACATGACGAAGTCATGGTGTGCCGCTGCGAGGAAGTGAAGGCGGGGCAAATCAGGAAATATGTGGAAGTGGGCTGCCTCGGCCCCAACCAGACGAAGGCCTTCGGCCGTTGCGGCATGGGGCCGTGCCAAGGGCGGCTGTGTGGATTGACCGTGACCGAGATCATCGCAAGCGAGCGGAAGGTCAGCCCCCAGGATGTGGGCTATTACCGGATCCGCCCGCCCATCAAGCCCATAACCCTCGGTGAGCTTGCCTCATCCGAATGACGCATTCCTACCCCATCAGCCAAGGAGCTTCTTCATGGAAATCAAGCGCATCGCGACGGACAACCGCCGCTCTCGTGCCGTGGTCTACAACAACATGGTCTTCGTCGGCGGCCAGACCGCCGACGACAGGAGCCAGGACATCCGCGGCCAGACCGCTCAAACACTCGCGAAAATCGAGAAATTCCTGGCGGAGGCCGGAACCGACAAGAGCCGCCTTCTCACGGCCCAGATATGGATCAAGGATCTGGAACGCGATTTCGCCGGCATGAATGAAGTCTGGGATGCGTGGACTGCGCCCAATGCCGCCCCCACGCGCGCCACCGCCCAGTGCGAGATGGGTGCGCAGGACATCCTGGTAGAGATCGTCGTCACGGCCGCCGTCGATCAACCCATGGCTTGATGGCCGGGCGCGGCAGGCTGCCGCCATCGGCGGGGTCCGACGCCGCGGGATAATCGCGTCCCGCCTTCACAGCCCCGGCCTTCGCGCCGCTTCCGCCATGCCCGCCACGCCGCCCCACAAGCAAAACGCCGAAATGCTCTTCAAGGGGGTGGTGTGCGCGCTGATCGGCGCCGTGATCCTGCTCGCTCCCTACATCGCGCGCTCGCCCAGTGTGCAGGAGCTCATGCGCCAAGCCGCGCTCGTGGGCTGGTTCTCCCTCGTGCTCGGCGTCGCGTTCATCGTGCGCGCGCTGTGGCAGCGCTGGCGTTAAGCAGCTTCCGATAGCGGGGCGACCACCTGCCCCGCCTCGGCGCGCATCTGCCGCGCCAGGCCCTCGGCCAGGCGCAGGCGGCGCAGCAGCCAGGGGGTGAGGTCGGTCTCCACCAGGGCCGGCAGCGGCTCGGCGGCCAAGCCGTCGTCGGCCCCGTGCTCCGGCGGCGCGGGCATGTCCTGGCCGCTCAGGATGGCCTCGATGCGCTGCGCGGCCGCCTGCAGGGGGGCGTGCACGTCCTCGCCGCGCAGATGCCCCCGGCGCAACAGCAGCATGGACTTGACCGCCGTGAGCTGCGCCAGCAACTGGTAGCAGTGCGCCTGCATGCGCTCCAGCGGCGCAAGCGGCGGGCGGACGGCGCGCGGCTCCTTCCAGGCACGCGCCGTGGCCTGCACCAGTGCGCCCAGGCTGTCGTAGGCCTCGCGCCGCGCCAGGCGCCAGGCGAGCTCGGGGTGGTTGTCCACGGCCTGCAGCTGGCCCAGGGCCAGGGCCTCGCGCGCGTGGCGCATCTGCGCCGCCAGCGTGCGCGCCACCAGGGCGGGTATCTGCTGGCGCTCCCACGAGGGCAGCACGTAGGCAAAGGCCCAGGCCAGGCCCGCACCGATCAGGGTATCGGCCATGCGTTCGAGCAGCACGAAGCCGGTGCTGCCCCCCGCGCCCAGCAGGTGCGCCTGCACCAGCCCCAGCACCGTGGCCGCCACGGCGGTGAACAGGTAGCGCCGCAGGGTGAAGGAGTGGGCCACGGCCTGCGCCAGCGTCACGCAGGCGAGCAGCGCCCAGTGCGGCATGTCGGCGGCCAGCAGCGCCGACGCGATCAGGCAGCCCAGCAGGGTGCCGGCGACGCGCTCGTTGCGCCGCTCCAGCGTCTGCGCCAGGCTGCCGCGCAGCACGACGATGATGGTCAGCACGATCCAGTAGGCATGCTCGCGCCAGGGCAGCAGCTGCGACACGGCGTAGCCCACGCCGATGGCCAGCGCCGCGCGCATGGCGTGGCGCAGCGGCGCGGCGCGCCAGCGCCACAGGCCCCAGAAGGGTTTCCAGCCCCAGCCCGTGGAGCTGACGAACATCTGCCAGTACACGCGCACCAGGGCCAGGTCGGGCTCGCGCTCGCCGCGCGCCAGGGCGACGAGCTGGCCCACCTCGTCCTGGACATGGCCGATGCGGTACGCCAGGCCGCGCACCAGCCGCGCGGGGGTGAACCCCGCATGGGCCGGCTCCTCCAGCGCGCCCAGGTCCAGGCGCGGCCGCGCCTGCGATTCGGGCTTGCGCCCCAGCAGCAGCGCATCGGCCAGCCGTTCGAGCACGCCGGCCTGCGCCAGCAGCTCGTCGCGCAGTCGCTCCAGCGCCCCGGCCTGCTCGGGCTGGCGGCGCAGCTGCTCCAGGTCGAGCGCGCTTGCGAGCAGGTGGTCGCGCATCTCCAGCGCGCACAGCAGCATGCCGGCCAGCCGCTGCTGGCGCGCGCTGGTGGGCGATTCGAGCACGATGTCGCGCGCCGACTGCAGCTGGTCGGCAAGCGTGGCCTGGCGCAGCAGGAGCGCGCCCATGAGCGGGTTGTCGCGCTCGCCCAGCGCCAGCACGGGCGTGAACTGCAGGGCCTGCAGCCGCATCAGGTCCGCCAGCGACAGCAGCACGTCGGCGATCAGCTGCACGCGGTAGCGGCCGTTGAGCAGGCGGTTGCTCAGCACCGCCCAGGGCTGGTACAGCAGCGCGCCCAGGCCGAAGTGGAAGGTGGTGGCGAGGGCCGCGCGCCAGCCCTCCCCTTCGGCCGGCGCGGGCACGGCCATGGAGAACACCAGCGCCAGCACGGCGGCGATGGCCACCGGCGCGCCGCGCTTGCCCCAGGCCATGGCCAGGAAGGCCAGGAAGCTCGCGGGCACGATGAGCAGGCCCAGCATCCAGGGCGCGTCATGCAGGCGCTGCACCACCAGGAACAGCGGCAGCGCCAGCAGGGGCGCCGGCAGCATGTGCAGCAGCTTGCCGCGCCGCGGCGCGGGCATGTCCGGCGGGATGGCGACGATGGCGCCCACGGTCGCGGCCGATGCGGCGGCGCTGCCCAGCCACAGGTGCACCAGGGCCGAGATCAGCAGCAGTCCCAGCGCCCCCGCCGTACCGTTGGCGACGTAGTGGGACAGCAGCACGCGCCGGGCGGTGCGCAAGCGGAATGCGAGGGGGATGGACATGGTCGGGCGATGCGCGCCCGCCCGGGCGCGCGGCTCTTCAGTTCAGGCCTGGAGCTGGCGCGGGTCCATGTACTGCTGGCGCCATTCCTCGAAGGGCAGCTGGTCCTGCGCCTCGATGTCCTTCTGCTCGGCCAGGGAGCGGGCGGCGAGCGCCTCGTAGTGCGCCTGCTGCCGGGCGCTCCAGGGCAGCGCCAGGAGCCGGTCGCGCGCCTTGGCGGACTGGGCGAACGAGAACGCCTCGAAGCCGCAGCCCGGCTGCGCCTGCATGGCCGCGAGCACGCGCGCCGACGGGGCCAGCGCGCTGTCGGCCAGCACGGCCCGGGCCTGGCGCAGCGCGGCGGCGTAGTCCTGCCCCGGCTGCGCCTGGTCCAGGGCGGCGGCGATGGGCGCGCATTCATCCAGCACCTGCGCGGCCCAGTCGGCCAGCGCCACGGACTGGCCGCGCCGCTGCAGCAGCAGGCCCGGCTCGCGCCCGCGCTCGGCCGTCTGGTGCTGGTTGTGCTTGCACTCGGCGATCTCCTGCGGCGTGTCGGGCGGGCTGTCGGTGAGCAGGCAGTGCAGCAGGAACACGTCCAGCAGGCGCATGGTCGCGGCGGTGATGCCCACGCTCTCGAACGGGTCCAGGTCCATGAGGCGCACCTCGACGTATTCCACGCCGCGCTCGCGCAGCGCGTGCAGCGGGCGCTCGCCGCGGCGCACGGTGCGCTTGGGGCGGATGGTGCCGTAGAACTCGTTCTCGATCTGCAGCAGGCTGGTGCCCAGCTGGTTGTAGTCGCCGCCGATGTTGCGTATGCCGATGGCCTCGTAGGCCGGGTACGGCCGGGTCAGCGCCTCGTGGAGCGAATCGGCGTAACCCGACAGGCCGTTGTAGCTCACGTTCAGGCTGGCCTGGGCGTCGCTCTGGTAGCCCAGCCGCCCCATGCGCAGCGATGTGGCGTGCGGCAGGTACAGTGCCTCCCTGCCGTCGCCCATGGGCTGCAGGCCGTGCGTGCGCCCCTGCACGAAGCAGGGGCACAGCGCGGGCGAGGCGCCGAACAGATACAGCAGCACGAAGGCGTGGCGGCGGAAGTTGCGGATCAGAGCGAAGTACTCCTCGCTCGTCACTCCGGGCAGCGACCAGTTGTAGTGGATGCCCGAGATGGTCTGCATGCGCCGCCCGTAGCGGTGCGCCAGGCCCATGCGGTAGATGCTCTTGGCGCGGCCTATGTGCGAGTTGCCGTAGCGCCCGATCGGGATGGTCTCGTCGGTGGGCAGGCCGCAGGGCATGCTGGAGACCCACAGCATCTCGCCGCCCGCATCGCGCAGGGTGCGCAGCACGTACTGGTGGATCTGCGTCAGCTCATCGAGGCAGTCCTCCACGCCCACGTGCGCGCCGGTGATGAGCTCGATCTGCGACTCGCTGTAGTCGGTGGTGATGCAGGGGTGAGTGAGTGCCGAGCCCAGCGCCAGCGGGTGCGGCGTGAGCGCCAGGCCGCCCGCGGGCAGCACGCGCAGCCCTTCCTTCTCTATGCCCCGGCGCATGCCGGCCAGGCGCTCGGCCGGCAGCGCGGCGATTCTCTGTTGCAGAGTGCTCATCTTGTTGTTCCATCTTTGGCGTGGGGCCGGAACTTAGCACGCCGCGCCAGCGACTGCCTGAAGCCGCGTCAATGCCCGGGAACTGCGACGCCGCTCCGCCCGCCGCGCTACGCCGCCACGGCCATGGCCAGGCGCAGCTCGTTCGCGCCCTGGTCGGACCCGTTCTGCGGCACCTGCTCGCCCGCGCGGTCGCACACCTCGGCCAGGCGCGCGGCCAGCTGTTCGGGCACGTCCGGGCCCTGCCCCAGGTGTATGCCCCGGGTGAGCGTGATGTGCGCGGCCTCGAAGCTGCCGGCGCCCGCGCACAGGATGGTGCGCGTGGGCGCGCTCTCGTGCGCCAGCGCCAGCATGGCGGGCACCACGGCCTCGGGCGCGAGCCGCGCCAGCACCTCGTCGGGCATCAGCCCGGCGGTCATGCGCGTGGCGGCCGTGGGCGCGAGGGCGTTCACGTGGATGCCGTACTTGGCGCCCTCGATGGCCAGCGTCTGCATCAGGCCCACTTGCGCCAGCTTGGCAGCGCCGTAGTTGGCCTGGCCGAAGTTGCCGTACAGGCCCGTGGACGAGGTCGTCATGACGATGCGCCCGTATTTCTGCGCCTGCATGTGCGGCCACACAGCCTTGCAGCAATGAGCCGCGCCCATGAGATGGACCTGCACCACCAGCTGGAAGTCCGCCATGTCCATCTTGGCGAACGACTTGTCGCGCAGGATGCCGGCGTTGTTCACCAGGACGTCCACGCGGCCCCAGGCGTCGATGGCCTGCTGGACCATGGCCTGCACGGCCGCGAAGTCGGTCACCGAGGCGCCATTGGCCAGCGCCTGGCCGCCCGCGGCGCGGATCTCGTCGACCACGGCCTGCGCCGCGCCGGCAGAACCGCCGCTGCCGTCCACCGCCCCGCCCAGGTCGTTGACCAGCACACTGGCGCCGCGCGCGGCCAGCGCCAGCGCATGCTGGCGGCCCAGGCCGCCGCCGGCGCCCGTCACGATGGCCACGCGGCCCTTGAAGTCCAGTTCCATGCTGCATTCACTCCTCTGATAAGGTGCAGACGGAACGCCCGCCTGCGACGGCGTCACTCTACGCCAGAAGCACAATGCGGCAGGACGCCCCCGAGACTCCGACCACCTTCACCACCAACCGAACCACGCCATGCAACCCGTACCCCACCCGAGCACCCCCGAGATCCCGCGCGACGCCGCCTCCGTGGTGCTGCTGCGCGACACCCCCGCGGGGATCGAGACCCTGCTGCTGCGCCGTCACGCGCAGATGGCCAACATGGGGGGCCTCTATGTGTTCCCGGGCGGCAAGCTCGACGCCGCCGACCGCGACGGCGCCGCCCTGCTGGACCAGCCGGCACAAACGCTGCACGAAGGCCTGGGCGAGAGCGCCCTGGACCCCGCCACCGCCGCCGGCCTGCATGTGGCGGCGCTGCGCGAGGCCCTGGAGGAATGCGGCCTGCTGCTGGCCGAGCCCGCGCAGGCCCAGGCCCCGGTGGACGCCCCGCGCGCCCGCGCCATGCTGCGCGAAGGCCAGCCGCTGGCCCAGGTGCTGGCGGCGCTGCAGCTGCGCCTGTCCACGCGCCGCATGTGCGCCTGGTCGCGCTGGATCACCCCGGAGACGCCGGCCATGGCGACGCGCCGCTTCGACACCCGCTTCTTCGTGGCCCAGGCGCCCGACGGCCAGGAGGCCGGGCACGACGACGAAGAAACCACCGCCAGCGTCTGGATCGCGCCGCGCACCGCCCTTGAGCAGTACCGCGACGGCCAGATCGACCTGGCGCCGCCGCAGATCATGGGCCTGGCGCACCTGGCGCGCCACGCCAGCGTGCGCAGCGTGATGGAGCAAGCGCGGCTGCGGCGTCCGCCCACCGTGCTGCCCGAGGCCTTCGAGCACGAGGGCGCGCGCGTCATCTGCTACCCCGGCGATCCCCTGCACTCGGTGCGCGACAGGGCCCTGCCCGGCCCCACGCGGCTGTACCAGCGCGAGCAGCGCTTCTTTCCAGGAGATGGCTTCGAATCCCTGTTTGCCTGATGCACCGCGGGTTATCCCTTGCCGCGCTGGATAATCATGTGGATAACCGCGGACAAGCACTGTACGGCACATGCAAGCCATTGATTTGCAAAGGCCTCCTTCAAATTGCCTGTTTTTTAGGCAAGGCGGGCCGGCTTATCCCGGCCCGGGCTGGACAATCGTGTGGATAACTTTTGACAAGTCCTGTATGGCGCTCGCAAGTGCTTGATTTGCATGGACCGCCACTGTTTTGCCTAAAAAACAGGCAATCCGCGGTTGGTCCGACGTGCTTTCCAGATACTATGCTTTCAGTAGCTGCCTGCGCTTAATCAGCAAGGGATGGGCCCACTTTTCATTCAAAATCCACTCCCGCAATCCATGAGCACCCCACCCTTCTTCACCGCCCGCGTGGGCGACGACGGCACGCAGTGCGACGCCTGGCCCGACCAGCCCCTGCTGGTCTCGCTGGAGCAAGGCGGCATCGACTGGCCCAGCTCCTGCCGCAACGGTACCTGCCGCACCTGCATCTGCCTGCTGGTGCAGGGCCAGGTGCGCTACGAGGTGGAATGGCCCGGCCTGTCGGCCGAGGAAAAGGCCGAGGGTTGGGTGCTGCCCTGCGTGGCCCGCCCGGTCAGCGACGTGACGCTGGAGGCACCGGCGGTATAGCCACGCGCTAAAATCCCCCGCTTCGGGATCCCTGCATCCCCCACCCGTGCGGCCCGTGGCCGCTGCGCATGTTCTTTGGGCCCTACCCGCCAGGGAATTTGCTGCCACGCCCGCGCACGGTTTCCTGAAAGCCCCGCATGAACACCCCCCTGACGCCCGCGCCCATCTCGCCCGTGCAAGACATCGTGGCCGAGCTCGCCGCCGGCCGCATCGTCATCCTGGTCGACGAGGAAGACCGCGAGAACGAAGGCGATCTGGTCATCGCCGCCGACCACGTGACGCCCGAGGCCATCAACTTCATGGCGCGCTTCGGCCGCGGCCTGGTGTGCCTGACCCTCACGCGCGAGCGCTGCGAGCGCCTGCAACTGCCGCCCATGGTGGCGCGCAACGGCACCAAGATGGGCACGGCCTTCACCGTCTCGATCGAGGCGGCCGAGGGCGTGACCACCGGCATCTCCGCCGCCGACCGCGCGCGCACCGTGCAGGCGGCCGTGGCGCCGCACGCCCAGGCGAGCGACCTGGTGCAGCCTGGCCACATCTTCCCGCTGCAGGCCGTGGACGGCGGCGTGCTCATGCGCGCCGGCCACACCGAGGCCGGCTGCGACCTGGCCGCCATGGCCGGCTGCAGCCCCGCCGCCGTGATCTGCGAGGTGATGAAGGACGACGGCACCATGGCGCGCCTGCCCGACCTGCAGCTGTTCGCGGCCGAGCACGGCCTCAAGATCGGCACCATCGCCGACCTGATCGAGCACCGCAGCCGCACCGAGTCGCTGGTGCACAAGGCTGGCTCGCGCCCCATGCAGACCGCGTTCGGCGAGTTCACCGCCCATGCCTTCCGCGACGAGCCCAGCCAGGGCGTGCACCTGGCGCTGGTCAAGGGCCAGTGGGACGCGCAGGAGAGCGTGCCCGTGCGCGTGCACGAGCCGCTGTCGGTGCTCGACACGCTGGAGTCGAGCCGCGCCATGCACTCCTGGAGCCTGGACGCGAGCCTGCGCTACATCGCCGCCCAGGGCCGGGGCGTGGCCGTGCTGCTCAACTGCGGCGAGACGGGCGAACAGCTGCTCGCGCAGTTCGAAGGCCGCGCCCGCGCCGCCCAGGCGCCCGAGCGCGGCCGCATGGACCTGCGCACCTACGGCGTGGGCGCGCAGATCCTGCGTGAAGTGGGCGTGGCACGCATGCAGCTCATGGGCCAGCCGCGGCGCATGCCCAGCATGGCCGGCTACGGCCTGGAAATCACCGGCTACATCCCCAAGGAATAAATCATGTTTGGCGCAGACAAAGGAACGGCGGACCGGCTGGATGGCCGGAAGCTGCACATCGGCATCGTGCAGGCCCGCTTCAACGAGAACATCACCAACGCCCTGGCGGCCGCCTGCCGCGCCGAGCTGCTCAGGCTCGGCGTGCAGGAGCAGCACATCCGCCACGTGCTCGTGCCCGGCGCGCTGGAGGTGCCGCTGGCGCTGCAGGCCATGGCCGAGCGCGGCGGCTACGACGCGCTCATCGCGCTGGGCTGCATCATCCGCGGCGAGACCTACCACTTCGAGCTGGTGGCCAACGAATCGGGCGCCGGCGTCACGCGCATCGGCCTCGACTACCAGATCCCGATCGCCAACGCCATCCTGACCACCGAGAACCTGGAGCAGGCCATCGCCCGCCAGAGCGAGAAGGGCGTGGACGCCGCCCGCGTGGCCGTGGAGATGGCCAACCTGCAGGAGGAGCTGTCGTGAGCGAGGCCTCCACGCCCGGGCAACCGATGCCATCGAAGCGCCCGCCGCGCCAGCCGCGCACCGGCCTGACCGCCACCGGCGCACGCAAGGCGGGCTCCAAGTCGGGGCGCTCGCGCGCGCGCGAATTCGCGCTGCAGGCGCTCTACCAGCACCTGGTGGGCGGCAACGACGCCACCGCCATCGACCTGTTCACGCGCGACCTGTCGGGCTTTCACAAGGCCGACGCCGCGCACTACGACGCGCTCCTGCACGGCTGCATCGAGACGGCCCAGCACATGGACGCGCTGATCGCGCCGCTGCTCGACCGCAAGATGGCCGAGATCTCGCCCATCGAGCATGCGGTGATGTGGATCGGCGTGTACGAGTTCCAGCACTGCCCCGACGTGCCCTGGCGCGTGGTCATCAACGAGTGCATCGAGCTGGCCAAGGAGTTCGGCGGCACCGACGGCCACAAGTACGTCAACGGCATCCTCAACGGCCTGGCGCCGCAGCTGCGCGCCGCCGAGGTCGCCGCCGACAAGGCCGCGGGCAAGGCCGGCTGACCCTTCGTTTCTTAGAGCGTGTTTACGATCTTACGCCCGCGCGCCGCCGGCCGCGGGCAGGCTGCTTCGCCATGAAATTCTCCACCCGCGCCGAGCGCATAGAACCCTTTTACGTGATGGAAGTGGCCAAGGCCGCGCAAGGCCTGGCGCGCGAGGTGGCCGGCACGCGCGAGCCCATGATCTTCCTGAACATCGGCGAGCCCGACTTCACCGCGCCGCCGCTGGTACGGCAGGCCGCCGACCGCGCCGTGCGGGACGGCCTCACGCAATACACCAACGCCCTGGGCCTGGACGAGCTGCGCGAGCGCATCAGCGGCTGGTATGCGGCGCGCTTCGGCGTGAATGTGCCGGCGCGGCGCATCGTGGTCACGGCGGGCGCCTCGGCCGCGCTGCAGCTCGCGTGCCTGGCGCTCATCGACGCGGGCGACGAGATCCTGATGCCCGACCCGAGCTACCCCTGCAACCGCCACTTCGTGAGCGCGGCCGACGGCCGGGCGGTGCTCGTCCCGACCACGGCAGAGGAGCGCTTCCAGCTGAGCGCCGCCAAGGTCGAGGCCGCCTGGGGCGCGCGCACGCGCGGCGTGCTGCTGGCCTCGCCCTCCAACCCCACGGGCACCTCCATCGCGCCGGACGAGCTGCGCCGCATCCACGAGGCGGTGCGCGCGCGCGGCGGCATCACGGTCATCGACGAGATCTACCTGGGCCTGTCCTACGAAGAGGCTTTCGGCCACACGGCCCTGGCCCTGGGCGAGGACGTCATCAGCATCAACAGCTTCAGCAAGTACTTCAACATGACGGGCTGGCGCCTGGGCTGGATGGTGGTGCCCGAAGCCATGGTGAGCGTGGTCGAGCGCCTGGCGCAGAACCTGTTCATCTGCGCCAGCACCATCTCGCAGCACGCGGCCCTGGCCTGTTTCGAAGCCGAGAGCATCGCCGAGTACGAACGCCGCCGCGCCGAGTTCAAGGCGCGGCGCGACTTCTTCATCCCGGCGCTGAACCGGCTCGGGCTGACCGTGCCCGTTCCGCCCGACGGCGCCTTCTACGCCTGGGCCGACTGCGGCGAGGCAGCGCGCAGGCTCGGCGTGCAGGGCAGCTGGGACTTCGCCTTCGAGCTCATGCGCCGCGCCCACCTGGCGATCACGCCGGGGCGCGACTTCGGCACGGCGGACACCGCGCGCTTCGTGCGCTTCTCCACGGCCAACTCCATGGCGCAGCTGCAGGAGGCGGTAGCGCGCATGCAGGCCCTGATCGGCTGACGATGTTCGAGTGGCCCGTGCGCATCTACTGGGAGGACACGGATGCCGGCGGCATCGTGTTCTACGCCAACTACCTCAAGTTCTTCGAGCGCGCGCGCACCGAGTGGCTGCGCTCGCTGGACCTGGGGCAGCAGCGCCTGCGGGAACTCACGGGCGGCATGTTTGTCGTAACCGACGCGCGCCTGCGCTACCTGCGCCCGGCGCGCCTGGACGACGAACTGATTGTTACCGCCAGGCTGCAGGAATGCGGCCGGGCTTCGCTCACAATCGAGCAGCAGGCGCTCTTGAAACCAGAGCAGATGAATCCCGAATTCCCTCCCGCGCTGCTGTGCGAAGGCAGCATCCGCATCGGCTGGGTGGAGGCCGCCACCCTGCGCCCGGCGCGCATCCCGGGCCCTCTTTTGGAACGACTCTCCTCATCATGAATTCCCAAGACATGTCGATACTGAGCCTGGTGCTCAATGCCAGCTGGGTGGTGCAGCTGGTCATGCTGCTGCTGCTGGCCGTCTCCGTGGCGAGCTGGGCCGCCATCTTCCGCAAGCTGTTCGCCCTGAAGCGCGTGAAGGCGCTCAACGAGGACTTCGAGCGCGACTTCTGGTCGGGCACCAGCCTCAATGAGCTGTTCGCGGCCGCCGCGCACAACGCAAAGAGCGCCGGCCCCATGGAGCGCATCTTCGCCAGCGGCATGCGCGAATACCAGAAGCTGCGCGAGCGCCGCATCACCGACCCCGGCACGCTGCTCGACGGCGCGCGCCGCGCCATGCGCGCGAGCTTCCAGCGCGAGATGGACGTGATCGAATCGAGCCTCTCCTTCCTCGGCTCGGTCGCCTCGGTCAGCCCCTACGTGGGCCTGTTCGGCACCGTGTGGGGCATCATGCACGCCTTCACGGGCTTCGCCGGCATGGAGCAGGTCACGCTGGCCACCGTGGCGCCGGGCATCGCCGAGGCGCTGGTGGCCACGGCCATCGGCCTGTTCGCCGCCATTCCCGCCGTGATCGCCTATAACCGCTTCGCGCGCGACATCGACCGCGTGGCCATCCACCAGGAGACCTTCATCGAGGAGTTCTCCAACATCCTGCAGCGCAACCTGGGCGCGCACCCCGCGTCGCCCTCGGGCCACTGAAGGGAGGTACGGCATGCCCGCAATGGCCTCGCGCAGCGGCACGCGCCGCCGCTCCATGAACGAGATCAACATGGTGCCGTTCATCGACGTGATGCTGGTGCTGCTCATCATCTTCATGGTGACCGCGCCCATGCTCACGCCCAGCTCGGTGAACCTGCCCTCCGTGGGCAAGGGCACCAAGATGCCCAAGACGCGCGCGGACGTCATCGTCGACAAGGACGGCGGCATACGCTTCAAGGCCGACGGCAACGAGCGCACCGTGCCGCTGCAGAACCTGGGCAGCACGGCCAGGAACTGGCTCAAGGACCAGCCGGAGGACACGCCCGTGCTCATCAGCGCGGACAAGAACGTCTCCTACGACTCCGTCATGAAGGCCATGTCGGCCCTGCAGGCCGCGGGCATTCCCCGCGTCGCCCTGGCCGTCAAGAGCGGCGGCTGACCACAAGGAGCCCCCACCCGCATGCACGCCACCAACGACCGCGACCAGTTCGCCCCACCGCGCCCGCCCGGGCGCATGCGGGCCATCGCGCTGGCGGTGCTGGCCCACGCCATCCTGATCGGCGCGCTGACCTGGGGCGTGAACTGGAAGAGCAGCGCCGACCAGCCGGCCGTCGAGGCCGAGCTCTGGGCCGCCGTGCCCCAGCAGGCCGCGCCGCGCGCGGCCGAGCCCCCTCCGCCGCCCGAACCCGAGCCCGAGCCGCAGCCCACCCCGGCTCCGCCGCCGCCTCCCCCGCCACCGCCACCGCCGCGCCAGGCCGAGCCTGACACGCACGAGGCCGACATCGCCCTGCAAAAACAGAAAAAACGCGAGGAAGAGCTGAAGAAAAAGCGCGAGCAGCAGCTGGAGCAGGAAAAGAAGGACAAGGAACGCCGCGAGCGCCTGGAGCAGGAGAAAAAGGAACGCCAACTGGCGCAGCAGAAGGCCGAGCACGAGAAAGCCGAGCGCGCGAAGAAGCTTGCCGAACAGAAACGGCTGGAGCAGCAAAAAGCCGAGCAGGAAAAGCAGAAGAAACTGGCCGAGGAGAAACGCAAGGCCGAACTCGAAGCCAAGCGGGCCGAGGAATTCCGCAAGGACCAGATGCGCCGCATCGCGGGCCTGGCCGGCGCCACGGGCGGCGAAACGGCCACGGGCACCGCGCAGCGCAGCGCCGGCCCCTCGGGCGGCTACGCCGGCAAGGTGGCGGCCAAGGTCAAGCCCAACATCGTCTATCCCGACCTGGTGGAAGGCAACCCGCGCGCCGAGGTCGAGGTGCGCGCCGCGCCCGACGGCACCATCGTCGGCACGCGCATCCTGCACTCCAGCGGCAACAAGGCCTGGGACGACGCGGTGATCCGCGCGCTGCAGCGCACCGAGACCTTGCCGCGCGACGTGGACGGGCGCGTGCCCTCCTCGCTGGTGATCGGCTTCCGCCCGAAAGATTGAGCTAGCAAAAAGAGAGCTGCCAGCGCTTGCCCTGCCTATATTTCAGGTAGTTTCATACCTAAAACAAAGGAGGGACAAGCGCTGGCAGCTATGTTTTTTGAAGAACCTTCAGGAACGCTGCTCGATCATGCGGTTGATGCGCAGCGCCGCCAGGGTGCACGCCACGCCCGACAGCAGGTACAGCGTGACGGCCCCCAGGCCGAAGCGGGCCGACAGCCCCAGCGCCACCAGCGGCGCGAACGCCGCGCCGATGAGCCAGGCCAGGTCGGCCGACAGCGCCGCGCCCGTGTAGCGGTAGCGGGCGGAGAAGTTGGCCGTGACGGTGCCCGATGCCTGTCCGTACGACAGCCCCAGCAGCACGAAGCCCGCCAGCAGGAACACGTTGCCGCCAAGCTCGCCCCCGCCCAGCAGCCAGGGCGTGGCCAGGCTGAACAGGCCGATCAGCACCGCCATGCTGCCCAGCAGGTTGCGCCGCCCCACGCGATCGGCCAGCCGGCCCGAGAGCGCGACGGCCGCGATCGCCAGCAAGGCCCCCACGATCTGCACGCCCAGCACCCCGGTCATGGAGCGGCCCGAGTACAGCGACATCCAGGACAGCGGGAACACCGTCACCACGTGGAACAGCGCGAAGCTGGCCAGCGCGGCGAAGGCGCCCAGCACCACGTTGCCGCCCTCGTCCTGCATCAGCCGCGCCACGCCCACGGGCTCCAGCTCCTTTTCCTCCAGCAGCTCGGCATAGGACTGCCCCACCACCAGCCGCAGGCGCGCGAACAGCGCCACCACGTTGATGGCGAAGGCCACGCAGAACGGATAGCGCCAGCCCCAGTCCAGGAACTCGGCCAGCGAGAGGCTGCCGTACAGGTAGGCAAACAGGCTGGCGGCCAGCACGAAGCCCAGCGGCGCGCCCAGCTGGCCCACCATGGCGTACCAGCCGCGCCGCTCGGGCGGCGCCGCCATGGCCAGCAGCGACGGCAGCCCGTCCCACGAGCCGCCCAGGGCCAGCCCCTGGCCGAAGCGCAGCGCGGCAAGGGCCACGATGGCCGCGGCGCCCGCCGTCCGGTAGCCGGGCAGGAAGGCCATGCCCACCGTGCACACGCCCAGCACGAACAGCGCCAGCGTGAGCTTGGTGCCCCGCCCCCAGCGCCGCTGCACGGCCATGGAGATGGCGGTGCCGAACGGCCGCGCGACGAAGGCGATGGCGAAAATGGCGAAGGCGGCCAAGGTGCCGTCCAGGTGCGACAGGAACGGGAACAGCAGCGACGGGAAGACCAGCACGCAGGCGATGCCGAACACGAAAAAGTCGAAATACTCCGACGCGCGCCCGATGACGACGCCCACGGCGATTTCGCCGGGGGTGACGTCCTCGTCCGTGTGGGCGCGCGACAGGGAGGCCGCATCCTCGTGGCCATAGACGGGGTATGCGATGGAAGCGCTACTCATATATTCCCAAGCTCCTTTTTGGCAGACACGAACCCGTTCTACACGCAAGCCCAACGATCAACAAGTGCGCTTTCACCAGGGCCCACACTGGGAAAACCCCTAACTACGCTCGGGTATAGCGCGGCAGCCCGAACGCCAAAAACCCATGCCTGACGCGCGGTTACCGTCATTTGTTTGATCCTGGACAAAATGTCCAGCCAGGAAAAACGCTAGCCGCATTACATTTGCGCCCGTCCGTAATTCGCGTTTACCCCTAGGCGTGCCCAGGCGCGGCCGTAGACGCATTCGCCACGTTCCTCGCATGATCCACATGAAGAAACTCCGCGGGCCTGCCTGGCTCGCCGCGGCCGCGGCCGTTGCCGGCCTGGCCGGCTGCGGCAAGACCGTCGTGCTCAATCCCGCGGGCGACATCGCCGCCCAGCAGGGCGACCTGGTCGTCACCGCCACCCTGCTGATGCTCATCGTCATCGTGCCGGTGATCCTGCTCACGCTGCTGTTCGCCTGGAAATACCGCCAGGGCAACGCCGACGCCAAGTACGACCCCGACTGGCACCACTCCACGGTGCTGGAGCTGGTGATCTGGACCGTTCCGCTGATGATCATCATCGCGCTGGGCGCCCTGACCTGGATCGCCACGCACAAGCTCGACCCCTACCGCCCGCTGGACCGCATCGACGCCCAGCGCGCCCTGGCCGCGGACGCCAGGCCGCTGGAGGTGGAGGTGGTGGCCATGGACTGGAAATGGCTGTTCTTCTACCCCGAGCAGGGCATCGCCACCGTCAACGAGCTGGCCGCGCCGGTGGACCGGCCTATCCGGTTCAAGCTCACCGCCACCTCGACCATGAACGCGTTCTACGTGCCCGACCTGGCCGGCATGATCTACGCCATGCCCGGCATGCAGACCGAGCTGAACGCCGTGATCAACAAGCCTGGCGTGTTCCAGGGCCTTGCCTCGCACTACAGCGGCAAGGGTTTCTCGGGCATGACGTTCAAGTTCCACGGCCTGTCGGACGCAGAGTTCGCCCAATGGATCGACAAGGCCAAGGCCGAGGGCAAGCCGCTGGACAAAGCCGCCTACCTGCAGCTGGCCAGGCCCAGCGAGCGCGACCCCGTGCAGCGCTTCTCCAGCGTGGAGCCCGACCTGTACCACCGGGTGCTGAACCGCTGCGTGGAAGACGGCCAGCCGTGCATGCACGAGACCATGGCCAAGGACGCGCGCCGCGGCGCCGCGGCCGCCCCCGCAGAGGCCCCGGCGCACGCCCAGCACGGGGCGGGCGGCCACCACCAGTGAATTCGACGAGCCGAGAGATCCGATATGCCTGAACACACCATCCCTCCGGCCCACTGGCTGCTGGGCCGCATCACCTGGGACTCGATCCCCATGGCGCACGAGCCCATCGTGCTCTGGACCTTCATCGCCGTCGTGCTGGGCGGCCTCGTGGTGGTCGCCGCCCTCTTCAAATTCCGCCTCTGGGGCCCGCTGTGGCGCGACTGGTTCTGCAGCATCGACCACAAGAAGATCGGCATCATGTACATGGTGCTGGGCCTCGTCATGTTCCTGCGCGGCTTCGCCGACGCGGCGATGATGCGGCTGCAGCAGTCCATGGCCTTCGGCGAGAACATGGGCTACCTGCCGCCGCACCACTACGACCAGATCTTCACGGCCCACGGCGTGATCATGATCTTCTTCGTGGCCATGCCCTTCGTCACGGGCCTGATGAACTACCTCGTGCCGCTGCAGATCGGCGCGCGCGACGTGTCCTTCCCGTTCCTGAACAACTTCAGCTTCTGGATGACCACGGGCGGCGCCGTGCTGGTCATGCTGTCGCTGTTCCTGGGCGAGTTTTCCACCGCTGGCTGGCTGGCCCTGTCCAACCTGGGCGCGCAGGACCCGGGCGTGGGGCTGGACTACTACATCTGGGGGCTGCAGGTGGCGGGCGTGGGCACCACCCTGTCGGGCATCAACCTGATCGTTACCATCATCAAGATGCGCGCGCCGGGCATGCAGCTCATGAAGATGCCCGTGTTCAGCTGGACCGCACTGTGCACCAACGCGCTCATCGTGGCCACCTTCCCCATCCTGACGGCCGCGCTGGTGCTGATGTCGCTGGACCGCTACGCCGGCACGAACTTCTTCACGAACGACCTGGGCGGCAACTCCATGCTGTACGTGAACCTGATCTGGATCTGGGGCCACCCCGAGGTCTACATCCTCGTGCTGCCCGCGTTCGGCGTGTTCTCCGAGGTGGTGGCCACGTTCAGCAGGAAGCGCCTGTTCGGCTACACCTCCATGGTCTACGCCACGGTCTGCATCACGGTGCTGTCGTACCTGGTGTGGCTGCACCACTTCTTCACCATGGGCTCGGGCGCCACGGTGAACACCTTCTTCGGCATCACGACGATGATCATCTCGATCCCGACGGGCGCCAAGATCTTCAACTGGCTGTTCACCATGTACAAGGGCCGCATCCGCTTCGAGCTGCCCATGCTGTGGACGGTGGGCTTCATGGTGACGTTCGCCATCGGCGGCATGACCGGCGTGCTGCTGGCCGTGCCCCCGGCCGACTTCGTGCTGCACAACTCGCTGTTCCTGATCGCGCACTTCCACAACGTCATCATCGGCGGCGTGGTGTTCGCGGTGTTCGCCGGCATCAACTACTGGTTCCCCAAGGCCTTCGGCTACAAGCTCGACGAGTTCTGGGGCAGGTGCTCGTTCTGGTTCTGGCTCGTGGGCTTCTGGGTGGCATTCACGCCGCTCTACATCCTGGGGCTGATGGGCGCGACGCGCCGCGTGAACCACTTCGAGGACCCCTCGCTGCAGATCTGGTTCGTCATCGCCGCCTGCGGCGCGGCGCTGATCGCGCTGGGCATCGCCAGCTTCCTGATCCAGCTGGCCGTGAGCTACGCGCGCCGCGAGCAGCTGCGCGACGTGACGGGCGACCCCTGGGACGCCCGCACGCTGGAGTGGGCCACCTCCTCGCCCCCGCCGCAGTACAACTTCGCCTTCACCCCCGTGGCGCACGAGATCGACGCCTGGTGGGACATGAAGAAGCACGGCTACCAGCGTCCGCTGGCGGGCTTCCAGCCCATCCACATGCCCGCCAACACCGGCGCCGGCGTGGTGATCGCGGGCCTGTCCACGCTGTTCGGCTTCGCCATGATCTGGCACATGTGGCCGCTGGCCATCGCCTCGTTCGCCGCCACCGTGCTGGCCTCGATCATCCACACCTTCAACTACCAGCGCGACTACCACATCCCGGCCGCCGAAGTGGCGGCCACGGAAGAAGCGCGCACCCAGCAGCTTGCAGCAGCCCATGTCTGATACGCACACCCTCCCCGCGAGCGCCGCCGCCCAGGCCGAGCGCCAGTACCACCTCGCGCACGAGCCCCATCCAGAGAACGGCACATCCCTGGGCTTCTGGCTCTACCTGATGAGCGACTGCCTCATCTTCGCCGTGCTGTTCGCCACCTACGGCGTGCTGGGCCGCAACTACGCGGGCGGCCCCACGGGCGCCGAGCTGTTCGACCTGAAGCTCGTGGCCATCAACACGGCCTTCCTGCTGCTGTCGTCCATCACCTTCGGCTTCGCCATGCTGCAGAAACAGCAGCGCGACGTGCGCGGCACGCTGGCGTGGCTGGCCGTCACGGGTCTGCTAGGCCTGGCCTTCCTCGCCGTGGAGCTGTACGAGTTTGCGCACCTGCTCCACGAGGGCGCGGGCCCGCAGCGCAGCGCCTTCCTGTCGTCCTTCTTCACGCTGGTGGGCACGCACGGCCTGCACGTGACCTTCGGCACGATCTGGCTCGTCACGCTGATGATCCAGATCGGCAAACACGGCCTGATCCCCGAGAACGCCCGCCGCCTGAATTGCCTGTCGATGTTCTGGCACTTCCTGGACGTGGTCTGGATCGGCGTCTTCACCTTTGTGTACCTGATGGGGGTGCTTTGAATGAGCGCACATGAACTCCACGCCGGCCACGGCGGCCACCACCAAGACGATCACCACCACGACGACATCCACGTCACCAGGGGCGACTACGTCAAGGGCTTCGTCCTCGCCGTGATCCTGACGGCCATCCCGTTCTGGCTGGTCATGAACGGCGCGATCCAAGACCGCACCACGGGCGCTCTGGTGCTGGGCCTGTTCGCCGCGGTGCAGATCGTCGTGCACATGGTGTACTTCCTGCACATGAACGGCAAGATCCAGGGCGGCTGGACCATGCTGTCCACCCTCTTCACCATCGTGTTCCTGGCCGTCACCATCGCCGGTACCCTGTGGGTCATGTTCCACATGAACGCGGCCATGATGCCTTCGCATCCTTGACCTTGAGAGCGCCGGCCGCAGACCAACCGAATGCGCCGCGCTCCGGGCGCACGCTGGCGCTGCTTGCCCTGGCAGGCGTCGCCCTGGCCCTCGCGTTCGCCGCGCTGGGCGCCTGGCAGGTGGAGCGGCGCGTCTGGAAGCTCGCTCTGATGCAGCGCGTGGAGCAGCGCCTGCACGCCGAGCCCGTGCCCCTGCCGCCGCGCGCCGACTGGCCGCGCGTGGACGCTGCCGGCCACGAGTACCTGCCCGTGTTGGCCCAGGGCCGCTGGCTCGCAGGCAAGACCGTGCTGACACAGGCCGCCACGGAGCTCGGCGCGGGCTTCTGGGTGCTCACGGCGCTGCAGCTCGATGCGGGTGGACAGGTGCTGGTCAACCGCGGCTTCATCCCAGAGGCGCAGCGCGGCGCGTGGGCCGCGGGCACGGCCTTCCCGCTGGCGCGGGAAGGCGCCGCGGCGCAAGTCCGGGGCCTGCTGCGCATGACCGAGCCCGGCGGCGGCTTTCTGCGCAGCAACGACCCCGCACGCCAGCGCTGGCATTCGCGCGACGTGGCCGCCATCGCCCGGGCGCTGGGCCTGGAGGACGCCGCCCCGTTCTTCATCGACGCTGGCATTCCCGACCCGCGCGCGGGCAATGCCAGCCCCGGCGCAGGCCCCTGGCCCAGGCCCGGCATGACGGTGGTGCGCTTCCACAACAGCCACCTCGTCTACGCCATCACCTGGTTCGGCCTGGCGGCCATGGCCGCCGCGGCAACGGTCTTCGTTACGCGCCACGAACTGCGGCTGCGCGCCGCCGCTTCCGCCCGATGACGCCTGGCACGCCAGCGACCCTCAAGGCGCGCTCGGCCGATGCCGCGGCGGGGCTGAAGAACCTGCAGCAGCTCATACAGCTGCGCTGGATCGCCGTCGTGGGCCAGATCTTCACCATCGAGGTCGCGCACTACGGCCTGCAGCTGCCCCTGCCGCTGCGCGAGATGCTCATGGTGGTGGGGTGCCTGGCCCTGTACAACGTGACGAGCCTGCTGCGCTGGCGCACCGGGCGCGGCGTGCGCAACGTGGAGCTGTTCCTGGCCCTGCTGGTGGACGTGGCCGTGCTCACCGTGCAGCTGTACCTGAGCGGCGGCACCGGCAACCCCTTCGCCCTGCTGTTCCTGCTGCAGATCGCGCTGGGCGCGGCCCTGCTGCGCAGCGGCTACATCTGGGCCATGGTGTGCATCACGGCGCTGTGCCTGGCGCTGCTGGCGCACTACCGCGTGCCGCTGCAGCTCTCGCCCGATTTCTCGCGCGGGCTGGCCAGCCCCTATGTGCTGGGCCTGCTGGTGTGCTTCATGCTCAACGCGGCGCTGGTGGTGATCTTCATCAGCCGCATCAACCACAACCTGCGCGAGCGCGACGCGCGCCTGGCCGCCGCGCGCCAGCGCGCGGCCGAGCAGCAGCACGTGCTGCGCATGGGCCTGCTGGCCTCGGGCGCGGCGCACGAGCTGGGCACGCCGCTGTCCACCATGGCCGTGATCCTGGGCGACTGGCGCCGCGACCCCGCATTGGCCGACAATGCCGCGCTGCAGCAGGACGTGGCCGAGATGCAGGTGCAGCTGCAGCGCTGCAAGACCATCGTCAGCGGCATCCTTCTGTCGGCCGGCGAGGCGCGCGCCGAAGCCTCGGCGCAGACCACGGTGCGCCAGTTCCTCGACGCGCTGGCGCGCGAGTGGCGCGCCACGCGGGCCGTGGACCGCTTCGACTACGACAACCGCTTCGGCCAGGACGGCCCCATGGTGTCCGATGTCACGCTGCAGCAGATGGTTTTCAATGTGCTCGACAATGCGCGCGACGCATCGCCCCACTGGGTCGGCCTCGTGGCCGAGCGCGAGCAGGACATGCTGCGCATCGCCATCTCGGACGACGGGCCCGGCTTCGCGCCCACCATGCTCGCGCGGCTGGGCGCCCCCTACCAGTCGAGCAAGGGACAGCCCGGCGGCGGGCTCGGACTGTTCCTGTCACTGAACGTGGCGCGCACCCTGGGCGGCAGCGTGCACGCCGAGAACCTTCCCGGCGGCGGCGCGCGGGTCACCATCACGCTGCCGCTGGCCGCAATTGCGCTGGACACTGGACACGAGACTTTCTGAATGGACGCCGAACGCCTGCTGCTGCTCGTGGAGGACGACGAGGCCTTTGCCCGCACGCTGGCGCGCTCGTTCGAGCGGCGCGGCTACCGCGTGCTGCGGGCGGACAGCCTGGCGCGGGTCCGGGAGCTACTCGGTGCGCACAGCCCCGGCTACGCCGTGGTGGACCTCAAGCTCAAGGGCGAGGCCACGGGCCTGGCCTGCGTGCGCGAGCTGCACGCGCACGACGAGGGCATGCTCATCGTCGTGCTCACGGGCTACGCCAGCATCGCCACGGCCGTGGAGGCCGTGAAGCTCGGCGCCTGCCACTACCTGGCCAAGCCGTCCAACACCGACGACATCGAGGCCGCCTTCGGCCTCACCGAAGGCAACGCCGACGTGGAGCTCACCAACCGATGCAGCTCCATCAAGACGCTGGAGTGGGAGCGCATCCACGAGGTGCTGGCCGAGACCGGCTTCAACATCACCGAGGCCGCGCGGCGCCTGGGAATGCACCGGCGCACGCTCGCGCGCAAGCTGGACAAGCGGCGGGTGTGAGGGCGGGCCGCGCGGGGCGCTATCCCGCCAGCACCATGTGCCCGCCAAGCGCCAGCAGCCCCGCCATCAGGCAACGCCGGAACCACAGCGGCGACAGGCGCCGTCGCAGCCAGCCGCCCAGCGCCATGCCCAGCAGCGCGGGCGCCAGCATCAGCACGGACCAGCCCAGCATCGCGCCGGGCAGGCTCGCATTGCCCGCCAGCCCCACGGCCAGGGCCAGCGTGGAGACGGAAAAGCTCAGCCCCATGGCCTGCACGAAAGCGTCGCGCTGCAGGCCCAGCGACTGCAGGTAGTCCGACCTGAACAACTCGCAAGCCGTTGATCTGGTTCGCAGTTCTTCGTATTGATGGGCGCTGGATTTGCAAGGTATGGTTTTGCCATTACCTGTTGTCTTGCAAATTGCTCCGAGGAGTCAGATGGGTCCGAAGCCTTCGCAGCCGCAAACGGCCGAGCTGTTCCGTCCAAGGCTGGACGAGCAGATCAACATGAAGCACCCGCTGGTCAAGCTGGCAGCGCTGATCGACTGGGCCGAGATCGAGCGCACGTTCGCGGTGTCGTTCACTTCGGGGCGCGGCCGGCCCGCCTTGGCGCCGCGCCTGGTTGCCGGGCTGCTGTACCTGCAGCACACCTTCGATGCCTCCGATGAAGCCGTGGTCAACACCTGGGTGGAGAACCCTTACTGGCAGTTCTTCTGCGGCGAGACCTACCTGCAGACCGAACTGCCCATCGACCCGTCCAGCCTGACGCGCTGGAGAAAGCGCGTCGGAGAAGAAGGCGTGGAGACGCTGCTGGCGGCCAGCATCGATGCGGCCCGGCGTGGCGGTGTGATCCACAAGGCCAGCACGCAGCAGGTGATCGTGGACACCACCGTCATGCCCAAGGCCATCGCCCATCCGACGGACAGCCGGCTGCTGGACAAGAGCCGCCAGCACTTGGTCAAGGCGGCTGAGGACAACGGACTTCGGCTGCGCCAGAACTACAACCGGGTGGCCCCGCGGCTGGCCGCACAGATCGGGCGCTACGCACACGCCAAGCAATTCAAGCGCATGCGCAAGGCCGTGCGCACGCTGCGCACCCGCGTCGGGCGGGTGCATCGCGAGGTGCAGCGCCAACTGCACGTACTGCCCGAAGCGGCCAAGGCCAAGATCCAGGACCTGCTGCAACGCACCGGCCGCATCCTGACCCAACGGACGAAAGACAAGAACAAGCTGTACGCCCTGCACGCGCCCGAGGTGGAGTGCATCAGCAAGGGCAAGGCCAGAACACCGTATGAGTTCGGTGTGAAGGTCAGCATCGCCACCACGCTGAAAGAAGGCCTGGTGGTGGGCATGCGCTCCATGCCGGGCAACCCCTACGACGGCCACACGCTGGGCGAGACACTGGAACAGGTGGGCATCCTCACCGGCACGGACAGGCCACCGGCCACGGCCATCGTGGACAAGGCCTATCGGGGTGTGGAGATCGAAGGCGTGCGCATCCTGCGCTCGGGACAACGACGCGGCGTCACCAGGACGCTCAAGGCCATGATCAAGCGGCGCAGCGCCATCGAGCCAGCGATTGGGCACATGAAGATGGACGGACGACTGGGCCGCAATCCGCTCAAGGGCGCGCTGGGCGATGCGCTGCACGCGGTGATGTGCGGCGCCGGGCACAACCTGCGAATGATCCTGGCCGCGCTGCGGCTTTATTGCGCCCGCTTCGGGCTGTCGATGCAGGCGGTCATCGCAGCACTGCTCGCCGCTCCGGTCGAGAACCGACCCGCCTGCGGCTGAAAGCGGAATTGTTCAGGGCGGACCAGGTAGGGCACGGCCGGAACCACGAACACGCCCGTGGCCGCCGTCACGAAGCCTGTGAGCGCGCCCGCCAGCAGCCCCAGCCAGCGTTCCATGCGCCGCGGCACATGCGGCGAAGCCCCCGCCAGCGACCACAGCGCGTAGCCGATCAGCGCCATGCCCAGGGCCACGCGCGCCCAGGCGCCGGCTGGCGCGCCCAGCAGCCAGGCCCCCGCCCACATGCCCGCGCACACGCCCAGCAGCAGGCCGGCCAGGCGTTTGCCCAATGGCCCCAGCGTGCCCCAGGGCCGCGTCTGCCAGACGTTGGTGGCCAGCGACGGCACGACCAGCAGCGCCGCCGCCTCGGCCGGCACCAGGCGCAGGGCCAGCAGCGCCATGGCCCCCGTGGGCAGGCCCAGGCCCACCACGCCCTTGACCACGCCGGCCAGCAGGAACACCACGGCAGCCATGGCCAGCCAGAGCGGAAGAAGGGACAGCAGCTCGGTCGATGGCATGGCGCGATTGTTCCGCCCCGCCGGCCCGCCGCCAATGCGGAAGTGGCGTACCCGGCCTGCGGCTCCGCCGAAGCCTGGAGTGTGGTATCCATGGCGCCATGCCTTTCGACCTGACCGACCTGCGGCTCTTCGTGCACGTGCACGAGGCCGGCTCCATCACCGGCGGCGCCGCGCGCAGCCACCTGGCGCTGCCCTCCGCCAGCGAGCGCATACGCGGCATGGAAAGCGCCCTGGGCGCCGCGCTGCTCGTGCGCGGCCAGCGCGGCGTGCGGCTTACGGCGGCGGGGCACACGCTGCTGCACCATGCGCGGCTGGTGCTGCGGCAGATGGAGCACCTGCGCGGCGACCTGGCCGACCACGGCGCGGGCCTGGCCGGCCATGTGCACCTGCTGTGCAACACCTCGGCCCTCGGCGAGCACCTGCCGCCGCTGCTGCCGGCCTTCCTGGCCGCGCACCCGCGCGTATCGGTGGAGCTGGAGGAGCGCACCAGCCAGGACATCGCCGACACCGTGCGCGCCGGGCTGGCCGACCTGGGCGTGGTCTCGGACGCCACCGACCTGCAGGGCCTGTCCACCCTGCCCTTCCGCCCCGACCCGCTGGCGCTGGCCGTACCCGTGGGGCATGCGCTGGCCGCGCAGCGCTGCGTCGCGCTGGCGCAACTGCAGGACCAGGACTTCGTCGGGTTGCCGCATGGCAGTGCGCTGCAGGCGCTGGTCAGCCGCCACCTGGGGCCGCGCGCCCGCTACCGCGCACGGCTGCAGCACCTGGAGGCCGTGTGCCGCCTGGTGGGCCTGGGCGCCGGCGTGGCCGTGGTGCCCCTGGCCGCCGCGCGGCGCCATGCCCGGGCGCTGCGCATCCGGCCCGTGCCGCTGAGCGACGCCTGGGCCCGGCGCTCCCTGGTGCTGTGCCTGCGCGACGCGCATGCGCTGCCGCCCTTCACGCAGCAGCTGGTGCACCATCTGCGCGCTGAAGCACACTGACGTCCACGAACGACGAAGGAGAAACCCATGCGCCACGCATCCCGCCTCGGCGGCCTTTCGCTCGCCGCCCTGCTCGGCGTCACGGGCTGCGGCACGGGGCCCGCGGCCCTGCGCGGGCCGGCCGCATCGGCCGAGGTGGCGCCCCGGGCCACCGCCTGCCCAGCCGCCCTGCCCACCGGCACCACCTGCCTGTCGGGCAGGGACTCGCAGGGCGCCTACTACCTGATCGCCCGGCCCGCCGACTGGAACGGCGTGCTGGTACTGCATGCGCATGGCGGCCCGCTGCTGTCCGCGCCCTCGCCGCAGCGCGCCGTGGAAGACCTGGAGCGCTGGGCCATCATGGTCAGGGCCGGCTATGCCTGGGCCGGCTCCACCTTCCGCCAGGGCGGCGTGGCCGTGCGCGCGGCCGCCGAGGACACCGAGCGCCTGCGCGGCATCTTCCGCAGCCATGTGGGCCAGCCCCGGCGCACCCTCCTGCACGGCCAGTCCTGGGGCGCGGGCGTGGCAGCCAAGGCGGCCGAGATGTTCACCGCGCAGACCGTGGGCGAGCAGCCGTACGACGGCGTGCTGCTCACCAGCGGCGTGCTGGGCGGGGGCACGCACGCCTACGACTTCCGCCTGGACCTGCGCGTGGTCTACCAGTACCTGTGCGGCAACCACCCGCGCCTCACCGAGCCGCAGTACGCGCTGAACCTGGGCCTGCCCGCGGGCGCGCACATGACGGCGGCCGACGTCGCGGGCCGCGTGAACGAGTGCCTGGCGCTGGACAGGCCCGCGGCCGGGCGCAGCACGCAGCAGCGGGCCAAGGCACGGACCATCAGCCAGGTCATCAGGATTCCCGAGAGCAGCATCACCTCGCACCTCGCCTGGGGCACGCTGCACTTCCAGGACATCAGCAGCAGGCGCACGGGCGGCCGCAGCCCCTTCGGCAACGAGGGCGCGGTCTATACCGGCTCGGCCGACGACGCGGCGCTCAACGCCGGCGTGCTGCGCTACCGCGCCGACCCCGCCGCGTACCGCCAGTTCGCCGACGACACGGACCCCACGGGCAGGATTCCCGTGCCCGTGCTCAGCACCAAGTGGATCTCCGACCCCACGGCCTTCGTCGAGCTGGACGCGCGCTTTCGCAGCGTGATGCGGCAGGGCGGCAGCGGCCGCCGCCTGGTGCAGACCTTCACCACCCGGGGCACGCACAGCTACATCAGCGACGCCACCTATGCCACATTGGCGAGTGCCCTGCTGCGCTGGGTGGAGACCGGCGCCAAGCCCACGCCCGCCGGCATCGCCGCCGCCTGCCCGGCGTTCGAGGCCCGCCTCGGCGCCGGCTGCAGCTTCGACCCCGCGTACCAGCCCGCGCCGCTGCAGACGCGCGTGCCGCCGCGCCAGCGCCCCGAATGAACGCGGCCATCCCGTAGGGTCAGTGGCGCATCGGCGAAAATCGCGCCCATGACCCCCAAAGCACCCGAACTGCTGCTGCCCGCCGGCTCGCTCGACAAGATGCGCGCGGCCTACGACTTCGGCGCCGACGCCGTCTACGCCGGCCAGCCGCGCTACTCCTTGCGTGCGCGCAACAACGAGTTCCGCCTGGAGCAGATCGCCCAGGGCATACAGGAGGCGCACGCGCGCGGCAAGAAGTTCTTCGTCACCAGCAACCTCATCGCGCACAACGACAAGGTGCGCACCTACCTGCGCGACATCGAGCCCGTGATCGACTGCAAGCCCGACGCGCTCATCATGGCCGACCCCGGCCTCATCATGATGGTCAAGGAAAAGTGGCCCGAGACCGAGGTGCACCTCTCCGTGCAGGCCAACACCACCAACTGGGCCACGGTGAAGTTCTGGCAGAAGGCGGGCGTGTCGCGCATCATCCTCTCGCGCGAACTCTCCCTCGACGAGATTGAGAAGATCCGCCAGGAATGCCCCGACATGGAGATCGAGGTCTTCGTGCACGGCGCGCTGTGCATCGCCTACTCGGGCCGCTGCCTGCTCAGTGGCTACTTCAACCACCGCGACCCGAACCAGGGCACCTGCACCAACGCCTGCCGCTGGGAATACAAGACGCACGACGCGGCCGTGGACCCGAACACCGGCGAGGCCCTGGCCACCGGCATGGACAAGGGCTTCAACTTCGAGCAGGCGCGCGAGGCGGCCGACGCGCAGTTCAGCAGCACCTGCGGCAGCGGCCAGCGGCATCCGAAGGCGGACCAGGTCTACCTGATCGAGGAAATCGGCCGCCCCGGCGAGTTGATGCCGATCATGGAGGACGAGCACGGCACCTACATCATGAACTCCAAGGACCTGCGCGCCGTGGAGCATGTGGAGCGGCTGGTGAAGATCGGCGTCGATTCGCTGAAGATCGAGGGCCGCACCAAGAGCCTGTACTACGTGGCGCGCACCGCGCAGGTCTACCGCCGCGCCATCGACGACGCAGTGGCCGGCCGCCCGTTCAACCCTCACCTCATCACCGAGCTGGAGGGCCTGGCCAACCGCGGCTACACCGGCGGCCTGCTGGAGCGCCGCCCCGCCAACGACTACCAGAACTACGAAACCGGCAACAGCGTGCTGCAGCGCGCCCACTTCGTCGGCGAGGTGCGCGGCTGGGCCGATGGCTTGGCCGAGGTGGAAACGAAGAACCGCTTCCAGGTCGGCGACATGCTGGAGATCATCCACCCCCAGGGCAACCGCCAAGTGCGGCTGGAGAAGATGTTCAACCTCGACGGCGAGCCCGTGCAGGTCGCCCAGGGCAGCCCGGTGCGCGTGTGCATACCGCTCGACGGACCTGTGGAGGGTGCCCTGATCGCTCGCCTGCTGCAGATTTGAATCTGCCATGCAGTTACCTGAAGTTCAAGTGTTTCACTTCAGGCCCGGACTACCCATTGAGACCCTATCAAGCATTAAATTCACCCCAAAGAATATCAATGACTGCCATACCAAAAGCCGAAAAGAAACAAGAATTAATTTCAATAATAGTCCCCTGCTACAATGAAGAAGAAGTAATCTCCGAAACACTAAAGCGACTTAAAATATTCTGCTCCGAGCTTACAGAACTGGATGTCGAGTTAATATTTGTCGATGATGGGAGCCGGGATAGAACTCGCGAACTTCTGAGAAATTACGCATCCGAAGACACCAGAATCAAGGTAATTTGTTTCGCGCGCAATTTTGGCCACCAAATCGCGGTTACCGCTGGAATCGATGCAGCGGTCGGCAATGCAGTTGTTCTGATCGATGCCGATTTACAAGACCCCCCTGAAGTCGTCCATGAGATGATTGCCAAGTGGAAGGAGGGGTATGACGTCGTATACGGGACTCGCACAGAAAGGCCAGGCGAATCAGCCTTCAAACTTGCCACAGCCCGTGGATTTTACAGATTGCTAAATAAGCTTTCGGACGTCCCCATACCACTGGACACTGGCGACTTCCGCCTGATGAGCCGTGCTGTCGTCGATACTTTGAGAGCCATGCCAGAGAGAGACCGCTTTGTCCGAGGAATGGTCAGCTGGGTAGGATTCAAGCAAGTAGCACTTCCCTATAAGCGCGCAGAGCGCTTTGCAGGCGAGAGCAAATATCCGTTAAGAAAAATGCTCCGCTTTGCCACCGACGGCATTCTTTCATTTTCAACCAAGCCCTTGCAACTATCGGTCGCCCTAGGAATGGCGTCTGCAGCGTTGTCACTGATTGGCATCGCCTATGCGTTATTCCTGAGGATATTCACCAACACATGGGTTGAAGGATGGACAGCCCTAATGATCGCGGTCCTGTTCATAGGCGGCGTTCAATTGGTCAGCATAGGAATACTTGGCGAATATGTTGGGCGAATTTACAGCGAAATCAAAAAAAGACCGCTATATGTCGTTCAGGAATATCTAGGATTCTCCAACGAAGGCCCGAAGATGTCGCGCAGCCCGGTAGTAAACATAACCAACACATGAATAGAATCTTTCGGATTATTATTGGCCCTGGATTGGCCATATTCTTCATATGGCTTGCACTCAAGGACATCAATACTCGAGAGCTGATCGAGTCGATTCACCAGACGGAAATCTCATACATAGTCATAGCCATATTCGTCTTTTTTGCCGGCTATTCATGCAGAATAGAACGATGGCGCTTGATGCTCATCAATGAAAACACAAAGCTCAATTGGAAAGAATGCGCCGGCCCATTGATGGCGAGTGTGGCTGCAAATAATGTTCTCCCTTTCCGAGCTGGCGACATTTTCCGAGCAATCAAATTCAACAAGCAGTTGCGCATAAGCGCTGCCACATCGATCACCACGCTCTTTGTTGAGCGTTTATTGGATCTGCTTATGGTAGTGTTGTTCCTTGGAATCGCGCTCGCCTACTTCGGGATGGACTCTTCAAGATTGATAGGCATTGGTGGAAGCGCGCTACTTTCCGGAGGAGCAATAATTTTATTTTTGCTGATTTTTCCATCTATTTTCAAACCATTTGCTCACTGGCTTAGCAAGGTCATATCGAAAGCCTTTCCAAAATTTGGCCAAAAGCTAGATGCAGAATTTACGAAGATATTCACTGCCCTGGAGCATACGTCCAAGGGCTCGACAATGATCAAGTTGATTTGCTGGTCTTTTGCTGCATGGCTTTCTGAAGGTCTTGTTTTCTGGTTCATTGCATTATCAATTCCTACAATTTCCTATGACCTCGCGGCCTGGCTTGCCTTGCCGGTCGGTACACTTGCGACAATAATACCAAGCACCCCGGGCTATGTTGGCACATTCGACTATTTCACAAGTCAAGCCATGATTGCTCTCGGCAACAGAGAAGAGAGTTCGATTGCATTTGCCTTCATAGTACATGCCGTGCTGTGGCTTCCTCCCACGGTTGTAGGAGGATTATACTTTCTGATCAACCCCATGAAGAAAACCAAATAACTCTTATGGCGAATAATTTTCAACAGACTGAAATAACGATCATTGGCGGAGGGTTCACTGGGCTGACAGCTGCCTACGAGTTAGTTAAAAGCGGTATAAAGGTCACAGTTCTTGAGTCGGAACCGGAGATTGGAGGGCTCGCAGCCGCATTTGATGTTGGTGGTGAAAAGCTCGACCGCTTCTACCATCATTGGTTTACCAATGATCTAGAAGTAATGACCTTGATAGAAGAACTCGGCCTCCAGAACAAGGTTGAAATCAATCCAACCAATACTGGCGTCTACTACGCCAACAATTTCTTCAAGCTATCAACGCCATGGGATCTTTTGAACTTCACACCTTTGGCGTTTCTTGATCGTATCCGTCTTGGCCTGCTCGCTTTACGTGCAAGACGTGTCAAAAACTGGAAGAATCTAGAAGCCAAGACGGCTCATGAGTGGCTTAAGAGTTTGGGCGGCGAAAATGTTTATCGCGTGGTTTGGCAACCTCTTCTGAAGGGGAAGTTTGGCCCATATGCGGAAGATGTTTCCGCCGTCTGGTTCTGGAATAAATTAAAGCTTCGTGGTGGAAGCCGAGGAAAAGGTGGCGAGGAGCGTTTAGCCTATTTCAAGGGTGGCTTCGTCGCGCTCGCAGAAGCCTTAGCCCAAAGAATTCGCGATCTGGGCGGAATCATTGCCGTAAACACCCCAGTTTCCTCGGTAACAAAAGAGGGGGGTGACTGGATTGTCAAAACAACCGATGGCACTATTTCTTCGAAACGCATCATTTTCACTACAGCTCTGCCAATCATATCAGAGATGATTAAAAGCTGGGCGCCTTCCGAGTACTTGGACTCCTTGAATCGCATCCAATATATCGGTAATGTATGTTTGGTTCTTGAGCTTGATAGACCTCTATCTGAAACTTACTGGCTCAATGTCAACGACCCCAGCTTTCCATTTGTGGGCGTAATCGAGCACACGAACTTCGAGCGACCGGAAACCTACGGAGGTCGCCACATAGTGTATTTGTCAAAATACCTACCCCATACTGATCGACTTTATTCGATGACGGCGGACGAGTTTCTTGATTACGCTATACCCTTTATTCAGAAGATGTTCCCCCGATTCGACAGAACATGGATCCAGAAGCATCATCTTTGGCGAGCACGCTGGTCACAACCAGTTGTCGAGAAGTACTACAGTACATTGATACCCGATGAAGACGGGCCTGCTGAAGGCCTCCACATATGCACTATGGCCCAGATCTACCCGGAGGACCGCGGAACAAACTACGCCATCAGGGAGGGGCGGCGTATAGGCAGAAAAATATCGAGATCTCCTAGTGTTGTGAATTAATAAATTAAGGCGATATGGAAAGAATATCAAACAATTATCAAGACGCTTCGGGCAAGCCATATATCAGAACCTTTGCGATAGTTCTTGCCATTTTTGGTGTGCTAATATTTTTAGCCCGTGCAAAGGCAAGCTTGAATATGTTTGAATTCGGCGATGAAACCGAGAAACTGGTCGCCGCCCAGATGATAAAAGCCGGAATGCGCCTATATCACGATATTTTTGCGCACCACGGGCCTGTCGCCTACATCATCTCTCACGCCTACGTCAATCTAGTAGACCCTACTAACTTCTCGCATATCCGATGGTTCATGGTAGGACTGGCCCTGCTTGCCAGTCTCTCCATATATACCTCGCCCATATTCAAAAATACGACAAGTCGACTGATTGCTACTGGCGCATTCCTGGTGCTCTTATCCTCGATATGGGCAGTACAGGGCATACACATGATGCTTTACCACCAAATCGGTGGATTCCTATTCATCATTCCAATAACACAAGTCTTTCTTCCGCTGCTTTACGGCCATAAGCCAACAGCATTCGGTTTCGCGTCCGCAGGCTTTTCATGCGCCATCATCTGCTTCACTGCATATGCCTTCGGCCCCTCTGTTATACTAATATCGACATCATCCATCATATTAATCATAACAAACCGCCATTACACCGAGATATTTAAACAAATCATCCCGGTTTTTTGGGGTGCACTTTTCGCGACTTCAATCGTCGCCATTTGGATCGCTTTGAATGCAGACTTCGAAGGATATTTCATCTATCATTTCTACTTCAATCAAGCGGTTTACTCCAAATTCATAGAGTTCAACTTGGGTGCAATAAAGAATTTATTCTTCATTGATTTTTCGCGCCCAGCGATAGTACACACCTTCATTCTATTTGGACTCATAGCATCACTGTTTTTTCTCGCAAAAACAGAGAAGCCCCAAATTTTCAAGAAAAATAATAAACTGACCGCATTCTCGGTTGTTTTATTTTTTCTATCCTTAATCATGTTGAATCCGAGGGGCAGCACTGGATTCCATGATGCGGGGCTTGATGTTGCCGGATTGGCCGTTTTTTCAGTGCTAGGCAGTTATTATATTGACGAAATAAATGGAAAACTTTCCACAAAAAAAATTGCACTCATCATTCTGGGCATTCTTTGCACAATTCTTCTCTTTGAACTGGCTAGCAGAAAAGCCATTTCTTCGCCATACGGAGTGAGGAAGTCTGATTTCAAATCATACTCAAACACGAGGAACGCCACCGCAGATTATGGCCTTATCACAGAACTCGTCGAAAACGATAAGGATCTACTGGCATTGATATTTAGACCATCAATCTACATCGACACCGGAAAATCACCCACATCAGGACACTACTACTATCTACCATGGCAGGCTGCATATAATAAAAATCCTGTGGATGGGTATAAAATTGATATATGCAAAGATCTTGAATTGCACCGTCCATCTGTAATATGGTTCGATAACTGGAAGGTCTGGGAAAGATACAGCATCCAAGACTACGAGCCTTGCGTCATGGAAATCATAAATTCCAGCTATCGTGCAATCACTAAGGGCAGCTATTTTTATATCAAATCAGATCGGCTCATGCAAGATCATGCAGCGCTGAATGTTGACGAAGGAAAAATATCAGCAACTCGGCCACTCGACGAATCGACCCCAATCGCACTAAAGATATTTTCACCAAAGAATGATGACAATGGCACCTTGAAGCGTATTGGAATTAAATTTGAAACTCATACCCGGGATAACCCTGGCGATGCTCAATTGGAGCTCTCAGCCAGCGATGGGAAAGTATTTCGTCAGAATTTCCCTTTATCCGAATTGAAAAACAATCACTACAAATATTTTGATGTACCCAATGATATTGGCGCTAATTTCGCGTCCGGCAAGATCCTTTCAGGCTCAGGAAGCGGGATTAGCACCTTGGAAATCCAGTCAACTGACGGAAATTCACTAACCTGTATCAACTATATTTATTCGGATAATAAAATCGCAGTTACTCCTGGCTGCCCGCAATGATGAGGGTCGGATCCCAAAATGAAATCCGGCATCTGCCCGCCAGTAAGGTACGCAGATGCACGGTAATCCCAAAAGCACCGTCAGTTCCAATCCGAAGCCTCCATGAATCCTGAAGACATCGTCGTCCTGCCTGAACTCAAAGCCTACATCGACCCCCTCACGCCCGACGAGCATGACGCGCTGGAGCGCAGCATCCTGGAGGAAGGCTGCCGCGACGCGCTGGTGCTGTGGGGCAACGTCCTCGTGGACGGCCACAACCGCTACGGCATCTGCAGGAAGCACGGCCTGCCGTTCAAGACCGTGCAGAACACGCGCTTTCAGAACATGGAGGACGTGCACCTGTGGATGATCGACCAGCACCTGGGCCGGCGCAGCGTGTCGGAGTTCCAGCGCGGCGTGCTGGCGCTGCGCAAGCGCGAGATCATTGCCGAGCGCCGCGCGGCCGCCGCTGCGGCCGTGGTGGCCGCCAAGGCCGAGGCCGGGCAATCGCCCGAGGCGCAGGCCCCCTGGGAGGGCGACACCGACCCCGTCGTGGCCAAGGCCCTGGCGAGCGTACCCAAGGTGCCCGAGGACGCGCTGGACACGCGCGAGGCACTGGCCCGCGCCGCGCGGCTGACGGCCGCCCAGGTGAAGATGATCGAGGCCATACACCAGAACGCCGCGCCCGAGGTGGTGGCCGCCGTGAAGTCGGGCGAGCTGTCCCTGAACGCCGCCGCCGTGGTCGCCACCCTGCCCGTGGACGAGCAGAAGAGCGTGGCCGCGGGCGGCGCGCAGGAGCTCAAGCAGGCCGCGCGCCGCGTGCGCGATGCCAAGAAGAAGCCCAAGGCCGAGGCCCCCGCCGCCACCGCGCAGGAGGGCGGCGGCCCCGCCGCATCGCCCGACGAACTGCGCCAGCGCGTGGCCGAGCTGGAGGCCGAGAACGAGCGCCTGCGCCAGCAGGTCAAGGCCCTGCAGGACCTGCTGGCCGAGCAGGGCTGACCTGCCACTACTCCAGCCACACGCCGAAATCCCGGCCCAGCCGCTGCACGTCGTCCGGCGTATCCACGTCGGTGGTGCAGCGCGCATGCGAGAGCGGCACGAGCAGCACTTGATCGCCATGGGCGCGCCGCCATTCGCGCACGCCCGCGCCGCCCTGCGCCCGCAGCACCTGGCCGCGCACCAGCGGGCCGAACACGATGGGGTGGCCTGGCTGGCCCGCGTGCTGGGGCACGGCCAGCTCCACGCCCGCGGCGCGCGCGCGCCACGCGGCCAGCATGGCCTGCACATCCTGAAGCTCCAGCAGCGGCTGGTCGGCCAGCATCACCAGCAGCGTCGTCAGGCCGTCGGGCAGCGCGGCCAGGCCGCAGCGCAGGGACGCGCCCGGGCCCTCGTCGGGCGCGGGGTTGGCGACCCAGCGCAGCGCCATGCCCCGCGGCGCAGAGCCCGCCTGCCGCAGCACCGGCTCCAGCCGCTCCGCGTGGTGACCCAGCACGACCACGGCCTCGTCCACGCCGGCCTCGGCCAGCAGGCGGATCTGGCGCAGCAGCAGCGGCTCGCCGCCGCGGCGCAGCAGGCCCTTAGGAACGTGGCCCATGCGCCGCCCCGCCCCCGCGGCCATGACCACCGCGCCGATGCGCTGTTGGCTCTCCCGCATCAGTCGGCCAGGCATGCCGAGCCCGGCCCCGCCAGGCCCTGGCTGTCCTTGACGTGCGCCACGTCCACGCCGGGCGGCAGCGCCACGCCGTTCTTCACCGCCAGCACCTCGGCCATGATGCTCACCGCGATCTCGGGCGGCGTCTTGCTGCCGATGTAGATGCCGACGGGCCCGCGCAGGCGCGCCAGGCTTTCCCCGGTCTGCCCCAGGTGCTCGATCATGCGCTGGCGGCGCGCCTGGTTGTTGCGCCGGCTGCCGATGGCACCGATGTAGAACGCGGGCGTCTCCAGCGCCTGCAGGAGCGCCAGGTCGTCGAGCTTGGGGTCGTGCGTGAGCGCCACGACGCACGAGCGCGCATCGGGGGCGAACGCGGCGACCGTGTCGTCGGGCATGGTGGCAAGCAGGCGCGCGCCGGGCACGGCGAAGCCGCTGCGGTATTCCTCGCGCGGGTCGCAGACGGTAACGGCGAAGCCGCAGAACAGCGCCATCGTGGCCAGGTACTCGCTCATCTGCCCGGCGCCGATGATGAGCATGCGGTACTCGGGACCGAAGGTGTTGACCAGTTGCTGCGCGTCCAGCACCAGCTCGGCCGGCGCCTGCGCGGGCGTCAGCGCGACGCCGCCGTCGGCCAGGCGGACGCTGCGCTGCACCAGCTGCCCGGCATCGAGCCGATCCACCAGCGCCGCAAGGCTCGCGGCGTCGGGGTCGAACTCGATCAGCAGCTCCAGCGTGCCGCCGCAGGGCAGGCCGAAGCGGTGCGCCTCGTCGGCCGTGACGCCGTACTTGGCGAACTGCGGCGGCCCGGCGTGCGGCAGCGCGTCGGCCACGCCCGGCTGGGTGTAACGGGCGATCATGTCGTCCTCGATGCAGCCGCCCGAGACCGAGCCCGTCACGGCGCCGTCGGCCCGCAGCGCCATGATGGAGCCCACCGGCCGGGGCGACGAGCCCCAGGTGCGCACCACCGTGACCAGGATGGCGCCGTGGCCCGCCTGCCGCCAGTCGCGCAGCGCGCGCAGCACGGTGACGTCGATGTTTTCCATGGCGGCCTCTCAATCCCCGTCGGCGGCGGGCTTGTCGCCGCCCTTGAGCCGGGACCACATCTTCTTGAGCGCGCCGGGCTTTTCCCCGGCCTCCGCGGCCTCTTCGGGCGGCGGGCCGTGGCGGCGCTGCATCTCCTCGTCGAAACGCTTGAAGAAACTCTCGGCCATGGACCTGGCCACGCCGTCTATCAGGCGCTGGCCCACCTGGGCGATCTTGCCGCCCACGGTGGCGTGCACCGTGTAGGCAAGCTCGCAGCCCTCGTCCTGGGGCGTGAGCGTGACCCGGGCGCTGCCCTTGCCGAAGCCGGCCACCCCGCCGTTGCCCTCGAAGTTGAGCGTGTAGCCGTGCGGGGCGTTCACGTCGGCCAGATGGATGGCGCCCTTGAACTTGGCGGCCACGGGGCCGACCTTGATCGCGTTGACGAGGGCGTAGGCGCCCTCGCCCGTGGCCTCGATGCTGTCGCAGCCGGGGATGCAGATCTTCAGCACCCCGGGGTCGTTCAATGCGTCCCAGGCCTGTTGCTGGCCGATGGCAAGCTGGCGTGCGCCTTGCATGTCCATGGTGCGGTCTCCTTCATCGTTCGAGCAGGGCGGCGATGGCGCCCGCCAGCTCCTGCAGTTTGCTCACGTTGTGGACGGCCAGCATGCCGTCGCAGGCGCGATGCAGCTGCGCCGCGCCGCGCGCGCTGGGCGCGTAGCCATCGAAGCGCAGCAGCGGGTTGAGCCACAGCATGCGGCGGCAGCGGCGCCCGAGCCATGCGAGCTCCTCGGCCAGCGCGCCGGGTTCGCCGGTGTCGAGCCCGTCGCTGACGATCAGCACCAGCGTGCGCCGGCCCACCAGGCGGCGCCCGTGCCGCTGGCGCAGTTGCGCCAGGCTGTCGCCCAGCCGCGTGCCGCCGGCGAAGTCGTGGATGGCGCGGCCCGCGTCCGCCAGCATGGCGTCGGTGTCGGCCTGCGCGAACGCGGGCGTGAGGTCGGTCAGAGCGGTGCCGAAGGCGAACACGTCGCGGCGCACGCGCAGGTTCGCGCCGTCCAGGCGCGTGCGCGCCGTGGCGGCGTGCAGGAAGGCGAGCAGGAGCCGCGCGTAGCGCTCCATGGAGCCCGACACGTCCACCAGCAGCAAGAGCGGCAGCGGCTGGCGCCTGCGCCGCAGGCGAGCGAGCGAGACCAGATCCCCGCCGCTGCGCGCCGCCCGGCGCAGCGTGCGCGCCCAGTGGACGCGCGCGCCGCGCGCGCCGCCGCGCGTGCGCCGCGATGCGACGCTGGGCAGCGGCAGCGGGATGTCCCGCACCAGGCGTTCGACCAGGCGGTATTCGCTGGCGCTGAGCAGGTTGAAGTCGGCATGCCGCAGCCGCTGGGCGGCGCTGGCGGTCATGGCGGCGTCCAGGTCCACCGCCTGGTCGGGGCCCGCGGCCTGCTGTGCCTGGGGTTTCGGGGGCGCCAGCGCTTCGCGCACGCGGGGGCGCTGGCGCGGCGGCTCGGCGTGGCCCTCGGCACGCGGCAGCATCTGCGCGAGCAGCTTGTGCGCGAGCTCGGGGTCGCGGAAGAAGGCGTCGAACAGCTCGGCGAACACCGCGCGGTCCTGCGCGCGGCTGAGCAGCACCGCCTCCAGCGCGGCGGCCATGTCCTCGCGGCGCGCCACGCCCACGGCCTCGATGGCCTGCTGGGCCAGGGCGATGCGCGCGCCGTCGACGGGCACGCCGGCGCGGCGCAGCGCCCGGCCGAAGGCCACCAGGTTGGCCGCGAGCTTGCCGCTGCGCGCATCGCCCAGCTGCGAGGCGCGCCGCGGCGTGGCGGGACTGGTGGATATTGTCATGCTCAGTCCTGCGCGGCCTGCAGCACATCGCGCGCCAGCGCCGCATCGAGCGCCGCCACGTCGTCGCGCTGCTTGAACAGGATGCCGGCGGTGTCCGCCACCACCTCGGGGTCGAGCACCAGGGTATCGAGCGCGACCAGCGCGCGCGCCCACTCCACCGTCTCGGCGATGCCCGGGGCGCGCTGGAAGCGGTCGGCGTAGGGGCTGCTGCGCAGCTGCTGCACGAACGCCGCCACCTGCGCGGCAAGCCGCTGCCCCGCCTGCGGCACGAGGGCGTGCACGATGGCCAGTTCGCGCTCGCGCCCGGGGTAGTCCAGCCAGTGGTACAGGCAGCGGCGCTTGACCGCGTCGTTGAGCTCGCGCGTGCGGTTGCTCGTCAGTATGGTCACCGGCGGCACGGCCGCGCGTATCGTGCCCAGCTCGGGAATGCTGACCTGGTATTCGCCCAGGTATTCGAGCAGGAAGGCCTCGAAGGGCTCGTCGGCGCGGTCCACCTCGTCGATCAGCAGCAGCGCGCCGGGCTCCAGCGCCTCCAGCGCCTGCAGCAGCGGGCGGCGCACCAGGTAGCGCGGCTGGTAGACCTCCTGCTCCAGCGCGCTGGCGCTGGCCGTGCCCTCGTTGGCCCGCAGGTGCAGCAGCTGCGCGGCGTAGTTCCATTCGTACAGCGCCTCGCGCTGCTCCATGCCGTCGAAGCACTGCAGGCGCAGCAGCTGGCGCCCCAAGGCCTGGGCCAGGGCCTTGGCCAGCTCGGTCTTGCCCACGCCGGGCTCGCCTTCGAGCAGCAGCGGGCGCTGGAGCTTGAGCGCCAGGAACACCGCCGTGGCCAGGCGCCGGTCGGCGAAGTAGCCCACGGCCTGCAGCGCCGCGGCCAGTTCGTCGATGGAGTTGCAGACGCAGGGGGGCGTGGATGCGTTCATGGACTCTTCTTTTGATAGCTGCCAGCGCTTTCTACACAAGCGTTACAGCCCGAAAATGCTCTGATAAGGCAGCAGGCCTCCACCCCTGCCCTCTCCCGGAGGGAGCGGGGGTGAAGGCCGGCACGGCCCTCAGGCCAGCGCCCGCGCCACGGCGCGCTGCGCCATCACGCCGACCAGATGGGCGCGGTAGGCGCTGCTCGCATGCAGGTCGCTGGACATGCCGGCCTCTTCGGTCGGAACGCCGGCGATCGCCTCGGGCGCGAAGCGCGCGTCGAGTGCCTTTTCCATCGCCTGGTGGCGGAACACGCCGTTACCCCCGCCCGTCACGGCCACGCGCACGCCCTGGGCCGTCTGCGCGACGAACACGCCGATCAGCGCGAACAGCGAGGCCGGCTGCGCGAACTTGACGTAGGCTGCCTTCGCCGCAATGGGAAAGCGCACGGCGGTGATGAGCTCGCCCTCCTCCAGCGCCGTGGCGAACAGGCCCTGGAAGAAGTCGTCGGCGGCGATCGCGCGCGCCGTGGTGTGCACGGTGGCGCCCAGCGCGAGCAGCGCGGCGGGGTAGTCGGCGGCGGGGTCGTTGTTGGCCACCGATCCGCCGATGGTGCCGCGCGCGCGCACCTGCTTGTCGCCGATGCCGCCGGCCAATGCGGCCAGCGCGGGAATGGCGGCGCGCGCCTCGGCGCTCTCGGCCACGTCGCAGTGGCGCGTCATGGCGCCGATGACCAGGGCGTCGCCATCGCGGCGTATGCCCTTCAGTTCGGGCACGGCGCCCAGGTCCACGATCTGCTCGGGCGCGGCCAGGCGCAGCTTCATCGATGCCAGAAGGGTCTGGCCGCCGGCCAGCGGCCTGGCGCCGGCCTGGGCGAGCCTCAGCGCGTCGGCCTCGGAGGTGGGGCGCTCATAGGTGAATGCGTACATGAGAGTGCTCCTTTCAGGCTGCGGCGCTTTGGATGGCCTGCCAGACGCGGTGCGGCGTGGCGGGCATGTCGATGTCGGTCACGCCCAGGGGCCTGAGCGCGTCGAGCACGGCGTTGATCACCGCCGGGGGCGAGCCTATGGCCCCGGCCTCGCCGCAGCCCTTGCTGCCTATGGGGTTGTGCGTGCAGGGCGTGCACACGTGGCCGAGCTTGAACTCGGGGAAGTCGGCCGCGCGCGGCATGGTGTAGTCCATGTAGCTGCCGGTGAGTAGCTGGCCCGAATCGGGGTCGTACACGCCATGCTCCATCAGCGCCTGGCCCATGCCCTGCACCACGCCGCCGTGCACCTGGCCCTCGACGATCATGGGGTTGACGATGACGCCGAAGTCGTCCACCGCGGTGAAGCGGTCCACGCGCACCACGCCCGTCTGCGGGTCCACCTCGACCTCGCAGATGTAGGTGCCCGCGGGGTAGGTGAAGTTGGTCGGGTCGTAGAAGGCGGTCTCGTTCAGGCCCGGCTCCAGCTTGTCGAGCGGGTAGTTGTGCGGCACGTAGGCGGTGAGCGCCACCTGGGCGAAGGGGACCTTCTTGTCCGTGCCCTTGACGGTGAACTCGCCACCCGCGAACTCGATGTCGGCGTCGCTCGCCTCCATCAGGTGGGCCGCGATCTTCTTGGCCTTGGCCTCGATCTTGTCCAGCGCCTTCATGATGGCCGTGCCGCCCACCGACAGCGACCGGCTGCCGTAGGTGCCCATGCCGAAGGGCACGCGGCCGGTGTCGCCGTGCACGATGTCCACCTGGCCCGGGTCCAGCCCCAGGCGCGCCGCCACCAGTTGTGCAAAGGTCGTTTCGTGCCCCTGGCCGTGGCTGTGCGAGCCGGTGAACACCGTCACGCTGCCCGTGGGGTGCACGCGCACCTCGCCGGCCTCGAACAGGCCGGCGCGCGCGCCCAGGGCGCCGGCGATGTTGCTGGGCGCCAGGCCGCAGGCCTCGATGTAGCAGCTGTAGCCCATGCCGCGCCGTAGGCCCCTGGCCTCGCTGGCCTTGCGCCGGGCCTCGAAGCCGGCCACGTCGGCGAGCTTCTGCGACTCGTTCATGCAGGCGTGGAAGTCCCCCGTGTCGTACTGGAGCGCCACCGGCGTCTGGTAGGGGAAGCTGGCGATGAAGTTGCGCTTGCGGATCTCGTCCTGCGGCAGCCCCAGCTCCCAGGCACAGCGCGTGACCAGGCGCTCGACCAGGTAGGCGGCCTCGGGGCGGCCCGCGCCGCGGTAGGCGTCCACGGGCGCGGTGCTGGTGAACCAGCCGTCGACCTCGACGTAGATCTGCGGCGTGGCGTACTGGCCCGCCAGCAGCGTGCCGTACAGGATGGTGGGAATGGCCGAGGCGAAGGTGGACAGGTACGCGCCCAGGTTGGCGTGGGTGTGCACGCGCATGGCCAGGAACTTGCCGTCCTTGTCCATGGCCATCTCTGCGTGGCTGATGTGGTCGCGCCCGTGCGCGTCGCTCACGAAGGACTCGCTGCGCTCGGCCGTCCACTTGATGGGGCAATTAAGCTGCCTGGCGGCCCAGGTCAGCGCCACGTCCTCGGCGTACAGGAAGATCTTGGAGCCGAAGCCGCCGCCCACGTCGGGCGCGATCACGCGCACCTTGTGCTCGGGCAGGCCGAGCACGAAGGCGGTCATGAGCAGGCGCTCCACGTGCGGGTTCTGGTTGGCCACGTAGAGCTGGTATTCGTCGGTGGCGCGGTTGTAGCTGGCGTTGGCCGCGCGCGGCTCCATGGCGTTGGGGATGAGGCGATTGTTCGTCAGGTCGATCGCGGTGACGTGGGCCGCGCCGGCAAAGGCGGCATCCACGGCCGCCTTGTCGCCCAGCGTCCACTTGTAGCAGTGGTTGTCGGGCGCCTCGGCGTGCAGCGCGGGGCCCTGGCTGGCCGTGCGCATGTCGATCACGGGCGCGAGCTCCTCGTAGTCGACGGCAACAGCCTCGGCCGCGTTCTTCGCCTGCTCCAGCGTGTCGGCCACGACCATGGCGACATGGTCGCCCACGTAGCGCACCTTGGTGCTGGCCAGCACCGGGTGGGGCGGCTCCTTCATCGGGCTGCCGTCGGGGTTGGAGATCAGCCAGCCGCAGGGCAGGCCGTTCACCTTGCCCTCGATGTCCTTGCCGGTGAAGACGGCGGCCACGCCAGGCATGGCGGCCGCCGCGGCCGTGTCCACGCTCTTGATGTTCGCGTGCGCGTAGGGCGAGCGCACGAAGACGGCGTATTTCTGGCCCGGCTGCACGATGTCGTCGGTGTAGTTGCCCGCGCCGGTCAGGAAGCGCAGGTCCTCCTTGCGCTTCACGGATTCGCCGATGTGCGGCAGCTTGGCAAATTCAGTGGCACCCATGGTATGTCTCCTTGTGCGTGTTGCCCGGGGCCGTTAGGCGGCCAGGGCCTTCTGGGCGGTCTGCACCGCGTGCACGATGTTCTGGTAGCCGGTGCAGCGGCAGATGTTGCCCTCCAGCTGCTCGCGGATCTCGGCCTCGCTGGCCCGGGGGTTGTGCGCCAGCAGGTCCACGGCGCTCATGACCATGCCCGGCGTGCAGAAGCCGCACTGCAGGCCGTGGCATTCCTTGAAGGCCGCCTGCATGGGGTGCAGCGTGCCGTCGGCCGCGGCCAGGCCCTCGATGGTGGTGATGTCCGCCCCCTGCATCTGCACCGCCAGTGCGTTGCAGGCCTTGATGGAGCGGCCGTCGGCGATCACCGTGCAGGCGCCGCACTGCGCGGTGTCGCAGCCCTGGTGCGTGCCGGTCAGGCGCAGGTGCTCGCGCAGAAACTGCACCAGCAGGGTGTTGGGCGGCACGTCGGCCGTGATGGCGCGGCCATTGACCTTGAGTTGGATTTGCATCGCGGGCGTCTCCTGTTGTAGTGGGGGAAAAGGTGGGTGGGGCAGCCAAGCTTCCCATTCTTGAAACCTGCGGGCGCAGCGCACCTGGGTAAAACCCTTGTGCCCGAGTACAAATAGACTCCGGGCAAGGCGCCCGCGCAGCAGGCGCGAAAGGTCGGAAAAGCTCCATGAAACACTACGACTACATCGTCATCGGCGGCGGCAGCGGCGGCATCGCCTCGGCCAACCGTGCGGCCATGCACGGCAGGCGCTGCGCCCTGATCGAGGCCGGCGAACTCGGCGGCACCTGCGTCAACGTGGGCTGCGTCCCCAAGAAAGTCATGTGGCATGCCGCGCAGATCGCGGACGCGATCCGGCAATACGGCCCGGACTACGGGTTCGACGCCACCATCAACCGCTTCGACTGGGACACCCTGGTGCGCAACCGCGGCGCCTACATCGGGCGCATCCACGCCTCGTACGCGGTGGGGCTGGAGAAGAACAAGGTGGACGTGATCCGGGGCTTCGCCCGGTTCGTCGATGCGCGCACCATCGAGGTCGGCGGCGAGCGGCTGACGGCCGGCCACATCCTCATCGCCACGGGCGGCCACCCCGTCCGCCCAGACATCCCCGGCGCGGAGCACGGGCTGGATTCGGACGGCTTCTTCGCCCTGCCCGCCCTGCCCCGGCGCACGGCCGTCGTGGGCGCGGGCTACATCGCCGTGGAGCTGGCCGGCGTGCTGAACGCGCTGGGCTCGCAGACGCACCTGTTCGTGCGCAAGCATGCGCCGCTGCGCAACTTCGATCCGCTGCTGAGCGACACGCTGGTGGAAGCGATGCGGGCCGAAGGCCCCCAGCTGCACACCCACGCCAGCCCGACGGCCTTGCGCAAGAACGCCGACGGCAGCCTGACGCTCGAACTGGGCAACGGCGAACGCCACACGACGGACTGCGTCATCTGGGCCATAGGCCGCGCGCCGCACACGGCCGGCCTGCGGCCGGAGGCCGCCGGCGTCATGCTCGACGAGCGCGGCTACGTGCGCGTGGACAAGTACCAGGACACCAACGTGCCCGGCATCCATGCCGTGGGCGACGTCACCGGGCAAGTCGAGCTGACGCCGGTGGCCGTGGCCGCGGGGCGGCGTCTGGCGGAGCGCCTGTTCAACGGCAGGCCCGACGCGCACCTGGACTACGGCAACATCCCCTCCGTGGTGTTCAGCCACCCGCCCATAGGCACGGTCGGCCTCACCGAGCCCGAGGCCCGGGAGCAGTACGGCGACGACGCCGTGCGGGTGTACCAGTCCGCCTTCACCGCCATGTACTCGGCGGTGACGCGGCACCGCCAGAGCGCCCGCATGAAGCTCGTGTGCGTGGGGCCGGACGAGCGGATCGTCGGCATCCACGGCATAGGCCACGGCATGGACGAGATCCTCCAGGGCTTCGCCGTCGCGCTGAAGATGGGCGCGACCAAGCGCGACTTCGACGACACGGTGGCGATCCACCCCACTGCGGCGGAGGAGTTCGTGACGATGCGCTGAGAGCGCCTTCTCAGTCGTGCAGGAAGTCCTGGCCCTCGCTCAGAGGCGCAAGGCGGTAGCTGGCCGGCGTGCGGCTCAGCTTGACCGGCGCGCCCAGGCCCTGGTAGCCCCCGTCCATGGCCACCACCATCTCGCGGTGCGCCGTGTGCGGGTGCCGCAGGGCCTGCGCCACGTCGAGCACCGGCGCCGCCGGCACGCCTATGGCCATCAGCGCGTCGGCCAGCTCCTGGCCGTCGCGGTCGGCGAACGCCTGCGTGAGCAGCGGCTTGAGCTCATGGCGGTTGACCGACCGCTGCCCCGCCGTGGCAAAGCGCTCGTCCTGCGCCAGCGCGCCCTGGCCGATGTAGTCGCACAGCAGCGCGAACTGGCGGTCGTTGCCCACGGCCAGGAAGATGGGCGCGCCGCCCGTGTGGACCACGTCGTACGGATAGATGTTGGGGTGGGCGTTGCCGGTGCGCCCGGGCACCTTGCCGCTCATGAACCAGTTGGCCGCGTGCGGGTGCAAGAGCGACAGACCCGAGTCGTACAGCGCCGCATCGACCAGCTGGCCCTGGCCGCTGCGGGCGCGCTCGTGCAGCGCCAGCAGCACGCCGATGGCGGCGTTCATGCCGGTGACCATGTCCACCACCGGCAGGCCCACGCGCAGCGGGTCGCCTTGGGCGTCGCCGTTGATGCTCATGAGCCCGGCCATGGCCTGGATGGCGGCGTCGTAGCCCGGCAGCGCGCCCAGCGGGCCGTCGGTGCCGAAGCCTGTCACGCGGCACCAGACCAGGTGCGGAAACTCGTGGCGCACCTGCTCGTAGCCTATGCCCCACTTCTCCATGGTGCCGGCCTTGAAGTTCTCCACTACCACGTCGGCCCGGGCCATGAGCTCGCGCACGCGCTGCTGGCCATCCGGGGCGGACAGGTCCAGGAACTGGATGCGCTTGTTGCGGTTCAGGCCGAAGTAGTACGACGCCACGCCATCCTTGTTGAACGGCGGTCCCCAGGCGCGCGTGTCGTCGCCCTGCGGCGGCTCCACCTTGAGCACGTCGGCGCCGTGGTCGCCCAGGATCTGGCCGCACAGCGGCCCGCCCAGGATGCGCGACAGGTCCAGCACCTTGATGCCCGCGAGCGCGCCCGCCTTGCTCGCTGCCTGCCGCGGGTCTTGTCCCTGTGTCATGAAGTTCATTCCAGCTCAGTCCAGTTGAACGCCTGATTGCTGCACCACCTTGGCCCATTTGTCGACCTCGGCCTTGATGAAGCGCCCCAGGTAGGCGGGCGAATGGTCGGGCGAGGCCTCTAGCCCCTGGGCCGCGAAGGTCTGCCTGACCTTGTCCGTGGCCAGCGCGCGCGTGAACGCCTGGTTGAGCAGCTTGACGCGGTCGGCCGGCGTGCCCTTGGGGGCGACCACGCCAAAGAATACGCTCACGTCGTAGCCCTTCAACTCCTTGCCCCCCTGCTCGGCGATGGTGGGAATGTCGGGCATGGCGCTGGAGCGCTTGGCCGTCGCCACGCCCAGGGCCTTGACCTTGTCGCTCTTGATGTAGGGCATGGCGGTCAGGATGTCGGTGAAGGTCATGTCCACCTGGCCCGCCAGCAGGTCGTTGAGCGCCGGGCCCGTGCCCTTGTAGGGCACGTGCACCAGCTGCGTGCCCGCCATGCCGTTGAACAGCACGCCCGCCAGGTGCGACGAGGCGCCGTTGCCCGAGGAGGCGTAATTGAGCGTGCCGGGCTTGGCCTTCTCCTTGGCGATCAGCTCCTGCACGCTGTTCACGCCCAGGCCAGGGCGCACCACCAGGACGTTGGGCAGGTAGCCCACGTAGATGACGGGCTCGAAGCTGATGCGCGGGTCGTACTTGAGCCCCTTGTACAGGCTGTGGTTGATGGCCAGCGGCCCCGAGGTGCCGAACATGATGGTGTAGCCGTCAGGGTTGGCGCGCGCCACGAAGTCGGCCCCGATGTTGCCGCCCGCGCCGGCACGGTTTTCCACCACCACGGCCTGGCCCAGCTCGCGGGTCAGCTCGGTGGCCAGGATGCGCGCCATGGCGTCCGTGGGCCCGCCGGGCGGGAACGGCACCACGAACATGATCGGGCGGTCGGGGAATTTGTCCTGCGCCTGGACGGGCAGGGCCGCCAGCATGGCGGCACCGGCAATCAGGCCGAGCAGGCTGCGCTTGGTCATGGTCATGGTATGTCTCCTGTTGTTGATTTGATAGCTTGCAGCGCTTTATCCATGGGCGCTGCGGATTGTTTTCCCTTACCCCTCCCCCGGCGAGGAAGGGGGCCGGGACTGGTTACTGCCGCCAGTCGGCCGGCACGGCCGCCTCGGCCAGCGGGTCGCGCGGCAGCACGCGGTGCGCCAGCACCAGCTGCGACAGGCGCAGGCGTTCGCTGCTCCCGGTCTTGCCCGCCTCCCAGGCCATGGCGATGGCCGTAGTGCAGTGATACAGGCCGCTGGCCGCCTGGCGTGCCAGCTTCTCGCCGCCCTCGGCCGCCGCGCGCTCGGCCAGCTTGGCGGCGCGCGCCAGCGCATCCCCCAGCGCCTGGCGGTAGGCCGGGGTGATGGCGGCCGTATCGGCCAGCAGGCCGTGCAGGTAGTCGTTGAGCACCGGGAGCGATCCCTCGCGCTTGATGGCGCGCACCACGTCCAGCGCCACGATGTTGCTCGTGCCCTCCCAGATCGAGCCCAGGTGGGCGTCGCGCACCAGGCGCGGGTCGGCCCACTCCTCGATGTAGCCGCAGCCGCCGCGCACCTCCATGGCGTCGCCCGCCACCTTGCGCGCGTCGCGGCAGGCGCGGAACTTGATCATGGGCGTGAGGATGCGCAGCAGCGCGTAGGCCGACTTGTCCCCCGCGTCCGAGCGCGCCAGCGTGGCGGCAGTCTGGAACACCATGGTGCGCGCCTGCTCGGCGGGCACGCGCAGCTTGTCCAGTTGCACGCGCATCAGCGGCAGGTCCTGCAGGCGGCGGCCGAAGGCCCAGCGCTCGCGGGCGATGAACTCGGCCTCGGCCACGGCGCGGCGCATCATGCCGGCCGAGCGCATGCCGTTGGACAGGCGCGAGTTGTTCACCATGTCGGCGATCTGCACGAAACCCCTGCCCTGCTCTCCCACCAGGTAGGCCACGGCGCCCTCCATGCGGATCTCGCCGCTGGCCATGGAGCGCGTGCCCATCTTGTCCTTCAGGCGCACGATGTGGTAGTGGTTGGTGCTGCCGTCGTCCTTGATGCGCGGCAGCAGGAACAGCGAGATGCCCTTCATGCCGGGCGGCCCGCCGTCGACGCGCGCCAGCACCATCGAGAAGCCCGCGTCGGGGTTAGAGCAGAACCACTTCTCGCCATAAAGGCGCCAACTGCCGTCCTCCTGCGGGTAGGCCATGGTCAGCGTGTTGGCGATGTCCGAGCCCGCGGCCTGCTCGGTCATGAACATCGAGCCCTGGACGCTGGAGTCGAAATCCATGGCCAGCAGCCTGGGCAGGTACTTGTTCACCAGCTCGGGCGCCCCGTATTTCTTGAGCGTGCGCGTGAGCGAGTCCGTCATCGACAGCGGGCAGCACAGGCCGAACTCCGACTGCACGAACAGATAGGTCAGCGCGTACTTGACGATGGGCGGCATCTTGCCCTTCCAGCCCAGCATGTCCTCGCGGTGCGAGATCGCGGCCAGGCCGAACTGCTGGAAGGCGACCTTCTCCATCTCCACGTAGGCCGGGTGCTTGACGATGCGCTGCTGCTCCTTGCCGGCGCGCGAGCGCATCTCCAGCGTCGGCGGGTTGCGATCGGCCTCCTGCGCCCAATCGTCCACCGCGCCGCCGGCCAGTTCGCCCATGCGCTCGAAATAGGGCTGCAGATGGGCATGCAGATCGGCCGGCAGGTACAGCGCCAGCAGCGACTGCAGCTCGCCGTCGCCGGTGTAATAGTTCACATGGCCGCGGTCGGGCACGGGGTGGGCTGCGGCGCTGGCCTGGGCCAGAGCGGTCATCTGGGTCTGGTCGTTGGCGGACATGGCGGATCTCCTGTGTGTGGTGCTGGGCGTGATTGCAGCATGCAGACCCATTCGAGTCCAATATCATTAAAATCTTTTTCCATAGTTTGTTTGTATTATTGAGACCATGGAACTGCGCCTGCTGCACTATTTCGCAACCCTGGCCGAGGAACTGCACTTCGGCCGCGCGGCCCAGCGGCTGTGCATCTCCCAACCGCCCCTGAGCGTGGCCATCAAGCAGCTGGAGCAGGAACTGCAGGCCCAGCTGTTCGAGCGCAGCAGCAAGGGCGTGCGGCTCACGGCCGCTGGCGAGCACCTGCTGGGCAAGGCCCGCCAGCTGCTGGCGCTGAGCCACCAGGCGGCGCAGGAAACGCGCGACGTGGCCCAGGGCACGCGCGGCCACCTGCGCCTGGGCTTCGTGGGCTCCAGCCTGTACCGCGGCCTGCCCCAGGCGCTGGCGCAACTGCAGCTGTCCCACCCCCAGGTGCGCGTGGACATGCTCGAAGCCAACAGCGCCGAGCAGATCCTGGGCCTGCAGCAGATGCGGCTGGACGTGGCGCTGGTGCACTCCATCCAGCCGCCCGAGGGCATCTCCAGCCAGCTTATCGTGGAGGAGCCCTTCGTCGTCTGCCTGCCCGACCACCACCCGCTGTGCGACGGCGAGAGCATCGACCTGGCCGAGCTGCGCGACGACCGGCTGATCCTGTTCTCCAACCTGGTCTCGCCCACCTACCACCAGCGCATCTACGAGATGTGCCTGGCCCACGGCTTCGCACCCGAAGTGCGCCACGAGGTGCGCCACTGGCTGTCGGTGATCTCGCTGGTCTCGCTGGGCCAGGGCGTCGCCCTGGTGCCCGCGGCGCTGGAACGCGTGGGCCTGCCGCGCCTGGTGTTCCGCCCCCTGCTGGGCGAACACCCCCGCTCGGAAATGCTTGCCATGTGGCGCAGCGCGCCGGCCAATCCGCTGGTGCAGACGCTGCTTGCGCATTTGCAGCAGGCCGCGCAAATGCTGGACATATAAACGACAAGGGCCCGGAAAATATCCAGGCCCTTGCAGATTGGTGGACCGAAGGAGGATCGAACTCCCGACCTCTGCATTGCGAACGCAGCGCTCTCCCAGCTGAGCTATCGGCCCGTCGCCCGAAGTGTACCGCGCTACGCCCGCAGGCGATGCCCTGCTCCTTTAAAAATGCAACAGGCCCGCGCAAGGCGGGCCCGTCTCAGCAACGCCTTGCGCGCGTCAGGCCGTCACGCCCTTGGCTACCTCGGCATATTCCTCGATCTGGTCGAAGTTCATGTAGCGGTACACGCTGGCCTTGTCCGCGTCGATGACGCCCATTTCCTTGAGGTACTCCTCGCGGGTGGGCAGCTTGCCCAGGCGCGAGGCGATGGCGGCCAGCTCCGCCGAACCCAGGAACACGTTGGTGTTCTTGCCCAGGCGGTTGGGGAAGTTACGCGTGCTGGTGGAGATCACCGTCGCGCCTTCGCGCACCTGCGCCTGGTTGCCCATGCACAGCGAGCAACCGGGCATCTCGGTGCGCGCACCGGCCGTGCCGAATGCGGCATAGTGGCCTTCCTTGATGAGCTCGTTCTGGTCCATCTTGGTCGGCGGCGCCACCCAGAGCTTGACCGGGATGTCGCGCTGGCCGCCCAGCAGCTTGGCCGCGGCGCGGAAGTGGCCGATGTTGGTCATGCACGAACCGATGAAGGCCTCGTCGATCTTGGTGCCGGCCACTTCGGACAGGAACTTGGCGTCGTCCGGGTCGTTCGGGCAGCATACGATGGGCTCCTTGATCTCGTTCATGTCGATCTCGATCACGGCGGCGTACTCGGCGTCCTTGTCGGCCTCGAGCAGTTCGGGCTTGGCGAGCCACGCCTCAACCTTCTCGATGCGGCGCTGCAGGGTCTTGGCGTCCTGGTAGCCATCGGCGATCATGTTCTTCATCAGAACGATGTTCGAGCGCAGATATTCCTTGATCGGCTCGGGGTTGAGCTTGATCGTGCAGCCGGCGGCGGAGCGCTCGGCCGATGCGTCGGACAGCTCGAAGGCTTGCTCCACCTTCAGGTCGGGCAGGCCTTCGATTTCCAGGATCTTGCCCGAGAAGATGTTCTTCTTGCCGGCCTTGGCCACGGTCAGCAGGCCCGCCTTGATGGCGTACAGCGGGATCGCATGCACCAGATCGCGCAACGTCACGCCGGGCTGCAGTTCGCCCTTGAAGCGCACCAGCACCGATTCGGGCATGTCCAGCGGCATCACGCCCGTGGCGGCGCCGAAGGCCACCAGGCCCGAGCCCGCAGGGAAGCTGATGCCGATGGGGAAGCGCGTATGCGAGTCGCCGCCGGTGCCCACGGTGTCGGGCAGCAGCAGGCGGTTGAGCCAGCTGTGGATCACGCCATCGCCCGGGCGCAGCGCCACGCCGCCGCGGTTGCTGATGAAGGCGGGCAGCTCGCGGTGGGTCTTCACGTCCACGGGCTTGGGATACGCGGCGGTGTGGCAGAAGGACTGCATCACCATGTCGGCCGAGAAGCCCAGGCATGCCAGGTCCTTGAGCTCGTCGCGCGTCATGGGGCCGGTGGTGTCCTGGCTGCCCACGGTGGTCATCTTGGGCTCGCAGTAGGTGCCGGGGCGGATGCCCTGGCCTTCAGGCAGGCCGCAGGCACGGCCGACCATCTTCTGCGCCAGCGTGAAGCCGGCCTTGGACTCGGCGGGCGCCTGGGGCAGGCGGAAAGCCGTCGATGCAGGCAGGCCCAGGGTCTCGCGCGCCTTGGCCGTGAGCGAGCGGCCGATGATGAGGTTGATGCGGCCGCCGGCGCGCACCTCGTCGAGCAGCACGTCGCTCTTGAGTTGGAAGTCGGCGATCTTCTCGCCGTTCTTCTCGATCCTGCCCTCGTAGGGGAAGATGTCGACCACGTCGCCCATCTCCATCTTCGACACGTCCACCTCGATCGGCAGCGCGCCCGAGTCTTCCTGCGTGTTGAAGAAGATCGGGGCGATCTTGCCGCCCAGCGTGACGCCGCCGAAGCGCTTGTTCGGCACGTAGGGGATGTCCTGGCCCGTGGCCCAGATCACCGAGTTGGTGGCCGACTTGCGGCTCGAGCCCGTGCCCACCACGTCGCCCACGTAGGCAACCAGGTGGCCCTTCTTCTTCAGGTCCTCGATGAACTGCATGGGGCCGCGCACGCCATCCTGCTCGGGCTTGAAGGCCGCGTCGGGACGGGTGTTCTTGAGCATCGCCAGGTAGTGCAGCGGAATATCCGGGCGCGTGGTGGCATCGGGCGCGGGCGACAGGTCGTCGGTGTTGGTCTCGCCGGGCACCTTGAACACGGTGACGGTGATCTTCTTCTCGACTTCGGGGCGGCTGGTGAACCACTCGGCGTCGGCCCAGCTCTGCATCACTTCCTGGGCCTTGGCGTTGCCGGCCTTGGCCCTGGCCGCTACGTCATTGAAGTAGTCGAACATGAGCAGCGTCTTCTTGAGCGCCTCTGCGGCCACGCCCGCCACTTCGGCGTCGTCCAGCAGTTCGATCAGGGGGTGCACGTTGTAGCCGCCCACCATGGTGCCCAGCAGTTCGGTGGCGCGGGCCTTGCTGATCAGGCCCACCTGGATGTCGCCGTGCGCCACGGCGGCCAGGAAGCTGGCCTTGACCTTGGCTGCGTCATCCACGCCCGGAGGCACGCGGTGGGTCAGCAGGTCCAGCAGGAATTCGGCCTCGCCGGCGGGCGGGTTCTTGATCAGCTCGATGAGCTCGGCCACCTGCTTGGCATCGAGCGGCAGCGGCGGGATGCCCAGGGCGGCGCGCTCGGCCACATGGTCGCGGTAGGCTTGCAGCATGTCTTCTTTCTCCGGAATGGTCTAGGTTTTCAAAGTGGGGGCGATCGCCAGCCAGCCATGAACACACCCGCCGTGCTGGCGGCCGTGCCCATGGCCCGGACGGCGGGCGCTACGGGTTTACTTGGCAGCCGGGGTCTCGAGCAGGCTCGGCGGCGGGTTCTTCCTGATGGCCTCGGCCACCGTCACCTGCTGCGGGCTCATGCACTCGTCGGCCATGCGCTGGCCCAGCTTCTGGTTCATGAGCATGGACTTGTTGGCGATCTGGATCCACACGGCGCCGGCACGCTGGTCCTCCAGGCGCACGGCGCTGGTGACTGAGACCACGGGGGACATGTGGTATCTGAAGCCCTTGCCATGCACGTAGAAGCGCCCGGGCGATTGCGCATCTGCCTCGACCTCGACGAAAGCGCCGAGCTCGCAAGCCATGCGGCCGGTATATACGTTCTCGGCAATCGCCAGTTCCTGCGGCGTGAGCGCGGTCTCGGCCGCGCTGATGCCGGCAGCCACCTGCATGGCGCCGCTGTGCAGTTGGGTGCGGCTGCTGGTGGGCGACGCCTTGGCCACCGCGCGGTGCGCCTCACCCGCAGCCTTGTTCGACTTGGCGGCGGCAGACTTGGCGGCCGCCGGCTTGGTGCTGGCCTTGCTGGCGCTCTTCTTGGCCTCCGCCTGAGCGGCCGGCTTGCCGGCTGGCTGTGGCGCGGTCTGTGCCAAGGCCCATGCAGGGGCAGCCAGCAGGAGTGCGGAGGCGATGAGAGTCTTCATGATGGTTCCAACGAAAAAGGACGGCGGGACTGCGGTAGCGGCAAGAATACCCGGATCAGAGTTCGGCGTTGTCAGTCTTTACAAACCAGGCCTGGGCCTGTGGCAGCAGCGTGCGGCCGGTCTGTAGTGGTCGCACACGGTGATGCGCCAGGCGGCCGGCCCGGACACCCAGCAGCACCTGGGCAAGATGGGCGGTGGAGGATGTAGTCATGACTGGCGCTGGGCGACGATGAAAAGACGGGGAAAGGCCAGCAGGCGCCGGCCATCGGCGCGCATGCCATAGGCGGCATCTACGCGCCGCTTGTATTCGGCCAGGAAGCCGTCCCGCAGCGCGGGCTCAAGCCCCTCCACGAAGGGCTTGAGCCCCGTGCCCTGCAGCCACTGCACGATGGCGCCGGCCGAGTCCATGGGGTGCTGGTAGACGGTGTGCCAGATATCCACCGACGCGGCACCGGCCTCAGGCGCCGCCAGCAGGTCGTAGTAGCTACCGACGGGCAGGATGCCGGTGCGCACGCGAGCGGCGTCGCCGATGTGGCAGGCAAACCGCGGCAGGCCCGCCACCTCGCGCATCAGGCGGTGCGTGGGCTCGTCGAGGTTGTCCGGCATCTGGACCGCCAGCACGCCGCCTGGCGCCAGTAGGGCGAACAGGCGGGGAAGCAGCGTCTCGTGCGCGCCGACCCATTGCAACGCGGCATTGGCGTAGATCAGGTCCGGGGCATCGCCGGAATTGGGGGTCCAGGTGGCGATGTCGGCCAGCGCGAAGCCGGCCTGCGGCAGGCGCTGGCGCGCGGCGGCCAGCATGGCCTGGGAGTTGTCGATGCCGGTGATGCACGCTTCGGGAAAGCGCTGCGCCAGCAGCTCGGTGGAATTGCCCGGCCCGCAGCCCAGGTCCACCACATGGCGGGCCTGGGCCAGGGGAACGCGCGCCAGCAGCTCGGCTGCAGGGCGCGTGCGCTCAGCGGCAAAGCGCAGGTAGAGCGCGGGGTTCCAGTCGAGCATGGAAGCGCCGGATTACAGCAGGTGCTTGACGCCGTCCTGCTCGCCCTGCAGCTCGGCCAGGGTCTTGTTGATGCACTCTTGCGAGAAGGCGTCGATGGGCAGGCCTTCGACGATCTTGTACTTGCCGCCCTCGGTGGTAACGGGGTAGCCGAACATGACATCCTTGGGAATGCCGTATTCGCCATTGGACGGGATGCCCATGGTGACCCACTTGCCGTTGGTGCCCAGAGCCCAGTCGCGCATGTGGTCGATGGCGGCGTTGGCGGCCGAGGCGGCCGACGACAAGCCGCGCGCGGCGATGATGGCCGCGCCGCGCTTGCCCACGGTGGGCAGGAACACGTTGGCGTTCCAGTCATGGTCGTTGATGGCGTCCTTGACGGACTTGCCATCCACCGTGGCGAAGCGGTAGTCGGCGTACATGGTGGGCGAGTGGTTGCCCCAGACGCATAGCTTCTCGATGTCGCCCACGGAGCAGCCGATCTTGGCGGCGATCTGGCTGGCGGCGCGGTTGTGGTCCAGGCGCAGCATGGCGGTAAAGTTCTCGCGCGGCAGATCGGGGGCCGACTTCATGGCGATGTAGGCGTTGGTGTTGGCGGGGTTGCCCACGACCAGCACCTTGACGTTGCGCGAGGCCACGGCGTTCAGCGCCTTGCCCTGGGCCGTGAAGATCTGCGCGTTGGCTGCCAGCAGGTCGGCGCGCTCCATGCCGGGGCCACGCGGACGGGCGCCGACCAGCAGGGCGTAGTCGGTGTCCTTGAACGCAGTCATGGGGTCGCTGTGGGCCTCGATGCCGGCCAGCAGCGGGAAGGCGCAGTCTTCGAGCTCCATGATCACGCCCTTGAGGGCGTTCTGTGCCTTCTCGTCGGGGATTTCCAGCAACTGCAGGATGACGGGTTGGTCCTTGCCCAGCATTTCGCCGGAGGCGATGCGAAACAGCAGGGCGTAGCCGATTTGGCCGGCGGCGCCGGTAACTGCGACGCGAACGGGCTTCTTGCTCATGAAAAGACTCCAGAAGGAAGTGACAAAAAAGGTGTTGGTGCAAGGTGGCACCAGCGCCAGTCATCAGCAGCCCGTGCCCCGCAAAACAAGGGGCAAGTTTACTGCTGATTCATGCAGAGGGTCAATTTGTCTTATGTCTTATATAAGATATGATCAGCCTCCATAGTACCGCCCGCACCGCCATGCCGCCCCCTCCCCCGCCCAGCACCGAAGACCCGCCCTCCATGAGCGGCAGCGTGGGGTCCGTCACGCCGGCCTTCAGCCCGCTGTATCAGCAGATCAAGGGCCTCATCCTGCACAGCCTGCAGCATGGCGAATGGAAGCCCGGCGAGGCCATCCCGAGCGAAATCGAACTGGCGGCACGCTTTCGCGTGAGCCAGGGGACCGTGCGAAAGGCCATCGACGAGCTTGCCGCCGAAAACCTCGTCACCCGCCGTCAGGGCAAGGGCACCTTCGTGTCCACCCATACCGAACGCCAGGTACAGTACCGTTTCCTCAAGCTGCTGCCCGACGAGGGGGACGCCAGCGTCGAAGGCCCTGCTCAGCGCACCATCCTGGAATGCCGCCGGGCACGCGCCAGCGTGGAGGTTGCGCGCATACTCGCCTTGCGCGCCGGTGATCCGGTGATCCAGATCAAGCGCATCCTCTCGTTCACGGGCGTGCCCACCATCCTTGAGGACATCTGGCTGCCCGGCCAGGCGTTCAAGGGGCTGACAGCCGAGCAGATGGCCCATTACCAGGGCCCCACCTATGCCATGTTCGAGATCGACTTCGGCGTTCGCATGGTGCGCGCCGAAGAAAAGATACGCGCCGTGCTACCGGACGAGACCCAGGCGCAGTGGTTGAATGTGACCTGCAGCACGCCGCTGCTGAGCGTGGAGCGGCTGGCATACACCTACAACGACGCCCCCATGGAACTGCGCCGGGGCCTGTACCGAACCGATACACACCACTATTACAACGAATTGAGTTGACTCCTTACTGATCCAGCGCAGCCGCATCGCGGCGCAATGCGGGCCAGAATACGCAGTTGCCGCAACAGCACCATGGTGCATTGCAATAGAATTTTGGGTTGTCCGCACCGACACGATTACAACGCAGTTACATCCACGAAAGCACTTGCCATGACCCAGCTAGCCAAAAAAAGGCCTGAATTCCGCAACATCCACGCCTTCAAGGACCTGCCGAGCTACCGTTGGCCACTGGCCGCGCTCGTCTCCGGCATGCACCGCATCAGCGGCCTGATCCTGTTCCTGTTGCTGCCTTTCATCATCTGGCTGTTCGACAAATCGGTGTCTTCCGAAATTTCGTTCGGCAGCTTCACCGCTGCTTTCACCACCGGGATCGGCTTCGTGCCCGCCTGGTTCGTCAAGCTGGTCGTGCTGGCGCTGATCTGGTCCTACCTGCACCACCTGGCCGCAGGCGTGCGCCACCTGGTACTGGACGTGACACACAAGACGACCAAGGACTTTGGCCGCCACTCCGCCGCGGCCACGCTGGTCTTCAGCATCATGCTGACTGTGATTCTGGGCGCCAAGCTGTTTGGCCTGTACTGACTCGAGAAACCAAGGAGAAAAACAATGTCTGCAACCTACGGCTACAAGCGCACCGTCGTCGGCGCCCATTACGGTTGGCGCGACTTCCTGGTGCAACGCATCACCGCCGTGCTGATCGGCGTGTTCACCCTGCTGGTGCTGTGCAAGCTGCTGTTCACCTCGGGCCCCATCGGCTACGACACCTGGGCCGGCATCTTCGCGCCGCAGTGGATGAAGGCGCTCACGTTCTCCGTCATCGTCGCGGTGATCTGGCATGCCTGGGTGGGCGTGTGCAGCGTCTGGTACGACTACGCCAAGCCGGCCGGTCTGCGCCTCGTGCTGCAAGCCCTGTCGATCATCTGGCTGGTCAGCTGCGGCGGCTGGGCCGTGCAGGTGCTGTGGCGCCTGTGAACCATAGCACCGCCCATTGCATCCCCCTTTAGCCCCCATTCCCCACGACCATGAGTTACACCAAAAAAGACATTGCCGTTCGCAAATTCGATGTCGTCATCGTCGGCGCCGGCGGCTCCGGCATGCGCGCCTCGCTCGAACTCTCGCGCGCCGGCCTCTCCGTGGCCTGCCTGTCCAAGGTCTTCCCCACCCGCTCGCACACCGTAGCCGCCCAGGGCGGCGTATCCGCATCGCTCGGCAATATGAGCGAGGACAACTGGCACTACCACTTCTACGACACCATCAAGGGCGGTGACTGGCTGTCCGACCAGGACGCGGTGGAATTCATGTGCCGCGAGGCACCCAACGTGGTGATCGAGCTGGAACACTTCGGCATGCCGTTCGACCGCAACCCCGACGGCACCATCTACCAGCGCCCCTTCGGCGGCCACACCGCCAACTACGGCGAGAAGCCCGTGCAGCGCGCCTGCGCCGCCGCCGACCGCACCGGCCACGCCATGCTGCACACGCTGTACCAGAAGAACGTCGAGTCCAAGACCAACTTCTTCGTGGAATGGATGGCACTGGACCTGATCCGCAACAGCGCCGGCGACGTGGTCGGCGTGACCGCGCTGGAACTGGAAACCGGCGACCTGTACGAGCTGCACGCCAAGGCCGTGCTGCTGGCCACGGGCGGCGCGGGCCGCATCTTCGCCGCATCGACCAACGCCTTCATCAACACCGGCGACGGCCTCGGCATGGCCGCACGCGCAGGCATTCCGCTGCAGGACCTGGAGTTCTGGCAGTTCCATCCCACCGGCGTGGCCGGCGCGGGCGTACTGCTGACCGAGGGCTGCCGCGGCGAAGGCGCCATCCTGCTCAACAGCAACGGCGAGCGCTTCATGGAGCGCTACGCCCCCACCTTGAAGGACCTGGCCCCGCGCGACTTCGTCTCGCGCTCCATGGACCAGGAGATCAAGGAAGGCCGCGGCTGCGGCCCGAACAAGGACTACATCCTGATGAAGCTCGACCACCTGGGCGCGGACACCATCAGGAAGCGCCTGCCCTCGGTGGAGGAGATCGGCCACAACTTCGCCAACGTGGACATCACCAAGGAGCCGATCCCCGTGGTGCCCACCATTCACTACCAGATGGGCGGCATCCCGACCAACGTCCACGGCCAGGTCGTGGTGTGGGACGGCGAGAAGAACAACGTCGTCAATGGCCTGTACGCCGTGGGCGAATGTGCCGCAGTGTCGGTGCATGGCGCCAACCGCCTGGGCACCAACTCGCTGCTGGACCTGCTGGTGTTCGGCAAATCCGCAGGCAAGCACATCGTCGAATTCGTGAAGGGCTTTGGCGACCACCATGCCGTTCCGGCCGATGCCAGCGACCGCACGCTGGCGCGCCTGAACCAGTTGGAAGACTCCAAGGACGGTGTCTACGCACAGGATCTGGCCAACGATATCCGCCAGACCATGCAGTCCCACGCCGGCGTGTTCCGCACGCAAAAGGGCATGGACGAAGGCGTGGAGAAGATCGCCGCCATCCGCGAGCGCGTCTCCTCGATCGGGCTCAAGGACAAGTCCAAGGTCTGGAACACCGCCCGCATGGAAGCGCTGGAGGTAGACAACCTGATCGAGGTGGCGCAGGCCACCATGGTCTCGGCCGCTGCGCGCAAGGAATGCCGCGGCGCCCACACGGTGGACGATTACGAACACCCCGCCGACCACCCCACCGCGCCGCTGGGCCGCGACGACGTCAACTGGCTCAAGCACACGCTGTGGCACAGCCAGACCAACAGCCTGACCTACAAGCCGGTGAACATGAAGCCGCTGACAGTGGACAGCATCCCTCCGAAGGTTCGCACGTTCTAAGCCTGCGCAGTCCCACGAAAGAAATACCATGCAACGCACTTTCAAGATCTATCGCTACGACCCGGACAAGGACGCCAAGCCCTACATGCAGACGCTGCAGGTGGAGCTCGACGGCCATGAGCGCATGCTGCTGGACGCGCTGCTCAAGCTCAAGAAGCAGGACCCTTCGCTGTCGTTCCGCCGCTCCTGCCGCGAGGGCGTGTGCGGTTCGGACGCAATGAACATCAACGGCAAGAACGGCCTGGCGTGCCTCACCAACATGAAGACGCTGCAGGGCGACATCGTCCTCAAGCCCCTGCCCGGCCTGCCCGTGATCCGCGACCTGATCGTGGACATGACGCAGTTCTTTAACCAGTACCACTCGATCAAGCCCTATCTGCAGAACGACGAGCCGACGTCGCCCTCCAAGGAGCGCCTGCAGTCGCCTGAGGAGCGCGAGGAACTCGACGGCCTGTACGAGTGCATTCTGTGCGCGAGCTGCTCCACCTCCTGCCCCAGCTTCTGGTGGAATCCGGACAAGTTCGTCGGCCCGGCAGGCCTCCTGCAAGCCTACCGCTTCATCGCCGACAGCCGCGACAAGGTCACCGGCGAGCGCCTGGACAACCTGGAGGACCCCTACCGGCTGTTCCGCTGCCACACCATCATGAACTGTGTGGATGTATGCCCCAAGGGTCTCAAGCCTGCGGCCGCGATCAGCAAGATCAAGGAACTGATGGTGCGCCGCGCCATCTGATCACCATGGAAAGCGCCAGCATGACCGACGACGCACTGCTCGATGCACGCGATGTTGCCGTTCTGCGCTGGCGCAGCCGGCGCGGCCTGGTCGAGAACGATCTGTTCATCGAGCGCTTTTTTGAGCGCCATGGCGCGAACCTGACAGTCGGCCAGGGGCGTGCGGTAACGATGCTGATGAATCTGCCCGACAACGATCTGCTGGACCTGCTGCTGCGGCGCAAGGAACCGGAAGGCGAAATCGACACCGACCAGGTCAGGGCCGTATTGGAGCAAATGCGCCAGCGTGCATGAGGCAGACCCTCCCTCCCACCGAGCAACCAACCCAAGGAAACTGGAAATGAAACTGGCAGACAACAAAGCGACGCTCTCGTTCAGCAACGGCAGCCCGAGCGTCGAGCTTCCCGTGTACCAGGGCAGCATCGGCCCGGATGTGATCGACATCCGCAAGCTGTACGGCCAGACGGGCATGTTCACCTATGACCCGGGCTTTCTGTCCACCGCCTCCTGCCAGTCGGCCATCACGTACATCGACGGCGACAAGGGCGAGCTGCTGTACCGCGGCTACCCCATCGAGCAGTTGGCCACCAAGTGCGACTACCTGGACACGTGCTACCTGTTGCTCAACGGCGAGCTGCCCAACGCCGGCCAGCGCGACGACTTCCACAAGCTGGTGCTCAAGCACACCATGGTGCACGAGCAGATGCAGTTCTTCCTGCGCGGCTTCCGTCGTGATGCTCACCCGATGGCCGTGCTCACGGGCCTGATCGGCGCGCTGTCGGCCTTCTATCACGACAGCACCGACATCAACAACCCCGAGCACCGCCACATCTCGGCCATCCGCCTGATCTCCAAGTTGCCCACGCTGGTGGCCATGGCCTACAAGTACGGCGTCGGCCAACCCTTCATGTACCCGCGCAACGAGCTGTCCTACGCCGGCAACTTCCTGCGCATGATGTTCGGCACGCCTTGCGAGGACTACAAGGTCAACCCGGTGATCGAGCGTGCAATGGATCGCATCTTCATCCTACATGCCGACCACGAGCAGAACGCCTCCACCTCCACCGTGCGCCTGTGCGGCTCCTCGGGCACGAACCCGTTTGCCGCCATTGCCGCCGGCGTGGCCTGCCTGTGGGGCCCGGCACACGGCGGCGCCAACGAGGCCTGCCTGAACATGCTCGAGCACCTGCAGGCCAACGGCGGCGTGGCAAAGGTGGGCGAGTTCATGGAACAGGTCAAGGACAAGAACTCCGGCGTCAAGCTCATGGGCTTCGGCCACCGCGTGTACAAAAACTACGACCCGCGTGCCAAGCTCATGCAAGAGACCTGCAACGAGGTACTGGCCGAGCTGGGCCTGGAGAAGGACCCGCTGTTCGCGCTGGCCAAGCAGCTCGAGAAGATCGCGCTGGAAGACGACTACTTTGTGCAGCGCAAGCTCTACCCGAACGTGGACTTCTACTCCGGCATCGTACAGCGCGCCATCGGCATCCCGGTGAACCTGTTCACCGGCATCTTCGCACTGGCCCGCACCGTGGGCTGGATCGCCCAGCTCAACGAGATGATCGGCGACCCCGAGTACAAGATCGGCCGCCCGCGCCAGCTCTTCACCGGCTCGCCGCGCCGCGACGTGCCCTGATCCTGCCAGCGCCTGCCTTCGCGCAGGCCGCTTGGAGAGGATTTAGGCGCTTACAAGCCCGCAAGCACCAGTTGCCTGCGGGCTTTTTCGTCTGCGTCACAACGTGGATCGGCAAGTGCTGCAGCCCAGCAGGGCCGGCGCAGTTGTGCATGTCCAGGGCCTGCCGCGACAGATAGACCACGTGCGGGTTGCGCCCCTTCATGCGCTGCTTCGGAATCGTCCAGGTGGCATTCTCGAAGTCGATCTCGCTCCAGGTGGCCTCGATCAGTTCGCTCTTGCGCACCAGGGTCAGCAAGACCATGCGCAGCGCCAGGCGGATCGTCGGATAGGTCGCGATGGACTCCAGTTGATGGAATGCCAGCCGGATCTCGGTCGGCGAAAGCGCCCGGTCTTTCGGGACAAAGGTCGCGATCGAAGCCGCAGCCACATCGTTGGCCGGGTTGTCCACCTTCTCGCCATGCAGGATGGCGAAGGCATAGATCTGCTTCACGATGTCGCGGACATGCACCGCCGTCGCAGGTGCCCCTCGCGCCTTCACCCTGTTGCACAAGGCCCGCAGGTCATCTGCGGTGATTTCGTTGAGCAGCCGGTTCTGGAACACCGGCAGGATGTCGCGATCAACGACGTGCTTGCGCATCGCACGCGTGCTGTCGGCCATCTTGGCGTCCGCCAGCCATTTGAGGGCCAGGTCGCCGAAATTCTTGGCCGCAGTCAGCCGGCGCTTTTCGCGCTGTTTCTCCAGCGCGGGGGAGCGGCCGGCCATGACGGCCTTCTTGGCGTCGAGCAGCTTTTCACGGGCCAGCGCCAGCGAAATGCCCAGAGCGCCATAGCGGCCAATGGTCAGGGTCTCGCGACGCCCGTGGAGACGGTAATCGTAGCGGAAGGTGATGGTACCGGCGGGCGATACCGTCACGTACATCCCATCCCGGTCAGAAACCTTATAAGTCAACGACTTAGGCTTCAGATTGCGCAGTGCTGTGTCGGTCAACATCGAGGTTTTTGCTCCTGTTCGCGACGGCTTTTACCGTCAGGGGCCAGGAGACCCGTCGATGCCCGGAAAGCCGCATGAAATAAGCTTTCCAGGGGAGCGTTTTACCGTCAAAGACCGATTTGGTCTCAATAGTAAACGGGAGGGTCTTAATCAAGCCTTCGACGCTTACCGCCAGTTCTACCGACAACCGTTTTTGCTGGCCGGCGATAGCCACCGATAGCCACCGAGAAGAAAATTCTTATAAATCAACTACTTACGGCGATTTTTCGATAACTGGCGATAGTCCCCGAAGGACCTGATTTCACTCCCACTCGATCATCAACAGCTCACGCAAGTCCGCGTGGTTAAAGGGATTTGCTTTGATCGACATAGGCCGTTACCGTCGCTTTTACCGTCAGAAAAACAGGTCCTTTGCTGGCGCGGGTTTACGCGGCATCGGCTCATCATCAATCAGCGCTCAGGATACCGCAGCCAGTCGCGTGGCGAGCAAGTCGGCCTGCTCGGCAAACTTCTTCGCATCGGTCTTCCGCAACCGCGCCAGGTTGTGCAGCTTCCAGCGGATGCCCGGCAGGTGTTCGAGGTGCGCGATGTCCAGCAATGACCACTCCGGCGTGCCAACGGCCAGCGACAGCAGGAAGCGCCGCTCATCGCTATCCAAACCCTGCTGGATTTCGCGCACCATGCGTTCTCGCGCGGCGAGCAGCGCATCAAGCGGCACCGGCTCGGTCGTCATGCCTTGGAAGTTGTGCTCGTAGTCGTGCCGGATGTCCCGCAGCGTCGTGAACAGCACTTCATGGATCGGCTTGTTGATTTCCACGCAGAAGTGACCCACTAACCCCCGGGATTTCCATCCAAACCTGACCCACGTACTAACCCTAACCTGCTGCTTTGCTGAGCAGCAGGAGACCAGGAGTGATAGACGTGGCAACACTGAGTGTCATCAGGCGCTGGGCCCTGCGAGAGCAGCTGTCCATCCGGGAGATAGCCCGCCGCACGGGCCTCTCGCGCAACACCATCCGCAAGTACCTGCGCGTAGGCGAGGCCGAGCCGCACTATGCCAAGCGGGTCAGTCCATCCAAGCTCGATCCCTTCGCCTTGAAGCTCGCTGGCTGGCTCAAGACGGAAGCTGGCCGATCCCGCAAGCAGCGCCGCACCGTCAAGCAGATGTACGTGGATCTGCAGGCGCTCGGTTATGGCGGCTCCTACAACCGCGTAGCGGCCTTTGCCCGCCTCTGGCACGAGCAGCGCCTTGTGGCCCAGCAGACCACTGGCCGCGGCACCTTCGTTCCCCTGGCCTTCGGTCCGGGTGAGGCCTTCCAGTTCGACTGGAGCGAGGACTGGGCTGTTCTCGCCGGCGTGCGCACCAAGCTGCAGGTAGCCCACTTCAAGCTCAGCCACAGCCGAGCGTTCTACCTGCGCGCCTATCCGCTGCAAACGCACGAGATGCTGTTCGATGCCCACAACCATGCATTCGCAGTCCTGGGCGGTGTGCCCCGCCGTGGCATCTACGACAACATGCGCACCGCCGTAGACCGGGTGCGCCGTGGCAAGGAGCGCGACGTCAATGCGCGCTTTGCGGCCATGGTCAGCCACTTCCTGTTCGAGGCCGAGTTCTGCAATCCTGCTTCGGGCTGGGAGAAGGGCCAGGTGGAGAAGAACGTGCGCGATGCCCGCCATCGCCTGTGGCAGGTAGTGCCGCCATTCCCAAGCCTGCCCGATCTCAATGCATGGCTTGAAGAGCGCTGCGTGGCGCTGTGGCACGAGATCGAGCACGGCAAGCTGCCGGGCACCGTCGCGGACATCTGGACCGAGGAGAAGAACGACTTGATGCCAATGCCCCGGCCCTTCGATGGCTTTGTGGAGCACACCAAACGCGTCTCACCCACCTGCCTCGTCCACTTCGAGCGCAACCGCTACAGCGTGCCGGCGCCTTATGCCAATCGGCCGGTGAGCCTGCGGGTCTACGCCGATCGCCTGGTGGTCGCCGCCGAAGGCCAGATCGTGTGCGAGCATCAGCGCCTGATCGAGCGTAACCACCATGGTGCGGGACAGACCGTGTACGACTGGCGCCACTACCTGGCAGTGCTGCAGCGCAAGCCCGGGGCCTTGCGCAATGGTGCTCCATTCCTGGAACTGCCAGCAGCCTTCAAGCGCCTGCAGGCCGCCCTCTTGAAGCAGCCAGGCGGCGACCGAGAGATGGTGGAGGTTCTGGCTCTGGTGCTGCACCACGATGAACAAGCTGTGCTCGCTGCAGTGGAGTTGGCACTGGAGTCAGGGGCTGCCAGCAAGACCCACATCCTGAACGTGCTGCACCGCCTGCTGGACGGTAAGCCCGCCCCAGCACCGGTCACCTCGCCCCAGGCCCTCAAGCTGTCTGTGGAACCCCAGGCCAACGTGCTGCGCTATGACCAATTGAGGGAGGTGCGCTATGCGTCATGACCCTGCCATCGCTTCCATCGTGATCATGCTGCGCGAGCTCAAGATGCACGGCATGGCCCAGGCGGTTGCGGAACTGGCTGAGCAAGGTGCGCCGGCCTTCGACGCAGCGCAGCCCATCCTGTCCCAACTGCTCAAGGCCGAGACCGCCGAGCGGGAGGTGCGCTCTGTGGCCTACCAACTCAAGGTGGCCAGGTTCCCTGCGTACCGGGACCTGGCTGGGTTTGACTTCAGCCACAGCGAGGTGAACGAGGCATTGGTACGCCAGTTGCACCGCTGCGAATTCTTGGAGAACGCCAACAACGTGGTGCTGGTGGGTGGACCGGGTACGGGCAAGACCCACATCGCCACAGCCCTCGGGGTGCAAGCCATTGAGCACCATCACCGCAGGGTGCGGTTCTTCTCCACGGTGGAGCTGGTCAATGCACTGGAAGAGGAGAAGGCCCAGGGCAAGCCGGGGCAGATCGCGCACCGCCTAGCCTATGCCGATCTGGTGATCCTGGATGAACTGGGCTACCTGCCATTCAGCACGTCAGGAGGAGCCTTGCTGTTCCACCTGCTGTCCAAGCTGTACGAGCGCACGAGCGTCGTGATCACCACCAACCTGAGCTTTAGCGAGTGGGCCAATGTGTTCGGAGATGCCAAGATGACCACGGCGCTGCTGGACCGGCTCACGCATCACTGCCATATTCTTGAGACCGGCAATGACAGCTACCGGTTCAAGAATAGCTCCGCACAGCAACCACCACAGACCACCAAGAAGGAGAAGGCGACCAAGAACTTATCCACAACGTGAGCGTGAAGCTCACGAACCAGGGTGGGTCAAGATTCGATGGAAATGGTGGGTCAGCTTTGCGTGGAAATCAACAGGAATGCGTTTGAAGGCCAATACGGGGTGGCGTGCCGGCACCGCCACCATCAGCTGATCGTCCCAGGCTGGTTCTACAAGGATGCCATCGCCCGCGTCCTCGGCCATCGAGAATCCGGCGTCGTACAGATCGTCATGCAGCCCCTTGATCTGCTGGGCCAGCGGAACCTCGAACAGCCGAACTTCAACTTCTGGGTCTTCTTCGCGGCTGCGCGCGAGCAAGGCCGGAAGACGTGAGGGAGTGATGCCGTCGGACAAGGCGATACGCAACTGACCGTCGAACCCGTTGGCTGCGGCTTGCACACTGTCGCGCGCCTGCTCCAAAGCCGTGAAGACACGCTGCACATGCTCCAGGAACAACTTACCGGCGCGAGTCAGCCGGGTGCTGCGCGTGGTGCGGGCGAACAGCATCACGCCCAGTTCTTCTTCCAGCTCTTTGATCGCGCGCGACAACGGCGATTGCTCGATATGCAATTTCTCGGCTGCGCGAGCAAAGTGAAGTTCCTCTGCGACTGCGATAAAGTAGCGAAGGTGGCGTAGTTCCATGAGTCAACCCGGCTGGTATTCCAAGCTAGCGCGGCCTGCGCATCAAGACGAAAGCCGCAGGAATCACGAACAGCGACAGCAACGGCGCAGTCACCATCCCCCCCAGCATCGGCGCCGCAATACGGCTCATGACCTCCGAACCCGTGCCACTGCCCCAGACGATCGGCACCAGGCCTGCCAGGATGACCGCTACAGTCATCGCCTTGGGCCGCACGCGCAGCACGGCGCCTTCCCGGATCGCATCCAGCAGTTCTTCCTGCGTTGGCCGTCGGCCGTCGGGGCAACGCTCATCCAAAGCGTGCTTCAAATAGATGAGCATGACCACGCCGAACTCTGCTGCAACGCCCGCCAGGGCGATGAAGCCGACGCCCGTGGCGATGGAGAGGTTGTAGTTCATCAGGTACAGGAACCAAATGCCCCCCGTGAGGGCGAACGGCAAGGTGGCCATGATCAAGCCGGCCTCATCGACGCGCCCAAAGGTCAGGTACAGCAGGACGAAGATGATCAACAAGGTGGCCGGCACCACGACCTTCAGGCGTGCATTGGCCCGCTCCATGTACTCGAACTGTCCCGAGTACGCAATGCTCACTCCCGGCTCCAGCTTGACCTGACGGCCGATCGCATCGCGAAGCTCGTTGGCCACCGAGGCCAGATCGCGCCCGCGCACATCCACGTACACCCAGCCGGAAGGGCGGGCGTTCTCGCTCTTGAGCATGGGCGGGCCATCGGTGATGGCGATGTGCGCGACCGTGCCCAGCGTGATCTGCTGCCCCATGGGGGTGGAGATGGGCAGTTGGGCCAAACGCTGCGGCGAATCCCGCCATTCGCGCGGATAGCGCAGATTGATCGGGAAGCGCGCCAGGCCCTCTACGGTTTCCGAGACGGTTTCCCCACCGATGGCGCCTGCTACGACGGCCTGGACATCGGCCACGTTCAGCCCATAGCGCCCCGCCGCCACTCGGTCGATCTGCACGTCCACATAGCGACCGCCGGTCAGCCGCTCCGCCAGGGACGAAGTCACGCCTGGAACATTCTTGGCGACCTGTTCCACTTCGGCCGCGATGCGGTCGATCACATGCAGGTCGTTACCCGTCACCTTGACGCCGATCGGGCTCTTAATGCCGGTGGCCAGCATGTCGATGCGGTTACGGATGGGCGGAATCCAGATGTTGGACAGGCCCGGGATCTTCACCGCGTGGTCCAGTTCCTCGACCAGCTTCTCGGGCGTCATGCCGGCACGCCATTGTTCCCGGGGCTTGAGCTTCACCGTGGTCTCGAACATCTCCAGCGGCGCCGGGTCGGTGGCCGTTTCCGCGCGCCCGGCCTTGCCGAACACGCGTTCGACCTCGGGCACGGTCTTGATCATGCGGTTGCTGAGCTGCAGCAGCTCCGTGGCCCGCTGCGCCGACAGCCCCGGCAGGGCCGAGGGCATGTAGAGCAGGTCGCCCTCGTCGAGCCGGGGTAGGAATTCGCCGCCTAGCCGGGCCAGCGGCCAGGCCGTGGTCGCCAGCGCCAACACCGCGATCAGCAGCGTGGCCCTGGGCCGGCGCAGCACCCATTCCAGGACGGGCCGGTACACCGCGATCAGCATGCGGGTGATGGGGTTCTTCTGCTCATCCGGAATACGACCGCGAATCCAGTAGCCCATGAGCACCGGGATCAGCGTCACCGACAGGCCCGCCGCCGCCGCCATGGCGTAGGTCTTGGTGAACGCCAGCGGCCCGAACAGGCGGCCCTCCTGGGCTTCGAGGGTGAACACGGGAATGAACGACAGCGTGATGATGAGCAGCGAGAAGAACAGCGCTGGGCCGACTTCCTGGGCGGCGTGCGTGATGACCTCCCAGCGCTCCTTGCCCTGCAGCCGCTTGTCCGGATGCGCGTGCTGCCAAGCCTCCAGCTTCTTGTGCGCGTTTTCTATCATGACCACGGCCGCATCCACCATCGCACCCACGGCGATGGCAATGCCGCCCAGCGACATGATGTTGGCGTTGATGCCCTGGTAGCGCATGACGAGGAAGGCCGTCATCACGCCCAGCGGCAGGGAAATGATGGCCACCAGCGCCGAGCGCAGATGCCACAGGAATAGCGCGCAGACCAGGGCCACGACCAGGAACTCCTCGCCCAGCTTGGTCGTGAGGTTGCGGATGGCGCGCTCGATCAGCGCGCTGCGGTCGTAGGTGGTGACGATCTCCACCCCCTGGGGCAGGCTGGCCTGCAATTGCGCCAACTTGGCCTTGACGGCAGCGATCGTTTCCTGGGCGTTCTTGCCCGAGCGCAGGATGACCACGCCCCCAGCGACCTCGCCCTCGCCATCGAGCTCGGCGATGCCGCGGCGCATTTCCGGCCCGACCTGCAGCGTGGCCACGTCGCCCAGGCGTATCGGCACGCCGCCACGCGCCACCAGCGGCACAGCGCGGAAATCGTCCAGGCTTTTCAGGTAGCCGCTGGCGCGCACCATGTATTCGGCGCCCGACAGCTCCAGCACGGAGCCGCCGGTTTCCTGGTTGGCGTTCACCAGGGCATCACGCACCTGCCCTTGGCTGAGCCCATGGGATGCCAGCCTGATCGGATCGAGCACGACCTGGTACTGCCGGACCATGCCGCCCACCGAGGCCACCTCCGCCACGTTCGGCAGGCTCTTGAGCTCGAACTTCAGGAACCAGTCCTGCAGCGCGCGCAGCTGCGCCAGATCGTTCTTGCCCGTGCGGTCCAGCAACGCGTACTGGAAGATCCAGCCCACCCCCGTGGCATCGGGCCCCAGGGCCGGCTTGGCCGTGGCCGGCAGGCGTCCCTGAACCTGGTTCAGGTACTCGAGCACGCGCGAGCGCGCCCAGTACAGGTCGGTGCCGTCCTCGAACAGCACATAGACGAATGAGTCCCCGAAGAACGAGAAACCGCGCACCGTCTTGGCTCCCGGCACCGACAGCATGGTGGTGGCCAATGGATAGGTGACCTGGTTCTCGACGATCTGCGGCGCCTGGCCGGGGTAGCTGGTGCGGATGATGACCTGCACGTCGGACAGGTCCGGCAGGGCGTCCACGGGCGTGCTGCGCACGCCCCACATGCCCCAGGCCGCGAGCATGGCGGTAGCCAGCAGCACCAGAAAGCGGTTCGCCACCGACCAGCGGATCAGCTTGGCGATCATGGCTTGGCCCTTTCGATGGCGGTGATCACGTAGTCCTCGCCCTGCTTGGCGAAGGTGAAGCGCACGGCCTGCTTGGGTGCCAGGCCCACAGCCAGTTTCGGATCGGCCAGCCTGAAGCCCATGGTCATGGCCGGCCACTTGAGGGCCGGCACGGCGTCGTGGGCCAGCGTCAGCTCGGTGGCGGAAACCTCCTCTATCACGCCGCGCACCGTGAAGGCGTTGGCCGCCGCGGCCGGGGGTGCGGAGACGCCATGCTCGCCGTGTCCCTGTACTGGTGTGGAGGCGCTCGGCTGTGCAGGCAGCACCCCGCGCAGGCTGGCCTCCGAGTCGATCAGGAACTGCGCCGAAGCCACCACTTGCTGCCCCGCCTCCAGCCCGCCTTGCACCACGAGTTGGTCACCGATCTCTGCACCCAGCTGCACGTCCACGGGGTGGAACTTACCCGGGCCATGGACCACATAGGCCAGGGCGCGCCTGCCGGTGCGGATGACGGCCTCGCTGGGAACCAGCAGTGCGGGCTGCTCGCGGCCCTTGAGCGTGATCTGGCCGGACATGCCGGCCTTCAGGCGCTGGCCGGGATTGCCCAGCTCCAACCGGACACGCACCGTGCGGGTGTCGCTGTTGGCCTGCGGCAGGATGCTCACGATGCGCGCCTTCAGGACTTCGCCGGGAAACGCCGCCAGGCGCACCTGGGCCTCATGACCCAGTTGCAGCGGGCCGCTTTGCGCCTCGGGTACGGCGGCTTCGATCCAGACGGTGGCCAGGCCATTCACGCGCGCCAGGCTTGCGCCCGCGGAAACGGTCATGCCCTGGCGTACCATGAGTTCGGCCAACAGGCCACCCCGGGGCGTGGTCACGGTATAGATGCCCCTGGGTTCGCCCGTGCGCTCCACCTGGACCACCAGGGCCTGTGGCATGCCCAGCAGCAGCAGCCTTTGCCGGGCCGCCATGGTCAGCGACTCGTCCCTGAGTCCGCGCACGGCCAGGAATTCGCGCTGCGCCGCCACCCATTCGGGCAGCAGCAGGTCCGCCAGCGGCGCGCCGGCGGCGATCACGTCGCCCGGCGCCCGCGCATAGACCCGCTCCACGAATCCCGCGGAGCGGGCCTGCACGATGCTCACATCGCGGTCGTTGAGCAGTACCGTGCCCACCACGTCCACGTCGGCGGCGATGGCGCGCCGCACCACCTCGGCCGTGCGCAGGCCCAGCGCCTGCACGGTCTGGGAGGAGACGCTCAGACCCTTGCCGTCCTTATCGTCCTCGTCCGCGTACTTGGGCACCAGGTCCATGTCCATGAAGGGGGACTTGCCGGCCTTGTCGAACTTCTGCGTCGGCGACATGGGGTCGTACCAGTACAGCACCTTGCGCTCGGTGGTCGCTGCGGCGTGGGAATCCGCGCCATCCGCGGCATGCGTGGTGCCGGCACGCCATTGGGACAAGCCCCAGCCCGCGGCCACGCCCAGGGCGATCAGAGTCAGGCCCGCGACGGATTTCTTCAAAGAGGTATGCATGGTGTTGGTCTCCGCTAGTCGGCGATCAGGCTGTTCAGGCGCGTGGTCACGCCATCGCGCTGGGCTTGCAGGTCGATCAGGCGCAGGCGCGCCTCCAGCACCTGGACACGTGCACTGAGCACGGCGCCCAGGTCGCCCTTGGCGGCCCGGTAGTTGCTCAGCGCAAGGTCCGCTCGCCCCTGCGCCAATTGCAAGCCGGTGGACTTGAGGCGCTCGATCTGGCTGTCCAGGGCCTGCAGTTCGGCTGCGCTGTCGTCGAGCTCCTGCAGATGCTTGCGCGCCACGTCTTCCTGCTCGGCTTCCAGGCGCTCCAGCTCGCGCTGTTTGGCCTGGATCATCGGCGTCTGGCGCCGTTCCTTCTGCCATGGCAGATCGAAGGTCACCTGGAAGGACACCATGTCGCCCCAGCGTCGATCACGTCGGGTGTAGGCGACCTCCCAGGACCAATCACCGCGCGATTCCGATTGCGCCTCATGGGACTCCGCCCGCGCCATGCTTTGCATCGCCGGGTACAGCGCCAGCTCGGCGTGGCTGGAAAGATCGGTGCGCAGCTGCGCCACGGGACGGATGAGCGGGCCGGTATCGCCCCGCAGTGTCTCGTCGGCACGCGGACCCACCCAGCGCCGCAACATGGCCCGGGCCTTGGCACGGTCCCGTTGCAAGTCGTCGCGCCGATCCGACAGCGCCAGCGCCTCCTGCTGCGCGGCGAGCAGGTCGCCCGCCTGGGCCGACCCGCCCGCCACCCGCGCGGGGAGACTGTCCTGCAGGCGCTGGTTTTCCGCCAGCAGTTCCACGAGCAGCCGGTCACGCTGCTCCACGGCCTGCGCGGCAATCCAGGCCAGGCCGAGTTCCTGGCGTATCTGCAGGCGCTGCAAGACCAACGCCGCGCGCTCGCGCTCCACGCGGGCCTGGGCGCTGGCGACCTTGGCCTCGCGTTTGGCCTGGTTCGGAACTTCCTGCATGAGGGCCAGGCGCTGCCCGGTCATGGATTCCCGCGTCAGGCTCCAGCGGTCCATGCCGCTGACGGGGAAGTTTTCGAGGCCGACTGAAAGCTTGGGGTCCGGCAGCGTGCCGGCGGCCTTCTCCGCCGACGCGGCCGCATCGATCTGCAATCGCTGCGCGGAAACGCGCGGGCTTTGCTGCTCGGCGATTTCCCTCGCTTCGGCAAAGCTGAGCGCGTAGGCCCCGCTGGAGGCGAGCATGCTGCCAGTAACGGCGATGCTCAAGATGCTCAGCCGATGTATCCATGCGCGGTACGAGATCGCACGCACAACGACACGGCCAAGCGCGGGGCGACGCTCGCCGGGAGCGCCAGAGGAAAAAACAAGCATGATGGTCCTCGAAATTGATAGCCACGAAGTCACGTGTGCTGCCGTGTCAATGCACGGCGGGCACGACCTGGGGTGTCAATTGCGCAGGACTTGGAAAGTGAGATAGAGGGGAAGAGAACCCGTTCGGTGGTCGAGCCACGCTGGGTCAGCCCTGGCGCCGGTCGAGGACTGCGGGTCGAACACCCCGGGAAGCAGGTAGGCAATCCAGACCGCATGGGCCGCCGCAGTAGATGGGACGTCCAGTCCTTGCGGAGACGGTGCGGGCTTGGCGTCACCGCTGCAATGGACACGGCACAACTGCGGGGACTCGTCGTCCATCGTCCCTGGCATGGCATGACAACCCGGCATGGCGGACATGCCGGCGGCTTCGTCCATGGCCATGCCCGCCATCTGCATCGATGCCGCGTGCGCGTCCGCATCCGGCGTGGGGCAGGCATACATCGCCAGCGCCATCTGCGAGAACAGCAGGGCCGCGACCAAGCCGCCGACGATCCGGCGGCCCCAGTGCGTGACGATACTTCGGATGCAAGCCATGGTCGGATGTGCGCTGCTCTTACCGAGGGCCCGGCAGCGTTTCGGCGGCAGCGCGCCTGGACCCCGGCCACTCCGAGAACGCCAGCACGTACAACGCGATCAGGTTGACCAGGGGCACGACCATGAGCAGGCCGAACCAGCCCGGAAATCCGGCCTTGGCGAAGATCTTCCAGAACGGCAGCACAATCAGCACCGCGCCCAGCAGCATCGTCAGCCAATGCAGGCCAAACCACCCGTTCCATTCGATTCCGTACATCATGATGCGTCCTCCTTGCTTGGAATTTTTGCTGTCTGCGGCTCGCCCCGTAGCCGCAGTGCGTTGAAGATCACCGAGGCCGAGCTCAGACTCATGGCCAGGGCTGCAATCAATGGGGACAGCAACCAGCCCGTGATGGGATAAAGCACGCCGGCGGCGATCGGCACGCCGATGCCGTTGTAGACGAAGGCAAACAGCAGGTTCTGGCGCATGTTGCGCACCGTGCTCGTGGAGATCTCGCGCGCCGCCGCGATGCCGCGCAGGTCGCCCTTGACGAGCGTCACCTGGCCGCTGTTCATCGCCACGTCGGTACCGGTGCCCATGGCCACGCCCACGTCGGCCCGGGCCAGCGCCGGTGCGTCGTTGATGCCATCGCCGGCCATGGCCACCACATGGCCGTCGTGCTGCAGCCGCTCGACCAGGGCCAGCTTGTCGGCCGGCTTGACTTCGCCATGCACCTCGTCGATGCCCAGGCGGGTGCCCACGGCGCGCGCGGTGGTCAGGCCGTCGCCCGTGGCCATGACGATGCGCAGGCCACTGGCGTGCAGCGTGCGGATGGCCTCGGGCGTGCTCGGCTTGACGGGATCGGTCACGGCCAGCAGGCCGGCCAGGTGCCCATCGACGGCCAGGTGCATGACGCTCGCGCCCTCGCCGCGCAGCCGCTCGGCGTCAAGCTTCAGGGGCGCCACGTCGACGCCCTCCTGCTCCATGAGCGCGCTATTGCCCAGCGCCAGGCGCCGGCCCTCGACCGTGCCGCGCACGCCGATGCCGCTGCCCGATTCGAAGTCGGTCGGCTTGGCAAGATCCAGGCCCTTGGCGCGCGCCGCGGAGACGATGGCATCGGCCAGCGGGTGCTCGCTGCCCTGGTCTAGGCTGGCGGCCAGCCGCAGCACTTCGTCCGACGCGAAGCCCGGGGCGGCAATGACCGTGTCAAAGGCAGGCCGGCCTTCCGTGAGCGTGCCGGTCTTATCGACGATCAGCGTGTTCACCTCGCGCAGCTTCTCAATCGCGCCGGCATCGCGGAACAGCACGCCCTGCGTGGCCGCGCGGCCCGTGGCCACCATCACCGACATCGGCGTGGCCAGCCCCAGTGCGCAGGGGCAGGCAATGATCAGCACCGCCACCGCGTTGATCAGGCCGAACACCCAACTGGGCTCGGGCCCGAACAGGCCCCAGACGAAGAAAGTGGCGACGGCGATCGCTACGACGACCAGCACGAACTTGCCAGCCACCACGTCGGCCATGCGCTGCATCGGCGCCTTGGAGCGCTGGGCATTGGCCACCATCTGCACAATCTGTGACAGCATGGTGGCCGCACCGACCTTCTCGGCGCGCATGACCAGTGCACCGCTGGTGTTGAGCGTGGCGCCGATCAGCTTGTCGCCCGCGCGCTTGGTCACGGGAATGGGTTCTCCGGTGAGCATGGATTCATCCACCGCGCTGTGACCTTCGGTCACCAGGCCATCGACGGGCACCTTCTCGCCGGGGCGCACGCGCAGTACATCGCCGACATGGACATGGCTAAGCGGCACATCTTCCTCGCTGCCGTCGGCGTTGATACGCCGTGCGGTTTTCGGCGCCAGGCCCAGCAGGGACTTGATGGCCGCCGAGGTCTGCGAGCGCGCCTTCAGCTCCAGGATCTGGCCCAGCATGGTCAGGGAGATGATGACCACGGCCGCCTCGAAGTACACGGCCACGCGGCCCATGGCGACAAACGACTCGGGGAACACGCCCGGCGCGATGGTGGCGACGACGCTGTAGACAAAGGCCGCCGCCGTGCCCAGGCCGATCAGCGTCCACATATTCGGGCTGCGTTTCATGACAGACTGCCAGCCGCGTACGAAGAAGGGCCAACCGGTCCACAGCACCACGGGCAGCGAGAGCACCAGCTCGATCCAGCTCTGCGTTGCCATGGCGAACCAACCCAGGCGATGGCCGAACATGGCCAGGACGGTGACGCTCACTGAGAGCGGCAGCGTCCACCAGAAGCGGCGCTGGAAATCGACGAGTTCACTGTTGTCTTCCTCGTCCAACGGAATCAAGGGCTCCAACGTCATGCCGCAGATCGGGCAGTTGCCGGGGTGGTCCTGCCGGATCTCGGGGTGCATGGGGCAGGTGTAGATGGTGCCGGTCGGGGTCTCCTGGGGCGCCGCGCCAGAAGCCGCCGGGGCCTGCCCGGCTGCGGGGTGGCCGTGTTGATGGTGATGGTGATGGTGATGGTGATGGTGATGGGCGTGGGGGTGACTCTGCGCCGCCTCACCATCGGGTACCAGCAGCATCTGACACTTTGGACAGCGCCCCGGGCGGTCCTGCCGCACCTCGGGGTGCATGGGGCAGACATAGGAAATGGCGGCATCTGGCGCCCCGGGCTTAGCGCCATCGATGGCATGGGCAGCGCCTGGCGCCGTTGGGATCGCGTTCAAGGCGGCCCTGTCCGTCTTGCCGTGCGGATGGTTGTGGTCGTTCATGCCAGATCCTTGGTAGGTTTGCTGCGATTCTCAGGCTTGCCATCATGGCAAGGTCAAGCGTCGTTCTTCTGCCGCGCGGGTACGTCGCGTGTACCCGGGCGCGGGCGTTGTGAGCCGCTATCTGGCCAACGACTTTCGATACTCATTGTTGATTTCGTCATGGCGACGCCTTACCTCTGGCGGCCATTGCGCCTTGATCCATGACAGCGTGGTCACGATCTCGTCGTCGCTCAACATTCCGTCGTAGATGGGCATGGCCGTGCGGTAGTCGGGTTGTTTGATCAGCTTGGCCAGTCCGTACTTGGTGATGGCGAACAGTTGCTCGTCCGGGTGGTGCCAGGTGTGGCCGCTCGCGTCGTGCGGCGGCGCAGGCAGCAGGCCATCGGGCCCGCGCTCGCGCCAGTTCGGCTGCCCTTCGCCCTTGGCACCATGGCAGGCTGTACATTGCTGCGCATAGATGCGGGCGCCGGTGCGCAGCACCTGGGGATCGTCGGGGCGCAGGCTGTGCAGCAGCGGCGGCGCCTGCCAGCCGCCGGCACGCAGGGAGAAATAGCCCGCCCCAGTCACCAGCAGCAGGGTCAGCAGACCTGCGGCTCCCAGGTGCAAGTTTCTCAATGCCATGACATCTCCTAGCTGGCATAGGCCTGCTCGAACACAAGCTCAGCCCACAAATCGCGGCCCTTGCGCCACGATTCCATCGCCTGTTCAACCGCGTCTGCGCCGGCACGCTCCAGCTGGTACCACGGATTGACGACCCGATGAGGGCCCTGTGCACCGCATTGCTCAAGCCATCGCTGCATCCATGGCAACAGCGCGAGGGTGGGCGTCACCTGCTCGGACCAGACCTTGCGGCTGACGCGCATTGGGTGCAGCGCCCGAAGCTCACGAGCCGATTCGAGGGTGACGGCGAAGCGGACCCACGGTGACACCCACTGCGCATAGAACCGCTCAGTAGCCTCCGAAAGCACCTCGACCTTGTCGAACCCGGCTGGATTGGCATCGAAGGGCAGGTCTTCCAGTCGCCGCGGCTCGAACCGCGCGCCTGCGGCCAAGTCCGCAGAGGTACTGTCGTCCAGAACCATCTCGTAGAGACCAGGATCGAGCGCCTGGATCGATTCGGCATGATGCAAGATGGCACGGTGCTCCCGTCGCGCCACTCCAGCGGAAACGAATATCCCGAGGTGGCCCACGTGCTGGTGCATCAGGTAGACGACGCGCTGACCTGCGGCGACCAGGTCCGCGGTCGTCGGGTATACCGCCTTGAGCCAGCCGAGCGCCTGGTGGGGCGGCGTGATGTTGTCGCCGTTGGAGCAGAAGATCATCAGGGGCGCGCCAACGCGTCTGAGGTCCGCTCGGCAGTGGTCGTCAACGACGACCTCGCCGTCCTCCAGATGGTTGCCGACAAACAGATCACCCGCAATCGACAGCATTTCCTCGCGGGCGATCTGATAGAAGCCGTTCCACCAGCGTTCGAACTCCAGGAAACGGTCGCGCTCGCTCTCCGGTTGCGCGAACAAGGTGTCGTACTTCTTAAATACGCCTTCCGGCCGCAATGCCTCGAAGTTCTGGACAAGCCAGGCGCCGTCGAAGCGTCCGGCACCGAGGTCGGAGACCCAGTGCGCCGGCCAGATGCCACCAGTGAACCCGCCCAGGAGACGCATCGGGTTGATGCCCCTCTCACCGGCCCAGTACGACAACGGTGAACCGTTCAGCACCGCCAAAGCGGCGCGATGCTCGCAATGCGAAAGCGCAAGCGTGATCGCCCAACCGCCTTGGCAGTTGCCATAAACGATCGGGGCCTTGCCTCGGTGGCGCTTGGCCACGATGTCAATGAATGCGGCCAGCGTCTGCACGACCGCACCCATCGTCTGTCCCTCGACCGGCTCTGGATCGAAGACCACGAAGTACACCGGATGGCCTTCGAGCAGGGCCATGCCGACTTCGGAATCGCGCTTGAAGCCGCCGATGCCTGGGCCGTGGCCGGCGCGCGGATCGACCACCAGCACTGGTGACGCCCCCTTGCGTACGTGCTTCTCCAAGGCGTCAGTGCCGCAGCGCGTAACCCGAAGCAGCCGGTAGTTGCTCGCCGGCTGCATGTCGTGGCCGTCGACCACCTGCTCTGACTCGAAGTGAAGCAGCACCGGCATCCCTGCCGCTTCGTGTTCGGTCATGTTGTTCGCCCGCTGTCTCAGCACTTCGCCGGTCGCGACGGCGCGCCACAGCATGTCACCCCAGTACGCAGCGAACAGCGCAGCTGGTGCAGCGATACGCTGCGAGTCTGTCGTTGTGTCCATCGCTGAGCCTCAGCGGCAGCAGCCGCCGCCGTGTCCCTTCGGGCCGGCACCGTGACCGGATGCGCTGGCCGGCGGCGAAGAGGCGGATGCCTCGTAGCCCGCAACAGATAACGCAGTGATCAGCGCTGGCGTGCTCTGTGACGTCTGGCCGCCGGTGACACTCGCAGTGCCGCGAGCCAGATCGACATGCACGTCATCCACGCCAGGCACGCGCTTGAGCGCCTTGCTGACCGAAATCGCGCAGGAAGCGCAGGTCATGCCGGCGACCTTGAGTTCTATGGTTTCCATGGTGTCTCTCCGTGAGTCTTGATGGTGGTGCCCCGATTAGCCTCAGCTTGATGTTGATCGGTTTCGATCTTCGTCTGATCGGCGCCCGGGCGAATCGTCCTCATCGAACTTCGATAGCCTTGATGTCCGCACCCAATTGCTTGGTACGCTGCACTTGCTCGCGCAGGCTGTCGGCCACGTACTGCGGGATGTCATCCATTACATCTCCCTGTTTTCAGCATTGCAGCCACCTTCGGGTCACCGGATATGCATGGCTCATGCCCCGCCACCCAAGCGCGGGATGAAACGCGGCACACGGCACGCATAGTCCAGCCAGGCCTGGCCAAAACGGCGTGCGCTTTCCTGCTCCTCGCTGCGTGCCAGCCGGGCATACATCAGTACCAGCACCGGGAACATCAGCAGCGTTAACAGGGTCGGCCACTGCAGGAGAAAGCCGAACATGATCAGCACAAAGGCGATGTACTGCGGATGCCGCACCCGGGCGTAGACACCCGTGTGCGCCAGCCGCTTCTGCCTCTGGGCTTCATAGAGTACGGGCCAGGCCGCGGCCAGCAGCCAGAAGCCGCCGCCAATGAACAGGTAGCTGAGAATGTGGAAGGGCCCAAGGTGCGGGTCGCCGCCCCAGCCGAACAACAGTTCCAGCAGGTGGCCGGCGTTGTGGTTCAGCAGATCCACGCCCGGCACCTTCTGGCCCAGCCAGCCCGACAGGAAGTAGATGGTCAGCGGGAAACCGTACATCTCCACGAACAACGCAACGATGAAGGCCGTGAACGCCCCGAAACTGCGCCAGTCGCGCGCACTGGCCGGCTTGAAGAAGCTGAAGGCGAACATGACGAAGATCGCCACGTTGAGCACCACCAGGGTCCAGAGACCATACGACGATCCCGTGTGCTCCATGGCCTCAGCTCCTGTCGGAGTTTTGTCCAGTGCCCTGGCCAGTGGCTCCGGAGCCACCACCGTGGCCGCCATGATCACCATGGCCCTTGTGCATGAAGACATGCATCAGCGGGCAGGCCAGCAGGAAGGCATAGGGCCACCATTGCGCCAAGTGGGCACGGTGCTCGGTCCATAGGAAGTACCCGGCGACGGCGCCGAACACGAGCAGACCCAGGGCGTAGCGCGAGCGCCAGAACCCGCCGGACTGCACGCTCTGCGGATGGGATGCATGGTCATGGGTCATGATGGACTCCTCACTTTGCTGATGGCATGGAAGGAGTGGAAGCCGGTGGCGTGGACATTCGATCCATCATCATCTGCATCATCGACTCCATCATGGCCATGCGCCGTTCCATCATTTGCGGGTCGTGCTGCATGCCAGCCATACCGGCACGCGGGTTGCGCGATGCCATTTGGCTGTGCATCGACTCCATCATGCGCATGCCGTCCTGCATGGTCTTCATGTGTTCCGCCATCAACGCCTGGCGCTCCTGGGGCGTCTTGGCGGCAGCCATCTTTTCGTGCATGGCCCGCATGCGTTGTTCCATCGCGGCCATCATGTCCGGGCTCATGGCCTGCGATGGCGGTGCTGCAGCCGACGCCGGAGCTGCCGCCGCAGGGGCGGTCGTTTCCACCGGGTGGTGGCCCTTGTGCTCGTCGGAGCCTTGCGCCAGCACGCCCACGGAGGCGGCAGCGACACAGAGACCGATCAGAGCATGACGAATGTGAACCATGATGCTTCCTTCTTACGGTGGAGGGGTTGGCTAGGGCTGCCGCGCCCGGCGGCACGGCGCGGTTGTGACTCTGCTCAGCGCGCAGGTTGGATGTCGGTGACAACCATCTTTCCGCCTTCCTGGACGACCATGAATTGCACCTTGTCGCCGAGCTTGAGCTTGGTGAGCTGGCCCTTGTCACGAACGGTGAAGACCATGGTCATTCCGGGCATGTCCAGATTCTTGATGTCTCCATGCTTGAGGGTGACCTTGCCGTTGTCCGGATCGATCTTCTTGACCTCGCCATCGGTCATGGAGTCCGACGCAGGCGCCGCCACCTGACCTGGACTGGGGCTGACTTGGGCATGGCCCGCCATCGGCAGGGCAAGGCCCATGGCCAGGGCGGAGATGGTGAGCAGACGTTGGATGGTGGTCACGATGATCTCTGAAGGAATAATCGATGAGGGTTCAAAAAGACTTGCAAGATCAGTTCAGTGAGCAACCTCGACTTGCCCGGCCATGCCGGCTTCAAGGTGTCCCGGTTCGGTGCAAGCAAAATCGACCTTGCCCGGCTGGGTGAACTGCCACACCATCGTGCCGCGCTGGCCGGGTTTGAGGTTCACCTGGTTAGGCTCGCTGTGCACCATGCCGGGATTGGCGCGCATTTTCTTGGCGTGCTCCTTCAATTCGTCCAGCGAGCCGAGCACCATTTCGTGCCTTGTCTTGCCAGCATTGCGCACCATGAAGCGCACGGTCTCGCCTTCTTTCACGTCGATCGTGGAGGGCTCAAAGCGCATGTTGTCGTTCATCACCACGTCGATCGTGCGCGTGACCTTGGCCGGATCGCCGGGCTGGCCGAACATGGCACTGTGCTCCGACATGCTCATGTTGCCGTGCGAGGCGGGCATGTCGTGGCCACCCGCGTGCGTGCCGGCAGCCAGCGCAGCGAGCGGAAACGCCGCAGCGGCAAACAGGGAAATGAGGATGCTTTTCTTCATTCAAACGACTCCTTGGGAAAGATCAGAACCAGAAACTCAAGCCCGCCAACCAGCGCGTCTGGGTGGCACTGCCACCCGAGGCGCGCACGAAGTCTCCCGTGCGGCCAAAGCTGTGTTGCCATTCGACGCCGATGTAGGGTGCGATCTGGCGCGTGATTTCGTAGCGCATGCGCAAACCCGCACTGGCGTTGGCAAGGCCGCTGCCGATGGCGTTGGCCGGATCGCTCTTGCCGTAGAAATTCCATTCGGTGCGCGGTTGCAGAATTAGCTTTTGCGTGAGAAGCCAGTCATAGCTCCCTTCGAGCCGCAGCGCGGTGCGGCCGCCACTGCCCAGATAGGCCGTGGCATCGAGCTCAAACCAGTAGGGCGCGAGGCCCTGCACGCCAGCCGCGAGCCACTGGCGATCCTTGCCTGTGCCGTGGTCGAAGCGCACGCCGAGCTGACTGTCCCAGAAGGCGGCGATGGCGTGGCCCCAGAGCAGTTCGGTGCGCGAATCCTGTAGCTTGCCCTGGGCGACGTCGCCCTCGGCCTTGATGACCAGGTGATTGAAGTCGCGGCCTATGCGCGCTTGCAGGTCATACGTCGTGGCGTTATCGCCGTGGCGCGCCCAGGCGCGCTCCAAGCGGTTGACCTTCAGGGTGGCAAAACTCATTTGGTCGCCCAGTTGCAGGCGCGGCACGCCCGTGAGCGAATACTTGCCGCTGCCGCGCTCGAAGCCGTCGGAATAGCCGTTGGGGTCGCGCGCATCGGCGGGCGGGCTGCCGCCTTGCATTTGCATGGCACCGTCGTCCATGCCCGCCATCGAGCCGCCGGACGCCGGCGCCGCGCCGTGCTCCATCGCGGAAGCGGGGCCGCTGTCGGCACCTTGGGATGGCGCGGGGCCGTGATCCATGCCCGGCATGACGCCATGATCCATGGTTGGCGCTCCAGGATTTGCAGCCGGGACGCTGCCTCGCATGGGCATGCTGCCGTGATTCATGGCAGACGCTTCATCCGCTGTCGGCGCACTGCCCGCCGGCATCGGCATGCCCTCATGATTCATGCCAGCCATGGACCCGGCCGCAGGCGCGGTGCTGGACTGTGCCGCAGCATCGTGTGCGCCATGCGCATCGTGATCCTGAGCCAGGGCGGACGTGGCAGTGGCCGTGAGGATCAGGGCCGTGGCCACCGGCACCAGCCGCAGGGCCACAGTGTGCGGGGCGAGTCGGTTCATTTTCAGGTTCTTTTTCATGCCACCACCACTTCGCGGAACATGCCCATTTCCATGTGGAACATCAGGTGGCAGTGCCAGACCCAGCGGCCGAGTGCGTCGGCACTGACGAGAAAGCTCACGCGCTGCGCCGATTGCACGGGGATGGTGTGCAGCCGCGCGACGAATTCGCCCGAGGCGTTTTCCAGCTCCTGCCACATGCCGTGCAGGTGCATGGGGTGGGTCATCATGGTGTCGTTTTGCAGGATTACGCGCAGGCGCTCGCCGTAGCGGAAATGCACGGGGCGGCTGTCGGTGAAGTCCAGGCCGTCGAACGACCAGGTGTAGCGCTCCATGTTGCCCGTCAGATGCAACTCGATTTCGCGCTCGGGCCCGCCGGCATAGAGCGATCCGCCGACGGTCTTGAGATCGGCCAGCGTGAGCACGCGCCGGCCGTTGTCGCGCAGACCGACGCCGGGGTCATCCAGGTTGGTGCGCGGCATGTCCACGCGCATGTCGGCGCCGGGGCCCCACTCGGTGCGAGCGTGGCGCACGGTGGTGCCGGGCTTTTGCAACGGATTGGACGCCATGCCGGGCATGCCGCCCATGCCCTGCATGCTGGCCATACCAGCATGGTTCATCCCGACCATGGAGCCGTGGCCCATCGCCGCCATGTCGTGGCCACCGCCTTGCGCCATGCCGCCCATCATGTCGGCCATGGTGAGCCACTGCACCGCATCCAGCGCGGGCACCGGCGCGCTCAGGCCCGGGCGTACCGCCAGTGTGGCGCGCGCGTAGCCGGTGCGATCCATCGATTGCGCAAAGAGCGTGTAGGCATCGTCCTTGGGCTGCACGATCACGTCGTAGGTCTGGCCGGGGCCGAAGCGGAACTCATCCACCGTCACTGGCTCCACGTCTTGCCCGTCGGCCTGCACCACGGTGAGCTTGAGGCCCGGAATGCGCACGTCATAGAACGTATTGCCGCTGCCGTTGATGCAGCGCAGGCGCACGCGCTCGCCGGGATTGAACAGGGCCGTCCAGTTGGCGCCCGGCGTGCGGCCGTTGACCAGGTAGCTGAGCACGGTGGATGACAGGTCGGCCAGGTCACTCGGGCTCATGCGCATGGCGTTCCACATGTCGCGCTCCGCCATGGCCGCATGCATGCCCTTGGCGCGCACGTCCTGCATGAATTTGACGAAGGTCGGACGATGCTGATTGAACACGTCGCCCTGGGCCTTGAGTTTGGCCAGGGCGCGCATCGGGTCGCTGCCGGTCCAGTCCGACAGCAGCACCACATGTTCGCGCTCGGCGCGTATGGCTTCGCCCCCGCGCGGCTCGACGATGAGCGCGCCATACAGGCCGGTCACCTCCTGCATGCCGCTGTGCGAGTGGTACCAGTAGGTGCCGCTTTGCTCCAGCGTGAAGCGGTAGGTGAAGGTCTCGCCCGGGGCGATGCCGGCAAAGCTGACGCCCGGCACGCCGTCCATCTGGAATGGCAGGATGATGCCGTGCCAGTGGATCGAAGCCGTCTCGCGCAGGCGGTTGGTGACGCGAATCGTCACCGTCTCGCCTTCACGCATGCGCAGCGTCGGGGCGGGCAGACTGCCGTTGACGGTGGTGGCGATGCCCGTTCGGCCGTCGAAATCGACGCGGGTCTCGGTCAACGTCAGGTCGAAAACGGGCCCACGCAACTCGGGCGGTGTTCCCGTATGGGCTACCGGCAGGTCTTGCCGGGCCCAGGCGGGCAGTGCGGCATCGAGCGTGCCCAATGCGGTACCCGCCGCCAGCGCCCTCAGAAAGCGCCGGCGCTGGATTGCCTGGCCTGGGGAGACGGAAAAGGAAGGGGTTTTGAATCGCATGTCGCGGATTCTGAAGAGCCCGCCCTTTCAGCAAGATGGTCGCAACATTACATTCCTGTTAGCTTCATGTCGGCAGGCCTTACACGGGGCACACTTGCGCCAGAACCGCAAAGGAGCCGAACCGGTGAAGATATTGATCGTCGAAGACGAGCCCAAGACTGGCGAATATTTGCGCCAAGGCTTGAGCGAGGCCGGGTATGTCGCGGACCTGGTGCCCCATGGCACCGATGGGCTGCACATGGCCTTGCACGGTGCCTACGACCTCGTGATCCTGGATGTCATGCTGCCCGGGCTGAACGGCTGGCAGGTGCTGCAATCGCTGCGCGAGCGCGGCCTGCAAATGCCCGTGCTGTTCCTGACCGCCCGCGACCAGGTCGAAGACCGCGTCAAGGGGCTGGAGCTTGGCGCCGACGACTATTTGGTCAAGCCGTTCTCGTTTGCGGAACTGCTGGCCCGCGTGCGCATCATCTTGCGCCGCGCGCCTGCCGGCAACGAGGCCATGGTGTTGCGCGTGGCCGACCTGGAACTGGACCTGCTGCGCCGCCGGGTCTCGCGCAATGGCCGGCGCGTGGACCTGACGGCCAAGGAGTTCGGCCTGCTGGAACTGCTGATGCGTCGCCACGGCGAGGTCTTGCCACGTTCCCTGATCGCATCGCAAGTGTGGGACATGAATTTCGACAGCGACACCAACGTCATCGAAGTGGCGATGCGACGACTGCGCATGAAGATCGACGAGGGCCACCCGATCAAGCTCATCCAGACCGTGCGCGGCATGGGTTATGTGCTCGACGTACCGCAGGAGGAATAGGTGTTGTTTCGGATTCGTTGGGGTCGGTTGCCGCTGACGCAGCGCTTGACCCTGCTCTTCACTGCGGTGGCGGCCTCGGTGGTGCTGGGGCTGGGCGCTTTGTTTCTAGTCGAGACTGAGCGGCATTTCGTCGAGCTTGATCGGATGGCGCTGCAAGACAAGCAACACCTGATCGAGGAAATTCTGCGCAATACCAACTCGGCGGACGACGCTCGCCGGCGACTGGGCGAGGCGCTGAGCTATCACCATGATCTCCACGCCCAGGTCCAGGATGGACAAGGAGCGCTGATCTTTCAATCCCGCGGGTTCATCCCCACCATGCGCGGCGATAAGACCCCGCAGGTCGGTGAAAACCACGTGTTTGGGGTGTTGCGGCACGGCGATACCCGGTTCCATACACTGGTCTTCAAGGCCGCCCCTGCCTACTCCAGCACCCCCCTGACGGTCTGGATCGCGGCGGATACGGATCACCACACGCAGTTTCTCGACGGCCTGCGGCGCAGCTTGGCCCTGTATGTGTTCGCCGCCATCGCCATCTGCGGCCTGCTCTCGTGGTTCGCCGCGCGCCAGGGGCTGGCGCCCTTGCGCGACATGAAGTCACGGGCTGCCAAGGTAACGGGCCAGAAGCTCGGCGAGCGCATGCCCGTGCAGGCCGTGCCGGTGGAAATGGCCGACCTTGCGCAAGAGCTGAACCGCATGCTGGATCGGCTGCAGGAGGATTTCCAGCGCCTGACCGATTTCGCGTCCGACCTGGCGCATGAGCTGCGCACCCCCATCAGCAATCTGTTGACGCAAACCCAGGTGGCGCTGGCGACCAAGCGCGATGCAGCAAGCTACCGTGACATCCTGGCTTCCAATGCCGAGGAATTTCAGCGGCTGGCGCGCATGGTGTCCGACATGCTGTTCCTGGCCAAGACCGAGCGGGGCGTGGATCTGCCGCACAAGGAGCGGTTTTCCGCCCGCCAGGACGGGCTGGCGTTGCTCGACTTCTACGAGGCCGTGGCCGAGGAAAAGCGCATCCGGCTGCGGGTGGAAGGCGATGGAGAAATCGAAGGCGACCGCCTGATGTTCCGCCGCGCTGTGAGCAACTTGTTGTCCAATGCCTTGCGTTACACACCCGAGGCCGGCGACGTCACCATCCGCATCGCCACCACCGTACAGGCCACGACGGTGACCGTGGAGAACACCGGCGCCGACATCGACGCAAAGATTCTGCCCCGGCTGTTCGACCGCTTCTACCGCGCCGATGCCTCCAGGACCCATCTGGACACCGACGGATCGGGCTTGGGCCTGGCCATCACGCGCGCCATCGCCGAGGCTCACGGCGGCGGCGTCACGGCAAGCTCGGATCAGGGACGCACCTGTTTCACCCTGGTGTTTCCACATCACATTGCAAAGCCTTCAAGCTGACAACAAACTCATCGGGCTGTCCAGATTCTGTTGGGGTGCGCTCCCTACGATGAACACATCTCCTCAGCGCCTAACCAAGGCATGGGAGATGCAAGTTTCATCCACCCTCGTTAGGAGCTTCAACCATGACCCAACAACGCCTCTCCCTTTCTTCGATGATCGCCGCCGCGGCCGCAGTGGCTGCCCTGGGCCTTCCAGGGATGGCCTCGGCAGCGTACGAGCATCCCGCTAACAACGAACAGGGCGTCATCGTTCATCCAGAACACTTCAAGAGCGAGAAAACGCGAGAGCAGGTCATCGCGGAGACCAAGGCTGCTATGCAGCAAGGCCGTCTTTCCTACGGCGAGAGCAACTACCCGATCCGCACGCCCGATGCAGGTCCTGGCAAGACGCGTGAGCAAGTGATCAACGAACTGCGCAGCGAGTCGCCTGCCGAACGCGACGCGCGTCTGCGCCTTTACTCCGCAGGTTGATTCTCCTGCTGCTACGTCGGCATCATTGGGCGGCCATTCAAGGGACATGCGAGGACGATATCCGATGTCTCTTGAAACAGTGCTGCTTGTGACCATGCCCGGCAAGCGACCTCAAGCGCCACCTGCGCCAGAAACCGTAAAGCAGGAGCCTTGCCATGCCCTGCATACCCGTTGGTTCGCCTGGCATGGACGCCTTCGCCGATAGCTGCCGGCGCGCACCCAACGGCGCACTGCGGGTGCTGATGGATCAAAGCAGCCCGGGCATATGATGGTCGAATCGACGGGCCGGCTGGCGTCGCGGCTGACGGCGGTTCCAAACGAATCAGGCACAGACCGCAGCGAACCGTCTCGGTTGGAACAGGATGACGGTCGATTCTTGGGGCGCGCCCAGATTGTGTGCATGCACCCGCGAGAAATCACCATTGAACTCTAGAGACCGTCACATGACGAACCACGAATCCCTCACCCGCCGCGACTTCATGAACGGCGTCGGCATGGGCACTGCGGCACTGCTGGCTGGATTACCGCAAGCCGAAGCCGCGCCCGCAATGCAAAGCGCAAGCGATACCTTTGAACCGGACGTTGCTCTGGAGTTGATCGCCCTACCGCGCAGTGTTTCGCTGCGACCGGGGCGAGCGACATCCTTGTGGTCCTACCAGTCGCGCGTGCTGAAAGGGGATCCGGCAAGCGTGCAGGCGCTGCCCGACAGCTATCTGGGGCCGATCCTGCGCCTGCGGCGCGGCCAAAAAGTCCGCATCGATTTCATCAACCGGCTGGACCAGCCGAGCACCGTGCACTGGCACGGCCTGCACGTCCCCGACACCATGGATGGGCATCCGCGCTTTGCGATCGGGCCGGGCGAGCTCTACCGCTACGAGTTCGAAGTGCGCAACCGCGCCGGCACCTACTGGTATCACCCCCACCCCCACGGCCATACGGGCGAGCAGGTGTATTTCGGCCTTGCCGGCCTGCTCCTGGTGAGCGATGAGGAGGAGCAGGCGCTGCCGCTGCCACGCGGCCAATACGATCTGCCGATCGTCATTCAGGATCGCAGCTTCGACGACGGCAACCAGCTCCGCTACCTCAGCGGCACCGGGCCGACTGCGCGCGGCGACGCATCCGGCGCGCCGTCTGCACCGGGCAACACGATGGGTGGTCGGGGAATGATGGGCGGCATGATGAGCCGCGGGGCCATGATGTCGGGCGGCATGGGCGACATGATGACGCGCATGATGGGATTCCTTGGCGACACCATTCTGGTCAACGGCCGCCCGGAGTCATTGATCGAGGTCGCCACGCACCCCTATCGGCTGCGTATCCTGAACGGCTCCAACTCGCGCATCTACAAGCTGGCGTGGCAGGACGGCCGGCCACTCACCGTGATCGGCACCGATGGCGGGCTGCTGGAGCGGCCGGTGCACAAGGACTACGTGATGCTGGCCCCCGCCGAGCGCGTTGAACTGTGGGCCGACTTCAGCAAGGACGATCTGGGCACGCAGCTCACGATGATGAGTCTTGCGTTTGAAGGCGCCATGGGGCGCATGATGGACATGATGGGTGGCAGCTTCATGGGGGGCGCGATGGGCGGCTCGTCGCTGGCCGCTGGTGTACGGTTTCCGATATTCACGGTCAAGGTTGCGCGCAAGGCGAACGGGTCGCTCGAACTGCCCGACCGGCTGTCTGCGATCTCCTGGCCGCGCCTGCAGGATGCCGTCAACCGTGCCAAGCCAAGAACGTTCCGCATCACGATGGCGCAGATGCAATGGGGCTTCAACGGCCGCAGCTTCGAGATGACGGCCGTGGCGCCCAATGAAGTCGTGAAGCTGAGAACCACGGAGGTTTGGGAGTTCGCCAACGACAGCGGCATGATGACGATGGCCCATGCGATCCATGTGCACGATCAGCAATTTCAGGTGCCGGAGCGACGTCACGGCATGGGCAACAACAGAGTGCGCGATGGCTACGTCGATCAAGGCTGGAAAGACACCGTGCTGGTGATGCCGGGTGATCGCGTGAAACTCTTGATGCGTTTCGCCGACTATCCAGGGCTCTATCTCTACCACTGCCACATGCTGGAGCATGAGGATCTGGGCCTGATGCGCAATTACCGCATCGAGGCTTGAACGCCGGCAAATGGTTCCGGCGCGATCTTCTGCTCATGGTCTGTTCTCCTCTCAAGCCCGCTCCGCGGGCTCGGTCGTGGGACAGAACTTTCACTCATCGCCGTGTGCAGATTTCCAGCACCACCTGCTATTCCAGATGAGGTTGCAGAGGACTACGTTGAATCCATTCTGTAGGATCGTTGACGTTGGCCTGGCTAACCTCGGGACAGCCCAGGCCGCCGTCCAATTTCCCATGACACCCCGCCGCCGCGCACCGTCGCGGCGATCTGCTGCCCCAGTCGCTGCTCAATCACCGGCCGCCACGGCACCAAGCAGAAACTCAAGCTGTCATCAATCATCGCATAGGGTCCGCTGGCGAGCATGACCGAGCGCCGGTAGATGCCCGCCACGCGCTGCCCGTCAGCCACGGGCCGATGCTCCAGGCCGGTATCGGCGGCGATGTCCTTGCCGGCCTGCGCCACTTCCCGGCTGCGCAGCGTACCCAGCAGGTTGCGCGCCAGGATCACGCGCTGGCCGCGTTTCTCGGCCAGTCCCTGTTCTGCCAAGAAGTCGGCGCGCTTCTGGAGTGCCTCCTTGGCTTCGCCGCCAAAGCCCAGGTCGCCCAATCCTCGGCCGCCGCCGATCAATTGCTGATCCAGCCAGGTGGCGCCGATGACACGGGCCTGCCGCTCGATGGGCAGATGCGATTTCAGCTCCACGGCCACGCCGCCCAGGCGCTGCGCGTCGTAGCGGCGGCCCTGTTCGGGCAGATCGCCAGGCACCTTCCATAAACCTTCGGCCACACGCTCCACGATACCGGCCCGGCGCAAGGCCTCCAGCCGGCGGACGTGGGTTGCTACCACCTCTTGCGGATCGCGGCCGGGCACGGCCTGGCCCTGGGCGATGGCAAGGTGATGGTCGGCGCGGTACAGGCCACCGCTCGCCAGCGCGGCGATGTTGCGGTCGGCCGCACGCACGTCGGCCGACCCCTTCACTTCCACCACGGCGCCGGCCGGATAGTTCGCCAGCTCGTCGCGGGCGTTGAGCGCGACGTAGTGGGCCTTGCCGTCCACCCCGTCGATGACCAGATAGCCCCGGTCGCGCAACTCGTCCGCCAGCCCCTTGGCGGCCACGCGGCCGAGAATGGTTCGGCCATCGTCGCTCGGCTCGAACACCGCCAGCTCGCGCGGCTGGCCGCGCATGGCCCGCTGCATGGTGCGGATGATGTCGCCGCGCTCGCCCAGGGCGCGCAGCGTCTTCTCCGCATCGGCATGGACAGCCCACGTGCCCGGCTGCACTTCATCGGCCAGGCCCAGGCGCTGCAAATGTTGCAGGCGGTCGATCAGCAGCAGCCGCTGGCGTTGCAGCCGCGGTTCGTTGAAGCGTTCGATCTGCACTCGGCCACCCTCGCCGACCTCGCGTTGCAGGATGCGATCCAGGCTCGTCCACCGCTCCTGCTCAACCTCGCGCTGCAAGGCCTGCTGGATCTCCAGCTCGGTGCGCGGCCCCAGCCATTCGGTCGCCAGCTCGGCGGCGCAGTGGCGGAATCCATCGGCGATGTAGTCGCCCGCGATGATGAGGTCTTTGCCGGTATCGTCGCGCCCGCGCACGACGATGTGAGTGTGCGGGTTGTCGGTGTTCCAGTGGTTGACGGCCACCCAATCGAGGCCCGTACCCAGGTCGGCCTCCATGCGGCCCATGAGGTGCCGGGTATAGGTGCGCAGGTCTTCCAGCTCGGCGCCGTCCTCCGGCGAGAGGATGAAGCGGAAATGGTGCCGGTCATCGGCGCAGCGTTCCTTGAAGGCGTCGAGGTCGACGGCATCGGTCTGCGGCCCGTAGGCTTGGCCCGGCTCGCCATCGCGGCCCACGCCATCGCGCTCGATGTAGCGCAGGTGCTTGGCGAGCGACTGCGGGCTGACCCGTTGCTGGTTGACCAGCAGCGTCTTGATGGTCACGCGCCGCGACATGGGCGTGAGCTTTGCGCCTGCGAAGCGGGCCGCTGTATGACCGCGCCCCAGGCGCGAGCCGGGGCGTTGGCCTGCTCGCTGGCCCTGGCCGCCGGACGCGGTGGAATGGCGCATCGAAGACTTGCCGCCGCTGGCCTTGCCGGTCTGCTTGAGCACCTTCGACACGAAGCTCTGGCCCTGGCCTTTGCCCCGGTTCTTCGGGGCGCTGGGGCGGATGCGGAAATCGTCGTCGCGGCGGTCGGTCATGGCCGCTCTCCCTGCAAGCTATGGCGTGTCCGGTCGTGCGAAGCACGCGGACATGCCTGCATCGGCGCGGGCCTCGCTTCCTGCGCGGCACGACGGCGAAGCCGCTGCGTGCCGCGCCACCCACACGTGCAGACTGGCTTTCGACGCGGCCCGGTGCCGCGTCCTTTTGTCTTGCCTTCCGCCTTTGCCCCTCGCTGGCGCTCCGGGCAGCGGCGGCCCGGCGGCGCTGCTGCGCGAGCAGCCAGCGCGCCGGCGAACGCGGACACGGCCGCAGGCCAGGCGCGTTCGAGGCAAGACGCCTGCACATGGAACGGCTGCGCCGGAGGCAGCGCGAAGTGCGGTGCCCAATGCGAAGTATTGGCACCCGCACTGCACGCGCGACGACACGGCGACGGCCAGCAGAACGACACGCCCGATAGCACGATGATGCGCAGCGAATCGGCGGAGATCATGGGCGTGACTCCAGCCAGACCGGACGTGCAACGCCGATCACGGAGGATGCGCTGACCGGCCCGAAATACCGGCTGTCGAACGACGCCGAATTGGTCACACTGAGCAGGAACAGTTCACCGGGTTCTAGGCGACGGCACTGCTGCCAGGATGGCAGCGGCCGGCCCCAACGGTCGGCAGGCAGCGCGGCGGCCGAAGGCACGCCGTCGATGCGGACGATGCGGCCAGTGATGCACACCTCCTGCGGTGCGACGGCGCCCACGCGCTTGAGCAGCGGCACGCGCGTCGGCAAGTAGCCGCGCTGCGCGGCCAGCGCGGAAGCGTCTGGCGGCAGCGTGGTCAGCACGATGCTGCCCACGGACAACGGGCGTGGCGGCGAGCTGGTGCCGCGGCCCAGCGTTTCGACACGATACCAGCCGACCGCCACGCTGACGGACGGGTTGTAGATCAGGCGCGGCAGCGGCTGCACGAAGGACGCCCAGGCCAGCGCAGCGAGGCCGCAGGCGGACAGGCTCGCCAGCACCAAACGAGCGCGCAGGCGCGATCGAGAACGCGGTGCGGTGCCGGAATTGGAAACGGCGGTCATGGCAGCGCCCTCCCGGCCAGCCAGGCGGCATGCCGCTCGGCAGTGTATTCGGGCAGCGGCAGGCGCGCAGCGAGCCGGTTGGCGAGCGTGCGCCAGTACGCAGGCGAGACAGCGGCGGGCGCGATGCGCAGCACCTCGATGGCGTCGATGCGCTCCAGCACGGTGCGAACCTGGTTCTCGCCCTCGGCGTGCAGCAGCAGGCGCGCGCCCGGCTGCACGCCGGGAATGCGCTGCGCCGCATCGAGCGGCGTGCAAGTCTGCATCACCATGAGCTGCCAGCGGATCGTGCCGTAGTCGTTGGCCTGCCAGCGGATGCGGCAGAACATGGCGCCCGGCAGAAACACCGCGCAGCGCCGCCAACGGTCGAGCTGGTGCGTGCGCGCGGGTTCGCCAAAGCGCAGGTAGAGATTGAAACGCGGTTCGATGTAGGCCAACGCCACGCGCGTCAGCGGCGCGCTGGCAGGCTGTGCGGAAGGCGCTGCGAGCGCTGCCGTGGCCGCGAAGGCAACAGGCGCGGGGGCAAGAGAAGCGGATGCGGTCATGGGGTGTTCTCCCTGCGGTGTTCTGGAAACTCCCGCTCCAACAGGCCGCGCAGCAGGTCGGCCACGGTCACGCCCTGCGTGAAGGCTGACACCTTGATGCGCGCCCGCATGGCGGGCGTGATGTCGAGGGTCAGCCGAGCCGTGTAGAGGTCGCCCTTGCCCAGCGCATCGGCATCGCCTTGGCGAATCCACGCCTCGGCGTGCGGATTCACGGGCGGACGCGCGCCGATGCCGACGCGCTTTGCCGTGCGTTTGCTGTTCGGCAGCGGTTTCTCGGTCATGTCGGCCACCGCAGCAGTTCGTCCACCAGCGCAGTGATTTCGCGTGCGGCGGCGCTGTCCGGTGCCGTCTCGCGTGCGAGCCGGCCAGTGGCCACGCTGTCGGCGAATACGATGCGTTGATGCACTTCCGCGCGTAGCGCAGGAAGCGGCTGGTGAGCGAGCGCCTGGCGCGCTTCGCGCCCGATCACGGTGGTACTGACGCGCCGGTTGATGACGAAGGCCGCGCGCAGCGCAGGCCGAAACACCTGCGCCTCGCGGATCAGCGCCACCATCTCGGCGCTGGCCCAGAGATCGTAGGGGCTGGGCTGCACGGGGATCAGCACGCGCTCGGCCGCCAGCAGCGCGGAGCGCGCCAAGGCGGCGATGCGCGGCGGGCCATCGATGACGACGTGATCGGCCCGCCTGGCGAGTTCTGGCGCCTCCTGGTGCAGCGTTTCGCGGGCGAGGCCCGCCGCGCTGAACAGCCGTGGCAAGCTCAGCTGGCTTCTGCGCTGCGTCCAGTCCAGCGATGAGCCTTGCGGGTCGGCATCCAGCAGCACGACGTGCTGGCCGCGCATCGCCAACTCTCCAGCGATGTGCGTGGCGAGCGTGGTCTTGCCCACGCCGCCTTTCTGGTTGAGCAGAGCAACGATCATGGCGCGGCCCTCCGTGTTGGAAAGCCGGGCTGTTGCCGCTGCGCTTCGTGCCGCGTGGCGGTTGTCCACCGTGGCGCGGCGCTTCTACTACCAGTTAGAGGTTTTAAGTTAGGGAAGTTAGAGGGGCCGCAAACCCGCGCCGTTATTGGCTTTGCGGCCGATTCGTACTCCTGATAGCACGATAGCCGTACTCCCGATAGCACGATACCTGGCACGCCTGATAGCACGACACCATTCACAGGCTGTCCCGGAGTTATTCCCGTGCCGTCTGCGGCACGGGCCGGAACGTCAGCAGCTCCATGCCGTTGTCGGGCATCCGCTCGATGCCCAGTACGTAGCCCGGCAGCGACTGCCGCGCGACCAGCACGCGCAGGTCGTAGGCGAAGTCCGAGAAGCGCGTGGCACTGCCCGATTTCCGATACAGGTGTCGGAAATCGAATTGCCAGCCGTGTTGCTGCCGCCCGCCGTGCTTGCGCACCAGGCGGTACAGCCACCGCTCGATGCCGCCCGTGAGCCGGAAATACGCCGGGTCGATGGTCAGCACCAGGGCGGCGTCGAGCACGCCCGCATAGAACCAGTCCGGCAGGATCAGCTCCAGACCCAAGGGCGTGCCCTTGGCATCGGCCAGTTCCTTCCACTCGTTGATCCACGAGAAGCGATGCAGCCGTCTTCCCGTGGTCTCGCGGATCGACGTGGCCACCGTGGTGGATTGCAGGCGATCCAAGGCCGCCTTGAGGCGCTGGTAGTCGCGCAGCGACTTGCCGCGCCCGATGAAGCGCAGGATCTCGTAGGGCGTCGCACGCATCAGCCGCGACGGGCGCAGGCCCGCGTCCTTCGCTTCCACGATTTGCGAGGCCGCCCATATCAGCACGTCCGCATCCCAAATCGTGGCGATGCCGTGCTCGGCCGTGCCTTCGACGCGGATCGCTACGTTGCCTGCCCGGAAGTCGATAGGCTTGACTCGCTTGGACTTGCCGAGCGAGAAGAACGGATAGGCCATCAAGTCCTGGCTGTCGCGCGGCGCCATGTCGCCCGGCAAGGCGCGGAACAGGTCGAGCTGTTCGCGCTCCTGCGACGGTTTGGACACGGCGGAGGCCACCCGCGCGCCGCCGATCAGCGCGCACGGCTGTCGGCCGAGTGGTGCTCGGCGTATTCGGGATCGGAAGTCGTCTCGAAGCTGCGGTCGGTGGCCCAGGCATCGAGGTCGGCCACGGCGTACATGACACGGCGGCCGAACTTGCGAAAGCGCGGGCCACCACCGATCACGCGCTGCTTTTCCAGCGTGCGCGGCGACAGGCGCAGGTAGTCGGCGGCTTCATCGTTGGTGAGATAGCGTTGGGGCTGCGCGGCAGCGGTCGAGACAGCGGCGGCAGGCCGCAAGGGAGCGGGACGCATGGTGTGAACCTCCATCGGCTGAAAACGCCCGGCCACACAGCGCAACCGGATGGAGGCAGTCTCAGAAAACGATGCCCTTCTGCTCAGGGTCGTTTTGCGTTGGATTCAAAACGACCCTTCTCAAGTGGCGCAAGCTGTGCTAGGCGGCGATAGCCGCTGCGCATCAGCGCATCGCCGCGCCGCACCAGGCGGCGCACCTTGGAGCGCAGACCTCCGTCGCTGTACCAATCGGCCACGGCGTCGACACCGAACAGCCCTTCGCCGACCTCGCGCAACGACGCACCCGCCAGGGTCGCGTCGAGTGCCTGCAAGGTGTGCAGTTCGAGCAGTGCGGCGGGGGGCGGCCTGGACCGGGCCATTGGCGCCGGCGTGTCGGGTGCATGCATGACGCCGCCACGACCGTGATAGGCATAGGCCACGGCCATGCCGTCTTCCAAGCCGGACGCCAGCACGAAGCGCTGCCAATGGCCGGCGCTTCGTGCGATCAGCACCAGTCCCTTGCCGTCGTGCAGCAGTTGCTTGTGGCCAGGGATGCGCCAGAAGGAAAAAAGCTCTGCATCCACGGGCGGATCGGCGTCCGGGTAGAGCTGCACCACGGCAGCATGCCCCGGCTGCCAGGCCGGTTGCGCGTCACGCGCATCCAGGGCTGGGTCTTCCAGCAGGCGCAAGCCCCAGCGCTGCGCAGCATCGGGGCGGCGCGCACGGCGCCGCCAGTCGAGCCGGTAATCGGGATGCCTGCGCAGGTACTCCCAGGCCAGCGCGAGTGCATCCAGGCCCAGGATGTAGAGGTAGGCAGCGGTCGGATACCAGTGCGCGAGATGGTGAGGGTTGCCCATGAACGCCAAGCTCCTGTCGAAGATCAGGAACGTCGTCACGGGCGTTCAACACAGGGCTATCGCCGACGGTCAGCGGCCATCACAATTGGGTTGGGCTGTAACATTGAATGTCAAGACCGATCGACTCAGATGCATTGTGAACCGCCCCGGCTTTCAAGGAGGCCGATTGGTTTAAGTTGACACCTCTGTCGAGGTGTCGCTGACGGCGAGTTGCCTCCAGTAGTTTGCCTCAGCTTCTGCCGGAGGGATGCCCCCAATCGGCGTGAGCAGTCGGACGTGATTGAACCAGTGCACCCACTGCAGGGTGGCCAGCTCCACGGATTCCCTGGTCTTCCAGGGTCCCCGGCGGTGAATCAGCTCGGCCTTGTACAGCCCGTTGATGGTCTCGGCCAGTGCGTTGTCGTAGCTGTCACCCCGGCTGCCCACTGATGGCTGGATACCCGCCTGGTCCAAGCGTTCGGTGTAGCGTATGGAAACGTATTGACTGCCCCTGTCGGAATGGTGCGTCAAGGCATGGGCTGCTGGCTGGCGGTCATACAGCGCCTGCTCCAGCGCATCCAGCACGAAGTCCGTTTGCATGCTGCGGCTGACCCGCCAGCCCACGATGCGCCGGGCGTACACGTCCACCACGAAGGCCACGTACAACCAGCCCTGCCAGGTGGAGACGTAGGTGAAGTCCGACACCCACAGCTCGTTGGGCCGGCTGGCCTTGAATTGCCGGTTGACGTGGTCCAGCGGGCACGGTGCCGATGTGTCCGGCGTGGTGGTGCGCACTGTCTTGCCACGGCGTGCTCCTTGCAAGCCCATGGCACGCATCAGGCGCTCGACCGTGCAGCGCGCCACTGCGATGCCCTCGCGGTTCATCTGCAGCCAGACCTTATCGGCCCCGTAGACCTGCCAGTTGGCGTGCCACACGCGCTGGATGTCGGCTTTCAAACCCTCGTCACGCTGGACGCGTTGACTGCGCAGTTGCGGGTTGCGTTGCCGGGCTGCGTGGCGCCAGTAACACGACGGGGCCATCTGCAGCACCCGGCAGATGGGCTCGACCCCGTAGTCATCACGGTGGCGGTCGATGTAGTTCTTCAAGACTTCAATCGGCGGTCGAGCTCCGCCTGCGCGAAAAACGCGCTGGCCGTCTTCAGGATGTCGTTGGCCCGGCGCAGCTCTTTGACCTCACGCTCCAGTTCCTTGATGCGCTGGGCGTCTGCCGTGGTGGTGCCGGGGCGCTGGCCGCTGTCGACCTCGGCCTTCTTGACCCAGTCATTCAAGGTCTGCGGCACGCAGCCAATCTTGGGCGCAATCGATTCAATGGCTGCCCACAGCGACGGGTAGTCGGCTCGGTGCTCCTGCACCATGCGAACGGCGCGCTCGCGGACTTCCGGGGAGAACTTCGGTGACTTGTTCATGGCTCCATCTTCTCAAGAGTTGGTGCCTCCTCGAAATCCGGGGCTGTTCATTGCGAAATTCGTCCGAATACGACGACCACGCAATTCCAAAACATCACGCGGTATCAGACACCGTGCCGCGAGCCGCATGAAAGATCGTGACTGTTTCCAGCACAAGTACAGGGCCCGCGCGCAAGAGTGCCAATTGAGACTTGGTGAGTCTGGAGCCAGACTGAAATAGTCTGAATGCGCCCCACTTGGCTGAGGCGCGAACGTTTCAATCGACGACGGAACCGTTCTCCTGCGCCAGCCGCAGGTATTCCGACAGAGGCCGCACCGCCTGGAAATACCGATCCCTCATCACCGGCTGCTGGCGGGGCCCGACGATGGCAGCGAGGTCGGAGAGCTTCACCGTCCCCAGCTCGGGCATGCTGATCCCGAGGTCGATCAGGCCTTGGGCCGTATCGCCATCGGCCGGGTCAAGCGCAGCCAGCAACCAGGTGGCATGGGCATCCGGCGTGAACAGCCGCACCACGGGCAGCGGGTCGATGGCCTGACCAGCGGACCGAGCCTGACCGTGGGCCAGCAACTGCCTGCGCTCGTCTTCGGTGATAAGTGGGTTCATGGCGATCCCCTTCTTGCTGCACGAATCCGCCAAAGCGTGGAAGCGTGGAACCGGATCGACGGGTTTGAGGAAAACCACGGATGCGGTTTTGCGCTTGCGTCGAAAGCCGTCGACACGGATTGCCGTAAAAGTACAAGAGCGGCAATTCGCTAGTAATGAACACTATAGATTGTAGCTCTATAAGGCGCAATCGACTGTCATCTTGGATTTCGGGGAGATCCAAGGTTGGCAGCGAAACACACATTGTCGGAGGCGTTGAAAACCATCAGGAAGGCCCGTGGACTGAGCCAGGAAGCCTTCTCGGATGTGTCCAGCCGCACCTACATGAGTTCGCTGGAGCGCGACCTGAAAAGTCCCACCCTGAACAAGCTGGCCGAGCTGTGTGAGGTCATGGAGGTTCACCCGCTCACGCTGCTGACGCTGGCCTATGCCGGCGACGACGCGCAGCGGGCTGAGCAGCTTCTGGCACAAGTGCGGCAGGAAATGGACGCCGTGCTGAAGAAAGACGATGCGCGGTAGTCTGCATTGGCGTTGGCCTAGCCGATCCGGCGCGAGCCGGTTCGACAGTATCGTGGGGTGCCAAGCGCCGCGCGGCGGGGATAGCCGCAAGGCTTTCCCCGGGAGAAAAGCGAAACGCGCAGCGCCCCGCCGCGTGGGCGGGGCGCTGGCGGCCGTCAGGCCACCTGGGGCTTGCTGCGCGACCAGATCAGGTTGTGCGTGCCGCCTTCCTCCTCGATCAGCCGGGCATAGACCGTTGCCGGGAACGAAGGATCATCCAGGGTCACGGAGATGTAGAGCCGCTCGGCCTTGCTGACCTTGCGCCACGCCGCGCCGATGTCATAGCCAGCCGCCTGCACGCGGAAGTCGGGGGCGTGTTCGTTGTCCCCCTTGTCGTTGGGAACCAGCTTGGCCTTGACGTTGAGGGTCAGGGTACGCAGCGTGCCAGTGAAACCGTCTTTGTCCGCGGTGAAGGTGCCGATGGTTGCCATGATGAATCTCCTTACGGTTGAACAAGGTTCGCGCCCATCGCGTCCTTGTTGTGATCCGACCGGCGGGGGACGGGCTGGCTGCACCGCTTGTGGGCGCAACGCAGTGGAGCACCGGGAGGCGAAAAGAATTTGGCCCGCGAGGAATGCGCGCAGCGCAGGGGAAATTGTTTTCGCCGGACGGTTGCAGCCATGAAGTCCGAGGCGCAGCCGTGCCCCCGCCAGGATTCACAACAACACAAGGACGCCTTGGGCCGAACCCATACCCCGAAAGGAGACATCGCCAGCTCGGCATCCCCACACGACGGTTTCAGCGGCACGCCCCCTGACTCGGCAAGGCCATTCCCCAACGACCAGCAGGAACACGTCCCTTCCCACGCAGGCAGCCATGCTTGCAGTGCGGTGTGGAGCCCCAAGGAGGGCCGGGTGGCATATCTGTTAACCGTCATTCGTGACACATAGGCAACGAACTGCCAAAGCGTCGGGGACGGCACGCATTCGCACAACCCGCCGCAGCAAGCCACGGCGCACCCACCGAGCACCGCCCATACGGCGGGGCGCTGGCCCTGGCCGATCCGGCGTCGCCGGTTCGGCGGTATCGCAGGAGCGCCAAGCCTGCGCGGCGGGGATGGGCCTTGCGCCGATCCCCCGGAGGCAAGCGTGGCGCGCAGCGCCGCAGGCGCGTAGGCGTGAGGGATAGACGCCCGAATGGCCGTGACTCGGAACGAGGCACGGGGCGCAGCCCAATAGCCCGGCGGCGCTTTGCGTCGACACGCCATGCCGCATCAAAAGCTCCAATCAACCGAAGCGCCCCGTATCACCGACGAGTTACGGAATCGGTGTAAGGTGATAGGTGCCCCTCGATTCGCAGGTTCTCGCTCTATGACCGGACGCTCGTCCATCCTCGCCGCCCTGGCGGCCGCACTGCTGTTCGGCGCCAGCACGCCCTTTGCCAAGCAGATGGTCGGTGACGTTTCACCCATCATGCTGGCCGGACTGCTGTACCTGGGCAGCGGCATCGGCCTGTGGACAGTTCGCCTCATCAGGGATCGCGGCTTTGCCGCGCCCAGCCTGCCCGCATGGGAATGGCCCTGGCTGCTCGGCGCCATCGCCAGCGGCGGCGTGCTTGGCCCTTTGCTGTTGATGATCGGGCTGACGCACACCACGGCCGCCGATGCCTCGCTAATGCTCAACATGGAAGCGGTGCTGACGGCCGTGCTGGCATGGGTCGTCTTCCACGAAAACGCCGACCGGCGTATCGTGCTGGGCATGGCCTTCATCGTGGCGGGCGGCCTGCTGCTGGCCTGGCCACAACACGATGGCATGGGACACAGCAGCACGCTGGGCAGTCTGGCCGTGGTCGGCGCCTGCCTGTGCTGGGCGGTGGACAACAACCTGACACGCAAGGTGTCGGCCTCCGATGCCGTATTCATCGCCGGCACCAAAGGGCTGGTGGCGGGCGTCACGAACCTCGCGCTGGCCCTGGCGCTCGGCGCCACGCTGCCGGCGTGGCCGCGCGTGGCGCAGGCCATGAGCGTCGGGTTGGCCGGCTACGGCGTCAGCCTGGTGCTGTTCGTGCTGGCCTTGCGCGGCCTCGGTTCGGCGCGCGCGGGCGCGTATTTCTCGACAGCCCCCTTCATCGGCGCTGCCATCGCCATCGTGTCCCTGGGTGAGCCGACCTCGGGGGTGTTCTGGCTGGCGGCGGCGCTGATGGGAATAGGTGTCTGGCTGCACCTGACCGAGCGGCACGAGCACGAACACACGCATAAACCGATGGCCCATGCCCATCGGCATGTGCATGACCAACACCACCGCCACACCCATGATTTCCCGTGGGATGGCGTCGAGCCGCACGCCCACCCGCATCGGCATGAGCCCCTCTTGCACAGCCATCCGCATTTCCCGGACGTGCATCACCAGCACAGCCATTAGCGCATGTGACGTGCGCTTGACCGAGCCGGCATAGCCGGTTCGGCGATATTCGAGGGGCGCCAAGTAGAGCGCGCAGTGCCGCAGGCGCGAAGGCGCGGGATTGAGGCCGAATGGCCGTGACGGCGAAGTCGGCATGGGGCGCAGCCCGCAAAGCCCGGCGGCGCATCGCGCCGACACGCTCCAGTCAGTCTGCACTCAGCAAAAACCCGGATGCAGGGTGACGGCAGAAGTAAGGGTGTGGAAATCGAAGCTTCGCGGGCATCAGTCCGCACCCAGGGCGTGGATGATGGGGCAGTTACCCTTCATCGCGCCCGCATCGCACTGGCGCAGCAGAGTCATGAGCGCCCTGCGCATCGCCGCCAAGTCGGCCAGCTTGGTTTCGATAGCCTCCAGCTTGTGCGAGGCCAGTTCGCGCGTTTCGGCACAGGCATGGGCCTCGTCGAGTTCGAGCAAGCCGCCGATCTCTTCCAGCGTGAAGCCGAGTGCCTGTGCCCGCTTGATGAAGCGCACGCGCTTGACCGTGGTGGCGTCGTAGCGGCGATACCCGTGAGCCGGCTTGTCCGGCTCCGGCATCAGCCCGCGCCGCTGGTAGTAGCGGATGGTCTCGACGTTTACGCCAGCCTCGTCAGCCAGACCCCCTATCGTCAGCGCGCTCACTGGTCGCCCCCTTGACTCCGTAGCATGGTACGGAGTTTAGAGTGGCACGTGTCGAAGACGTTCACGCACGCTCATGTCCACCTTCAACTTCAAGAACTCGCTCGTCGCCGGGACGCTGGCTGCCATCGGCGCCTCGGTGTGCTGTGTGGTGCCGCTGGTGCTGCTGATGATGGGCATCGGTGGTGCCTGGATCGCCAGTCTCACCGCGCTGGAGCCGCTGCGGCCTTGGTTCATTGCAGCAACGTTTCTGTTCGTGGGTTTGGCGTTTCAGCGTCTGTACTTTCAACAGCCGGCCTGCGAGCCCGGCGCCGCCTGCGCCCAATCGAGCGTCCTCAAGCGCCAGCGGCTGATCTTCTGGGCCGTTGCGCTGGTGCTTCTCGCCTTGTTGTCGGTGCCCTGGCTGGCACCCTTGTTTTTCTGAAGGAGCTTTCATGCGCAAATCAGTCGTATCGCTGCTCGTCGCGCTGTCGCCGTTCGCTGCCCTGGCCGCAACGCCCCAGACGGCGACGCTCAATGTACAGAACATGACCTGCGAGCTGTGCCCGGTCACGGTGAAGAAGTCTCTGGAGAAGGTGCCTGGCGTTAGCCAGGTCAGGATCGACTTCGCCAAGAAGACGGCGACCGTCACGTTCGATGCAGAACAGGCCCAAGTCTCGACGCTCGTGAAGGCGACCACCGACGCGGGCTACCCTACGACGGTGCACAAATGATAGCAGGCACGCCCACACTGGAGTCGGTGCTGACCTGCCCGCACTGCGGGCATGTCAGGCGTGAGACCATGCCGACCGATGCCTGCCAGTTCTTCTACGAGTGCGAACGGTGCAAGACGTTGCTGCTGCCGAAGGCGGGCGACTGCTGCGTTTTCTGCTCCTACGGATCGGTCAAGTGCCCGCCCATGCAAATGCAGCAGAGTTGCTCAAGTTGCAGCACGTGATGGACGCCACGGCTGCAATCTGACTGACGCGCTGCGTGGGCAGGAGGCTCGCGCTTTCGACGCCGCAGCTTGAACCTCTACGAAAGCGGCGGCGTTCTGATTTGGTTGTTGGCCTTGAACACCGGGCGCGGCCACTGCCGCGCCCGGATTTTTGAAGTTCACCGCGCCCAGGGCGGAACGGCCTGGGCGCGGTGCTGAACGCGGTTATTCCTTCGTCTCGATGATCCACCACACGGCTCGCGGCAAGGCGTGGCCCGTGATGGGATGAATGTCGGTGAGGTCTGCGCGAGCCGTCCAGCCCGAGGGCGGGCGGTAGCCGCGCACATCGCCATCGCCGTGCCAGCGGCGGGCACGTACCGTGCCGGGCGCGTAGCTCGCCGCCATGCGCGGGCGGCTGGTAGTGGTGCGGGTCATGGGGGCTTCTCCTTCCAGCGAAGCGCCCCGGTCGAAGCCGGGGCGCTCGCCTTCTGCACGGGTCAAGCGGCCAGCGCCTCGGTGGGTTCATCCGCCATTGCCTCGGCATCCTCCGGGGCGTCCTGCTCCGGGCCTGCCTCCTGCGCGGCATCCTGCGGGCCTTCGGCCTTGAAGATGGCAGGCATCCAGCCCGTGCCATCGGCCAGCCGTTCGGCCTCGCTGGCAATGTCGGCCTTCTTCAACTTCGCCAGCCGGGAAACCTGATCGGGCGCGTACTCGCCCACGGCTTGCAGAACTGCCGCCTTCGGAACGTGCTTGAAATACCCCTCGGCGGTCGGCTGCCACCATGCGGTCATGTCGAGGCCCACGGCCTGCGCCAGTTCCACGCCGGGTTGGCGCGGCGTGGCGCGAGGCGTCACCACGTCCACCGTGGAAGCCACGCACACGGCCAGCAGCCGCACCAGTTCGTCTTGCGGCTTCGCCAGCAGCGCGGCGAACAGTTCGGCGCTGTCCTCCGGCAAGGCTTCGCCGGCTACCTGTTGCAGTTCGCGCAGTGCCACGGCGGCGGTGGAGTGAGGCCAGTCCGGGGCCATGCCTTCCAGCCGGTCTTGCACTTTCAGGCTCACGCCCAGCGGCAAGGAATCGCGCTTGAAGCCATAGCGGCTTTCCTGCAAGACGGTCTGCACCATGCTATGCACCACGGCGGCCAGCGCCGCTTGCGGGTGCCGGGCGACTTCGATTTGCAGCGCGGCGGTGCGGTGCGCGCTTAGGCGCTGCGCCAGCCGGTCGGACATGGCAGCGATCTTGGGCTGCCTTTCGTCGTCTCCGTCCTCGCCTTCGTCGTCGTTCTCGGCTTCGCTTTCGCTGCTGAAACCTTGGCGCAGCCGTTCCAGCGTGCGCAGCGCCTTGGCCTCGGCTTCGCGCAGCAGCCCGCGATGAATCACGGCTTCACCGTTGCGGTCGATGGTGACGATGGCACCGGCTGCGGCCTTCACGTTCGCGCCGTAGTCCTGCAAGCCATCTTCCAGCGCCTGCAACTGTTCACCCAGGGTTTCGCCTTCCTCCTGCAAGGCGTCGGCCTTGTCCTCGTCGTCGGCGTCCATCGCGGCGTCCACGGCTTCGGCCAGTTCGTGCATCTTGGTTTGCAGCTTCTCGATGCGTGCGGCTTCGCGCTTGTTCGGCTCGCGCCGTTCCCTCGGCGCAGGCTGGAAGGCGTGCAGGTCCGCATGGGTCACGCCCGGCGTGGCATCCACCCACGCCCAGCCCTCGGCGCGGACAGTGGCGGCGATGCCTGCCAGCTTGTCTTGCGCCAGCCGCTCCAGCAGCGCGGCATCGGTCAGATACACGCCCGCGTCATCTTCCGCGAACAGGTCACGGCGGATGCCGCCGCCTGCGGCTTCGTAGGTGTCCAGCCCGACGAAGCGCACCAGCGGATGCCGGTAGGCGTCGACTTCCCTTTCGGTCAGGCGTTCGCGCAAGTGCGAGGGATGCCGCTGCCACTGCGGCGCGTGGTAGAACGCGGCTTCCTGCATGGTGTGGTCATCGGTGATGGCAAGCGCCATCAACTGGTCAAGGCTCACGGCATCGGCCCGATAGTCGGCCATCAATCGCGGCGACACGTTCGCCAGCTTCAAGCGGCGCTGCACCACCAGCGGCGTGACGCTGAAATCTGCCGCAATGTCCTCGATGGGTCGCCCTTCGGCCACCAGTGCCGCGAAGGCTTCAAACTGGTCTGCCGGGTGCATGGCTTCGCGCTGCACGTTCTCGGTGAGGCTGGCCGTGCGGGCGGTGCCATCGGCCACCAGCAGGCAAGGCACCTCCCATTCCTTGCCGATGCGGTGCTTCTTCGCCAGCAGCTTCAACGCGGCCAGCCTGCGGCCACCGGCCACGACTTCGTAATGCTCGCCATCGGCGGATGCAATCACGATTAGGTTTTGCAGCAGGCCCACGCGCTGAATACTCGCGGCCAGCTCGGAGATGGACATGCGCGGGGTTTTGCGCACGTTGCGGCCCGTGGGGCGCAGCACCAGCCGCGACAGCGGAACCAGAATCAGGTTTTTCGTGGGGTCGGCAGCTTCCAGCTCGGGGGCTTGGATGGCGCGGGCTTCGGTTTGGGTGATGGCGTTCATGGTGATAACTCCTTGCGGTTAGGGAATGCAGCAGAGAAGAAAGCGGCAAGGGCTGCTGCCTGCCCCCGCCGCGTGGGGATTCAGGCTTTCAACTGGCGCAGGCCATCGGCCAGCATCCAGAGGGCGCGGTTCAGGCGCACATCGGAATCAATGCCCTGCACAGGTCGGGTTTGCTGGCGGCGTCCGTTGGCGCTGCGGCCATGCAATCCGCCCTTGGTCAAGTTCTCCTGCGTGCGGTTGAACACACTCCACAGGTCGGGGCGGCGGTCGTCGAACCGGCGCGGCATCAGGATTTGCGATTCGGTGATGGGCGCGGGCTTGTTGTCGGTGGGGTCGTACTTGAGGGCCAGCGCGGAACGGGCGAACACTTCGGCTTCGCTTTCATCCAGCGTGATCGCGCGCATGGCATCGCGGGATTCCTTCACCCGGTTGAAGCCGCGCAAGACTTCGTAAGCGCCTTCGATGACATGCCCGGAAACATCGCCTTTGTGGGGCACGCGCACATCGGCCACGGTGTCGCCGCAGACAAGGCCATTGCTGCAAACGAAGCGGAACATTCCGGCCAGCATCTGATAGCTGCTGGTGCCGTCGTGCGAGTTCAGCAGCACGATTTCGTTAGCCTCCTCGCCGTTGATCTGGCTGGCGTGGCGCAGGCGCAGCATGTGTTTCGTGTGCTCGCGCTTGCCTTCATCGCGCACACGGGTCTGCGTCACCATGAAGGGCTGGAAGCCTTCTTTGCGAAGCTCGGTCAGAACGGCGGCGGTGGGGATGTAGCTGTATCGTTCGGAACGGCTCTCATGCGGGGCGTCCGCGAAAATGGACGGGGCCACCCTGCGAATCTGGTCATCGGACAGCGGGTAGTCGCTGCGCAGCGACGGGGAGCGGGAAGCGAAACGGGATGCGATTTGCATGTCTTTCTCCTGAACAAAAAGGCTGTTGAAGAAAACCGCACACCGGATTCCTAGATTCGGAGCCCAGCCTTTCGGCTGTTCGGTGCGGTCGGCACGAGGAACCCGGTTGGCCCTCTTGGCCTGGTTCTCACCGTCTTTCCTGAGTTCATCGCCCGCGACGGTCAGGAGCGCGCGAACGGGCGCCGTCAAGGAGACAAGCGCAGGGTTGGTGCGGCCCGCAGGCGCAGCCGAGGACACGGCCCTGCGCGCCTTGACGGCACACGGGCGCGGGCTACAGTCGCGGACAAGGTGATGAATTCAGGGGAGACGGCTGGACATGGCAATGGCCATCCCACACGCCGACCGCACGGCAAGCGAAGCGCGCAGGCCCGAAGCTGGAAGCCGGGCCGAAGGCGTCAGCCGAGCGGAGCGAGGGAACGATGGAAGCCCGTCAGGGGCGAAACCCCGCAGGCGGCTCGATGCGCAGCACGACAGCGCGACCGGCCATCTCCCAGGGGGCCGGGGACGCCCAGCCTTCAATGCCGAAGAAACAGCAAGATCAGGGCGAGCACACCCAAGGCATTGTGGATCTGCTGCAAATGCGGTCTGACCGATCCGGCGTAGCCGGGTCGGCGGTGCTCAGGGGCGCCAAGCCTGCGCGGCGGGGATAGCCCGCAGGGCTTTCCCCTGGAGAACAAGCCGAAGGCGCGCAGGCATCGCGCCGCGTGGGCGCGATGCGAAGGGCGTCCCGCGACGCCCCAAGGCCGGGTCAGACGTCAACCCGCCCGGCCAGCCGCGCATCGCGCGCATAGGCGCTCAACCGCTTCTCGGCGCGAAACGACAGGTCGCGCTCGATCGGCAGGCCCAGCCCGCCGCGCACAGTCGCCAGCTCGCCCAGGCTGACCCAGCCGATTTCCGGCATCCCCAGGCCCAGGTCGCAAAGACCGAAGGCATGGTCGTGGTCATCGGGATCAATCTCGGTCAGCAGCCAGGTCGCGCCGGCGTCCGGCGTGAACAGCTTGATTACGGGCGCCGGATCGAAGTCCGGGTTGTCCAAGGATTCGCGGCCATTGGCCAGCAGCACGATGCGCTGCTCGTCGGTGATGAGTGCGTTGTTCATGGTGAACTCCCGAAAGGTTGCCGGGCGGAATTGCCCGCCCCTTCCGGGGCACGGCGCAGCGCAAGCAGTCAGGGGTCAGCGACGGCCGCCAGGCCGCAAGCGTGCAAGCACGCGCCGCCCTTGACGGCGAGAACGCCGTGGCACGATGAAAGGAACAGCAAGACCGCCTCCCTCGCACCTCAACGCACCCCGGCTTCCTGGCAAGTGCGCAACACGCGCAGGCCCGCGCGGGCCGGAGTTGCACCACCGGGCGCAGCAAAAAGGGAGCCGAAGCCCCCTCGGTCAAACCAGGCCGCGTTCGGCAAACGATGTGATGCTGCTGCCCGCCACGATGATGTGATCCAACGTGCGAACATCCACCAGCGCCAGCGCCTCCTTGAGCCGCTGGGTCAGTACCTCGTCGGCCCTGCTAGGCTCTGGATTGCCGCTCGGATGGTTGTGCGAATTTTGTGCCCTGTTTTCTTATGTGCCGTGCTTGGAGGCCAGGAGCGCACCTCCTGGGCCTCTGGTCAGAATCGGGGCACATAACAGCAGCCGCAGCGCAACATGACGTCCCCTTCATTTTCTCGGAGAGGTGATTGTCATGTTGGAACGTCATTTCCGGTCGCTCAAGGCGATCGACCGCATCAAGGCCCAGTGGCTGGGGCCGCAGATTGAGCGCTATGCACAGTTTCTGGACGAGTTGCACACGAGCAACTCCACGGTTCGGCAGCATGTTCGCGCTCTCGGGCACTTCAACGACTTCGTGATTGGCCGAGGTGCCACCTGTCTGGACGATCTACCCGACCATGTGGATGCCTTCGTGGAGCACTGGCAGGCCGGGCACGGACGCTGGTGCAAGAGCGCGCAAGATCGGGCCGCCGTCGTTGCACAAAGCCGTGTCCCAGTGGAACGGATGCTCAGCCTGGCCGTGCCTGGCTACACGCGGCCAAGCAACCGGCCGGCCATGCCGTTCTCCACCAGCGTTCCTGGCTTCTTTCCCTTCCTTCTCAAGGAGAAGGGTCTGCGCCAGACCTCGATACACAACTACACCTTCACGTTGCGTCCATTCGATTCATATTTGGCACAAGCAGGTATTTCCCTGGACAAGCTGACTCCAGCCTGCATCACCGAGTTCATCAATGACCGGGCGAAGACGTTGCACAAGTCCGGCATGCTCAATACGGCGGAGGCCTTGCGTGTCTTCCTTCGCTATCTGCACCGTGAAGGCATCATCGCCAACGATCTGGTTCGCAGTGTGCCGCGCGGCCGTGTCTACCGCCAGGCATCCATTCCGCGCGCCATCGGCTGGGCGGACGTCGAGCGATTGCTGGCCAGCATCGACCGCCGCAGCGACCTGGGTAAACGCGACTATGCCATCCTGACGTTGCTGACCAGCTACGGATTGCGTGCCAGGGAGATCGTAGCCTTGTGTCTGGACGATCTGGATTGGGCCCATGGGCAGATCGGCATTCCCATGCGCAAAGGCGGCCATTCGACCCGTTATCCGCTTTCGGCGGCGGTGGGCGAAGCGATCATCGCCTATTTGCATGTCCGAAGAACCGATATAGACGACCGCCGAATCTTTCTCACGGTCCGCTCGCCCTATACCCCGATGAACCACTGGACGGTTTCATCCATGGTGGCTGGCCATCTGCGCAGCATCGGCATTCAGGTAGCACGCGCCGGTTCCCACACCTTGCGTCACTCCTGCGTTCAGCACTTGGTGGAAGCCGACTTGCCATTCAAGGTCATTGGCGACTACGTTGGCCATCGCCATCCTGCATCCACACTGGTCTATGGCAAGGTGGCGGTGCACAAACTGCGAGAGATGGTCATTGGCCACGGGGAGGACGTGCTATGACCGCCCTCTGGAACGGCTTTCACAGCGCCTTGGCTCCTCACATCGAACAGTACCTGCGCGCCAAGCGCGCCATGGGATGCAAGTTCGCCTGCGAGGATCGTCAATTGCGACTGCTCGACCGATTTCTCGATGACCGCGGTGTCGAATGCATCGAGGCGATCGATGGAGAGTGCTTGCAGGCATTTCTGGATTCCCGCCATCGCACCAACCCTCGCAGCTACAACAACCTGCTCGGAGATGTCCGACGGCTGTTCGAGTGGATGGTCGGTCAGCAGGTTCTGGTGGGCTCCCCGTTGACGGCCAGGGCTCAACCTCAGACAGCTCGCCGGCTTCCCTTCCTGTTTTCAGACGACACCATCCGGCGCTTGCTGATCTCGGCCAGAGCGTTGCCAGACAACTCACGCGCTCAACTGCGGGGTGCCAGCTACGAGATGATCCTTGCACTGCTCGCGGGTCTTGGCCTGCGGGTGGGTGAAGTCGCTCGCCTCCAATGGGGTGACGTGGACCTGGTGCGAGAAGTGCTGGAGATCCGCAACACCAAGTTCGGCAAGGATCGGCTGGTGCCCTTTGGCCCCAAGCTGGCGGCCAGGCTGCGTGGCTACCAAGCCCAACGCGAGCAACGAGGCTACGCCTGCGCGGGCGCCCACTACCTGTTTTCCTGGAACGGCCGCACGCCGATCAGCACGAACAGCATCCGCAACACCTTCCGCGATGACTTGCTGCCTCAGCTCGCCCTGGTGACCCCGCCCGGTGTCTTTGGTCTGTTGATTTCCACGCAAAGCTGACCCACCATTTCCATCGAATCTTGACCCACCCTGGTTCGTGAGCTTCACGCTCACGTTGTGGATAAGTTCTTGGTCGCCTTCTCCTTCTTGGTGGTCTGTGGTGGTTGCTGTGCGGAGCTATTCTTGAACCGGTAGCTGTCATTGCCGGTCTCAAGAATATGGCAGTGATGCGTGAGCCGGTCCAGCAGCGCCGTGGTCATCTTGGCATCTCCGAACACATTGGCCCACTCGCTAAAGCTCAGGTTGGTGGTGATCACGACGCTCGTGCGCTCGTACAGCTTGGACAGCAGGTGGAACAGCAAGGCTCCTCCTGACGTGCTGAATGGCAGGTAGCCCAGTTCATCCAGGATCACCAGATCGGCATAGGCTAGGCGGTGCGCGATCTGCCCCGGCTTGCCCTGGGCCTTCTCCTCTTCCAGTGCATTGACCAGCTCCACCGTGGAGAAGAACCGCACCCTGCGGTGATGGTGCTCAATGGCTTGCACCCCGAGGGCTGTGGCGATGTGGGTCTTGCCCGTACCCGGTCCACCCACCAGCACCACGTTGTTGGCGTTCTCCAAGAATTCGCAGCGGTGCAACTGGCGTACCAATGCCTCGTTCACCTCGCTGTGGCTGAAGTCAAACCCAGCCAGGTCCCGGTACGCAGGGAACCTGGCCACCTTGAGTTGGTAGGCCACAGAGCGCACCTCCCGCTCGGCGGTCTCGGCCTTGAGCAGTTGGGACAGGATGGGCTGCGCTGCGTCGAAGGCCGGCGCACCTTGCTCAGCCAGTTCCGCAACCGCCTGGGCCATGCCGTGCATCTTGAGCTCGCGCAGCATGATCACGATGGAAGCGATGGCAGGGTCATGACGCATAGCGCACCTCCCTCAATTGGTCATAGCGCAGCACGTTGGCCTGGGGTTCCACAGACAGCTTGAGGGCCTGGGGCGAGGTGACCGGTGCTGGGGCGGGCTTACCGTCCAGCAGGCGGTGCAGCACGTTCAGGATGTGGGTCTTGCTGGCAGCCCCTGACTCCAGTGCCAACTCCACTGCAGCGAGCACAGCTTGTTCATCGTGGTGCAGCACCAGAGCCAGAACCTCCACCATCTCTCGGTCGCCGCCTGGCTGCTTCAAGAGGGCGGCCTGCAGGCGCTTGAAGGCTGCTGGCAGTTCCAGGAATGGAGCACCATTGCGCAAGGCCCCGGGCTTGCGCTGCAGCACTGCCAGGTAGTGGCGCCAGTCGTACACGGTCTGTCCCGCACCATGGTGGTTACGCTCGATCAGGCGCTGATGCTCGCACACGATCTGGCCTTCGGCGGCGACCACCAGGCGATCGGCGTAGACCCGCAGGCTCACCGGCCGATTGGCATAAGGCGCCGGCACGCTGTAGCGGTTGCGCTCGAAGTGGACGAGGCAGGTGGGTGAGACGCGTTTGGTGTGCTCCACAAAGCCATCGAAGGGCCGGGGCATTGGCATCAAGTCGTTCTTCTCCTCGGTCCAGATGTCCGCGACGGTGCCCGGCAGCTTGCCGTGCTCGATCTCGTGCCACAGCGCCACGCAGCGCTCTTCAAGCCATGCATTGAGATCGGGCAGGCTTGGGAATGGCGGCACTACCTGCCACAGGCGATGGCGGGCATCGCGCACGTTCTTCTCCACCTGGCCCTTCTCCCAGCCCGAAGCAGGATTGCAGAACTCGGCCTCGAACAGGAAGTGGCTGACCATGGCCGCAAAGCGCGCATTGACGTCGCGCTCCTTGCCACGGCGCACCCGGTCTACGGCGGTGCGCATGTTGTCGTAGATGCCACGGCGGGGCACACCGCCCAGGACTGCGAATGCATGGTTGTGGGCATCGAACAGCATCTCGTGCGTTTGCAGCGGATAGGCGCGCAGGTAGAACGCTCGGCTGTGGCTGAGCTTGAAGTGGGCTACCTGCAGCTTGGTGCGCACGCCGGCGAGAACAGCCCAGTCCTCGCTCCAGTCGAACTGGAAGGCCTCACCCGGACCGAAGGCCAGGGGAACGAAGGTGCCGCGGCCAGTGGTCTGCTGGGCCACAAGGCGCTGCTCGTGCCAGAGGCGGGCAAAGGCCGCTACGCGGTTGTAGGAGCCGCCATAACCGAGCGCCTGCAGATCCACGTACATCTGCTTGACGGTGCGGCGCTGCTTGCGGGATCGGCCAGCTTCCGTCTTGAGCCAGCCAGCGAGCTTCAAGGCGAAGGGATCGAGCTTGGATGGACTGACCCGCTTGGCATAGTGCGGCTCGGCCTCGCCTACGCGCAGGTACTTGCGGATGGTGTTGCGCGAGAGGCCCGTGCGGCGGGCTATCTCCCGGATGGACAGCTGCTCTCGCAGGGCCCAGCGCCTGATGACACTCAGTGTTGCCACGTCTATCACTCCTGGTCTCCTGCTGCTCAGCAAAGCAGCAGGTTAGGGTTAGTACGTGGGTCAGGTTTGGATGGAAATCCCGGGGGTTAGTGGGTCACTTCTGCGTGGAAATCAACACCGTCAGGTTTTACCGTCAGGGACCTGGAGACCTGCTGATGCCCGGAAAGCCCCATGAAACAAGCTTTCCCGAGAAGGCTTTTACCGTCAAAGACGGTAAAAGTCTGAATAGTGAACGAGAGTGTCTTAATCCGGCTTCGATTTTTACCGTCAGCTCTACCGTCAACTTTTTCTGCTGGCCGGCGATAGCTACCGATAGCTGCCGTGACGTATCTCTTTCAATATCAACACGTTACGTCGGATTCTCGATAGCTGGCGATAGTCCTCGAAGGACGTAAATTCACTCCCACTCGATCGTCGCCGGCGGCTTGCTGCTTACGTCATAGGTCACGCGATTGATACCACGCACCTCGTTGATGATGCGCCCAGAGACCTTCTTCAGCAGCTCGTAGGGCAGCTCAGCCCAGTCCGCCGTCATGAAATCCGAGGTCTGCACGGCGCGCAGCGCGACCACGTAGTCGTAGGTGCGGCCGTCGCCCATCACGCCCACGCTCTTCACGGGCAGGAAGACGGTGAAGGCCTGGCTGGTCAGGTCGTACCAGCTCTTGCCGCTGGCTGGATCGATGCAGGCACGCAGTTCTGCGATGAAGATCGCGTCGGCACGGCGCAGCAGGTCGGCGTATTCCTTCTTCACCTCGCCCAGGATGCGCACGCCAAGACCTGGGCCGGGGAAGGGGTGGCGATAAACCATCTCGCGCGGCAGGCCTAGCGCCACGCCCAGTTCGCGCACCTCGTCCTTGAACAGGTCGCGCAGGGGTTCGAGCAGCTTCAAGCCCAGTTGCTCAGGCAAGCCGCCGACGTTGTGGTGGCTCTTGATGGTGACGGCCTTTTTGCTCTTGGCGCCACCCGACTCGATCACGTCCGGATAGATGGTGCCCTGTGCCAGGAAGGTCGCGCCCTTGTGGCCGCCTCCTGCAGCCTTGAGCTTGGCGGCCTCGGCCTTGAAAACATCCACGAACAGGCCGCCGATGATCTTGCGCTTTTGCTCGGGTTCGGAGACGCCCGCGAGCTTGGAGAGGAACAGCTCGCTCGCATCCACGCGAATCACCTTCGCATGCAGCTTGCCTTCGAACATGTCCATGACCATGTCGCCCTCGTTGAGGCGTAGCAGACCGTGGTCGACGAACACGCAGGTCAGCTGATCGCCGATGGCACGGTGGATCAGCGCGGCAGCCACGCTCGAATCCACGCCGCCGGACAGGCCCAGGATTACCTCCTCGTCGCCCACCTGGGCGCGGATGGCCTCGACGGCCTCGGCGATATGGTCCTTCATGACCCAATCAGGCCTGGCTGCGCAAATGCCGAGAACGAAGCGCTCCAGCAGCGCCCGGCCCTGCACCGTGTGCGTGACCTCGGGGTGGAACTGCACGGCGTAAAAGCGCCGTGCCTCGTCCGCCATGCCCGCAATGGGGCAGGACGGTGTGGATGCCATGAGCTTGAACCCCGGCGGCAGCCCGGTGACCTTGTCGCCGTGGCTCATCCAGACCTTCAGCATGCCGTAGCCCTCGGGCGTAGCGAAGTCCTCGATGCCCTTGAGCAGTTCGGTATGGCCATGGGCGCGCACTTCGGCGTAGCCGAATTCGCGCGTGTGCGAGCCCTCGACTTTGCCGCCGAGCTGGTTGGCCATGGTCTGCATGCCGTAGCAGATGCCGAGTACCGGGACGCCCAGCTCGAACACCGCCTCCGGCGCCTTGTCGTCCACCTCGTACACGCTGGCGTGGCTGCCCGAGAGAATCACGCCCTTGAGCCTGCCATCTGCCGCAAAAGAGCGCACCCATTCGCTGCTGACATCGCACGGATGAACCTCGCAGTACACATGGGCCTCGCGCACGCGCCGCGCGATGAGCTGTGTGACCTGGGAGCCGAAGTCGAGGATGAGGATCTTGTCGTGTTGCATAGTGGAGCGACAGGGTCGGGAAAAGACAAAGGCCCGAACGCCTGCTCGGGTTCGGGCCTGGGGCGCGCGGATTTTAGTCGGCGCGGTAGTTGGGAGCTTCCTTGGTGATCTGCACATCGTGCACGTGCGATTCGCGGATGCCGGCGGCGGTGATCTCGACGAACTCGGCCTTGTCGTTCATCTCGGCAATGGTGGCGCAGCCGCAATAGCCCATGGCCGCACGCACGCCGCCTGCCATCTGGAACACGATTGACACCATCGAGCCCTTGTACGGCACACGGCCTTCGATGCCCTCGGGCACCAGCTTGTCGGCGTTGGGGTTGCCGGTGGTCGCTTCCTGGAAGTAGCGGTCGGCGCTGCCCTGCTGCATGGCGCCGATGGAGCCCATGCCGCGGTAGCTCTTGTAGGAGCGGCCCTGGTAGAGGATGACCTCGCCCGGCGCTTCTTCCGTGCCCGCGAACATGCCGCCCATCATGATGGTGGACGCGCCCGCGGCGATGGCCTTGGCGATGTCGCCCGAGAAGCGGATGCCGCCGTCGGCGATCAGAGGCACGCCCGTGCCCTTGAGGGCCGTGGCCACGTTGTCGATGGCCATGATCTGCGGCACGCCCACGCCGGCCACGATGCGCGTGGTGCAGATCGAGCCCGGGCCGATGCCGACCTTGACCGCGTCCGCGCCCGCCTCGACCAGCGCCAGCGCCGCTGCGCCGGTGGCGATGTTGCCACCGATCACGTCGACCTGTGGATAGTTCTGCTTGACCCAGCGCACGCGCTCAATCACACCCTTGCTGTGGCCGTGGGCCGTGTCCACCACGATGGCGTCCACTCCGGCCTTGACCAGGGCCGCCACGCGCTCTTCCGTGCCCTCACCCACGCCCACGGCGGCGGCCACGCGCAGGCGGCCCTCGCTGTCGCGCGCGGCGTTGGGGAAGGTGGTCTGCTTGTTGATGTCCTTGACGGTGATCAAGCCTTTGAGCTCGAAGCCATCGTTGACCACCAGCAGGCGTTCGAGCTTGTGCTTGTTCAGGAGCGCCTTGGCCTGCGCCGGGCTGGTGTGGTCTTTTTCGTTGACGGTGATGAGCTTTTCGCGCGGCGTCATGATCTGGCTGACCTTGACGTCGTAGCGCGTCTCGAAGCGCACGTCGCGGCTAGTGACGATGCCCACCACCTTGCCACCGTCGCACACCGGAAAGCCCGAGATGCCCAGGTTCTCCGACAATTCGAGCACCTGCAGCACCGTATGCTCGGGCGTGATGACCACCGGATCGTGCACCACGCCGGATTCGTGGCGCTTGACCCTGGACACCTCGGCCGCCTGCTGCTGGGCCGTCATGTTCTTGTGGATGACGCCGATGCCCCCCTCCTGCGCGATGGCGATGGCCAGGCGCGCTTCCGTGACGGTGTCCATGGCGGCGGACACGAGAGGCAGGTTGAGCTGGATGTTGCGCGTGAAGCGCGTGGAAAGGGAGGTGTCCTTGGGCAGGACCTGGGAGTACGCTGGCACCAGCAACACATCGTCGAAGGTGAGCGCTTTTCCGAGAAGGCGCATGTGAAAGCTCCAAAAAACGGATTGTACTCGCCGCGACACAAGCCACGCCCGCGCCCTGGCAGCCGGCCCATGGCCCCAGCTACACTCGCACGCATGAAACCATACAAGCTTGTTCTGCTGGCGCTGGCCTGTACCTGGGCCATCGGGGCCTTTGCGCAATGGCAGTGGGTGGACAAGGATGGGCGCAAGGTTTTCAGCGACCGACCTCCACCGCAGGACGTTCCCGAGAAGAACATCCTCAAGCAGCCCCACACAGGCAGCCCGTCGCGCCCGGCGGCCGCGCCTCAAGCCACGGCCGGCTCTGACGCCTCGTCCCCCGCGCAGGCCGCGCCCGGCACGGGCAAGGACAAGCAGCTGGAGGAGAACAAGGCCAAGGCCGAAGCCGCCGAGGCCGCCAAGAAGAAGGCCGAGCAGGAGCGCCAAGCCAAGGTGCGCGCCGACAACTGCGCGCGCGCCAAGCTGGTCAAGGCCCAGCTGGCTCCAGGCCGCTTGGTAAGCCACACCAACGCCAACGGCGAACGCAGCTTCATGGACGATGCGACGCGGGCGGCAGAGCTGAGCCGCGCAGATGCGGTGATCGCCTCCGACTGCCAGTAGGAGCCTGTTCAATATCCGGACTTGGAGCCGGCGCGGCGCTTGGCGAACAGGCCCGCCGCGCGCGCGCCCTGGCTCGCGAAGCGCTGGCGGCGCGCCAGCTTGGGGTCCACGGTCAGCGGGCGGCAGCACTCCACCCGGTCCCCGTCGCGCAGCCGCTCGTGCAGCTCGACCGCCCTGCCCCATATGCCGCACGCCAGGCGGCCATGCTGTACGTCGATATTGCACGCCAGCACCGCATCCGCCACGCTGGCGCCGGCGGGCAGCCGCAGCTGCCACTCGCGCACCTCGGACGCCTGCAGCGAGGCAGCCACCGTGACGCGCAGCATGTCGGCCATGCCCACTCCTCAGCCGTAGACCTGCTCGGCCCGCTTGATGAAGGCGTCGACGAAGGTGGCGGCAATGCGGTCGAACACGGGCCCGACCAGGGCGGCCAGCGCCTTGCTGTCAAAGCCATAGTGCAGCTGCAGCTCGACCTTGCAGGCACGCTGCGAGCCATCGCCCACGGGGTGGAAGTGCCAGTCCCCATCGAGCTTGGAGAACGGCCCCTCGACCAGCTCCATCTTCACGCGGCGGCCCTCTTCGTGGGTGTTGCGCGTCACGAAGGACTTGTGCAGCCCGCCAAGGGAGATGCCCACCTCCGCCTTCATTCCGTGCTCGCTGCGCTCCAGCACGGTGGCGTGGTCGCACCAGGGCAGGAACTGCGGGTACTTGGCCACGTCCGTCACGAGGGCGAACATTTCTTCGGGGCTGTACCAGATGAGAACGGACTTGTTGACGGTTTTCATGAAGACTGCGGGAACCGGGCTCGGGCCGTGCCGGCCGTCACCCCTCCAGGTAGGGATGCCGTGGATGCGCCCTAGAATCGTGGGGCGAGACGACAACAATTGTAGGGAGAGCTTGGATCTTCCGGTTTGCGCCGCATTTATTCACCATGGCCAAGAAACCCGAAACATCGTCACGCATCGCCGACAACAAGAAAGCGGCATACAACTACTTCTTCGAAGAGCGCCACGAGGCCGGCATGGTGCTGCACGGCTGGGAGGTCAAGGCGCTGCGCGAGGGCAAGGTGCAGCTCACCGACGGCTACGTGGTCATCAAGGATGGCGAGCTCTTCCTGATCGGCTGCCAGATCAATCCGCTGAAGACCGCGTCCACCCACGTCAATCCCGACGCCACACGTATCAAGAAGCTGCTGCTGCACAAGGACGAGATCCGCCGCCTCATCGGCAAGGTGGAACAGAAGGGCTACACCCTGGTGCCGCTGAACCTGCACTGGAAGGACGGTCGTGCCAAGTGCGACATCGCCCTGGCCAAGGGCAAGGCAGAACACGACAAGCGCGACACCATCAAGGAACGCGAGGGCAAGCGCGAGGTGGAGCGCGCCATGAAGAGCCGCCACCGCTGAACATTTTTTGCGCGGGCATGGAATAAATGTCCATCCGGCGGTGTTCATCCCTGCGTCAGGCCGCAATTTCGCCCGGCCGGCACCCCAACGGAGAACACCATGACCAAACTCGGTTCCTTGCTCGTCGCGCTGGCCCTGGCCGGCGGCTATTCCATGTCCCATGCGCAGGTGAGCGCCCAGGATGGCGTCCTCGTCGGGCCCAATGGCATGACGCTCTATGTCTTCGACAAGGACATGGCCGGCAGCGGCAAATCCGTCTGCAATGGCCCCTGTGCCACCAACTGGCCGCCCCTGGCCGCCACGGCGGCACCCAGCGGGGACGGCTATAGCCTGATTCAGCGCGACGACGGCACCAAGCAGGTGGCCTACAAGGGCAAGCCGCTGTACTACTGGAGCAAGGACAGCAAGCCCGGGGACAAGACGGGCGACGGTGTGAACAACGTCTGGCACACCGCCACGCCATGAGCACGGCAATGCGCCCATGAACCGCGCCCAGATCGTGGAACAGCTGCCCGGGCTGCGCCGCTATGCGCGCGCTCTCACCGGCGACGCCTGGGCGGCCGACGATCTGGTGCAGGACACGCTGGAGCGCGCCTGCCGCAAGTGGCTGCTGTGGCGCAGCGGCAGCGATCTGCGCGCCTGGCTGTTCACGCTGATGCACAACCTGTACCTGAACCAGCGCCGCGGCCTGTTGGCGGTGCAGGCGCTGGACGCGGAGAGCCTTGCCGCGCTGCCGGGCGCGGACGGCGCGGCGAGCGACGTCGCCATCGACCTCGACCGCTGCCTGCAGCGCCTGCCGGCGGAGCAGCGCGCCGTGCTCCTGCTGGTGACGCTGGAGGACATGGCCTACGCCGACGTGGCGCGCGTGCTGGACATTCCCGTGGGCACCGTGATGTCGCGCCTGTCGCGCGCACGCAGCCGCATGCGCGAGCTGCTGGAACAGGCCCCGGCCCATGCGCCCGCCTTCCCACGCGACCCGTCCACCCCTTTGCGCCGCATGAAATGAAGCGCCACCGCGCCAACACCTGCCATGAACTCCCCTCGCCCGCCCCTCCCCCCGAATGGCGCCGAACTGCATGCCCTGGTGGACGGGCGCCTGCCGCCGGAGCATGCCGAGCGGCTGCGCGCCAGCCTCGACGCCCGAACGCGCGAGGAGGCCGATGACTGGGAGCGGCAGCGCGCGTTGCTGCGGACATTGCACGCGGACTGGCTGGAGCGCCCCGTGCCCGACGCCCTGCGCCAGGCGGCCGACCAGCTGCAGGACACGCACGACGGGCGCAGCCGCTGGGCCCTCTGGGGCGGCATCGCCGCGAGCTGGGTACTGGCCTTCGGCCTGGGTTGGGGCCTGCACGGGCCCTGGGGCGGTGGCGCCACGCTGGCAGTGGCCCCCTCCTCGCCGCCCCTGCGGTTTGCGCAGCAGGCCGCCGTGGCCCATGCGGTCTACCAACCGGAACAGCGCCATCCCGTGGAGGTGACAGCGGCACAGCAGGATCACCTGGTGCAATGGCTGTCCAAGCGCCTGGCACGCCCGCTCACGGTGCCGCACCTGCAGGCGCAAGGCTTCGATCTGGTGGGCGGCCGCCTGTTGCCCGGTGGCAGCGGCGCACGCGCCCAGTTCATGTACCAGGATACCGCGGGCAAGCGCATCACCCTGTACCTGGGAGCGCTGGAGGATGCGCAGGCCGAGGCCTTCCATTTCTACAGCCAGGGGCCGGTGTCGGGCTTCTACTGGGTGGAGCACGGCTTTGGCTATGCGCTCAGCGGCGAGCTGCCGCGGCCCGCGCTGCAAGCGCTGGCCACGGCCGTGTACCAGCAGCTGCAGCTCAGCGCAGCGCCGCCAGAGGGTGAGCGTGCGCCGGCCAGGGGCTCTTGAAGAAGGCCTGCACCAGCTCGGGGCTCACGTCCTCGATGCGTGCGGGGCGCCAGGCGGGGTTCTGGTCCTTGTCCACGGCCAGGGCGCGGATGCCTTCCAGGGTCTCGCTCTCGCCTGGGCGCAGGTAGAAGCAGTGGCGCACCATATCGCGCTCCATGCGCAGGTCGTCGGCCAGGCCCATGGCGCGCGCGCGGCGGATCTGCTCCAGCACCACGTGCAGCATCAGCGGCGAGCGCTTGCGCAGCGTGGCGGCCGTGGCGCGTGCCCAATCGTCATTGGCACGCTCCAGCGCGGCCACGATGGCGGACACGCCGTCCAGCGCGAAATATTGGTCAATTTGGGTTCTAGCGCTTATCTGGCAAGCGCCAGCAGCTACGAACTTTGAGGCAACCCACTGCTGCGCCGCCGCGCCGTCGGCAAACGCCTGCGTGCCCAGGCCCTCCCACACGGCCGCCTGCTGGTCGGCGGGGAGGAAGCCGTCCGCAAGACCGAAGGCGATCGCGTCGGCCGCGCCTATGGTGTCGCCCGTCAGGGCCAGCCACTCGCCCACGCGGCCGGGGCAGCGCGAGAGGAAGTAGCCGCCGCCCACGTCCGGGAACAGGCCGATCGCCGTCTCGGGCATGGCCATCTTGGTACGCTCGGTCACGATGCGCAGGCTACCGCCCTGGCTGATGCCCATGCCGCCGCCCATGACGATGCCGTCCATGAAGGCGATGTAGGGCTTGCCGTAGTTGTGGATCAGGTGGTTGAGGGCGTATTCCTCGGTGAAGAAATCTTCGAGCTGCGGATTGCCCACGCTGCCCGCGGCGTGCAGGAAGCGGATATCGCCGCCCGCGCAGAAGGCGCCGAACGGGCCCTCGCGGCCATTGCCGCGGATCGCCACGGCCAGCACCTTGTCATCGTGCTGCCAGGCCAGCAGCGTGGCCATCAGGTCGCGCACCATGCCCAGCGACAAGGCGTTGAGCGCCTTCGGGCGGTTCAGCGTGATGCAGCCCACCCGGCCGCGCACCTCGGCCACGACTTCCGTTGCCATCTCCGTCATTGTTGTTCCTTCCATCCAAGTAGTTGTTGTGCCGCCGCCCGGCGGCAAGCCGGGCCCGTCATGTGAACCGCGCATGTTAGCGGCTGCAGGCCCGTCCATGGCGCAGCGGGATGCTCGGCAGGGCGGGATCGAGTGAAAGCACAATGTTTTCACACTTGTTTCTTGCACTTTCAACTTCCAGGGTATTGCGCCGCGCCCGCCTGGCATGGCCCTTTTGCGCGGGCGCGGTCGACTTGATGCAGCGCAAAGACGCACCCCCCCATGCTTGCCCTTCCCCACCCGGGCACGTAGATTGGGGAGCGCTGCCACACCCCTAGCATTGAGGCGCACGCCATGCAATCCAGGCCAACCCAAAAGGCTCTGCCGCCCACCTCCCCGGCGCCTGCCCCGGCCGTGGCGCCGCGCACCCTGCCCCTGCATGCCGTGCCCAGCACGCTGCTCATTCCCCTGGCGGCACGCGCCGCAGGCGATGCCTGCTTCCCCCACCTGGCCTGCGGCGACGCCGAGGCCTCCCGCCAGCTGCGCCACCTCGGCGTGGACGTCAGCACCTACCTGGCGGACCGCCCCACGGTCCTGAACGTCCTGTGGCGCACCCGGCGCATCCGGGCAGCGGGCCGTGCCTTCTTCGCCCGGCACCCGCACGCCTGGGGCATCAACCTGGGGTGCGGCCTGTCGCATTATTTCCAGTGGCTGGACAACGGCCGCAACACCTGGGTCGATGCCGACCTGCCCGAGGTCATGGCGCTGCGCCGCGCGCTGGATCCGCCGCTGTCGCCCCGGCTGCGCCGCGCCATACTCGACATCACGCATCCCCAATGGTGGCAGGCGCTGCACCTGCCGCGGCGCGCGCTGGCCCAGCCGCTGTTCGTGGTGTGCGAAGGCGTTCTCATGTACCTGCGGCCCGCGCAGGCGCGGCAGGTGCTGGCGCAGTTCGCCACCCATGCGCCCGCCGGCTCGCGCCTGTGGGTCGACGTGCTGCCCCAGTGCGCCGTCGGCCATGCCCGCTGGCATTCCAGCGTGGGCCGCACGGGGGCCGAGTTCCAATGGGGCATCCGCCACCCGGATGAGCTGTGCGCCAGCCACCCCCGCCTGCGCCTGCTGCAACTGCACAGCGTGGCCGAATGCTATGGCTGGCTGGGCCGGGGGCTCGATGCGCTGTGGAATCCCTGGATCGGCATGCCGCTGTACGGCCTTGCGGAGCTTGGGGTGTAGACGGCACCCGCATCCGCAAAAAAGGGAGCCCTCGAGGCTCCCTTTCTGCTGATGCGGCAGGCACTGGTCATGCGCCCTCGCGGCTGGCGCGCTTGCGCTCGTGCTCCTTCAGGTGGCGCTTGCGCAGGCGGATGCTCTTGGGCGTGATCTCCACCAGCTCGTCTTCCTCGATGAACTCCACGCCATATTCGAGCGACAGCTCGATGGGCGGGGTGACCTTGATGGCATCTTCCTTGCCGCTCACGCGGAAGTTGGTGAGCTGCTTGGTGCGCGTGGCGTTCACCACGAGGTCGTTGTCGCGGTTGTGCACGCCGACAATCATGCCCTCGTACACCGGGTCGCCCGCGCGCACGAACATGCGGCCGCGGTCGTCGAGCTTGCCCAGGGCATAGGTGAAGATCTCGCCGTCGTCCATGCTGATCAGCACGCCGTTCTTGCGCCCGCCGATCTCGCCCTTGTGCGGCTCGTAGCTGTCGAAGATGTTGCTGATGAGGCCCGAGCCGCGCGTGAGATTCAGGAACTCGTTGGTGAAGCCGATCAGCCCGCGCGCCGGGATGCGGTACTCCAGCCGCACGCGGCCGCGCCCGTCCGGCTCCATGTTCACGAGCTCGCCCTTGCGCTCGCCCAGCGCCTGCATCACGCCACCCTGGTGGCCTTCCTCGATGTCGGCCGTCACCAGCTCGATGGGCTCGCAGCGCACGCCGTCGATGTCCTTGAACACCACGCGCGGCTTGCTGACGGCCAGCTCGTAGCCCTCGCGGCGCATCTCTTCGAGCAGGATGGTCAGGTGCAGCTCGCCGCGGCCCGAGACCTCGAAGATGCCGTCCTCGTCGGTCTCCTTCACGCGCAGCGCCACGTTGGAGCGCAGCTCCCTTTGCAGGCGGTCCCAGATCTGGCGGCTGGTCACGAACTTGCCCTCGCGCCCGGCCAGCGGGCTGGTGTTGACGCAGAAGTTCATGGTCAGCGTCGGCTCGTCGATCTTGAGCATGGGCAGCGGCTGCGGATTGGCGGGGTCGGTGATGGTCTCGCCGATGCCCACGTTCTCGATGCCGTTGATGAGCACGATCTCGCTCGGGCCGGCCTCGCTCACCTGCACGCGGTCCAGGCCCTGGAACTGGTGGATCTGGTTGATGCGGCCCTTGTAGCTGGCGCCATCGGGCCCGGCCATGACCAGCACGTCCTGGCCTGCCTTAAGCGTGCCCTGGGTGATGCGGCCCACGCCGATGCGGCCCACGAAGGTGGAGTAATCCAACGCCGAGACTTGCATCTGCACCGGCGCCGCCGGGTCGCCCTTGACCGAGGGCACGTGCTTGAGGATGGTGTTGAACAGGGCCGACATGTCGGGGCCCCACTGCTCGCCGGGCGCGCCCTGCTCCAGCGAGCTCCAGCCGTTGATGCCCGAGGCATAGACCACGGGGAAGTCGAGCTGCTCGTCGGTGGCGCCCAGCTTGTCGAACAGGTCGAACGCGGCGTTGACCACGTAGTCGGGGCGCGCGCCGGGCTTGTCCACCTTGTTCACGACGACGATGGGCTTGAGCCCCAGCGCCAGCGCCTTCTTGGTCACGAAGCGCGTCTGCGGCATGGGACCTTCCTGCGCGTCGATCAGCAGCACCACGCCGTCCACCATGGACAGGGCGCGCTCCACCTCGCCGCCGAAGTCCGCGTGGCCGGGCGTGTCGAGGATGTTGATGTGCGTGCCCTCCCAGGACACGGCGCAGTTCTTGGCCAGGATGGTGATGCCGCGCTCGCGTTCGATGGCGTTGCTGTCCATCACGGTGTCCACGACCTTCTCGTGGGCGGCAAAGGTGCCGGACTGGCGCAGCAGCTGGTCCACCATGGTGGTCTTGCCATGGTCGACGTGGGCAATGATGGCGATGTTGCGGATTTGTTTGCTCATAGCGTTGTTTCCAATGTGCCGCGTTCTATGTGGGCGCGCGGCGCGCCTTGCAGAATCTGTTGGATCTCCAGGGGGCTCAGAAGCCGGTCGGGGATCAGCTCCCCCTGCAGCACGTGCCCCACGCCCAGCAGCGCGTGCGGGCGCTCGCCGTAGACGGCCACGGCGCCGGCATCGGGCCAGGGGCCGCGGCGGCGCATGCCCGAGAGGAAGCGCCCGGCATCCTGCTCCCCCAGGGTGACGACCACATGACCGGCCAGCAGCGTCTGCACCGGCTGCAGCAGGCCCAGGCGCGCGTCCTCGTCAAGCGCCTCGATCTGCGCCAGCGTGACGCAGCGCTCCACACCCAGGCCACCGGTATCCAGGCGGCGCAGAAAGGTGAGGTGCGCGCCGCAGCCAAGGGCCCCGCCTATGTCCTCCCCCAGGGTGCGGATGTAGGTGCCCTTGCTACAGGTCACTGTTATTTTGATAGCTGCTTGCGCTTGTCCAGCAAGCGTTAGAGCCAGATTCAATGCATGAATCGTGACATCGCGCGCGGGACGCTCGACCTCGACCCCGGCACGCGCGTATTCGTACAGCGCCTTGCCGTCCTTCTTCAGGGCGCTGTGCATGGGCGGCACCTGGCGGATGGGGCCGGTGAACTGCCGCTGCACCTCGGCCAGGCGCTCGGGCGTGAGCTGGGCGGGATCGACGGCGCGCCGCTCCAGCACCTCGCCCTCGGCGTCGCCAGTGGTGGTGGTGGTGCCCAGCAGGGCGATGGCCTCATAGGTCTTGGGCGCGTCCAGCTGCAACGCGCTGAACTTGGTCGCCGCGCCAAAGCACAGCGGCAGCACGCCGGTCGCCAGCGGGTCGAGCGTGCCGGTGTGGCCAGCCTTTTCGGCGCGCAGCAGCCACTTCACCTTTTGCAAGGCGTCGTTGCTGGAAAAGCCCAGGGGTTTGTCGAGCAGCAGCACTCCGTGCACCGGGCGCCGCTGCACCCGGACACGGGGAGCGCGCTCAGTCATTGACGTCGTCGTCCTTGGAACGCGATGCCACAGCACGCGCGATCAGCGCGTTCATGTCGGAGGCGCGCTCGGTGGTGCGGTCAAACACGAAGTGCAGTGTGGGCACGGTATGGATGGACAGGCGCTTGAACAAGCCGTTGCGCAGGAATCCCGCGGCCTGGTTCAGCGCCTCCTGCGTGGCCTGGCCGTCGCCTACCAGCACGCTGAAGAACACCTTGGCGTGCGCGTAGTCGGGCGTGACCTCCACGGCCTGCAGCGTGCACATACCGATGCGCGGATCCTTGAGGTCGCGGATCAGCTCGGCCAGGTCGCGCTGGATCTGGTCCGCGACCTTGAAGCCGCGGTTGGGCGTGGAAGACTTCTTGGCGGCCATGGCTTACAGCGTCCGGGCGATTTCCTTGATCTCGAAGAGCTCGAGCTGATCGCCTTCCTTGATGTCCGTGTAGTTGCGCAGCTTGATACCGCACTCGAAGCCTTCCTTGACTTCCTTGACATCGTCCTTCAGGCGGCGCACCGATTCCACTTCACCCGTGTAGATGACCACGTTGTCGCGCAGCAGGCGGAACCTGCAGCCACGCGTGACCTGGCCCGAGGTGATGTAGGAACCGGCAATGGTGCCGATCTTGGTCGCCACGAACACGGTGCGGATCTCGGCCGTGCCGATGACCTCTTCGCGCTGCTCGGGCGCCAGCATGCCGGACATGGCCGCCTTCAGCTCATCCACGGCGTCGTAGATGATGTTGTAGTAATGCAGCTGCACGCCGTTGGCTTCCGCCGTCTTGCGGGCACCCGCGTCGGCGCGCACGTTGAAGCCGATCACGATGGCCTTGGAGGCGATCGCCAGGTTCACGTCGCTCTCGCTGATGCCGCCCACGCCGGCGTACACAAGTTGGACCTTGATCTCGTCGGTGGAGAGCTTGAGCAGCGACGCTGCCAGCGCCTCCTGCGAGCCCTGCACGTCGGCCTTGATGATGATGGGCAGGTGCTGCACCTCGCCCGCCGTCATCTCGGAGAACACGCTCTCCAGCTTAGCCGCCTGCTGCTTGGCCAGCTTGGTGTTGCGGAACTTGCCGGCGCGGTAGGTGGCGATCTCGCGGGCACGGCGCTCATCGGAGAGCACCATGAACTCGTCGCCGGCCTGCGGCACCTCGGACAGGCCCTGGATCTCCACGGGGATCGACGGGCCGGCGTCCTTGGTGGTGCGGCCGTTTTCATCGGTCATGGCGCGCACGCGGCCGAAGGTCTGGCCGGCGAGCACCACGTCGCCCACCTTGAGCGTGCCCGACTGCACCAGCACCGTGGCCACAGGGCCGCGGCCCTTGTCGAGCTGCGCCTCGATCACCAGGCCCTTGGCCATGGCGTCCACCGGGGCCTTGAGCTCCAGCACCTCGGCCTGCAGGAGCACCTGCTCCAGCAGTTCGTCGATGCCCATGCCGGTCTTGGACGACACGGCCACGAAAGGCGAATCGCCGCCGTACTCTTCGGGCACCACTTCTTCAGCCACCAGCTCCTGCTTGACCTTCTCCGGGTTAGCCTCGTGCTTGTCGGCCTTGGTGATGGCCACGACAATGGGCACCCCCGCCGCCTTGGCGTGCTTAATGGCTTCGCGCGTCTGCGGCATGACGCCGTCATCGGCCGCGCACACCAGGATCACGATGTCGGTGGCCTGCGCACCGCGGGCGCGCATGGCCGTGAAGGCCTCGTGGCCGGGCGTATCGAGGAAGGTGACGATGCCGCGCGGCGTCTTCACATGGTAGGCACCGATGTGCTGCGTGATGCCGCCGGCCTCGCCCGGCGCCACCTTGGCGCGGCGGATGTAGTCCAGCAGCGAGGTCTTGCCATGGTCCACGTGGCCCATGACGGTGACCACGGGCGCGCGCGGCAGGGCCTCGGCCTGGTGGCTGGAGACTTCCTCGGCCGTGAAGGCCTCGGGATCGTCCAGCGCCGCCACGACGGCCTTGTGACCCATTTCCTCGACCACGATCATGGCCGTATCCTGATCGAGCGGCTGGTTGATGGTGACCATCTGGCCCATCTTCATGAGCGCCTTGATCACCTCGGACGCCTTGATGGCCATCTTGTGCGCCAGCTCGGCCACGGTGATCGTCTCGGGCACGTGCACCTCGATCGCGCGGAACTCGGCCGCGACCTGCGGCTGGTGCTGCTCGTTGCGGTCATTGCCGCGGCGCCCGCGCGGACCGGAGCGCCAGTTGTTGCGCCCCACGCCGCCGCTGCTGTCGCCGCGGGTCTTGATTTCCTTCTTCTTGGTCGCGTCGTTGGCCCAGCTCGACGAGAGCTTGGCGGACTTGACCTCCTTGCCGCTGCCGGGCGCCGCGGGCGCGCCCGCGCGCGCACCGCCGCCCGCCGTAGCGGCCGGCTTGTGCAGCGTGCCCTTCTTGGCATCCGCCCCGGCGGCCGTCTTCGCGGCGGCGGGCTTGACCTCCTCGGGCTTCTTGGCCACGAGCACCTTCTTGGGCGCGGCCATCATCGCGCGGATGGCCTCGGCCTCGGCCAGGGCCTTGCGGCGGCGTTCATCCAGGTCTGCGGCGCGCGCGGCCTCCTCGGCAGCACGGGCCTTGGATTCCGCCTCGGCCTTGGCGCGGGCCTCGGCCTGGGCGTTCGCGCGGGCTTCGGCCTCGGCTGCAGCCTCGCGCTGCGCTTCCTGCTTCTCTGCCGATTCCTGGGCCTTCTTCTCGGCCTGCTGGGCCGCATAGGCGGCGGCACGTTCCTCGGCCTCGCGCTCGCGCTGCTCGCGCGCTTCGCGCTCGCGCCGCGCCGCGGCCAGCTCTTCTTCCTGGCGGCTGATCAGCTCGGCCTGACGGCGCGCCTCTTCCTCGCGGCGGGCCAGCTCTAGGTCTTCCACCGAACGGGACGGCACCGCGGACTCGGACGCCGCGCCGGCGTCGTCCTCGCGCTTGATGAACGTGCGCTTCTTGCGCACTTCCACCTGGATGGTGCGTGCCTTGCCCGTGGCATCGGCCTGCTTGATCTCGCTGGTGGACTTCTTGACCAGCGTGATCTTCTTGCGATCGCCAGCGGCCGTGCCGTGGCTGGCCTGCAGGTAGGCCAGCAGCTTCTGCTTGTCGGTCTCGTTCAGCAAATCGGTGGCCGTCGACTTGGCGACACCGGCGGATTTGAGTTGATCCAGCAGGGTTTCCGGCGATTTCTTGAGCTCTGCAGCGAACTCGGCGACAGTGTTACTCGACATATTCGGTACGTACCTCCCTGACCTTTACTCTTGCCCCGTGAACCAATGCTCGCGCGCCTTCATGATCAAGGCCTTCGCATCCTCGGCAGACTGCCCGGTCAGTTCGGTCAGTTCGTCAATGGCCAGATCGGCCAGGTCATCACGCGTATTCACTCCCGCATCAGCCAGCTTGGCGATCAGCTCGGGCGTCAGGCCCTCGAGATCGCGCAGGTCCTGCGACACGCTGCCCATGCTTTCCTCGCGGGCGATCTCCATGGTCAGCAGCGCGTCCTTGGCGCGTACGCGCAACTCGTTGACCGTATCCTCGTCGAAGCTCTCGATCTCCAGCATTTCCTGCAGCGGCACGTAGGCCACCTCTTCCAGGCTCTCGAAGCCCTCGGCGATCAGGATGTCGGCGATCTCCTCGTCCACATCGAGCTTTTCCATGAAGAGGCGGCGTGCCGCATCGGTCTCGTCGGCCTGCTTCTGCGCCGACTCGGCGGCGTCCATGATGTTGATCTTCCAGCCCGTGAGCTCCGAGGCCAGGCGCACGTTCTGGCCGCCGCGGCCGATGGCGATGGCCAGGTTCTCCTCGTCCACCACCACGTCCATGGCGTGCTTTTCCTCGTCGACGACGATGGACTGCACATTGGCCGGAGCCAGCGCGCCGATCACGAACTGCGCCGGGTCGTCGGACCAGAGCACGATGTCCACGCGCTCGCCCGCCAGTTCGTTGGTCACGGCATTGACGCGCGTGCCACGCACGCCCACGCAGGTGCCGATCGGGTCCACGCGCTTGTCGTGCGAGAGCACGGCGATCTTGGCGCGGCTGCCCGGATCGCGCGCACAGCTCTTGATCTCCAGCAGGCCCTGCTCGATCTCGGGCACCTCGTTGCGGAACAGCTCGATCATGAACTCTGGCGCCGAGCGCGAGAGGATGATGGGCGCGCCGCGCAACGTGAGGTCCACCTCCATGATCATGGCGCGCACGCGGTCGCCGTTGCGCAGGTTCTCCTTGGGGATCATCTCGCTGCGGCGCAGGCGCCCTTCCACACGGCCCGATTCGATGATGAGGTCGCCCTTGTCCATGCGCTTGACGGTGCCGGTGAAGATCTTCTCGCCGCGGCTCATGAAGTCGTTGAGCAGCATCTCGCGCTCGGCGTCGCGGATCTTCTGCAGGATGACCTGCTTGGCAGCCATGGCGCCGATGCGCCCGATGGGCACGGACTCCACCGGCTCCTCGATGTACTCGCCCACCTCGATGTCCGGAACCCGCTCGCGGGCATCCATGAGCAGCTCCTCGGCGTCGGGGTTCTGCAGCCCGGCATCGTCGGGCACCACCAGCCAGCGGCGGAAGGTCTCGTAGTCGCCGCTGTCGCGGTCGATGGACACGCGCAGGTCCACATCTCCCTGGTACAGCTTCTTCGTAGCCTGGGCCAGCGCCGACTCCACGGCGCCCAAGACCACATCGCGCTCGACGTTCTTTTCACGCGAAATAGCCTCTACCAACATCAACAATTCGCGATTCATGCGACGACTCTCCTGTTTCTCAATCCCTGGCGGACCGGCCCGCGATGACCGCCCCCCGCATTCCAATCTCAGCCTGCAGCGCCGGGCCTGGCGCCCCGCCCCTTGAAGTCCACGATGGGGGCCAGCCGCGCCTCGCGCAACTCGTCCAGCGTGAACCCCAGCGCCTGCAGCGGCGCCGGCACGCGCTTCTTGCTCACGCGCTGCCCGGGCTTGACCGGCGGCTCATCACTCCAGACGATCTGCCAGCCGCCAGCGGGTACGCGCTCGAGCGTGCCACGGAACTTCTTGCGGTTGGCGGCCACCTGCCCGCCTGCGGCCGCGCCCAGGGGCTCCTTCAGGGTGATGTCGATCACCTCGCCCTCGAAGCGCGTGAAATCCTGCTCGTTGCGCAGCAACCGGTCGATGCCCGGCGAGGACACCTCCAGGCGCTTGTAGTCCACCCCTTCGACCTCGAGGGCAAATTGCAGCTGGCGCGTGACCTTCTCGCAATCCTCGACGGTGACGAACTGCCCGGTGGCCTGCACCTCGCCGCCGTCGGCCGGAGGGGCCCACATCAGATCGATGGTGATGCGCAGCAAGCCCCCTGCGGAGCGCTCGATCTCCACCAGGTCATAGCCCAACCCGGCCACGGTCTGTTCAACGATTTGCTGCAATGCCACAGGTGTGCGCTCTGTCCAGTTCCAATCAAAAGGCCCGGCCAGCCGCGAAACCACGGGCCGGCAGAAGGCCAAAAAGCAAACGCCCAAAAAAAACGGGCGGTGAGTACCCGCCCGTCTTGGTCGTGAAGCGAGTATTGTATCCGTTAAAACACCGATATGCAAAGATCAAGGGCACGCATCTTGCATTCCGCAGGAAACGGTCACCGGCTCGCGGCAATCCGCCGGAAAAGGGCCTGTGCCTGCGCATCGGCGGCCGGCGCGCCGGGGTCGCCCCGCATGCCCTGCAACATGCGGCCCAGCACCTGCGCCTGCGGCAGTACCGGCCCGAGGAACCGCGCCACCTGGCCATCCGCGATCAGGATCGTGGGAAAGGTCTCCACGTCGACCTCGCCGACGACGTTCTCCTCGTCCTCCACGTCCACCCATTCGAAGCGGACCTGCGGCCAATCGCCCGCCAGTTCCTCGAACACGCCACGGTACTCGCGGCAGGCGCCGCACCATTGGGCGCAAAGGCACACCACCCACCATGGCCCCGATGAAGGCAAATGTGCCGACGATGGCGCCGCCGCGCTCCCCATGCCCATGCGATCCGTCCTTTGTTTTTTCAAGAACCGCGCCGCTCGCGGGCGCGGTAGACGTCTATCGTATCGACCTTTGCGGCCTCGTTGCCCCAGGCATTGCGAATGTAGGACAGCACGCTGGCGATCTCCTCGTCCCGCAGGCTCTGCGTGAAGGGAGGCATGCCATGGGGGCGCGGGTTGCCCGCCGTCGCCGGCAGGTATCCGCCCCGCAGAACCACCTGCACCAGGTTGGTGGTATCGGCCAGCAGCACGGCGCGGTTGCCCGCCAACGTGGGGAACGCGCCACGGCGCCCCTCCCCCTGCTCGCCGTGACATTGGACGCACTGCTGCCGGTAGATGTCCCGCCCCTTCTCCATCACCGCGCCGGACGGCCTGGCCGTGGGCGGGGCGGGCCCGTCTTCCTGAGGCAGGCTGCGCAGGTAGAGGACGATGGCCCGCAGATCGGCATCGTCCAGGTACTGGAGACTGCGGAATACCACCTCTGCCATGGGCCCCGATACCGTGGCCTGGGGCGATACACCGGTCTTGAGCAGCGCGACCGCCTCCTCCACGGGCCAGGCGCCCACCGCTGCCTCATGCGGCGAGGTGAGCGCCGGCGCATACCAGTTCTGGACGGGAATCAGCCCGCCACGGAATGCCGCGTCCGCGCGCGGTGCACCCAGGGCGTTGCGCGGCGTATGGCATGCGGCGCAATGCCCCAGACCCAGCACCAGATAAGCGCCCCGATTCCACTCGGCCGACCGGGCCGGCTGCTCCAGCAGCACGCCAGGCCGGAAAAACAATGCGCGCCATGCGGCCAGGGCTACCTGGGTATTGAAGGGAAAGCGCAGCGCATGCGGCCGGTTCGGCTGCTCCACGGGCGGCAGGCTCCGCAGGTAGGCGTAGATGGCGTCCGAGTCCGCGCGCGTGATGTGGGTGTAGCTCGGGTAGGGGAAGGCGGGATAGAGCAGGCGCCCATCGCGCGACCGGCCGTTGTGCAAAGCGCGCCAGAACTCGCCCGCGGACCAAAGGCCTATGCCCGTGGCGTCATCGGGTGTGAGGTTGGACGCATGGACCGCGCCGAACGGCGTATCGATCGCCCGGCCGCCGGCGTATGCCGGCCCTCCCTGGCGCGTATGGCAGGACATGCAGTTGCCCGCGCGCGCCAGGTATTCGCCCCGCGCGATCGCCTCGGACGTTGCGGGCAGGGGCGCATCATCTGCCGGCAACGCGGCCTCGTCCAGCCTGTTGAGCGCCACCACGCCGCCCCCGACTGCCACCGCCAGCACTACGCAGCCCACGGCCCAGCCCAGCAGGACACGCGCGACGCTCATCGCGCCCCCCGCCCGGTCGCGGGTGCGGATGCGTGCGGCGGCCGGACGCTGCCGCAGGGCATGGTCAACTCCCCCTTGAACGACATGGCCGGCTTGCCCTGGCCGGGAACGGCCTGGGCCGCGAGCCATGCCGACACCGCGCCGACGTCCTCCACGGTCAGCTGGCGCGCGATCTCCGCCATGCAGTCGGGCGCCTGGGCGCGCCGCTGCCCCGTCTGCCACGCGCCCAGCTGGCTGCCCACGTATTCCCGCGACAGCCCCAGCAGGCCGGGAACGAAGGGCGCGACCCCGGTCATGGCGTCGCCATGGCATTGGACGCAGGCCGGGATTTTCCTGCCCTCGTCGCCATGACGAACCAGTTGCCGGCCTCGCTCGATCAAGGCCCGCGACGCCGGCACGGGCGCGGCAGACACATAGGGCAGATCCAGGGCGGAGAAGTACCCGGCGATCTCGCGCAGATAATCGTCCGTCAGGTGCTCCAGAAGACGGGACATCTGCGGATAGCTGCGCCGCCCGTCACGGAAGTTGAGAAGCTGGTTGTACAGATACCCCGCAGGCTTGCCCGCAATGCGCGGGAAATAGCCGCCGGGCGTCGCGCGCCCCTCCTTGCCGTGGCAGGCGGTGCAGGCCAGCACGCGGGGCCGCATGTCGTCCGCCGCGCGATCGGCCTGCGCCGCAGGCCACGCCAGGCATGCACAAAGAACCAGCGCGACGCGCGTCCAGGGATGCACCTGCGCTCATCCCCGCCCGGCAAACGGCATCTTCGTCGCCATCACGGTGTGGAACATGACGTTGGCCTCGAGCGGCAGATTCGCCATGTACAGCACGGACTGCCCCACGATGGCCACGTCCATCAACGGCTCTGCGGCGATCTGACCATTGGCCTGCTGCACGCCTTGCGTCATGCGCTGCGCCAGCTCGGTCTGCGCATTACCCACGTCGATCTGCCCCACGGCGATGTCGTACTTGCGCCCATCGAGGGACGCCGTCTTCGTCATGCCCATCACCGCGTGCTTGGTGGCCGTGTAGGCAATGGAATTGGGGCGCGGCGTGTGCGCCGAGATGGAGCCGTTGTTGATGATGCGCCCGCCGCGCGGCGACTGCGCCTTCATCACGCGAAAGGCGTTCTGGATGCAGAAGAACATGCCGTTCAGGTTGATGTCCACCACGGTCTTCCACTGCTGCACCGACAGGTCTTCGAGCGGTATGGCAGGCGCGCCCACGCCGGCGTTGTTGAACAGCAGGTCCACTCGCCCGAACCGCTCGACCGTGCGGTCGAACAGATGGCGCACGGCCTCGGGGTCGGCCACGTCCGTCGGGACGGGCAGCGCCCGCTCTCCCGCCCGGGCCTGCTGCGCCACGTCCAGCAGCGGCTGTTCGCGCCTGCCCGCCAGGGCCACGCTCCAGCCATCCCTCAGCAAGGCCAGGGCCGCCGCCTTGCCGATGCCCGTGCCCGCGCCCGTGACGATGGCGATCTTCGTCGTGTCGCTCATGTTCATGTCCCTTCGCTGTGATTCAACCGCGCGACCTGCGCCCCTTGTGCCCACTCTTGCCGGAGCCCTGCTTCTTGCCGCCGGACGGCGGGGCCTGGTCCTTGCTCCGGCGCAAGCCGCCCGCCTTGTCGAACGGGCGCGCATCGGCCATCCGCTGGTCGCGTCCCTTCTCGTGCGGCTGGTGCTTGCCCGGCTCCCGCGCCTTGGACGATTTGCCCGGCACCACGTCCCCGGCCTCGTCCACCAGCCGGAAATCGATCCTGCGGCCGTCCAGGTCCACGCGGCTGACCTGCACGCGTACGCGCGCACCGATCGCATAGCGGATGCCGGTGCGCTCGCCGCGCAGCTCCTGGCGCGCCTCGTCGAACTTGAAGTACTCGCCGCCCAGTTCCGTGATGTGCACGAGCCCTTCGACGTACAGGGCATCCAAGGTCACGAAGATGCCGAAGCTGGTCACGGCGCTGACGACGCCGCTGTATTCCTCTCCCAGATGCTCGCGCATGTACTGGCACTTGAGCCATGCCTCCACGTCGCGGCTGGCCTCGTCGGCCCGGCGCTCGTTGGCGCTGCAGTGCAGCCCCGCAGCCTCCCAGGCCTGGGTTTCGCGCACGCTGGCGGCTCCTGCCTTCGCGGGCCTGATGGTGGGCTCGGCGGCCTTAGACGCCAGGCGCTTGGCGAGCTTGAATTGCGCCTCGCCCGGGGTCGGCAGGGCCGGCAGCATGTACTTCGTGCCAGCCAGGATGGACTTGATGACACGGTGCACCAGCAGGTCGGGATAGCGCCGTATGGGGCTCGTGAAATGCGTGTAGGCCTCGAACGCCAAGCCGAAGTGGCCGCTGTTGATGGGCGTGTAGATCGCCTGCTGCATGGAGCGCAGCAGCATGGTGTGGATCTGCTGTGCGTCGGGCCTGTCCTTGGTCGCCTCGGCGATGGCCTGGAACTCCTGCGGCCGCGGCTCGTCCCCGATCGACATGCCCACGCCCATGGCTTTCAGGTAGGCCCGCAGGATCTCCTGCTTTTCCGGCGTGGGGCCTTCATGCACGCGGTACAGCGCGGGGCGGCCCGCCTGCGCGATGAAGTCCGCGCTGCAGACGTTGGCCGCGAGCATGGCCTCCTCGATCAGCCTGTGGGCCTCGGTGCGCACGCGCGGCTCGATCTTCTCGATGCGGCCGTTGTCGTCGCAGACGATCTGCGTCTCCGTCGTCTCGAAGTCCACGGCTCCGCGCGCCTGCCGCGCAGCCAGAAGCGCGCGATAGACGTCGTGCAGGTTGAGCAGGTCCTCCACGCGCTCCTCGTGCCTGGCCGCCTCCGGCCCCCGCGTATTGGCCAGCACGGCCGCCACCTCGTTGTAGGTGAAGCGGGCATGGCTGAGCATCACGGCGGGATAGAACTGGTAGGCATGGACCTCGCCCTTGGCGGTGACCAGCATGTCGCACACCATGCACAGGCGCTCGACATGCGGATTGAGCGAGCACAGGCCGTTGGAGAGCTTCTCCGGCAGCATGGGGATGACCCGCCGCGGGAAGTAGACGCTGGTGGCGCGGTCGTAGGCATCCACGTCGATGGCGCTGCCCGTCTCCACGTAGTGGCTGACGTCGGCAATGGCCACCAGCAGGCGCCAGCCCTTGGCCCGCCCGATCTTCGCGGGCTCGCAGTACACGGCGTCGTCGAAATCGCGTGCGTCCTCGCCGTCGATGGTGACGAGCGGAATGTCCGTGAGGTCCACCCGGTGACGCTTGTCCTGCGCGCGCACCTTGTCTGGCAACGCCTTGGCCTGCGCGAGGCAGGCCTCGGAAAACTCATGCGGCACGCCGTACTTGCGCACGGCGATCTCGACCTCCATGCCCGGGTCGTCCACCTCGCCGAGCACCTCGACCACGCGCCCCACGGGCTGGCCGAACAGTGCCGGCGGCTCCGTCAGCTCCACAACCACCACCTGCCCCGTTGCCGCTGCTCCCGTAGCGCCCTTGGGAATCAAAACGTCCTGCCCGTAGCGCTTGTCCTCGGGCGCGACCAGCCACACGCCGCTTTCCTGCAGCAGCCGGCCGATGATGGGCTGGGGCGGCCGCTCCACGATCTCGACCACGCGGCCCTCGGGCCTCCCGCGCCTGTCCTGGCGCACGATGCGCACACGCACGCGGTCCTTGTGCAGCACCGCGCGCATCTCGTTGGGGGGTATGTAGATGTCGGGCTCGCCATCGTCACGGACGACGAACCCATGACCATCGCGGTGGCCCTGCACCGTGCCCTCAATCTCGTCGGAAGAGGAAATTTGCGTCGCGGAAGCGCCAGCGTATTTTTTTTTGCTATACAATCTATGTCTTTCCTGAAATGCCCAGGTGGCGGAATTGGTAGACGCACTAGTTTCAGGTACTAGCGAGTAACATCGTGGAGGTTCGAGTCCTCTCCTGGGCACCAAGTTTAACGAGAACCCGCAAGGGTTCTGACAATGAAGGCCGCTTTTCATGAAGCGGCCTTTTTTGTTTCGCAAGCAGCACCTGCCCGTGTGAAACGAGAGCGTTGCGGATCAAAAAAATGAAGCCTCTTCCATGAGAGGCGCGAAAAGCAGGCTACAATCTACTCTTTCCTGAAATGCCCAGGTGGCGGAATTGGTAGACGCACTAGTTTCAGGTACTAGCGAGTAACATCGTGGAGGTTCGAGTCCTCTCCTGGGCACCAAGATCGACGAAAGCCGCTGACATGCGTCAGTGGCTTTTTCATTTCTAGCGCCGCATGAAAGCTCCCGCACGGCGGCGGCGGAGGCAAAAGCGCCGCCGCACGGGATGCAGGCCTACTTCCTGAGCAAGACCTTCAGCACGCCCTGCAGGCGGCGCGCACTGGCTTCGTCGCTGGCGCCGGCGAAGACCAGCGCCGCGTCCTGACCCCAGGTCTCGGCGGGCGCGGGCTCGTTGCGGCGCGTGAGCATTTGCAGCTGCATGGCCCGGCGTGCGGCCAGCTGCTCTGCCGGCGTGGGCAGTTCGGCCGCGATTTCGAGGCGCAGCAGGGCCTGCTCCGCCGCCGCACCAGCCGGGGCGCCAATGGCCTGCGCCCAGGAAGAACGCACGCCGGCCGATACCTTGCCGCCCAGTTCCTGCACGCTGGGCACCTGCGCGGCATCCCGACTCTTCCAGGCAGTCATGAGCCGCGTGAGCGCCTCGCCATGCGCCTGCGCCGCCAATTTGCGCAGGGCGAGCTGCGCATGCTCCATGGCATCGCGCTGGGCCCGGAATGCGGTATCGCCCAGGCGCGGGCCGCGCGGGGCGGCATCGCGCGGGGCGCGGCCATCCCGCCCTTCGCGCCGGTCACCGGCGGCCCTGCCGGCTCGCGCCTGAGGCGCGGGCTCCGACCTGCGCATGCCGGGGCGGTCATCCCCCCGCACCGCCACCACGGGACGTGCAGCGGCCGCAGGCACCGGCTTGGCATTGGCCTCGTTCACTCCTGAATCCATAGCTTCCTGCGCTTGTCCCTCCTGCGTTACAGGCTGTTTTTGGCCCAAGGCACCAGCGCCCTCCTGGTCCTTGAGGGCGGCCTCCAGGGCTGCCACGGCCTCACGGATCCGCTGCGCATCGTTCGAGGCGTTGGCGGCTTCCAGTGCCTTGGACGCATCCAGCACGGCGCGGTCGCGCGCGCTCAGTTCCGCGGCGCTGCGTTCACGCTCGGCCGACTTGCGGTTGAAGGCCTCGTCGAGGGGCTTGCGGAAGGCGTCCCAGAGCTTTTGCTCCTGCTTGCGGTCCAGGGGCACCGACTGCGCCTCCGCCTGCCAGCGCTGCTGCAGCGCCTTGATGGCATCGATGCGCAGCGAGGCGGCAGCACCGAGCGACGCGGCCTCCTCGATCATGGCCTGGCGCCGCTCCAGGCTGGCCTTCTGCGCGGACTCCAGCGGCGCCGCGGCCAATGCCATGGCCTGCTTCCACAGCGGTTGCAGCTCGGCAAACACCTTCTCGCTGACATGGCCGCCGGCGCGCCAGCGTTCGGCGAACTGGTACAGGGCGCGGTTCACCGCCCTCCAGTCGGCGGCGGCCGCGCCGGCCTGCTCCTGCGCCCAAGCCTTCACCTCTTCGACCAGCGCCATGCGCTGGGCACGGTGCTCGGCGCCCTCGGCGCGCACCCTCTCCAGCCAAGCCTCGACCACTTTGTGGGCCGCGTTGCAGGCATCGTCGAACCGCTTCCACAGGGCGTGATTGGCGGGCGCGCCCTGGTCTGCCTGCTTCCACTGCTCGCGCAGCTGCCGCAGCGACTCCTGCATCTTGCGCCCGCCCAGCGCCTGCCCTTCGGGGCGCTGCAGCAAGGCTTCGGCGCGGGCGACCAAGTCTTCGCGCAACTGGTCCGCGCTCCAGCGCTGCCAGCCTTCGAGCTCGCCGGCCGCAACCAACGCCGCATGCACCTTGCGTTCGAGTTCGGCATCGATCAGCTTGCCGTGCACCTTCAGCACGGCGCGCAGCGCGGTGGCGGCGCCGACGCTGGCCTTGCCGTGCCCCTGGGCGGTTTCCTCCTCCAGTTTGGACAGCGCCTCGCGCACGGCCTGCATGGCCTTCTCGCGCACCTCGGGATCCACCTTGGGCTTGGCCGCTGCGCGGGGGGCGGCCTTGGCAGCGGCCGCCTCTGCGGGCAGCCCGCGCGCAAGGCGCAGTTCGTCGGCCCACACCGGGACCGGCGGCAAGGGGGCGTTCTCGTCCTCGGCCGCTGCCGCGGTCTGGGCCAGGGCGGACTGGAACGCCTCCCATACCACCAGCAGCTGCGTGCGCGAGGACTCCAGCTGCGCCGGGAAGCGCACGTCCACGCTGGGCCAGGCGGCATCGCCCGTCAGCTCCTGCGCCTGTTCCTGCCAATGGCCCACGTCGGCGCTCAGCAGCTCCAGGGCCGCCTGCGCGTCCTTCCACGGCTTGGTGGACAGCACCTCGATACGCTGCGCGAGCAGCACCGCGGCCTCGCGCTGCACCTGCACGCGGTGCTGCAGGTCCTCGATGGTCTTCACGCGCTCGCTCAGTTGCGCCTTGAGCGTGGACAGCGGCTCGCGCGAGAGCGGGGCGCCGGCCTTGGCCGCGTCGCGCTGCCAGGCAAGGGCGTCGGCGATGTTCAGCTGCGCCGTGGCCAGCAGCGCCTCGGCCTTCGCCGTCCACTCCGCGGCCACGGCCGCCTGCCCCTGTGCGCGCCGGATCTCGTCGAGGCGCTCGCGCACGGCACGTGCGGCGCCCTTGTCGCGGGCGCTCAACTCCTTGAACACCTCCTGCAACTTGTCGGTCGCCGGCTGTGTGGCAAGCCATTCGCGGATGCGCGCCGACCGCTCTCCAGACGTGGCAGCCGAGAAGGCGCCGCCCGTCAGCGCATCCAGGGGATGCGGCTCGCTGGTTTTGTTCTGGACCGGGGTCGCTTCGGGTGCGTCGGACATTTTGCTGCGAGAAGAAAAGGGAAACATGGATGCAATGGGATAAGAGGCGGGCAGCCTGCGGCGCCAGCGCCACGCCCGGGCATGGGGTCTGGGCCCAGTTCCGGCGAAACCATTATTCTCGCCCGGATTTGGCGCAGGACCTCAGCACGCCCGGGCGAATTGCAAGGGCTACTGTATCGAAGCGGGCCCAGCCCAGCCGCGCGATGGCGTTCGCGGCCTGCCGTCAGCGCGCAGCCAGCGTCAGCTCCGCCTTGGGTGTCCAGCCGCCCTCGCCCGCCGGCTGCAGCTTGCTGGCACCCACGAACAGCCGGTCCAGCGCCACCTGCCGACTCGCCAGGTAGTCGCGCACGGCGACGCCGCGCGCCAGGGCCAGGTCCTGCATGGCGTTGCCGGGAACCTCGATGCTCTTGAGCAGCAGCGCCTCCATCTCGCCCTGGGGCAGGTCCTTGGCCAGGCCGACCAGGTTGCGCGGCTTCTTCATATCCGCGCGCCGGTAGGCCTCCTTGAGCAGGGCGGGATACTCCGCGTCGCTCACGGGCGCCACGTCGGCCGCCGACTCCCCGGCCCTGACGGCCGCGCGGCGCTTCTGCGCCTGTACCAGATCCCGCAGGCGCAGGCGCTTCCAGGCTTCCTCCTCGGCCTGCGGCTGGGCCCAGCCGGCCACGGTCACCTTGAGTGCCGGCCGGTTGTTCAACTCCTGCGCGATCTTGTCGAGCTGCTGGCGCGCCTTGTCGTCGAGCGCGGCGCTGCCCGGCGCGAAGGCGATGCTGCCCTGCTCGTCCGCGCCGGAAAACACCCCCGCCAGCAGTGAGAAGGGTGCGGTGATGGCCTTCATGACGAGGTTGCCGATGACCTTGAGGATGACGCCGCCGAGGCTGAATTGCGGGTCGTTCAGAGAGCCGCTGATGGGCAGGTCCACGTCTATCACGCCATTGCGGTCGGCCAGCAGCGCCACGGCCAGCCGCACCGGCAGGCTGGCGGGCGCGCCCTCCACGGGGTCGCCGAAGGCCAGCTGGTGGAGCACCAGCTTGTTGGTGGCCGTGAGCTGCCCGTCGGGCTGCACCTTGTAGGCCACATCCATGCTGAGCTTGCCGCGCTCGATGCCATGGCCAGCGTATTTGATGCTATAGGGCGACAGGGGCGGCAGCTCCAGGTCGCGCATGCGGGCCTGTATGTCGAGCGCCAGGGGCTTGGCCAGGGGGTTGAGCTTGCCGCTGACCTCCAGGGATGCCGTGCCCTGCGCGCGGCCGCGCAGCTCCAGCTCGGCCATCTGCGGCTCACCACCCGCCTCGGAGGGCACGGAAGAAAACGCGCTGAGCCTGCCGGTCAACTCGCTGAGATCCGCCGAATAGTTGGGCTTGATGAAGTAGTCGGAGAAATGCACCGACCCGTTCGTCAATGCCACCGGGCCGAACCGGATCACCGGCGCCATGGGGTCGGCCGGCTGCGCCGCTGCCTGCGCCGTACCGGTGACTGCGGCGGCGGCTGCGTCCTTCGGTGGCGCGGCGGCCACCTCCTCGGTCGCGGCCCCCTTGCGGATATCCTGCAGGTTGATGCGTCCGTTCTCGTGCACGATGATGCGCGCGAAGAAGTCGCTGAGCGCCGTCTCCCTCACGTCCAGTGCCAGCGGCCGGCCCGGCTTCAGGTTCACCGCCACGCCGCGCAGCCCCAGCGACTTCCAGCGCAGCAGTTCCTCGCCGCGATCGGCGATTCGCCTGCCGCCCTTGCCCTCGTCATCCGCGGCCACGTCGTCCTTGGCGCGCACGCGCACCTCGTCCAGGGACATGTCACCCGCTACCGATACCGCCGGGCCGGCCGTCTCCTGAACGTAGCGCAGGTCGCCGGCGAAGCTGCCCTCGGCGCGCAGGATGTCCACGTTCAGGTCCGACGTGACATAGGGCTCGAAAGCGTGCACCGGCACATGCTGCGCGCGCACCCTGCCCTGCACGGCCAGCGCAGGCGCCATGGCCACGGTGCCCTCGTAGCTCAATCGCCCCGGCTCCGCCCGGCCGGCGGCCACCCGGGCGTCCAGGTGCACCTCCACCGGGGTGATCCGGCCATCGTCATAGGAGAAGTTTCGCGCGCGCAGCTGCAGCCCGGATGCATTGAGCGCCACCGGCCTGGCTGCCGCGTCGTCGCGAAAGGCCAGGCTGGCGCCTTCGACCTCCAGGGCCGCCAGCTTCAGCTTCCACGGGGCCGGCGCCGCCGCAGCCGGCTTGCCCTTGGAGGCGGCCTCGGGCGCGTCCGGCAGCCACTCCTCGAACATCCAGCCGCCCTTGGCGGCACGCGATACCAGGACGCGGGGCTGCTTCACGAGCACCCGGCCCAGCGTCACGCTGCGCTGCGGCAGCTGCACCAGGACATCGCTCACCTCCAGGCGCCCGGCCTCGGCCAGCGAGGTCTTGGCGGCATCCGCGATCCCGGCAGTGCGCAGGGTGCGGCATTTCTTCTCCGCAGCCGCGCAATCGAGCGCCAGCTTGCCCAGGGACAGCGTGGCCACCTTGGCGGCCATGGCATCGCCGTTCCTGGCCAGCCCCAGGTCTGCATCGAGCATGCCCGCCAGCGAGGGTTTGAGCACCCCCGCCAGATACGGCGCCGCCATGGCCATGGAGAGCCCGCGAACGGAAACCGCGGCCTGCGCCTGCACGTCCGTGGCCTGCCCCTGCACCGCAAGCCGCGCCGCATCGCCCTTGGCGGCCCCGCCGGACAACTGCGTGCTCAGGCGGAACTGCAGCGGCTGCTGGAACGGCAGCGCAACTGCCCAGGCTTCGGCCTGCAGGTTTTCCGCCTTCCACGCAGCCTTTCCACCCGGCAGGCTGGCGTCGGTCCAGTCGACGACGCCGTCGTGCAGCCCCACCCGTCCAAGCCGCACCTGCCATGCGGCATCCTGCGGCGCCGGCGTGGGCTTGGCCGTGGCGTCCGCGCCATCGGCCGGCTGCGCCAGCCCGGGAAGCGCCACGGCACCCGCCACATCCCTGCGCAGATGCACGTGGACGCCATGCCAGTCGATGGCGTCGACGTCCACGATGCGCTGCAACGGCCGCACATCCTTGAGAGCCACCTGCAGCGCATCGAAGTCCAGCAGGGGCTCGCCCGCCGCATCGGTGGTCCGGACGCCATGCAGCCGGACACCCCCGCTGATCGTGAGCCGCGGCGTGGCGTCCTCCTGCTCGAAGCCCAGCTTCAGGTCGGCGTCGAGCACGCCGGATTTAAGGCGCACCGGCACACGGCTTGGTATATAGCCGCTGAAGGGCCCGAGATCGAAGCCATCGACATGCAGGTTGACCTCGGTCTGCCGGTTCTGGGCGAACGGAGTCGTCTGGGCGGCGGTGTCGAAGGCGCTGCCGTTCAGCTCGAAGGCCAGCCTGGGCGTGACCTTGACCTCGCGGTCCGCAGAGAAATTGCTCAGGAACGGAACATCGATGCGGAGGCCGCGCAGCATATGGACCTTGCCCACCGTCCGATCGTCGAAATCCAGGGCTCCGCCGCGCAGCGCGAGGTTGTAGAGCGCAAAGCGCAGCGGCCGGGCCTCGCCGTCCCGGGTCTTCGGCTGCTGCGCAAGGCGATCCAGCACGTCATCGAAGTCGTAGTGTCCCGGAGCGGTCTGCGTGACGTGGATCACCGGCTCGTCCACCTGCACCGCATCGATCACCGGCGCGAGCCGCCACAGCGACTGCAGTTCTGCATCTATATAGATACGCGCTATCTGGACCTGGGACGCCTTGCCGTCCTCGGATGCAATGGACAGCCCATGGACCGTGGCCTCCAGCGTCCATGGCAGGAACTCCACCTTGGAGACCGTCACCTTGCGCCCCAGGGCCTCCGAGGCGTGCCGCTCAATCTGCGACCGCGCAACGGGTGGAACGACAAGCCAGGCCAGCAGCCACAACCCCAGCAGGCAGGCCAGAAGCCACGCCGCCCGCCTTGCCCACCGATGATGCTTGATAGTTTGTATGACTTGCGACACGCGGTACCCGATCATTTGAGCTTCGGACGCTATTGAATCAGCGAACGTCGGCGTGCCAGTGTAAATAAGTGCAAAAAGAAAGCCCGGTGGACGGAGTCTTTCCGTGCACCGGGCTTGACGGCAGACGCAACGGTCTTTTGCCATCGTTTGCACCGCGGAGAGGATCGTCCCCGGTGCAGGAGGCAAGGTATTGCCTCCAGGGTTTGCCTTGGAAGCGAGGAACCTGTTGCTCGATGCAGCACTGCGTGCCGTTCATCCAGATGGTTTCGCCTCTTCCGGCGGACGCCTGAATCGCTCAGGCACCTCTAAGGTAGCAAATCTCCGCGCGCTCTCCAACAGCTTTCATCAATGGCGACGGTGCGTCGATTGCAAGTTTCATTTCGCGGTGTTTGCTGCGTTCGATTACAGCGCCTCCTTTGCGCCCGAAATGCCTGTTTTCGCACTTATGCACAGTGTTGTAATTATTTTTTTGTATTAAAAATATGTTTATTAGTGTTGACTATGCATTTAGTGAACTCCTAGAATCCGCCAGCCTTCAAAACACAGGTCCGTAATAACCCTAACCGGCTCCCGACGCCGGCTACGACAGTCCGCAAGTTCCCATGGCATAGCCGGCCATGGCACGGGCTGGATGGCATACCAGCCCAGGCAAAGAGACCTGGCAAAACCGAGTCCGCCCGAGCGCCTCTGCAGGCGCCGCGCCTTCCGGGACTCGACTCAGAAAGGAAAGCTATGACAGCGTCAGGAAAAGTCATTGCCGGCGTGCGCACAGTCATCGCCGATGTGGTCAATGGTCTTCTTGAAGTGACCCATAACGGCTTCGCCCTGCTCGGGTTGGTCGTCGTCTTCGCGGCCGTCACGCTGACGGCGCGCCCGGACCTGCGCCAGATCGGCGAGGACGAGCTGCGCGGCTGGCTGCATGCACGCCAGGTCGCCGAGGACGGCTTCCCGCTGGAGCCGGCCGCAAGCGACCGCGCAATGGCCATCAATCCCAGCGAGCTGCCGCGCGAGCAGGCGGCCGTGGCCTACTGGCTCAGCAAGAAATACCGCGTGGCGCCCGAGCCCCTGGCGGCCCTGGTGACCGAGGCCTACGAGATCGGCTCGCGCACCAAGCTCGATCCGACGCTGATCCTGGCCATCATCGCCGTGGAGTCGAGCTTCAACCCGTTCGCGCAAAGCGCTGTCGGCGCGCAGGGCCTGATGCAGGTGATGACCCGCGTGCACACCGATAAGTACGAGGGCTTCGGCGGCCAGCTCGCCGCGTTCGACCCCGTGGCCAACCTGCGCGTGGGCGTGAAGGTGCTGCAGGAATGCATAGCGCGTGCTGGCTCGCTCGAAGGCGGCCTGCGCTACTACGTGGGTGCCGCCAACCTCCCGGACGACGGCGGCTACGTGGCCAAGGTGCTGGCCGAGCATTTCCGCCTGCGCCAGGTGGCGGGCGAGCGCAAGGCCGCGAAGCCGGTGCTGTCCACCAAGGCCCCGGCGGCGCCCGAGACCGCGCAGCCCGCGGGCGAGAAAGTGGCCCTGCTCGACGGCGGAGTCTGAGGCCGCGCCGGCGCCATAGGGGACGGGCGCCGTCAGCTACACTAGCGGGGTACGCAACTGGCGATAGGCGCGCAAGGCCCATGGGCCCCGCCGCTGACGTGGAGACCGGCAGAAAGCCCTGTTTTTCTGCAAACCACTGGGGAGCGTGCCGCGCGGATGAGCAGCCAAGCCCCGCAGCGATCCGTCGTTCGCCTGGGCAGCCCTTGATTGCCAAGGGACACTGAGAGTTCATAGGACTGCCATGTATCAACGCAATATTCTTGTCGAACAAACCGATCCCGAGGTGTGGGCCGCCATCCAGGCCGAGAACCGCCGCCAGGAAGAGCACATCGAGCTGATTGCCAGCGAGAACTACGCCTCCCCCGCCGTCATGGCCGCGCAGGGTTCGCAACTGACCAACAAGTACGCCGAGGGCTACCCGGGCAAGCGCTACTACGGCGGCTGCGAGAACGTGGACGTGATCGAGCAGTTGGCCATCGACCGCATCAAGCAGCTCTTCGGCGCCGAGGCCGCCAACGTGCAGCCCAACTCGGGCTCGCAGGCCAACCAGGCCGTGCTGATGGCCTTCCTCAAGCCCGGCGACACCATCCTGGGCATGAGCCTGGCCGAGGGCGGCCACCTCACGCACGGCATGGCGCTGAACATGAGCGGCAAGTGGTTCAACGTGGTCTCCTACGGCCTCAACGAGAAGGAAGAGATCGACTACGACGCGTTCGAGGCCAAGGCCCGCGAGCATCGCCCCAAGCTCATCATCGGCGGCGCATCGGCCTACGCGCTGCGCATCGACTTCGAGCGCATGGCGCGCGTCGCGAAGGAAGTCGGCGCCATCTTCTGGGTGGACATCGCCCACTACGCGGGCCTGGTGGTCGCAGGCGAGTACCCCAACCCCGTGCCGCATGCCGACGTGGTGACCTCCACCACGCACAAGAGCCTGCGCGGCCCGCGCGGCGGCATCATCCTCATGAAGGCCGAGCACGAGAAGGCCATCAACTCCGCGATCTTCCCCGGCCTGCAGGGCGGCCCGCTGGAGCACGTGATCGCCGCGAAGGCCGTGGCCTTCAAGGAGGCGCTGTCGCCCGAGTTCAAGGCGTACCAGCAGCAGGTGGCGAAGAACGCCAAGGTGTTCGCCGAGACGCTGACCCAGCGCGGCCTGCGCATCGTCAGCGGCCGCACCGAGAGCCACGTGATGCTGGTGGACCTGCGCGCCAAGGGCATCACCGGCAAGGCCGCCGAGGCGGCGCTGGGCAAGGCCCACATCACCATCAACAAGAACGCCATCCCCAACGACCCCGAGAAGCCCATGGTGACCAGCGGCATCCGCGTGGGCACGCCCGCCATCACCACGCGCGGCTTCAAGGAGGAGGAAACCCGCATCACCGCCAACCTGCTGGCGGACGTGCTGGAGAACCCCGACGACGAGGCGCATCTGGCCGCCGTGCGCGCCAAGGTCAACGCGCTGACCAGCCGCTTCCCGGTCTACCGCTGATCGCGCGAGCGCAGGCGCTGCCGCGATGAAGTGCCCCTTCTGCAGCCACCAGGACACCCAGGTCATCGAGACCCGGGTGTCCGAGGACGGGGACTGCATCCGCCGCAGGCGCCAGTGCGGCGCCTGCGAAAAGCGCTTCACCACCTATGAGCGGCCGGAAGTCAACTTCCCCGCCGTTGTCAAGAAGGACGGCCGCCGCGTCGAATACGACCGCCACAAGCTGCTCGGCTCCTTCAAGCTGGCGCTGCGCAAGCGCCCGGTGAGCACGGTGCAGATCGATTCGGCCATCGAGCGCATCGAGGAGAAGCTGCTGCACTTGGGCCAGCGCGAGGTGATCTCCAGCCGCATCGGCGAGCTGGTCATGCGCGAGCTCAAGAAGCTCGACAAGGTGGCCTACATACGCTACGCCAGCGTGTACCGCAGCTTCGAGGACATCGACGAGTTCCGCGCGCTCGTCGACGAAGTACGCAAGTAAAGACGCTATTCTTCAGATAGCTGCCAGCGCTTGTCCATCAAGCGCTGGAGCCTTTTTTCATTCAAATACTGGCGGGAATGGGCGGCACCGCCTGCCGCACGTCGCCGCACTGCGCGCGCTGGCGCAGCGCGTGGTCCATGAGCACCAGCGCGAGCAGCGCCTCGGCGATCGGGGCGGCGCGTATGCCGACGCAGGGATCGTGGCGGCCGCGGGTCACGACCTCGGTGCTCCGGCCGTGGACGTCGATGGATTCGCGCGGGCTGATGATGGAGCTCGTCGGCTTGATGGCGAGCTGCACCTCGATGTCCTGCCCCGTGCTGATGCCGCCCAGCACCCCGCCCGCGTTGTTGCCGGCGAAGCCCTGGGGCGTAAGCGAGTCGCCGTGCGTGGTGCCGCGCTGGGCCACGCTGGCGAAGCCGGCGCCGATCTCCACGCCCTTGACTGCGTTCAGGCCCATCATCGCGTGGGCGATGTCCGCGTCGAGCTTGTCGTAGAGCGGCTCGCCCAGCCCCACGGGCACGCCGGTGGCCTGCACGCGGAGGCGCGCGCCGCAGGAGTCGCCGCTCTTGCGCAGCGCGTCCATGTAGTCCTCGTAGGCCTGCACGTCGGCCACGGGGGCGAAGAAGGGGTTGTTCGGCACATGCTCCCAGTTCTCGAACGGGATGGGCAGTTCGCCCAGCTGCGCCATGCAGGCGCGAAAGCGCGTGCCGTACGTCTCGGCCAGCCACTTTTTGGCAACGGCGCCGGCCGCCACGGTGGGCGCCGTCAGGCGCGCGGACGAGCGCCCGCCGCCGCGCGGGTCGCGCAGGCCGTACTTGTGCCAGTAGGCGTAGTCGGCATGGCCCGGGCGGAAGCTCTGGGCGATGTCGCCGTAGTCCTTGCTGCGCTGGTCCTGGTTGCGGATCAGGAGCGCGATCGGCGTGCCAGTGGTCCTGCCCTCGTAGACGCCCGAGAGGATCTCCACCGCGTCGGGCTCGTTCCGCTGCGTGACGTGGCGGCTGGTGCCGGGGCGGCGCCGGTCCAGGTCGGCCTGGATGTCGGCCTCGCAAAGCGCCATGCCGGGCGGGCAGCCGTCGATCACGCAGCCGATCGCCGGGCCATGGGATTCACCGAAGTTGGTGACGCAGAAAAGGGTGCCAAGTGTGTTGCCGCTCATAGGGGCGTGATTATCCCAGAGCGGTTGCAGCTATGAAATAAATAGCTGCCAGCACTTGCTAAACAAGCGCTGACGGCCAATCCGGCGTGAAAGTCAATTCGCGGGGGGCGATTCTTCCTGCGGCCAGTCACGGATGTAGGCCTTGAGCAGCTTGTTCTCGAAGTTCTGGCTGTCCACCACGGCCTTGGCCACGTCGTAGAAGCTCACCACACCCATGAGCATGCGCTTGTCCATCACCGGCATGTAGCGCGCGTGCTGGCCCAGCATCATGCGGCGCACCTCGTCCATGTCGGTCTCCAGCGTGCAGGTCAGCGGCGCGTCGTCCATCGCCGAGCGCACCAGCATCGTGCCCACGGAGCCGCCGTTCTTCACCAGCACCTGGATCACCTCGCGGAAGGTCAGCATGCCCACGAGGTCGCCGTGCTCCATGACCACCAGCGAGCCTATGTCCCTCTCGGCCATGGTCTGCACCGCGCAGGCGAGTGGCTCGTCGGGGTGCACGGTGTAGAGGGTGTTGCCTTTGAGGCGCAGGATGTCGCTGACTTTCATGCTGGGGTATCTCCGAATGGTTCTGCAGGCGCTGCGTGCAGCCCCCTATCCGCGGGGAAATATAGCCCACAAATAGCCCACAATGGCGCGCAGGTTCACCACTTTGGAGATATGGATGCCCGGATACACCGACCCCGGCTTCGACACACTCGCGCTGCACGCGGGCGCGCGGCCCGATCCCGCCACGGGGGCGCGTGCCGTGCCCATCCACCTGACGACCTCGTTCGTCTTCGATTCGAGCGACCATGCCGCTGCCCTGTTCAACATGGAGCGTCCCGGCCATGTGTACAGCCGCATCAGCAACCCCACGAATGCCGTGCTGGAGCAGCGCGTGGCCGCGCTCGAAGGTGGCGTGGGCGCGATCGCCACGGCCAGCGGCCAGGCGGCGCTGCACCTGGCGGTCTGCACGCTGATGGGCGCGGGCGGGCACATCGTGGCCAGCACGGCCCTCTACGGCGGGTCGCAGAACCTGCTCAACTACACGCTGCGGCGCTTCGGCATAGAGACCAGCTTCGTCAAGCCCGGCGACCTCGCCGGCTGGCGCGCAGCCGTGCGGCCCAACACGCGCCTCTTCTTCGGAGAGACCGTGGGCAACCCAGGGCTGGAGGTGCTGGACATTCCCGCCGTGTCGCAGATCGCCCACGAGGCCGGCGTGCCGCTGCTGGTGGACTCCACCCTCACCTCGCCCTGGCTCATCAGGCCCCTGGAGCATGGCGCGGACCTGGTCTACCACTCGGCCACCAAGTTCCTCTCGGGCCACGGCACGGTGATCGGCGGCGTGCTGGTCGATGGCGGCAGCTTCGACTGGGAGGCCTCGGGACGCTTTCCCGAGCTGACGCAGGCCTACGACGGTTTCCACGGCATGGTGTTCGCCGAGGAGAGCACCGTGGGCGCCTTCCTGCTGCGCGCGCGCCGCGAGGGCCTGCGCGACTTCGGCGCCTGCATGAGCCCGCACACGGCCTGGCTGATCCTGCAGGGCATAGAGACCCTGCCGCTGCGCATGGAGCGCCACATGCGCAACACCGAGCGCGTGGTGCAGTTCCTGGCCAGCCATCCGTTCGTGGCGCGCGTGGGCCACCCGCTGCTCGAATCGCACCCCGGCCACCAGCTTGCGCAGCGGCTTCTGCCGCGCGGCGCAGGCTCGGTGTTCAGCTTCGACCTCAAGGGCAGCCGCGGGCAGGGCAAGAAGTTCATCGAGGCGCTCAAGCTCTTCTCCCACCTGGCCAACGTGGGCGACTGTCGCAGCCTGGTGATCCACCCGGCCAGTACCACGCACCACCGCCTGGACGACGAGGCGCTGGCCGCAGCCGGCATAGGCCAGGGCACGATACGCCTGTCGATCGGGCTGGAGGACGCCGGCGACCTGATCGACGACCTGCAGCGCGCGCTCAAGGCCGCAGAAAAAGCGGGGGCGTGATGTACGTCGACGTCAACGGCGCACGGACCTACTGCTACACCGGCGGCAAGCCCCTGGAGCCGGGCAGGCCGACGGTGGTGTTCATCCACGGCGTGCTCAACGACCACAGCGTCTGGGCGCTGCAAAGCCGCTACCTGGCCCACAATGGCTGGAACGTGCTGGCCGTGGACCTGCCCGGCCACAGCAAGAGCGCGGGCGAGGCGCCCGCCAGCGTGGAGCAGGCGGCCGGCTTCGTCGTCGCCCTGCTCGACGCGCTAGGCATCCAGCGGGCGGCGCTGGTGGGCCACAGCTGGGGCTCGCTGATCGCGCTGGAAGCCGCCGCCCGCCTGGGCGCGCGTGCGAGCCACCTGGCGCTGGTGGGCACGGCCTACCCGATGAAAGTCTCGCCGGCGCTCATCGAGTCCTCTCTGCACGAGCCCGAGAAGGCGCTGCGCATGGTCAACACGTTCTCGCGCAGCACCCTCGCCCCGCCGCTAGGGGCGGGCTTCTGGGTCTATGGCGCGGGCATGGCCCTGGGCCGGCGCGTGCTGCGCAGCAACCCGCAGGTCAACGTGTTCCACCGCGGCTTCGTGGCCTGCGACAGCTATGCGGGCGGCGAGCAGGCCATCGCGGCCATCCAATGCCCGGTGCTGTTCGTGCTGGGCACGCTGGACCAGATGACGCACCCGAAGGCCGCGCAGGGACTGATCCAGGCCGCGCGCGCCGCGGGCAGGCAGGTGCAGGTCGCGCAGCTGCCCGTGGGGCACCACCAGATGAGCGAGGCGCCGGACGAGACGCTGCTTGCATTGCGCGATTTTCTGACATGAATCAAAATGGGCTGTAACGCCCGTCCAGCAAGCGCTGACAGCTACTCATTCGATAGTATCCGCCCTTTGATGGCGGCCGTTTCCCGCCCCATATGCCGGGGCATTGCCGCGCCACGCATGCCCGCGCCCTAGACTGGGCCGCAACCATCCGCGTGGCCCGGCGTGCGCAGCGCCGGGCATGCGCTCCCGCATGCCGACGACGACGCCCACCGAACACCGCGACACGCCCTGGCACGCCCTGCCCGCAAGCGCCATCGCGGAGCGCCTGGCCACCGACGCGCGGTACGGCCTGCCCCACGCCGAGACCGCCCTCCGCCTGGCCCGGCACGGCCCCAACCGCCTGCCCGCGCCGCCGCGCCGGCCCGCGTGGCGGCGGCTGCTGGCGCAGTTCCACAACATGCTGATCTACGTGATGCTGGCCTCGGCCGCCATCACCGGCGCGCTGGGCCACTGGATCGACACGGGCGTGCTGCTGGGCGCGGTAGTCATCAACGCCGTCCTCGGCTTCGTGCAGGAGGGCAAGGCCGAGTCGGCGCTCGACGCGATCCGGCGCATGCTCTCGCCGCAGGCCACGGTGCTGCGCGGGGGCGAGCGGCAGCTGGTCGCGGCCGAGCAGCTCGTGCCAGGCGACATCGTGCTGCTCGCCTCGGGCGACAAGGTGCCGGCCGACCTGCGGATCCTCTCGGCCAAGAGCCTGCGCGCCGACGAGGCGGCGCTCACGGGCGAATCGGTGCCCAGCGACAAGAGCGAAGCCGCAGTGGCCGAGGACGCGCCGCTGGGCGACCGCCACTGCATGCTCTATTCGGGCACGCTGGTGGCCGCGGGCACGGCCGTGGGCGCGGTGGCCGCCACGGGCACGCGCACCGAACTGGGACGCATCGGCGCGCTGCTGGCGCAGGTGGAGCCGGGCACCACGCCGCTCCTGAGCCAGATCGCGCGGTTCAGCCGCTGGCTGGCGGCGGCCATCCTGCTGTTCGTGGCCGTGACCTTCGTCATCGGTGTGCTCTGGCGCGGGCAGGCGCCCTCCGACATGTTCATGATGGCCGTGGCGCTCGCCGCATCGGCCATCCCCGAGGGGCTTCCCGCCATCATGACCATCACGCTGGCCCTCGGCGTGCGCCGCATGGCGCACCACCACGCGATCATCCGGCACCTGCCGGCGGTGGAGACGCTGGGCTCGGTCACCGTGATCTGCTCGGACAAGACCGGCACCCTCACCTGCAACGAGATGACGGTGCAGCGCGCGGTGACGGCCGACCGCGTGTACGAGGTGACGGGCAGCGGCTACGCGCCGCAGGGCGGCTTCCAGGTGGGCGGCATGAACGCGTCGCCCGCCGCCGACCCCGTGCTGCAGTCCATGGCCCGCGTGGCGCTGCTGTGCAACGACTCCGCGCTGAACCACGGCGCCGAGGGCTGGACGCTGACGGGCGACCCGACCGAGGGCGCACTGCTCGCCTTCGCCCTCAAGGCGGGGCTGGACGGCGCCGCCACCCACGCGGCGCTGCCGCGCATCGACGCGATCCCGTTCGAGTCCGAGCACCGCTTCATGGCCACGCTGCACCACGACCACGCGGGCCACGCGCTCATCCTGGTCAAGGGCGCGCCCGAGCGCGTACTCGACATGTGCAGCACGCAAAGCGCCCTGCAGCACGGCGAGCAGGGCTGCGCACCGCTCGACCACGACTACTGGCGCCGCGCCGCCAACGACTGCGCCGCGCGCGCCCTGCGCGTGCTGGCCATCGCCGCCAAGCGCGTGCCCGCGCAGCAGCACGCGCTCTCGTGGGACGACATGGAAGGCGGCTTCACCCTGCTGGGCATCCTGGGCAGCATGGACCCGCCGCGCCCCGAGGCCATGGCCGCCGTGGCCGAATGCCACGCGGCGGGCGTGCGCGTGAAGATGATCACCGGCGACCACGGCGAGACGGCGCGCGCCATCGGCGCGCAGCTGGGCATCGGCCTGGGGCGCCCCGCGCTCACGGGAGCCGAGATCGAGCTCATGGACGACAGCGCGCTGCGCGAGGTGGTGGACAGCGTTCATGTCTTCGCCCGCGCCAGCCCCGAGCACAAGATCCGCCTGGTGCAGGCCCTGCAGGCGCGCGGCGAGGTCGTCGCCATGACGGGCGACGGCGTGAACGACGCCCCGGCCTTGAAGCGCGCCGACGTGGGCGTGGCCATGGGCAGGAACGGCACCGAGGCCGCCAAGGACGCTGCCGCCATGGTGCTGGCCGACGACAACTTCGCCACCCTGGGCGCGGCCGTGCGCGAGGGCCGCGGCGTCTACGACAACGTGCGCAAGTTCATCCTGTTCATGCTGCCCACCAACGGCGGCGAGGCGCTCGTGGTGTTCTTCGCCATCGCATTCGCGCTGCAGCTGCCGCTCACCGCCGCGCAGGTGCTGTGGATCAACCTCGTCACCTCGGGCACGCTGGGCCTGGCGCTGGCTTTCGAGCCGACCGAGAGCGACGTGATGCGCCGCCCGCCGCGCGACCCGCGCGAATCGCTGCTTTCGGGCCCGTTCATATGGCGCGTGGTCATGGTGTCGCTGCTCATGGCCGGCGCCTCGCTCGGGCTGTTCCTGTGGGAGCTCTCGCGCGGCTCCAGCCTGGAGACCGCGCGCACCATGGCCGTCTGCGCCGTGGTCGCGGCCGAGATGTTCTACCTGTTCAACAGCCGCCACATCCTGCGCAGCGCGCTCACGCGCGAAGGGCTGCTGGGCAACCCGCAGGTGCTCATGGCGATCGCCGCGTGCGCGCTGCTGCAGCTGGCCTTCGTGCACGCGCCCTGGCTGCAGGCCGTGTTCGGCTCCACTGACCTGTCCCCTGGCGAATGGCTGCGCGTGCTGCTCTCGGGCGCGGTGGTGTTCGCGGCGGCGGAGCTGGAGAAGTGGGCGATGCGCCGCTCGCGCTCTACGCCAGCAGCCGACACAGCGCGCTGAGGCTGGGCACCGTGGCGTGCGGCGGCGCGCCCTCGTGCGGCCAGTCGGCGCCGACCGTGTTCAGCCACGCGGCCTGCATGCCGGCATCCAGCGCGCCGCGGGCGTCCAGCAGCGCATCGTCGCCCACGTGCAGCACCTGCCCGGGGGCCACCCCTGCGGCCTGCGCGCCCGCGTGGAAGATGCGCGCATCGGGCTTGGCCACGCCCAGCTGCGTGGCGCTCAGGCTGGCCTTGAAATAGCGCCCGATGCCGATGCGGTGCACGTCGGCATTGCCGTTGGAGACGGCCACTACCGGCCAGCGCGTGGCCATGAAGTCGAGCGCCGCGAGCGCATCGTCGAACAGGTCCACGCGCTGGCGCTCGGCGAAGAAGAACTCGAACGCGGGCTCAGCGAGCAGCGGGTCGTCGCCCGCCTGCGCGAGCGCCATGCGGATCGACTCGCGCCGCAGCGCGCTCAGGTCGTGCCGCAGGTCGGGCCGCAGCGTCTCCATGCGCTGGCGGATGGCGCGCAGCGCCTGAGCGTCGGAGAACAGCGCCGCCGTGGCGGGCGCGTGCGCGGCCAGCCAGCCGGCCAGCGCGGCCTCGGCCCGGGAGATGGCGGGCCACACAGGCCAGAGCGTGTCGTCCAGATCGAGGGTGATGGCGCGGATGCGCGGCAGATCGAGGGTGTGTGCATTCGTCATCAGGCGGTGAAGCATAGGCCACAATCGCCCCCCATGCCTTCTCCCGCCACCGCCATCCTGCTGTGCAACCTGGGTACGCCCGACGCCCCCACCGCGCCCGCGCTGCGCCGCTACCTGGCCCAGTTCCTGAGCGACCCGCGCGTGGTGGAGATTCCGCGCGCGGCATGGCTGCCCATCCTGCACGGCATCATCCTGCGCACGCGGCCCGCCCAATCCGCCGCCAAGTACCAGACGATCTGGACGCCCGATGGCTCTCCCCTGGCCGTGTGGACAAACAAGCAGGCCGTGATGCTGCGCGGCTGGCTCGGCGAAGCCGGCGCACAGGTACAAGTGCTGCCCGCCATGCGCTACGGCCGGCCCGCCATCGGCGCACAGCTGCAGGCCCTGCAGGCCGAGGGCGTCAAGCGCGTGCTGGTGCTGCCGCTGTACCCGCAGTACTCGGGCACCACCACCGCCAGCGTGGTGGACGACGTGGCCGCCTGGACGCGCCGCCAACGCCACTTCCCCGAACTGCGCTTCGTGAACGACTACCACGATGACCCCGGCTATGTCGCCTCGCTGGCCGCCAGCGTGCGCGCCCATTGGCAGCGCGAGGGCGGCCCGGCCGACAAGCTGGTGATGAGCTTTCACGGCATACCCGAGCGCAACGTGCGCCTGGGTGACCCCTATGCCGACCAGTGCCGCACCACCGCGCGCCTGCTGGCCGAGGCGCTGGGCCTGGCGCCCGAGCAGTACCAGCTCACGTTCCAGTCGCGCTTCGGCAAGGCCCGCTGGCTGGAGCCCTATACCGAGCCCACGCTGGTGGCGCTGGCCCAGGCCGGCACGCGCCGCGTGGACGTGATGTGCCCCGGCTTCACCGGCGACTGCCTGGAGACGCTGGAAGAGATCAACCAGGAGGCGCGCCACGCCTTCCTGCAGGCGGGCGGGCAGGAGTTCCGCTACATCCCCTGCCTGAACGACAGCCACGCCTGGATCACGGCACTCAGCCGTATCGCGCAGCGGCACCTGGCAGGCTGGCCGGACATGTAGCGGCGCGCCCTTATCACCATCACGCATAAGAACAATCCGATTCTGTCGTTGATCTGCGGCAAGGGCGCAAAGACAATCGCGGACAGTCTCTCTATTTGCCGTCCAGGATCCGCCATGAAAAAACTATTCGCCATCGCCGTATTCGCCGCGGCCGCCCATGCCGGCTGGGCCGCCCAGCCGCTGCTGACGCCGGCCGAGCTCAGCGCCCAGACGGCGCAGCCCACGCCGCCGCGCGTGATCGACATCCGCGACCCCGCCAGCTACGGCGCCCAGCACATCCCCGGCGCCGTGAACGCCCCCTACGGCAAGTGGCGCGGCCCGGCCAGCAACCCTGGCGAGCTGCCGGACACGCCCAAGCTCACCGAGCTGGTGCAGTCGCTGGGCCTGACGCCCGGCACCCATGCAGTCGTCGTCTCGACCGGCTCCGACACCACCGACTTCGGCGCCGCGGCGCGCGTGTACTGGACGCTGAAGCTGCTGGGGCTCAAGGAGCTGTCCATCCTTAACGGCGGCATGAAGGCCTGGAGCGACGCCAAGCTCGCGCAGGACGCGGCCGTGCCCCAGGTGGCGCGCAGCGCCTACCAGCCCCAGATCGACGCCAGCCTGCTGGCCACGCGCGACGACGTGGGCCAGCACGTGCAGCTGAACAACGCCGCGCTCGTGGACTCGCGCCCCGACGCGTTCTACCAGGGCAAGGTGCGCGCGCCCGCGGCCAAGCTCGCCGGCACCCTGCCCGGCGCGCAGCAGCTCGACTTCAACCAGTGGTTCGTGCCCGGCACCACCACCTTCGTGGACAAGGCCACGGCCCAGAAGATCGCCGCCAAGGTCAAGCGCGAGCAGGGCCAGGACATGGTGGCCTTCTGCAACACCGGCCACTGGGCCGCGACCGACTGGTTCGGCCTGTCCGAGATCGCGGGCCTGCCCGGCGTGAAGCTGTACGCTGGCTCCATGGTGGACTGGACCCAGTCCAAGGATGCGCCGCCCATGGCCAACCAGCCCAGCCGCTTCGAGGCACTGGCCTACGACGCCAAGCAGTGGTGGGAGCGCAAGACCAAGTAAGCCAGCCGCTAAAAGCAGCATCGTTTATAGTCAAAACGGCTGCCAGCGCTTGATGGTCAAGCGCTGGCAGCTCTCTTTTTTATAGACCATTCACATGAAACGACTCCCCCTCGCGGCCGTACTGGCCGTTTTCACGGGCTGGCTGCTGTGGAGCGTGTCCGCGCGCCAGGCCGCGCTGTTCGTCGTGGGCCTGGGCCTGGGCGCGGTGCTGGCCGGCCAGCGCTTCGGCTTCACCACCGGCTGGCGCATGCTCATCGAGGACAAGGACGCCAGCGGCGTCATGGGCCAGCTCCTGCTGCTGGCGCTGGCCGCGGCCCTGGCCATGCCGCTGCTGGGCCATTACCCCGAGCTCACGGCCGCGCTCGGCCCGCCCAGCGTCAGCCTGCTGGTGGGTGCGTTCGTGTTCGGCCTGTGCATGCAGATAGCAGACGGCTGCGGCAGCGGCACGCTGTACAAGGCCGGCCTGGGCATTCCCATGAACGCCGCCATCCTGCCGCTGTTCGCGCTGGGCAGCTTCCTGGGCTCGCTGCACCTGGGCTTCTGGCTCGACCTGGGGCGCTCCCAGCCGGTGGGCCTGGTCGGCCAGTTCGGCTGGGAGCGGGCGCTGCTCATCACCCTGGCGGCGCTGGCCGCCGTGGCCGTGGCCGTGGGCTGGTACGTGCGCCGCGCCAGCGCCGCGGCAGGCCAGGCGCCCAGGCCGCTGGTGGTGCGCAAATGGATGGTGGGCGCGGTGCTGCTGGCAGTGCTGGCCACGCTGAACCTGGTCATCGCCGGCCAGCCCTGGGGCGTGGTCTACGGCTTCGGCCTGTGGGCAGCCAAGCTGGCCCAGGCCAGCGGCGCGGCCGACCTGGCGCACAACTGGTTCTGGAGCCAGCCGGGCAACGCCGCGCGGCTGCACGAAACGGTGCTCATGGACGTGACCAGCATCACCAACATCGGCATCCTCGGCGGCGCGCTGTGGGTGTCCGCCGGCAAGCCCGCGAACGCCCGGCCCCTGAACGGCACGCAATGGGCCGTGGCCCTCATCGCCGGGCTGGCTCTGGGCTACAGCTCGCGCCTGGCCTTCGGCTGCAACGTGGGCGCCATGCTGTCGGGCATTTCCACGGGCAGTATCCACGGCTGGATCTGGGTGCCGCTGGCCTTCGCGGGCACCATCTTCGGGCTGCGCATCCGCCGCCATTTCGGCTTCTGACCAGGACCACCCCATGACGAGACACACCACACTGCGCCTGGTCTTCTGGGCCGCGCTCGCCGCCTTCCTGGCCTGGGACTGGTCCAGCTCCAAGCCCGTGGACCTGCGCCTGGAGCCGCCGCTGATAGCCGCCGGATCGGGCCAGGCCGCGGCGGGCGGGCATTGCTCCATGCCCGACTGACTGTTCCCGCCCCCACATGCGAGAAGGCCTCCCTGCGGAGGCCTTTTTCGTTTGGTCTGGCAGAGTGGCCCGAAGGTGAGAGGAATGTAGGCCGAAAGCGCGACTTGCGCCCTCCGCGTCCCCGGAGCAGGCACCGCGCACTATCCTGCGGACACCGACGACACACTCGAAAAGGAAGGTCCGTATGAACCAGAAGATCTCGCTGCGCACAGCCGCGACCGCCGCCATGGTGGCGGCCGCCAGCCTGTCCATGATGGCCTGCACGGCCACCAAGCCCGACACCCAGGCCGCGCCGCGCGCGGATTCCACATCGCTCGATACGCGCGTCAATGCGGCGCTGGAGCGCCTGTACCAGACCGCGCCCGGATCGCGCGATCAGGTGCGCCGCGCCAAGGGCGTGCTGGTGTTCCCATCGGTGATCGGCGGCAGCTTCATCGTGGGCGTGGAGCATGGCCGTGGCGTGCTGCGCGTGCAGGGCCGGGACCGGGGCCAGTACAGCACCACGGCGGCATCGGTGGGCTGGCAGGCCGGCGGCCAGTCGCGCGCCGTGATCTACGTGTTCAACACGCAGGAGGCTTTGGACAAGTTCCTTGCCAGCGACGGCTGGTCCGCGGGCGTGGACGCCACCGTCGCCGTCGGCCGCGTGGGCGCCAGCGGCAGCGTGGACACCAACACGGCCGAAACCCCGGTGACCGGCTACGTGCTCAACAACCTGGGGCTCGAGGCGGGCATATCCCTGCAGGGCTCCAAGATCACCCGCATCCGCGACTGACGGGCTGGCTGCGCGGCAGCCGGCCCCATCCCGATCCGGCACGCCGGCCCTTCGTGGCCCGTGCCGGTTTCTCTTTCAGCCTAGAAACGGCAGTTGTACGCGCCCGCCAATGCCGTGATCGGCGTGCCAGGCAAGGCGCAAACCGCAGCAATGGCTTTGCCATTGCGAGGATTTGCAACGCCGCATCGCGCGCCAAGCGCGGTGCTGGCGGGTGCGTAGCGCTGTTCACCTCACAGGCGAGAGTCAGCGAAGCAGCAAAACTCAGTGTTCATGCGGCTCTCGTGAAGATGGCAAGCGGTCAACTACCGTTTCTAGGTTCAGCGCGGCACGGTGATGGAGGTGCCGCTGAAGCCGATCTGGTCGGCCGCTGCGGGCGTGGCCACGAAGGGCGGCACGTTGGCCGCCGTGATGGCGGGCGCCGCGCCCGGCGCGCCGCCGCGCGGCGTGGTGCGCACCACCTGGCTGGCTGGGAGCTGCGCGCCGCTCTTGAGGTGCGCCCACATCGCGTCCATGGCCTGGTTGAAGTACGGGTGCAGCGGCACGAAGCGCGTGTCGAAGCCCGGAAGCGGCAGGAAGGCGTCGAAGTGCTGGCCATTCACGACCTCGATGTAGCGCAGCTTGCTGGCTGCGCCTTCGATGGTGCGGTTGAGCGCCGCATAGGCGCGCGCGTTGTTGTTCACGGGCACCAGCGCGTCGCTGCGGCCCGCGACGATGATGGCCGGCTTGCCGCGCAGGTTGGCGCTGTGCAGCACCTCGGCGATACCGGCGCGCACCTTGTCGCTGTCGGCCTTGGTGGGCGTGCTCGCGGCAGTGAGCGCGGCGCCCGTCACCGGGTTCCTGCCGCTGACCAGCGCGTGCTGGCACAGTGCGTTGTCCAGCCCGAAGTCAGCCACGCCCGTCGATGCCGACACCGCGAACTGCCAGGCCTTGGCCCCGCCCTGCGAGTCGTTGTAGATCACCGTGGCCGGCGCGCCATTGGCCGTGCCGTTGGCCGTGGCGAAGCTCTGCGCCAGCGCGGCGGGCGCGGCGGCGGCCACGTCGCCGGTGAGGGGGCTGGCCGCCGCGAAGCTGGTGTTGCACAGGTTGGCATCGGCGCCAAAGCGGCCATAGGCCATGGGGTACATGGCCGACAGGATGGGGCCGTTGCCCAGGCCGTAGTGGGCGTTGTGCATGGTGTCGTTGTCCTCCGTCCAGCCGTAGGCGCGCAGCTTGGCCAGCGCATCTGCGGCGCGCTCGGCCGTGGTGGCGCCGCTGACCAGGCCCTTGGCCGCCAGGCCGTCGCAGCGTGCCGTGGCGCGCGCGGTCATGCCGGCCAGGCCGATGAAGTTGTAGTACGACACCTCCGTCAGCGCTGCGGCGGACGCCAGCGCCGCGCAGGGCTGGTAGATGTTGCCCCAGGTGGTGTATTCGGCCAGGGTCCTGCCGTAGCCCGTGACCGACGCACCGCCGAACCGGATGCCATAGCCCGCGGTGGCCGGCATCTCGGTCACGGGCTCGGAGGCCACCACGCCGTCGATCAGGCCGTCGCCGTCCTGCTCGGCCGCGCGCAGCGATGCCGCGCCGCCATTGGAGGCCGAGCCCGCGATCACCAGCGTGTTGGCCTTGGTGAACGGCACGGGATTGGCGACCGTGCCGTAGCGTGCATTCAGCACATAGAGCGCATAGCGGCCCGCGGCCAGCGTGTCGCTGCCCCAGTCCTTCTCGGGGTTCTGCTGCGAATGCGCGTGCTTGATGGCGATGCGGTTGGGAAAGGCAGCGTCGTAGGCGGCGCGCGCCGCGTCGCTCAGGGCGGCGGCAAAGAAGCCCAGGGCACCTGCGGCTGTGCGCGTGGCGCGCGTGCCGTCGATCTTGTTGACCGTGTCGTCGGCCAGGTTGTGCAGGCCCACGCCCTTGCCCGCGTCGGTCAGCGCCACGGCGCAGCCCTTCTTGAGGCCCCATTCGCCCGCCGTGCCAATGGCGCCATACACGCCGCGCGAGCCCGACGAGGCGCCGAGCACGATGCAGGGGTTGCTGGCGCTGAAACTGTCGGGCACCTGCACGGCGATCACGGTCTGCTTGCGGCCGGAGCCGTCGTCGAGCACGGCCACGTATTCGCGGCCCGGGATCAAGCCCTCGCCGGCAGTCACCCGGCCGTCGGCCGTGACGTTGGGGCCGTAGAGCAGGCCGTAGCCGCCGCCCGGCATGGGGTCCAGGATGCCGCGGTAGTTGGAATACAGCGCATTGCGGCGCAGCTCGGCCGCGGTGGGGTTGGCCGGGTCGGCATAGGCCGGCGCGGCAGCGGCGCCCAGGCCCGTCTTGCCTATGCCGCCCGTCAGCAGGTCCTGCGTTTGCGCCGTCGCGCCCGTGCCTGCGACAGTGGCAGGGTACACGGTGGCGCTGATTTCCTTGATGCCCTGTGGCAAGTCGTTGGAGGGCCGCGAAGAGCCCCCGCCGCAGGCCGCCAGGGCAACCCCCGCGAGGGCCGCCATGGCCCAGCGCGCCAATCCCATCCGTTCGTTCGATCGCATGCCGTCTCCTTGGTTTGCGTGATGGAGCGCCAAGGATAAGCGGGCGCAACGGCGGCGGGAACCCGTCAGACGATGTCGTCGGCCGACTGGTGGTGCCGCGCCAGGTTGCGCTCGGCCCAGCGGCGCAGCACGCGCGGCACGATGAGCACGGCCAGCACGATGACGATCAGTGCCAGCGACATGGGACGCTGCAGGAAGATCCACCAGCTGCCCTCGCCGATGGAGACGGCGTTGCGCATCTGCGCCTCGGCCAGGGGCCCCAGGATCATGCCCACCACCACCGGCGCGGTGGGGAAGTCGAAGCGCCGCATGAGCACGCCCAGCAGGCCAATGGCGTAGAGCAGGAACAGGTCGAACGTGCTCTGGCGCATGCCGTAGGCGCCCACGGTGGCAAAGATCAGGATGCCCGCGTACAGCTGCGGGCGCGGGATCTTCAGGAGCTTCACCCACAGGCCCACCATGGGCAGGTTCAGCACCAGCAGCATGATGTTGCCGATGTACAGCGACGCGATCAGCGCCCACACCAGCGCCGCCGAGCTGGAGAACAGCTGCGGCCCGGGGTTGATGCCGTAGTTCTGGAACGCGCCCAGCAGCACGGCCGTGGTGTTGCTGGTGGGAATGCCCAACGTGAGCAGCGGGATCAGCGCCGCCGTCACCGTGGCGTTGTTCGCGGCCTCGGGGCCGGCCACGCCCTCGATCGCGCCCTTGGTGCCGAACTCGGCCTTGTCCTCGCCCTTGGCGAGCTTCTTCTCGGTGGCGTAGCTCAGGAAGGTCGGGATCTCGGTGCCCCCGGCGGGTATGCAGCCGAACGGCGTGCCGATGAGGGTGCCGCGCAGCCAGGCGGGCACCGAGCGCTTCCAGTCGCGCGCCGTCATGTACACGCGCGTGAGCTTGTTCTGCGACTCCTCCACCCTGCCCTCGTAGAGCGCGGCGTAGAGCACCTCGGCCACGGCGAACAGGCCCACGGCCACGAGCACGATGTCGATGCCGTCGAGCAGCTCCATCTTGCCCCCGGTGTAGCGCGCCGCGCCCGAGATCTGGTCCATGCCCACGCAGCCCAGGGCCAGGCCGATGAACAGCGCCGTCATGCCGCGCAGGCTGCTCTGGCCGAGCACGGCGCTGACGGTGGTGAAGGCCAGCACCATGAGCATGAAGTACTCGGGCGGGCCGAGCTTGACCGCGAACTCGGCCACCGAGGGCGCGAACAGCGTCACCACCACGGTGGCCACGGTGCCGGCCACGAACGAGCCGATGGCCGCCGTGGCCAGCGCCGCGCCCGCGCGGCCGCTCTTGGCCATCTTGTTGCCCTCCATGGCCGTGACCATGCTGGCCGTCTCGCCCGGGGTGTTGAGCAGGATGGAGGTGGTGGAGCCCCCGTACATGGCGCCGTAGTAGATGCCCGCGAAGAAGATCATCGAGGCCGTCATGTCCACCTTGGAGGTGATGGGCAGCAGCATGGCCACGGCCACGGCCGGGCCGATGCCCGGCAGCACGCCCACGGCCGTGCCCAGGGCGCAGCCCACCAGAGCCCACAGCAGGTTGGCCGGCGAGATCGCCGTGGCGAAGCCCGCCATCAATGCGTCGAAGATCTCCATTACAGCCACCCTGTATTAGTGAGCCCCGGCAGGTTGATGGCCAGGAATTGCGTGAACAGCCAGAACACCGGCGCCGAGATCGCCAGGCCCGTGAGCACGTCCACAGCCAGCGCACGCGGCGCCAGCCGCCCCGTCTGCCCGTTGGCGCGGCGCAGGCCCTGCACGGCCAGCGCGTAGCACAGCGTGCAGCCTAGGATGAAGCCCAGATCGACGATGAGGGCCGCGTTCAGCAGCAGCCCGGCCGTGACCCAGGCGAACGGCCCGAGCGCGGCGCGCGGCGCACCGCCCGGGTCAGCCGCCTGGCGGTAGCCGCCCGTGAGCGCCTCGCGGATCAGCAGCACGCCGCACAGGCCCAGCACCGCGGCGCACACCCAGGGCAGGAAGTTGGGGCCCACGCCGCCGTAGCCGGCGTCGCCCGGAATCTGCAACGCGCCAAAGGCCATGCCGGCGGCCACCAGCACCACGGCCGCGCCCACGGCGGCCTGCCAGAACGGGGACGGCACGCTGCCCGCGTCGGCGGCAGCAGGATCGGAAGAAGGGGCAAGCTCTGACATGGCTGCAGCCTCCAGGGAAAGAAGCGGCGCCGCATCCGGGCGCCGGAGAATTAAAAAAACGCAGGAAACGCCCGCCGGTCGGACGCCAGCAGCTATCGAAGCCGCAGCAACCCGGCCCGCGGGCGGCGCCGGACGGTCAGACCATGCCGGACTTGACCATGGTGGCGCGCAGGCTCGCGAACTCCTGGTCCACGAAGTTGGCGAACTCGTCGCCGGCCAGCCAGGCGGGCGTCCAGTCGTTCTTCTGGATCGCCTCGGCCCAGGCCTTGCTCTTGACGGCCTTCTCCACCATGGCGGTCAGAGCCTTGCGCTGCTCGGCCGTGATGCCGGGCGCGCCGTACACGCCGCGCCAGTTGCCGATCTCCACGTTGATGCCCTGCTCCTTGAGCGTGGGGATGTTCAGGCCCTTGAGGCGCTGGGGCGAGGTCACGCCGATGGGCTTCATCTTGCCCGCGGTGATGTACTCGGCGAACTCGCTGTAGCCGCTGCCGCCCACGGTCACGTTGCCGCCCAGGATGGCGGCCGTGGCCTCTCCGCCCCCGCGGAAGGCCACGTAGTTGATCTTGGCCGGGTCCACGCCCACCTCGCGCGCGATCATGGCCGCGGCGATGTGCTCGGTGGAGCCGCGCGAGCCGCCGCCCCACTTCACGCTGCCCGGGTCCTTCTTGAGCTGGGCCACCACGTCGGCCATGGTCTTGAAGGGCGAGTTGGCGGGCAGCACGAAGACGTTGTACTCGCTCGTCAGGCGCGCGATCGGCGTGGCCTGGCTCAGGTTCACCGGCGGCTTGCCGGTGATGATGCCGCCCAGCATCACTGCGCCCATCACCATCAGCGCGTTCGGGTCGCCCTTGCTTCCGTTGATGAACTGCGCCAAGCCAATGGCGCCGGCCGCGCCGCCCTTGTTGTCGTAGGTGACGCTGGAGGCCACGCCCGCGTCCTGCAGCGCCTTGCCCAGGGCGCGGCCCGTGGTGTCCCAGCCGCCGCCGGGGTTGGCGGGCAGCATCATCTTGATGGCCACTGCGGCCTGTGCCGACAGCGGCAGGCTGCCCGCGGCGGCCAGGGCCGCCAGGGATTTCAGGAAGGTGTCGCGACGCATACCGGTCTCCTTGCTTGTAAGAAAAGAACGATGAACGGCGCGATGATGCGCGGGCAAGCTGTCAAACGGCTGTCCGGGACACTAGGGATTACGCGCATTCCCGCAGCCCTTGCGCTCCTGCAAAACGGTTCTAATCGGGGCCATGCAACTGCTCCTGGTCGAAGACGACGCCACCATGCAGGCCACGCTGCAGCGCTCGCTCGCGCGCCGCGGCATGGCCGTGACGGCACTCGCGGACGGGCGCGCCGCGCTCGCCGAATGGCGCGCGCACCCACCCGACGCCGTGGTGCTGGACCTCACCCTGCCCGGCCTGGACGGCCTGCAGGTGCTGGAGCAGGCGCGCGCGGGCGGCCTGCGCACGCCCGTGCTGCTGCTCACCGCGCGCGGCACCGTGGGCGACCGCGTGCTGGGCCTGAACGCCGGCGCCGACGACTACCTGCCCAAGCCCTTCGACCTGGACGAGCTGGAGGCGCGCCTGCGCGCCCTGGTGCGCCGCAGCGGCGACGCCATGGAAGCCAAATCGGCCGCCAGCGCCCTGGCCATGGGCGCCATAAGCTATGAAAAAGAAAGCGGCATCATCTACGCGCACGGCGCGCCCATGGACCTCACGCCGCGCGAGCTGGCGCTGCTGCGCGCCCTGCTCGCCCAGCCCGGGCATGCCGTGACCAAGGAGCGGCTGTACGAACTCGTCTTCCCGGGCCAGAGCGAGGTGCAGTACGAGGCCATCGAGGTCGTGGCCTACCGCCTGCGCAAGAAGCTCGCCGGCACGGGCGTGGTCCTGATGACGCTGCGCGGCCTGGGCTACCTGCTCAAACCCGAGGCATGACCCGCCAGAGATCGCTGCGCCGCCAGTTGCTGCTGGGCATCCTGCTGCCCACGCTGCTGTTCATCGGCCTCAACACCTACAGCCTGTACCGCCAGACGCTGGGGGCCCTGAACACGGCCTACGACCGCACGCTGCTGGCCTCGGCCAAGACCATCAGCGAGCAGATCGACGTGCGCGGCTACGACGAGCGGGCCGAGCTGCGCGTCATCGTGCCCTACGCGGCGCTGGAGGCCTTCGAGGCCGACAACCAGAGCCGCATGTACTACCGCGTCTCCAACCTGCGCGGCGAGCTCGTCTCCGGCTTTGGCGAGCTGCCCATGTGGCGCGGCAGCATCGCCCCGCGCCCGCCCTACGCGGCGCTGGTGGACTTCTACGACGCCAGCTTCCGCGGCCGCCCCGTGCGCGTGGCGGCGCTGCTGCAGCCCGTGGCCAGCCCCCAGGGCCGCGGCATGGCCGTGATCCAGGTGGCCGAGACGCTGGAGCTGCGCCACGCCGCGGCGCTGCAGATCCTGCGGGACACGCTGGCGCGCCAGGCCCTGCTGGTGGCGCTGGTCGCCGCCATCGTGGTGCTGGTAGTGCAGCGCGCCACGCGGCCGGTGCGCCAGCTGAGCGCCGACCTGCAGGCCCGCGCCGAGGGCGACCTGTCGCCCATCGCCGCCCCCGCGGCCCCGCGCGAGCTGCAGCCGCTGATCGACGCCACCAACGCCGTCATGCGGCGCCTGTCGCACCTGCTGGAGCACCAGAAGCGCTTCGTGCGCGACGCCTCGCACCAGCTGCGCACGCCGCTGGCCGTGCTCAAGACCCAGGTGCAGTCCGCCCTGCGCGGCGACATGCCGCCCGGGCAGGCGCTGCACGAGATCGGCGACACCGTGGAGCGCGCCACGCAGTTGGCCAACCAGATGCTGGCGCTGGCCAAGGTGGAGCAGCTGCGCCAGCAGGGCGAGCTGCCCACGACGCGGCTCGACGAAGTGCTGCGCGAGGTGGCGCTGGATCTCTCGCCCCTGATCGCGCAGGGCGACCTGGACTTCGGCATCGCCACCGACGCCGCGCCCATCCGCGCGCACGCATGGATGCTGCGCGAGCTGTGCCGCAACCTGCTGCACAACGCCATACGCCACGCCACGCCCGCCACCGAGCTGGCCGTGACGCTGCGCGCGCAGGGCACCCACGCCGAACTCACCATCGCCGACGCCGGCCCCGGCATCGACGACGAGCTGGCCGCGCGGCTGTTCGAGCCGTTCTCGGCCGGCGACGTGCGCAAGGGCTCGGGCCTGGGCTTGGCTATCTGCCAGGAAATCGTGCAGGCCCTGGGCGGCAGCATCGCCCTCTCCAACCGCCGCCAGGGCGCGCGCGTGCTGGGGCTGGACGCCGTGGTACGCCTGCCGCTGGCGCCGGCCTGATTCCCAAGGGAAAATCGCCGCGATGACGACTCCCCCCGACTCCATGCGCCTGGACAAGTGGCTGTGGTGCGCGCGCTTCTACAAGACCCGCAGCCTGGCCGTGGAAGAGATTGGCAAGGGCCGCGTCACCGTCAACGGCCAGGCCGCCAAGGCCGCGCGCGAGTTGCGCGCGGGCGACACCGTGGCCCTGCGCCAGGGCCAGGTGCCGCGCACGGTGGTGGTGCGGGGCCTGAGCAACTTCCGCGGTCCCGCGCCCGTGGCGCAGCAGCTCTACGAGGAAACGCCCGAGAGCATCGCCGAGCGCGCCCGGGCCGCCGAGGCCCGGCGCCTGGCCCCCGAGCCCGCCGCCAGCCTGCGCGAGGGCCGGCCCACCAAGCGCGACCGGCGCAGCATGGACGACCTGCGCCACGGCTGGGGCGACCGCTGGAGCGCGTCGCTCGACGACGACGGCCCGCCCGGGAAGTCCTAGCGTTCCTCAGCGCGTGGCCAGTCCGCGCCGCACCAGCCAGTCCTGCACCAGGGCGGCGACCTGGTCGGAGTTGCGGTCCATCATGATCATGTGGCTGTTGCCGCGTATGCCCTGCGCCGGCAGGTCGATCTCGTCCACCTGGCCGCCCCTGGCCTTGACGGCGGCAATCATCTTCTTCATCGGCGCCTGGATGCCCTGCCAGCGCGGGGTCTCGCGGATCTTGTCGCCCCAGACGAATAGCAGAGGCACCCTGGCGAGCGGCGCCACGTCCACCTTGTCGGGATCGAGCGCGCCGGAAGGCTCGACGCCGACCACCGCCTTGATCTTGTCCGGATACCGGCTGGCCAGCGTGTACGCGAAGGTGCTGCCCTGGCTGTGCACGGTGATGACGCAAGGGCAGACCTTGTTCACCAGCGCGTCGTAGGCGCGCAGGGTAGGCTCGTCGTTGGTGACCCAGCGCGGCACGCCCTGCTTCATGAACTGGTCGAACGCTGCGATGGGGAACTGCGTGTCGGGATAGGCGTGCCGGCTGGCGGCGCTGTCGTAGCTGTCGGCCGGGCCGATGCGAAACAGCTCCCACCCCTCCTTCTTGGTGCGGAACACCGGCTCGCTCTTGAAGATCTCCGGATAGCGCGCCCACGAGGCGCGGCCGCGCTCCACCGCGTCGGAGACGTAGACATCGTGGCCGGCGGCGACGAAGTACATCTGCCAGCCCGGCTGGCCGTCGGGCTTGGTCTCCCAGGTAACGCCCGTCAGACCACCGCCGTGCCACATCAGCATCGGATAGCGCGCACGCCGGGACTGCGGGGCGAGCTTGACGTACTGCGTGTACATCTGCTCGACCTCGAACTCGCCATTGGGATCGAGCAGCGTGGGTGGCGAGGTGGGCGTGAAGCGCACCTCCTTCTTCGGCAGCCCGCTCAGCGTGACCGAGCGCCCGCCGGTGTGGAAGCTGCCGATCTCGGCCACCGCCACCGGCCCCTGGCCCGCCACCGGGGCGATGGGCGCGCCGGCGCAGCCGAGCAACGCCAAGAGGCTTGCGGCCATGGCCGCGGACTTCATGGACCTGTTCATCTTCGTCTCCTTTCGCTGTTTGATCATTCGGCTCGGCACGCCCGCACCGTCACGCCTCGGCCCTCTCCGAGATCTCTATGAGGTTGAGGTCCGGGTCGCGCAGGTAGATGGAACGCAGCGGGTAGCTGGCGCCGGTGCGCCGCACCGGGCCCTCGACGATCCGCACGCCGCGCTCGCGGATGCGCGCGATGACCTCGTCGAGCGGCCGCGCCGCGATGAAGCACAGGTCCAGCGCCCCCGGCACGGGCAGATGCGCCTTGGGCTCGAATTCGCTGCCCTTGACGTGCAAGTTGATCTTCTGCCCGCCGAACTTGAACGCCTTGCGGCCCTGGCCGAAGGTCTCCAGCGTCATGCCCAGCAGCCCGACGTAGAAGTCGATGCAGGCCTGCTCGTCGGCGGTGGTCAGCACCAGATGGTCCAGGTGGTGAATCATGGGTCGGTGGGAAATGGTTGGATTGCCGTTCTGCGAACGGTTGTATATTGATCATTCGGATTTCCTTCAGGAATTCCTCATTTCGCATGAAAGCTTCGCAAAACGCGAAGGCGAAATCCAAGAGCACCGATGGCAGGCAACCCGATCAACCCCGCGCGCATCGACTTCACGACGCTGCGCCTCTTCTGCGCGGTGGCCCAGACGGGCAGCATCACCAAGGGCGCGGAACGCTGCCATCTCGCGCTGTCGGCGGCCAGCCGGCGGATGGCGGACTTCGAGGCCGCCTCGAAGGCGTGCCTGATGGAGCGCACCGCGCAGGGCATCCGCCTCACGCCGGCGGGGCATGTGGCGCTCCAGCACGCCATGCGCCTGTTCCAGGGGTTCGAGCTGTTCAGCAACGAATTGAGCGAATATTCCAGCGGCTCGCGGGGCCACGTGCGGCTGTGGGCCAACATGTCCGCGCTGGTCGAGTTCCTGCCCGCCGCGCTGGCCGGGTTCCTGCAGCGCTACCCGGAAACGCGCGTGGAGGTCGAAGAGCAATTGACCGGCGACATCGTGCGCGCGGTGGTCGAGGGCATGGCCGACGTCGGCATCTTCGTCGCCGGCGCGCCCACCCACGGGCTGAACGTGCGGCCCTATCGGGTGGACGAGCTGGTGGTGCTCTGCTCGCAGGCCCACCCGCTGGCCGCGCACGACAGGATCGGCTTCAGGCACTGCCTCGCCCACGACTTCGTGGGGCTGAACCGCGGCAGTTCGCTGCTGAACACGATCACGACCGCGGCGCAGGAGGCCGGCTTTCCCCTGCGGCTGCGCGTGCAGGTGCGCAGCTTCGACGCGATGTGCGAGATGATCGCCGCGAACCTCGGCATCGGGGTCCTGCCCCTGGGCACCTGCGCGCGCAAGCTCGGGCCCTGGGGGCTCAAGGTGGTGCATCTCGACGATGCCTGGGCACGGCGGCAGCTCCTGATCGCCACCAGCGCCAACCGCACGCTCTCGGGCTCGGCGAGCCTGCTGGTGGAACACCTGGCCAAGGCCTGAGCCTTGCCCGCGGCCGCTCGAACGCCGCCCCGTTCGAGCCTCGCCGGTCATGCATATTTTTTGCTTCCAGCGCTTGTCCAGCAAGCGCTGGAAGCTACTCTTTCCGCAGCATCACGCCACTCGGTACGGCACCAGGCTGCTGCGATTCTCGTTGACCTCCAGCGCCCGCCCCATGGGCGGGAACGCGCGCTGCGGGCAGGCCGTGCGCTCGCACACCTTGCAGCCCATGCCGATGGGCACGGGCGCATCGGGGTCGGCAAGGTCGAGGCCGCGCGCGTAGACGAGCTGCGGCGCGTGCTGCACGTCGCAGCCCAGGGCCACCGAAAAGGTCTTGCCCGGCGCGCCCCAGCCGCCCGTGCTGCGGGCGACGGTGCGCGCGACCCATAGGTAGGCGCGGCCGTCGGGCATGCGCGCGAGCTGGCGCACGATGCGCCCGGGCTGCGCGAAGGCCTCGTACACGTTCCACAGCGGGCAGGTGCCGCCGATCTTGCTGAAGTGGAAGTGCGTGGCCGACTGGCGCTTGCTGATGTTGCCCGCGCGGTCCACGCGGATGAAGAAGAACGGCACGCCGCGCGCGCCCGGGCGTTGCAGCGTGGACAGGCGGTGGCACACGGTCTCGAAGCCCACGCCCCAGCGCTGCCCCAGGCGCTCGATGTCGTAGTGCAGCGCCTCGGCCGACTGCAGGAAGGGCGCGTAGGGCAGCAGCAGCGCGCCCGCGAAGTAGTTGGCCAGGCCGATGCGCGCGAGCGCGCGCGCCGCATCGCCCGAGAGCTGCGCCGCGTCCACGATGCGCTGCAGTTCCTGCGGCACCTCCAGGAACGCGAGCTGCGTGGCCATCTGGAACGCGCGCTGCGCGGGCCGAAGCGCGGGCGACAGGTACAGCACGCGCGCGGCCGCGTCGAAGCTGCGCTGCATGGCCTCGCCCGCGCCGTCCTGCCCGTGCCCGGGCAGGCCCTCGGCCGGCAGCGACACGCGCACGCCATGGGCGCGCTCCAGGCGCTGGCGCAGCCCCGCCTCGGACGCGCCGGGCGCGAGGCGCCACTGGCCGGCCAGACGCTCGGCCGCGTCGTCCAGCTCGGCGATGTGGTTGTGCCGCGCGAAGAAGAAATCGCGCACCTCCTCGTAGGCCATGGGCGGCGCGTGCGCGGCGCCGGCCGCGCCGCCACGCTCGTCGCCGTAATGGGCCGACAGCGCCTCCAGGCGCTCATGCGCCTCGCGCTGGCCACGGTGCAGCGCCAGCAGCGCGCGCGCCACGGCGGGCATGCTGGCGGCCAGCTCGCGGATCTCGGCCAGCGACACGGCATCGGCCGCCGCGCCCGCGGGCATGTCGGCCAGCACGTCGCGCAGGCCCGCGATCAGGCGCGCCTCGTCGTCGTCGGAGAAGCGCTGCACGTCCACGCCGAACACCGCGTTGATCTTGAGCAGCACGGGCACGGTGAGCGGGCGCTGGTTCTGCTCGATCTGGTTGAGGTAGCTCGCCGAGATATCGAGCGCGCGCGCCAGCGCCACCTGGGTCAGGCCCCGCTCCTCGCGCAGGCGCCGCAGGCGCACGCCCATGAAGGTCTTTCGCATCTCCGATCTTTCACAAAATTCACAAAACCCCTACCCCGCCTTCGCATTCATTCGCCAATTCAGGCCTTCCGGGGGGCGCCTATTGTGCGTAGATTGCGAATCATGACAAGACCCCCAGGCACCGTCGAGACGAAGGACATGGTCTTTCCCCAGGACGCCAACCACCACGGAACGCTGTTCGCGGGCCAGGGCCTGCAGCGCCTGGCGCGCGCGGCCCTCGTCGCCGCGCGCGAGGCCGCCGGTTGCGAGGTGGTGATGGCCGCCGTGACCGGCGTGCAGTTCCTCGCCCCCGTTCCCGTGGGCCGGGCGCTGGTGCTGCGCGCCTGGATCGGCCGCATGGGCAGCAGCTCGCTCACCGTCTGCGTGCACGGCCTGGCCGAGGCCCCCGGCTGCGCGCCCGAGCTGGTGCTGCAGGGCGTCTTCGAACTGGTGGCCGTGGACGCCAAGGGCCGCCCACGCGCCATCGCCGCCGCTTACCTGAAACCGGAGACCACATGACCGCCACCACGACCCTCACCCCGCCCCCGAAGGCCAAGAAATCCGTCGCCCTCTCGGGCGTCACGGCCGGCAACACCGCCCTGTGCACCGTGGGCCGCACGGGCAATGACCTGCACTACCGCGGCTACGACATCCTGGACATCGCCGAGGTCTGCGAGTTCGAGGAGATCGCCCACCTGCTGGTGCATGGCAAGCTGCCCACGCGCGCCGAACTCAAAACCTACAAGGCCAAGCTCAAGGCCCTGCGCGGCCTGCCCGGCAGCGTGAAGACGGCCCTGGAGCAACTGCCCGCCGCCAGCCACCCCATGGACGTGATGCGCACGGGCGTCTCGGCCCTGGGCTGCGCGCTGCCCGAGAAGGACGACCACAACATCCCCGGCGCGCGCGACATCGCCGACCGGCTGATGGCGTCGCTCGGCAGCATGCTGCTGTACTGGTACCACTTCAGCAACTCGGGCCGCCGCATCGAGGTGGAGACCCAAGATGACTCCATCGGCGCGCACTTCCTGAACCTGCTGCATGGCGACAAGCCCGGCGCGGGCTGGGAGCGCGCCATGCACACCTCGCTGAACCTCTATGCCGAGCACGAGTTCAATGCGTCCACCTTCACCGCGCGCGTGATCGCCGGCACGGGCAGCGACATGTACTCGGCCATCTCCGGCGCCATCGGCGCGCTGCGCGGCCCCAAGCACGGCGGCGCGAACGAGGTGGCGTTCGAGGTGCAGAAGCGCTATGACACACCCGACGAGGCCGAGGCCGACATCCGCCGCCGCGTGGAGGCCAAGGAGGTCGTGATCGGCTTCGGCCACCCCGTCTACACGGTAAGCGACCCGCGCAACGTCATCATCAAGGGCGTGGCCAGGCGCCTGTCCATTGATGCCGGCAGCACCAAGATGTACGACATCGCCGAGCGGCTGGAGTCCGTCATGTGGGAGGTGAAGAAAATGTTCCCCAACCTCGACTGGTTCAGCGCCGTGAGCTACCACATGATGCAGGTGCCCACCGCCATGTTCACGCCGCTGTTCGTCATCGCGCGCACCAGCGGCTGGGCTGCGCACATCATCGAGCAGCGGCAGGACAACAAGATCATCCGCCCCAGCGCGAACTACGTCGGCCCCGAGGACCAGGCCTTCGTGCCCATCGAGCAACGCCGCTGACCCCGCCCGCCTTCCCACGATGACGATGAATATCCGCTACCGCAAGCGCCTGCCCGGCACGGCGCTGGACTACTTCGACGCGCGCGAGGCCGTCGAAGCCCTCGCGCCCGGCGCCTGGGCACGCCTGCCCTACACCACCCGCGTGCACGCCGAGAACCTCGTGCGCCGCGCCGACCCTGCCCAGTTGAACGACTACCTGCGCCAACTCATCGGGCGCAAGCGTGAGATCGACTTTCCCTGGTACCCCGTGCGCGTGGTATGCCACGACATCCTGGGCCAGACCGCCCTGGTGGACCTGGCCGGCCTGCGCGACGCCATCGCCAAGGAGGGCGGCGACCCGGCCGCCGTGAACCCCGTCGTGCCCGTGCAGCTCATCGTGGACCACTCGCTGGCCGTGGAGTGCGGCGGCTTCGACCCCGATGCGTTTGCCAAGAACCGCGCCATCGAAGACCGCCGCAACGAGGATCGCTTCCATTTCATCGAGTGGACGAAGAAGGCGTTCGCCAACGTGGATGTGATCCCGGCGGGGAACGGGATCATGCACCAGATCAACCTGGAAAAAATGTCGCCCGTGGTCTACGTGCAGGACGGCGTGGCCTTCCCCGACACCTGCGTGGGCACCGACAGCCACACGCCGCACGTCGATGCGCTGGGCGTCATCGCCGTGGGCGTGGGCGGCCTGGAGGCCGAGAACGTGATGCTGGGCCGCGCCTCGTGGATGCGGCTGCCCGAGATCGTGGGCATCAAGCTCACCGGCCGGCGCCAGCCGGGCATCACCGCCACAGACATGGCCCTCGCGCTCACCGAGTTCCTGCGCCAGGAGAAGGTCGTGGGCGCCTACGTCGAGTTCTTCGGCGAGGGCGCGGACAGCCTCTCGATCGGCGACCGCGCCACGATCTCCAACATGTGCCCCGAGTACGGCGCCACGGCAGCGCTGTTCACCATCGACCCGCAGACCATCGAGTACCTGCGGCTCACCGACCGCAGCCCCGAACAGGTGAGACTGGTCGAGACCTACGCCCGCCAGGCCGGCTTCTGGCACACCGACCTGCAGACCGCGCAGTACGAGCGCGTGCTGGCGTTCGACCTGTCCACGGTCGTGCGCAACATGGCCGGCCCATCGAACCCACACCGCCGCCTGCCCACCGCGGCCCTGGCGGAGCGCGGCATCGCCGCCCCGTGGACCGAGGAGCCCGGCCGCATGCCCGATGGCGCGGTCATCATCGCCGCCATCACGAGCTGCACCAACACCAGCAACCCGCGCAACGTGATCGCCGCCGCGCTGCTGGCGCGCAACGCGAGCCGCCTCGGCTTGAGCCGCAAGCCCTGGGTCAAGACATCGCTCGCGCCCGGCTCCAAGGCCGTGGAGCTGTACCTCAAGGAAGCAGGGCTGCTGGGCGCGCTGGAGAAGCTGGGCTTCGGCATCGTCGCCTTCGCCTGCACCACCTGCAACGGCATGAGCGGCGCGCTTGATCCTGCGATCCAGCAGGAGATCATCGAGCGCGACCTGTACGCCACGGCCGTGCTCTCGGGCAACCGCAATTTCGACGGGCGCATCCATCCCTATGCCAGGCAGGCGTTCCTGGCCTCGCCGCCGCTGGTGGTGGCCTACGCCATCGCGGGCACGGTGCGCTTCGATATCGAGCGGGACGTGTTCGCGGTGGTGGACGGCAAGGAGATCCGCCTGAAAGACCTCTGGCCCAGCGACGAGGAGATCGACGCCATCGTCGCCCGGGCCGTCAAGCCCGAGCAGTTCCGCAAGGTCTACGAACCCATGTTCGCTATTCCAGCACGGGACGATGGCGCGCGCGTCTCGCCGCAGTACGGCTGGCGCCCCCAATCCACCTACATCCGCCGCCCGCCCTACTGGGACACCGAAGGCGTGGGCGCGCTGGCCGCCAACCCGCGCACGCTGAAAGGCATGCGCCCGCTGGCCATCCTGCCGGACAACATCACCACCGACCACCTCTCGCCCTCCAACGCCATCCTGCCGGACAGCGCGGCGGGCGAATACCTCGCGCGGATGGGCCTGCCCGAAGAGGACTTCAACTCCTACGCCACGCACCGCGGCGACCACCTGACCGCGATGCGCGCCACCTTCGCCAACCCGCAGCTCGTCAACGAGATGGCGGGCAGGAAAGGCTCGCTCGCCCGCATCGAGCCCGAAGGCCAGGTGGTGCGCATGTGGGAGGCCATCGAGACCTACCTGAACCGCCGCCAGCCGCTCATCATCATCGCGGGCGCCGACTACGGCCAGGGATCGAGCCGCGACTGGGCTGCCAAGGGCGTGCGCCTCGCGGGCGTGGAAGTCGTGGTGGCCGAGGGCTTCGAGCGCATCCACCGCACCAACCTGATCGGCATGGGCGTGCTGCCGCTGGAGTTCCAAAGCGGTACGAACCGCCTGACGCTGCAGCTCGACGGCACCGAGACCTACGACGTGGAAGGCGCATTGACGCCGCGCGCGACCCTCACCCTCGTCATCCGCCGCAAGAATGGCGAGCTGGCATGCGTGCCCATGATCTGCCGCCTGGACACGGCCGAGGAAGTCTCTGTCTACGAAGCGGGCGGCGTGCTGCAGCGCTTCGCCCAGGATTTTTTAGCCAAATCGGCCTCTAGCGCTTGATACAAAAGCGCCACCAGCTATTGAAAAATGAGCAATTCACCACAGACCAGGATCCCCGCCACCTACATGCGCGGCGGCACCAGCAAGGGCGTGTTCTTCAATGCGAAAGACCTGCCCCCGCCCGGCCCGCAGCGCGACGCCATCCTGCTGCGCGTGCTGGGCAGCCCCGACCCCTACGGCAAGCAGATCGACGGCCTGGGCAATGCCTCGTCCAGCACCAGCAAGGCCGTCATCCTGAGCCGCAGCACGCGGCCCGGACACGACGTGGACTATCTGTTCGGGCAGGTCAGCATCGACCAGCCCTTCGTGGACTGGAGCGGCAACTGCGGCAACCTCTCCGCCGCCGTGGGGCCCTGCGCCATCCACCTGGGGCTGATCGACCCGGCGCGCATCCCCATCCACGGCAGCGTGACGGTGCGCATCTGGCAAGCCAACATCGGCAAGACCATCGTCGCGCACGTGCCCATCGCGGGCGGACAAGTGCAGGAGACGGGCGATTTCGAACTGGACGGCGTGGCCTTCCCCGCCGCCGAGGTGCCGCTGGAGTTCATCGAGCCTTCCGACGACAGCGGCGCGATGTTCCCGACCGGCAACGTGATGGACACGCTGGAGGTGCCGGGTGTCGGCACCTTCCAGGCCACGCTGATCAACGCGGGCATCCCCACCATCTTCCTGAACGCGAAGGACGTCGGCTGCACCGGCACCGAGCTGCAGGGCGACATCAACGAGGACAAGGCCGCGCTCGCGCGCTTCGAGGCCATCCGCGCGCACGGCGCCGTCAGGATGGGCCTGATCCACGACGTGGCCGAAGCCGCCCAGCGCCAGCACACGCCAAAAATAGTCTTCATCGCCCCGCCCGCCAGCTACACCGCATCGAGCGGCAAGCGCATCGCGGCCGGCGACATCGACCTGCTCGCGCGCGCTCTCTCCATGGGCAAGCTGCACCACGCCATGATGGGCACGGCGGCCGTGGCCATCGGCACGGCGGCCGCGATTCCCGGCACGCTGGTCCACCTGGCGGCGGGCGGCGGCACGCGCAACGCGGTCCGCTTCGGCCACCCCTCGGGCACCCTGCGCGTGGGCGCCGAGGCCGCGCAGGCCAATGGCCAGTGGCAGGTCACCAAGGCCCTCATGAGCCGCAGCGCCCGCATCCTCATGGAAGGCTGGGTAAGAGTACCAACACCCCCCTGAGCGACTTCGTCGCTTCCCCCTTCTCTCACGCTTCGCGTGGGAAAGGGGACGCCGCCAGCGCGGCGGGGCGGCCCTTGCACGGCGGCCCTCGCCTGGGTGGCGCCGGTTTCACGCCATATGCACACTCCAGCACCTGCGCTACGATCAACAAGGAAAAAGTGATGAACACCAAGCAACGGCTCAAGCAACTCGTCGAGGCCCGCAACGGCCTCATCGTGCCCGGCGCGTTCAACGCGCTGTCGGCCAGGGTGATCGCCGACCTCGGCTTCCAGGCCATCTACGTCACCGGCGCGGGCGTCACCAACATGTGGTTCGGCATGCCCGACCAGGGCTTCATGGGCCTGCACGAGATTGCCGAGCACACCGCGCGCATCCGCGACGCGGTGGACGTGCCGCTGATCGTGGACGCCGACACGGGCTTCGGCAACGCGCTCAACGTGGTCCATACCGTGCGCACGCTGGAGCGCGCCGGGGCCGACTGCATCCAGCTCGAAGACCAGGTGACGCCCAAGCGCTGCGGCCACTTCGCGGGCAAGGAGGTCATCTCCGCCGAGGAGGCCGTGGGCAAGATCAAGGCCGCCGCCGATGCGCGCCGCGACCCCGGCTTCCTCATCATGGCGCGCACCGACGCCGCCGCCACGCACGGCTTCGAGGCCGCCGTGGAGCGCGCGCAGAAGTTCGCCGAGGCGGGCGCCGACATCCTGTTCGTCGAGGCCGTGACCCGGGCCGAGGAAGTGCGCGCCCTGCCGCAGCGGCTGGCCAAGCCCCAGCTCATGAACATGGTGATCGGCGGCAAGACGCCCATCTTCAACGCCGAGCAGCTCGGCGAACTGGGCTACGGCATCGTGCTCTATGCCAACGCCGCGCTGCAGGGCGCCGTGGCCGGTATGCAGAAGGCCCTCACGGTGCTACGCGACGAGAAGGAGGTGCAGGAGTCGAGCGGCCTCGTCACCCCGTTCGCCGAGCGCCAGCTCCTCGTAGGCAAGCCCGCGTGGGATGCGCTGGAGAAGCGCTACGGCTGATTGCCATCGCCGGCGTGGATACCGGCGCGAGCACCACTACGCACGGCCCGGTTTCTGCCGGCGCGCACAAGGCTGGACGTACCATCCGGAGAAGAAGGGATCCGCAATGATGATGCTCCGCCACCACACCCTTGCGCTGGCCCTGGTCCTTGCCCTGGCCGGCTGCGCATCCCACCCGCCCGCGAACCCGCCGTCCGGCACCGTCAGCGTCACCCACGCCGACCCGGCCGGGTTCAGCGAGGCGCGCAACGCCCCTCAGGAAAGTGAACGCGCGCGCCAGGCGTGGATCGATGCCCTGAGCCAGCACCTGGCCGAGCGCGCCGCGCGCGCCCTGCCCGAAGGCGAGCGGCTCGAAGTGCACATCACCAACATCCAGCGCGCAGGCGGCTTCGAGCCCTGGCGCGGGCCGCAGGCGACGCAGCTGCGCATGGCGCGCGACATCTACCCGCCGCGCATCGCGCTGGAGTTCAAGCGCCTCGCGCCCGACGGCCACGTGCTGGAGACAGGCAGCCGCACGCTGCGCGACACAGCGTTCATGATGCGGCCGGACATGTACCCGAGCGACCCGTTGCGCCATGAGAAGGCGCTGCTGGACGACTGGGTGAGGAAGGAACTGGGCGGGCGCTGACCGGGCTGCGCCGGCGGCTCACTTCACGGATCGAACAAGACCCCGCCACACCACCAGCGGCCCGAGCCAGCGCGGCCGCCAGGTGAGCGTGAAGGCCACCGCCAGCGCGGCGGCGGCCAGGGCCATCACCCACACCAGCGACGCCATCGAGGCATGGTCCACCGTCAGGCACAGCGCCAGCGATGCGGCCAGCCCCAGCGCGCCCAGCGCGTGCAGCAGGCGCGCCGTGGAAGGCGCGAGGGGATCTGCGCCGCGCACCTGTTCCCAGTGCACGTCCAGGGCCAGCCAGCCCATGCCGGCCGTGGCGGCAAGCATGGCGGCGGCGAGCAGCAGCGCGTCACGCATGGGCCGCCTCCGCGATGCGCGCGGCAGGCACCACCCGGGCGCGCCGCCCCAGCTTGCGCGCGGCCACCACAGCCAGCGCGGCGCCGGTGAGGATGAACAGGTCCACCCCCGCAACGGGCCAGTAGCCCGCGCCCAGGGTCTTGAGCAGGTGGTCGCCCGTGGTCACCCAGTTGAGCACCGCCGCCACCGCCATCGCGGCGATGGCCCAGCTCTGCTCGCGCCACGCGGGCGCCATGCGGCACTGGGCCACGGGCGTGCTGCGCCAGAAGGCGTGCGCCATGGCCAGCACCCAGGCGGCCCAGAAGGCATACTGCTCCAGGTCGCCGCGCGGCCGCCAGCCGGCGGGCAGCGCCTCGGGCGGCAGGCGGTTGGCGATGAGGATGCCCAGGGCCGCGATGAGCATGCCCGTCACCGTGGTCACGGCCAGCGCATCGACCACGCGCGCACCCTGGCTGCCGGCCCTGGCGTGCTGCTTCTTGCGCTTTTCCACGAAGAACAGGAAGCCCGTGGCGATGCACACGCAGCCGGCCAGCCCGCCCAGCACGTACAGCCAGCGCAGCAGCCAGTGGCGGAAGTGCTGCAGGTGCAGGCCGGTGAGGAATTCGTTGACGCCGTCCACCGCCGACTTGGCCGGGTCTTCGCGCAGCAGCTCCCCGGTGCTGGCCTTGAAGTGGATGCCGTTGCCCACGAGCGCGATGCGGTCGGTGCCCGCGCGGTAGATGCTCACGTAGCCGTTGGTGTCGCCCACATGCTGCAGCGCGAGGAAGCCCACCTCGCCCGCCATGCCCTGCGCGGCCCAGCGGCGCTGCGCCTCGGCCACCATGGCATCGACGGAGGCCAGCGGCGCGGCCACGCCCGTGCGGTCGTGCGGAAGGCCCGTCTCCTGCGCCTCGACCTTCTCGTGCAGTTCGTGCAGCGGCTCCAGCTGTGTGTGCGAGACGGGGAAGTAGATGCCTGCGAAGATCACCAGCCCCGGGAACGCGAAAAAGAAGTGGAACGGCAGCGCCTCCACGCCCGTCATGTTGTGCAGATCCAGCGCGCTGCGCTGCGTGGTCTTTTGGGGGCGGAAGGTGAAGAACTCGCGGAAGATCTTGCGGTGCATGACCACGCCGCTCGCCAGCGCCACCGGCATCATCAGCGCGGCGAAGCCCACGATCCACGTGCCCAGGTTCTTCCAGTGGAAGTTCAGGCTGTAGTGCAGTGGGTAGAAGAAGCGGCTCCCACCTTGAGCCGGTCGTCGGGCAGCGCCGCGCCCGTGCGCGGGTCTATGGTGCGGTTGCCCCACACGCCGTCTTCCGGGTCCTTGGCGTTGGGCATCACGTAGCCCGCGAACAGGCCCAGCACCGGGTCGCGGTGCGTGGTGTAGGCGCCCCAGCGGCGCACGGTGTCGAAGCGCTCGGGCATGGGGCCGTCCACCTTGCCGCGCATGCGCTCGATGCTCTCCCTGGTGGGCTGCATGCTCTCGAACACGGGCCTGAGCACCTTGCCGAACGAGGGCATGGGCTGCGGCGCGAAGCGCGACTGCGGGATGGCCCAGCGGTCGGCCTCACGGTCGAACACCGACTAGCGTGCCGAAGAAGAAAACGACCATGAGCACGAAGCAGAGCGCGAGCCCGAACCAAGTGTGCAGCCAGGTCATGGCAAGGCGGAAATTTTGGAACATGCGTGTATCTCCCCGTCAGGCCAGGCCCATCTGCACGAGCGATGCCGCGCCCGCCAGCACCAGCCACACGCGCGGCAGGCTGCGCGCGACGAAGCCCCAGCAGAAGGCGTAGCCGCCCAGCACGGCGGCGGCAATGCGCAACGCGACGTGCAGGCGGGAGTGGATGGCAAGACTGGCGGCCATGGGCGCATAAATTGATTGAGAATGATTCGCGTTATCTAAGTTCTGCAGTCCCTCTGGGAATTTGGATGAAAACTGCCTACAGCGCTTTCTCAGAGAGCGCCTGCAGCTATCAAAATCATAGAAGCTCCACCCCCTTGAGCGTGACGAAGCTCGTCTCGCGCGTCACGCGCACGAAGTCCTGCAGGAAGGGCCTGGACGAGAGTTGCGGCAGGCAGGCCGCGTGCAGTTCGCCGCGCAGCCCCTGCGTGCCGATGGGTCGCGCCGCCACGTAGCCCCGGTCCAGGTAGCCCTGCACGGCCCACAGCGGCAGGGCGGCCACGCCGCGGCCGCTGGCCACGAGCTGCAGCATGGCCACGGTGAGTTCGGTGGTGCGCCGCGGCGGGCGCACGCCGGCGGGCTCCAGCACCTGGCGCACCAGGTCCAGCATCTCGTCGGGCACGGGGTAGGTGATGACGGTCTGGTCGGCGAAGTCCTGCGCCACCAGGTAGGGCTTGGCCAGCAGCGCGTGCGTGTTGGCCAGCAGCGCCCGGATCTCGAAGCCGAACAGCGGGTGGTAGTCCACGCCCTGCTCCTGCGCGTCCACCTCGGAGACGATGGCCAGGTCCGCCCGCCCCTGGTGCAGCAGGCCCACGGGGTCTGCGTGGAAGCCGCTCACGATGTCCAGCTCCACCTCGGGCCAGCGCGCGCGGAAGGCGTCCATGGCCGGCATCAGCCAGTCAAAGCAGGTGTGGCACTCCACGGCGATGCGCAGTTGTCCGCCCTGCCCCTGCGACAGGCGCGCCACGTCGCGCTCGGCCGCCTCCACCTGGGGCAGCACGGCGTCGGCCAGCTGCAGCAGGCGCGTGCCCGTGGCGCTGAACTGCGGCGGCACGGACTTGCGCTCGAACAGCGGCGTGCCGTAGCGGTCCTCCAGCAGCTTGATCTGGTGCGAGAGCGCCGACTGCGTGAGATTGAGCAGTTGCGCCGCCCGCACCAGGCTGCCGCTGTCGCGCAGCGCCTGCAGCGTGCGCAGGTGCCGAATCTCCAGGATCGACTGAATCATTAGAAATTCTCAAGATGAATTGACAAAACTTTCGTTTGAATCATAAACACCCTTGGCGGACCATTGCGGCCAGGCATCAACGACTGCAAGCAAAGGAACCACTACGCCATGGCCGCCACCCCCGTCCTCACGCACACCCTGGGCTTTCCGCGCATGGGCGCGCAGCGCGAGCTCAAGTTCGCGCTGGAGCGCCACTGGCGCGGCGAGATCGACGCCGCCGCCCTCGAAGCCGTGGGCGCCGAACTGCGCACGCGCCACTGGCAGGCCCAGCGCGACGCGGGCCTGGCCTTCGTCACGGTGGGCGACTTCGCCTTCTACGACCACGTGGCCAACCACATCCAGCTGCTGGGCTGCGAGAGCGCGCGCTTCGGCTTCGCGCCGGACACGCCGGAGCTGGCGCGCTACTTCGCGATGGCGCGCGGCGTGCAGGCGCAGGCCCACGGCGCGCCCGGCTGCGGCGCCGGCTGCACGCACGCGGCGCATGAGGGCGCGGGCCAGAGCGCGCTGGAGATGACCAAGTGGTTCGACACCAACTACCACTACCTCGTGCCCGAGCTGCACGCCGGCACGGCCTTCTCCCTCGCCAGCGAGCGCCTGTTCGGCGAGGTTGCCCAGGCCCAGGCGCTGGGTCACCGCGTGAAGGCCGTGCTGGTGGGGCCGCTCACCTTCCTGTGGCTGTCCAAGGAGAAGGGCGACACCCCCTTCGACCGCCTGGCCCTGCTCGACCGCCTGCTGCCCGTGTACGCGCAGATCCTCGCGCGGCTCAAGGCGCAGGGCGTGGAGTGGGTGCAGATCGACGAGCCCATCCTGGGCCTGGATCTGCCCGCCGCCTGGAGCCAGGCGTTCGAGCCCGCCTACTGGCAGCTCGGCAAGGCCGGGCCGCAGGTGCTGCTGGCCACCTACTTCTCGCCGCTCGAAGACCACCTGCGCCTGGCCTGCCAGCTGCCCGTGGCCGGCCTGCACGTGGACGCCGTGCGCGCGCCGCACGAGCTCACGGGCGTGGCCGACTGGCTGCCGGGCTACAAGGTGCTGTCGGTGGGCGTGGTGGACGGCCGCAACATCTGGCGCACCGACCCCGACGCCGCCCTGGCCCTGCTGCGCCCCGTGGCCGACAAGCATCAGGGGCCACTGTGGATCGCGCCCTCGTGCTCGCTGCTGCACGTGCCCGTCTCGCTCGCGGGCGAGGACGCGCTCGACGCCGAGCTGCGCTCCTGGCTCACCTTCGCCACCGAGAAGCTCGGCGAGCTCGGCCTGCTGGCCGCGCTGCTGGACGGCCGCGCAGGCGACGGCGATCCCCGGCTGGCCGATGCCCGCGCCGCCGCCGCCAGCCGCCGCGCCAGCGCGCGCGTGCATCGCCCCGAGGTGACCCGCCGCCTGGCCGGGGCGCCCGAGGGCGCCGACCGGCGCCGCGCCCCCTTCCCCGCGCGCCAGGCGGTGCAGCGCACGCGCCTGCGCCTGCCGCTGCTGCCCACCACCACGATAGGCTCGTTCCCGCAGACCCCCGCCATCCGCGCGGCGCGCGCCGCCCACCGCCGCGGCGCGCTGGACGACGCCGAGTACCAGGCCCGCATGCGCGCCGAGATCGCGCACGCCGTGCGCACGCAGGAGGCGCTGGGCCTGGACGTGCTCGTGCACGGCGAGGCCGAGCGCAACGACATGGTGGAGTACTTCGGCGAGCAGCTCGACGGCTTCGCGTTCACGCAAAACGGCTGGGTGCAGAGCTACGGCTCGCGCTGCGTCAAGCCGCCCGTGCTCTACGGCGACGTGGCCCGCCCGCGCCCCATGACGGTGGACTGGACGGTATACGCCCAGAGCCTCACGCCCCGGCCCATGAAGGGCATGCTCACCGGGCCCGTGACCATCCTGCAATGGTCCTTCGTGCGCGACGACCAGCCGCGCAGCCGCACCTGCGAGCAGATCGCCTGGGCCATCCGCGACGAGGTGGCAGACCTGGAGCGCGCCGGCATCGGCATCGTGCAGATCGACGAGCCCGCCATCCGCGAGGGCCTGCCGCTGCGCCGCGCGCACTGGAAGCCCTACCTGGACTGGGCCACGCGTGCCTTCCGCATCGCCGCGTGCGGCGTGGGCGACGCCACGCAGATCCACACCCACATGTGCTACAGCGAGTTCAACGACATCCTGCCCGGGATCGCCGCCATGGACGCCGACGTGATCACCATCGAGACCAGCCGCTCCGGCATGGAGCTGCTGCAGGGCTTCGGCACCTTCAAATACCCCAACGAGATCGGCCCCGGCGTGTACGACATCCACTCGCCGCGCGTGCCCGGCGTGGACGAGATGCTGCGCCTGCTGCGCAGGGCCGCCGAGGTGGTGCCGCCCGGCAACCTCTGGGTCAACCCCGACTGCGGCCTCAAGACCCGCGCCTGGCCCGAGACCGAGGCCGCGCTGCGCAACATGGTGCAGGCCGCGGGGGCGCTGCGGGCGGAGCATGCCGGCGCCGGCACGTGACACCCTTTACGCGGGCGAGGAATACCACCGGGGCGGCACCCGCACCGCTGCACAATTGCGGGTTTCGCACCTGGCCCCGCTCATGCTCTACAACGCCCTCAAGCTCACCCACGTCCTGTCCATCATCGTGTGGATCGGCGGCATGGTCTTCGCCCATCTCTTCCTGCGGCCCGCGGCGCAGCGGCTCGAACCGCCGCAGCGCGTGCAGCTGATGCACGACGTGCTGCAGCGCTTCCTGGGCGCGGTGGCCGTGGCCATCGTCGTCGTGCTGACCAGCGGGCTGGGCATGATCGGCGCGGTGAGCGTGGGATCGGGCGGCGCATTCTCCATGCCGCTGGACTGGACCATCATGGCCACGCTGGGCATCGTGATGATGGGCATCTTCGCCTACATCTACTTCGCGCTGCTCAGCCGTCTGGAGCAGGCCGTGGCCACCTCGGACTGGAGCGCCGGGGGCCAGGCGCTGGGCAGGATCCGCGCCTGGGTGGGCGTGAACCTGCTCATCGGCGTGGTGGTCGTGGCGCAGACCGTGCTGATGTAGGGGCTCAGCCGCCCTCGCTCGCGCCCAGGAAGTGAAAGCGCATCAAGGTGCGCTCGCGCGCCCGGGCATGGTCCACGACGGGCAAAGGATAGTCCACCCCCAGGCGCAGGCCGCAGGCCGCCAACTCCAGCGGCCCCATGGCGGCGGGAAAGTGGATGTGCGCGTCCGGCACGCGCGCGAGCTCGGGCAGGTAGCAGCGGATGAAGCGGCCCTGCGGGTCGAATCTTTGCGACTGCGTGACGGGGTTGAAGATGCGGAACCATGGCTGCGCGTCGCAGCCGGTCGAGGCGGCCCACTGCCAGCCGCCGTTGTTGGCCGCCAGGTCGTAGTCGTTCAGGTGCGCAGCGAAATGGCGCTCGCCCCGGCGCCAGTCCAGCCCTAAGTCCTTGGTCAGAAAGCTCGCCACCACCATGCGCAGGCGGTTGTGCATGTAGCCCGTCTGGTGCAGCTGGCGCATGGCGGCATCGACCAGCGGGTAGCCGGTGCGCGCCCCGCACCAGGCCTGCCAGAGCTCGGGCGCGTCGTCCCACTGCACGCGGTCGTACACGGGCTTGAACGACTGCGTGGCCACTTGTGGGTGGTGCCACAGGATCATGAAGTAGAAGTCGCGCCAGGCCAGCTCAGACAGCCAGGCCTGCGCGCCCTCGCAGCCCTGGGCCGCCTGCGCGGCCGCCAGCGCCGCCAGTTGGCGGATGGACACGGTGCCGAAGCGCAGGTGCACCGACAGGTAGGACACGCCCTTGCGCCCGGGGTAGTCGCGCGCCTCGTGGTACGCCGCCATGCGCGGCATGAAGTCCTGCAGCAGCAGCTGCGCGCCGCGCATGCCGGTGGGCAGGGGCAGCTCGTGCAGGTTGGTGCGCGCAAAGCCCAGTTCCTGCAGCGTGGGCAGGCACTCGCCCGCGGGCGGCGCGGCCAGGTGCCGGGCGTGGCTCGCCACCGGGTATGGCGTGAGCTGGAAGGCGTCGAGCCTTTGCAGCCACGCGCGCCTGTAGGGCGTGAACACGCCGTAGGGTCGGCCCTGCCGGGTCAGCACCTCGTCGCGGTCGAGCAGCGCCTGGTCCTTGTAGTCGCTGAAGGCGATGCCCGCGGCCTGCAGGGCCCGGGCCACGCGCCGGTCGCGCTCGATGGCCTGGGGCTCGTAGTCGCGGTTGGCCAGCACCTCCTGCACGCCCAGGCTGCGCGCCAGCCGCACGATGCACTCCGGAGCCGGGCCATGGCGCACGATCAGCCCGCCGCCCGGGGCGCCGCTTCGGGCGGCAAGCTCGGCCAGTCCCTGGTGCAGCTCCAGCACGCTGGCGTGGATGAACTCCACGCGCCGGTCGCTGCGCGTGGGCAGCGCGTCCAGGATGTCGGTATCGAACACGAAGGCACAATACACCCGCCCAAAGCGGCGTAGCGCGTGATACAGCGCGGCATGGTCGTCGCAGCGCAGGTCGCGGCGCAGCCATACCAGGGCAGAAGCTGTGGCCCCCTGCTGCATCAGGCACGCACGCGCAGCGAGCTGCACACCCCGGCCGCGAACGCGCAGCCCGCGGCCAGCAGCAAGGCCAGGGACTCGGCGCTGCCGTCATGCCCCGGCCGCAGCGCGAAGATGGCCGCCAGCACCACCGCGCCCAGCGTCTGGCCCGTCAGGCGCGCTGTACCCAGCATGCCGCTGGCCGCGCCGCTGCGGTGCAGCGGGGCCGAGCTGACGATGGTGTGGTTGTTAGGCGACTGGAACAACGCGAAGCCCGCGCCGCACAGCGCCATGCGCCAGACCACGTTCCAGTCGGCCGGCTGCGCCGGCAGCAGGCCCAGCGACAGCAGGCCGGCCGCGAACACGGCCATGCCTATGCCGCCCAGCAGGCCGTCGGGGTAGCGGCCGATCATGCGCCCCGCCAGCGGCGCCACCAGGGCCGTGGCCAGAGGCCAGGCGGTGATGAGCAGGCCGGCCTCCAGGTGGCTGCGGCCCTGCGCCTCCAGCAGCAGGAACGGCAGTGCCAGGAAACCCAGCATCTGCGCGCAGAACGCCCCCACGGACGAGCCCATGGACAGCGCGAACACGGGTATGCGCAGCAGGTCCACCGGGAACAGCGGCGCCGCCAGGCGCCACTGGCGCCGCAGGAACACGGCCCCCACGGCCAAGCCGGCGGCCAGCAGCCACCCACCCGCGACGCCGCCCGCGCCCTGCGCCTGCCCGCGCACGCCCAGTTGCGCGCCGCCCAGGAAGATCAGCGTGAACATGGTGCCGTTGAGCAGCACGTCGATGGCGGAAAAGCGCGGCCCGTCGTGCTCCGACGGCGGGTTGGCCGGCAACGCGCGCCGCCCCAGCCACCAGATGCCCAGGCCCAGCGGCAGGTTCATGGCGAACAGCCAGGGCCAAGACGCCACCGACAGGATCGCCGCCGCCACCGACGGCCCGGCCATGGACGCCGTGGCCACCACCAGCGAATTGATGGCCATGCCCTGGCCCAGCTGCGCACGCGGATAGATCAGGCGCACCAGGGCCGCGTTCACGGCCATCACGCCGGCCGCGCCCAGGCCCTGCAGGGCGCGCGCAACGATCAGCGCCAGCATGGATGAGGCCAGCATGGCGCCTACCGACGCCGCGGAAAACAGCGCGATGCCCACCAGATACACGCGCCGGTAGCCCATGCGCTCGCCCAGGGCCGCGAGCGGCAGCAGCACGATCAGCGTGGCGAGCTGGTAGGCATTGACCACCCAGATCGACTGCGCCGCATTGGACTGCAGCTGGCGCGCGATGTCGGGCAGCGCCAGGTTGACGAGGCTGGTGTCGAGCACGGCCAGCGTCAGCCCCAGAATGATGACCAGCATGGCCTGGCGGCGCGCGGACGGCGCCAGGCCGTCGTCGATGACCGGGCCGATGCCCGGGCGTGCGCTCACCGCCGGCCTCCGGGCCAAGGGCAGAGCGGCAAGGTGTGGAGTGGCCCTGGCGGCGGGGCCATGCGCGGCAAGACGGACATGGGCATCCGCCCGATTGTCTCCAGACTCGCCGCATCCTGCCCGGCGGCCGCATAAAGGCCTGCAAGCGCCCTCTGATCGGGCCATTGGCTTCGCGCGGGCGCGCCGACAATGGCGCTGCCATGCCCGCATCCGCCATCATCCCCCGCCTTCCTGGCCATGCCGCCCTAGGGCGAATCGACATTCAAACACCCCCGTCGTTGCCCATAGCGGCCCGCCAGGCTAGGCGCGAGGAGGACGCTGGTAGGCACCAACAACCGAGGAGCAACGACGCATGGCGGGCCGCTATGGGCAACCCTTCGGGCCAAGGTCCTGGGCAGCCCCCGGCGTCGTTGCTCGCCGCTGGTGTATCGCGATACACGGCGCAGCTCGCGCCTAGCCGTCGACTGCCCAGGACCTTGGCGACGGGGGTGTTTGAATGTCGATTCGCCCTAGTCCTGTGCGCCGCGCTGGCCCTGCCGGCCGCCGCCGCGCCGCGCGGCGACGCCGGCGCAGCCGCGCCCGCACAAGCCGCACAACCGCCCGCGTTGAGCGTGTCACCCGACGGCACGCTGGTCATCGACCAGCGCGCACGCCTTGCCTGGCCGCGCTGCGTGGAGGGCATGCGCTGGACGGGCAGCCATTGCGCCGGCCTGGCCCGGCTGCTGACCTACGGCGAGGCCCAGGCGCTGGCGCGCCAGCGCTGGAAGGACAGCGGCGTGGCCTGGCGCCTGCCGCGCGTGAACGAGCTGCGCCGCCTGGTGAACCGCAGCGCGCAGCCGCCATCGGTGGACCAGCGGCTGTTCCCGGCCACGCCGCGCGACTGGCACTGGACGGGCACGGCCAGCGTCAACACCGGCTCCGTCAACCCCTATGCATACGGCAACGTGATGCGCGGCGGCGCGGGCGAGAGCAGCATGACGGTGCAGCAGAGCTGGGCCGTGGACATGGCCAGCGGCCAGGCCCGCGGCGACGTGGGCCGCGGCACGCGGCTGGTGGTGCGGCTGGTGCGGCCGGCGCCATAAGAGCCATTCCTTTTGCTCTCGACCGAATTGGGCTTTGGGGCTTTTCTGGCAAGCGCTAGAGCCAGCTCACACCCCAGATTCAGGCAGGACGCAACACATAGCCGATACGCGGAAAGTGCACATGCAGGTCTCCCGCGCGCGGGTCGGTGCGCGCCAGCGTGTAGCGCGTGCGCGTGGCGGCGACCAGCAGGCCCACGGTGGGCTCGGTGCCGAAGCTCTCGGCAGCGATGCTCACGTGGCTGCCCAGGGCGATGCCGTGCTCGTCTTGGAAGACCTCGGGCAGCAGCGGCTGCGGCACGGCGCCCGCGGCCACGGTGATGGCGTCCTGGGCGCTGAGCTTCTCGGCCCGGCCCTGGCCCAGCGCCGCCAGGCGGTCCATCCATTCAAGCACGGCCGGGGTGGCGGACAGGATGTCCGCCATCACCGGCACGCACTGGCGCGTGAACCACAGCGGGTGGTAGGCAGCAAAGTCGGCCACGCAGGGCTCGCTGCCGAACAGGAAGTCATGCTCCTCGACCATGTTGGCGATGCGCCGCAGGTAGGAGCGGTAGGCCGCCGCCGCGTCCTGCGGGTGCGGGTGCGCCATGCCCATGGCGCGCCGGTCGGCGCTGAAGGCCTGGGCCGCGCCCTCGGGGAAGCCGGCGAACAGCGCCTCGGCCGCGCGCGGCTGCAGGTTGTAGGCCATGGCGGCGGTGAACAGCATGGTGTCGGCCCACTGCGCGAACACGCGCGAGACGCCCTTGAGGTGCGGCGGGTACAGCGTGGGCTCGGGCCGCAGGTGCTCCAGCACGTCGCAGATCAGCGCCGTGTCGCAATAGATGTCGGCGCCTATCTGCAGGAACGGCGTGCGCCGGTAGCCACCCGTCAGCGCCACCACGTCGGGCTTGGGCATGACGCTGGGCACGATGACGGACCGCCACGCCAGCCGCTTGAAGCCGAGCACGCAGCGCGCCTTGTGCGCGAACGGCGATGCGGGGTAGTGGTGCAGGATGAGTTCGGTCACGGTGCGACTCCGGCGGGCGCTGCGTACAGCCAGGCTCACATCATGCTACCGCGGGCCCGGCCCCGGTGCCGGTGCGTCAAATCAGCTTGACCAGCTGCTTGCCGAAGTTGCGCCCCTGCAGCAGGTCCAGGAAGGCCTGGGGCGCGGCGGCCAGGCCCTGGGCGATGGTCTCGCGCGGGCGCAGCCTGCCGCTGGCCACCAGGCCGCCGAGCTCCGCGAGCGCCTCGGGCCAGACCTCCATGTGCTCGCTGACGATGAAGCCCTCGATCCTCATGCGGTTGATGAGGATGAGCGCCGGGTTCGCGAGCGGCAGCGGCTGGCCGTCGTAGCCGGCGATCATGCCGCACAGGGCCACGCGCGCGAACGCGTTGGCGCGCAGCAGCACGGCGTCGAGGATGTATCCGCCCACGTTCTCGAAATGGCCGTCGATGCCGTCGTGGCAGGCCTGCTTGAGGGCCTTGGACATGGAGGCGAGGTCGCCATGCGCGCGGTGGTCTATGCAGGCGTCGAAGCCCAGCTCCTCGGTCACGTAGCGGCACTTGTCTGGCCCGCCGGCAATGCCCACCACGCGGCAGCCGCGCGCCTTGGCCAGCGCGCCGAAGGCGCTGCCCACGGCGCCGCTGGCGGCGCTCACGACCAGGGTCTGGCCAGGCCTGGGGTCGATGATCCTGACCAGGCCGTACCAGGCGGTCACGCCGGGCATGCCCACGGCGCCCAGGTAGTACGACAGGGGTACGTGGCGGGTATCGACCTTGCGCAGCATGCCCGGCGCATCGCCATCGACCACGCTCCACTCCTGCCAGCCGCCCATACCCACCACCTTGTCGCCCACGGCGTAGGCCGGGTGGTGGCTCTCGGCCACCTCGCCCACGGTGCCGCCGATCATCACCTCGCCCAGCGGCTGGCAGGCGGCGTAGCTCTTGCCCTCGTTCATGCGCCCGCGCATGTACGGGTCCAGGCTCAGGTAGTGGTGGCGCACCAGCACCTGGCCGTCCCGCAGTGCCGGGGTGTCGCCGACAACCAGGCGGAAGTTGTCCGGCGAGGCCTGGCCCCGGGGACGGTTGTCGAGCAGGATTTGCGTGTTGCGTGGCATGGCGTCTTGCCTCCTCGGATGCCGGGTTGATCACATTTCGATAGCTGCCAGCGCTTGCCATACAAGCGCCAGAGATCTATTTGGCTCAAAACATCAATCGGTGGAGATGGCGCCCCCGCCCTGCCCCGCCGCCGGCTGGGCCCTGGGCACGTACTTGAAGGTGCCCGTGGACTGGCTGCACAGGCGGCCCTCGGCGTCGTACACCCAGGCCTCGGCAAAGGCCATGGAGCGCGTACGCTGGATCAGCTTGCCCCGGGCCACCATGGGGCCGCGCGCCGGGCGCATGAAGCTGGTCTTCATCTCGATGGTGACCACGCCCGTGTCCAGTGTGTCGCTGCGCGCGGCCGTGGCCATGGCCACGTCCAGCAGCGTCATGACGGCGCCGCCGTGCATCACGCCGAAAGAATTCGTGTGCTCGGGGCGGGCCTGGTAGTGCAGTTCGGACTCCCCTCCATGCATGCGCCGTAGGGTGAAACCCAGCTCTTTGACGAAGGGAATGTCGGCTCCGAAGTCCAGCACTGTCTGCTCCTGAAAAAATGAAGGGGGCAAGAATAGCCGCCAACGCCCATCCGTGCAGGCCGGTCACCCGCCGAGGATGGCGCTCACGCCCCCGTCCACGGCCAGCCACTGGCCCGTGATGTGCTTGCCGGCCTCGCTCGCATACAGCAGCGTGATGCCCTTCAGGTCCTCGTCGTCGCCCAGGCGGCGCAGCGGCGCGTGCGTAGCCATCTTCTCCTCGCTCAGGGTCTCTATGAGCACGGTGGTCATCTTGGTCTTGAAGAAGCCCGGGCAGATGGCGTTCACGCAGATGCCGTACACGCCCCACTCGCCCGCCAGCGCGCGCGTGAAGTTGAGTACCGCGCCCTTGGATGTGTTGTAGGCAATGGTCTTCATCTCGAAGGGATTGCCGGCCAGCCCCGCGATGGAAGCCACGTTGATGATGCGTCCGCCGCGGCGCGGGATCATGCTGTGCTTGGCGATGGCCTGCGACAGCAGGAAATAGCCGCGCACGTTGAGGTTCATCACTTTGTCCCAGGCGGCCAGGGGATGGTCTTCGGCCGGCGCGCCCCAGGTGGCGCCGGCGTTGTTGACCAGGATGTCCACGTCGCCCATGCGCTGCAGCGTCTCGCTGGCCAGGCGCTGGATGTCGTCCTCACGCGCGCAGTCGGCGGCGATCCAGCGCGCGTCGATGCCGGCGGCCTGCAGTTCGGCGACGGCCTGCTCCAGGTCCTCGGCCTTGCGCGAGCTGAGCATGATGCGCGCGCCCGCCTCGCCCAGCGCCTGCGCCATCTGCAGGCCCAGGCCGCGCGAGCCGCCGGTGACGAGAGCGGTCTTGCCCGAAAGATCGAAAAGCTGCTGTACGGTGCGCGCCATGGATTCGTCTCCGTTATTGAGAATGCAAACGGCTATTGTGGCGAACCGGCACTTCAGCGCGTGTCGCCTACGCGATGACATCCACGTCACGCGACCGGTCCCCGCGCCATCCACGATGCCAAGGGCGTGACGATGCGCCGCAAGATCGCGTACAACCTACCGTTTTGCTGATCGCCGCAGGACATGACCTCTCCCGACACCCCCCGCTGGTACTTTGGCTGGAACATCGTGGCCGCAGCCACCGTACTCACGACCCTCACCGTGGGCCTGCGCCTGGGCCTGGGCCCGCTGTTCCTGCCCATGGCCGAAGACCTGGGCTTCTCGCGCAGCATGCTCTCGTCCATCGTGGCCGTGGGCATGCTGTGCTATGGCGCAGCCACGCCGCTGGCTGGCTGGCTGGTGGCGCGCCGGGGCACGCGCTTCGTGCTGCTGGCCGGCACGGTCATGCTGGTGGGATCCACGCTGTGGGCGGTGACCGCCCGCACGCCGCTGCAGCTGCTGCTGAGCTTCGGCATCCTCATGTCGATCGGGGCCGGCTTCACCAGCCCGGTGGCGCTCACGCCCGTGATCAGCCGCTGGTTCAACCGCCGCCGTGGCATGGCGCTGTTCTTCCTGTCCACGGGCTCCATGGCCGGCATCGCGATCATGACGCCCGCGCTGGGCCTGGCGCTGCAGCACGCGAGTTGGCAGGCCACGCTGCTGGGCTTCGCCGTGCTGTTTGCGGCCATCACCGTACCCGCGGCGCTGTTCCTGATACGCGACGAGGCACCGCTCGATGGCGACGCACCGCTGCCCGGCGCGCACCGCGCCGCCAACCCCGTGGTCCCCGTGGGCCAGCACTACACGGTGCTGCAGGCCATGCGCACCAGCACCTTCCTGAAGATCACGCTGGGCATGTTCGCCTGCGGCTTCAGCATGAACCTGCTGGGCACGCACGGCATGCCCATGCTGATGGACCACGGCTTCGACGCCACCACCAGCGCCCTGGGCATAGGCCTGATCGGGCTGGTGGCCATTCCCAGCACCCTGGTGCTGGGCCGCCTGGCCGACCGCCTGCCGCGGCGCAAGCTGCTGGCCGCCATCTACTGCGTGCGCGGCGTGGGCTTCTTCTCGCTGCTGCTCGCGGGCAGCACGCTGGAGCTGTACGGCACCTCGGTCATCGGCGGCATCGCCTGGGCCGGCAGCATTGCGCTGTCGTCGGCCATCCTGGCGGACGTCTACGGGGTGCGCCTGGTGGGAGTGCTCTACGGCTGGACCTACGTGGGGCACCAGGTGGGGGCCATGATCAGTTCCTGGCTGGGCGGCTGGGGCTACGAGCATTTCGGCACGCACTGGCTCGCCTTCGGCCTGTCGGGCGCGCTGCTGATGATGGCGGCCGGCGTGGCGCTGCTGCTTCCGGGGCGGCGCCCGCCATTGCCTGCGGCCCGGGCGACGGCATAGCGGCTTTGCCAAAGAAAAAGGGCGTTCGCCGGATGTTGGCGAACGCCCTTGGACGTTGATGTGGTGGCGGAACACGGAACTGAACCCGCGTCCCGCTTCCAACGCGGAGAGGCAAGCGCTGCACTTTACTCCTTGGTTTAGACGATTCGGCCAGTTTTGATTGTATTGACAACAGCTACACGCATCACTACCATTTGTGTATCTGTTGTATTTACACGAGGAGCTTCGTCATGCGTGCTGCCGCCATCAATCTGCGTGCTCTGCCCGAGCAGCGTGACCTCATCGATCACGCCGCCAACCTGCTGGGAAAGAACCGTTCGGACTTTATGCTGGAGGCCGCCTGCGAGCGTGCCCAGTCTGTTGTGCTTGATCAGGTTCACTTCACGCTGGATGCTGACAAATTCCAGCAGTTTGTCGATCTACTCGATGCGCCACCCCAGCCCAACACCGGGCTGGAACGCCTGTTTGCACTGAAGCCTGTCTGGAACAAGGTATGAGCCTTGATCTTGTCGCGCCGCAGCCGCTGACGTCAGATCATCACTGCATCGATTTTTCCTGCGGCGAACCGGTGCTGGATGAATGGCTCAAGCGTCGGGCGATGGCCAATCAGATCAGCGGAGCCAGTCGCACTTTTGTTGCGGCGGATAAAGAGCACCGTGTTTATGGCTACTACGCAATGGCGGCTGGTGCTGTGTCCCATCAGCTCGCCACAGGCAGTGTGCGCAGAAACATGCCTGATCCGGTGCCCGTCATGGTATTGGCCAGGCTTGCCGTCGACACCCAGGCCCAGGGCATCAAGCTGGGTGGCTCCCTACTGCAGGATGCCGTCAACCGGGCGGTGAACGTGGCGCAGAACACGGGCGTTCGTGCCTTGCTGGTTCATGCCCTGCACGAGCGTGCGAAGTTGTTTTACGAGTATTACGGCTTCCAAGCATCTCCGGCTGATCCGCTGGTACTGATGCTGCGCCTGAGCCAGGCCAAGCCGTAATTCCTGTGGCCTACATTGTTCCGTACGTTCGTCACTTGGTTGATAAGGACGACAAAACGGAACATCAAGCGTTTGAACTTGGCTTCTACGGCGAACAGCGTTGTCATGGGGCATCTGTCTTGGAGAAGAAAAAGATGCGCTACCCCGTGATGACTGAAAAACACGTCGCCGACCGCTGGCAGGTCAGTCTCAAGACGCTGCGCCGCTGGCGACTCGATGGCCAAGGGCCGATCTGGCACAAGCTGTTTCGCCACGTCCGCTACCACGAAGTCGATATTCTCGAATTCGAGCGCCGCAGTGCGCAATTCCTGATGACCCTGCTCGGCATCGACCGGGAGTTCAAGCCTGCCGATGAGGATGTCGGCGCAGCGTTTGATGCACAAGGTAGCCGCTACCTCACAGCCAAAGACACCGCTGAAGCAGCATCGCTGCCCCTCCACATTTTCCAAGATCGCGCCGAACGCGAGCGCAAACAAATCCCGCATCTGATGCTGGGTGGCAATCTGCGCTTTTCGCTGCAAGCAATTCTGGAACCCGTCCCCGTAGTCCGCCATCAGCCGGGCAGACAAAGACGCCAGCAGCGCCTTGCCATACCACTGCAGCCGAGCTCAGCGCAGCGCTGGCGGCTGCGGCCCACCTGCTGGGCGTGCAATACCACAGCGTCAACGTCAACGCTGGCGTTCGGGTCGGGCCTTGGCATGTGCAGAACGTCAACGCCTACGTCAGCCGCCTGCGCAGCTGGATGCGGCGCTTCAAGGGCGTGGCCACCAAGTACCTGGCGTCTTACCTGGGCTGGTTTCGCATGCTGGATCGCGCGCCCGGATCTGCCCCGGAGCCCGCGTCAGTGCTGGTTTTGGCTATCAGGGCTTGAGCTGATCCGTACGTTTCGCGAAAAGAGCCTAACTTTTCTGCTCCTTTTGTCCAAACGGTAAGGTGTCCGTGAAAAAGGGGCAACTTCAAGTCCAAGCTTTGGAAACTCAGCGTAGTCCCCAAGAGACTCTCAGTCATGCAGATGTTCGGCCACAAACTGGCGGAAAATTCCCATGGCAGGCGCTTCAGTGCGGTCGGCCAGGGTAACGAACGCAAAGCGTGCGCCCTCATTCAACGCCGGAGTGATGGGCAACTCCACCAAGCTACCATTGGCGATGGCTTCACGCGCGGGGCTGATGAGGCCGAGGAACACCGCGTCACTGCCGTGTACCGCGTGTAGCAAACTGTTGATATCGTTGCAGCGCAGGGTCACCGCGACCTGGGGGTCAGCTGCGGGCCCATAGCGGGTGATCAGAAGACGTGCCAACTCCGGATTGAGTGAAGTCGACGCTAACGGATAGCGTTGGAGGTGTGCAAATGTAATGGGGGTGTTGAATTTGGTAAGGGGGTGACCCACGCGACAGATGAAACCACCGCGCATTTGGCCCAAATCTTCGATCAACAGGTCATCAGCAGGCGTGACGCTGCGTAGATCCACGACCAGGGCGTCGAATCCACGTTCGCGCAAGCGCCTGGTCTGCAACTCGGGGGGGCCTGATTCGAGGCTGACCTGCACTCCCGGATGCATGCAGGCCATATAACGCAGAAACGGCTGCATCAGCAGTGCAGTAGGCCCCGCGCCGAGCCCAATGCGAATGACCCCCAAGTAGCCATCTTGCAATAGCTGTGCGCTGCGCTTTAGCTCAACGGCATCCAGCACCATGCGGCGCGCCCGGCTTGCAACGGTCTGGCCGAACGGCGTCAACTCGTTGCGCTTGCCCATTCGGTCGATCAGACGTGCTCCGAAATCGTCTTCGAGGGTCTGGATGCTGCGACTTAGGGCGGACTGGGTGATGTGGCAACGTTCCGCGGCGCGGCTGAACGAACCGGTGTCCGCCACGGCCAGCAGGTACTCCAGATGGCGCAGGTTCATTTCCTTCGTCGCATGAGTTCTTTGAATGCATTCAGAATAAATTATGCATTAGACGCATTTGATCATGATTCATATGATTTCGCGCACTGTCTTCCAGGGCAGCAGCAATCATCCGGAGACGAATTCATGGGCATTCAAAATTCCAGTATGGGCGACGTTGCGTTGTCGCCCACATCCCAGGGCGCATCGAACATTTCAACTGCCGCGACGAGTAAGGTGCAGCCCCGCGTCGTGGCTGCAACAGTGGCTGGCAACGCGCTTGAGTTCTTCGATTTCACCACCTACGCGTTCTTCGCCGTTTATATCGGCCAGACCTTCTTTCCCGCTGACGAACCGCTGGTCACGGTGATGCTGTCGGTAGCGGTCTTTGGCGTTGGCTTCATCACGCGCCCTTTGGGCGGGCTGCTGATCGGCGCTTTTGCCGATCGTGCAGGACGCAAGCCGGCCATGCTGTTGACCATTGCGCTCATCACGGTCGGCACGATCGGCATGGCGCTCACCCCCTCGTACGCAAGCATCGGATTGGCGGCACCCATCATCGTCATTGCCTGTCGGCTGGTGCAGGGGCTGGCCCTGGGCGGCGAGGTCGGGCCGTCTACCACGTATCTGATCGAGATCGCACCCCAGGGCCGGCGCGGCCTGTATGGCAGCTGGCAGCTTGCCAGCCAGGGCATAGCCTCGCTGGCGGCTGGCATCGTCGGCATTGTGCTCACGCTGGCGCTAAGCAAGGAGCAGATGCTGGCGTGGGGTTGGCGTATCCCTTTCTTGCTCGGTCTGGCATTGATCCCCATTGCCGTCTTTCTGCGCCGCCACATGCCCGAGAGCCTCGAGCAGCCCACGCATAGCGGACCCATCAAGAGCCCGCTGGCCGATATCCGGCACCATCTGCGACCGATCATGCTGGCGCTCATGGTCATCCTGGGTGTGACGATCTCGACCTATGCGGCGATCTACATGACCACCTATGCCGTGACCACGCTCAAGCTCTCCGCGACGATCGCCATGTCGGCGACCATCGTATTCGGCGTGGCGACCTGGGCGGGTGCGCTGCTTGGGGGCTGGCTGTCAGATCTGTATGGGCGCAAACCCGTGATGCTCTGGGCTCGCGTGGCATTGTTCGTGCTGGTCTATCCGGCTTACATGCTGCTCATCGAGCACACCAGCGTTGCCACTCTGGCACTGGCGACTGCGCTGCTGGCATTGCTCACGGGCATTGGCGGCGCGCCAACGCTGGTGGCCATCCCGGAGCTGTTCCCCGGCCATGTACGCGCGCTCGGGCTGTCGATTGCCTATGCCTTTGGCGTGGCGCTGTTTGGTGGCACCGCGCAACTGGTGATCACCTGGCTCATCAAGGTGACCGACAACCCGGCGGCGCCAGCGCTCTACGTCCTTATCACCAGCTTGATCGCCATCGTAGGCATTCTGCTCATGCGCGAAACCGGCGGTGACAAGGAACTACAGAAATGATTACTAGGCGAATTTTGCCAGACTGTGAGTTCATAGCATGACTGTTCAAGACACCTTGCAGGCGGTACGCGCACACGAAGACGAATTCATTGCTTTGCGCCGTGATATCCATCAGCACCCCGAGCTGCCATTCGAAGAGCTGCGCACCAGTGATTTAGTGGCTGCGCGACTGCGGGACTGGGGTTACCACGTTGAGCGCGGCCTGGGCGGAACCGGTGTGGTCGGGCAACTCAAGCGTGGCGACGGCACGCGCACGCTGGGTCTGCGCGCGGACATGGACGCACTGCCGATCCAGGAAACCACGGGGCTGCAGTACGCAAGTCGCAACCAGGGCGTCATGCACGCCTGCGGCCACGACGGACATACGGCCATGCTGCTGGCGGCAGCAAAGGTGCTGGCAGAGCAGGGTGACTTCTCAGGGACACTCAACCTGATCTTCCAGCCGGCGGAGGAATACGGCACCAGCGACTGTGGCGCCGTACGCATGATGAACGACGGCCTGTTCGACAAATACCCATGCGACGCTATCTTCAGCATGCACAACATGCCCGGCTGGCCACAGGGGCACTTGATCTTTCGCGAAGGCCCAATGATGGCCTCCTCTGACAAGGTCTACATTACGCTGGTAGGTCATGGTGGTCACGGCGCTGTGCCGCACAAGGCAGCAGATCCGGTAGTGGCAGCAGCCAGCCTGGTGATGGCGTTGCAGACAGTAGTCTCGCGCAACGTCGATCCACTTCAAGCTGCAGTGGTTACCGTGGGGGTGCTGCAGTCCGGGCGCGCCAATAACGTCATCCCCGACAGCGCACATCTCGAGCTGAGCGTGCGCGCTCTCGACCCCGAAGTGCGCAGCCTGCTGCAGCAGCGCATTACCGAAATCGTTCACGCACAGGCGCAGTGCTTTGGCGTCAAGGCCGAAATCGACTATCGGCGCGGCTACGCGGCACTGATCAACAGCAAGGATGAAACCGACTTCGCCCGTCAGATTGGCACCGAATTGGTTGGCGCCGAGCGCGTCGTGCCGCAGGCCCCGCCACTCACCGGCAGCGAAGACTTCGCCTTCATGCTGGAGAAGCGCCCCGGCTGCTACCTGTTGATCGGAAACGGGGATGGCGACAAGCTGGGCGCCTGCATGGTGCACAACCCGGGTTACGACTTCAACGACGCCAACCTGGCCATTGGCGCTGCATACTGGGCGCTGCTGGCGCGGCGTTACTTGGCCTGAACGATGGGCCACGCCGCTTTGGAAACGCTCCAGGGCTTTCTGGTAGGGCTCGACGCGCGCATGAAGCGCGCACACAAGCGCGGCCGGGTGGCGCACTACATTCCGCAACTGGCCAGCGTTGATGTGCATCAGTTCGGGATCAGTGTGTGCCTGGCCAGCGGAGAGCGGCTGAGCGCGGGCGACGCTGCGACGCCGTTTTCGATCCAGAGCATCTCAAAGGTCTTCTCACTGGCGATCGCATTGGGCCGTCACGGCGACCGGCTCTGGAAGCGGGTGGGCAAGGAACCATCTAACTACACCTTCAACTCGGTCATCGAGCTTGAGCAGGAAGGCGGCAAACCGCGCAATCCTTTCGTCAATGCGGGCGCACTGGTCACCACCGACGCCATGCTCGATGCGCCTGACGCAGGCTGCGGACTCGACGAACTGATGGATTTCGTTCGCACGGCGGCTGGAGATGACCGGATCTCGATTGATGAACAGGTTGCCGCCTCGGAATACCGGACGGCCTACCGCAACTTCTCTCTGGCGTACTTTCTACGCTCGTGCGGCAATCTGCACATGGAATGCGAACGTCTGCTGCAGATTTACTGTCGCCAATGCGCGATCACGATGAACTGCGAGCAATTGGCCAGCGCCGGCCGGTTCCTGGCCGGCTTCGACTCCGCAGCCCACCTGCTGAACCCAGCTCAGGCACGCAGCATCAACGCCTTGATGTTGCTCGCGGGGCACTATGATGGTTCAGGCGACTTTGCCTATTCGGTCGGCTTCCCCGGCAAGAGTGGCGTCGGAGGCGGCATTCTGGCGGTCGTTCCGGGACATGCATCGATCGCGGTCTGGTCTCCTGGCCTGAATGCGTTTGGCAATTCACTGCTCGGCACGCGCGCGCTGCAGGAGTTATCGGAGTTCACCGGCTGGTCGGTGTTCTGATGTGTAGGCTTTATCGTTTGCCTCGACATGAACCGCCCCGGCTTTCAAGGAGGCCGATTGGTTTAAGTTGACACCTCTGTCGAGGTGTCGCTGACGGCGAGTTGCCTCCAGTAGTTTGCCTCAGCTTCTGCCGGAGGGATGCCCCCAATCGGCGTGAGCAGTCGGACGTGATTGAACCAGTGCACCCACTGCAGGGTGGCCAGCTCCACGGATTCCCTGGTCTTCCAGGGTCCCCGGCGGTGAATCAGCTCGGCCTTGTACAGCCCGTTGATGGTCTCGGCCAGTGCGTTGTCGTAGCTGTCACCCCGGCTGCCCACTGATGGCTGGATACCCGCCTGGTCCAAGCGTTCGGTGTAGCGTATGGAAACGTATTGACTGCCCCTGTCGGAATGGTGCGTCAAGGCATGGGCTGCTGGCTGGCGGTCATACAGCGCCTGCTCCAGCGCATCCAGCACGAAGTCCGTTTGCATGCTGCGGCTGACCCGCCAGCCCACGATGCGCCGGGCGTACACGTCCACCACGAAGGCCACGTACAACCAGCCCTGCCAGGTGGAGACGTAGGTGAAGTCCGACACCCACAGCTCGTTGGGCCGGCTGGCCTTGAATTGCCGGTTGACGTGGTCCAGCGGGCACGGTGCCGATGTGTCCGGCGTGGTGGTGCGCACTGTCTTGCCACGGCGTGCTCCTTGCAAGCCCATGGCACGCATCAGGCGCTCGACCGTGCAGCGCGCCACTGCGATGCCCTCGCGGTTCATCTGCAGCCAGACCTTATCGGCCCCGTAGACCTGCCAGTTGGCGTGCCACACGCGCTGGATGTCGGCTTTCAAACCCTCGTCACGCTGGACGCGTTGACTGCGCAGTTGCGGGTTGCGTTGCCGGGCTGCGTGGCGCCAGTAACACGACGGGGCCATCTGCAGCACCCGGCAGATGGGCTCGACCCCGTAGTCATCACGGTGGCGGTCGATGTAGTTCTTCAAGACTTCAATCGGCGGTCGAGCTCCGCCTGCGCGAAAAACGCGCTGGCCGTCTTCAGGATGTCGTTGGCCCGGCGCAGCTCTTTGACCTCACGCTCCAGTTCCTTGATGCGCTGGGCGTCTGCCGTGGTGGTGCCGGGGCGCTGGCCGCTGTCGACCTCGGCCTTCTTGACCCAGTCATTCAAGGTCTGCGGCACGCAGCCAATCTTGGGCGCAATCGATTCAATGGCTGCCCACAGCGACGGGTAGTCGGCTCGGTGCTCCTGCACCATGCGAACGGCGCGCTCGCGGACTTCCGGGGAGAACTTCGGTGACTTGTTCATGGCTCCATCTTCTCAAGAGTTGGTGCCTCCTCGAAATCCGGGGCTGTTCAGCCATATTCTTGAGACCGGCAATGACAGCTACCGGTTCAAGAATAGCTCCGCACAGCAACCACCACAGACCACCAAGAAGGAGAAGGCGACCAAGAACTTATCCACAACGTGAGCGTGAAGCTCACGAACCAGGGTGGGTCAAGATTCGATGGAAATGGTGGGTCAGCTTTGCGTGGAAATCAACAGTGCTGACCTCCAGGGCAAAGTCGATGCCGTTGATCTTCAGGCCGGAGATCTGACGCAGCGCGTCGAATGAAACGGAATCGATGCTGTCCACGACCAGTTGCTGGCGTGCGGTCGCGGCGATGCGCTCGACCTCAGCGTGCTTGATGTACAAGGGGAGCTTCCGGTTGCAGCACCGGTAGTCGAGAGTCAGTACCGCCATTCACTTCTTCTCCGTCACATTCCGGCGGTACATCCGAACCAAATTGCCAACATCGTCGCGGATGTCGGGCGGCAGACGGCTGGCTTCGACGAAGGCGTCGTCAGCACTGATGCCGAGAATCTCGGCCGCCTTGCGGATCAGCTCGTCCTTGGGCGGTTTTTCCATGTCGCGCTCAATGCGCGACCAGTAGGCTGGCGATATCTCCAGCTGCCGCGCGAAGTCATTCATCTGAATTTCTTTCGCCTCGCGCGTCTTGCGGATGAATTGTCCGAAGGACATGGTTGTGACCTGGTTGCGTGATTGGTTAACGATCAAATTCTAGGTGTCGCAAGCTGCGCTGTCAATCGTTTCGTAAACGCGCAACAGATTTAATGCCGATGGCTCGGATTGCCCTACGTTGCCATCCCTTTCGGACGTTCCGGCCGACGATCTCAGGCATTGCAATTCCCGGAACTGCCATGACGACCATCGAACTGCCATCCCCATCCGAAATGACCCCGGCCGCCCGCGCGGCGGAGGTCTCCTCCATCCTCGCGGCGGCCATCGTCCGCACCCTCGTTGCGCCGGAAGCGACAGAGGGTGCGGTTCGCCTTGGCTTCCTGCCCGACCAGCGCGTTCATGCAACCCCCTCTCAACCGGAGAAGTTGTCATGAACGAAAACCCATCATCCATCGCGGCGCAGATCTCCGATCTGGGCCATCTGCCGATGGCCGAACTCTGGACGCTGTGGGATCGCTACTTCGAGCGCCGCCCACCGCACCCGAACCGCACCCATGTCGAATCACGCTTTGCCTACAAGCTGCAGGAGCAGGCCTTCGGCGGCCTCGCGGCGGAGACCCGCCAGCGTTTGGAGGCCATCGGAGCCAAGCATTCCCGGATCAAGCTGCGCGCCAAACCGCGCGCCCTCAACTTCGCGCCGGGCACGGTGCTGCTGCGCGAATGGGCAACGCGCGATCACCGCGTAACCGTGACCGCCGAAGGTCTGTTTGAGTACGAGGGCCGCTGCTTCAAGAGCCTGACCGCCGTGGCCCGCCAGATCACCGGGCAGCACCGCAGCGGGCCGGAATTCTTCGGCCTGCTGAAGGGAGGCAACTGATGGCCGAGACTGCCTCACCCAAGGCGCGCAAACGCTGCGCCGTCTACTGCCGCGTGTCCTCAGACGAGCGTCTCGATCAGGAATTCAACTCCATCGACGCGCAGAAGGAAGCGGGCCACGCCTACATCGTCAGTCAGCGCGCCGAGGGCTGGATTCCGGTCGCCGACGACTACGACGACCCCGGCTTCTCCGGCGGCAACACCGAGCGCCCGGCCTTGAAGCGGCTGCTGGCCGACATCCAGGACGGGCGCATCGACATCGTGGTCGTCTACAAGATCGACCGCCTGACGCGCAGCCTCACCGACTTCTCCAAGATGGTCGACGTGTTCGAGCGCCAGTCGGTGTCCTTCGTCTCGGTCACGCAGCAGTTCAACACCACTACATCGATGGGGCGGCTGACGCTCAACATCCTGCTGTCCTTCGCGCAGTTCGAGCGCGAGGTCACCGGCGAGCGCATCCGCGACAAGATCGCCGCCGCCAAGAAGAAGGGAATGTGGATGGGCGGCGTGCCCACCATCGGCTACGACGTGGTCAACCGCCTACTGGTGATCAACAAGGACGAGGCCGCCGTGGTGCGGCGAATGTTCGAAGAGATGCTGACCATCGGCTCGCCGACGCAGATCGCCGCGCGCCTGTCCGACGAAGGCGTCACCACCAAGGCGTGGACAACGCAGGACGGGCGCGTGCGTACCGGAACGCGCATCGACAAGAAGTACATCCACAAGGTGCTGCGCAACCGCATCTACCTTGGCGAGCTATCGAACCGGGGCACGTGGTATCCGGGCGCGCACCAGCCGATCATCGAGCAAGAGCTATGGGACAAGGTTCACGCAGTGCTGGCGCGCAACAGCCACGAGCGCGGCGTGGACACCAAGATCAGGTCGCGCAACGACGCACTGCTGCGCGGCTTGCTCTACGCGCCCTCGGGCGAACGGATGTACCCGACCTACTCGCGCAAGAACGGGCGCAAGTACCAGTACTACGTCTCCAAGTCGGAGAGCCGGTTCGGCGCGCCGGGCAAGAGCTACGAACGTCTGCCTGCTGCTGAGATCGAGGCGGCCGTCGTGGCGCAGATCCGCACCGTGCTGACCAGCCCCGAATCCATCGCCTCGGTGGTGCGCCACATCCAGAACAACGGCGGGCAGGTCGACGAGGCTAGCACGGTGATGGCGATGGCGCGGCTCAACGATGTGTGGGATCAGTTGTTCCCGGTCGAACGCCATCGCGTAGCCAACCTGATGATCGAACGCGTCGATCTCGTCCACACCGACGAGATGCAGGGCATCCGGGTGAGGTGGCGTGAACTGGGTTGGGACACCTTGATCGGCGAGTTCGCGCCACGCGGTGTCGGCGCGGAACTGCTGGAGGTGGAAGCGTGAAGGACGGCCAACTGGAAACCTTCGTGCCGATGACGCTGCGCCGCCGGGGCGTACAACGCCTCGTCCAGCACCCGGTGGTTGAAGAACGCGAGGCTCACGACAGCGCCCTGATCGAAGGCGTGGGGCGCGCCTTCCACTGGCAGCGCCTGCTCGATACCGGGGAGATGGAAAGCGGCTCGGCCATCGCACGCTCGGAAGGGCTGCATCAGTCGGTGATCAACGAGCTGCTGCGCCTGACCTTGCTCGCGCCGGACATCATCGAGCAACTGATGGCTGGGCGACAGCCGCGCCGGATGAGCCTGATCTGGTTCCAGCGTCACCCGCTTCCGGTGGACTGGGAGGCGCAGCGAGCCATCGTGCGCGGCTTCGAGGGCCCGGCATGAGCAAGAAACACCGAGGTCGCTTTGAGGGCGAATCCATCGTTCGGCACCTGCCGTCGCCTGCGGGCGGCGTGAAGCTGGAAACTTTCGTGCCGTGGCGGCTGGTGCAGCGCGGCGTAAAGAAGGAAGTCATCACGCCGCTGGACGCGCCGCAGGCTTTCAGGGAGCAGGCCGAAGCGGAACGGCAGACGCGCGCCGCCGCGCGGGACACTCCGATGATGCGCGCCCTGGGGCTGGCGCATCACTGGCAGCGCTTGCTGGACGAGCAGCGCGCGGCATCCGTGGCCGAGATCGCCGAGGCCGAAGGCATCGACAGCTCGCAGGTGCATCGGTTGATGCGCCTGACGCTGCTGGCTCCTGACGTCGTCGAGAAGCTGGTCGGTCAACCCGGCCTCACCGTCGAGAAAGTGCTCGGCCGCCCGTGGCCGTATGGCTGGCGTGAGCAGGTGCGCCTGCTGCCTTAACAATGCGCGCGCGGCAGGTCGCGCAATGACGTGGTGAAGTGCAGCGAGAGGTTTGCCTGCCGCATACCCCACTGTGGACGTTCCCGCCAGCCGGTTGCACCCAAGCCCACGGTGCCGCGCCCGTAGCGTCGGTTGATCGCGTCCATCGCGGACATCAGCTTGTCGTTGCCGATGGTGCTCGGCGCGAAGAGATCAGGCTGAATCTGTTCGGGGCGGCCCAAATCCATCAACCACACACCGGCCTTCTTGTACGCGAATCCGTCCTTGAGGAAGCCCCGCTGCATCCGACGCAGGGTGTCGAGCACTACGCGGGTATCGCTGGTGGCGCGCGGTAGATCGGTCGTGCGTTGCGGATGGTGCTGGCGCAGCTCGAGGCGGAAGTGGTCGGTGTTGGCGAAGATGCCGATAGCGCCGGTCACGAGGCCACGAGCGCGCAACTTCTCGCAGGCGCGCACGGCGAATGTGGCGAAGGCCTCGCTGATGGACTGGTGATTCTCGACGCGCTCGCCGAAGGATCGACTGACCATGATTTGTTGGCGGTCGGGTTCTACTTCCTCCAACGCAAGGCAAGGATCGCCCGACAGCTCACGCTGGGTGCGCGAGAGCACCACGCCGAACCTCTCTAGAATCAGGTCGCGCTGCGCATCACGCAGTTGCAGCGCCGTCGCTATGCCCAGTTCACGCAGCCGTGCCGACCAGCGCGGCCCAACGCCCCACAGTTCGCCCACGGGCGTGGCGGTGAGCACCTCGGCCAGGGCCTGCGGCGACAGCGCCGCCAGATCGGCCACGCCGCTGAGCGACGCCGGATAACTGCCAGGTTTGCGGACTGAGCTCTTGGCCACGAAATTGCCGAGCTTGGCCAGCGTCTTGGTCGCGCCGATGCCAACGCAGTTGGGGATACCCGTCCAGCGATGCACGCGCTCGTGCAGCTCGCGGGCAAACGCTTCACGATCCCGCATGCCGGTCAGGTCGAGAAACGACTCGTCGATGCTGTACGGCTCCACACGCGGCGCCGCGTCGCGCAGGATGGCCAGCACCCGCGCGCTCATGTCGCCGTACAGCGCAAAATTGGCCGACCGGACGGCCAGTTGCTTGCGCACGTCTGGCGCCACCTGGTGGATGGCCTGGCCCATCTTCACGCCCAGGGCCTTGGCTTCGTCACTGCGGGCGATGGCACAGCCGTCGTTGTTGGATAGCACGACAAGGGGCCGCCCGCGCAGCTCGGGCTGGAAAACCCGCTCGCAGCTCGCATAAAAGTTGTTGCCGTCGATCAGCGCAAACATCACCGCCCCACGCGCCCGTGCTCGCGCCGCATCTGCCGGGCCACGCCCACCACCGCAAAAATCTCGACCTCGGTGTCGGGCGGCAGCACGATCGATGCGATGGCCGGGTTGCGCCCGTGCAGCTCCACGTGATCGCCGCACACGTGCAGCACTTTGCACACGGGGGCGTTGCCGTCCCACATCGCAATCACCACGTCGCCGTGCTGCGGCCGGACGCTCCGGTCCACGACCAGCACGTCGCCGTCGCAGATGCCGGCCTGGATCATTGACCAGCCCTCGGCTCGATACAAAAACGTCGCGGGCGGATTGCGCACCAGCATCTCGTTCAGATCGACCCGGTCATCCTCAAAGTCTTCTGCGGGCGACGGAAAGCCCAGCGCAACGTGCACCGCACCCACGGGCAGCCGCAGCACATGGGCGTCGATCTGCGCCGGCCCCAGCAGGCGGGCACGGGTGTCGGTGGGGTGGGCTTTGATACTGTGCATAACAACAGTATTTGACCACGACCGCCAGACGCCTGCCAGGTCCCACAATCCGCCCATGTGCAACCGCTACGTCGCCCCCGACCCGGCCGCCATCGAGCGCCACTGGCAAGCCAGGGCCAGCCAGCCCAGCGTGTGGGCGGCCAGCATCCACCCGCGCGCGCCCGGCCCCTTCATCCGCGCCGAGGGCGGCGCGCGGGCGCTGGTCGTCGGCCAATGGGGCCTGATCCCGTTCTTTGCCAAGATGGCCAAGCTGCCGTATTCGACAAACAACGCCCGGTCCGAAGAGCTGGCCGCCAAGCCCACCTTCCGCGACCCGTGGAAGCGCGGGCAGCGCTGCATCATTCCCGCCGTGTCTTTCGATGAACCGTGTTGGGAGACGGGCAAGAACGTCTGGTGGCGGTTCCGCCGCGTCGACGGCGCACCCTGGGGTCTGGCGGGTCTTTGGAACACCTGGGCGGACAAGGCGACGGGCGAACTGGTCGAGAGCTACACGATGCTCACCCTCAACGCCGACGCACACCCGCTGATGCGCCGGATGCACAAACCCGAGCCCGACCTGCTACCGGATGCGCAGGACAAGCGGTCGGTGATCCCCATCGATGCGGACGACGTCGAGCAGTGGCTGCGCGGCACGGTGGACGAGGCACAGAGCCTGCTGCGGCTCGCACCTGTGGAAACGTTCGATACGGGGCCCGTTTCGGCGGCGTCGCATTCCTCGCTGCTGTAGCAGTCTCCAACCACAACCAACCGTCTCCAAACCCTTGTGGCGCAAGGAAGTCGCCTTTGGCGCACTCCACGGACACCAGAGAAAAACAGAGAAGAGAGAGGCGTCAGAGAGCCTGACGGCGCGAACCGGCCGCGTCCGCGTCCGAAGGGTGATGCCCCAAAACACAGCAAACACGCGGGGAACGGCCAAGAAAAAACCCCAACCGAGAACGGTTGGGGCTTCAATAATGGTGGTGGAACACGGAACCGAACCCGCGTCCGTAATCCGAACTAAATAGTAACGCCTTGGCCTTGAGGACGTGGATTCGATGATTTGGCCAAAATCGTCCTGCGCTGCCACTGGGCTTCTTGGGTAACGCGATCCGCAGCGACGACTGGGCCATTCCGCACATTGGCCTGAGCAGTCTCGGGGAAATCGTCGGCTGGGCGCGCCCAGACGAGTTTCCGCCAAGGAACATGCGCACGAGCAAGGGGCTGCGGGCGCTCGGTTACAACGTGAGGATCGGTGTTTGATCTGCGGCCGTGGGCGGCGCCCGCAAGGTCCCGATCAACCCACCGTCCCCTGCGCCGGACCGGCCCGCCCTGGCATACCGTCCTTGAAGATTTGAGTCACATCAATCGGCCAGCAGGTCGCTGGATGTTGACTCTTGACTTTCGGCATGTTAGGCGCAATATCTTGCAAAGTCTTGCAAGAATTTCCTCGAGCGAGGCCGCGTGACGACGGAACTTGTGGGGGTGGTATGACAGCGCGCCAGCAGGCGATCTTCACACTCGACGAGTTGGCTACCTACTTAAAGGTCGGCAAGCGGACGCTTTACCGGCTCGCCGCGCACGGGGAAATTCCGGCCTTCAAGGTCGGCGGGACGTGGCGGTTTCGTCAAAGTGAAATCGATCAATGGATCAATGATCAGATCCAAGCAGGCAGAAAGAAGGAGGTGATACGCACAGATGAGCAGCCGAAGTCAGCGAAACATCCCGTGTTGCCTGGGCGCGCTATCCATAGCCGCAGGCAAGCGGATTGAGTGAGTCTTCAATTGATTTCTGGAGGTATGACATGGACATTGATTTCAAGAAATTGGCTCCCTGGAACTGGTTCAAAAAGGAGCAGGAAGAACAACAGAGCACTGCCTCGCTGCCGGTGCAGCGCAATGACCTGCCTGTGGCGGGTGGGCCCGTCAGTCCCATCCTGCAATTGCATCGCGAGATCGACCGCCTGTTCGACGACGCGTTTCGAGGCTTCGGTTTCCCGACGCTGGCCATGCCACGCTGGCCGTCGGACTGGCCGGGCATGCTGAAGCCGGCGCTGGACATCCAGGAGACCGACAAGCAGTACAAGATCGCCCTGGAAGTACCCGGCATCGAGGAAAAAGACATCCAGATCACGCTCGACAACGACGTGCTGCTGGTGCGCGGTGAAAAGCGTCAGGAGCAGGAAACGAAAGACGGCGGTTTCCACCGGGTGGAGCGCTCCTACGGCAGCTTTCAGCGCGCTCTGAACCTGCCGGCCGATGCCAACCAGGACACGATCAAGGCCGCTTTCAAGAACGGCGTGCTCACGATCACGATGGACAAGCGCGAGGCCAGTACGCCCAAGCAGGGGCGCTCGATCCCGATCAACGGCTGACGCGGGGCAGCGCGTTTTTCTCAAAAACCACAAAGAGATGAGGCACCGCGATCGGCGGTGCCTCGTCAGATCAATCTTTACAGGAGCATCAGCATGGCCAGAAAACAATGCCAAGTCTGCGGCCAGCCCGCCACGGTGCGGGTGGAAGCCAATCTCAATGGTCGCCACAGCACCATGCTGTTGTGTGACGATCACTATCGCCAACTGGTGCGCCAGCAAAAGCGCACCGTCTCACCGCTGGAAGCCTTGTTCGGCTCGCGCAGCGGGCTGTTCGAAGACTTCCTTGGCAGCGACTTCTTCCGCATCGGTGACGACGCACCGTCCATGGCGGCCGATACCGACGAGGTCGTCGATGCCTCGTTCGGCGAACCCGCCCCGGCCGGTACGGGCACCGCGCGCCGTCGCGGCAGTGGGCTCGCCAGCCGTATCAGCGAACAGTCCGAGGCCCTATTGCAGGAGGCCGCCCGACACGCTGCAGAGTTCGGGCGCGCCGAAGTCGATACCGAACACCTGCTGCTGGCGCTATCCGACAGCGACGTGGTCAAGACCATCCTGGGGCAGTTCAAGATCAAGGTCGATGACCTCAAGCGCCAGATCGAATCCGAAGCCAAGCGCGGCGATAAGCCGTTCGAGGGCGAGATCGGCGTGTCGCCCCGGGTCAAGGACGCGCTCAGCCGTGCTTTCGTGGCCTCCAACGAACTCGGCCACTCTTATGTCGGGCCGGAGCATTTCCTGATCGGGCTCGCCGAGGAAGGCGAAGGTTTGGCGGCCAACCTGCTGCGCCGTTACGGCCTCACGCCGCAAGCGCTGCGCCAGCAGGTAAGCAAGGTGGTCGGCAAAGGGGCCGAGGATGGCCGCGCCGAGACGCCGACCAACACGCCGGAACTCGACAAGTATTCGCGCGACCTCACCAAGATGGCGCGCGAGGGCAAGCTCGATCCGGTCATCGGCCGCGCGCAGGAGATCGAGACGACCATCGAAGTGCTGGCCCGGCGCAAGAAGAACAACCCGGTGCTGATCGGCGAGCCCGGCGTCGGCAAGACCGCCATCGTCGAAGGGTTGGCGCAGCGCATGGTGGCCGGTGAAGTGCCTGAGACGCTGCGCGACAAGCGCCTGGTGGAACTCAACATCAATGCCATGGTGGCTGGCGCCAAGTACCGGGGCGAGTTCGAGGAGCGCGTGCAGAAGGTGCTCAAGGAAGTGACCGAGCACCAGGGCGAGCTGATTCTCTTCATCGACGAGGTGCACACCATCGTCGGTGCAGGCCAGGGTGGCGGCGAAGGCGGGCTGGACGTGGCCAACGTGTTCAAGCCGATGATGGCGCGCGGCGAACTGAACCTGATCGGCGCCACCACGCTCAACGAGTACCAGAAGTACATCGAGAAGGACGCCGCGCTGGAGCGTCGCTTCCAGCCGGTGATGGTGCCCGAGCCGACGGTAGCGCAGACCATGATGATCCTGCGCGGCCTGCGCGACACCTTCGAGGCACACCACAAGGTCAGCATCACCGAGGATGCGATCATCGCCGCCGCCGAGTTGTCGGACCGCTACATCACCGCGCGCTTTTTGCCTGACAAGGCCATCGACCTGCTCGACCAGGCGGCCGCACGCGTGAAGCTGTCGGCCACGGCCCGCCCGGTGGCGGTGCAAGAGCTGGAGTCCGAACTGCACCAGCTGCGGCGTGAGCAGGACTATGTGGCCTCGCGCAAGCAGTACGACAAGGCCGCCGAGCTGGGCAAGCACATCGAGGCCAAAGAGGCCGAACTCAAGAAGCTTGTCGAGGAATGGGAACGCGAGCGCGCCTCGGGCAGCGCCGAAGTCAAGGCCGAGCATGTCGCGCAGATCGTCTCGCGCCTGACCGGCATTCCGGTCAACGAGCTGACGGTGGAAGAACGCGAGAAGCTGCTGCATCTGGAGCAGCGGCTGCACGAGCGCCTGGTGGGCCAGGACGAAGCAGTGCGCGCGGTGGCCGATGCCGTGCGGTTGTCGCGCGCGGGCCTGCGCGAAGGCAGCAAGCCGGTGGCGACTTTTCTGTTCCTCGGGCCGACCGGCGTGGGCAAGACCGAGCTCGCCAAGGCGCTGGCCGAGTCCATCTATGGCGATGAAGGTGCTCTGCTGCGCATCGACATGTCCGAGTACGGTGAACGCCATACCGTGGCACGCCTGGTGGGGGCGCCTCCGGGTTACGTCGGCTACGACGAGGGTGGCCAGCTCACCGAGAAGGTGCGGCGCAAACCCTACAGCGTGTTGCTGCTGGACGAGATCGAGAAGGCTCACCCCGACGTCTACAACATCCTGCTGCAGGTGTTCGACGACGGGCGGCTCACCGACGGCAAGGGCCGGGTGGTGGATTTCACCAATACCATCATCATCGCCACCTCGAACTTGGGCTCGGACATCATCCAGCGTCGGCTGAAGGCCCGTGGCGCCGCCGGCGAGGAATACGAGAAGACCAAGGGCGAGGTGATGGACGTGCTGCGCGGACACTTCCGCCCCGAGTTCCTCAACCGCATCGACGAGATCATCGTCTTCCATGCGCTGGGCAAGGAGGAGATCCGCCATATCGTCGGCCTGCAGCTCGATCGTGTGGCCCGCAACGCCGCCAGCCAGGGCGTGACGCTCGCCTTCGATCAGACCTTGATCGATCACTTCGCGGAGGAAGGCTACAAGCCCGAGTTCGGCGCGCGTGAGCTCAAGCGGCTGATCCGCAGCGAGCTGGAAACTGCTCTGGCGCGCGAGATGCTGGGTGGCGGTATCGGCAAGGCCGATCACGCCAGCGCCCGCTGGGACGACAAGGCCGAACGGGTGGTCTTCGAGCGCCAGGAGCCACCCGCGAAGCCGGCCGAGCCTGAGAAGCCCGATGCCGCGAACGTGGCCGAGACGCCGCCGAGCGACGCGAGCAAGCCTGCGCGCAAGAAGAAGTCAGCGGGCGGCGAATCTTGAGTCATGGGGAGGCTGTCGTGTCCGACCCCAACGGGCTGACATGGGCAGCCACCCTCGTGTCGCTGGCGGTCGCTATCCCCACAGCGGGGCACGCGATCATCTACAAGCGTGACCCGCGATCGGCCACGCTGTGGGTACTGCTGATCGCCTTGTTGCCGCTTGCCGGTTCGCTGCTGTATGGGCTGTTCGGCATCAACCGTTACCAGCGGCGGGCGCGGCGGCTGTTTCCGGGGGCAGATCCTGCTGTTCGGCAGGACCTCGTGCCTACGATGCCCCAGGCCGTATCGGCGCCGTTTGCCGGCCTGGCGCACCTGGTGGGACGTGCCACCGGCCAGTCGCTGACCAGCGGCAACCGCATCGAGCCGCTCGTCGATGGCGAGCAGGCCTACCCGGCCATGCTCGCTGCCATCGAGTCGGCGCGGCACAGCGTCGCGCTGGCTTCGTACATCTTCGACAGCCAAGGCATCGGGGCGCAGTTCGTCGATGCGCTGCGCCGGGCTCATGAGCGCGGCGTGCAAGTGCGGGTGCTGATCGACGACGTCTATGCCCGCTGGTCGCCCCGCAGCGCCTACCGCGCCTTGCAACGCGCCGGCGTTCCGGCAGCTACGTTCAACCCGACGTTGATTCCCGCGCGCCTGCATGCCGCGCATCTGCGCAATCACCGCAAGCTGCTGGTGATCGATGGCGAGACAGGTTTCACCGGTGGCATGAACATCTGCAGCCCGTATTGGCGGCCCGATGCGCCGGAGCAGGCCTGTCACGATTTGCACTTTCGTCTGCGCGGGCCGGTGGTTGCGCATCTGATGCGGTGCTTCACCGATGATTGGTGCGATACCACGGGCGAGCGGCTCAGCAAGGGTTTCTGGGGCGAACCGCCCGCAACGGCTGATGAGCAAGGAACCTCTTGGGCGCGCGGCATCGAGGCCGGTCCCGATGAGGCCCTGGACAGGATGCGCTGGACCTTCATGGGCGCTTTGAGCGCGGCGAAGCATTCGGTGCGCATCTGGACACCTTACTTCGTGCCCGATCAGCCGATGATCGCGGCGCTGAGCACGGCCGCGTTGCGCGGCGTGCGCGTCGAGGTGCTGACGCCCGCAAACGGCGACCATCCCACGGTGCAATGGGCCGCGCGCGCCCACTACTGGCAGGTGCTGGAGCACGGTGTACGCATCTTCGAACGGCCTGGCCCGTTCGACCACAGCAAGCTGATGCTGATAGACGGCCAGTGGTGCTGCCTGGGTTCGGCCAATTGGGATGCGCGCAGCCTGCGCCTCAACTTCGAGTTCAATGTGGAGGTGTACGACACCGCGCTGTCTACGCGGCTGGAATCCCTTTTTGATGCCGCCCGTGATGCATCGAACGAGATATCGGCCATGGCGTTGCGCGCCCGCCCGCTGGCCATCCGCTTGCGCGACGGGGTGGCCCGTCTGTTCACCCCCATTCTCTAGCGGCACGACTTGCGAGGAACATTGCCCATGGAAAAGAAAGATCAATGGAACATTGGCTACTGGATCGTCGCCGGCCTGTTGCTGCTGACGCTGCAGAACTACTGGCAGGCGGCCAAGACCGTCGAGCCCGTGCCCTACAGCGAATTCGAGAAGGCGCTGGCCGAGGGGCGCGTCGCCGAAGTGCTGGTGTCGGACCGCACGGTCACCGGGCGCCTGAAATCGCCGGACAGCCGGGGCAAGACCACCATCGTGGCCACTCGCGTCGAACCCGACCTGGCCGAGCGGCTGTCCAAGTACGACGTGCCTTACGCGCGGGTGGTGGAAAGCACCTGGCTACGTGATGTGCTCTCCTGGATTCTGCCGGCGGTGGCCTTCTTCGGCGTCTGGTTCTTCCTGTTCCGCCGCTTCGCCGAGAAGCAGGGCATGGGCGGCTTCCTGAGCATCGGCAAGAGCCGTGCCAAGGTATTCATGGAGAAGAACACTGGCGTGACCTTTGCCGATGTCGCTGGTGTCGATGAGGCCAAGGCGGAGTTGGTTGAGATCGTCGATTTCCTCAAGAATCCGCAGGAGTATGGACGGCTCGGGGCGCGCATCCCGAAAGGTGTGTTGCTGGTTGGCCCGCCCGGCACGGGCAAGACCCTGCTGACCAAGGCCGTGGCGGGCGAGGCCGGGGTACCGTTCTTTTCCATCTCAGGCTCGGAGTTCGTCGAGATGTTCGTCGGCGTGGGTGCAGCGCGCGTGCGCGACCTGTTCGAGCAGGCCCGCGGGCAGGCGCCGGCCATCATCTTCATCGACGAGCTCGATGCGCTGGGCCGCGCGCGCGGCGTCGGCGGCCCCATCGGCGGCCACGACGAGCGCGAGCAGACCCTCAACCAGCTGCTCACGGAGATGGACGGCTTCGACAGCTCGGTCGGGCTGATCATCCTCGCCGCCACCAACCGCCCCGAAATCCTCGACCAGGCGCTGCTGCGCGCCGGTCGCTTCGACCGTCAGGTGCTGGTGGACCGGCCCGACAAGAAGGGACGGCTGGACATCCTGAAAGTCCACGTCAAGAAGGTGACGCTGGCTCAGGATATCGATCTCGAACAGGTGGCTGCGCTGACCACGGGCTTTTCGGGTGCAGACCTCGCGAACCTGGTCAACGAGGCCGCGCTGGCCGCGACCCGGCGCAAAGCGTCCGCCGTGGAGTTGCAGGATTTCACCGCCGCCATCGAGCGCATCGTGGCGGGCCTGGAGAAGAAGAACCGAGTGCTCAATCCCAAGGAGCGGGAAACCGTGGCCTATCACGAGATGGGGCATGCGCTGGTGGCGCTGGCGCTGCCCGGCACCGATCCGGTACACAAGATTTCAATCGTTCCGCGTGGCATCGGTGCACTCGGCTACACCCTGCAGCGGCCCACCGAAGACCGATTTCTGATGACACGTGCCGACCTGGAGCACAAGATCGCCGTGCTCCTGGGAGGGCGCGCGGCTGAGAAGCTCGTGTTTGGCGAGCTGTCCACAGGGGCTTCAGACGATCTCGCGCGGGCCACCGACATCGCCCGCGATATGATTACGCGCTTCGGCATGGATGAGGGCTTGGGGTACGTTGCTTTTGAGGCACAGAGGCCGCGTTTTCTTGATGCGCCTGAACTGGTACAGGGTGGCTGCCGGGTAGCCGAATCGACACAGACACGCATCGACCAAGCCATCCGTGACATCGTGATGGGTGTGTTTGATCGTGCATACCGAATTCTCGAAATTAACCGAGAAGTGCTGGAGCGGTGCGCGCGCGAACTGCTCGCACGGGAAACGCTGGATGAATACAGCATCCGGCAACTGACGCAAGGGCTACAGCTCGAATCCCCATGTCACAGCGGCCCAACTGCCGGAGCCATTACTTCCTCTGTGTCCCAAGGAGCCCCCTCATGAGTGACAGCATTCATATCGTCTGCCCACACTGCCAATCCATCAATCGCGTGCCAGCCAACAAGTTGGCAGAGAAGCCCAATTGCGGGCGGTGCCAGCACCCGCTGTTCACCGGAGAACCCATTGATCTGACCACAGCGACCTTCGCCCGTCATCTGGAGCGCAGTGACCTGCCGCTGCTGGTTGACTTTTGGGCGCCGTGGTGTGGACCGTGCAAGATGATGGCGCCGCAGTTCGAGCAGGCAGCCTCCCTGCTTGAACCCAAGGTGAGGTTGGCCAAGGTAAATACCGAGGCCGAGCCTCACCTGGCCGCCCAGTTCGGTATTCGCAGCATTCCAACCCTGATTTTGTTCCGGGGGGGACATGAGGTTGCACGTCAGGCGGGCGCCATGGGCGCGCAGGACATTATGCGCTGGGTGGCTTCGCAATTGCCCCGGTGATTCAGGTGTGATCGAGTCGTCTTCTCGGACTCTCCGTTCCATTAACGTTTCATTGAAAGAGAGAGCGCAACGCTTATGAATAAAGAATCTGGCCACACGGCCCTTGACGAGATACGCTCCCAGTGGCGGTTGATGACGGTTTACGAGCGCTTCGAGCAGTTCGTTGCCATCACGCTTTCGGGCGTCATCGCGTTGGTAATTGTGATTTCGCTGATTCAGTTGATTCGGCTGGTGTTCACACTGCTCGTCATGGATGCGCTGAATCCACTGGATCATAAGGTTTTCCAGCTGGTGTTCGGTGCCACCATGACGCTGCTGATCGCCATGGAATTCAAGCATTCGATCGTCAAAGTGGCTCTGCGCAAGGAAAGCATCATCCAGGTCAAGACCGTCATTCTGATCGCGATCCTGGCACTGGCCCGCAAGTTCATCATCCTAGAACCCGACGTTGATCCTGCCAAAGTGGCCGCGCTGGCGGGGACGGTACTGGCCTTGGGTCTGACCTATTGGCTCATGCGTGAACGCGATGACCGCAAGAGCGAGTAATGGAGGCATGACCCCCTATGGTCTAGTCGGCCGACACGATGCCAGGTCGAGGCACCGCTGGCTCAATCGCTTTCAAACCGCGCTGCTGGTTTTGACCCTGGTGGGGATCGCAGCTGCCGCTGGCAGTCTGCTGTTCGGCGAGATTGGCCTTTGGCTGGCACTGGCAACATGCGCATTGACCCTGCTGATCGAACCTGTCGCCGCCTCCGCGATGACCTTGCGTCTGTATGGCGCCCGTCCCTTGCGCCCTGATGAAGCCCCCGCAATCTGGTCGTTGCTGCGAGCGCTCGCAGCTCGCGCAGGATTGCCGAACACGCCGGTTCCGTACTATGTGCCCAGCGACATCGTCAATGCCTTTGCCACCGGCTCCAGGCGCCTTGCCTCCATTGCCCTCACCGATGGCCTGCTCCGCAGCCTGAGTATGCGCGAACTGCAAGCCGTGCTGGCGCATGAAGTCGCGCACATCGCTCAAGAAGATCTTCGTGTCATGGGCTTGGCCGATTCGATCAGCCGGCTCACGAACCTGCTGGCGTTGTTGGGTCAGGTCGCGCTCCTGATCAGCATGCCAGCCTTGCTGGTCGGTGCAGCAGAAATTAACTGGATTGGCTTACTGTTGTTGGCCGCTTCGCCGCAACTTGCACTGCTCGCACAGTTGGGTCTGTCACGTGTGCGAGAGTTCGATGCCGACCGGATGGCAGTAGAGCTGACGGGAGATCCGCACGGGCTCGCCTCGGCGCTGGCGAAGATCGAGCGGGTGAGCCGCTCGTGGCGAGCCTGGTTGTTGCCCGGCTGGGGGAATCCCGAACCGTCCTGGTTGCGCACGCATCCGGCGACAGAGGATCGTATCGCGCGCCTGATGGCGTTGGCGCCTCAGCCATCGCAGGCCCTGCCGTACCAAACGGAATATCTCGCGCCAAGGTCGTTCGCCCCGATGCGCCCGCCACGCCGGGGCCTGAGCGGCCTTTGGCGCTAAATCACTCGAAAGGAACCCCCGCCATGGCTTACCACGATCCTTACCCACAACGCCCAGCTCCGGATCATTTCGTCCGGCGGTGGCTCTTCATCACTGCGTGCGTTGCCGCACTCATGCTGTTCTGGCAGTTCCTGCCCGCCATCGAGGCCTGGTTCAGCCCGCGCCAAGCCGCTGAGCGCACCGTCACGCCGCGTGGCGATCTGGCCGCTGACGAACAGGCCACCATCGAACTGTTCGAGAAATCCCGGGGATCGGTGGTCTACATCACGACGTCCCAACTGGTACGAGATGTCTGGACGCGCAACGTCTTTTCCGTGCCGCGCGGGACGGGTTCGGGTTTCATCTGGGATGACGCCGGTCATGTCGTTACCAACTTTCATGTGATTCAGGGGGCGTCGGAGGCCACGGTCAAACTGGCCGACGGCCGCGATTACCAAGCCGCGCTGGTCGGAGTGAGTCCGGCACACGATATCGCGGTGCTCAAAATCGGCGTCGGCTTCCAGCGCCCGCCCGCCGTTCCGGTCGGCACCAGCGCAGACCTCAAGGTGGGACAAAAGGTGTTCGCCATCGGCAACCCCTTCGGCCTGGATTGGACACTCACCAACGGCATCGTGTCCGCGCTAGATCGATCGCTGCCCGGAGAATCTGGCGGAGTGACCATCGAACACCTGATTCAAACCGATGCCGCTATCAACCCCGGCAACTCGGGTGGGCCGTTGCTCGATTCCGCCGGCCGTCTGATCGGCATCAACACAGCGATCTACAGCCCTTCCGGTGCATCGGCTGGGATTGGCTTCGCCGTACCGGTGGACACGGTCATGCGTGTGGTGCCACAACTTATCAAGACCGGCAAATACATCCGTCCGGCGCTTGGGATCGAGGTAGACGAGCAGCTCAACCGCCGATTGCAGGCACTGACCAGTACCCAAGGCGTGTTTGTGCTCCGTGTCGCCCCTGGCTCAGCGGCGCAAAAGGCGGGGCTGAGCGGTATCACCGTTGGCCCCGAAGGCATCGTGCCGGGAGACCGTATCACAGGCATAGACGGCGCTCCCGTCGACGATGTCGCCAAACTGCTCGCACGGCTTGACGACCAAAAGGTAGGAGATGTTGTGGTCTTGTCAGTCGAGCGGGCCGGTAAGCCACGGGAAGTGCGCGTGGAGTTGCAACCTGGCGCCTGATCTGGAGTTGATGACTTCTGGGGATCGGCAAAGAATAACGATGGGATGCATGAAGTATTCGCGCCGCAGAAACTCGATGCCCTACACTTTGGTGTCCAGTAAGGAAATTTCAGCCTCTCGTCGCGCGAAGAGTCCCGGCAGCACTTTGCCGCCACCATAGACCCATCGACGCAGCTCTGTTGCGGCTGCACTCCAGTCTCGTTGGTTGATCCGCCGTCGCAGCGTCGAGGTCTGCAGCCGCCCCGCCCCGAGGTTGAACGTGAAGTCCACGATGGTCGCGATCCGGCTCTCGGGCTCGGTGGCCAGCACAGGGCAGTAGCGCAGCGTCGCCGCCAGAGCCGTCTGCAGATCTCGCGCCAGATAGGCCTCGGCTTCTGCCTCCGTGATCGGCGGATGCTTCGGATCGCAGAAGTGGCCGTAACCAATCGTCCAGAAGCCTGCGGGGCAGATGTAGGGAATGGCAGTGATCTCGATTCCACGCTTCACCTTACGACAAGCGAAATCCTGGACGGCGAGGAGCGCAAACCGATCAACTTCACACTACCCCGGCATTCACTCGCCATACCTCATTGCCCCAGCTTCCGTCGCAGAGTATTATGTCATCAATTTGATGATGTAAACTGCCTAGAAATGAGCAATCGAACAACCAATTTCGGTCTAACCGTCATCTTCCGTGGGTGAGGATCACCTGACCATGCATCCCCAGCGCGTTGAGAGCTTGAGCCACGCCCAGCGCGAGCGGCTGGCCTACATCGACTTCCGGCTCTACTTCTTCGGTGAGATTGGCCGCCCCGACCTGATCGACCGTTTTGGCGTTGCTCCGGCAGGGGCGACACGCGATTTGGCGCTGTACCGGGAAATCGCGCCGCAGAACATCACCTTCGACGGCAGCAACAAGATCTACCGCATCGGGCAGGCGTTCTCCCCGCTGTTCGACCACGCATCGCAGCGCGTGCTGTCGGCGCTGGCTCTGGGCTTCGGCGATGGCGTGACCGGCGCAACGCAGCCGCTGCTGCCGTGCGAGTCGCCTACCGCTCTGAGCAACCCCAGGATGGATGTGTTGGCCCCGGTCTGCCGGGCGATCCACGCCAAGCGACCCGTCGCCATCCGCTACCACTCGATGAGCAGCGGAGAGTCCGAGCGGGTCATCGTGCCCTTTGCCCTGGTGGACACCGGTCTGCGTTGGCACGTCCGAGCCTTTGATCGCAAGAGCGGAGAGTTTCGGGACTTCGTCGTTACCCGTATCGAAGCGCCAACGCTGCTCGACGAGGAGCCACAGGCCTTTGAGCGGCCGGACAACGACATCCAGTGGACGCGCATCGTCGAGCTGGACTTCGTGCCCCACCCGCGCCTTGAGCGCCCCGAGGTCATCAAGATGGACTACGGGATGACCGACGGCTCGATCAGGATGCGCGTTCGCGCCGCCGTCGCGGGCTACATGCTGCTGCGCTGGAGCGTGGACTGCTCGCCCGACCATCGTCTCAAGGAAGAACAGTACCGCCTGTGGCTCAGCGATCCGCTTGCGCTGTACGGCGTCGAGAACGCCAAGCTGGCTCCGGGCTACCAAGCCCCAAGCAGCCCAAAGAAAAGATAGGAAAGAAGAAAACCAATGGCCAAGACACTTGAAGCCCACGACAAACTGATCCGGGAGATCTTCGAAGGCAGCTACCAGTTCGAAATTCCGGACTACCAGCGCCCCTACGCCTGGACAATCGAGCAGGCCACGGAGCTGTTCGATGATCTGTACGCGGCGATGCAGGACGCGCGTATCTCGGGGGCCAGCAGCCAATACTTCCTGGGCAGCATCGTTCTGATCAAGAACGACCGGGACCCGAAGTCATCGGTGGTCGACGGCCAGCAACGCCTGTCTACGCTCACGATGCTGTTCGCCGTGTTGCGCACCGTGATGCCGGATGCGGCAGAAGACATCACCGACTTCCTCTACAAAAAAGGCAAGGTCAGTCTTGGCGAGAAAAACGAGTATCGCCTGACCGCCCGCGAGGAAGATGCTGACTTCTTCCGCACCAATATCCAGGAGCCGGGTGGCATCGCACAGTTGGTCGCCAGTACGGACAAATTGAAAGACAGCCGCCTTCGTTACCGTGAAAACGCCACGCTGCTGCTCGAAAAGGCCAAGGCGCTTCCGCCCGCCGAACTGATTGCTCTGTGGCAGTTCCTCGCCAACGACTGCTCGCTGGTCGTCATCTCCACGCCCGATCTTGAAGCCGCGTACCGCATTTTCTCCGTGCTCAACAACCGGGGACTCGACCTCGCGCCTATCGACATCATCAAGGCGCAGGTGCTAGGCCTGATCCGCACCACGGCAGGCGACGTCAAGAGCCGAGCCTACGCAAAAGAGTGGAGCCGAATCGAAAGCTCTCTGGGCCGTGACGCCTTCGGCGACCTGTTTGGCCACATCCGCAGCATCTACGCCAAGAAGAAGCAGAAGTACATCCTGGTCAAGGAGTTCCAGGAGCACGTCACCGAGTACAAGACCCCTGTCGACCTCGTCGACAAGGTCATAAAGCCTTACGCCGAGGTGTGGGACTTCGTGCGCGACGCCGACTTCGAGGCCACCGAACATGCCGAGACGATCAATGAACACCTGTCTTGGCTCAACCGCGTGGACTTCAAGGACTGGGTGCCCCCGGCACTGGTCTACTTCAAGCGTTTCCGGCAGCAACCCAAACTGCTCGCAGAGTTTTTCCAGTCACTGGAACGGCTGACCTATTTCCTGCTGGTCACCAAGGTGGGCATCAACGAGCGCATCGAAACCTACGCCGCGCTCACCAAGGAAGTCGAACCGGAGACCTTCAAGGGGGATCTGGCTGCGCTCACCACGCTGGCACTGACAGACGCGCAAAAGCGCAAGTTCGTCGCGGCACTCGATGGAGACGTGTACGACGATCTGCCCAAGGCCCGGATGGCGCTGGTTTTGCGTCTTGAGTCCTTGGTGCGCGCCCCCGGCGTGCAGCTTCAAGATGCCGTCTCGCTGGAGCACGTCCTGCCGCAAACACCGCCTGACGGTTCGGACTGGATCAAATGGTTTCCGGATGAAGACGAGCGCGATGGCTGGACGCACCGTTTGGCCAATCTGGTTCCGCTGGACAGAAACAAGAACTCGTCTGCCAGCAACTACGACTTTGCCAAGAAGAAGGACGCCTACTTCAGGGGCAAAGGCAAGGCGTCGCCCTTCGTGTTGACGCAGGAAGTCAGAGCAGAAAACGAGTGGACGCCCACGCTTCTGGCCGAACGCCAGAAACGCCTAGTGGGGGTCCTCAAAGATCATTGGAATCTCGCCGTCTCCACAGGCACGGCGCCGAGCTGAGGAAGGTATCGATGCAGAAGAAACAACAACAAGACCAAAGCCAGATCAAGTGGATTTCCGACTTCATCTGGAACATCGCTGACGACCGTCTGCGCGACGTTTACGTGCGCGGCAAGTACCGTGACGTGATCCTGCCTTTCACCGTGCTGCGACGGCTCGACGCCGTGCTCGAAGCCACCAAGGACGCGGTGCTGGAGCGCAAGAAGTTCCTGGACACCCACAAGGTGGCCGAGCAGGACGGCGCGCTGCGCATGGCGGCAGGCCAGGCGTTCTACAACGTCTCGGAGTTCACGCTGGCCAAGCTGAAGGCCAGCGCGGCGGGGCAGCGGCTGCGCGATGACTTCATTGCGTACCTGGACGGCTTCTCGCCCAACGTGCAGGAAATCCTCACCAAGTTCAACTTCCGCAACCAGATCCAGAAGCTGGTGGATTCCCACGTCCTTGGCTACCTGATCGATGACTTCCTCGACCCCGAGGTCAATCTCGCGCCGCTGCCGGTGAAGGATGCCGACGGCCGCATCAAGCTGCCCGCGCTGGACAACCACGGCATGGGCACGGTGTTCGAGGAGTTAATCCGCCGCTTCAACGAAGACAACAATGAAGAGGCAGGCGAACACTTCACCCCGCGCGACGTGGTGCAGCTTATGGCCAAACTGCTGTTCCTGCCGGTGGCCGACCGGATCGATTCCAGCACCTATTCGCTCTACGACGGCTCCTGCGGTACAGGCGGCATGCTCACCGTGGCCGAGGAAGCCTTGCATGAACTGGCAGAGGAACACGGCAAGGAAGTATCGATCCACCTGTTCGGGCAGGAGATCAGCGACGAGACCTACGCCATCTGCAAGGCCGACCTGCTCTTGAAGGGCGAAGGCGCAGAGGCCGAGAACATCGTCGGCGGCGCGGACAAGTCCACCCTGTCCGCCGACCAGTTCCGCAGCCGCGAATTCGATTTCATGATCTCCAACCCGCCCTACGGCAAGAGTTGGAAGACCGATCTGGAGCGCATGGGAGGCAAGAAGGAATTCAACGACCCGCGCTTCATCGTCAGCCACGCGGGCAACGCCGAGTTCAAGCTCCTCACCCGTTCCAGCGACGGGCAGCTCATGTTCCAGGTGAACAAGCTGCAAAAGATGAAGCACAACACGCCGCTGGGCAGCCGCATCGCGCTGGTGCATAACGGCTCGGCGCTATTCACCGGCGACGCAGGCCAGGGCGAGAGCAACATCCGCCGCTGGGTGCTGGAGAACGACTGGCTCGAAGCCATCATCGCCCTGCCGCTCAACATCTTCTACAACACCGGCATCGCCACCTACATCTGGGTGCTGGCCAACAAGAAGGCCGAAGCGCGCCGTGGCAAGGTGCAGTTGATCGACGCCAGCGGCTGGTTCCAGCCGCTGCGCCGCAACCTCGGCAAGAAGAACTGCGAACTGGCTGACGCCGACATTGCCCGCATCCTCGACCTGTATCTGGGCGAGGCGCAGGAAACCGCCCAGTCCAAATGGTTCGACACCCAGGACTTCGGCTACTGGAAGATCACCGTCGAACGCCCGCTGCGCCTGAAAAGCCAGCTCTCCGACGAACGCATCGAGCCCCTGCGTTTTGCCACCGGCGACGAGGCGCTGCGCGCCGAGATCTACGCCACCCATGGCGACGCGCTCTACACCGAGTTTGCCAAGCGCAAACCGGCCATCGAGGCGTGGCTGAAAGGCGAGGACGAGAACGAAGACGACGACAGCGAAGACAGCGACAGCGGCGATGACAGTGAGGCCCCCGCAGCCCGCAAGGCCGTGCCCGCCAAGCGGCGCAAGAAGCTGCTAGACGCAACGACGTGGCAGCGCGACAAGGGGCTGATGGAAGTGGCGCAACGGGCGCAGCAGGCATTGGGCAGCGCCGTGTTCGACGACCACAATGAGTTCCGCACCCGCTTCGATGCTGCACTGAAGGCGCGGGGCGAAAAGCTCGGTGCGCCGGAGAAGAAGGCCATCTACAAGGCGGTGAGCTGGCGCGACGAAGCAGCGCCGCCGGTCATCGCCAAGCGCAGCAAGCTCAAGGCGGGCGAACACTTTGAGCCCGGCTTCGATGGTGCGTACTTGGAGACCGTGGGCAAGGATCGCTTCATGGTCGAGTACGAGCCCGACAGCGAGCTGCGCGACACCGAGCAGGTGCCATTGAAGGAACCGGGCGGCATCGACGCCTTCTTTGCCCGCGAAGTATTGCCGCACGCGCCGGACGCCTGGATCGCCACGGATAAGACCCAGATCGGCTACGAGATTTCGTTTGCCCGCTATTTCTACAAGCCCGCGCCGCTGCGCACGCTGGCAGAAATCCGCGCCGACATCCTCGCGCTGGAGCAGCAAAGCGAAGGTTTGCTGCACAAGATCGTGGGGGGCGCGTGATGGCGGTGGCGAGTCCCTATCCGAACTACCAGCCGCTTCGTTCGCGCTGGGTACCGCGTGTGCCGGAGCACTGGTCGCTGCTGCGTGCCAAAAATTTCTTGCGGGAGATTGACGATCGGTCGAAAGCCGGCGAGGAGACGCTGCTGTCAATGCGTATGCAGCGGGGCTTGGTGCCGCATAACGATGTCTCGGTAAAGCGCATCGCCCCAGAGAACCTCATTGGCTACAAGAAGGCACAACCGGACGAGCTTGTATTGAACCGGATGCAGGCGGGCAACGCCATGTTCTTCCGCAACCGCCAGCCCGGTTTAGTCAGCCCGGACTACGCCGTATTCCGCTTGCTCCGCGACGACAACCCAGAATATCTCGGCCACCTGTTCCGTTCGTGGCCAATGCGCGGGTTGTTCCGTTCGGAATCGAAGGGGCTTGGGACAGGCACTTCAGGCTTCTTGCGCCTCTACTCGGATCGCTTCACGGCGCTGGAGATTCCGCTGCCTCCGCGCCCCGAGCAAGACCAGATCGTTGCCTATCTCCGTGCACAAGATGCCCACATCGCCCGCTTCATCCAGGTCAAGCGCGATCTCATCAAGCTGCTCACCGAACAGAAGCTACGCATCATCGACCACGCCGTAACACACGGCCTAGATGCATCGGTGACGCTGAAGCCGTCCGGCATCGAATGGCTGGGTGAGGTGCCGGAGCATTGGGAAGTCGCCTTCATTAAGCACATTGCGGACGTGCGCTTCAGCGGCGTAGACAAACACTCGCACGACCACGAAACACCGGTGCGCCTGTGCAATTACACCGACGTCTACAAAAACGACCGCATCACCGGCGATATGGACTTGATGCGCGCCACAGCGACGGAGGCGGAGATCGCCCGCCTGACGCTGAAAGCGGGTGATGTCATTCTGACCAAGGATTCCGAAACACCGGACGACATTGGCGTGCCCGCGTGGGTGCCGGAGGACCTGCCCGGCGTGGTTTGCGCATATCACCTCGGCCTGCTGCGCCCCGTACCGAATCGGGTGTTGGGCGAGTTCCTGTTTCGCGCCATCGGCTCGGCGCGTACGGCGCAGCAGTTCCACGTTCTTGCCACCGGCGTCACACGCTTTGCACTTGGCAAGCACGACGTGAAAAACGCTGTCGTTGCCTTGCCGCCGGTCGAAGAACAGCAATCCATCTGTCGCTGGATCACCAATGAGTGCCAACCGCTGGACGACGCCATCGCCCGCACGGAAGAGGAAATCAAGCTGATCCGCGAGTACCGCGACCGCCTGATTGCCGATGTGGTCACCGGCCAAGTGGACGTACGCGGCTGGCAGCCTGACCCGGACGACGTGGTAGACGACGCGGCGCTGGCTGCGCTCGGCGATGACCAAGAGGATGTGACCGAAGAGGAGGATGGCGATGGCGAAGACTGATACCAGCGAGCGCTGGTTCGAGGCGCGCGTGGTACGCGGCTTGACCGGTGTGCCACAGCCCGAGTACAGCCACGCGCTGGCTCCTACGGACTTCGCCGCCACCCACAACGGCTACGTGCAGGGCAAGCCCACCGACTACAACCGCGACGTGGCGCTGGATGTGGCGCAGTTGCTGGCCTTCTTGCAGGCCACCCAGCCCAAGGCGGTGGAGACACTGGAGCTGGCGGCGGACGGCATTAAGCGCACCCAATTCCTGCACCGGCTACAGGGCGAGATCACCAAGCGTGGCGTTGTGGACGTGCTGCGCAAGGGAGTTAGCCACGGACCGGTACACGTCGATCTGTACAAGCTGCTGCCCACGCCGGGCAACGCTGCCGCAGCGGATGCCTTCGGCAAGAACATTTTTAGCGTCACCCGGCAGGTGCGCTACAGCAACGATTCCGGCAACGAACTGGACTTGGCGATCTTCATCAATGGCCTGCCGGTGCTGACCTTCGAGCTGAAGAACTCGCTGACCAAGCAGACCCTTGCCGACGCCATCGTCCAATACCAGACCACGCGCAGCCCGCAGGAGCTGCTGTTCCAGCTGGGTCGTTGCGTCGCGCACGTCGCGGTCGATGACGCGGAGGCCGCGTTCTGCACCGAGCTCAAGGGGAAGGCATCGTGGTTCCTGCCATTCAACCAGGGCTGGAACAGCGGTGCAGGCAATCCGCCCAACCCGGATGGTCTGAAGACCGATTACCTGTGGAAGCAGGTGCTGAACCGCGAGTCGCTGGCCAACATCATCGAGAGTTACGCGCAGGTGGTGGAGGAGGAAGAAGCAGACGCCAGCGGCAAGAAACGCAAGAAGCGCAAGCAGATCTTCCCGCGCTTCCATCAGTTGCGCACGGTGCGTGCCCTGCTGCGCCGTGCCCATACCGATGGGGTGGGCAAACGTTATCTGATCCAGCATTCGGCAGGCAGCGGCAAGAGCAACACCATTGCCTGGCTGGCGCACCAGTTGGTGGAATTGCGCCGCAAGGACGACCCGATGACGGCGCAGTTTGACTCCATCGTCGTCATCACTGACCGGCGCGCGCTGGACACGCAGATCGCCCGCACCATCAAGGGTTACGACCACGTCGCGGCAATTTTCGGCCACTCCGACAACGCGCAGGAGCTGCGCGAGTACCTGCGCCGGGGCAAGAAGATCATCGTCACCACGGTGCAGAAATTCCCGTTCATCCTCGATGAGCTGGGCGACCTCTCCGGCAAGAGCTTCGCGCTTTTGATCGACGAGGCGCATTCCAGCCAAGGCGGCAAGACCACGGCGCGGATGCACGAAGCCCTCGGCGGCAAGGTGGCCGAGGAGGAGTTCGAGGAGGACAGCACGCAGGATGCGGTGAACGCGGAAATCGAGAAGCGCATCGCCTCGCGCAAGCTGCTCGCCAACGCGAGCTACTTCGCCTTCACTGCCACGCCCAAGAACAAGACGCTGGAGTTGTTCGGTGAGAAGACTCTGGTCGGCGACAAGGTGCAGTTCCGCTCGCCCGAAGAACTGACCTACACCACCAAGCAGGCCATCCAGGAGAAGTTCATCCTCGACGTGGTGGAGAACTACACCCCCTACGACAGCTTCTACCAAGTGGCCAAGACGGTGGCGGACGACCCGGAATTCGACAAGGTGAAGGCGCTGAAGAAAATCCGCCACTACGTCGAATCGCACGACAAGGCCATCCGCCGCAAGGCCGAGATCATGGTCGATCACTTCATCGCACAGGTCGCGGGCAAGCAGAAGATCGGCGGCAAGGCGCGGGCGATGATCGTGTGCAACGGCATCGCGCGGGCCATCGACTACTGGCGCGAGGTGTCGGACTACCTCACGCAGATCAAGAGCCCGTACAAGGCCATCGTGGCGTACTCGGGCGACTTCGAGATCGGTGGCCAGAAAAAGACCGAGGCCGATCTGAACGGGTTTCCGAGCAAGGACATTCCGGCCAACCTCAAGCAAGACCCGTATCGCTTCCTGATCGTCGCCAACAAGTTCGTCACCGGCTTCGATGAGCCCTTGCTGCACACGATGTACGTGGACAAGCCGTTGGCGGGCGTGCTGGCAGTGCAGACCCTGTCACGCCTGAACCGCGCGCATCCGCAGAAGCACGACACCTTTGTGCTCGACTTCGCCGACAACGCCGAGGCGGTGAAGGCGGCGTTCCAGGACTACTACCGCGCGACCATCCAGACCGGCGAAACCGACGCCAACAAACTGCACGACCTGAAGGCCGAACTCGACGGGCAGCAGGTGTACAGCTGGCAACAGGTGGAAGACTTGGTGGCGCTGTACTTGAGCGGCGCAGACCGGGACAAACTCGACCCCATCCTCGATGCTTGCGTGGTCGAATACACCGACAAGCTCGGCGAGGACGATCAGGTCAAGTTCAAGGGGAAGGCGAAGGCCTTCGTGCGCAGTTACGGTTTCCTCGCCGCGATCCTGAGCTACGGCCACCCGACGTGGGAGAAGCTGTCGATCTTCCTGAACTTCCTCATTCCCAAATTGCCCGCGCCCAAGGAGGAAGACCTATCCAAGGGGGTGCTGGAGACTATCGACATGGACAGCTACCGTGTGGAGGCCAAAGCGGCGCTGAAGATGGCGATGGCCGACGCCGACGCCACGGTCGAGCCAGTACCGCCGGGCGGCGGTGGCGGCAAGGGCGAGGCAGACATCGACAAACTCTCCGCGATCATCAAGACCTTCAACGACCTATTCGGCAACATCGAGTGGAAGGACGAGGACAAGATCCGCAAGGTCATCGCCGAGGAGATCCCGGCGCGAGTGGCGCAGGACAAGGCTTACCAGAATGCGCAGGCGAACTCCGACAAGCAGAACGCCAAGTTGGAGCACGATAAGGCGCTCAACCGCGTGGTGCTGGAGCTGCTGTCCGACCACACCGAACTGTTCAAGCAGTTCAGCGACAACCCCAACTTCAAGCGCTGGCTGACGGACACCGTTTTCGATGCGACCTATCAGCAGGGGACGGTTCCGCCGAAGGCTCCGCCACAGGCTGGAGCGTCAGCATGAGAACGAATTGGTGCGGGAGTACGTGATGGCCGGTGCATCGCCACAGGATCAAGCCAAGATTTCTGCCCTTTGCAGAGAGGCCGAGCGACTGGAAGAAGACGCCCTGTATTCGAGCAAGGGGCATTTCAATGCCGAAGACACATGGGTTCGGCGCAACTACTGGCTCGGTGTGCCAGCGACCGCACTTGGTGCGATTGCAGGTGCCGCTCTGATTAAAAGCCAACCCGAGTGGGCCAGTGCCTTCACCTTGCTGGCTTCGCTGCTGACGGGGTTGATGACCTTTCTCAAGCCCAACGAGCGCGCTGCAATGCACCGGGCAGCTGCCGGACAGTTCTTGGCTCTTCGGAATGAAGCCCGTTTTTTTCGCGAGATCGAATTGCTTGAGACCGATCGGCTGGGAGAGCTTCCTGAGAGATTGAAGGCACTTTCCTCTGCACGAAATGAGCTGAACCAGAAGAGCCCGAGCATTCCACGGCGCGCATTTGTGGCCGCACGCAAAGGCATAGAAGAAGGCGAAGCCACCCACAAAGTGGACAAGGAGAAATGACAGGATGTCGGTATTGAGTTTTCTGACGGACACGGCCAGCAGTGCCGTGCTCTCCACAACTGAGCAGTCGTCGATCACGACTTCGATCATCACACTTCAATCGCGGATGGCGCTGCACTTTGACAGCGGCGTAATTGCGCAGCATTTCCGATTCGGCTCTTCAACGCGAGGCACGATCCTGCCGCGCTCAATGGACGAACAGTCCGATATTGATTACATGGTGGTCTTCAGCGATGGCAGCGCCACGCCGCAGACTTACCTGAATAGGTTGAAGACTTTTGTCGAAAAACGGTACGGCTCATCGGAAATCTATCAGTCCAGCCCGACCATTGTTCTCGAGTTGAACCACATCAAGTTCGATCTGGTGCCCGCGACAAAAACGTGGCTCGGCGAGCTTCAGATTCCCAACGGGTCAGGCGGTTGGATGACCACGAATCCGAACGACTTCAACGCCACTCTTGAAGCAAAGAACAAGGACAACAACTCTTTGATCAAGCCAACTATTCGTCTGATGAAATATTGGAATGCGGCCAGCGGATTTCCATTCGATTCATTTGCGATGGAGAAGTGGATTTGTGGTCAGGGCTTTTGGTTCCAGTCGAATCAAAAGGACTACCTGTTTTCGGTAATCGACAATCTGAGCACCGACTCGTCTTACTCGCAACGAGTCAATAATGAAATCACGCGTGCAAAAACTATTGTGGCCAAGGTCAGGCAATGCGAGAAAGACCAGATGCCGGTAACGGCTGAGAATGAGGTCAAGAAGTTGTTCAGGCTCTGAGGGGGTATTGAAATGGCATTAAATCTCGCAAAGGCCGTCATCGGCTACCTGAAGGAACGCCCCGAGGAAAAATTCACTGCTCGGCAAATTGCAGAATGGGTATTTGCCACCTATCCGGATGAGTGCCAGGAAAAGCGGGCCAACAGCCGTGGGGACTACATCAAGTCTGATGCGGATCTGGTGCAGCAGCTCGTCGCAGAAATCAGTTCGCAGCGCCCGCGCATGCAAACGAAGCACCCAGAGCTGAAAACGACAGAGGGACGGCCGCGCAAGTACTACTACTCGGAGCGCTCGGACAGCGCCGAAGTGGCGGCGGTGGAAAGCGAAGGTACGTCGGCGGCTGCAGATGCCAGTGCGTTAAAGATTGACGAACACGCGCTGTACCCATTGTTGTCGCAATACCTGTGGGAGGAGTTCGGCGTCTTCTCCAAACGCATCGACGAGAAGCGCTCGTCGAACAAGCGCGGCCCCAACGGCAACCGCTGGCTGTACCCGGACGTCGTCGGAATGGAGGATTTGGGCAAGGAGTGGCACCGGGAGGTGCGCGACTGTGTGACGCAGTATTCCGACAAGCGCACCAAGTTGTGGTCGTTCGAGGTCAAGTTGCTGATCAACCGTTCGAACGTGCGCGAGTGCTTTTTCCAGGCGGTGTCGAATTCGTCGTGGGCCAATTTCGGCTATCTGGTTGCGGCAGAACTTGGCGGTACTGACACGCTGAAGGAACTGCGGATGCTGTTCGCCGCCCACGGCATCGGCTTCATCAAGCTGGACGTGGACAACCCTGCCGACAGTCAGGTGCTGATTCCGGCGCGCGAGCGAGACGAGATCGATTGGGACATGGCCAATCGGTTGGCCACGGAGAACCGGGATTTTCTGGAATACGTGAAGCTGGTCAAGCAGTTCTACCAGACCGGCGAGGCGCGCCCGGCGGACTGGGATGTTCCCGAGACGGGGGACTGACGGTTTATTCCAGATGGCCGATCACGTCGAGGCGTTCATCGCCACGCTGAAACGCCCCGAACCAGCCATCGCGCGAGTCGGCGCGCGTGCGGCTCACCAGCAACGTGAACCCCTCGCAGCCGCGCCCCTTGGCGGTGGCGAAGTCGGTGGTGTCGAATTTGGCCTCGCGCACCAGCGTCGTGGCCACCGACTTCATGGCCGATTCGAACAGGTCGAGCAGATGTTCTTGCAGGCTGGCGTCGATGTTGCGCGAGGTCACGTCGTCAATGACGGCGTGCTTGAATCGGTTACTCATGGTCAATGCTCCGTGGTGGGTACGGATGTCATGAACGCGCTGTTCGGGCTGAAAGCCAAGCGCATTCGGGATGGAACGATCAGATGTTGCGAAGTCGTCAAGCGCTGACTACTTGGTGGTGGATGCCATCTCGCTGACCCAAGCCTGCAACGCCCTCAGTTGCTCGGCGTTTTCGTGGCAGGTTTGGTAGTTGGCGGCAAGGGTTCCGGCGACGGCAGAGAGCGCAATGCCTGCGGCGGCCGCATCAGCATCTCGGGCGGGCTCGGGCAGGTCACCTGCGGCGGCAGCGTCGTGCAGGCGCACAAAGCCACGGTTGATAGTGCAAGCAGCATCGGCTTGAACGGGCACATAGACGGGAACCTCCTTGATGATGGTGTCGCCCTTCTCGCGGACGACGCGGACGCGGTCGACGTACTGCGTAACGACCTTGACGGTGGCTTGCGCCTGCCGTTCGCGGACGGCGGCGGCTTGCAGGGCTTGTTGCTGGATGGCGGCATCCCATTGCGCTTGAACGTGGCTCGCACCCTTGATCCAGCCGAAGCCGACCAGGGCGACGCTGAGCGCCGCGAGGGTCAGCAGCCGGTACGGCCACGGAATCAAGTTCATGGCGCTTCTCCGACGCACTGGCGGTATTCGGACTGCCGACGCGTGGCCAGCCCGCCGCACAGGCGTACATTGGCAGGCAGCGCGCAGTCCTTGCCCTGGAAGAAGCGCCAGCGCAGCAGCTCGGAACAGGCTCCGGCGTAGTCCTCGGCGTTGAGTTTCCTCACCAGCGTGGATTGGCAGAACGCGCGGCTGCCGACGTTGTAGGAGAAACTCACCAGCGCGTCGTACTCGTGCTGGGCCAGCGGCACGGTCACGCACGTTTTCAATGCGCCCTCGAACTGCTGCACGTCGGTGAGCGCGCGGGCCAGCGCCTTCGGCGGCGTGGTGGTGTCGCCCAGCTTCACGTCCGTGGTGGTGCCGAAGCCGATGGTCGGCACATCACCCTTGACCGGGATCACTGCGCGGTCGGTGTAGCCCTCGTGCAGCACGATGCCGACCAGGGCGGCGGCAGACAGCGTCAGCGCGGTCACGGTGCGTCGTTGCGGTGGCCGGATCATCGGTGCATCTCCGGCTGCGCCACGATGCGGGCCACGGTCGCACCGATGCTGGCGGCGAAGGCCAGCAGCACGAATGCGCCACGCGGCAGCACATCCCCGAACAGCGGCACCACCACTTCCGCCGCCGTGAAGGCAGCGGCCAGCAGCGAAAAGCGAATGCTCCAGGCCCGTCGCATTACGCGCCGCCAGTCGTCCAAAAGGCAGATCTTCGGCTTGGCGGTCATTGCACGCCTCCCATCAACTTCAACTTGATGGCGGCCCCCACCAGCAGCGCGGCCAGAATGCCGGTGGTCACGACCTTGATGGTGGTCTGCCACGCCGTGCGGCGGGCATCGCGCCACGCTTCCAGCAAATCGCGCAGTTCGCGGATGTCCTTAGCGGCACTGCCGTTCTCCAGCCCGATATGGGCAAGGCAGCGCTCGGCTCCGCGTTCGGCGGCACGGTCGAGCAGTTCGTCGAAGTCCTCGCGTCGCAAGAGGAGCATGTTCTCGATGAGCGCAGGCTGTTGGTGTTCGGGTTCGGTCATTGCGGTCTCCAGAAATACGAAACCCGCCTCGTGGGCGGGTTCAGGGGTTGATCGGAAAGTTGGGTTTCAGATTTCGATGATTTCCAGCGTCAGGCTGGGCGCGACGCCTTCGATGACGTCGTCGCGCACGAACACCTTCTGGCCGATGGGGGCGCTGCCGCGTGCGCGGATCAAGCCGCCGCCAGGCAAGGCGACGGTCACGACGCCGGAGCCGACGCCCACCACCGTGCCCGCCTGCAATGGCGGATCAGGGATAAGTTGGCGGAACTGCTCGTAGAGGTTATGCATGGCTCTGCACTCCCAAGGTCTGCCAGACCTCCGGCATTCCTGCCTCGACTTGCGTCGAGCGCACGATGCCCAGCCTCGTCACGCTGCCGTCCTGGTACTCGACGAACGCACCCGGCTCGATGATCCCTGTCTCGGCCAGCACCGGCAGTCGCAGACTCACCTCGATCTGTTGCCCGGTATCGGCCAGAACCGAGATGCCCCGCTGGCGCGCTGCAGCGGCTTCGGTGATCAGCGCATCGACCACCATCGGGGCCAGCACATCCCCGGCAGTCCCAGCCCGGCTCACTTGCCCAAGCACACCGACATCCTGGCCGGACACGAACACGCGGTTGTAGCCGGGCTTCTCTACCCAGCGCAGCGACTCGCGGGCCACCGCATCGACGGGCAGCACGAAGTCTGGCGTGACGGTGTTCCACTCCCACGGCGCGACCGGATACCGGTGGCGCACGCGGATGCTCTGGTCAGACGGGTGCGGGATCAGGTACCCCCCGGCCGCACTGGCAATGGCGACCAGGGCTTCCATCCACGTGCCCTGCTGGGTGAATACCCCGGCAGGGACGTTCCAGTCCGTCAGGCCCCAATCGATGCTCCAGCCCAACGGGATGCCGTTGAGCGTAAGGGCATCGTCCATCAACTGCCGCGCCGTGCGCGCCTGCGGTTGCTGAAAGTTCATCACCGGCGCGTAGGGCGCGGCCAGCACTGCGTTACGCCCTCTTCCTGAGATGCGGATGCTCGCGTCGCCGAACACCCGTTCGCGGCTGATGCTCTCGGCCAGTACGCGGAACTGCGTGCCGTTGACGCTGGCCACCAGTTCGACCGGGCCACCGTTGCCGCCGGGGGCGACGAGGCTTGTAGCGGCGGCGGGCAGCAGCGCATCGAAGCCCCACGTCCAGGAGGCGGCGTCGAGCGACAGCGAGAGGTTGAACACCGGCACCGGCAATCCATCGGGAAGCCGGTGCAGCGTCACGTTGTTGATCACGAAATACACCCTCCGAACGGGAACGACCACCGGCTCCCCATCGGGAGGTGGCGGGTCGATGTGGTTTTCACAAACGAACAGCAAGTGGCTGTCCGCAGGGGCCAATGTCGCGAACAGCAGGTGGGTGCTCGGCGTGTAGCAAGGTTGTGGCGCGGGCGGCTCTGGGATCACCCAGAAGCTGATCCCAGGTGGTGGCGGCACGGCATCCTGATACCGGCCACGCCAACCCCACACGAAGGCACTCGCGCTCTGAAAATCACTCCCTTGGCGCTGGGTGAGCTGCCGCGCGGTTTGCCAAAGGCTCACCCGTCCCGCGCGCTTGGTGCGGTCGCCGTCTTGATGACGAAACCTCGTCGCATCGCGCAGGCGAGACGCGTTCTGAAACAAGCTCAGTCGAGCCAATTCGAGATACGTGCCATCCTGATGCGCGAACCACGTCAAGTCGTGGAAGGGCCGAGCCTGTTGCTGGCCCGTTCGATGCTGCGTAGGCAGCGAGGCCAAGACCGGGGGTAACCGATGATCGACGCCTTGAGGCGCGGCAATCGTGCGCCGCCAGAACGTCTTCCAGCCTGCGGGCGTTGCAGCCGCATCCTGCTGGCCCTGCTTCGCGCCGTCCTCCGTCTGCTTCGCCACCTGCCAGAGGTGCGAAGTCCGACCCACCGTGGGACGCTGCGTGTGCGACTCGTACCTGACCTCTCCGGTGAACACGATGCCGGGCAGGTTTGCGCCAGCACCAGCCTCCACATTCAAGGGCACGCTCGGGCGCAAGACCAGTGACTGCACCGTCAGGCCCGGGAGCTGGGCTAACAACTCGGCCCGTGCCGGTGGGATGAACTTGATCGTGACGACCGGCAGCGGCAGTGTGGCCCACAACGTCACATCGTCGCGCGGGGCGATGTAGTTGGCCCCGAACACCAAATTGGCGTCGGTGGCAGCGGGTTGATCGAAGAGCAGATCGACCAAGGGCGGACCGACGACTACGGTGACGGCGGGCGCGGGCAACGTGGCGACCAAGGTCACCTCGTTGGTCACGGCAGGCACGGCTTACCCCAGGATGGCCGACACCATCCGGGCGTCACCGCCCAGATAGAGGTTGGTGCTGGCCAGTTTCACATCGCCATCGCCGTCGGTACCGCTGCAATCCAGATCCAAAGCCGTGACTTCGTTGCCGTTGACCAGCCGCGCCCACGTGGCGATGCCGGTGCTGGTGATCAAGCCGTCCTCCTGTTGCGTCAGGGTGAGGAGTCCCCCCGCAATCGTGCCTGCGGGCTTGGTGAGCCTGATCTCGACCAGCATCGCGCTCGCGGGCGTCGTCGCCGGGGTGGCGGGACGCGTACCGCCGTAAATGCGCAGGCGCGCCGGGTTGGTGCCTGCGTCGAGGAAGGCCAAGGTGCCTGCCAGCCGCGCCTCGTTGTGTTCGACAGTGATGGCAACGGTCACGGCATCATCTCCGGGCGTAGGTTGTCCGCGATCACGGCGCGGTACATCTGCTTGTGGTCGTAGCTGACCACCGTGTATCGCTGCGCCGGGTCCAGTAGTTCGAATTGGTAGTTGCCTCCGGTGTCTGACCAGGTTTCGGCGACCAGGACGCGGGTGTTCTCGCTGATGAGCTGCACCCGCCGCGCCAGCGGTTGGTCGGGTTGTCCCTTCTCCTTGACCGTTCCGACGATGAATCCGTGGCCGCTGAAGTGGATGTTCTTGCGACCGTTCGGAATCGAATGGAATTGCCAGTCGTAGCCACCACCTCGGTTCCAGTGATTGCTCGACGGGCTGTTGAGGCGCGACAAGTCGACCTGGGCATTGACACCGATGTTGGCGGCGGGATTGGGCGGCACCGAGGTCGAGCCCCCGGCCAGGGGCAGGAGATCGTCGTCGGCGTTCACGCCCACCGTCGTCGGAAAAGCGGGCAAACCGGACGGGGTGTCTCCTGCGATAGCGTGGACGCGTGCCGTGGCTCCGTATAGAAAGACGCCAGGAATCAGCTTGCCCCGGTAGGCGGCATCGCCAACCTGGAACATCAGCACGCCATCCGCTTTGAACTGGATCAACCGCGCCCAGGGCACGCCGTTGGCATCCAAGGCACCGACGATGACCTCGCAGCGCAGGGTCGACCGCTGGCCGACGTTGAAGGTCGGAGCCACGTCGGCCAACCCAGCAATAGGTCTCGCCCCATCATTCACCCCACCTGTCACCCCGGCCCCGTCACCGAAACCACTGTTCCAGCGGGAAACGCTCCAACCGCCATCGAGATGGGCGAACCGGTAGCCCTCGGAACCATTGCCGGTCGTCATCCACAGCCCGATGTGCTTGCGGGCGCTTGGGTCGGTCAGCAACTCGATGTCGGCTTCGAACCAGAAATCGCCGTGGGCGGCTTCATTGAAGCGCAGGATGGACTGGCTGTTGGGAGCCGAGATGTCGATGGATTGCTGCGCACTGTTGTGCGTCGCGGACATTCCGCCAAGGACTGCGGTGTAGCCAGTGGCAGGCGCAGTGGCGAAGGACTCGCTCAGCGGGTAGCTCATGGCTTACCTCCACGGCCCGGTGATGTCGAACGCGATCTGCGCGCCTTCGGTTTCCGAGCTGTACTGCGTCCTGACCAACAGGAACCTTCTGCCTTCCTGGCCGACGACGTTGTCGACGATGGTCTGGTCGCTGTACGGACGATCCTGGGGCATCCACAGCATTCCAGGCAGGATGCCGCGCATGTGGCCATCCTCCTGCCGCACGTAGGTGGGCAGCAGCCACAAGCTGTAGTCGGCTCCGTTCGGGAACGGCGTCGGGCCCCGGCCACAGATCTGCTGGCCGTTGTTCGTGTTCAGGGACGTGAGCCCAAACCGCACCGGGTTGCCGAGTTGGGTGTGGTTGCGCAGCAGCACCTTGCCCGTGAAGTCCAGGGACGAAACCAGCCCGTAGCCGCTGAACTGGCCGGGATAGCTCCAGTAGTTGCTCATCCCCGAGTAGTTGTCATCGGCAGCCAGCACCGTGGCGTAGTTGTCACCCGGCTTGAAGCTGATGAGGTCGCCAAAGCAGTAGCTGTTGCGGCCATACCAGCCGTAGCCCGCTGCGTTGGTGCAGAACAGGAAGAACAGGCGGTCGTCACCGATCAGCACCCAGTTGCGCCCACCGCCGCCGCTGTCGCCATTGCTCTCGTACTGGGGGCCGCGCGCGTGGAACCACTTGTACCAACCCCACTGGCTGGCGGTGACCTGTTTCCAGTTCTGCGTCGGGTTGTTCGGGTCATAGGGAGCCTGCGCGCCGACGATGGTGTCGATGTCCGACAGGTCTTCGACGATGCCGACGTTGGCCCACTTGGCCCAGCCCGTCGTGTAGTTGGGCGTCTTGAGGCTGTTGTCGATCAGCAGAATGTTTTGCGGGGACTGCGGGTTCTTGCTGCGGTAGGCGGCCTTGTGAGTCGACGAGAACGGCTTCTCCCACCCCAGCGGGGCGACCTTGGCCGAGAGACTCGTCGCCGTCGTGGCGGGTGAGACGGGCGTGCCGGTCACCGCATAGGTGAACGTGGTCATCGTCGCCGTCAGCACACGGAACTGTCCGTTGTACTCAGTCTGCTCAGCGCCAGCGATCTCGACCACTTGAAATGGCCGATAGGCGTGGCCCGAGGAAATGGTCGCCGTGGCGATGCCGTCGGCGAAGGTCAACGTGTCGATGGCCTTCAGGGCGAAGCCGTTGATCAGGCACGCATCGAGCATCGTCACCAGATCGCCCCAGTTGTTGGCGATCTGGGGCGCGCCGGTCATGCCGCTGGTGAAGTATTTGACGCTCAGGTCGGTCATAGGAATTCCTGCGAGAAGGGTTCAAAGATCAGGGGGCACCCACACCATCAGGGCGTGTCTACGTCGCCGCGAATCAGCAACGTGAAGTGGTCGTCGGGCACGGATTCGGGCCCCTGCTGGACGGTGCGCACCACCCACACCGGGAACTGGCTGCCGATGGTGTTGAAGCGCAGCACGTTGCCGGTGGCCCAGCCGTTGCCCCAGCCAAGCGCGGGCAGACGGAAGTACGGCACGCCGGTCGCCGGGTTGTTGGGGGCGCAGTCGGCGCTGGTGTTGCCGGTGGCGATCACGCCGACGTTCTCGCCGATGACCTCGAACGAGGTGCTGTTGGTCATCCGCACCACCCAGCGCTCGGTGAGCGCCCCGCGATTGGTGACCGTGATCGGGTACTGGGTGTGGTTGAAGGTGGCGGTGGCAGCGCTGCCAACGAGTTCATCCGACCAGCTGCCGTTCCAGGTGCTCTGATCGAACACGAGGTTCACGCGGGCGAACAGGTCACCGGCCACCAGCGCACTGGAGACGAAACTGCCGGAGACCGGATCGCCGGGACTAGCCAGCGGATAGGCGTGCGTCAGCGGGCGCGTGAAGCTGATCTCGCCGTTGATCTGTACGTCGCGCACCACGGCCATGTCCTCGATGCGGTGCTCGATGGTCACGGGCTGGCTGTAGCCGGTCACGTCGGTGAAGGTGACCGTGCCTGCTTCCAGATCGGTGACGTAGCCGGTGTGGATCACCACGCCGTCGTTGCCAACCACGCGCACGCGCGACAGACGCACGCGGGCACAGTCGATGGTCTGGCCGTTGCTTACCGACGCGGTGATGCGCCCGGTGTGGCCGACGACGGCGAAGCCGCCCGGACGGAAGATCGGCACTCGCCCGTCGCTGGGCAGGCGCACCGGGTCGATACCCAGCAGCGCCGCGTCCAGGGGCAGATAGCTGTAGGCCACGGCGCTGTAGCGCAGGCTGGATGCCGCCACTGGCTCGGGCCGGAAGATCTTGGCATCCGGTCGCACGTTCTCGGCGTCGAACCACGGCTCGCTCTCGTTGCCCGCCGCCGTGACCACGGTGCCAAAGCGCACGCGCACGAGGCCGGTGTCGTAGTCGACATTGCCGCTAACGCCGGACGCGCTGATCGCGCCGTCGATGCCTGCCGTCACGGTCTGCGTGCCACCCACGGCACGGGCGAACTGGATGGACAGCGATCCCGGGCGCAGCGGCGCGGCACCGGTGCGGAACACGTACTCGCTGGAGATGTTCTCGCCGACCGTGGTCACGCAGCTGGCGCGCGTGATGCTGTTGGTCGCGCCCGCCGACCACGATATGAGGGTCACCGCGCCCGAGAGATAGTTGATGCTGCCGCGCGTGACCCAGCCGCTGGGCGTGAATTCACGGAGCGTTCCCTGACCGTTGTCGCCCCAGGGCTGGCTGCCCGCAATGGCCAGCAATACCGTTCCGGTCACCACCTGCGCGTTGACGCCGGGCACCAGCCGAAACGACGGGCTGAACGCGAACGTCTCGCTGTGGTTGCTGGTCGAGCCCGCGCTGTTGTAGCGCAGCTTGACGTAGCCGGACTCGTCGTTCGGGTACATCGACGGCGCGTCCACGTAGCTGATGCCGCCGTAGTTGAGGCGGAACATCTGGCCCACGCCCGATGCCCAGCCAAGGCGCTGCGCCCCGTAGACAGGACTTGGAATCTTTACAGTGACGTCGGGCTGGAACTGCACCGCCCCGGTGGCGTAGTTGACGCTACCGATGACTTGACCTGCGCGCAGCACATTGCCCGCACCATCGTCGCGGGCGTATTGCGTGGGATCGACCCCGTTCCACAGGCCTAGCCCCATCGCCTGAATCTGCTGCAGCGTGTAGACCCCGAGTACGGCGGTGTCCGTCAGGGTGTTCCACTCGATCTCCAATGAACCCGGCTCGATGGAGCCAAGGGTTGCAGTCACGGGCACCTTGCCCTGGCCGTCCCGCGAGGGGTGCGCGAAGCTGTCTTCCTGCTTGGGGCCCGCAACGTAGTCCACCGTCAGCAGCGCGCCGACCGGCGGCAAGACGTTCGGTGCGAAGCTCAAGAGGTTCTGCGCGACGTTCAGGTTGCCGGTGGCGGCCCCACTGAGCGTGCCGGAGGTGGCGGCGGACGCCGTGCGCGTGCCGGTGCCGCTCTCGTGCGGCCAGGTGATGGTGAGCGTCCCCGGCTGAACGCTTTTGCCTTCGGGCGGGGCAAGCTGCAAGGCCTGCGACGCCTTCAGGGCGGCGGTTGGCTGCTGCGTTTCCTGGGTCGGCACGTTCCACGTCAGGATCAGCGATGAGCCCACGTCGGGCAGTGCCCCCAAGGTCACGACGAATGCCCCGGTGTTCTTGTTGAAAGTACCCGCGCCGTAGCTGGCATCCAGCCCTTTGAGGGAGCCATTGCCGCCATCCGAAAGCACGTACCAACGGCCCTGCGCCATGTAGCTGATGGCAAGCGTGGCGGGTTGCGGCACCGGGTTCACGGAGCCGACGTAGGACTGGCTGCGCGATTCCGGCGTGACCGCGATCTCCGCGCTTTGCGGCGCGCGCTGCAGTTGTGCAGCAGGTGTGTAGGTGATGGCCTTGCTGTTGGACATCGAGCCGGAGTTCAGGCTCAGAATGCCGTTGGCGTAATCGATGGTGCCCAGCGTGCCGCTGGCGGTCTTGAGCAGGCCCGCGTCGTCGAAGATCGTGACGCCGTCGGTGACGATGGACAGCGATCCGGGCAGGCAGCCGCCCGGCAGGTTGAATTTGATGCTGGTGTTCCAGGCATGGCTGGCCGTGTAGCTCACGGGTGCAGCGCCCGGTACCGGCAAACCTGCTGCGGCGTAGGGGGGCACGAAGGAGATCGGCGTCTCGGTCTGGGCGCTGGGCACGAGCTGCGTGTAGATGGACGCGCCCTTGATGGTGAAGTCGCCCACATTGGCAGCCTGCGTCAGCGGCACGACACCGACGTAGGTGCCCGCGTCGGCCACCACCGTGTCGCGAGTTTTCGTGCTGTTGGTTGCCCGCGTGAACGTTCGGCTGGCGGGCGAGCCCGTGAAGTCGAAGCGCAGCGCGTCGCTGATGGCGACGGTGACGACCGCCGCCTTGTAGTCCTGGTCGGTGTTGTAGGTGAAGCTGCGCTCGACCACCGACACGGCGGTGGCGCGGATGTACTGCTCCTTCTGCGTGGGCAGACCTTCGTTCTCGATCAGGACGAGGGTCTGGCCGACGTTGGGCACGGCATCGCTGAGGCGCTGGAAGAGCTGGATCACCCGCTGGCCCGCAATGTGGTTCTCGAACAGGTAGCCCGCCCACTCCGGCCCTTTGTTGAGGTAGGCCTCGATGCGGGTCTGCGCCTGCTCACGGGTGTCGAAGGTCTTGCGGGTGGAAAACAGCGTGACGCTGACGCGCTCGTCCTGCGGCGGCTCGGCCACGATGACGTTGGCCCCGAAGTAGGTGTCGGTGTCATCCGTGGCCACTTGCACGAAGCTCTTGCGCAAGTTGACACGGCCTCCGGCGCGATCCAGCTCGGAGATGTCGGGGAAGATGGCGTTCGATACGCCATCGGCAATCACGAGGCCCGTGGGCGCGCCGCCGCCTTCGGGCACGTCCGCCATCACGGCGGACTTGAGCAGCTTCACGTCGCCAGATTGAATCGGCATCAGGCAATCTCCAGGAATCGAAGGGTCAGGCGGTAGAAGTCGTTGCCGGATCGCGCCGGGATGCCCAGCACAGGTTCGGCCTCGATGGCGGTTTCCGCGTGGCGGAAGGCGACCGTGAAGACACGGCCATCAGCGAAAGTGAGTTCGAAGCGGCCTGTGCTGCCGCCCACCGGAATCGCCGCCCACGCGCGCAACTGCTCGACGGCGGCACGCGTCACCCAGGCCATATCGGGTGCTCCCACTAGGGTGATCGGCCGACCTGCCTGCCGGGTGGCCGACTGGATCAGCAAGGCACCGGTGATCAGGTAGGACGCATTGGCGACCGCAGGCGACCACGCGTGCTCGTCGCTCCAGAGCAAGTCGTCCGGCAATGGCAGAGCCACCCCGGTGTCGAGGTTCTTCAGTTGCATCGGGAAACCCTCAGGCAGAGAAACAGGAGCGCACGGTCAGGCCGTGCGGGCGCGGGCGGCGTCCAGCAGTTGCAGCAGTCGCGCTTCGTCGCGCGCATCGACGGTGGCGTTGACCTTCTGTTGCCCCGAGGACAGTTCCACGCGCACGGTGCGGGTGGGCGTGCTTTCGGACAACGAGGGACGTGGCAGGCTGCGGCTTGCGGGCTGCACCAGACCGCCCGAGGCAAAGCCCTGGATGCCCGCCAGCGCACGCCCGGCCAGTGCCTGCGCCGGAGCGCTCAGATTGTTGATGGCTTCGAAGAAGCCCGCGCCGTAGCGGGCGACTGCCTGCCGGTTCACGACGAACTCGCCCGGGGTGAGCATCGCCGGGACGGTGTCGGATTTCGCCAAGCCACCGCGCCGGTAAAACTCGCCCTGGTTTTGCTCCATGTAGTCGATCAGCTCGCGCTCCAGGTCTTTACCCCAGAGCAGCGGCTGGGCCATCGCCTGCCGCCACGTCTGCTTGATGCGTTCGAGGTTCTGGCGCTCGTTGCCGGTCAGCGTCTTGCGGCCGATGAAGTCTTCCAGCGTGCGGCGATCCTGCTGCGCCTGCTTGCCGTAGTTGTCCATCGTCTTGCTGCGCATATCCAGACTGACCGATGCGCCGTAGTTCCACTGCAGCCAGCTCGTGTACTCGTTCATCCCCTGCAGGCCCAGGTCGATCATCTTGAGCGCCTCGAACGCTTCGCGGTTCTTCTTGGGCCTGCTCGGCTTGTCGTTGGGATCGGAGCCTGTGGAGCCGGTACCGCCCAACGAGGCAACGCGCCCACCGACCGCGAAGTGGGCGACGCCATTGGCCAGACGCGAGAGCGCGCCGCTGCCGTACTTCTGCACCGCCGCCTTGCGGATCACGAAGGCCCCGGCATCCAGGGTGCGCGGCACGGTGTCGTGGTGGCCGGAGCCGGGCACCGAGCCACCGCTCATCCGGGGAAAGGCCGGAGCCACCGCACCGCCGTCGGCAAACCGCCGCACGCCACCCACCAGACCGCCAGTGGCATTGGTTTCCACCTTGGTCACGTAGATGGTGTGGGTGCTGGAAGTGTTGCGCCCGTTGAGGCTGTCGATTTCCGCGCGTACCGCACCGACGTTGCTGGCCACCTGATGCTGCGACTCGGTCTGGATGCGATCCAGCGCCTTGATCATCCCCTCGACATTGGTGATAGCCGCCTGCGCCTTCTCGGTCGCCACCTTCAGCTCGAACTGCGCGTTTTGGTCGGCGTAGGTCTTGAGCTTATCCAGTGCCTCCTTAGCCTTGGACACATCGGCATCGACCGGCAGCGTCTTGCCTTCCTTGAGCAACTGCTCGTATTCCTTGAGCTTCTTCTCCGCTTCCTGCAGATCAGCCTGGATCTGGAGCAGGTATTCCTTTTCGGCCAGCGCCTTGTCCAGATCAGCGATGGCCTTGTCGAAGCGCGTGGTGTCGGCGTCGAGCGTGACCTTCAGCCCGTCCTTGAGCTTGGCCGTGATGTCGTCGATCTGGCGCGTGGTCTCGGTCAGCGTCCGCTGAATCTCATCGCGTGCGGTGATCGCCGAGCGTGCCGCCGTCTGGTGGGCCTTCGCTTCGGCGTCCAGCGTCTGGTTGAGGATTTCCTCGGACTGGCGGATGCGGTCGATGGCCTCACGCACGCCCTGTTTGCCCTGCGCGGCCTGCGCATCGGCGTCCTTGGCCTTCTGCGCCAGTTCGGCGCGCAGCTGATCGGCCTGCCGCATCAAATCGGTGGCCTGCTGGTACTCCTGTCTGCGGTAGGCCTCGCGAGACTGCGCTTCGAGCTGCGTGACCTGCGACACCGCCTGCTCGGACTGCTTGCGCGCTTCCTCGCCGCGCTTGGCCTCGTTGGTCTGGCTGGTGGCCACCTGCGCGGCCATGTCCATCGCCTTCTGCGCAAGCTGGCGGGCAAGCTCCAATTCACCGTTGGCCAGCGCCCGGCGCGCCTGCTCCTGCATCTCGGCAATCTGGCGCTTACGATCCTCAGTCGCCTCATACTCCGTCATGCCCTGGCGGCGGATGTCGCGGATGCGCTCCTCCGTGGACATCGACAACTGGCGCTTGGCTTCCTCGATGCGCTGCACTTCCGCGAGATGCCGGTTGGCTTCGGCGTTGAGCGCGTCGATGTGCTGGCGGTACTCGGAGAGCGCCTGCGTCAGCGTCTGGCGCTTGGTGGCGAGGATGTCGTTCTCGACCCGCTGCACGTTGGCGCGGCGCTCCTCCTCGGTCTGGCCTTGCCGGGCGGCGGCGTCCTTGCGCGCCTGCGTTTCCTGATCGATCAGGCCGAGCGTCTCGGTCGTGGCCTGACGGCGCAGGGTCGCCTGCTGCGTCAGCGCCTCGGTGAGCAGCTGCGTGGACTTGGTGATCCTGGCGGTTTCGGATTGCTGGGTGCGATCCAGTTCCGCCTTCTCCTGGTCGTAGCGGTTCTTCACCGCCTGCACCTGCTGGGCGAGGCTGGCCTCGACGATGGACGTCAGCCCCTTGTAGGCCTCGGCCATCTTGGCGGTGGCATCGTTGACCACGCCTTGGGCCTTGCCGACGGCCTGTTCGACCTCGCCCAGCCGGGACTTGAGCTTCTCCAGCGCGGCGTGCACGGCCTCAATGCCGCGTCCGACCGCTTCCTGCGTGCCCTGGCGCACGGCTTCGAGCCGCTTGGCGATCTCCTCGGCAGCGGTCGCGGCGGTGTTCATCGCCCCCTTGGCGGCGTTCGCGCCTTCGGTGGCGTCCGCGTACATCTCGGCGAAGATGCGATTCATCTCCGCGAGCCGCTGCTCGTGGCGCTTGGTGGCTTCGGCGATGGTGTCGGATGTGAAGATGGCGGCGAACACCTCCCACTGGAAGCGCAGGTGCTCGATGCCCTTCATCAGCACCTCGACCATGAAGATGCCCGCCTTGCGGACGATCTCGAACTTCTCTGACAGCCACGTCCCAATCTCCCAGCCGATGATGGCCGCGCCCAGCACGCCGAAGGCCACGCGCAGCTTGCCGACCGTGGCGATGGCGTTCGACAACGACAGGTTGGCCGTTGCCCACGCCGCCGCCGTGGTGCTGGCGGATGTCACCGCTGCCGCCCCCGCCGTCTGCCACGCGATGATCAGCGCCGGGATCAGGCGGTAGACCAGCACCGCGAGGCCGACCTCGGCGATGCGCCCCAGCCACTTCATCACCGTGTCCAGGTTCTCCGACAGCCACGTCAGCGCCTCGGCGAGCTTCTTGGTGAAGCCGGTCGATTCGTCAAGTTTGCTGATCCACTGGCCGAAGGCGTTCGACAGGCGCGTGAACGCCTGACTGACGGTCACCGGCAACTGCGCGTACTCGGCGGCCAGCTTGTCCTTCTGACTCATCAGCGCGTTGACCACAACGTCGGCGGTGAGCCGCCCTTCTTCGGCGAGCTTCCTCAGCCGTCCGATGGGCACGTTCAGACCATCGGCGAGCGCCTTGGCCAGACGCGGGCTGTTCTCGACGACGGAGTTGAATTCCTCGCCGCGCAGCACGCCCGAGGCCAGCGCCTGCCCGAACTGCAGCAGGGAGGACTGCGCCTCGGTGGCCGATGCGCCCGAGATGCGCAGCGCCTGCGAGATGCTCTCGGTGAGCGAAAGCGCGTCCTTCTGCTCGCCACCCAGCATCCGCACGGCCTGCTGGAGCTTGCCGTAGAGCGTGGCGGTTTCCTGGATCGGCACGCCGATGCGCTGCGCGATGGCGAACAACTCCTTCTGCGCGACCGTGTATTCGCGCTGGCCGGCGGTGGCGAGCTTCAGGCGCGCGGACATCATGTTCCAGGCGTCGGCGATCTGGACGATCTCCTGCACCTTGCCCGCCGCCCAGTTGAGGGTGAGGAAGGCCAGCAACTGCGTCTTGGCCTTGGCGACCTGATCGCCGAAGGCGTTCATCCCCGCCTTGACTTCGGCCACCCCGGCGGCGGCCTTGTCGCTGGCGCTCTTGGCACTGATGCCGAAGCCGCCGAGGCTGCGCTCGGCATTGTTGATGGCGCGTTTGAGCCCCTCGTCGGCTCCTTCGAGCGCGACGAGGATGGAAATGCGGTTCGCCATCTCAGTCCACCAGCCGCAACTGCTTCTCGATGCGCGCGGAGAGGCGCGGGATGCGAGCGGCGACGATGCGTTCGACGTTCAGGCGCTTCTTGAGCTGCACCCGGGGCACCAACACGGCGATGGGCACGTCCGCGCCGCGCTTGAGGCGCTTGACGCCCTCGGCCTTGCGATAGCGGCGCTTGAAGCCCGACAGTGGCCGGTCGTGTTCCTTGATGTTTTCGGCCATCAGCACGATGTTCCCCTTGGCGTTCTTGATGAAATAGGCATTGCCACCGCGCATCAGCTCAGCGATCTGCGCCTTGAAGCGTTTGCGGCCCACGCGCCCGTGCAGCGGGATCAGCATCCGGCCACCAATGACGCCGCCACGCTCGTGGATGCCCGACCACGGGATGCGCGAGCCGACGTAGAGCGCGGGCAGCCGACTCCGATCCTTGTCGAGCACCTTGGCGGTGAAACCCTTAACGAAGGATTTCTTGACCACCGCCATCTGGCCTGCGACGTGGCTGCGCACGTCCTCTTTGAGTTCGGCGGCCTCACCGGCGATGCCGCGCGCGACCGCCTTCTGCACCTTCTCGCGGAACTCGCCGCCCCAGCGGCGCAACTGCGCCTGCGCGGCCTTGCTATCGATGCGAACCGAGATGCGCATGGTCTTGGAGCCTGTCGAGGGTCTGGTCGATGTGGCGGGCGTCACCGCGTGCGCCGATGGCGATCAACGACAGAAGCCGTGCATCGCGTGCGACGTCCTCCCGCGCGGTTGCGGCGGCGAAGCCGCGCACCTGCGCCAGGGTGTAGTCGAGGATGTCCGGCAACCGGTGGCCGTGGGCGATCAGGTGCTGGACGGTGTCGAACCACCCGTGGCGATTGCTGCCGTCGCGCCCGTCCGCGCGATCAGCCCGTCGAGCCGAGGCATCACCGTCCGGGTAAAAAAATCGGCGTTGACCTCGATCACCTTGGCCGCCAGCAGGATGGCCTCGTCGGCGGCCAGCTCATCGACCCACGCGCGCGGCTTGCCGACGGCAATCGACACCGCCGTCAGCAAGTCGTCGCCGCGCTCGCCGAACAGCGCCAGCCAGTCAATGCCATCGCCGCCGATCTGCTGCATCACCGGGGTGATGGCGCGCAGGAAGGCGGGCATCTGGCCGACCTTGAGTGGCTTGATCGCCAGCGGCTCGCCATCGATGACCAGCTCCGCCGCCTGCGGGATGAGGGTTTCCAGATCGCTCATGGCAGTCCCCATCACAGTTGCACGATGCGGCCAAACTGGCCGAGCACCGCGTCGTAGGGCTTGGTGGTGTCGGCCAGGAGCGAGCCTTCCAGCTCGAACTTGTTGTATTCGTCCGAGATGAAGGAGATCTCCTTCAAGGGGTCGAAGGCCACGCGGTACAGCTCCACCAGCACCTTGGCGTTGCCCTGCGCGGTGTTGACGCCTTCCAGGCGCAGGAACCGCTCGGGCAGTGCCTGCGTGAAGATGCCGATCTCGGTGGCGACGCCGTAGCTGTAGGCCGCCTTGAACGGCGCGGTGAAGCCGGTGGTATCCAGAAACTGGAGGGCACCGAAGTCGGTGTCTGCTGTGAAGTGCGTGCCTGCGGTCAGCGTCGCGGGCGTGCCCGCCGAGTCGGTCACCACCAGCGCCGAGACCTTGGGATGGGCGAAGAAGTAGCGGTCGCCGACCACCGGAGCCGCGCCGCCGATGGTTTCGGCGGTCACCGAGCCCGTGCTGCCGGTGACGTGGTTGCCGTACAGCGCCAGGGCGAGGTTTTCCTTGGTGAATTCCTCAATGGTGAGATTCACGGTGGCCGACTTTTGCTTGACCATCCGGTGGTCGAGCGAGCGCTGGCCGGTCTGGCTCTCGTAATGCTCCAGCACGTCGGTCTTGAGCGAGAGCTTGAGCTCGGCGACGTTGCCGGGCGAGCGCACTTCGATGGGTAGGCCGGATTCGTCGCGCTTGCCGAGGAATACGCGGCCCTGAAAACTGGCGTAGGTGCTCATGATTTGGATTCCTTGCGTTGGGTGGTGATGGGTCGGATGGGCTCAATGGGTGTGCCGTCGCCTTGCGGCTGGGGCTCGGGTACGGGCTGGCGGTCGTGGCGGGCGGTGCCGTTGGCGATGAGCCAGTCGGCGGTGCTGCCATCCACATCGAGCCGTTCGCCCGCCTTGTGGGCTTGGCCCGCGTGGGTGTGCGGCTGAGTCAGAACGATGGAAGTCATGGGGGTCATCCTTTGGCTGAAAGATCGGTGTCGAGCGTCCGGTAAGTGATCGCATAGCGCGCCGGAATCGTGGCGGCCACCGCATCGGCGTCCTCGACGTCCCACTCGCATTCCTGCTCGCGGATACCCAAGGCAAGGCCACCCAGATTCCGGTCGACCAGCAGCGCAGCATGGGCGGCAGTGAGCAGCCGGTCAGCCTCGGTTTCCGGAATGGCGGGAGGTACCGCGCGGGCCAGCGCGACGATGCGCACCGTGAGCTCGCGTGTGACGCGGTCGTTGGCGCGCTCGGTGATCGATTCGGACTCGGGGAACACCACCAGTGCCGGGCATTGCTCCCGGCTGATGGCCACCGTGGGCGAGCGGTGTAGCGTCGCACCGAGCGATTCCACCGGCGTTCGGACAGCCGCCATCACCGCGAGCAGGATCTGTTCGCGGATCGAGTTGCCGGACACGGCGCTACACCCTGGTGAGCTGTGCGCGCATCTCCGAGCCGTCGCCCACGGCCCGGGTGCTACGCACCTGATAGATCACGCCATCGATCTCGACCGTGTCGCGCGGAGCCAGCCCCAGGAACACCGAGGCCGGATACGACATCTGATAGTCGGTGGTCGAGGCCAGGCCGTCGAACACGGTGTCGTCCGGAGCGGCGAAGCCAACCGGGTGGCGCTGCGCTGTCGTGCCGTCCGAAGGACACCAGAGGCAGTCCTTCAAGAGCCCGGCATTGGCGGCCGATTCGTAGATCTGCTCGACGAGACTCATCACGCCACCGTCAACTTCACCAGCACACCCGGACGATGGCACATCGGCAGCGGGTTGGACTGCGTGTGCAGATCGGTGCCCCGGTCGAACTTGCGCGGCTCCTGCTTGGCGTACAGCGGCTGGCCGACCGTGTTGACGGTTTCGTTGAAATCCGCCGGTGCGAAGTAGGTGCTGAAGGTGTCGATGGTGCCCAGCGGGAAGGCATGAGCCTCGCCAGCGGCGATGAAACGGCGTGCGGTTCCGCTGGCATCGGTGGCCTGACCCCGGTACTCCTCGAAGGTGATACCGCCGTAGGTGAAGCCGCGACGCACGTCGTTGATGAGGATTGCCCCGTTCTGCCAGTTCTCGAAGGCCTTCTCGACCTTGGCGTGGCCGGTGAGCGCGGCGAAGAACTCCGGCGAGCACAGGCAATGGACACCATTCATGAACTCGCCTTTGAGGTTCTCCTCGATGGTTGCCAGCACCGTGGTGCACTTGGCTTTCACATTGGTGCCCGCCGTGCCCAGCTCGAAGGCCACCGCCTGCTGGGTGATATCGAAGGCATCGAACAGGTCGTAGAGAACCGAGCCGTCCGCGTCGAGGATCACGCCCTTGAGCGCACCCATGCGCAGGTGCTCCAGCGTGATCGCATGCTTGTTGCGCATCGTCTCCAGATGGCGCGCGATCACGCCTGCCACCGTCTCGGTTTCGGTTTCCGAGCCGAAGGCACGGATGCCTTGGACTTCCTCCGGCAGCACCACGTCGTCGTGCGGGATGTGCGGCACCACGAAGGAGCGCAGCTTGCGTTTTCCACGCACGCCAACCGTGCCGGGTGAACCCGGTGGCAGCGTAGGCAGCAAGTTGAGCACGCCGTTCATTTCCTCGACGACGATCTGGCGCTGCCGTACCGGCTTGGACGGCATCAGGTTCAGTTCTTCCAGACGCCCGTAGCGGTTGGGCAGGATGTTGATGGCGGCGGTCAGCGCCGTCATCGAGAAGGCGGGGTTGCTGAAGGGGTTGTTCATGGTCAGGCTCCTTGGCGAACGAGCACGCCCAGCGCCTTAAGCTGCGCAATGGCGGTGAGTTTTTCGGCGGTGGTGATGGCGTCGGGCCACGCGAGCGCATGGTGGGCGACGATGGCGTGGCGCGCGACGACGAGACCGTCGTCACGGTCGATCAAGGTGGCGTCGCAGGCCTGTAGCAGCACGCCAGCGGCGACCTGCGTGCCGTCTTCTGCGGACGGATCGAGCTGTTTGAACTTGGCCGTTGCGGTGACGATGCCGACCACCGTGCCCAGCGGCAGGTTCTGGCCCGAAGCGACCGTGACGCGGTCGCGCGAGTAAAGGTTGGGGGCTTCGTACTTGAGCAGGTCGCCCAGGTTCAGAGGTTCGGCGAGAGCGGGCATCTCAGATCTCCTTCTTGGTGGATTGCGCTGCGATCTGCTTGGCGGCGTCGATCAGCGGATTGCTGGCCACAGGGCGCGCGGCATCGGGGGCGATGCGGCTGGTGATTTCGGGACTGGCTTCGGCCTGCGCCGCAAGCAGTTGGCTGCGCACCTTGGCGGGCGAGGACTGGGCGTCGAGGAAGCCCGCAATCAGGTCGGTTCGCCCGGCCAACGTGCAGGTCTGGGCGATTTCGACGGCGTCGGCCACGCTCAGCGCGGTGGCGGTGGAGGCGGCGGACGGTTGAGGAGGACTGCCAGCAGGATCAGCAAGAGGCCGATCAGGAGCAGCGGGGTCGGTTCGATCATTCATGGAAGACTCCGTCTGGTGGTTGCGAAGAAAGCCCGCTTGGCTGGCCGGAGCCACCTGAGTCGGGAGTGGGGAAAGCGATTGCGTGAGTTGCGTGAGCGCGTCGTCGAGGCTGCCGACGGCATCGGCAAGACCGGTGGCAACGGCGTCCGGTCCGAAGAACAGGCCCGCTTCGGTGGCGCGCACGGCGTCCGCATCGAGGCCGCGATGTCGAGCGACCGTCTCGACGAACAGCTCGTAGACGCGATCCACCTCGGCCTTGAGAACCGCGTGCGCGGCGTCGGAGAGCGGCTCGTGCGGGTTGAGGTCGTTCTTGCGCTCGCCCGCGAACACGGCGGTGTAACGAACACCGTCTTTGGCGTCCTTGACGGATTGATCGATGTGCATGGCGATGACGCCAATCGAGCCGACACCGCCGGTGCGCGCGACGAACACGCGGGTGGCGGCGGACGCCAGCGCATAGGCCGCCGAGAACGCCATGTCGTTGGCCACGGCCCAGACGGGCTTCACTTGCGACGCCACGCGGATACGGTCGGCCAGATCGAACACGCCGCCCGACTCGCCACCCGGCGAGTCGATGTCGAGCAGGATCGCAGCGACCTCGGGGCTGGTGAGCGCGGCGTCCAGTTGCGCGGCGATACCGGTGTAGCTGGCGAGACCCGATTCGGCCTCGAGGCCCGAGGTTCGGCGCACCAGCGTGCCGTGGATCGGGATGACGGCAACCTTGCCGCTCGGAGGCCCAGGCGCGCGGGCCGCAGGCGTGTAACCCACGGACGCGGCGAGGTCGGCGAGGCCGATGCGCGCACCGAGCACGGAGAGGATGATGTCGAGTTTCGGCCGATGAATCGCCAGCGGCACGCCGAACAGGCGCGCAGCCAGATGAGGTAGCAAAGTCATGGGAATCCTTCGGGAAAGCGGTCAGGCAGCGAATCAGGGAAGCGATTGGCTACCGGTGATGTCCGGCGCGTTGGCGCTGCGGTTGGGTTCCGAGCCGCCGCCGTCCTTCGACGTGTAGCGAGGATCTGAGTCGAAGATCAGGCCGAGGTCGTCGGCGCGCTGGTTGTCGGCGGCGATCTCACGGTCGACGTCTTCGGCGTCGTAGCCGTTGGCCGAGATGGCTTCCGAGCGGCTCATCAGGCCGGCGCGGATAGCCAGCAACATCGCTTTGAATTCCTTCTCCGGGTCAACCCACTGCCAGCCCTGGGGAATCCACTTCACCGCGAGGTACTGGCGGCGACGGGCTGGCCCGCCTCGAGTGAAGCCCGGGGCATCCAGGGCCCCGGCGAGCACCGCCTGCTTCATCCAGGCCGCCCAGACCGGGCGGCACATCTGATGCACCAGCACGCCGTGCTGCACCATCTCGCAGCGACGCCGGAACTCCAGCAGCCCGGCACGGATAGACGAGTAGTTCACGCCGGTCAGATCGCCGGTCAACTGCTCGTAGGTGATACCAATGGCGGCGGCGACCGCGCGGAACTGGGTGCGCAGGAATTCGGAGTACGAACCACCAACATCAGCCGGATCGGAGAACTTGATGTCCTCGCCCGGCTCCAGGATCTGCAGCGTGCCCGGCTCCAGTCCGGCAAGCGCAATCCCGTCGGCGTCCGCTGCACCTTCGCCCAACAGGTTGTCCTCAGGGTTGGCGCGCGTGACGAAACCCGCGAACATCGCGGCGGTCTTCTTGCGCACCAGCTCGGCGTCGTCGTACTGGTCGAGCTCGTTGAGCTTGACCAGGGCCCGCGACAACCATGGCTCGCCCCGGATCTGCCCCGGGCGCAGCACGCGGAACAGGTGAATGATCTCCTTGGCGTCGATGCGCACCGTGTCCATCCCGCCCTGGCCCGACATCGGAGCCAGTCGCCCGTCCTCCGGGTGCGAGCGGTACAGGTGGTAGGCCACGCGCCGCCCAAGGTTGTCGAACTCGATGCCGGAGCGCACGACGTTGCCGGACGGCAGATCGGTGTTCAGGTTGATGGGCAGGTGCTCGGGCTCCAGCAACTGGAGTTGCAGGGGCACCGACAGGCCATCCTCCGGACGGCGTGGCCGCAGGCGAATCAGGCATTCGCCACCTTCGAGCATCGCCCGACACGCCAGGGCCTGCAGGCCATAGAAGTCGGTCTGTCCCGCCGCGTCTGCTTCCTCAACCCAATCGCGCCACAGTGCTTGCACCTCGGCCTTGAACCGTTCGTCGCCAGACAGGCTCTGCGGCTTGATGCCGGTGCCGACCGCGTTGGCCACGAAGGCTTCGATACCGGCCTGCGCCCAAGCATTGCGGCGGACGAGGTCACGGCTCTTGCCGCGCAACTCGGCGTTGGTTGTCAACATCGCCGCGACCGCGCCCGGGTTGCCGGGCATCCAAGCCAGCGAGCGACGGCCACGACCTGCGGCTTCGTGTACTGGCGAGGCACCGAACAACCGGCGCACCGTTTGGGAGAACCACGCCATCTCAGAACCCCTTGCGCGTGGTGACGCGGATCTGGCGCGGCGCACCGGGCAGCAGCCCGGTTTCAGCCGCCTGCTGCAGCATTCCGCGCCTAACCTCGCGGATCGCGGCCATCAGTTCGTCGACCGAGCGGTACTCGACCGTCTTGTCGGCAAAGGTCACGCGCCGTTCGCCCTTGGCGAGCGCGCTCTCCAAGGCCTGGAGTTGGATTTCTGTGTAGGCCATCAGCGGTACACCACGAGGTTGATTTCGGACGAGTCGTCGAACGACGTTGCTGTCGTCGCGCAGGAGATGTCGACGTACTGGGCCGTTTTCAGGTCGGAGCTGGCGCGAACGACAGCCACACGCTGCTGGCCGCTGTTGCTGCTGCTGCGTGCGAGCGCCGTCCAGCAGTAGTTCGCATCCGGCATCGCCAGCGCAAAATGCACGCGGTAGCGGCCCGCCGCTGTACGCACGACGCTGGCCACGTTGTGCGCGCTGCCGATCACGATCTGACCGCCCACGTAGCCAAAGCTCACCCACACCCGAGCAAGTCCAGGGTGCGTGGCGTCGATCTTGGTCTTGACCTCGAAGCCGATGCGCGCAGCCAGGGCGGCGATGCTGGACGCGAGGCTCATCAGGCCAGCGCCCCGTCGAAGATCACGACGAAGTCCGTGTCGGTGTTGCCAACATCGACGGCCGCAACCGCGCCAATGTTGGTGCGCGCCTGAAGTTGCTCGGCAACGGTCAGGGTTTGCGCCGCGTCGTACCGCACCCGCAGATTGACGGCAGCGAGGAGCGCGTCCAGGCCCGTAGTGCCGTTCTGCAGCAACTGCTGGATCTCCACCAGGGTGTCGTAGGCGGCGTCTGCTCCACCGAGGATGTCGGCCTTGAGCGCGTCGAGCAGCGACACGATCTTGTTCGACGAGTAGGTGGTTGAGGTGGCGATCTGGTTGTCGTCGATGGCGGTTGCGGAGAGCACCGCCGCCTTCAGTTCGTTTATCGCCGCGACCAGACTCGACTTGTCGGTGGTGGACAGGCTGGCTAGGTTTCCCGCCGTCGCCCGGACGTCGTTGAACTCCTGGGCGACCCGGATGACCAGGCTCTCGATACGGGTGGCAAGACTCATGTGTTCTCCTTGGTTTGAAGCGGCCGCCGTCAACGAAGCCAACGGCTTCGGATGACGCGCCGACCGGAATTGCGGGTTCCAGAAGCAGCGAGGCCACCGCTGGGGGTGGCCTCGTTCAATTCGATGTTGTGAATGGGCGGTGGCGCATCCGGTGGGGGCGCTACCCCAAGTTGACGCTCCAACTCCCGCCAGTGGCGATCCTCGAAGCGGTCCAGTCCCGCCGCCGATGCGGCGGCGCGGGCGTAGACGTAGCAGTCGAGCGCTTCGTTGCGCTCTCGCATCTTTTGCCATTCGCGCACCGGGAATCCGTTGCGGTCGCGGCGCGTGATCAGTTGCTCGGCGCAGAGCTGCTGGATGAACTCGGCGTCGATCTTGGGCAAATGGACGAACCCGGCTGGAAACACCGGGGTCGAGCCGTCCTCGCCCACATCCGCGCTCTTGCGCAGGTTGTTGTAGAACTCCAGCTTGGCGATCCCAACCGCCACCGTAAACACCTTGATGCCTCGGCGCAGTTTCTTGCCACCCTGCGACACATCGATGGCTGTCGGTGTGCCGATCAGTGCGGCACCGCGCGGCACGCCCTTGACCGCCATCACGCGCGGATCGTGGCAGGCTCGCACGAAGGCGTAAGCCTCCTGCGTGGCAAAGCCGGTGTCCAGCGCGAAGCGCGCCAGTGGCATCGCCACCCCCGAGGCGTGCGTCCAGTTCTCGGCCAGCATCGCGGCCAGCGCCTTCCACACCGCGTCCCGTGCGGTATCGCCCATCAGGACTCGGTGCTCGATGAGCCAGGACTCCTTCCCGCGCCCAAAGGCCCAGATCGAGGCCTCGATGCGATCCTTCTGGACGTCGGCCGCACCCACCAACAGCAGGCCGCCCAGTGGCACGGTGCCCACGGAATAGTCCTCGCGGCGCTCGACCAGCCGTTGCCAGTCGGGCGCTTCGCCTTCCTCGACCCAGGTCTCGCCCAGCTCGGTGTTCTTGAAAGTCTTGATCGCGGCGGCCGATCCCGACTCCTTGTTGACGGCGGCTTCCCACGCCGCAGCGATGTCACGCCAGGATCGCCAGCCAACGGGGCTGTAGAGCGACGACAGGTGAAAGCCAGCCGTCTTGCCCTGTGCCATCGAACGCCATTCGCCACGCTCCAGCATCCACGTCTTGTGATGCTCGGAAATCGCGGTGTCGCAGGACTCGCAGATGTATGCGGCGGTTTCCGGTTGCCCCCTGTCCCAGCGCAGTTGCTCGAAGCGCAACCATTGCGGGTGGTTGCAGTGTGGGCACGGCACGAAGTAGCGGCGCTGGTCGCTGGCCTCGTATTCGCGTTCGATGGCCGAGGCCCCCGAGATCGTCGGCGTCGACACGATAAAGATCTTGCGCCGGGCAAAGGTGCGCGTGCGCGCCTCGGCCAGCGAGATCGCGTCGCCTTCGCCCTCGACGTCCAGGGGGTATCCGTCCACCTCGTCGAGGAACAGGTAGCGCACCGGCATCGAGCGCAAGCCCACCGCACTGTTAGCACCGGTCATCACCAGCACGCCGCCCCGGAACTCCTTGGCCAGGATCGTGTTGCCCGAGTCGCGGCTGCGCGCCGGTGCGATCAGTTCGGCCAACGCGGCTGACTCCTCGATCAGCGGATCGATCCGCTGCTTGGAGTTGCGCTTGGCCATCTCCACCGTCGGCCAGACCGCCATCATCGGCCCCGGCGCGTGGTGGATGACATAGCCGATCCAGTTCGACCCCATCTCGGTCGCACCGAGCTGCGCTGCCTTCATGAACACCACACGCTCGACCGGCGAGGTCGGCGACAGGCAATCCATGATGGCCTTGAGGTACGGCGTGCGGCTGGTACGCCAGCGCCCCGGCTCCGCAGACGCCTTGCTGGAGAGCATCCGGTGGCGATCTGACCATTCCGATACCGTGAGCAGCGGGTCGGGAGTAAGCCCGTCGCGCCACGCCCGTTCGATCTCCTGCGCGCCTTCGTAGTCCATCGTCATCAATCCACGCGCGGGCGCAGCTCGCCCAGCTCAATCAGGTGCTCGCGCACGGCAGCCTCCAGGGCCACGTGCATCTGGTGCGCATCGACACCGAGCGTGGACGCCATCTGCCCCGAGATACGCGCGGGCCAGTTCAACCACGCGTCGCGCTCGATGCGCGCAAGTTTGAACACGTGGGCCACGGCCTGCGCCCGATCCACCAGTTCCTTCTTGCGGTGCGCCAGCTCCACCTTATTGAGCTGGGCTTTGAGCACTTCGTTGACGGTGCGTGCCTGTAGCAGCGATGTCCCGCCCGTCGACAACGGTGGGGTGCCGGGTTCGGGCACCTCACGCTCGGGCAGTACGCGCGCCTTCGAGGGACTGACCTTCTCCGGCGCTGCCGCCTTGCGGGGTTGCAATGTGTTTTGTGCCCACTGCGCGTCGGCGGTATCCGGATCAATCGTGCCGTCTGGCAGCGGTGTGATCCGCCCGGTGTCGATGGCCTTCTTCACGGCCACGTGCGACACGCCACGGTGGCGCGCGTAGGCGCGAATGGAAAGTCCCATCGTCACCTTCAATCATTTGTTCGTAATGTCCGCAGATTGAGCTTGGCTTCCATCGAGAACAGCGCGTTCATCACGTCACGCCAACCAACCCCGAAAGGAAAACGCCATGAGCCAGATCGACACCATCCTCACACTCATCGCCCAGAAGCATCTCGGCATCGAAACCCTGCAAACCCGCAACGCCGACAGCCTCGACTTCCACGACACGGCGGTGTGGTGCCTCAAGGACGCGTTGGAAGCGGCCTTCAAGGCGGGCGTCGAATTTGGCGCATCGAGCCCGAAGGCCACGGAAGGGGAAATCGCCAAGGACTGACGGGAAAGCCGCCAAGCCAAGCAGAAAGCGCTTGGCTTCAGTCCCGGACAGCGCGTTCATCACATCGTCATCCACCACCCCCGAAGGAGCAGCCCATGACCACCACCAACCTGACCCCGGCCCAGCACGCCATCCTGGCCAAGGCCATCAACACCAGCAGCGGCAAGATCGACTGGTTCCCCGACAACATCAAAGGCGGCGCGCGCAAGAAGGTCCTCGACGGGATGTTCAACCGTGCCCTGATCACCAACGACGGCACCGACTGGTTCGTCGCCGCCGAGGGCTACGACGCACTGGGCATGAAACGCCCGGACGTCACCCCGCCGATACCGGAAGTCGATGCCGAACTGGAGCACGCTGTGGCCACCGCCGAAGCGACGTGGACGCCAGCACCGGCGCAGGCCAAGCCGCGCACCCGCGACAACAGCAAGCAAGCCGAAGTGATCCGGATGCTGCAACGCCCCGAAGGCGCAACCATCGGCCAGATCTGCACCGCCACCGGCTGGCAGGCGCACACGGTGCGCGGCACCTTCGCCGGGACTTTCAAGAAGAAGCTGGGCCTGACCATCGTGTCGGACAAACCGCAGGGCGGCGAGCGGGTGTACCGCATCGCCTGATCAGAAAGATCGAGAAAGAGGCCAAGCGGCGCTTGGCTTCTCAATCGAACAGCGCGTTACTACGGGTGTCGCAACGATCATCCCGAAGGAGCCAGAGATGAACACCACCACGCAGATCCCCGCCACCCAGAACGAAGCCTGGGGCTTTTGGGGCACGATGAACGAACACGCCAGCGCCGCATGGCCCCAGGCGATGACCGCCATCTCGGACGCCACCAGCCAGCCGCTCGAATCGGTTCGGGCCTTCCTCGACAGCCGCCACGGACGCCACTTTGCCGACGACGTCCAGAACGGGCGTTACGAGGGCAAGGCCCTGGCGGACGCGATCAACGCAGCCACCCAACGCTGGATGGGCTGGACGATTGGCCGCCAGACCAGCAAGCAATACGGCATCCCGCGCGGCCTGCCTTACCTGACGGGCTTCGTGATTCACTGCGAGATCGTCGACGAGTCGCTCGCCGCCTGATCAAGCAACGCGCCATCCGCCTCGCGGGTGGCCTGCTTCCCGGTGAACTCTTCCCACCGACGCACGATCACATCCACGTACTTCGGATCGAGTTCGATCAGCCGCGCAACGCGCCCTGACTTTTCCGCTGCGATCAGCGTCGTGCCAGAGCCACCGAAGGGATCGAGCACCACGTTGCCAGGGCGGCTCGAATTGCGGATCGCGCGCTCGACCAACTCCACCGGCTTCATCGTCGGGTGCAAGTCGTTCTTCTGCGGCTTCTTGATGTTCCAGACATCCCCCTGGTCGCGGTCACCACACCAGTGGCGTGTCGCCCCCTCGGGCCATCCGTAGAGGATCGGCTCGTACTGGCGCTGGTAGTCGGCGCGCCCCAGGGTGAAGGTGTTCTTCGCCCAGATGATGAAGGTAGACCATTTGCCACCGGCGGCACGGAAGGCAGCCTGCAGCACATCCAGCTCGCTGGAGGACATCGCCACGTAAATGCCGCCCCGGCAATGCGCCACCGTGGGCGTCAGCGCTGCCAGCAGGAAGTCGTAGAAGGCATCCCCCAGGTTGTCGTTCAGGATCGCGCGATCCTTACCGCGCATCTTGTCCTTGGCGCTGTTGGCGTAGTTCACGTTGTACGGCGGGTCGGTGAAGACCATGTCCGCCACCGCGCCTTGCATCAGGTGGTCGTAGCTCTCGGCCACGGTCGAGTCGCCGCACAGCAGCCGGTGCTGGCCCATGATCCAGATATCGCCCGGACGCGAGATGGGTGTCTCGCTGACCTCGGGCACCGCATCCTCGTCCGTCTGACCCTCGTTGTCCGGCTCGTCGCCCGCGATCAGTTCAGCCAGCGCGTCGGCGTCGAAGCCGGTGATGTCTAGATCGAAGCCTTCGAGTTGTAATGCTTCCAGTTCGATCCTTAGCATCGCATCGTCCCAGCCTGCGTTCTCTGCGATGCGGTTGTCGGCAATGACCAGGGCCCGGCGCTGGGTCGGCGTCAGGTGATCGAGCACGACCACCGGTACCCGTTCCAGACCCAGCTTCTGGGCGGCAGCGAGACGACCGTGGCCAGCGACGATGATGCCGTCGCTGCCCGCCAGGATCGGATTGGTGAATCCGAACTCCGCGATGCTGGCGGCGATCTGCGCCACCTGCTCCTCGGAATGGGTGCGCGCGTTGCGGGCGTAGGGCAGCAACTTGGCGGTCGGCCACTGTTCGATCTTGTCGGCCAGCCAGTTCATGCCACCACCTCGGCATCCGGGGTGGTGGCGCGCTCAACGGCGACCTGCTCGAAGGACTGACCGGTGGCGATCAAGGTGACCGGTATGCCGGGGTGGTTCTGCTGGAACCGCTTGATGGCCACGTCCACGTACTGCGGGGCGATCTCCACGCTGCAGCAGATCCGACCGGTGCGCTCGGCGGCCAGCATCGTCGTGCCGCTGCCGCCGAAGGGCTCAAACACGATGTCGCCCGCGTCCGTGTAAGCCTCGATCACGAATTCCGGCAGCGCCACCGGGAACACGGCCGGGTGGTCAATGTCCTGGCCGATCTTGCCCTTGTGGCGCATCACGCGGATCACCGAGTCGGGGATACGGGTGTCTTGCGTCGGCAGCCCCTTGTGCGTCCAGCCGCCCACCTCGCCATCCTTGCCGCGCATCGCGGTGGACGACCCGTCGGCGCGCAGGTGGGATTCCTGGCCTGCGTGCTTGCAGGGGACGATCTTGTTCGGCTTACGGCTCTCCCGGTTGAAGTGAAAGACGAACTCGAAGCTCGGCGCGAAGCGGCCTGCCCAGTCGCCGGGCATCCCCGGCCCCTGATCCCAGACGTACCACGCAAAGCGCCGCCAGCCCTGCTGGCGCATCCAACCCAGCCAAGCGTCCCAGTACGGGATCACTTCGTTATCGCGGTGGATGAGGCCCAGGTTGACCAGCACCTGACCGTCGCCTGCCATCGGCAGGTGCGCGAACACGCCGCGCATCAGGCCGTCCCAGTCGGCGATGCCGCCAGAGGTGTAGTCGCGCTGGTTGCCGTAGGGCGGCGATGTGAAGCACAGCCGCGCGGCATCGCCTTGCATCAGCGCTGCGACCACGTCCCGGTCGGTGGCGTCACCACAGATCAGGCGGTGCGGGCCAATCGCCCAGACATCGCCGGGGCGGGATACCGCCATGACGGGTACTTCCGGCACGTCGTCGGCCGCGTCAGACTCGTCGGCTTCAGACTCTGATTCATCATCCGCGACGGCCACCGCGCCGGTGAGCAGTGCCTCGATCTCGGCTTCCTCGAAGCCGGTCAGAGCGAGGTCGTATCCCGCGTCGGACAACTCGGCCAGCTCCAAGGCCAGCATCTCTTCGTCCCAGCCTGCATCCAGTGCCAGTCGGTTGTCGGCAATCACCAGTGCCCGCTTTTGCGCGACAGTCAGGTGGGCCAGTTCGATCACCGGCACCTGATCCAGGCCGAGCTTGCGCGCAGCGGCCAAACGCCCGTGCCCGGCGATGATGCCGTTGTCGCCGTCGACCAGGATCGGATTCGTCCAGCCGTACTCGACGATGCTGGCCGCGATCTTGGCGATCTGGCTTTCGGCGTGCGTGCGCGGATTGCGGGCGTAGGGAATCAGCGCCTCGACCTTGCGGTACTCGACGTTGAGCGTGTTCAAAGTGGGAATCCCAAAAGCAAAACCCGCCGAGCGTTGCAGCCGGGCGGGTTGGTTGAATGAAGATTCTGGTGGGGCGGTAACTGCGCCTGGGGGTGGTAACCGGAGCCGGTAACCTGGCCGACTGGTAACCTTGTCCGCGACCTGACGCTAAAAAAGCGTCGCGCTCGCGCCCCCCGCATGGCAATTCGGGAAGGAAGGACCCCTGTTGCCTCGGGCCGCTCGCCGAACTGTCACCGCTGTCCAGAAGATAGCTGAAATACTACCCCCGACCGGGGTGATTTGTTGCGGCCTCGGCGAGCGTCAAAAGGGACAAACGCAGGAAACGAAGGACAAACGCGGCAAGCATTACCCTGCTTGGCCTACGATTTTGGAAGGCGCACGGATGTCTTCGCTGTTGAGCTTCTCGGCCACGATCTCCAGCGCCCGCTGCCAGCGACGCCACGCCGTCGTGCGGTCGCAGGCAAAGCGGATCGTGATGTCTCGCCAGCCATAGCGCTTAGCGCGCATCCACACCAGATGGCGCTGCTCGATCTCCAGCCATTGCACCCAGCGCATCGTCTCCAGCATTCGGTCGATGGCATCGGGGGTGGGTGGGAATGGTCGGTAGACGTGCTCATCGGCTGCGAACGTCTCCCACTCCTTGCGCACGATGACGGGCCATGTGTTGAAGTAGCCCTGCACACGCACAGGGGGCAGGCGTCGTCCGGTGCTGGCGGCCTCCTCGAAGCGGGCCGCCACATCCTCAATCGTCCACTCAGCCATGACGAGCCCCTCCGTACAAGCGTTCGCCAATGCGGCGCACGATCTCTCGCTCGATAAAGTCCAGACGTTCATCGGATGCGTTGACCACCAGGATGTGCTGATCCCGCCAGCCACGTTCCTTGATGGCGTCCAGATCGGTGGCCTGGGGTTGCAGTCGCCCGAGGGGGCAGCGGTACTGGGGTGTGGGAACTTTCATTTCACACCTCCTGGCCATCGTCGTGATGCTGGATGGCCCAGTGCAGCAGCGCCAGGGCATCGGCCTCGTTGTCGTCGACCGGCGCGTGCCCGCGCGCGGTGACGGAGGCGATGACATCTTCCTTCCCAGCGTTGCCTTTGCCCGTGGCGTGCTTCTTGATCGTGCCGACAGGCACGCCTTGGTACGGGATCTGGTGGTGCTCACACCACGCCGTGAGCGTGGCAAGGAAACCGCCGTAGGCGTGCGCAGCGTCGGTCGAGACGTGGCGACGCACCTCTTCGAAGTGCAAACAGTCGATGCCGTCGCAGGATTGCTTGATCTCGCTGAGCCAGCGTTTGAAGCGCAGGAAGCGCATTCCGCCGCCTTCGAAGCGCTGCGGCCGGAATCTCTCGGAACCGCTGGTGATGTGGCCGTCGCTGCCGCGCAGCGCCCAACCGGTGGTAGTGCCCAGATCAAGGGCGAGGATGGTTGTGATCATGGTGTCAGTCCTTATCCGGTGCAGATCTGACGCAGCTGACACTTCGTGACGAAACTCTCCATGAGGCGCGCGCACACGCGCACGCGTAGGGGTTACGACAAACTGCGTCAGCTGCGTCAGACTGCTTGGTTTTCATAGGGGTCAGTTGTCCGCGTAGGGGGTGTAGGCAGGGGTCGGCGGATGCTTGAGGCCAATACCCTGAAACCCGCGCACGCCCATCCCGTTGCGCCATTTGTCCAACCCACGCGTGATGAGCAGATCGGAAAAGCGGCGTTGTGCGCCGACAAACTCGCCAGAGGCTTCAGCCCACTGCTTCCAGTCGTTGAACAACTCGGCGGTCAATGACTTGGCGTTGGGCTCGCGCACGCAGCGCTCATCGAGCCAGCGACCCAAGGCGTCCTCGGCTTCGAAATATTCCTCGGTGGCGTCCACCACGCGCTGCGGTGGAGAGAGTCGTCCGTGGCGCTGCCAGTCGAGACAGCCCTGCACGGCCCACGCGAGGATGCCGTCACGTTCGGCCAAGAGCTTCTGTTGCAGGTTCTTGTCGCGGCGCTCGGGCGGCACGGTGATCGTGAAAGGGATCAGGTGCAGCCTGCGTTTCATCGCCTCGTCGATATTGCGAATGGCGGGCTTGTGGTTGCCCGCCACGAACAACTTGAACTGCGGGAAGAACTCGAAGAAGTCCTGGCGCATGAAGCGCGCCGAGATCTTGTCGCCACCGGTGAGGTTCTTGAGCTTGGACTCGGCCCAGCGTTTGCCCTGTTCAGTTTCGATGGCCGCCACGAAGCGCGCGCCGCGCAGTCCCGCCATATCGGTCGGGTGCCGGTCGGTGCGCGTTTCCATGAACGTGTCCATCGGCGCGTTGGTCGCGTAATCACGCAGGATGGTGGCCAGCGTGTTGACGAACACCGACTTGCCGTTCGCGCCTGTGCCGTACAGGAAAAACAGCGCGTGCTCTTGCGTCGACCCGGTCAGCGCGTAACCGACCATCCGTTGCAGGTAGGACTGAAGTTCCTGGTCGCCACCCGTGACCTCATCGATGAACTGCCTCCAGGTCGGGCAGTCGCCACTGGGCGTGGCTGTGGTGATCTTGGTCATCCGGTCGGCGCGCTCGTGCGTGCGCATCCGGCCTGTCTTGAGATCGACCACACCGCCCGGCGTGTTGAGAAGCCACGGATCTGCATCCCATTCGTCGGTGGTGGCCGCGTGCCTGCGATCAGCGCGCGCCAGGCGCTCCACACCGCCGACCGTTCCTGCGCTGGCCAATTTGGCGGCGACCTTGGGGTTGTCGGCGCGCACAGCCGTCTGGCGGCAGACGCTGCGGATCAAGTCCGTGGCCGCCAGCGTGTCCTCGGTGCGCCAGCGTTGCCCGTCCCACACCAGCCACTTGCCCCAGCCAGCCACGTAGCGCCAGTCGCGGTGGTAGCGGCGCGTGAAGGACAGCGCCAGCGCGTCCTCCGTACCCCAGACGGACTCGTCGCTGCTGACGACTGGATCAACGTCATCGGCCACGTCGTGCATCTGAAGGCGCGGCCCGTGGGTGAGGAAGGTGGCGACATCAAAGCCCTCGGCGATGGCATCGGCCACGTCCCAGCCCTCTGCAGCCTCTTCGGGCGGATAGAGGACGTGGCAGGATTTGGCCCCCGCCGACAAGATGGCCTGTGCCGCCTGCGTGGCGTACTCCCAGCCCGGCTTGTCGCGGTCGGGCCAGATCAGCACGGCCTTTCCAGACAGCGGCGACCAGTCGGTCTTTTCAACCGGAGCGTTCGCGCCGTGCATCGCCGTGGTGGCCACGATGCCCGCGTCGATCAGGGCCTGCGCGCACTTCTCGCCTTCGACCAGCACCACCTGCGCGGTACTGGTCATTCCTGACTGGTTGTAGAGCGGACGCGGGTCGGGCGGTGCCATCTTGCGCCGCTTCGCATCCCAGGGCCGGAACTGCTTCTTCTGTCCGGGCGGGTCGTAGCGGTAGACGACGGCGATGAGATGGCCTTGGGCGTCGAGATAGTCCCACTTCGCGGTGGCGGGGCCGAGTTCGTCGACCGGCACGTCCTTCTTGTTGGCCTTGCGTACTGGTGCGGAACGCGAGCGTCCGATCAGATCGGCGGCGGCGTCGAGCACGCGCGGGAAGTCGCCCGGCACGTCGATGCCGAGGTGCGCCGCAATCAGTGCATAGATGTCGCCACCGTCGCCGGTGGCGCGATCTGTCCACAGTCCAGCCTTCTCGCCATCGAGCACCACCTCGAGGCTGTCGCCTGGACTACCCAGCACGTCGCCGATCAGGAACTTGCCACGGCGCTTCTTGCCCGCCGGGAACAAGGTGATCAGAACGGATTCAAGACGCGCGAGCAGTTCGGCACGCAGTTCTTCGCGTTCGGCATCGCCGAGGCTGCGGCGGGTGGGGTCGGGCAGTGGCGCGATGTCGTTGAAGTCGAGCGTCATTCGGCCTCCTCAACATCGGCGTCTCCGTTGCGCCCCTGCGCGGCGGTGCTGCGCGCGGCCCACGCGGACAGTTCTGATGGTCGATAGCGCACCAGACCGCCCATCAGGTAGTGGGGAATCTTGTATTTGCTGCGCATCTGCGGATCAGCGAACCAGTAGTACGGCAGTCGCAGTGCGGCAGCGGCCTGCTTGGCGTCGATCATCGGTTCGACCCCACCGATGAATTGCGTGTCGTTGCTCATGTTGTCCTCCAGCAGCGGTCTTGCCACGCACACATCCGGCATTCGAAGTGGGTCGGGTCAACGAAGGCGCGTGGCAGAAGCTCGCCAGCCTCGGTCGCCGTGATGACCTTCACTGCCCGATCCGACATGCGTTGGGCCAGCGCCGCGTCAAAGGGCACGAGCTCGGTGTAGATCCCCATCGTGTCGGCGTTGAGCGCCGTGAAGATCGCCGGGTGCTCGTGCAGTTCGAGATAGGCTTGGTAAATCGCCACTTGCGCGGCGTAGATGGGCTTGGAGATGGCCAAGCCCTTTTTCTCCAGGTCGCTCCAGGACTTGTTGCCCAGGCACTTGCACTCCCATAGCGCGGGATAGGCGAAGCCCTCGGGGCCTCCAACGACGACGCCGTCGACGTGTCCCTGCAGGCGACCATCGGCCACCGAAAAGCCGAACTGCTCGCCGTCGGCCTTTCGGGTGCGCAAGTCAAAACCCGCGTCCCGCAGCCACGCGACCATGCAGTCCTCCATGACATGGCCACGCTCGAAGATGCGCAGCATCCGGCCCGGGGTGTCCCGCCCGTGGTCGATGGGAGCCTTGGCGTACTCAAACTGCAGCGCACGCTCGCAGGCCACCCCAAGGCGCGAGGCCCCGAGGTACTGGCGCTCAGACTGGCGGGCGCGGGCCTGCTGCAAACCGGCGTCGACCAGGGCGGAGACCTGGCCCGCGATGCTCGATGAGGAATTGAAGTCCATCATGGCTTCTTCCCCTTCGGTTCTTCCCAAGGCAGGTCGTCCTCCAGATCCGCGAACGGATTGGCGGCATTGGGTGCCAGCGGATCGGGCGTGGGCGGCAAGCCCCGAACGGGCGGAAACTTGCTGGACTCGTGGTGCGCGACCATTGCGTCCGACCAGCAAGTGACGATGGCGTCGATCACCCGCAGGGCCTCGGCTTCGGAGTAATCGCCCAGCGGCTTGGTGAAGCCGATCTCGCCCGCTGCCTCGCCGAAGGCCTTGAGGCAATGACGCATTGCGGCCAGTTCGACATCAGACGGATCAATCATGGCGACCTCCGTCTTGTCGATGCGACCTTCCTTGGCCCGCTGCCAGTTGCCGTACAGCGCGTGAAATGCGTCCTGGCAGCGACGCGAGCAGAACACCCAGTCGATGGGATAGCGCCGGGGATCGCCCACACCGTGGCGGTTGTCGGTGTGGCCGTAGCCCCGGGCCTGTCGTTTGCAGGCCCAGCATTTCACGCCCCCTCCTCGAGTTCATCGAGCAGCAGGCCCAACTGCAGGGCAGCACCAGCGAAAGCGGCTTCGCAGCGGCGCTTGAAGTCGGGGTAGCTCATCGAGCTGCGCGCAATCGCCGTGACGGCGTGAATCTGCGATTCCAGATGCGCAAGTCCCTGATCGGACAGCCACTGGTGGTGCTTCTGCGAGATGCCCTTGCGATTGCGGATCTCGCCCAGCAAGTCTTCTGGCAGCACCGGCCCGTAGACCCAGCGCAGCGTGATCTGGCCGACGACGTGCGGAGGGTTCTGGTCGTGGCCCTGGTACTTCCAGCCGAACAACCGATAGATGGCGCGGTAGTAGTCCGGATGGAAGCGGCGCTCCCACGATGCGCAGGACTGGCGCAGCAACTTGGAGATCAGCTCCTGCAGCGCATCCGGTGCGCGGTGGTGCTGGTAGCCAGTGGCCTCGTCGATCAGCGCGACCTCGCCAGTGGTGGCAAGAGCGCGCATGATCGTCAGGCAGTTACCGACGATGCCCTGGCGTGCGCGGTGCAGCGTGCCTGCAATGGCTGCGTCCACCACGGAGGTGGCCACGTCCGCGATGATGCCTGCAGGGAAGAACTGGGTCTGGCGTCCCGATGGCAGCAAAATCGGCCCGGATGATTTTTCCAATAGAGACAATGAGTTAGGTGCAATGTCGGCCAGAAAACGGGCGAAACGGCCACCCTTGTGCGATTCGTGAAAACCGAGGAGCTTGGCCAGTTCCTTGCGGACGTAGCCGCGCTCGCCGGTGGTGAGCACGACCGCCTCGCAGTCGAGATCGCCGAAATGCACGACGCCGTAGTGGCTGGCAGTGAGGATGGATGCGTTCATGGCCACCTCCCTCACTGCGCCCACGCCGGTTTGCCCGTCACGGGTGCGCGTTGCGGAGCCGGTGCTTGGTACGCGGGTGCTGCCTGCGCCGGAGCCCCGGAAGATCCGCCGCCCGAAGCCTTGGTCGGCACACCCATCAACTTGGCGTAGTCGGGGTGATCGGGTTCGACCGCCACTTTGACCACGTTGCGGTCCTGGCCCTTGCCGTCCTTCTCGATGTCGACGCGGGCGAGGAACTCCAGGCCATCCAGTTCATGGAAGCCCTGGATGCGGCGCGCAGAAGAAGCCTGTGGGCTGTTGTCCTGCGGATGAACGTTGCGGGCGCTGTTGAGCGCCGCGCGAATGAAGCTGCGCCCCATCTGGCCCCAGGTCGGCCCCTTCTTGGAGTGCAGGCCAATGTTCGACCACATCTTGCGTTTGGCGTGGTCACCAGCGGTGACCACGAATTCGGCGGCAAGGTAGATCGAGCCGGTCTCGAAAGATTCGGTGGCGTAGCCGCCGGCCCAGCCCTGCGACGGGTCGTCATAGCCACCGGGCTTGAGGGTCATGCGCACCGGGACAACGGTGCCCTTGGGGATCAGATCAAAGCCGGATTGCTGGGCGTCGGCGTCGTTGAAGTCATTCCATGCGGTCATTGCGATTACTCCTGAGATTCGATGTGTGCGGAGGTGGCGGCGCTGGCAGGCACGGCGGAAGCGCCTGCGCACTTGGCGATCAGCGCGCCGAGATGCGGCGGCTCCAGCAGGTCGAGGCGACCGCTGCGGTCTTTGGCCGGAAAGCCGTAGGGATTGACGGTGTGGGTGACGAAGGCGCGGTAGGTGCTGCCGTCCTCGGCCTTGATCTCGGCCAGCGTCACAACCTCGTCGACGATGCCGGGCAGCTCCAGGCTGGTTTTGCTGCCTTCGATCTGCGGGACGAACACCTTGCGGTTGTAGTCATCGAGCCGCTCGTCGAGGATCGCCACGAACACCACGTTCTTGCCGCGTGCGTGCTGCAAGTGGGTCAATGCGCTGATCATTTCCTGGCCGAGCAGGCCATAGGCCGCGCGCAGGTCAGGCTTACCCGAGCGGTCGCTGACGGCACCCGGCTGCGTCTTGCACCACGCGAAGCACTGGCGGGACAGCTGCGTGATCGAGTCGAGGAAGAAGGTCTGGTAGCGCTCGAGCTGTGTCGGATCACCAAACTTTTCGATGACGTGGTCGTAATGAGCCTGCGAGAAGGCGCTCTCAGGCGGCAGCGACTTGTCCGGGCCCGCGAGGAACACGAAGAAGTCGCGGCTCTCCGGCCACGAAGCCGGACGGATGGTGTCGCCCGGCCAGTCGGCCACCGCCAAGTCACCGGCCTCGATGTCGAGGAACAGCGTGGTGGCCGGGTCGAGGTCCTTGAGCCGCGTGGTTTTGCCGATGCCGGACTTGCCCAGCATCAGCAGCTTCACGCCCTTGCGCTCGGCCATCCGCTCGATTGCGGACACGATGGGGAGCTTCTTCATGCGGCACCCCCATCGAGCGTCAGGGTGATGCTCGGCTTGCCTTCCTCGACAGTGCGCGCAGCCGCAAATTGCTCCTGCAGCGCCGTGGGCCAGTTGGTGTAGCGGGACTCGGACACCGACAACTTGATGTCGATGTAGTCCTCGACCTTGTCGCCTGAGGCGGCAATACGCTCGGCCATCTCCTTGAGGATGGTCTGGCTCCAGGTCACCTTTTTGGGGAGCTCGTACTTCACGTGCAGCGCACCGTCGCTGACGTGGGCGGTTCCGAAGTCGCGGCCGGAATCCCGCAGCGCGCTACGGGCCTGCTCGCCGTAGCGCTGGAGCTTGGCGGCATCCAGCTTGGCACGCAGCTGCTTGAGGTAAGCAGTGGCCTCGTCTACATTGCGCTCGGCAGCGACGAAATCGGTGATCGGCAGCGCCACCAACTGGGCGGTGCTCATGGCAGCGAGGTCGGCGGGAAAGATGGTCAGATCGCTCATGGCCGCTCTCCTCACTGGTATGCACGAGTGAAGGTCGAGTGCCGCGAAACGCGACGCTCGAAGGCTTCGACCTCGGAGATCAGGTAGGTGACGCGGGCACCGAGCTTGCAGAAAACCGGGCCGAGTTGTTCCTGCCGCCAGCGGCGCAGGGTCTTGACGGAAAGCCCCCAGCGGATGGCCAGCTCGTTTTCGTCAAGGGCGATGCGCTGTGGCGCACCGGGTTTGGCCGGGATCAGGCCAGATGTTGCGTTGGTGAAGTGAGTTTGCATTTCGATGTGCCTCCTGTATGAAATGGGCACATCGCAGTCTCCGCACGGGTTTATGGGCCGTGTCTGGTTCGATTTATGGGTGCGTTTATGTGTTGCGCCTCACCCGGTATTTCCCGCGCGAAACCAGCTCAATCACCTCCTCACGCGCTACTTTGTCGCCGAAGGCATCGTCGAAGGATTGGAAGCCGGTGTTGACGGTGACGGAACCATTCACCTCTTTCCACGACATCACGGGCGGGGCACTTCCTTCGGTCCCCCACATCAGCTTGATGATCTTGGCGCGCGCTTCAGTGAGTTCGATGGACGACGCCATGTGCGGGAGCTTGAGCCGCTTGCCATTGAAGAACTGCACCGGTTCCGGCTCACCCACGTTGGTTGCGTAGCCTCGCAGGACACGATCAAAGGCATCGGTGTCGAACGCATCTGCGCCATCGGTCAAGCGGACGAACTCATCGAAGCCGCGCAGCGTGTGGTCACGTGGCAGCGAGGCATTGGTTCGCCTTGGGCACAGAACAACGCCACCACGCGGCCACACGGTGTCGGCAAGGACTGCGGTGATCTTGTCCTGCGGCGCGCGTGACCATGCTCGGGCAACGAACACAGGTGCGAAATCGTGCGTGCCAACGATTCGCTGCTCACCGAGGTGCCACAGGTGATTCGGTGTCCGGCAGATCTGGCTAGAGCGTCGCCGCTCCTCAATGCCGATCAGCGCCGCCAGATCTGCGAGCCAGCAATCCATCTGGATGGAATAGAGGGCAATCCCCGCCAGCGGTTGGACGATGGTTCTGCCGTTCAGCGGACTGCAGTAGCTGTAGCGACCGGCGTCCTCATCGACATCGATTTCGACTTCCTGTTCAGAATCGAGAAACGGCACCATCACATGGGTGAGATGGCCTGCGGGCACGACCCAGCGCCTCTGAAGAAACTGCTGGTAGTCGCGCCCGAGCCTGTCAGCCAGCACTGATGCATCGAGCCGTGGAAGGTTGTCTAGCGCGAGGAAGAAGCTCAAATACGGCGACGTCATCGGCGTCCTCCTCAGAACTGGCTCAGCACGCCGATCTTGATGAGCTGTTCCTGCACGCGCTTGCGGTCATCGTCCGTCCTGCTCTTGTCGTTCAGCCCGTTCGGTGCGGTGATCTGGACCGCGACGTTGTGCGCCTTGCGGTGCGGCGTCTTGGACATCCTCATGACCAACTTCACCTGCACGAGCGCGTACTGGCTCAGGTCTTCGGCGCAGTAATCCTCATAAGCAACCTGATAGATGTTGCGGCCGTCGCGCCGGTCGCGGGTGATTTGCATCTTGCTGGAGAGTTGCCGCACCACATCACGTCCGCCGTACTCTGAGGTCTGCTCGAACGGCTTGGCCACCGTGATCTGCAGGATCGAGATATCGTCGATGCCTGCGACCCGGTCACGTTTGAGGCGGTCGAGCATCTTGGAGGTCGCAAAGCCGAGCAGGTCGAACTGCCGCATGGGCATGTCCTCGATCTGGCCTTCATGCGCCAGCGCGACATCACGGAAGACGGTGGCCAGCTCGCGGCGCGCCTCCCGTTCTTCACAGAACACGCTGAGCGAGCCAGTCTCCGGCTCCCACGAGAAGCGGGCCGACATCGCAGCGGGTTCCTCGTGGTCGACGACATGCCCGTTCGCCACTTGCTGGAACGTGGCCGTCTTGCCATTGAAGGTCGCCGTCAGCGTGTGCAACAGCGCCGACTGACCGGCTTCGCAATCATCGTCATCACCCTGTTCGCATGACAGATCGCGGCGCGTGAATTGCTCGATCAGGATTTGATCCTTCGGCACCTTCGGGAACAGTTCGGCAATGCGTGTGCGCAACACCTCTTGAACGTCGACCCCAGTCTTCGGCACGACGCCCTTGGGGCCCAGGTAGTGGCTGGAGTAGTGGTCGCTTTTCCACTGACGATGCATCACTTGCAGATGCTCAGCCTGATCGAAGCGTTCGTCGCGGCGGGCGCCTTGCGCCGGAAAGTCCTGCAAGAGGTGCAGATACAAGGCGCGGCTGTAGCGGTCGCTGGGCGCAGCCAGCACGGCAGCATCGTCGGCACGCTCTTCGTTAAGCAGGGACAAGACCGCCTGGGCCCCGTAGTCATCGTCAAGGAGCATCACTCGCTCAGCGGCACACTCGATGCTGTACTGAGCGGTTCCTGCCAATTTGCCGACCGCATGAAAGAACGCCTGACGCGACTCGACTGGCAACTTGCCCTTGGCCGCTTCTGCCAATGCCTTCAACTCCGGCAGTGCCGTCGCGCTGGCGCGTTCGAGCAGATCCACCAGCAGCCCGGGGCGCGCGACCTTGCGCACGAGGCTGACGAAGTTCTCTGCGTTCGGCAGGATGTTTGCGCCCTCATCGGATCGATGCTCACGCGCACGTTTTGCTGCAGGCTGGCTCGTCGCCAACTTGGTGCTTTTCTTTGTTGTTGAGGCTTGGTCAGCTGGCATAGGCAAGTTCCTTTGACAAAGTGCGCGATTGCGCGAACGGTTAATCCGATGATTCAAAAAACGCCGACGCGAGGTCGGCTCCACAGGCGGTAGATCCTGGTCAGCGCATCGTGGCCTCCTGAGTGGTCAGGCCATATCGGTTCAGACGTACTTGGATGAACCGTGGATTGACACCGAAGCGCGTCGCCAAGGCTTTCTCGAAGCGATCCATCTCCAAGACTCCCAGGTCGCCGTTCGCCTTGATGCGCAGGGCCGTGCCGGGGTGGTCGGGATCGGTTGAAGGATGGCGATGGATGGTGATGTCGTGCTGGAGCGCAAGCTCTTCGACGGCGGCGATGATGCGTTGGCGAGGCACCAGCAAGGAGCCCATGAACTCGTTGGCGCGCAGTTCGGCGAAGTGTTCTTCCGTCGCTGGCTTCGCAGATAGTGACTTGGACAGATGGTCGCTGTCCGGCGTCGTGGTGCGGTAGGCGCGTTGCATCGTCGGTTCGATGTCATCGAACAATCCGGGGCCCTTACTGCCCTGAACAACCCAGCCGGGGGCGTCGAACACGGCGTGGCCCAGCTCGTGGGCCAAGGTGCTGAGGGCCAGCAGTTCGCTGAGACTCTCACCCACGGGCGAGATGGACACCATCGCAGCGTCGGGCATAGCGGGGTCGAATTCACAGACGCCGAAGACGTGGTTGCCTTGCTCGTCATGCACGGCGTAGTCGGTGCTGACCTCCAGCGCGAAGTCAATGCCGTTGATCTTCATGCCGGAGATCTGCCGCAGCGCGTCGAAAGAAACGGCATCGATGCTGTCCGCGACCAGTTGCTGGCGCGCGGTCGCGGCGATGCGTTCGACCTCAATATGCTTGATGTACAGGGGGCGCTTCCGGTCGCAGCAACGGTAGTCGAGAGTCAGTACCGCCATTCACTTCTTCTCCGTCACGTTCCGGCGGTACATCCGAACCAGGCTGCCAACATCATCGCGGATGTCGGGCGGCAGACGACTGGCCTCGACGAAAGCGTCGTCGGCGCTGATACCAAGGATCTCGGCCGCCTTACGGATCAGCTCGTCCTTGGGCGGTTTTTCCATGTCGCGCTCGATGCGCGACCAGTAGGCGGGTGATATCTCCAGCTGGCGCGCAAAGTCATTCATCTGAATGCCTTTCTCTTCGCGCTTCTTGCGGATGAATGCTCCAAAGGGCATGGTTGTGACCTGATTGCGTGATTAGTTAACGGCAGATGGTAGAGGCCAAGAGGCACCCTGTCAACTGTTTCGTTAACGCGCAATGGATTCATGGCTGGCGGGCACGATTACCCTGCGTTGCCATCCGCTTCGGAAGATCAGGCTCACTATCCCTGACGGTTGCAATTCCTCGGAGCCGTCATGAAGAACCTCGAACTCGCATCTCCCTCGGAGATGAGCGCCAGCGCCCGTGCTGGCGAAATCGCCGCCATCCTTGCGGCCGCCATCGTCCGGACCCTCGTCGCGGATGAGCCAAAACAGAGAGCAGTTGGCCTTGGCTTCCTGCCCGACCAGCGCGTTCATACAACCCCCTATCAAGAGGAGAAGTTGTGATGAACGAGAAACAAGCATCCGTCGCGGCACGGATCGCGGAACTGGCCTGCCTGCCGATGTCCGAGCTCTGGACGGTGTGGGATCGGTATTTCCCGCGCCGCCCGGACTACCCCAACCGCACGCACGTCGAGTCCCGTCTCGCCTACAAGCTGCAGGAGGAAGCCTTCGGTGGCCTTGCGCCCGAGACCAAGCAGCGTCTGGAAGCCATCGGCGCGAAACACTCCAAGATCAAGTTGCGGGCCAAGCCGCGCGAGTTCGATTTCGCGCCGGGCACGATCCTGCTGCGCGAATGGGGCGAGCGCGAACATCGGGTGACAGTCACCGCCGAGGGGCTGTTTGAGTACCAGGGGCGCAACTTCAAGAGCCTGACGGCGGTGGCCCGCCACATCACGGGCGCGCACTGGTCGGGGCCGCTGTTCTTTGGCCTGAGCAAGGGAGGTGCGCGATGAGCGAGATTGCCAGCACCAAGGCCCGCAAGCGCTGCGCCGTCTACTGCCGGGTGTCCTCGGATGAACGGCTTGACCAGGAGTTCAACTCCATCGACGCGCAGAAGGAGGCGGGCCACGCCTACGTTGCCAGCCAGCGATCCGAGGGTTGGATTCCGGTGGCCGACGACTACGATGACCCCGGCTTCTCCGGAGGCAACACGGAACGGCCCGGGCTGAAACGCCTGATGGCGGATATCGAGCGCGGCCAGATCGACATCGTGGTGGTCTACAAGATCGACCGCCTGACGCGCAGCTTGGCCGATTTCTCCAAGATGGTCGAAGTGTTCGAACGCCACGGGGTGTCCTTTGTGTCGGTCACCCAGCAGTTCAACACCACCACTTCGATGGGTCGGTTGATGCTCAACGTCCTGCTGTCCTTCGCCCAGTTTGAGCGCGAGGTCACCGGCGAGCGCATCCGCGACAAGATCGCCGCCGCCAAGCGCAAGGGGATGTGGATGGGTGGCGTCCCGCCCCTGGGTTACGACGTCGACAACCGCCTGTTGATCATCAACGAGGCCGAGGCGACAGTGGTGCGTCGCATCTTCGAGGAGATGCTGACCATTGGTTCTCCAACCCAGATCGCCGTCAATCTGACAGCCGACGGCATCACAACCAAGGCCTGGACGACGCAGGAGGGCCAGACCCGCAGCGGCACGCGCATTGACAAGAAGTACCTGCACAAGCTGCTGCGCAACCGCATCTACCTGGGGGAGTTGTCGCACAAGGGGAACTGGTACCCCGGCGCGCACCCGCCGATCATCGAACTGGAACTTTGGGACAAGGTTCACGCGGTGCTGGCCAGGGATGGGCACGCCCGGTCGGTGGAAACCAAGATCCGTTCGCGCACCGACGCTTTGCTGCGCGGCCTGCTGTATGCCCCGTCGGGCGAACGGATGTACCCGACCTACTCGCGCAAGAACGGGCGCAAGTACCACTACTACGTATCCAAGTCGGAAAGCCGATTCGGAGCGCCGGGCAAGAGCTACGAGCGCCTGCCCGCGCCGGAGATTGAGGCGGCGGTGGTGGCCCAGATCCGCACCGTGCTGACCAGCCCGGAATCCATCGCATCGGTGGTGCGTCATATCCAGCGCAATGGCGGACAAGTCGATGAAGCCACCACGGTGATGGCGATGGGACGGCTCAACGACGTGTGGGATCAACTGTTCCCGGTCGAGCGCCACCGCATCGCCAACCTGATGATCGAGCGCATCGACCTCGTCCACATCGGCGAGGTTCAGGGCATCAAGGTGAAGTGGCGGGAACTGGGCTGGGACGCCCTGATCGGCGAGTTCGCCCCAAGGGGCATCGGCGCGGAACTGGTGGAGGTCGAAGCCTGATGAACGACACACTGGAAACCTTCGTGCCACTGACATTCCGCCGCCGGGGCGCGCGGCGCGTGGCCGCCGACGACCGCCATGTTCACGATGTGACGTTGCTGGAGGGGGTGGCACGCGGTTTCTACTGGCAGCACCTCGTGGACACCGGCGAGATGAAGAGTGGCTCGGAGATCGCCCGGGCCGAAGGCTTACACCCATCGGTCACCAACGAACTGATGCGCCTGAGCCTGCTCGCGCCCGACATCCTCGAACTGCTGATGGCCGGGCGGCAGCCTCGCCGGATGAACCTGATCTGGTTCCAGCGCAACCCGCTGCCGGTGGATTGGGAGGCGCAACGCCAGATCGTGAAGCGCTTTGAGGAGGACGCATGAGCAAGAAGCACCGGGGCCGGTTCAAGGGTGATCCGGTCACCTATCAACTGCCGAGTCCAGCAGGCGGCGTGCAACTGGAAACCTTCGTGCCCTGGACGCTGGTGAAGCGGGGGCTGAAGAAGCAGGTCATCACGCCCCTGGACGCTCCACAGGAATTCCTGTCCGAGGCCACCCGGGAGCGGGAAGCCCGGTCGGCCGCGCAGGACACCGCGTTGATGCGGGCGCTCGGACTGGCGCACCACTGGCAACGCCTTCTGGATGAGCAGCGGGCGGCATCAGTAGCCGAGATCGCCGAGGCCGAAGGCATGGACGTGACGCAGGTGCGCCGGGTCATGCGGCTGACGCTCCTGGCCCCGGAGGTCGTGGAACGGCTGGTGGGCTCGCCCGATGCCGTGCTGGAGAAGGTGATGCGCCGCCCCTTGCCCAACGGCTGGGCTGCCCAGAAACTAGTACTGCACGATACTGTCCAAAGTTGAACTAACACTTTCGACCCAATGCCGCCAGCGAGTTGCGTGATTTGACCTCCCGGAAGCACTCACGCGCGCATGAGGAGGCTGGGTCATCCAAATGGGACTACTTCAGCTTGATGTGCAAGTGATTGAAGCCTGCAGCATCTGTGGTCTCCTTGACTTCCAGGTAGTGGTGTTGCTTGCGCACCAGGTCGCTGAGCTTGCTGAAGCCGTAGTTCCGCGGATCAAATGATGCGTGGTTTTTGCTGATGAAGGAGCCTACGGCTGAGAGCGACGACCAGCCCGTGTCACGCTGTGTCTCTTTCACTGCGTGCGACAGCAGACCGTGAAGGGGCGGAACGTCTTTCACCTGTACGGGTAACCCAGGGTCTACGCCTGTGGCAGGTTGTTTCAACACCTCAACGAAGACGAACTTGTCGCAAGCCGCGATGAAAGCGTCTGGAGTCTTGCGTTCCCCGAACCCATAAACGACCTTGCCGGCCTCCCGTAGGCGAGTGGCAAGTCGAGTGAAATCGCTGTCGCTGCTGACGAGACAGAAGCCATCTACATTGCCTCCGTACAACAAGTCCATGGCGTCGATGATGCAGGCGCTGTCCGTGCTGTTCTTGCCCTTGGTGTAGGCGAACTGCTGCATCGGTTGGATTGCATGGCGGTGGAGGTGATCCTTCCAACCCACCAGGTTTTGCGTAGTCCAGTCACCGTAGGAGCGCTTCACAGTCGCGACCCCGTACTTCGCGACCTCCTCCAGCAGCTCCTTGATAACCGCTGCGCTGGCGTTGTCCGCGTCGATGAGTACAGCGAGCCGAAGTGCGTCTTGTGCCATTGTCTTGTTTTCTCCTTCCGACAGCCTACCCGATAGCTGTCGTAAGCAAACGACCGGTCGTGGCCGATAGCAGACGTCTATATTTGGCATAGATAGCACAACTTATTTCCCTCACAGGCACCCGCGACCATGTCACAAAAATGACATCAACGATGTCATCAGGGTGTCATATCACGACATTACCATCGCTGCAATTCAGATTCGTAATCAATTCATCATTTTTGATTACGAATTCAAATCTGCCGGAGGTGTCATGATCGAACTACAGAATGTCTCAGTCAGTTATGGTGATGCGATTGCACTGTATCCCACCACTCTCAAACTCCATCAGGGACAGTTCACCGTATTGCTCGGATCTTCCGGCGCTGGAAAATCCACGCTACTTCGCTGTATTAATTCGCTGCATGCGTCGCAGCGCGGCGCCACCATTGTCGCCGGCTTAGGAAATTTGGCGAACTCGCGTGCATTGCGCATGCATCGCCGACAGACTGGCATGGTGTTTCAACAGCATCAATTGATTGGCCGACTGACGGCTTTGCAAAACGTTTCGATGGGCCGAATGGGCTACCACACGGCATTACGCAGTCTATTCCCCCTCCCGGCGAAGGATCAATCCATATGCCTGCAAAGTCTGGACCGAGTCGGCTTATTGCACAAAGCCTTAAGCCGTGTCGACGCATTGAGCGGCGGCCAGCAGCAACGCATCGGTATTGCCCGGGCTCTGGCTCAGCAACCTAAACTGGTGTTGGCTGATGAACCGGTAGCCAGCCTCGATCCTGCTACTGCAGAGCGAGTGCTAAGTCTGCTGCACCGCATTTGTAAAGAGGACGGGATTTCGGCGGTCGTCAGCCTGCATCAGGTAGACCTCGCTCAACGTTATGCCGACCGTATTATTGGCCTGTCCCATGGCCGAGTCATTTTTGATGCCGCCCCGCAGACTTTGGATCAAGCCAGTTACGACACGCTGTATGAACAAGTACCCCGTTCTTCTTTGAGCGTTCCACAAGACGCTCGAGAGGAACGGCTTATCGATACTTCATTTCCCATGTAACTTGCTACCGTAAAGGATTGATTATGAAAAAACTCGCATCCGCATTAATGTCTGTCTTGCTTGCCGCCGTCTGCAGCATTGGCCATGCATCATCCAATCCCGATCCAGAAACGCTCAAAGTTGCGCTGCTGCCGGACGAAAACGCATCGACCGTAATTAAATACAACAAGCCGCTCGAAATCTATCTGGAAAAAGAGCTGGGAAAGAAAATTGAGCTGGTGGTTACCACTGATTACTCGTCAATGATCGAAGCCATGCGTCACGGCCGTATCGACATGGCATATTTTGGCCCCTTGTCGTATGTGCTGGCTAAGCAAAAGAGCGACATCGAGCCATTCGCAGCGATGAAGCAAAAGGGTGGCACTACCTACCAGTCCGTATTGATCGCCAATACTGGCGCCGGCATCGCCAAAATCAGTGATATCGTCAACAAGAATGTCGCTTACGGTGATAAGGCATCCACCTCCAGCCATTTGATTCCGAAGTCGATATTGGCGGAAAACGGTTTGAAAGCCGGCGAAAACTATCGCGAACACTTTGCCGGTGCGCATGACGCGGTGGCCATGGCCGTGCAAAACGGTCACGCGCAGGCTGGCGGCTTGAGTAAGCCGATTTTTGAATCCCTGGTTCAGCGCGGACTGGTCGATCCCAACAAAGTAAAAGTTCTTGCCGAATCGAAGCCATATCCGCAATACCCGTGGACCATGCGCAGCAATCTGAAGCCGGAACTGAAGGAAAAGATCCGTGCAGCCTTCTTGAATCTCAAAGATCCGGAAGTCCTGAAACCTTTCAAAGCCGATGGTTTCGGCCCGATCAGCGACAAAGACTATGACGTGGTGCGCAGCCTTGGCACACTGCTCAAGCTCGATCTGTCGAAGTTCTAAGTGAGCGACAGCATGCAAGCTGATTTTGGTTTGATTCTGGCCGAGCGCCAGCGCGTATGGAACCGCACGATACTGCAGTTTGCCGTTGTGCTGGCGATTGTGATCGGTTGCTGGTATTACGTCGGCCTATTTGATGCCGAGCGATTGAAGGATGGCATGCCAAGCCTGGTAAAAATTGCCGGCGAGATGTTCCCACCGAACTTCTCGCAGGCTGGCACCTGGGTCAAACCTGTACTGGATACCTTGGCCATGAGTATCGCCGGCACGGCAATCGCGGTATTGCTATCCATTCCCTTAGGAGTGCTCGCCGCGCGGAATACTAGCCCTCATCCACTCGTGTATCAAGCCACACGCGGCCTGTTAAACGCTTTGCGATCGATACCCGAACTGATCATGGGCATCCTGTTCGTGGCAGCCGTTGGCTTCGGCGCATTGCCGGGTGTTTTAGCCCTAGGCTTACATTCGGTTGGCATGATCGCCAAATTTTTTTCGGAATCGATCGAACATGCCGATCCGGCACCGGTAGAAGCCGCGCATGCAGCGGGCTGCACGCCATTGCAGGTGATTTTTCATGGGATCTTTCCCCAAGTGCTTCCGCAAATGGCCGATACCGCGATCTATCGATGGGAATACAACTTCCGTGCTTCGACCGTGATGGGCATGGTCGGCGCCGGTGGAATCGGGTTCGAGCTGATGGGCTCTCTGCGCATCATGCAATACCAGGATGTCTCGGCTATTTTGCTGGTTATTTTAGGCATGGTTACCCTCGTCGACGCCTTCAGCTCCTTCCTGCGTCGCAAGTTCAAATAACTCCCAAAGCTTACAAAGGTTTTTATGAAGCCCAAAGTCGTCCTCACCCACTGGGTGCACCCGGAAATCATCGAATTGTTGTCCGCTAGCGCCGATGTTATCCCCAACACCACACGGGAAACCTTGCCGCGTTCTGAGGTAATTGCGCGAGCCAAAGATGCGGATGCACTCATGGCTTTCATGCCGGACAGCATCGACAGCGCGTTTCTCGAGGAATGTCCAAAGCTGCGTGTCATCGGCGCCGCGCTTAAAGGCTATGATAACTTCGATGTCAACGCCTGCACACGCCACGGTGTATGGCTTACGATTGTGCCGGATTTGCTTACGATCCCGACCGCTGAACTGACTATCGGCCTTCTTCTCGGTTTGACAAGGCATATGCTGGAAGGCGATAGGCAAATCCGTAGCGGACACTTCCAAGGCTGGCGGCCGACACTATATGGCTCTGGTTTGACAGGAAAAACGCTTGGCATCATTGGTATGGGGGCGGTCGGCCGTGCAATCGCCCAGCGCTTGGCTGGCTTTGAAATGAATCTCTTGTATTGCGATCCGATTCCGCTCAATGCCGAACAAGAAAAGGCTTGGCACGTACAGCGCGTCACGCTCGATGAACTGCTCGAAAAATGTGATTATGTCGTGCCGATGGTTCCGATGGCCGCAGAGACACTGCATCTGATCGATGCCACCGCGTTGGCCAAGATGAAAACCGGTAGCTACCTGATCAATGCATGTCGCGGCTCGGTCGTGGATGAGAATGCGGTGATAGCAGCACTGGCGTCTGGAAAACTAGCTGGATATGCAGCCGATGTCTTCGAGATGGAAGAATGGATACGCGCTGATCGCCCGCAGGCTATCCCCAAGGCGCTGCTCGACAATACGGCACAAACGTTTTTTACGCCGCATTTGGGATCGGCGGTCAAGGAAGTTCGGCTTGAAATCGAGCGGCAGGCAGCGATGAACATCATCCAGGCACTCGCTGGTGAAAAACCGATGGGCGCGATTAATCAGCCGTATCCGGGAGTAAAGGCGGCGTGATAGATCTGGAGCGTGTGGCGACGTTCATTGCCGTCGTCAAATGCGGGGGCTTTCGCGAAGCGGCGAAGCAAACTGGATTGTCCCAGCCAACAGTAACGCAGCATATCAAGCGGCTGGAGCAGTCTTTGCAGGCCCGGCTGATTGACCGCGCAACAATGCCGCAAAGCCTGACATTGGAGGGAAAGATTTTTTTCCCCTATGCGGAACAATTGCTCCGTACTAGCCATAAGGCTACGGCAGCCCTCCACAATAAAAGCCTGGTCGTTGGTGCAAGCTCCAATATCGGCATTTATCTTTTACAACCCTATATCAAGGCGCTCCAAGATAAATTAGCAAACAAGATCGATGTGAGGATCGGCAAAAATATCGAGATTGCCGCTTTGCTGGAAACGCTTGAAGTGGATGTAGCGGTAATGGAGTGGTGGGACTCACGTCCTGGGTTCGTCTCAACAGTATGGCGGCGCGAGAGGATGGTTGTCATTGTTCGCCCCGGCCATCCTTGGGCTGCCGAGTCGACCATTCCACTTAAGTGGTTAAAATCCCAGAACTTGCTTGGAGGCGAAGCGGCTACCGGAACTGGGCGCCTACTACAACAATATGCCGGTGCCGACTCGGCAGAGTTCACAGTGGGTATGCAGTTAGGTAGCACCGAGGCGGTCAAACACGCGGTCCACGCAGGGCTAGGAATCTCGCTTGTGATGGAAAGCGCGGTCAAGCATGAACAGGCAAGCGGATGGTTACATGCAATTCCGATTGAAGAAGATGTTTACAAAGATCTTTATCTCGTACATCGCTCAGAAACTTCGTTAAGCGGTCCGGTGGCAAGCCTTGCAGATTTGATTCTCCATTCTCCGGATTTAGGCTCAATAGAATATAAATAGCAAAACGAATGCCTGCTTCTGGCCGGGAGTAGCCTACCGCGTAGCGGTGCATATCGTCACCCTCAGTCGCCACCCCTACAGGAGTTGCCGACTACAACCGACCGCATCTAAACCCGCGCCAGCAAAGGAAATGACCTCGAGAACGCTCGCGTGGCCACCAGAGAAAACGGAGAACAGAGATGCGTCGGCGGGGGCGGAAAGGCCGCCTTTGCAGAGGTGGCGCTCGTGAGACCAGGCCTGGAAACCACGCCAACACTGGGGGGAACAGACGAAAAAAAACCAACCGAGAACGGTTGGTTTTTCAAATAGTGGTGGAGCTGGCGGGAATTGAACCCGCGTCCGCAAGCCTTCCTTGGACAGATCTACATGCTTAGCGCTCTGTTTTGAGTCTCGCCACCGGTATCGCGCAGGCGCACGCTATACAGGCAGCCAGTACCCTTGGATCTCGCCCCATGCCAAGGTACCCGGCAGGAGGCCAGCTGGTAAAAATTCCCTTGCAGCCGGGAGGTATTGCTACCCCCTTGCCCAGCCCACCAACATGCTGTTGCAAGGCTCACCGGATTTAAGCGGCGAGTGCGAAACGTTCGTCGTTTGCAGTTACTTTGGTGAATGGAGATTTACGAGCGTCACTCAAGCTCGACATGCACCGCACCAATTCCGAACCCACGTCGAAACCGGGACAGCCCCTTGGTATGCATTTTAGTCCAATCCCAGCAAATTCAAGAGGTCCATGGGGGTTTCTATCATCGCGTCAGCACCCCACTGCTGAGGTAGCGCACCGGAGCCCAGGTAGCCGTAGAGCGCGGCCACGGTGCTCATGCCGGCTGCGCGGCCGGCCACGATGTCCCGCGCGTCGTCGCCCACGTAGATGCACTCGTGCGCCGCCAGGCCCAGCCGGAACACCGCCTCCAGCAACGGCGCGGGATGGGGTTTCGAGTACGGCGTGCTGTCTCCGCTGACGATGACGCCGGCGCTGTCGAACAGCGCCACGCGCTGCGCGATGAGCGAGGTGAAGCGCGTCACCTTGTTGGTCACGACGCCCCATTTCAGCGAGCGCTGTGTCAGCGCATCCACCAGTTCCGGTACGCCATCGAACACACTGGTCCGGTCGTGGATGCAGCGTTCGTAGTTGGCCAGGAACTCATCCTTCAGGCCAGGGAAGTCCGGATGGTCGGGGGCGATCCCGAAAGCCACTTCCAGCATCCCGCGGGCGCCTGCGCCAGCCATGGGGCGGTAGGCCTGCAGAGGCAGCGGCTGCAGGCCCCGGTCGGTGCGAAGCCTGTCGGCGGCGGCTCCAAGGTCGGGGGCGCTGTCGATGAGGGTCCCATCCAGATCGAACAGGACCGCGCGCGCAGCGCGAAACGGGTTCGTCTTCATGTGGACAGGCGGCGCGCGGCAAACATATAGTTCACGCTGGTGTCCCCGCTCAGCCAGTAGCGCCCCGTAAGTGGGTTGTACTGCATGCCGCGCACCTGCAGCACGTCGAGGCCGGCATTGCGGCATGCCCCTGCCAGTTCGCTGGGTCGAATGAATTTCGCATATTCGTGCGTGCCCTGCGGCAGCATTTTCAGCAGGTATTCGGCCCCGACGATCGCCAGTGCAAATGCCTTGGCATTGCGATTGATGGTGGAGAAGAATACCCAGCCGCCAGGCTTGACGAGATGGGCACAGGCCGTGACCACGGACTGGGGGTCGGGCACGTGCTCGAGCATTTCCATGCAGGTGACGGTATCGAATGACCCAGGCGATTCCTGCGCCAATTCCTCAACGCTGATTTCACGGTATTGGACACGCGGAGTCTGTGCCTCCAAGGCATGCAGGCGCGCCACGCGCAATGCCTTGCTCGCCAAGTCTATGCCCGTCACCTCGGCCCCTTTGCGGGCCATGGAGTCCGACAGGATCCCTCCGCCACATCCTACGTCGAGGGCTTTCTGCCCCTCAAGCGGGGACAGTTGATTGATCCATTCGAGCCGCAATGGATTGATTTGGTGCAGGGGACGAAATTCGCTATCGGGATCCCACCAGCGATGCGCCAGCTCTGAAAATTTGGCCAATTCTGCCGGGTCGGCATTGACGAACTCATTCATGCGCTCATTGTCCCACTGGAGATGCTTCAGCCATAAAAAAAGCCCCGTTGCCGGGGCTTTTTGATTGACCGATCGAGGATCAGTTGGTGCGGGTACCGACCACTTCGATTTCCACGCGGCGGTTCTTGGCGCGGCCTTCCTTGGTCTTGTTGTCGGCGATGGGCTGCTTCTCGCCCTTGCCTTCGGTGTACACGCGGTTCTTCTCGATGCCCTTGGACACCAAGTAGGCCTTCACGGCCTCGGCGCGACGCACCGACAGCTTCTGGTTGTAGGCGTCAGTACCGATGGAGTCGGTGTGGCCCACGGCGATGATCACTTCGAGGTTGATGCCCTTGACCTTGGAGACCAGGTCGTCCAGCTTGGCCTTGCCTTCGGGCTTCAGCACGGATTTGTCGAAGTCGAAGAACGCGTCGGCAGCGTAGGTGACCTTGCTAGCGACGGCAGGAGCGGGCTTGGGTGCTGCGGGAGGAGCGGCCACAGGGGCGGGTGCGGGTGCGGGTGCGGGTGCCGCGGCGGCCTTCACCAGGGCGCCATCGCAGCCTTCTGCGGCGGTGGCGGGTGTCCAGTTGGCATCGCGCCAGCACAGTTCGTTCGTGCCGTTCTTCCAGACCAGTTCACCGGAACCGTTTTGCCAGTTGTCGATGACCTTACCGCCGTCTGCCGCCTTTACTTGGGCGCCAGCCGAGGTTGCAATCACGGCAGAGGCCAACAACATCGCCAATTTGTTCAGTTTCTTCATGGTTCTCCTCTTGGGGAAAAAGCCGCAGCCGTGCTGCGAATCGGGGACGTCGTCAGTGACCATCACCAAAAACGTTGAAATGATTGTGCCATACGTAACAACGCAAAGGCGTCTTTGACGGAGCATCAACAGTAGGACAAAAGCGCAATCCCCGGGATGTGTTGCTCAGCCGCGACATGGTCTTGCACCTAAAATGGTTGTTTCCCGCCGTCTCCACCGCCGTCGTCATGACCCAGTTCGCCAAAGAAACCCTGCCCATCAGCCTAGAAGAGGAGATGCGGCGCAGCTACCTGGATTACGCCATGAGTGTGATCGTGGGCCGCGCCCTGCCCGATGCCCGCGATGGTCTGAAGCCGGTGCACAGGCGCGTGCTGTATGCCATGCACGAGCTCAACAACGACTGGAACCGGCCTTACAAGAAGTCCGCTCGCATCGTGGGTGATGTGATCGGTAAATACCACCCGCACGGCGACAGCGCGGTGTACGACACCATCGTGCGCATGGCGCAGGACTTCTCGCTGCGCCACATGCTGGTGGACGGCCAGGGCAACTTCGGCTCGGTCGATGGCGACAACGCGGCGGCCATGCGCTACACCGAGATCCGCCTGGCGAAGATCGCGCACGAGATGCTGGCCGACATCGACAAGGAGACCGTCGATTTCGGCCCCAACTACGACGGCAGCGAGAAGGAGCCGCTGGTGCTGCCGAGCCGCCTGCCCAACCTGCTGGTGAACGGCTCCGCAGGCATTGCCGTGGGCATGGCGACGAATATTCCGCCACACAACCTCAACGAGGTGGTGGACGCTTGCTTGCATTTGCTGCGCAACCCCGAATCGTCGATCGACGAGTTGATGGAGATCATCCCCGCGCCGGATTTCCCCACGGCCGGCATCATCTACGGCATCCAAGGCGTGAAGGACGGCTACCGCACCGGGCGCGGCAAGGTGGTGATGCGCGCCAAGGTGCACTTCGAGGACATCGACCGCGGCCAGCGTCAGGCGATCATCGTCGATGAGCTGCCCTACCAGGTCAACAAGAAGACGCTGCAGGAGCGCATGGCCGAGCTGGTGCACGAGAAGAAGCTCGAAGGCATCAGCCACATCCAGGACGAGTCGGACAAGTCCGGCATGCGCCTGGTGATCGAGCTCAAGCGCGGCGAAGTGCCCGAGGTGGTGCTCAACAACCTGTACAAGCAGACGCAGCTGCAGGACACCTTCGGCATGAACATGGTGGCGCTGGTGGACGGCCAGCCCAAGCTGTGCAACCTCAAGGAGCTGATCGAGGTCTTCCTGCAGCACCGCCGCGAGGTGGTGACGCGGCGCACGGTGTTCGAGCTGCGCAAGGCGCGCGAGCGCGGCCACGTGCTCGAGGGCCTGGCCGTGGCGCTGGCGAACATCGACGAGTTCATCCGCATCATCCGCGAGTCGCCCACGCCGCCCGTGGCCAAGGCCGAGCTGATGGCGCGCTCGTGGGACAGCCAGCTGGTACGCGAGATGCTGACGCGCACGCGCGAGGACGGCGGCGTGGTGAACGCCGACGACTACCGCCCCGAGGGACTGGAGCGCGAATTCGGCATGCAGGAAAGCGGCCTGTACCGCCTGTCGGACACGCAGGCGCAGGAGATACTGCAGATGCGCCTGCAGCGCCTCACGGGCCTGGAGCAGGACAAGATCGTGGCTGAGTACAAGGACGTCATGGCGGTCATCGAGAACCTGCTGGACATCCTGGCCAAGCCCGCGCGCGTCTCGACGATCATCGGCGAGGAGCTCTCCGCCCTGCGCCAGGAGTTCGGCCAGACCAGGCTGGGCGCGCGCCGCTCCACCATCGAGCACAGCGCGCAGGATCTCTCGACCGAGGACCTGATCACGCCCACCGACATGGTGGTGACGCTGAGCCACACGGGCTACATCAAGAGCCAGCCCCTTTCCGAATACCGCGCGCAGAAGCGCGGCGGGCGCGGCAAACAGGCCACGGCGACCAAGGAAGACGACTGGATCGACCAGCTCTTCATCGCCAACACGCACGACTACATCCTGTGCTTCTCCAACCGCGGCCGGTTGTACTGGCTCAAGGTCTGGGAAGTGCCCGCTGGTTCGCGCAATTCGCGCGGGCGGCCCATCGTCAACATGTTCCCCCTGCAGGAGGGCGAGAAGATCAACGTGGTGCTGCCCCTCACGGGCGAGATGCGCAGCTTCCCCGCCGACCGCTACGTGTTCATGGCGACCAGCATGGGCACGGTGAAGAAGACGGCGCTCGACGAATTCTCCAACCCGCGCAAGGCCGGCATCATCGCCGTGGGCCTGGACGAGGGCGACTACCTCATCGGCGCGGCGCTGACCGACGGCGAGCACGACGTGATGCTCTTTTCCGACAGCGGCAAGGCCGTGCGCTTCGACGAGAACGACGTGCGCCCCATGGGCCGCAACGCGCGCGGCGTCAAGGGCATGCAGCTCGAGGACGGCCAGAGCGTGATCGCCATGCTGGTCGCCGAGGACGAGAACCAGAGCGTGCTCACCGCCACCGAGAACGGCTACGGTAAGCGCACCAGCATCACCGAGTACACGCGCCACGGCCGCGGCACCAAGGGCATGATCGCCATCCAGCAGAGCGAGCGCAACGGCCGCGTCGTGGCCGCCACGCTGGTGCACGCCGACGACGAGATCATGCTGATCACCGACACCGGCGTGCTGGTGCGCACGCGCGTGTCGGAGATCCGCGAGCTCGGCCGCGCCACGCAGGGCGTGACGCTGATCTCGCTGGACGAGGGCGCCAAGCTCAGTGGCCTGCAGCGCATCGTGGAGAACGACGCCAATACCGCCGAGGCCGATGGCGCGGACACGGCTCCTGCCGCGGACGACCCGCATTGACTATCGAAAACAATAGCTGCCAGCGCTTTCCGCAAAAGCGCTGGAGGCATATTTGACTGAAACACCATGAACCGCCCCTACAACTTCTCGGCCGGCCCGGCCGCCATCCCTGAAGAAGTGCTGCAGCAGGCTGCCGCCGAGATGCTCGACTGGCACGGCAGCGGCATGGGCGTGATGGAGATGAGCCACCGCGGCAAGGAGTTCATCGCCATCTACGAGCAGGCCGAGGCCGACCTGCGCGAGCTGCTCGCCATTCCGCCCGGGTTCAGGATCCTGTTCATGCAGGGCGGCGGCATCGCCGAGAACGCCATCGTGCCGCTGAACCTCTCGCGCGCGGCCACGGTGGACTTCGTGGTCACGGGCTCGTGGAGCCAGAAGTCGCGCAAGGAGGCGCAGAAGTACGCCGCCGAGGTGCGCACCGCCGCATCGAGCGAGGAAGGCGGCTTCACCACCCTGCCCGACCCGGCCACGTGGCAGCTCTCGCGCGGCGCGAGCTACGTGCACGTCTGCAGCAACGAGACCATCCACGGCATAGAGTTCCAGGAACTGCCCGACCTGCGCGCGCTGGGCTGCGACGCGCCGCTGGTGGTCGATTTCTCGTCGCACGTCGCCTCGCGCCCCGTGGACTGGAGCCGCGTGGGCCTGGCCTTCGGCGGCGCGCAGAAGAACATCGGCCCCGCGGGCCTGACGCTGGTCGTGGTGCGCGAGGACCTGCTGGGCCACGCGCTGCCCATCTGCCCGAGCGCCTTCGATTACAAGATCGTGGCCGACAACCAGTCCATGTACAACACGCCGCCCACCTGGGGCATCTACATGGCGGGCCTCACGTTCCAGTGGCTCAAGCGCCAGCGCGAGGGCGACGCCACGGGCGTGGCCGCGATGGAGCGGCGCAACATCGCCAAGGCGAAGCTGTTCTACGACTACATCGACGGCTCGCAGTTCTACGTAAACAAGGTGGCGGCCAACTGCCGCTCGCGCATGAACGTGCCCTTCTTCCTGCGCGACGAATCGCGCAACGAGGCGTTCCTGGCCGGTGCCAAGGAACGCGGCCTGCTGCAGCTCAAGGGCCACAAGTCCGTGGGCGGCATGCGCGCCAGCCTCTACAACGCCATGCCGCTCGCGGGCGTGCAGGCGCTGGTGGACTACATGCGCGACTTCGAGCGCGCCGCCACCTGAATCCACTCATAAAAAACGAGCTGGCAGCGCTTGATATTCAAGGCTTTCAAATAGGTTTCATGCTGAAAACCCACAGGGACAAGCGCCAGCAGCTATCAAAACCATGGCAGACAAACCAATGAGCACCACCCCGCAGGCCAGCCCCGCGCTGGCCGATCTGCGCGTGCAGATCGACTCGCTGGACCACCAGCTGCTCCAGCTCGTCAACCAGCGCGCCCGCGTGGCCGAGCAGGTGGGCGAGCTCAAGAAGCGCGAGGGCACGCCCTTCTTCCGCCCCGACCGCGTGGCGCAGGTGATCGAGAAGATCCAGGGGGCCAACCCCGGCCCGCTCAAGAACGCGCACGTGGCCGCCATCTGGCGCGAGATCATGTCCGCGTGCCTGGCGCTCGAATCGCCCCAGCGCGTGGCCGTGCTGGGCCCCGAGGGCACGTTCTGCGAGCAGGCGGCCATCGAGTACTTCGGCGGCGCGGCCGACCTGATGTACTGCAACAGCTTCGACGAGGTGTTCCACGCCACGGCCGCGGGCAGCGCGCAGTACGGCGTGGTGGGCGTCGAGAATTCGAACGAGGGCGTGGTCACGCGCTCGCTCGACATGTTCCTGCACACGCCCTGCCACGTGGTCGGCGAGGTGAGCCTGCTGATCCGCCACAACCTGCTGCGCAGCGTCAACTCGGCCGAGGGCATCGAGGCCGTGCTGGCCCACCCGCAGGCACTGGCGCAGTGCCACGCGTGGCTCGCCAAGCACCTGCCGCATGCCGAGCGCCGCCCGGTGTCGAGCAACGCCGAGGGCGCGCGCCTGGCCGCCACCAACCCGGCCTGGGCCGGCATATCGAGCGAGCGCGCGGCCCAGCAGTACGGCCTGCACGTGGTGGCACACGCCATCCAGGACGACGCCTACAACCGCACGCGCTTCGCCATCATCTGCCTGCCGCACACGCTGGCCACGCCCGCGCCCACGGGCCGCGACTGCACCAGCCTCATCATCTCCGTGCCCAACCGCCCCGGCGCGGTGCACGACCTGCTGGTGCCGCTGAAAAAACACGGCGTGTCCATGACCCGCTTCGAGTCGCGCCCCGCGCGCACCGGCCAGTGGGAGTACTACTTCTACATCGACCTCGAAGGCCACCCCGCAGAGGCCAACGTGGCCGCCGCGCTGGCCGAGCTGCAGCAGCTGTGTGCCTTCTACAAGCTGCTCGGCACCTACCCCGTCGCTGCGTGAGGAGCGGGCCATGTTTGAACAACTCGGCCTGATCGGCTGCGGCCTCATGGGAGGCTCGTTCGCGCTGGCCATGAAGAAGGCCGGCCTGGTGCAGCGCGTGGTGGGCTACAGCAAGTCACCCTCGACCACCGAGCGGGCGCGCCAGCTCGGCGTGATCGACGTGGAGGCGCCCTCGGCCCTGCTGGCCGCCGCCGGCGCCGACATCGTGCTGCTGGCCGTGCCCGTGGCCGCCACCGAGGCCACGCTCAAGGCCATCAAACACCTGGTCACGCCGCAGATGCTGGTGATGGACGTAGGCTCCACCAAGGCCGACGTGGTGAAGGCCGCGCGCAGCGCGCTGCAGGGCCAGCTCGGCAGCTTCGTGCCCGCGCACCCGATCACGGGGCGCGAGGTCTCGGGCGTGGAGCATGCCGATGCCGGCCTGTACCACGGCCGCCAGGTCATCCTCACGCCCACCGAGCGCACGCTCACGGCCCAGCTGCGCCGAGCCGAGGATCTGTGGACGCAGCTCGGCGCCCGCGTGAGCAGCATGTCGCCCGAGTCGCACGACGCCGCCTTCGCCGCCGTGAGCCACCTGCCCCACATGCTGGCGTTCGCCATGCTCTCGAGCATCAACGCCCAGCCCAACGCCAACGAACTGCTGGCGCTGGCCGGCCCGGGCTTTCGCGACTTCACGCGCATCGCCGCCAGCGACCCGAAGATGTGGCGCGACATCTTGCGCGCCAACCGCGACGAGGTGCTGGCCCAGTCGCGCCTGTTCAAGCAGGCGCTGCAAGGGCTGGAGGACGCCATGCAGGCCGACAGCGACCAGCCCCTGGAAGACCTCATCACCCTGGCCAGCCACACCCGCGCCCACTGGCGCATGGGCGCGCAGCGCGGCCACAAGGACGCCTGATGTTCAGCACCGCCTTCCTCGACCTGCCCCCCCTCGCCAGCGCCGGCGGCACCGTGCAGTTGCCGGGCTCCAAGAGCATCTCCAACCGCGTGCTGCTGCTGGCCGCCCTGAGCCAGGGCACGACCGAGGTGCACGACCTGCTCTCCTCGGACGACACGCGCGTGATGCTCGACGCGCTGCGCGCCATCGGCTGCACGGTGGATGAGGCCGGCGGCGGCCGGGTGCGCATCACCGGCCTGGGCGGCCCGGATGGAACTCTGCCGCGCTCGCCCACCAAATTGTTCATGGGCAACGCGGGCACGGCCATGCGTCCCCTGACCGCGGCGCTGGCGCTACTGGGCGGCGAGTTCGAGCTGTCGGGCGTGCCGCGCATGCACGAGCGCCCCATCGGCGACCTCGTCGACGCGCTGCGCCAGCTCGGCTGCCGCATCGACTTTCTTGGCAACGAGGGCTACCCGCCCCTGTCCATCCGGCACGCCGCCGGCCTGCCCGCGCTGCGGCTGCACGAGCCGATCCGCGTGCGCGGCGACGTGTCCAGCCAGTTCCTCACCGCGCTGCTGATGGCGCTGCCGCTGGTCGCCAAAGAGCAGGACGTGGTGATCGAGGTGGTGGGCGAGCTGATCTCCAGGCCCTACATCCACATCACGCTGGAGCTGCTCGCGCGTTTCGGCATCGCCGTGCGCCACGAGGAGTGGCAGCGCTTCACCATCCCCGCCGGCAGCCGCTATCGCTCGCCCGGCCAGATCCACGTGGAGGCCGACGCCTCTTCCGCTAGCTATTTCATAGCTCTTGGCGCAATAGCAGAAAGCCCTAAAGGCCAAAAAGGCATAAAAATACTGGGCGTGGGGCAGGACTCCATCCAGGGCGACATCCGCTTCGTGGAAGCCGCGCGCGCCATGGGCGCGCAGATCACCGGCGGCCCCAACTGGCTGCAGATCGAGCGCGGCAGCTGGCCCCTGCGGGCCATAGACCTCGACTGCAACCACATCCCCGATGCGGCTATGACGCTGGCCGTGATGGCGCTGTACGCCCAGGGCACGACGACGCTGCGCAACATCGCCAGCTGGCGCGTCAAGGAGACCGACCGCCTGGCCGCCATGGCCTGCGAGCTCGCCAAGCTCGGCGCCAGCGTGGAGGAAGGCGCGGACTACCTGCGCATCACGCCTCCCGCCCGCCCGGCCGACTGGAAGAGCGCCAGCATCCACACCTACGACGACCACCGCGTGGCCATGTGCTTCTCGCTGGCGGCCTTCAACCCCGCCGGCCTGCCCGTGCGCATCGAAGACCCCAAGTGCGTGGCCAAGACCTTCCCCGACTACTTCGAGGCGCTGTTCTTGGTCGCCCGGGCCGACACAGCCCTCATCCCGGTCATCTGCATCGACGGCCCCACGGCCTCGGGCAAGGGCACGGTGGCAGCAAGCGTGGCTCGACAACTGGGCTACCACTTCCTGGACTCGGGGGCGCTCTACCGCATCACGGCGCTGGCCGCCACGCGCGCCGGCATCGCCATCGACCAGGCCGGCGAGCAGCGCATCGCCGATCTAGCGCGCGGCCTGCCCGTGCGCTTCGAGGGCGAGCGCATCTGGCTGGGCCAGGACGACGTCACCGAGGCCATCCGCACCGAGGAAGCGGGCATGAACGCCTCACGCGTCTCCGCCCTGCCCGCCGTGCGCATGGCCCTGGTCGCGCTGCAGCACGGCTTTCGCCGCCTGCCGGGCCTGGTGGCCGACGGGCGCGACATGGGCACGGTGATCTTCCCCGCCGCGCCGCTCAAGGTGTTCCTGACGGCCAGCGTCGAATGCCGCGCCGAGCGGCGCCATAAACAATTGATTTCCAAGGGAATTTCCGCTAATATCTTCGACCTTCGCGCTCAGCTCGAAGCGCGCGATGCACGGGACCAGTCCCGCGCCGTCGCACCGCTCAAGCCGGCGCAGGACGCCCTGCTGCTCGAGAGCTCGGCGCTCACGGTGGAACAAGCCGTGGCGCAGGTGCTCGACTGGTGGCAGGCACGCCAGCCCTTCTGACCAGAAATTGACCGAAGGGCCGGTACAGGCCCCGCAAGGCTCCCTCCGCGCCCCGACAGCGCACCGGCCTTGCGGTTGTTGCAACCCGAACCGCGGCCTCAAACCGCACCCCCTCCGCAGGCAGTCTTAGAAACGGTGGCAATGGTGCTGCTGGAAACCTGTTTGCGGGCAAGGAAATACATGTCTGAATCTTTTGCCGCCCTGTTTGAAGAATCGCTGCAGCGCACCGAAATGCGCCCGGGCGAGGTCATCACCGCCGAAGTCGTGCGCGTTGAGCACAACTTCGTCGTCGTGAACGCTGGCCTGAAGTCCGAAGCCTACGTGCCGATCGACGAATTCAAGAACGACCAGGGCGAGATCGAAGTCCAGGTGGGCGACTTCGTGTCCGTGGCCATCGGCTCCATCGAGAACGGCTACGGCGACACCATCCTCTCGCGCGACACCGCCAAGCGCCTGGCCTCCTGGCTGTCGCTGGAGAAGGCCCTGGAGTCCGGCGAGTTCGTCACCGGCACCACCAGCGGCAAGGTCAAGGGCGGCCTCACCGTGCTCGTCAACGGCATCCGCGCCTTCCTGCCCGGCTCGCTGATCGACACCCGTCCCGTTAAGGACCTGACTCCGTACGAAAACAAGACGATGGAGTTCAAGGTCATCAAGCTCGACCGCAAGCGCAACAACGTGGTGCTGAGCCGCCGCGCCGTGGTCGAGGCCTCGATGGGCGAAGAGCGCGCCAAGCTCATGGAAACGCTCAAGGAAGGCGCCATCGTCAACGGCGTGGTCAAGAACATCACCGAATACGGTGCGTTCGTGGACCTGGGCGGCATCGACGGCCTGCTGCACATCACCGACATGGCCTGGCGCCGCGTGCGCCACCCGTCCGAGGTGGTGCAGGCCGGCCAGGAGATCACGGCCAAGATCCTCAAGTTCGACACCGAGAAGAACCGCGTCTCGCTGGGCCTCAAGCAGATGGGCGACGACCCCTGGATGGGCGTGTCGCGCCGCTACCCCTCGGGCACGCGCCTGTTCGGCAAGGTCACGAACATCGCCGACTACGGCGCGTTCGTCGAGCTGGAGCCCGGCATCGAAGGCCTGGTGCACGTCTCCGAAATGGACTGGACCAACAAGAACGTGGCCCCCAACAAGCTCGTGTCGCTGGGCGACGAGGTCGAGGTCATGGTTCTCGAGATCGACGAAGACAAGCGCCGCATCAGCCTGGGCATGAAGCAGTGCCGCGCCAACCCCTGGCAGGAATTCGCGCAGAACACCAAGCGCGGCGACCGCGTCAAGGGCCCCATCAAGTCCATCACCGACTTCGGCGTGTTCGTGGGCCTGGCTGCCGGCATCGACGGCCTGGTGCACCTGTCCGACCTGTCCTGGAACGAGCCCGGCGAATCCGCCGTGCGCAACTACAAGAAGGGCCAGGAAGTCGAGGCCATCGTGCTGGCCGTGGACGTGGACCGCGAGCGCATCTCCCTGGGCATCAAGCAGCTCGACGGCGACCCGTTCACCACCTTCGTGACGGTGAACGACAAGGGCCAGACGGTGTCCGGCAAGGTCAAGACCGTGGACGCCCGCGGCGCCGAGATCGACCTGGGCAACGACATCGTGGGCTACCTGCGCGCCTCGGAAATCTCCCGCGACCGCGTGGAAGACGCCCGCAACGTGCTCAAGGAAGGCGACGAGGTCACGGCCGTGGTGGTCAACGTCGATCGCAAGACCCGCAACATCCAGCTGTCGATCAAGGCCAAGGACCAAGCCGACCAGCAGGAAGCCATGGCCCACCTGTCGGCCCAGTCCGCCAAGGAAAATGCCGGTACGACCAGCCTGGGCGCCCTGCTGCGCGCCAAGCTGGACAACTCCGACAAGTAATCGCCGGGGCCTGCAAAGGCATCGACCCGGTTGCCGCTGCCCCCAGGGTGGCGGCTCACAACGGCGGGCGCCCTGGGCGCCCGCCGTCACATCACCCACCGCATATTTGTTGCTGACCCATGACCCGATCTGACCTCGTCGAAGAACTGGCCGCACGCTTTGGCCAGCTCACGCAGCGCGATGCCGAATATGCCGTCAAGACCATCCTGGATGCCGTGAGCGACGCCCTGGTGCGCGGGCACCGCATCGAGATCCGTGGCTTTGGCAGTTTCTCGGTCAGCCATCGCCCCCCCCGCATGGGCCGCAACCCGCGCAGCGGCGAGGCCGTGCACATCCCCGAAAAACGCGTGCCGCACTTCAAGCCCGGCAAGGCCCTACGCGAAGCCGTGGACCAGCGATCCGCAAAAACCGCGGCGCAATAACGCATCAGGGCCTATGGCCGCCCAAGCCAGCCCCAGAGCATCAAGGCGCCGATCATGACCGGCTGATGCAGCATGTAGTAGCCCAGGCTGTAACGCCCCAGGGCCGCCAGCGGCGCCGCAGCGCGCGGCAGGGGCCCGGCAATCCAGGGTGCGCGCCGAGCCAGCAGCCACTGCCCGCAGGCCATGCCCCACCACATCACGCCGATCCAGGGGAACACGGGCACGTAGTCCTCGGTGAAGGGCTTGCGGGACACCCAGCCCAGCCAGTTCAGGGCGTGGCCATTGAAATACCTTGCCCACCCCGCCAGCGGCCCCTCCAGCGCCCACGCCGCGAGCCAGGGCGAGGCCACGGCCAGCAGGCCCGCGAGCCAGAGCCAGCGCCCCCAGCCCGCCGTCAGGCGAACCACGAGCAGCATGAGCGCCATACCATGCAGCACCCCGAAATAAATGAAGCTGCGTGGGAACATGGCGTAGGAGCCCGCCGTCACCAGCAGCGCGCAGCCGACGATCCGGCCCCAGCGCCGGAAGAAACGCCCCCAGCCCACCCCTTGCTGCCATGCCACCGCCTGGCCCAGGCCCGCGCACAGCAGAAACAGGCTGACGATCAGCGTGCGCTGCACCGTCCAGAAAGGGTCGGCGCGGAAATCCTGCGGCCAATAGTTAAAGTGGCTGAGGTCGAAGCAGAAATGGAATACCGTCATCCACAGCATGGCGAGGCCGCGCCACGCGTCCAACAGGTCGTAGCGTGCCGCCCCGCGTTCGCCATGACGAGAAGATGCCGGCATCAGGATCAAGCCTCGATCAGATCATCAGCCCACGCCACGCGGTTGCGCTCCTGGGCCTTGGCAGCGTAGAGGGCCGCATCTGCCCGGCGCAGCAATCCGACGGGCATCTCCTGGGGCGCCTGCAGCCGTGCCGCACCGACAGAGACGGTCAGGTGTATGGCCGCACCGCTCGCCAGAACGACCGGCGATGCCTGCACCGCCGCCCGCACGCGCTCCAGCAGGCGCTCGCCATTCTCTACGGTGGTGTTGGCCATCAACAGAACAAACTCTTCACCGCCCCAGCGGGCCAAGGTATCGGTCGGCCGTATGCACTCGGTCACAGTGCGGACAAAAGCGCACAGCGCCTGGTCCCCGACCGCATGACCGTGCGTGTCGTTGATGACCTTGAAGTGGTCCAGGTCCAGCTGCGCCACCAGCAGAGGTTGCTGACTGCGCTGTGCCCGCGCGCCCTCGATATGCATCACCTCCAGCATGAAGCGGCGGTTGTACAGGCCTGTAAGCTCGTCACGAATGGCACGCTCGTGCTCGCTGGCAACCGCCTGGGTCAACTCGTTCCTTTTCTTGCGCGCGGCAAGCACTCGCAAATTGAGAAACGTACAGCTGATCAGTACCACGATGATCATCACCATGTAAGCCACCGTCAGCGCCAGTGGCTGGCCTCCGTACTCAGGAGACCACTGCGCGATCGCCAGGGCAATGCCGAACACCATCGAGCCGTAGAACAGCACGGCCAGCATCTGCCGCGGCGTGAGGCCGAACATCCCGAAGAACAGAATGACCGCCAGAATCGGCAGCACGATGCCGCGCGCCGCGCCCATGATCACATAGGCCACGGCGGTGCAGAGAATGGAGGAACTGATCTGGAACAGCGTGAGCGCAGGGTCTTCCCAGCGTTGGCTGTAACCGCTGCGGATCAGCACATACACGACGACCAGGCCCGCAGCGCTGACCAGGGACAACCAATGCACGGGACCGGCCTTCGTCAGGCCCGCGGCCGCCACCAGCTGCATTGCGGCGATGCAGCACAGCATCAGCAGCGCCGCCATGACCGTCATTGTCAGGCGGATGCGCTGATGCCGCTCGGTGGTTAACAGCGCGTCAAGTGCGCGCCTCACCAGATCATGCGACGCTGGCGATTCCTGGTGCAACAGTGGCCTCCCCTCCTCCTACCGTGCGCGTAGTATGGCAGGCAATTCAGGCGGAAGGCTGTGGTACCGGCGCGACGTGACGGGATGCGAACGCAAAAAAGGGGTTGCACCCAACAGTACAACCCCTTCGATTCGTTTGGTCGGAGCGGCGGGATTCGAACTCGCGACCCTCTGCTCCCAAAGCAGATGCGCTACCAGGCTGCGCTACGCTCCGACGGCCGGAATTCTAACCTGCCAAACAACACCGCCCGGGCGAACGGCGCGTTATTTGTGCCGCTCAGCGGTTGCCCGAAGATGTGCCCGGCCCCGGGCCGCGGCCGGCAAGATGGCGGAAGGTGATGCGGCCCTTGGTCAGGTCGTAGGGCGACATCTCCAGCGACACCTTGTCACCCGCGAGGATACGGATGTGGTGCTTGCGCATCTTGCCACCGGTATAGGCAATGAGCTGGTGCCCGTTGTCCAGGGTTACACGAAAACGAGAATCCGGCAGGACTTCGGTGACGCTACCCTGCATCTCGATCAGTTCTTCTTTGGCCATGTGTGGTCGTCTCTAGATAACAAATGTCTGTAGCGGCGTCGGTGAAGCCCACGCGTCCACCACCGAGGACCGCATCGGCTCCCTTGCGGACTCGAAGCACGGAGCAATGCAGGAAAGCGACTCGCTGCACCCGGGACGCAGAAAGATCAACAGACCGGGGAAGGCGGCTTCAATGGCCAGGCGTGGCGCTGCGCATGAAACCCTTAATTATACTGCGGCGTCGATCCGTCGCGCGAGCCGCGGATCACTAAGACCGCGCCACCGCCGCCGCCAGCGCTTTCACCAGATCCGACTGCGTGATGATGCCAACCAGCTGCCTTGCCTCGTCCACCACGGGAATATGGTGGTGGCCCGCCTCGGAAAACAACGGCACAAGGTCCATGACATGCTGGTCCGCCTGCACCTGCAGCACCGGCGACGACATCAAGCCCTGCACCTGATCGGGCCGTTTGGGCCGGCCCATGATGAGGGAGCGCAGACGCTGGCCCATACCCTCGTGCACCTCCAGGTTGGCCAGGCGCATGAAGTCCGCCATGGTGACGATGCCCACCACCACGCGCTGCGCGTCCACCACGGGCAGCGCCTTGATCGCATGCTTGCGCATGAGCGCCCAGGCCTCCTGCAGCGGCGTATTGGCCGCCACTGCATGCACGGGCATCGACATGATCTGCCTGCAGCGCAGGCCGCCCAGCGTGCGTTGGAATGCGGCCTTGCCCGCCAGGTGCAGCAGGCCCTCCAGATCGTTGCGGCTCACGTCCAGCACCTGGTTGTAGTGCGACAGCGCCGCGTCCAGGTCGGCCGACGTGAAAGCGCCGGAATCGGAATCCTTGGGCTGCGTGAGCTTGCGCAACTGCGCATGGGGGTAGCCGCGGCCCGTCAGGTGGTTGAAGGCCATGCCCGCCAATACCAGCACCAGCACATTGAACGACACTGGCACCACCGCCATGAGCGTGGCCTCCTGCGGATGCAGCACGGCAAACAGGGCCATGGCACCTCCGGGTGGATGCAGGCAGCGCAGCGCCAGCATCAGCATCACCGCCAATCCCACGCCAAGGCCGCAGGCCAACGGCAGGTTGGGCACCAGCGCCGCGCAGGCCACGCCCACCAGATACGACAGCGCACTGCCCGCCAGCACCGGCCATGGCTGCGCCAGGGGACTGGAAGGCAAGGAGATGATGAGTACGGCGCTCGACCCCAAGGACGCCATCATCCATGGCATTGGAGAGGCCGCGCCAAGCCAATGGGCGAAAACCGCCACAACGGCCACGCTCAGGACGATGCCCGAGACCATGCGCAGGCGCTCGCGCTGGTTGATGCGCACGCGTGCCGGCATGAAAAGGCGCAGCCACGCCAGGGCACGCCGGGTCAATGGCCCTGGCGCCTCGGCCTCATGGGGCCCAGGGCTGGGATTGGGGGTGGTGAGCAAGGACATGAAGACACGACGACAGGTGCCGGCACGGCTGGAACGGCTGGTCCGTGTCCGGGCAAAAGGCCGCAAATTATCCGCGCGACACATCCGCCATGGGCGCACATGGTTATTGCCCCATGCATGCCTTTGCTCGAACGACAAAGGAAATCGCCCATTCGCTCTATATATAGAATGGCCCGGCCTTTTTGCCTGGATTGCCGCCACGTGTCTGACCGTCTCGCCGTACTGCCCCAGTATCTGCTCCCCAAGCAGTTGCTCACCTCTCTCGCCGGACGGTTTGCGTCGGCCCGCGCAGGAGGGTTGACAACGGCCGCCATCCGCCGCTTCGTGGCACGCTACCAGGTAGACATGAGCGAGGCGGCCGAGCCGGACATTGCCGGCTACTCCAGCTTCAACGACTTCTTCACGCGTGCGCTGCGCCCCGGCATGCGTCCGCTGGCCGACGCGGCCGCCACCTGCCCCGTGGATGGCGCCGTGAGCCAGCTGGGTCCCATAGAACGCGACCAGATCCTCCAGGCCAAGGGACACCGCTATTCCACGACCGCCCTGCTCGGCGGAGACGCACAGCTGGCCGCGCAGTTCCAGGACGGGCAATTCGCCACCATCTACCTGAGCCCGCGCGACTACCACCGCATCCACATGCCCTGCGACGGCCGCCTGCTGCGCATGGAACATGTGCCGGGCGCCCTATTCTCGGTGAATCCCACGACGGCCCGCGGCGTGCCCGGGCTGTTTGCGCGCAACGAGCGCGTGGTATGCCTGTTCGAAACCCTGCTGGGCCTCATGGGGCTGGTGCTGGTGGGCGCCACCATCGTGGGCAGCGTGGCTACCGTATGGCACGGCCAAGTCAACCCGCCACGCACGAGACAGCCGCGCCGCTGGGACTACCAAAGCCAGCAGATCACCCTGCGCCAGGGCGAGGAAATGGGACGCTTCCTGCTCGGCTCCACCGTCGTGCTGCTGTTTCAGAACGGGGCGGTGGAGTTCAACCCGGACTGGGCGGCTGCGCACCCGGTGCGCCTGGGTGAAGCCATGGCCCAGCGGCCCGGAGCGTGGACGAACAGCTCTGCGCCAGGGTAGCAGGAGTGTCGTCAATACCGCTCGGGCACGCGCACGGTGGTGAACACCGTGGGTTCGAGCTCCAGGTCCATGGGATCGACAGGCTCTGCGTAGCCGACAAGAAAGACCGCGAGATCGTTGCGGCGCAGCGATACGTGACTCACCGTTTCCCAACTGCCGGCCCGCCTGACGCGGGTGCCCGGCTTGTAGACCGGCATGCGAAAGTACTTGGCCCAGCCCCAGGGTGCCTGGGGCTGTTCCTGGGTTACAGGATGAGCTGGGCTGGCTTGCATGGTGCGCCATCTTAGCGGCTTTACGAACGGCAACGAACCCCGGCAAAGACCCGGCCTTTATAATTTGCCCATCATGCCGAGATGGTTGATTGCGGTTCTCACCCTCCACATCCTGTTGGGCCTGGGTGCGTCCGCTTTCGGCAAGACACCCACGGCGCCGCTCTCTGCGCAGGCAAGCGCACGGTCGATCCAGACCGCTTTGATGCATCAGCACACCACCGCCCCTCAGGCCCAGCAGACAGCCACCGCGGATCAGGCCTCCACCGACGGGTATGAGTGCAGCCTTGCCGACACCAATCCGGATCTGCCGGACGACCAGAGCATCGGGCTCTTTGACGCAGGTGCCGGCCATGCTCCGTGCCATTGCCCCATGGCGATGACCACGGCACTGTCGTCTCCCTGGCTGAAAAAGCAGCCCAAACGGCCACGAGCGGGCCGCATGCTGCACCGAGCCTGAGTTGCTCTGCGCACTCTGGCGTCCGGCTGGAGTCGCTGGGATCGATCACCGCATCCCATAGCATCCGCCACAGGGGCAGCCCGGCGCATCCGCAACACCGCTTTCTCCGCCCTGGCGCATCTCGTCCAGGGCAATCGACCGATTTCACCAGGAGCATCCCCATGCGTTTAACCACCCGAGGCAAGCTCGCCGTCACCGCCATCACCGACGTGGCGCTGCACTCCCATGGCCACCCCGTGGCCCTCCCCGGCATCAGTGTCCGGCAGGGTATTTCCTTGTCCTACCTGGAAGACATTTTCAGCGCGCTGCGCCGCGCGGGGCTCGTCCACAGCGTTCGCGGGCCCGGCGGCGGCTATATGCTGACACGCCCACCGCAAAGCCTGTCGGTCGCGGAGATCGTCATGGCCTCCGAGAAATACATGGCCCACGCCAATGACAAGGCCGGCAATGCCGCTCCCTCCCCATCTTCCGACGACATGACCGCGGACCTGTGGGCCAGCTTCCATTCACGCATCCTGGAGTACCTGCAATCCATTACCGTCGCCGACTTGCTTGCACAGCACAGGACCGGCGCCGACAACGCTGGCTCTCCTGCCGCGACGGCGCAACCCTCCCAGGCACGCCCCCACCACGCCCGGGAGTCCCAGCTTCCATCGCGCAACGTACCGAACTCAGTGTTTGCCTTGGGCCTGAGGGCAGGTTGATCTGGCGTTCTGATCGACCTTCAACTTGCGTGGCAGGCACGGAAGTTACGCTAGAATTCCCAGGCTACAGAAGCACTTAGTGTGAAAATTCCAAGTAATTCAATGACTTGGAAAATGCGGGCGTCGTTCAATGGTAGGACCTGAGCTTCCCAAGCTCAAGACGTGGGTTCGATTCCCATCGCCCGCTCCACTTCGACTTTCCAGGGACTTCCAGAAAAGACCGTGGAACGTCGCAAGTGATTGTCACCATTCAGCTTTTTCGCCATCGCTGAATCCAGTGACGTCCAGCGAAAACCACTGACTGCCGGTACAAAACGGTACATCAAGTGGTACATCGGAAAGCGGAGCTTCCCGCTTCCGCATAGTTGCTGGAGCAGCGCGGGGTCGGACAGGACCATGCAGCCAACTCGATTCTCAGGAGTTGGGCTCATGCTCTCAGACCTCATGGTTCGCCAAGCCAAGGCGACCGGCAATACGTACACGCTGGCCGATTCGGACGGCCTCTCCCTCTTCGTCTCCGCCAACGGCGCCAAGGCCTGGCACTTCCGCTTCACCTGGGGCGGCAAGCGCGATCGCATGTCCTTCGGCAGCTACCCGGCGCTCTCCCTGAAGGAGGCGCGCGAGCTTCGCGATGAAGCCCGCAACCTGCTCGCCAAGGGCGTCAATCCGCACAGCGAACGCAAGCGCAAGCGCCATGCCATCGTGCTGGCGGGCGAACACACGTTCCAGGCGGTCTACGACCAGTGGCTGGCACATCGCAGGCTGTCGCTGGAGGAAGGACGGCAGACCAGCCTGGAGCAGATCGCCCGCGTCTTCAAGAAAGATGTGTTCCCGGTGCTGCGTCACCTGACCATCTACGACATCACGCGCGCGCACCTGCTGGACATCATCGGCAAGGTGGAAAAACGCGGCTCGCTGTCGGTGGCCGAGAAGCTCAGGACGTGGTTCACGCAGCTGTTCACCTATGCCACGGTGGCGATCCCGAACATGCACGACAACCCGTCCAAGGACTTGGAGGTCGTCGCGTTGCCGCTGCCGCCGGTCGATCACAACCCGTTCCTGCGCATGCCCGAGCTGCCGATCATGCTGCAGACGCTGCGCAAGTACCGCGGCCGCCTGAACACGCAGTTGGGCTTGCGGCTATTGATGCTCACTGGCGTGCGCACCGGCGAGTTGCGCTTCGCCACGCCCGACCAGTTCGACCTCGAACAAGGCCTGTGGATCATCCCGGTGGCCAGGCTCAAGCAGCGCGCATTGCTCACCAAGAAGAAACGCAAGCGCCTGGTAGACATCCCGCCCTACATCGTGCCGCTGCCGGTGCAGGCCCAGGAGATCGTTCGCCATCTGCTGGACCAGTGCAAGCCGGCGCAGGTCTACCTCATTCCGGGCGACTGGTGCCTAAAGCATCCCGTCAGCGAGAACACATTCAACGGGGCGCTTAAGCGCATGGGCTACGAGGACCAGCTCACGGGGCACGGCATCCGCGCCACAATTTCGACCGCGCTCAACGAACTCGGCTACCCGAAGAAGTGGGTGGATGCCCAGCTCTCGCACGCCGACCCGGACAAGATCAGCGCGACCTACAACCATGCCGAGTACGTTGAGCAGCGCCGCGTGATGATGCAGGATTGGGCCGATCGCCTGGACCTGTTCGAGCAGAACCAGGTCGAGGTCGCCAGCCGGCACCTGACCATCACGCTGCAAGGCCTGCCCACAATCGCCGGCCAGGCGGCCGTGCAGCCGCCGGTGGTCGACCTCACGGCGCCACAGTTGATCGTGACCGCGCCGACGCCCGACATGCCCGCAGCGCCGGCATCGGTGCAGCGGTTGTCGGCCGTGCGGATGCCCGAGTACGCGCGGCCGCGGCTGTCGGAGGTGCAGCGCGAACGCCTGCGGGTGCTGGAGACCTTCGAAGCGCCGCACAACCTTTCGGTGGCGGACTACGCCAAGCTCGCGGGCAAGTCGCGCCGCTGGATCACCTACGAGATCCAAGCCGGCAACCTGCTGTCGATCCACATGGGCAACCGTGGGCAGCGGATGCCGGACTGGCAGCTCGATCCGCTCAAGCGCAGGCTCGTGCAGTTCGTGCTCAAGCAGGTGCCGCGCGGGCTCGACACCTGGGCGATCTACCACGCGCTGCTGCAGCCCTATGACGCGCTCGGTGGGCGCTCTGCCATCGAGGCAGTCAACCCGAAGAACCTGCACCTGGCTGCGCGGCTGGTCGCGGCGCAGAGTATCGCGGCGGATGATCCCGAGGACTCCGACATTCCGGTGCAAGTGCGGCGCAGCGTGCAGCGCCTAGTGCAGGACGCCATCACGTTCGATGCCGCCGAAGACCTGATGGAGCCTTGACGCGGCTGGCCTTCAGGTCACGGAGCGGACGCGGCGCGCGAACCGCTCCTGGGGTTCGGTCAAGGCCTCACACGTGTGCAGCAAGTAGGCCATGACGATCGGCGGTGCACCGGCCAGCGGTCGCACCGCGATGCCTCGGCACTGGTATCCCGCCAGCCGCGCGGCGGGCGCGATGGCGATGCCGTACCCCGCGGCGACCAGCGTCATCGTCATGTCGAAGGTGCTCACGACTTGCTCGTGTGGCGCGTCGCCGATCAGAAGATGCACCAGGGCCTGCCACGGCTCGTCCGCGGTAGATTGCGCACAGATGAGGGGCTGCTTTTGCAGTTCATGGCACGGTACGTCGCGATGGACCAGCAGGTGCGAACGCTTGGCGACGGCGACAGCCAGCGTGTCGTGCCACAACGGCTCGCACACCCAACCAGGCCAGTCCACATCGGCGGTCGAGAGCGCGAAGTCGAAGCCGCCTCTCGACACCTCACCTGCCGGCGTGCTACCCGCACATTCGACCAGGGTGGCCGTGGTCTCGGGTTCTTCGGCCCGTTGCAGCGCCAGCACGTCGGCGAGCTGCGAGGGCACCCACCCACCGAGCACGGCCACGCGGATCGCGGTGCAGGCGTCGCTTGATGTCACGGTACTGCTTCCTCCCAAGGGCAGAAACTCGTGGGGGCGAAAGCATCAGACGTGCTATCGCGCTTTTGAGTTAAGTTTAACGTGGTTTATCTACGGGCAATGCTCGACGCTTTTGCTAATGCAGAAGCGCCCGATTCAGAGAGGCCGACCCACCGGCACGACCACCTACGAAGCAGAACCAGCCATCGCGTTTGGGGCCGCCGTTCGCGATGAGAGAACCAGCCAGGGCATCGCCCAGGAAACGCTGGCTCACCTGGCAGGCATCGAGCGCTCGCACGTAGGCAAGATCGAGCGCGGCGAGCACACACCCACGCTCCCCTTGATCCTCAAGATTGCCCGTGCGCTGAAATGCAGTTCTGCCCACCTGATGGCCCTGACCGAAGCCAAGCTGGCCGAACCGGCTCCCTCCAAGTCAGAGGACTGAAGCCGGCCGGGGCTTGGGCCGCCTACTTATCCCTGCTCGTCGTTATCGTTTTGAACTGCGGGATTTTCGCGCTTTGGGGGCTTGGTGGCGAGACGCAGGTAAGGGTTATCGGGCGGCACGTCCCCGAATAGCGCCTCGGGCCGCGCCAGCAGGTAGCCGTGCAGCCGCCGCGATTTGCGCGGGCCGGTCACGTCGCAGGTCCAGATATTCAGACCGCTGGCCTGCTTGCGGTGCGCCCCCAACTTCTCGAAGCGCTTCTGCACCCACTGCCACTCCTCCAGCTTCTCCTGCTTGGCGACGGCCGCGACCTGCGGGTGTTCCTGCGCGTAGCGCTGGAACACGCCGGGGCTGACCAGGTAGGCCGTGCCGGCGACGGTATGCACCAGGGCCTTGGCGTCGTTGACGATGAGCCTGCGCGATCCCACGCCCTGGGTCAGCCAGGCCATGAAGTCTTCGCCGGAGGGCTCGGCCTGTGGGCGGGGTGCCAAAGCTGGTGGTGCCGGCGGCGGCGCCGCCGCGCTGGCCAAGGAATCTCCTTCGGCATCTGCCCGCGCGTCGGCGACGGGCTCGGGCGGCATCGGGGGCGGCGCCGACGCGGCAGGTGCCATGTCCAGCAGATCGAGCAGCGCACCAACGCCGTTGTCCGCAGCCGTGGACAGGACCGGCGGCGCAGCGCTCGGCGCAGGCCCCGGCTGAGCCGCACCAGGCGCAGCGGGTTCTGGCTGCGCTGCGTCCTCCTGCTCGACCCGCACCTGGCCGGCGAACGGCGCGGGCCGTTCGGCCGCCTCCCAGATCAGTGCGGGCGAGAGCTTCAGGAACGTGAAGCTGTGCGACCAGCCGGCATCGCTCGCGACGGTGGCCTTCCAGATCGCCTTGCCGTCCGGCGTGGGCAAGGCGATGCCGTGGTCCTGCAGCACGTTGAACACTGCTGTGTTGCTGGCCGGGATGCCGTCGATGCCTTGCTGCAGCAGATGGGCGCGCAGCTTGTCCGAGACGGTCTTGCTTACCAGCCAGAGTGCGTCCTGGGTCAGCCAGCCGTCCGAGGCCTGGGGCTGGTTCAGCTTGAATTCCTCCCGCAGCAGGAAGCGCAGGCCATCGAGCAGCTTGCGCTGCAGGGCGTGCTTGGGCGCGGCCAGTGCCTTGCTGGGATCGCCGCCGAGTTCCTGGGCCACCGAGGCCTGGTCGGCCTGCACGACCAGTTCGCCGAGCGTGCCAGCGTGCTCGTACTGGCCGGCCAGCACGTACAGGAGCGCGGCCCACAGGTCGGGGTAGTCGGCGAGCCAGTCGAAGATGCCTGGATCGAGCAGCCGGGCGTAGAGCAGTCCGGTGGCGGCGCTGTGCAGCCGGTATTCGCGCTCCTTGCGATAGCGGAAGCGATACGGCCGCCGTAGCGGGCCGTGCCAGGGATGCCAGACCGTGCCGTCCGCATACTCCACGTGCAGATCGACCGCGACCTTGCCGACATCGTGCAACAGCGCCGCATAGGCGGTGCCGGCCGTCCAGGCTTCGGCCTGGGCGGCTTGCGCCTCCGGCGTGGTGCCGGCGGGCAGCAGGTGCGACTGCCGCAGCTTGAGGGCGTAGGCGACGATCTCCAGGCCGTGGTCCAGCATGCCGCCCGGGTAGGCATGGTGATGGGATTCCGAGGCGGGGAACTGCTGGACCAGTTCGGCGTAGCGCTCCAGGGGTGCCAGATACAGCGTGGCGAACTGGCAGCGTGACAGCGAGGTGCGCTGCCAGATATGTTCCAGCAACCGCTGCCGGCGTGGTGTCGCCAGCAGCGATGCGGCCGGCTCCGGCCGCATCAGCCCTTTGCCGGGATCGGCGGGAGGTGTGGGTATCGGCGCCGCGCCAGAGGCAGGCGGCGGCCGTTTGCGTTGGAACAGCGAGAGCATGGCGAACCCCGGACGGTTGGCGGATCGGGGGAGCCTTTTGGCCTTTTCGGGTAGGGCCATTCCCCTTGGCCCCATTCCCTTGCCCCTTCCCCAGCCCTTTGGCCTTTAGGAAGCCTTTGGATATAGGGCAAGCGAGGCGAGCCAGCCACAACCAATGCGGGTCTGGCCCAGGGCGCATTGATGCGGGAAGGCCGGCTGTGCCGTCCCTACGATGGCGCCGATTCATCCACCCGGAAACAGCACCATGCGCCCTCACATTGACAGTGTAAGGAAACTTCCTTACCATCCAGGCATTGCCATCAGGAGTGCCGCCATGCCCGAAATCCACGAAGTCGCGACGCTGACCTCCAAGGGTCAGATCACGCTGCCCAAGTCCATCCGGCAGGTGCTGGGCCTGGACACCGGCGGCAAGGTGGCGTTCGACCTGCGCGGCGGCGAAGTGGTCGTGACCCGTGCCGATGCCGAGCATGAAGACCCGGCCATCGGTGCGTTCCTGACCCTGCTGGCTCGCGACATCGAGGCCGGCCGGAACATCCGCGGTCTGCCGGAGGATCTGGCTCGCACGATGCTGGAGCATGCAGGCCACAAGGTTTTCCTGGGCGATGACTTCGATGAGGACGTGGAAATCTGATGCAGCAGCATGGTTGGACGCTGCTGTTCCACGACAACCTGATCGAGCAGTTGACGAAGCTGCGCGCGGCCGTGCTACGTGCGCAAGAGAACGACCCGGAGGGCTTTGCGTCCAACGCCAACGTCAAGTTCTTCCGGGCCTTGGTCCAGTTGATGCAGGACGTGGTGCCGAGCGATCCGGCGCGAGACGAATACCGTCAGGGCAACACCATGGGGCCGGCCTATCGCCACTGGCGCCGTGCCAAGCTCGGACGACGGTATCGGCTGTTCTTCCGCTACGACTCGAAGGCGAAGGTCATCGTGTATGCCTGGGTCAACGACGAGCAGACCTTGCGATCGGCGGGCAGCAAGTCCGACCCCTATGCCGTGTTCGAGAAGATGTTGGGACGTGGCAACCCGCCGGACGATTGGGCCGCGTTGGTAACAGCGAGCAAAGCCGACTGGCAGGGGGAACGCAAAGGCTGATGTGCTGCATGCCTTCGTGTTTGGCGTGATTAGATATTGCACTGAATTTCCACCATGAGTTGAAAATTTATGCAGGATTCAATCAAACAAGCAGCACACAGGACGACCATGAGGTAGCCGCCATGAAGACCGCCGCACAGACCACTTTCGCAGAACGCCTCGGCCGAGCGCTGGGCCGGGCCTGGCGAGGCTGTGCGCGTCTGGATCGGCAGGCACAGGGCTGGTTGCGTGCGCAGGGTTTGGCGCCTGGCGCTGCTCGGGCAGCGTCGTTGGGCGTCAAGCTCGCCGTGATCGGCATCCTGCTCTACACCGCGTTCTGGCTGGCGCTGCTACTTGCATTTGCGCTGGCAGGTGCCTGGCTACTTCGCAACGATGATGGCAGCTACGACGAAGAGGAGCAGACCGAGTGGCGGCACGGCCCTGCCGGATTTGGCCTCTACACGTCCAACGATCAGCGGATTGACCCACACGATCCCGACGACGATCAGACGTAGCTATTTCACAGCTTTCAGTGCTACCCCAGCGCCTTTGCCTCCCGCGGCTTGTGCATCGCGTGTTCCGGCGGCCAGTCCCTGAATCGCGTTTCCGGCACGCACACCAACCCAGCCGAGCGAGGCCACCCAAAACGTCGGCAGCACGATGAACATCGTCGCCATGACAAAGTTGAGCAGCATGTCGCCGAAGGCGTTGTTCAGCCCGATCAGCGGATCGAAGTTGCTGTGCGGTCGGTTCGCCCCGAACCCCCATCCGTAGAGTGCATCCAGGATCGTGGAGTCAAGCCAGCGAGCCAACTGAAACCAGAAGTCCACAAAGAACAGCGCGAACTGCACACAGCTCACCGCGACCAGCGCCTTCAGCTCGTAGGTGCCGAAAACCAGCACCAGCGGGATGCAGACCACCAGCGCCATCTTGAGCAGCGACAGCACCATCGGCAATGCCTGCCGCACCACATCCATCGCCGGGAAGAAGCCGAGCGAGCCCATCGTCATGCCCAGGTCGCCGGCGCCGCGCGTCACGATGTTGGGCAGCGTCTTCTCGATCTGCCCGCCGTAGTCGGTGTAGACCGAGCCCTGATTCATCTTCTGCTGCCTTGGCGAGACCACGGCCCGGATCACCGAGTCGTTCACCTCGCCCTGCGACAGGAAGCCCGCCCAGCGGCCGATGCGCGTCAGCAGGTCGGGATCGACCTGAGCCTGCAGCCGAGCGCGCAGGCCGCTGTTGCCGTCGGACCACCACTGCCGACACGTGGGGTAGCCCCCGCCGCTGTCCACCTGGGCCAGCCCCGCATCGCGCGTCGCGTCGTAGGGCCAGGCCGTGCGGGGCGTGTTGGAGTGGTAGGTGTCGTAGAAGCCTGCGTTGTCCAGGAAGTAGCTCGACCCGATCCAGGTCACGTCGTTCATGTCGTCGTCGGAGAGCGTGGGCCGGCTCATGAACAGCTTGGCCCGCGACGGGCCGTAGCAGTCGTGCACGAAGTCACCCACCTCCTGGGCCAGCACCGGGTCGTCGATGCGCGTCGCATCCACGTCCATGCGCATCTGCCGCAGGTCCGTGCCGCAGGGAATCGCCGCCACCGCGCCGCCCGTGACCGCCTTCGAGATGGCGTGCATGAAGAACCACCACACCGGCACCAGCGCGCTCTGGTTGTTGAGGGTGGTGTAGGCGGTGGACCAGCCCGTGTCGTTGGGCTGCGGGACGCTGACCTGGCACTGCGCGGAGCGCGTCGTGTCGAACCGGATCGTGCTGAGGTCGACCGGGATGAAGGGCACGCCCGCGAACAGGATGACGACGATCGCCACCCACACGCGGTTCTCGATGCGCATCGAGGACAGCACGCCCTTGTTGCCCTCGTCGGCGCCCTCGGCGCGTGCGCGCAGCCACTCCTGCACGACGATCACCACGAAGGGCAGCGCGAAGACGCCGCTGGCCACGAGAATGTTCCAGATGCCGTTGTTGACGATCCACCCGACGAGCGTCAGGTAATACTCCAGGTAGTCGGTCGTGTAGAGGGTCATGGCGTGCTCCTCGCCTCAGTCGTTCAGCCGCCGCGCAGCAGTTGGCTGCCTTCGAGCAGCACGAGGGTGACGACGGCCGCGATCTCGACGCGCAGCAGGCGCTGGTGCGCCTCGGGTGAAGGCTCGCGCTCGCGCAGGCGCCGACGCATCCACCACCAGCCGTAAGCCGTTGCCGCGTAGACCAGCAGCCGCCACGCCAGGAAGTGGACCGAGTGCTCGCGCAGCCACCGCTCCCAGCCGTCGATGCTGCCGACGACATGCAGGCCGACGACGTTGACACCCGCCGCGATGCCGGCGACCGCCAGCACCCACAGCAGCGCAAGGGCCACGCGCCGGTTGAACAACCAGGTAGGCCGCAGCCAGGTCCAGGCGCGCGCGGCCATCAGTTGTTCCTCGGCTTCTGCACTTCCTTGAGCCGGTCGCGCGTGGTGTCGCCCTCGAAGATGCCGCGCGAGCCGGCGGCGCGGGTGCCGTGCCGCTGCACGATCGCCATCGCCGAATTGCCGGCCAGCGTGCGCCGCAGCTCCAGCTCGGTCTTGAGGTTGTTGATCTCCTGCTCCAGCGCAGTGTTCTCCTGATCGACCGCCTTCACGGCCAGCTCGTTGGCGGCGACGTTGGGCTCCTTCTTGCCGGTCAGCAGCGTGCGCTGCAACAGCAAGGCCTTCTCCAGCACGCTCGACAGCGCGGCCTCGGACGCCAGGCGCTTGCCGAGCAGGTCTTGATCGGGTTCGTCGCGCAGCGCCTCGATCACGCCGCGCGTGATCGGCAGGGAGTTGCTGCCGGCGGTTTCGAGGTTCGCTACCGTCATCGGCGTCGAGCCGGTCACGAGTCCCTGCAGCGCCTGCAGCTTGGTCTCGTACTCTTCCTGGATCACCGGCGTCAGGCCGACACCGGGCGTCGTCTGCGTCTTGGTGCAGGTCTCGCAGGTGCGTTGCTCGCGCTCACCAAGGACGCGGGTCGCGAAGTCCGCGGCGGCCTGCGGCGAGGACCAGGTTTGGCAGGTCAGCCGGTTGCCGCAGGATGCGCGCGGGATGGACGAGGTGTCCGTGACGCCGCGGCTGTTGAGCAGGTTGTAGCCGGCGCGGGTCACGTCGCCGACCACCTTGATCGAGCCCTGGCCCGAACCGCCCGCGTTGCCGCCTCCGACCCAGGGCACGCCGTTGTTGCCCTTGTTGGATTCGGCCTGCTCGACGGCGGACACCGCATCGGTGCTGCTCACCGCATCGCGCAGCGCGAAGCCTTCGGCGAGCTGATCCCATCCGGCTTGGCCGCCGGCCATGTCCGCCATCCGGTTGGCCATCGCCTTGCACGTCAGCTTGCTGCGGTCGAAGTCGAGCCGGGCCTGCAGCACGCCGTTGGTCAGCAGGTTGTAGAGGCCCGGATCGGCGCGCTGGATGATCAGCGCTGGCAGCGAGGCGACCGCGCTGGTCGCGCTCTGGATCACGTTGCTCATGATCTGCTGGAAGCCGTTGGTGATGCCGTTCAATTGGTTCTGCAGCGTCGTCGTGATGCTCATGTCGCCGCAGATGAGATTGCTGTTCCAGCCGATGCCCACACCGATGCTCTGCATGTTCCCGGCGCCACCCATGGACACGGCGCGGCCGCCGCCGATGCTGTAGAGCACGTCGTCGCCGATCACGCTGCCGCTCACGCCGACGCCGGTCGGGTTGATGCGGGTCTGCGCCCACGCGACGCCGGCCCCGGCGGTGACGGCGCAGGCGAGCGCGACGCTGAGCGTGTAGGGCTTGGCGCGTTGCGCGCAACGGGAGATAGACGTTTTCATAGGGCGCACCTCAGTTGAAATCGACGCTGCCGAGGAAGACCTGTCCGCGGCGCTGGCAACAGGCATAGGGACGCCACAGCGCCCAGGCGTAGTCGCCCTGCTGGGCCTGCGTGAGGCTTCCGCTGTGCGGGAAGACCACGCAACTGTTCGAGAGCGTGGGCGTGAGCGGCTGCCACTTGCCCGTGGAGGCGTCCGTTTCCATCAGCGCACCGGCCGGCCAGTAGCCGTCGCGGCTGTTGGCAAGCAGCGGTTGGTACACGTGGATCTGGTTGCGCCGCGTCACGACGTCGCCCGCGCGCTGCGCGACCACGGCACCGCTCTTGTGGTCATCGGTCTGGTGCAGAAAGCCCCCGCGTGCGTACACGTTGCCCCACAGGTTCAGGCCGGTACGCGTGCCGATCTCGCGCCGGCCCGGAATGAGCGCTTCGGGGTAGAAGGCTTCCGGGATGTTGTAGCGCCAGGCGATGGTGTCCAGGGTGCTGAGCAGGTACGGCATGAAGGCCGTGCCCGCACCCTCGCACGAGTAGCCGAAGGAACTCGCGAACTGGCTGAACACGTAGCCGCCGGGGTGGCCGATGACGTCGGCGTTCTTGAACTTGGCGAGGTTGTTCTCGTTGTCGTGGTTCGTCGTGCCGTCGCCGCCAGCCTGCGCAGTCGGGTTCGGCGTGCTCATCGCGCGCACCTCGACCCAGGGGTTCTCGCCGGTGTTGCTGTAGCTCGATACCACCGCGTCCGGCACGTAGTGCCGCACCTTCACCGACGTGCGCACGGTGCAGCCCGTCCAAGTGCAGAACAGCCAGTAGCAGATGCCGACGACGCGGTACTCGATGCAGTCCGGCGACAGGGCCGAGGACACGATGGTGGCCGTGTTCAGCGCGAAGCTCGATGCCGCGCCGCCCAGCAGCACCGAGGCGATGGCGAGGCGAGCGCGGCGCGACGATGCCGACAGCAGGCGCTTCATGGCTGCGTCCTCCGATGGGCTTCGATGCGGGCCAGGGCGCGCGCCACGTCGGGCTCGCCGTAGACCACGTAGCGGCGATCGACCACCACGGCGGGCACCTTGGCGATGCCCAGCCCCCAGGCATCGGCCACACCCTGGTAGGCGCTACCGATGCGGCGCTGCAATGCCGGTCCGCCATCGCGCAACCGCTGCTGCACGAGCGTGGCTGCACGGCTGGCGTCATTGGGCAGACCGGCCGCCAGCTCGGCCTCGATGCGCTCGGGCAGGTCCAGCTCGATCACGCGCACGCCGGCCGTGGACTGCACCGGATTGCGGCTGTCGGTCACGACCAGCACGTCGGCGGCAGAAGCGACCTGGCCGCACAGGGCAAGCAGCACCCCTCCCGCGCACGCGATGCGCGTGGCCCGCAGCCGCGGGATGGAATTGAACAAGGGAGCCGTCATGGCGGGCGTCCTGGGAATGAGAGCAAGGCCCCTAGTCGAACGCCGAAGGCATGTCCGCTGCGACAAGGAATGCGCACCACGCACACCCGCTTTCGCAAGCGCCACAAGGAAGAAGGGGTCGTCTCAGAAAACGGAAAATAAAGCACGCTAAGCCGGTGGCAGCGGTCGCAATGGCCTGAACTTCCCCGCACCGACCTTGGCACTGCTGCGCCATAGGTAATCGCCGGTCAGGTTGATATGCTCCCACCCCAGCGGGGACAGATATTGCAGCAACGTGTCGTCCAGCGCCTTGCCGTGGGCACGCAAAGCACTGGTGGCACGCTCCAGATAGACCGTGTTCCACAACACGATGGCCGCCGTCACCAGATTGAGGCCGCTGGCCCGGTAGCGCTGCTGCTCAAAACTGCGGTCGCGGATTTCACCCAATCGGTAGAAGAAGACCGCCCTGGCCAGCGCGTTGCGCGCCTCGCCCTTATTCAGCCCCGCATGGACGCGGCGGCGCAGCTCCACGCTTTGCAGCCAATCCAGAATGAACAGCGTGCGCTCGATGCGCCCCAGCTCGCGCAGGGCGACGGCCAAGCCGTTTTGGCGCGGATAGCTGCCGAGCTTGCGCAGCATCAGCGAGGCCGTCACCGTGCCCTGCTTGATCGAAGTGGCCAGCCGTAGGATTTCATCCCAATGAGCGCGAATAGCCTTGATGTTCAGCCTGTCGCTGCTAATCATCGGCTTGAGTGCATCGTAGGCAGTATGGCCCTTGGGAATGAACAGCTTGGTGTCGCCCAGGTCGCGGATGCGCGGCGCGAACCGGAATCCCAGAAAGTGCATCAGGCCGAACACATGATCGGTGAAGCCCGCCGTGTCGGTGTAGTGTATCCTCGATACGCAAGTCAGACTCGTGGTACAGCAGGCCATCGAGCACATAGGTCGAGTCGCGCAAGCCGACGTTGACCACCTTGGCGCTGAAGGGCGCGTATTGGTCGGAGATATGGGTATAGAACGTCCGCCCAGGGCTACTTCCATACTTCGGATTGATATGCCCGGTGCTCTCTGCCTTGCTGCCGGTTCGGAAGTTCTGGCCGTCCGACGATGACGTGGTGCCGTCGCCCCAGTTTCCGGCGAAGGGTTGTCGAAACTGTGCGTTCACCAGCTCGGCCAGCGCCGTCGAATAGGTTTCGTCGCGAACGTGCCAGGCTTGCAGCCAAGACAGCCTGGCGTAGGTGGTGCCAGGGCAGGACTCGGCCATCTTGGTGAGCCCAAGATTGATACCATCAGCCAGAATCGTCGTCATCAGCAAGGTTTTGTCCTTGGCCGTGTCGCCGGTCTTCAGGTGTGTGAAGTGGCGCGTGAAGCCCGTCCATTCATCGACCTCCATCAGCAACTCGGTGATCTTGAGGTGCGGCAGCAACATCGCCGACTGGTCAATCAAGGCTTGCGCGGCGTCTGGCACCGCTGCGTCCAGCGGCGTGATCTTCAGGCCCGATGCAGTGGTGATGATGGCGTCCGGCAAGTCGTTGGTCGCCGCCATGCGGTTGACTGTGGCGAGTTGCGCCTCCAATAATTCCAGTCGGTCATGCAGATATTGGTCGCAGTCGGTGGCCACGGCCAGTGGCAATTCGCTGGCCAGCTTCAGGGTGGCGAACTTCTCGATCGGCACCAGGTATTCGTCGAAGTCCTTGAACTGGCGCGAACCCTGCACCCAAACATCACCAGAGCGCAGTGCGTTCTTCAGCTCCGACAGGGCGCATAACTCGTAGTAACGCCGGTCAATACCCTCGTCGGTCAGAACCAGCTTTGCCCAGCGCGGCTTGATGAATGCGGTTGGCGCATCGGCGGGCACCTTGCGCGCGCTGTCGCTGTTCATGCCGCGCAGCACGTCGATGGCATCGAGCACACCCTTGGCGGTGGGCGCGGCGCGCAGTTTGAGCACGTCCAGGAACTGCGGCGCATAGCGGCGCAGCGTGGCGTAACTCTCGCCGATATGGTGCAGGAAATCAAAATCGGCAGGCCGCGCCAGCGTTTGCGCCTCGGTGACGCTGGCGGCGAAGGTATCCCACGGCATTACGGCCTCGATGGCGGCGAACGGATCGCCGCCGCTCTGTTTGGCTTCCAGCAAGGCTTGGCCGATGCGGCCATACATCCGCACCTTGTCATTGATCGCCTTGCCGGAAGCCTGAAACTGCTGCTGATGCTTGTTCTTGGCGGCGTTGAATAGTTTGCCAATGATGCGGTCGTGCAGGTCGATGATTTCGTCGGTGACGGTGGCCATACCTTCAATGGCCAGCGAAACCAGAGTGGCATAGCGTCGTTGCATCTCGAACTTTGCCAGATCGGCAGGCGTCATCTGCCCACCCTCACGGGCGATCTTGAGCAGGCGGTTCTGGTGAACTTGTCGCTCGATGCCTGCGGGAAGGTCAAGCGCCTGCCAAGCCTTGAGGCGCTCGATGTGTTCAAGCATATGCCGAGAGTTCGGCTTGACGGGCGACTGGCGCAGCCATGCCAGCCACGTCAATTTGCTGCCGTCCTTGCGCTTGAGAAGTTCGTCCAGGCGCTGACGGTGGAGCGATAACAAAGAATCGGTCAACGCCGCGTAAATACGCCGGTTGGCACGGGTGATGGCCTCGGCGCTCGCGCGCTCGATGGCATTCATGGCGGGCAGGATGATGCTCTGCCGCCGCAGGTTTTCGACAAGGGTGCTGGCCAGCACAATCCCTTTATCGGTCTGCAAGGCCAGCTCGGTCAATGTATGCACGGCTTGCCGGTAGTGACTCATGGTGAAGGGCTTGAACCCGAACACCGTTTGCAGCTCGACCAAGTGCTCCCGCCGCGTCTGCTCGCGCTGGCCGTAATCGTTCCAACTTTCCACCGGCACCTTGAGTTGTGCGGCCACCATGCGCAACAGGGGCGGAAACGGAGGCTCATCGATGCCCAAGAAGATGCCAGGGAATCGCAAGTAGCAAAGCTGCACGGCGAAGCCCAATCGATTCGCAGCGCCGCGACGCTGGCGGATCACCGATAGGTCGGTTTCGTTGAACGTGTAGTGCCGTATCAGTTCGTCTTTGGCATCTGGTAGTGCCAGCAGGCTTTCGCGCTCGGTGGCGGACAGGATTGAGCGGCGCGGCATGATCAGTCTTCCCGCAGGTACTGGTACAAGGTTTCGCGACTGATGCCGAAGTCACGGGCCACCAAGGTTTTTTGATCGCCTGCCGCGACTCGCTGTTTCAACTTGGCAATTTGTTCGCTGTTCAGCGATTTCTTTCGTCCCCGGTAGGCACCGCGCTGCTTGGCCAGCACGATTCCCTCGCGCTGGCGTTCGCGGATCAGTGCGCGCTCGAACTCCGCAAAAGCCCCCATGACCGACAGCATCAAATTGGCCATCGGTGAGTCATCGCCGGTGAACGCCAGCCCTTCTTTGACAAACTCCATCCGCACGCCCCGTTGTGTCAGCCCCTGAACGATGCGGCGCAGGTCATCGAGATTGCGTGCCAACCTGTCCATGCTGTGCACCACCACGGTGTCGCCCTCGCGCACAAAGGCCAGCAGCCTTTCAAGTTCGGGACGTTGTGTGTCCTTGCCTGAAGTGTCATTTTCAGAAGGCGATAGCACGAATTATCAAAAGTCGGCCGCACGGTTTTTTCTGACGGTTGACGTCACCTCAGAAAACGGAAAATAAAGCACGCTTAGGCGTAGTTCCCTTGGCTACACCGCGTCGGTACTGCGCGGTTCTTTCTTCCCTTGCAGTGAAGCAATCAGCGGGCAAGAAACATTCCCCTGCCGCAGGTGGCAGGCACACACAAGTTCGGAAAGCACCGACTCCATACGCGCCAAGTCAGTCATTTTTTCGCGCACGTCCTTGAGCTTGTGCTCGGCCAGACTACTGGCTTCCTCGCAATGGGTGCCATCCTCCAGCCGCAGCAGTTCGGCTATTTCATCCAGACTGAAGCCCAGCCGCTGGGCTGATTTCACGAACCGCACCCGCGTTACATCCGCCTCGCCATAGCGGCGGATGCTGCCGTAAGGCTTGTCCGGCTCCGGCAACAAGCCCTTGCGCTGATAGAACCGGATGGTCTCTACGTTGACCCCGGCCGCCTTGGCGAAAACGCCGATGGTCAGATTTTCCAAATTGTTTTCCATATTGCTTGACTCCGTACATGACTACGGAAGTAAGGTTACGCTATCCAATTTAAATTCGAAAGGACACGCGCATGTCTGAACCACAAAACGGGCGCGGGGCGCTCTTCGCCGGCGGGCTGGCTGCCATCCTCGCCTCGGCCTGCTGCCTGGGGCCGCTGGTTCTGGTCACCTTGGGGTTCAGCGGCGCTTGGATCGGCAACCTGACGGTATTGGAGCCGTATCGGCCGATCTTCATCGGCGCGGCGCTGGTTGCACTGTTCTTTGCCTGGCGGCGCATCGTCCGACCGACCGCAGCCTGCAAGCCGGGCGAGGTGTGCGCGATTCCGCAAGTGCGCACCACCTACAAGCTCATTTTCTGGTTCGTCGCCGTGTTGGTCTTGGTCGCGCTTGGTTTTCCCTACGTCATGCCATTTTTCTACTAATCAGGAGTTCATCATGAAAAAGCTGTTTGCCTCCCTCGCTCTCGCCGCTTTCGTTGCCCCCGTGTTCGCCGCCACTCAGACCGTCACGCTGTCCGTGCCTGGCATGACCTGCGCCTCTTGCCCGATCACTGTCAAGCACGCGCTTTCCAAGGTTGAGGGCGTGAGCAAGACCGACGTAAGTTTCGACAAGCGCCAGGCCGTCGTCACCTTCGACGATGCCAAGACCAACGTCCAGAAGTTGACCAAGGCGACCGAGGACGCGGGCTATCCGTCCAGCCTCAAACGCTGATCCGTTAACCGAACTCGGGAGCGACACATGGGACTCATCACGCGCATCGCTGGCAAAACCGGCGCGCTCGGCAGCGTCGTTTCCGCGATGGGCTGCGCCGCCTGTTTTCCTGCCATCGCCAGCTTTGGCGCGGCCATCGGACTGGGCTTCTTGAGCCAGTACGAGGGGCTATTCATTGGCATCCTGCTGCCGATGTTCGCCGGCATCGCGTTACTCGCCAATGCTATCGCTTGGCTCAATCATCGACAGTGGCGACGCACGGCGCTCGGCACGATAGGCCCGATCTTGGTGCTGGCAGCGGTGTTTTTAATGCGGGCTTACGGCTGGCAGAGCGGTGGACTGCTCTATGTCGGCCTGGCCTTGATGGTTGGGGTGTCGGTCTGGGATTTCATCTCGCCAGCACATCGCCGCTGCGGGCCGGACAGCTGTGAATTGCCAGAACAACGTGGCTGACGGCAACAGCCGTAGCCACCACAGAAAAGGAAAAATACATGACCACCCTGAAAATCACCGGGATGACCTGCGACTCGTGCGCGGCTCACGTCAAGGAAGCCTTGGAGAAAGTGCCCGGCGTGCAATCGGCGCTGGTGTCCTATCCGAAGGGCACAGCGCAACTCGCCATTGAGGCGGGCACGTCATCGGATGCGCTGACTACCGCCGTGGCCGGACTGGGCTACGAGGCAACGCTTGCCGATGCGCCACCGACGGACAACCGCGCCGGCCTGCTCGACAAGATGCGCGGCTGGATAGGGGCCGCTGATAAGCCCAGTGGCAACGAACGCCCGTTGCAGGTCGTCGTCATTGGTAGCGGTGGCGCGGCAATGGCGGCAGCACTGAAGGCCGTCGAGCAAGGCGCGCACGTCTCGCTGATCGAGCGCGGCACCATCGGCGGCACCTGCGTCAACGTCGGCTGCGTGCCGTCCAAGATCATGATTCGCGCCGCCCACATCGCCCATTTACGTCGGGAAAGTCCGTTCGACGGCGGTATCGCGGCGACTGTGCCTGCGATTGACCGCAGCAAACTACTGGCCCAGCAGCAGGCGCGCGTCGAAGAACTGCGCCATGCCAAGTACGAAGGCATTCTGGACGGCAACCCGGCCATCACCGTTGTACATGGTGAGGCGCGTTTCAAGGATGAGCAGAGCCTGGTCGTCCGTTTAAACGATGGTGGCGAGCGCGTGGTAGCTTTCGACCGCTGCTTAGTCGCCACGGGTGCCAGCCCGGCCGTGCCGCCGATTCCGGGCCTGAAAGAGTCACCCTACTGGACTTCGACCGAGGCCCTGGTCAGCGACACCCTTCCCGAACGCCTAGCCGTGATCGGCTCGTCGGTGGTCGCGCTGGAACTGGCGCAAGCCTTCGCCCGGCTGGGCAGCCAGGTCACGATCCTAGCTCGCAACACGCTGTTCTTCCGCGACGACCCGTCCATCGGCGAGGCCGTCACAGCGGCCTTCCGTGCCGAAGGGATCAAGGTACTGGAACACACGCAAGCCAGCCAGGTCGCGCATGTGAACGGCGAATTCGTGCTGACCACGGGACACGGTGAAGTACGTGCCGACAAGCTGCTGGTCGCTACCGGACGGACACCGAACACGCGCAGCCTGGCACTCGACGCGGCGGGAGTCACCGTCAATGCGCAGGGTGCCATCGTCATCGACAAGGGCATGCGCACCAGCACGCCACACATTTACGCGGCCGGCGACTGCACGGACCAGCCACAATTCGTCTATGTGGCGGCAGCGGCCGGCACCCGTGCCGCGATCAACATGACCGGAGGGGATGCTGCCATCAATCTAACCGCGATGCCGGCCGTGGTGTTCACCGATCCGCAAGTAGCAACCGTGGGCTACAGCGAAGCGGAAGCGCATCACGACGGGATCGAAACCGACAGTCGCACGCTCACGCTCGACAACGTGCCGCGTGCGCTTGCCAACTTCGACACACGCGGCTTTATCAAGCTGGTCATCGAGGAAGGTAGCGGACGGCTCATCGGCGTGCAGGTCGTCGCCCCGGAAGCCGGCGAATTGATCCAGACGGCTGTTCTCGCCATTCGCAACCGCATGACGGTGCAGGAACTGGCCGACCAGTTGTTCCCCTACCTGACGATGGTCGAGGGGTTGAAGCTCGCGGCGCAGACCTTCAGCAAGGACGTGAAGCAGCTTTCGTGTTGTGCCGGATGAGGAAAAGGAGGTGTTCGATGAACGCCTACACGGTGTCCCGGTTGGCCTTTGATGCCGGGGTGAGTGTGCATATCGTGCGCGATTACCTGCTGCGTGGATTGCTGCGGCCAGTCGCCTGCACCACGGGTGGCTACGGCCTGTTCGATGACGCCGCCTTGCAGCGACTGTGCTTCGTGCGGGCCGCCTTCGAGGCGGGCATCGGCCTCGGCGCATTGGCGCGGCTGTGCCGGGCGCTGGATGCGGCGAACTGCGATGAAACTGCCGCGCAGCTTGCTGTGCTGCGTCAGTTCGTCGAACGCCGGCGCGAAGCGTTGGCCAATCTGGAAGTGCAGTTGGCCGCCATGCCGACCGCGCCGGCACAGCATGCGGAGAGTTTGCCATGAACAGCCCCGAGCGCATGCCGGCCGAGACGCACAAACCGTTCACCGGCTACCTGTGGGGCACGCTGGCCGTGCTGACTTGCCCCTGCCACCTGTCCATCCTCGCTGCCGTGCTGGCCGGCACAACCGCCGGTGCATTCCTTGTCGAGTATTGGGTCATCACGGCGCTCGGTTTGACCGGCCTGTTTCTTCTGTCACTGGCGCGGGCGTTGCGGGCATTCAGGGAAAGATCATGAGCGCTTCCCGGCCGGATGGATGGACTACGGCGGAGGGCCCAAGCGTTCGAGCGCGGGCAAGGCTTTCTGTTCGCAAAGCCGATGCCGGCGGCGGCATTCGCCGTCTTCGTCAGTCAATGGAGGGGTGCCACCATGAATGCAAATGATCCGACCGCCACCAGTTGCTGCGTGTGCTGCAAGGAAATTCCGCTCGATGCCGCCTTCACACCGGAAGGCGCGGAGTACGTCGAGCACTTCTGCGGGCTGGAGTGTTATCAACGTTTCCAGGCGCGGGCCAGCACTGCGACCGAAACGAGCGGCGAACCGAACGCTTGCGGTTCGCCGCCGTCAAATTGAGACAAACCACGCTTTCGCTACGTCGCCTCATGTCGGCATCAAATTCGGCTGAGTAGCTTCTCGCCATCTGGACGTAGCTCGCCCTTGGGTGAAATATGCCGATACAGGGTCTGCCGCGTGATGCCAAGTTCCTGGCACAGGTCGCCGACCTTGGTCTCTGACTGCCCCATTGCCGCCATCGCCAGCCGCAGCTTGGCGGCGGTCATCTTGAACGGCCGGCCGCCTTTCCGGCCGCGTGCCCGTGCTGAGGCCAGGCCCGCCACGGTGCGCTCGGCGATCAACTCGCGCTCGAACTCGGCCAGCGCGGCGAAGATACCGAAGACCAGCTTGCCGGCGGCGGTCGTGGTGTCAATGGCCGCGCCGTGCCCGGTCAGCACCTTGAGGCCGATGCCGCGTCCGGTCAGGTCATGGACGGTATTGATCAGATGGCGCAGGTCGCGCCCGAGCCGATCCAGTTTCCAAACGACCAACGTGTCGCCTGGCCGTAGTGCCATGTAGCTGTACCGCTCGGAACGGCTCTCATGCGGGGCATCCGCAAAGATGGACGGGGCCACGCGCCGGATTTGGTCATCCGACAAGGGGTAATCGGAACGCAGCGCCGGGGAATGGGAAGCAAAACGGGATGCAAGCATGTCTTTCTCCTGACTTGGTTGTTGAAGAAAACCGCACACCGGATTCCTAGATTCGGAGCCCAGCCTTTCGGCTGTTCGGTGCGGTCGGCACGAGGAACCTGGTTGGCCCTGTTGCCACCGTCTTTCCTGAGTTCATCGCCCGCGACGGTCAGGAGCGCGCGGACGGGGGCCGTCAAGGAGGCAAGCGCAGGGTTGGTGCGGCCCGCAGCGCAGCGAGGACACGGCCCTGCGCGCCTTGACGGCGCACGGGAGCGGGCTACAGTCGCGGACAAGGTGATGAAGTCAGGGGAGACGGCTGGACAAGGCAACGGCCTTCCCCATGCGCCGACCGCACGGCAAGCGAAGCGCGCAGGCCCGAAGCTGGAAGCCGGGCCGGAGGCGTCAGCCGATCAGCGCGAGGGAATGATGGAAGCCCGACAGGGGCGAAACCCCGCAGGGGGTTCGATGCGCAGCACGACAGCGCGACCGGCCATGTTTCCTGGCCGGGGACGCCCGGACTTCAAGGCTCGATGCACAAGCTCATGCTCCAGGCATCGGGAAGCCGGCTCGGCGGCCTTTGAGGGGCGCCAAGCTCGCGCGGCGGGGATAGCCCGCAGGGCTTTCCCCTGGAGACAAGCAAAGCGCGCAACGCCCCGTTAGGGGCGCGAAGGCATCACGCCGAGTCGTCAGAGCGCAGGCTGGATTCCGACAGCAGCACGATGCGCTGCTCGTCAGTGATGAGTGCGTTGTTCATGGTGAGCTCCTGAAAGGTTGCCGGGCGGAATTGCCCGACCCTTTCGGGGCACTGCGCAGCGCAAGCAGTCAAGGGTCAACGACGGCCGCAGGCCGCAAGAGTGCGAGCACGCGCCGCCCTTGCACGGCGAGAACGCCGTGGCACGATGGAGAAGCAACAAGCCGCCACACCGCGCCACCCAGGCACAGCCGGTATTAGCAAGCGCAGCGCGCAGGCCCGGATCTGCGATCAGGGCCGCAGTTGCGTGAAGGATCGACGCCGCATGGCCGTGATTCGGCACGAAGCACGGGGCAACGCCCGAGAGCCTGACGGCGCCGCGCGCCGACACGCCCCAGGGCGGGGTGCAAATCTTCTGAACCCAGTAGTTACTGTTTTGTAGAGATCGCTACATCATTGCAACGACCGTGACAGGGATTTAAGCTGTTGCCATGACTCTCACCTCCGACTCTTGGCTGACCCTCATCGTCAGCCTCCCCTCCGCGAGCGCCACGGCACGCATGCGGATTTGGCGCGCCGTCAAGGCGCTCGGCTGTGCCGCCTTGCGCGACGGCGCCTACCTACTGCCCGCTCAGGCCGAACAGGCTGCGCAGCTACAAATGCTGGCCGATGAAGCGCTGCAGGAAGGTGGCCAAGCCTGGCTGCTGCAGGTACAAGCCCTTGACCTGGCTGAGCAGGCCACCTTTCAGGCGCTGTTCGACCGGACGGCCGATTACACCCCCTGGCTGGAGGAACTGGCGCAAGCACGCCAGACGCTTTCCGCCCTGAGCGCAGCCGAACTCCAGCGTACACAGCGCAAGCATGCGCGTGCCTATGAGGTCATCCGCAAAATCGACTTCTTTCCCGGCGAGACGTCGATCCGCGCCGACGCCCAGTGGCGCGATTTCGCCAACGCCCTCGAATCTATGCAGTCACCCGGCGAGCCGCAGCCTATGGCCGGCCGCATTGCTCGGCGTGATCGCATGCAGTACCAGGGGCGAGTCTGGGCCACACGCCGCCATCTCTGGGTGGACCGCGTGGCGAGTGCCTGGCTGATCCAGCGTTTTATCGACCCTCACGCGCGCTTCCTGTGGCTGAACACCGCAGCAGACTGCCCGTCCGATGCGCTGGGTTTCGATTTCGACGGCGCGACTTTCTCGCACGTGGGCGAGCGGGTGACGTTCGAGGTACTGCTGGCGAGCTTCGGCCTGGAGGACGATCGGGGTCTCTCGCGCCTGGGAGCCATGGTGCATGCGCTCGACGTGGGTGGCGCGACCACACCCGAGGCCAGCGGCTTCGAGGCCGTGCTGGCCGGCGCACGCAAGCGCTGGCCGGACGACGACGCGCTGCTGGTCGACATCGGCGGCGTGCTGGATTCGCTCCATGCCCATTTCTCCAGTAGTCGCAAAACGTGACGACCCACCTCAGATCACTTCTTTAACTCAGATCACTTTTTTAGGAACGAATCTTCATGAACGAGACCACTTCAGCTGCAGCCATCAGCAGTGCGGCGCCTCGCAGCTATACGCTGTGGCAATTGATTGCTTATTTCTTACGGCTCGGAGCACTGGGCTTCGGCGGACCCGTAGCCCTGGCCGGCTACATGGATCGCGACTTGGTGGAACGGCGCCAATGGTTCACCGAGGCAGACTACAAGGAAGGGCTGGCCTTGGCGCAGCTCGCGCCAGGACCGTTAGCCGCGCAGTTGGCCATCTACCTGGGCTTTGTTCACTACAGCTTCCTAGGGGCCACCCTGGTGGGCCTCGCTTTTGTGCTGCCCTCGTTTCTGATGGTGATCGGACTGGGTTGGGCCTATACGCATTTCGGCGGCCTGGGTTGGATGCAGGCCGTGTTTTATGGCGTGAGTTCCGCTGTCATTGGGATCATTGCTATCAGCACCTGGAAGCTCTCTACCAAGAACATCGGCAAAGACAAACTGCAATGGGCCATCTTTGCAGTAGCGGCGGCGGTGACGATCATCACCCAATCCGAGGAACTGTGGCTGTTCCTGGGCGCAGGCGTTCTCGTGTGGTTGTTGCGCGCGCCGCCGAAATTTATTAAGCCGTCCAGCACGCTGCACAGCAGTGCTATTCCTTTGCTGGCCTTGCTTGGCTTGTCCAACGTCGACTGGACCAAGCTGTGGCAGATCACCAAGTATTTCTTCTACGCGGGCAGTTTTGTTTTTGGTAGCGGCCTAGCTATCGTCCCGTTTCTGTATAGCGGAGTAGTCAAAGAGTACGGATGGTTGACCGATCACCAGTTCCTAGACGCTGTCGCAGTCGCCATGATCACTCCCGGTCCTGTCGTCGTCACTACCGGGTTCATCGGCTTTCTGGTCGCGGACTTCTGGGGCGCGGTTGCTGCGGCGCTGGCAACCTTCCTGCCGTGCTATCTCCTCACAGTCCTGCCAGCCCCGTACTTCAAGAAATATGGAAAGAAACCGGGAATCGTGGCATTCGTCGATGGCGTGACGGCAGCCGCCATCGGATCGTTGGCCGGAGCCGTGGTAGTTATCGGGGTGCGCTCGATCAAGGACGTTCCCACGGCGCTACTCGCCCTGGGGACTGCTGCCTTGCTTTGGAAATTCAAGAAGTTGCCGGAGCCGATCGTTGTCGCTGCCGCGGCACTGATTGGGCTGGTCGTCTACCCGCTGGTGACCCGCAGCTGAATAGAAGCGAGAGGAGTCCACGCCTTAACCCATGACTTGCCACATTTCTAGGAACACTCCAATGGATTTACAACTACGCCCCCTTACCATCAACCTCGCTGCCCTCAACGGGCTGTCCGAGGAACTCATCCTCAGCCATCACGCGAACAACTACACCGGTGCAGTCAAGCGCCTGGATGCTATTCGCCAGCAACTGGCGCACCTGGATTGGCCGACCGCTCCGGTCTTCATGATCAATGGCCTGAAGCGCGAAGAGCTGATCGCCGCCAATTCCGCTTGGCTCCACGAGCTGTACTTCGACACGCTGGGAGGCGACGGTGCATTGCCGGACTCCGGCCTGGCAGTTGCCTTGGCCCGCGACTTTGGCAGCGTTGACCGCTGGCGCACGGAATTCTCCGCACTGGCCAAGGCCATGGGCGGCGGCTCGGGGTGGGCGCTGCTGTCATGGTCCACACGCGAGGCGCGGCTGATCAACCATTGGGCGGCTGACCATACGAACCTGCTGGCCGGCGCCACACCGCTGCTGGCACTGGACATGTACGAGCACGCCTACCACATGGATTTCGGTGCCAAGGCGGCCGCGTATGTTGACGCCTTCATGCAAAACATCCGCTGGAATGCCGTGATGCAGCGCTACGCTGCCGCCGTCGAGGCTGATGCACTGCCCTGGTCGGCCGCACCAGAGGAAGTCGGCGGTGACCTCCAACTGATCGACGTGCGACGCACGGCAGGCTACGCACAAGCGCCTGATCGCATCGCCGGGGCCATTCGGCGCGATCCCGTGCAGTTGGCAAATTGGAGCCGTGAAATCGATACCTCTAAACCCGTCCTTGTGTATTGCGTGCACGGCCATGAAGTCAGCCAGTCGGTGGCGCTCGCGCTACGAGCGCATGGCCTCGACGCACGCTTCGTGGCCGGAGGCATCGAAGCCTGTCGCGCTGCTGGCGTGACATTTGAAGCAAAGGAGTAGCACCATGAAGTGGATTACACGCGAACGCCCCAAGATCGACCGCATCGCCTGTCCCTGGCTGGTTGCGCGCTTCATCGACCAGCAGGCGGAATTTCTCTATGTGCCGGCCAGCGAGGTGCTGAAAACCGCCAACGCTACCGGCGCCATCCCCTACGACATCCCGAATGTCGAACTAAGCCATGTGGGCGAGCTGTGCAGTTTCGATTCCTTCCTGTCGAAGTACCACCTGGACGACCCAGCGCTGCGCCAGTTGGCCGAGATCGTGCGCGGCGCCGACACCTCCCGGCTCGACCTGACGCCGCAATCAGCAGGGCTCTATGCGCTCTCGCTCGGGCTGTCGCACAACTTTAGCGACGACCACGAAATGCTCCAGCACGGCATGGTGATGTACGACGCCCTCTATGCGTGGTGCCGCGCATGCCAGGCCGAGACACACAACTGGCCGCCGGTCATGCCAGCCTGATCCGCCCAACTGAAAATGCACCAAATGTCCGCAATCCCCCGTCTTGCCTTCGCCACACTCATTCAGTCCCTGAGCCTGGTGGCGGCATCGGCAGCGCCCGGCCCCAGCGAACTCACCGGCGCGCAGATCAAGACAGTCTTCGTCGGCAATGTCATATCCGAAGGCGCGCACTGGTCCGCTTACCTCCTTCCCGATGGACGCACGAAGTCCATTGAACTGGGGCGGCCGCACCAGGGGCATTGGAAGATCGTGGGCAAGGAATTGTGCGTAAGCATCAGCACGGGTGTAGAGCCCGAATGCTGGACGGTACTGCGCAAAGGCAAGGCCTATCTGCTGCGCGCCCACGGCCAAGACCTCTACGAGGTCACTCCGGAACCTCTGTCGTCGAAATACCCGTTCGATTGACCGGCACCTGCCTCGATTACCCGCTCCGGCCAGCCCCCGGAGCTGCATCCCGCCAACTACCAAGGAAACTCCATGCTGCGTCTAACCCTCTCCACACTGGCCCTGGCCGCGGGCCTGCTCACTACAGGCGCCCCGGCCATGGCCCAGGCCATCGACACCGCTGCCATCGAAACGGCCACCGGCCTCAAGGGCAGCTACAACCAGGCGGAAAACGTCTTCAAGGTCAGCAAGCCACGCGACGACGTGAAGATCAATGTCGATCGCTGGACCATGCCACCGTTCATGGGGCTCACCTCCTGGGCCGCGTTCACGCCAATGGGCTCGTCCACCATGATGATGGGCGATACGGTGCTGTTCGAGGATGAAGTCAACCCGGCGATGAGCGCCGCGCTGGACAACGGCCTGGAAGTGACTGCGCTGCACAACCACTTCTTCTTCGACCAACCCAAGGTCTTCTTCATGCACATCGGCGGCATGGGGGATGCACGCAAGCTCGCCACAGGCGTGAAGGCGGTGTACGACCGCATCGCGCAGGTGCGCGCCGCCCAAGGCACGCCGGCCAGCAGCTTCGCGGGCGACATCGCATCGCCAAGCCATGTCACTGCTGCGCCCATCGAGGAGATTCTGGGCAGCAAGGCGCAGGTCAAGGATGGCATGGTGAAAGTAACCCTTGGCCGCACAGCCAAGATGCATGGAACCACCGTCGGCAATGAAATGGGCATCAATACCTGGGCGGCCTTTGCTGGCGACGATGAGCATGCGGTAGTCGATGGCGACTTCGCCATGCATGAAAACGAACTGCAGACGGTCCTGAAAACCATGCGTGGCCAGAGCATCAACATCGTGGCAATCCACCAGCACATGACCTACGAGGAACCGCGCTACGTCTTTCTGCACTACTGGGGAAAGGGCAAGGCCGTGGATCTGGCTCAGTCAGTGAAGAAGGCGCTGGATGCGCAGAAGGCGGCGAAGTGACAAAGAAGACCTTCAGCTCGGTTACGCAACGCCTCTCAACAAGCTCTACCCGGCACCTCATGCGCTTCATCATCGCCGGGGCCATGTTTCCCGCACTTGCCGCAACCGCCAGGGAGGTGCCGCTGACCGGCCCGCAGATTCGTGCGACCATCAGCGGCAAGTATGTGACCGATGAACGCCATTGGGGGCACAAGTATTTCGCGGACGGGCGCGTCGAGCGATCGGAGAACGGCCGCCAGCGGTCTGCGCGCTGGTCCGTCAAAGGCAATCAGCTATGCCTGCTGCAGCCGGAAATCAGCAAGGACGAACCGATCTGCTACAGCGTCCTGCGCGACGGACAGGAGCTGCAGTACAAGGACGATGCGCAGTTCGTGGTGTATAGGGGGCTGGTGCGGCCCATGCCCAAACGAGAGCCGTGAACGGGGGCGCGAATGGCTAGGGATTGCATGCACGCAGGCGACTGACATGGCGCACTACCTCTGGAAACTGCGTCCCTACTATCGGCAGACCGCCGGGCAGCTTGTCCTCGGCTCCCTGGCAGGCGTCGTCATGAACACGGCCGTGGTCCTGCCCGCCGTGTGCCTCGGGCGCGCGATCGACGCCGCGACGCACTTCGCGCAGGGCCAGGCGACGCGCGCGACGCTACTGCAGGCCGTCGCGCTGTTCGCCGCCGCAACCCTGGCCACAGAACTGCCGCGACTGGGCAAGCGCTGGTGGTTGATGACGGCCAACGCGCGCATCCGCGCCAATCTGCGCGCGGATGCCCTGCGCGGGGTGCTCGCCTGGCCGATGGCAAAGCTGACTGCCACGCCTGTTGGCGACACCATGGCGCGCGTCATCGGTGACGTCGAAGTGCTGGGCGTCGGTATCCGCGAGGTGATCGTCGAGACCTGGGACACGCTCCTGTTCTTGGTGTCGTTCTTCGTCGCCATGCTGGTGCTGGACTGGTCGTTGACCCTGCAGGCGCTGATTCCCGTGCCCTTCGCGATGGTGCTGGCCTGGGCCGCCGGACGCTTTATTCACCAACGTACGACGGCGGCTCGACAAGCCAACGGCGCGTTGACCGCGGGACTGCAGGAGCAACTGTCCGGCATCCGCGTCGCGAGGCTACTGGGGATGAAGCAGGCCGCACAGACGCGGATCGAGCGGCTCGCAGATGCACAGGCGCACACCAATCTCGCGGTGGCGCGGCCCCGCGCCGGCCTGCCCGCGGTCTACACCACGCTGATGGCGGCCGGCATCGTGCTGGTGTTGTGGCAAGGCGGCGAAAAAGTCATCGCAGGCGCGTGGACGCTGGGGGCGTTCGTGACCTATCTGGACCTTTTTCTGCGCTTCACCGGGCGCGGATTTCGGGTGCCGCAGCTCGTGAACTCGGTGCAAGCAGGCGGCGCAGCCTACGCGCGGCTCGCCCCCTTGCTCGCTGCGGCCCTGCCTGCTCGCGGCGAGCATCGGTTCGCTTCGTTTCGCGCCGGCTACCTGGCCGGAACGACTCCGCGCTCGACTCTCACCGAGCCGGCGTCACGAGTTGAACGCGGGCTCGCCGTATCCCTGCACAACGTGAGCTTCTCTCACGGCAACGCCGACGCCGCCGTCACGGCGCTGAACCAGGTCTCGCTCGAGATTTCGGCAGGCGCGTTCGTAGCAGTGACCGGGCCGGTCGGCTCGGGCAAGAGTGCGCTGGCGAAGGCTCTGCTGGGCCTGTACCCGCTCGCCGGCGGTACCGTTTCCCTGGACGGCGACGCGCCCGCACGACATCGCGGTGACATCGGTTACCTGCCGCAGGAGCCCTTCCTGTTCTCGGGTACGGTGCGCGAGAACATCACCATGGGACGTGAGCAGGCCGACCTCGCCACGATGAGCGCCCTGGAAATCGCCGCGCTTGCGAAGGACGTAGCGGGCTTCGAGCACGGCGTCGATGCCGAGATCGGCGAGCGCGGCATTCGCATTTCCGGCGGTCAGCGGCAGCGCGTCGCACTGGCACGCGCGGCGGCGGCGGGGCCCCGGCTGCTGGTGCTGGACGATCCGTTCTCGGCGGTCGACGTCGCGACGGAGGCTCAGATCATTGCCAGCCTGCGCGCGGAGTTCGGCCGCGGGGCGCCGGCCGCGCGACAGGCCACCATCGTCCTGTGCTCGCACCGGCTGGCGGCCTTCCCGCAGGCGGATCTCGTCGTCGTGTTGGATGGAGGACGCATAGTCGAACGAGGCTCTCATGAACAGCTGATGCTGGCGGGCGGCCTGTATGCACGGATCTACGCGGCGCAGGTCGCGATGGCACAGCCGGAGGACGCATGACCGCAACACAGTCACAGCCGGCACCGACAACACGCCGAGGACTCACGACCGCCCAGGTGGGCTCGCTACTGGCGCCGCAGAGACGCCTGCTCGTGGCCATCGCAGCCTGCGTGCTTGCCGGTGCGGCGCTGGAGGTGCTGCCGCCGCTCCTCGTGCGGCAGGCCGTGGACGCCCACTTGGCCGTGGGCCGTGGCGACGGCCTGATGCTGCTGGGCGTGCTCTACCTGCTGGTCGTGGCCGGGCAGCAGGCGTTGGGCTTCGCGTCTGCGTACGGCACCGCGATCGCAGCCCAACGGGCGTTGCGCGACCTGCGCGCGCGCCTGTTTGGCCATCTGCAACGGCTGCCTGCGCGCTACTTCGACACGACCCCGTTGGGTGACACCGTCAGTCGCTGCACCGCAGACATCGACACCATCGACCGCCTGTTCTCGTCGGGCATCGCGAGCCTTGTCGCCGACCTCGTGCGACTGGTCACGATCACGGTGACGATGCTCGTGCTCAGTCCCTCGCTGACGCTGCTCTGCGGACTGGCCGTGCCGCCCCTGCTGTGGTTCACGCGCTGGTTCCAGCTGCGGGTATTGGCCGCTGAACGGGCCAGCCGGGAGGCCGTGGGAAGCGTCAACACGGCACTCGTGGAGACCCTCGGTGGCGCGGAGGTCATTCGTGCTTTCGGACGAACGGAATTCTTCGAGCACCGCTTTCGTGGCGCTCTGCAGGCCACGCAACACGCCTATCTCGCGGCCACACGCTATTCAACGATCTACACGCCGCTGATGGCCATCCTGGCGTCGCTGATCGTCTGCGGCCTGCTGTGGGCAGGCGCCGAGGGCGCGCTGGCGGGCTGGGGTGTTTCTATCGGCACGCTCACGGCCTTCGTGCTGCTGTTTCGCCGCTTCTTCGCGCCGATAACGACGCTGGGCGAGGAATGGCAGACCGTGCAGAGCGCGCTGTCCGGGGCGGAGCGCGTGTTCCAGGTCTTGGCGCTGCCGGTCGAGGAAACACCGGTCGCCCATTCCGTGCAACAGGCAAGGAGCGAACCGGAGCCGTTGATCCAGTTGAAGGATGTGATCTTCGGCTACGTCGCCGATCGCCTCGTGCTGAACGGCGTCTCCTTGAGCGTTCGCGCAGGCGAGCACGTCGCGCTGGTCGGGCGCACCGGTGCCGGCAAGAGCAGCCTGATGCACCTCGCCGGTGGCCTGTATGCGCCCTGGTCCGGCGAAATTCGCGTGGCGGGCGCGGATCCACGCGCCATGACGGACGAGGAACGCCGTCAGCGCCTGGGCGTCGTGCCGCAGACGCTGCAACTGTTCAGCGGCAGCGTGCTCGACAACCTCACGATGGGCGACGTCCTCGTGACCCGGACTGCTTGCGAAGCCGCGGCCAAGGCAACGGGCGCGCATGCGTTCATCCGGGCACTGCCGCAGGGCTACGACACGCCCCTGGACGCGGGTGAGGCCGGCGCCGCGTTGTCCGCGGGCCAACGGCAATTGCTCGCGCTCACGCGCGCGCTGGTGCGCCAGCCTCGCGTGCTGCTGCTCGACGAAGCGACAGCCGCGATCGACCACGCCAGCGACGCTGCGTTCCGCGCCGCTCTTCGCCGCGACGCGCACGACTCGAGCCGTGCCGTTCTGATCGTGGCGCATCGGCTGTCAACGGCGCTGGAGGCCGATCGCGTCATCGTGATCGAGGACGGTCGCATCCTCGAACAAGGCGCGCCGGACGAGTTGATTCGGTGCCGGGGTCGCTTCGCCGCGCTGCTGGCCATGGAGACGGCAGGCTGGGATTGGCATCAACGTTGACGTTGGAGGACAGACATGGGCAAGGACTTCTACATACAACCCGACGCGGCCGACCCGGTGCTCGATCCCGACGCGGTGCTCGCGATCGTGCGCTTGCATGCGGCGGGCGCGAAGGCCGTCAGGGCCGTCGACGAGAGCGGCGGCGAAGCGCGCGCCTATGCCATCGACAACGGCCTGATCCTGAAGGTTCAGCGACCACAACAGCTGCGCGCGCGAACGAGCCTGGACAAGGAGCGTTTCCTGTTGGAGCAGCTGGCAGGCCTGGAGGGCGTACGCGTTCCACGAGTCCTTGGTGGGGGCGTCGCCGAACCCGGGATCGAGTACACCTTGATGACGCGCATGCCCGGCGTGCCGATGCACTCGGCAAGGTTCGACGGTGACCTCCGCCGGCGTACGCTGGTTGACCTGGGGCGCATGCTGCGTCGCATTCACGCAATCCCTCAGCAACCCCTGTTCGAGGCGCGCCTGATCCCCGGCGACCACACGGCGGCCGACGTTCGCACACGGTTCGGCGGCCTCTTCGACGACGCCGTCACAGCCGTGGCGCGGGCGGCCCAGCCCTGGCCGTTCGCGCTCGACCCGTTGCAGTTGGCGCGCCTCGCGATGCGCGCCTTGCCGGACGCAGACGCCTGGGTGGCCTTGCACAGCAACCCCGGCCCCGAACACGTCTTCGTCGATCCGCAGACTAGGCAGTTGACTGGCCTCATCGACTTCGGCGATGCGTATTTCAGCCACCCGGCGCTCGATCTGCGCCGATGGCCTCGGCCCATCGATCGGGGCCGCGGTTCACGCCGGGTACTGCAGCGAGGAGAAAACGAGCGAGAGGTTCAACCAGACATGGCGCGTGGCCTGTGTGCTCACCGACATGCTCGCCATCGCACAGAGTCCGGAATGCCGCACTGCAGGGCTCGTCGAGTTGGAAGAACTTGTCGAGCGGTTGCGCTTACGGCTTACGTGATGGCTGTCTTGGCGCCGACCGATCACCCGCGAAAGGGTAGTACCCCCATCCTCTGGAGACACGGGGAGCCGCTACAACGCCGCGGTATTCGCTTTCAGCGTGCGATCCAGCTTGCGGTGAATGAGTGATACCAGTGTCAGGATGTCCAGGGCATCTTGTTCGGACATCGGCCAGTTTGTCTTGGGGGCATGGGCGAGTGGGTTGCGCACGGCGCCGAAGAGGCCCACCAGCAGATGGGCGAAGCCTTTTTGCTCGCTCTTCTCAGATTCGGTGGCGAGCGAACCGAAAACCAGGATCGGGTTTTGCGTCGAAAACGTCCGGCTCACTAACTCGGCGCCATCCATGGTCAGGCCAGACATGGAACGGATGCGCTCGGCGACACCTTTGGTCGACTCGAAGACGGCATGGAAATAGTTTTCATCCAGCAGTTCGGCGCGACAGTAGTTGAGTACTTCAGCATGGACTTTGCGGCTTTCAAGTGCCGACTTCAGCCGGCAGGCGCGCGAGCGCGCGGCGTCCAATGTCGTAGTGCCTTCAGACAGCTCGCCAGACCGGGACGATCCTCGCGTTTTCCGGACGCTTGGTCTTCATAGAGATGCGCCGGATCAACACCGGCCGCGACCAGCGCATCGCGCTGCAAGTCCGTCGCCTGGGAGCCATCCGCCTTCGATACTCGCATGTAGCCAATCAGCATCTTGTACCTGTCACATATACGTTCGATTATGTGACAGTTTGCATCGGGAAGCTCTGCACGTCAAAATTTGTCACTTAACCCGTCATTCTGTCTAAGGCATGCAAAGGGTAGGCTAGGCTCATAATGTGACAGAAATTCCGGGGGGATGCCTTCCTTCGCGAAGGTGGCGCGCAACTGTTCCAAGGAAGCGGGGTCGCGCCGACCATAGGAAGCCAACGCGAACAGCGAGCGTGCCGTCTCGGGGTTGTGTCGTGCTTCAATGATGGCCTCATCAATGGCCTGGATTGCACGCTGCCAGTGATCGACGGGTTCGAGCTTCGGCGCTTTCGCCGGCAGGCCACTGGTGAACCCGGTTTGGGGCTCGGACCAGAATAGCTTTGCGTGCTCGCCTGGCGGGCTTATATCCCTCACCTCAATCAAGCTGATTGCCGTTGCCGCCGCCTCCAGCATCTGCAACCGTACTGCCGGGTTCAGGGTTTCATACGGTCGCCACAGACTTTGCCCAGCACGCAGCGGATGCCCGCAGCATTCCCAGATTTGGCGGAGATACCCCGCGTAGGTGCCGCACGTCGAAAGCGGGGTGTTCAGCTCATCGAGCAGCGTGCGTAGCAGTCGAAACCACAAACCAGCGTGGATGCGTCGGCGCGGCAGTTCCACATGGCCGGTCGTCAGTGCCTGCCAGGTACGCCGGTCCATCACTGCAATCGCGTCGCTGGCGGTGCGCGGTTCGGCGTCGGCGTTCTCCCAGCCGAGAAACCGCCCTGGCACGCCCCAATAGGATTCCAGCCAGCAGCCATGCAGTGGGCAGCTCAGCATCAGGGGCAGCTTCCACGCGAGCAGTACGGCTTGGTTCTCCGGATCGTTCAGGCAGAGCGGACAGGCGCGGTGTATCGGTTGGGTGGGCAGCCAGGCACGCCAGCTCGTGATGGATCGCGTCTTACGGCGGAGTCTCGGCAGCAGTACCGAGAGCTGGAACGCATAGGTTTCCAATGCGGCTGGAATCTGATCATCAAGGCTGTCCAGTAGCCAAGGCACCCAGCCGGCGAAACTCATGCAGCGCAGCCGATCCAGCTCGATACCGCTCCGCTGGGAGAGCATCGCCAGCAGCGCCAGTGGTGGCGCGGTGTCCAGGTCATCAACCTGGCCGTGACCAAGATCGTGCTCCAGCAGCTCGGACACTTCCATGTGATAGCAAAGGGCCACGCGGTTGAGCCACGAAGACAGGGCTTCGGCTTCCCTGGGTGCCGGATGCAGTGGCCAGCGTGGCGCTGGCTTCACATCAGTTCCCGCTCGAATTGCCGCCGCCGCTCGCTGGGGCCGGTGTAGTCGGCCATGCTGAGCGTGCGGTGGTTGATCGCTTCCTCTCCGCTCTCCACGGCGACGATGGCCGCCGCCATCAGCAAGTGCGCCAGTTCGCCTATGGCGCCCTCGCTGCGTGTGAGCAGGTAGCGGGCCATGTCCAGCGTGGCAATCGACGAGGGTCGCCGCAGTGGAAGCGAAGCGGCGAAACTGGCCAGCAGTGAGCAGCAATCGTGATTGGCCTCCCATACCGGCAGCATCATCGGCTCGAAGCGATTTTCCAACTGGTCATCGGAGCGGATGGCCAGGTAGGCGTCGCGTGTGCCCACACCAACCAGCGGGATGCGCAATTCGTTGCCGAGGAAGCGCAGCAGGTTGAGGAATTCCCGGCGGTTGACGCTGTTGCCGGCCAGGACGTTGTGCAGCTCGTCGATCACCAGCAAACGCACACCGAGCTTGCGCAGCAGTGTCAGCGCCAGTTGCTCTATTTCCGGCAGCCGTGGGCGCGGTCGCAATGGTGCTCCCATCGCCGCGAGCAGCGCGACGTAGAAGCGGATCACCGATGGCTCGGACGGCATCTGCACGACCAATACCGGGATGTGCTCCTGGTCGGCGTCGGAGCTGGCCGGGTGGGCGCGGCGGAACTTCTCGACGATCATCGACTTGCCGTTGTTGGTTGGACCGACCAACAGCAGGTTGGGCATGCGTTGTTTGTTTGGCCACGTATACAGGGCTTCCAGCCGGTTCAACGCCTCGACTGCTCGCGGATAGCCGATCCAGCGGTCGGCGCGAAGGCGATGGATGCGCTCGTCCGCCGGGAGACGGGCCAAGCCCTGGGCCGCCGGCAGCAGGTGGGACAGGTCGATGATGGGATATTCGTCCACGGCTACCACTCCTCAATCTGGTCGAACGGTTTGGCAGGTGGCTGGTTGTCCGCCTGCGGGTCTGCCATGTCCGTGTCCGCTGGTGGCGTGGTTTTGACAGGTTGTTCCGTTGACTTGAGATGCTGGCGTCGATCCGCGTCGCGCCGCGCCTTGCGCGTGGCTTTCTGCGCAGTGGTCACGATTTCGCGCATCTGCCCGATCATGCGGAACAGCGCCGACTCATCCACCTGTTCGCGCCCTTGCTGCCGCAATTTCGCCAGCGCCTGCCGTTGTTCCCAGAGGGTGACAGCCGGGTGCGACAAGGTACGGTATGGAATTTCCAGATAGTGCTGCCCCTCCGGCTCCAGCACCCAAATGCGGCTGATGTCGCGCGGGTCGCGCCGGATCAGGAACGCAGGCAGGCGGTCGCGCCGAGCTATCCACGGCTTGAGCGCATCGGCGTAGTAGTGGATGTGGTCGATGACGAAGCCAGTGCGGGTCAGCGTGCGGCGGATGATGGGCAGAAAATCGACCAGAAAAGCCGTAGCGCGAGTGATGACGGTTGGCACGCCGGTCCGCGTGATAGCTTCGGCCCAGCGCGCGGCCGGCGGTTGGAGCAGGCCGTTGTGCACAGAGCCGTGATAGGTGCCGACCGCCAATGTGAGCCAGCGCTCCAGCTCGCGCAGTGTCAGGGCGGCCATCTTCTCGGAGGCGTATTCCCCGCGCTGGTCAGGATTGGAGAAGGTCGTCCCCGGCAATTCGTCGTGGATCATCTGCATCGCCGTGCCGATGATCCGTTCCACGATGCCGCCATAGTGCGGCTGCCCGAGAGGCCGATAGTCCAACCGGATGCCATGCTGCTCGCAGCCACGGCGTAGCGCCTCGCTCTTGAATTCGGCCGCGTTGTCCAGGTAGAGCAGCGCGGGCTTGCCGCTCATCGGCCAGTCCATTTCCACGTCCAACCTTTCCAACCAAGGGCGCTTGTCGCAACCGGCGTGTGCGAGGCACAGGCCGACCGAGACGGCAGATGGCGCTTCTAACGTGACCACCATGCCAACCACGCAGCGGGTGAACACGTCGATGGCGAGGGTCAGGTACGGACGGCCAATCGGTTGCCGGTCGCGCTCGTCCACCACGATCAGGTCGATGACTGTGTGGTCGATCTGTACCTGCTCCAGCGGTGCGGAGACTGGCGGAGGAACACCGCCAACACCTTGCAGGATGCGGGACGCATCCTGGCCTTCCCGAAGTCGAGTGGTCTTGAGTGGATCAAGGCTGGCGATCCGCAACGCGACCGTGTTGCGCGCCGGCATCCGCAGCTTTTGCAGCTTGCACACCCGCGCAACTTCACGGTGGAACGCCGCCAAGCTGCGCTTCTGCTTGGTCAGGAAGCGCTTTTGCAGTAGCTCGCGGATGATTCGTTCGACCGACTCCGGCAAGCGGCCTTTACCTTTGCCACCGCTCGACTGTCCAAGAGCCAAATCAGTGACCAGCCCCGAACCTAGCCGGGCACGGCGGATCAGGACGTAGACCTGCCGCCGGGACAGCCCCAATGCCTGGGCTGCCGCGTCGGCCGCTTCATGCCCAACCGTCTCCGACTGCGCCAACGGCCCAATGATCTCCGCACGACGACGCGCACGCTCCCATGCCTGTTCTGGCAGGGTGGCCACGCCGTGCTCGGTAATCGGTGCGGTATCGGTCGCCATGCTCACCTCGCTTTGGTGCACACGAGTATTGAGCATAGACGAGTTTTGTGCAGAGGAATCCTGATATCGGGTTATCAGGAGCCGTATGCACAACAGGCTTCAAACCGCGCTGAATGGTGCAGTCGTCTTCTGAAAATGACATCAGGTTAGGGTATAGTCTTAACTGACACCACCTCCCAGGGCCTGATATAAAGCAACACTATCGACTAGGCGTTGTGCCTGGACCGCAACCATATTGATCCGGATTGACTGTGCCTGTTGCTGCGCGATGAGCAGTTGCAGGTAGCTGGCCGCGCCCAGCCGGTATTGCCGCTCGACCGACTGCAAGGAGGCCTGTGCAGCCTTATCAGCGGCAGCGAGGGCAGTCAAAGTTTGTGCGTCGCTTTCCACCGCGCGCAGGGTGTCGGCGACGTTACGCAAAGACTCCAATACGACGCTCTGGTAATTGGCTACAGCGGCATCAAAAGCGGCGAGCGCCGCTCTTTTTTCAGCGGGTAGCCCTGGATTAAAAAGAGGCTGGGTGAGCTGCGCAACCAGGCCCCACACTGCCGAGCCACCACCGAACAGGGCACCGGTGGTCAGCGCCTGAGAACCAAGGTTGGCGCTCAGGTTGATCTGTGGGTAGAGCTTGGCGACAGCCACACCATAGTCTGCATTGGCCGCATGCAACAGCGCCTCTGACGCCTGGATATCCGGTCGGCGGCGCACCAGTTCTGAGGGCACGACGAGCGGCATCTCGACGGGTAGAGTGAAATCGGCCAGAGTGAAGGCCGGGATGCCACCCGTGCCTGGGGCACGACCGGCTAGCACCGCCAGTAGATGTTCGGTTTGTTGCAGTTGTTTACGCAGCGCAGGCAGTTCTGCCCGCGTTTGCTCCGCCTGAGCTTGTAGGCTCAACGCTTCATCAGGTGAGGCCTGACCGATACGCACGCGTTCATGGGCTAGGCGCAGTTGCTCATCCTGCACGCGCAAAATGGCAGTAGTGGCTTCTAGTTGCGCGGCGAGGCGTGCTCGGGTAATGGCAGCGGTTGCCATGTTGCCGGCAAGGGCCAGGCGCGCAGCATTCAGTTCGAAGCGACGGTAGTCGGCGCGAGCAGCCAAGGCTTCGAGTGCGCGCCGGTTGCCGCCAGCCAGATCGAGGTTGTAATGCACGCCAACGCTGGCGTTGTAGAGGCTGAATTGACGTGCGTCTCCGCTCAACCCTTGGCTACTGGGACTCATTTGCTGGCGCTGAGATCCCAGTGCGACATCTACCTGTGGATATTGCGTCGAGCCCGCCTGTGCGGCAAGAAGCTCCTGCGCGTGTCGCAAATTGGCGCTGATGCTCGCCAGCGTCGGGCTGACATGGAAAGCTTCGTTTATCAGTCCGTCGAGTGCGGATGAACCCAAGCTTTGCCACCATTGCGTTTCGATCGGAAGCCCTTCGACTAGACGTTGTGTTTCGCCGAACTGCGTGGGAGCGGACGCGGTTCTATCAGCCACTGGTATTGCAGTGTAGCGAGCCACATCGGGTGCGGTGGGACGCTTAAAATCAGGGCCAGCGGCGCAGCCGGCCAGACCGGCGGTGACCAGACCAGCTACTAGGTAAGTTGCCGCAAGCCGTCTTTCGAGGCTGATGGGGCGCTGGCATGTTTTAGCGTGCTCCATAAAAATGCTCCACGAAAGGTTTACGGAAAGCTTGGTGGCAGCCCAAGCAGCTTTCCTGCACGTGGGCGAATGATTGGATCACCGCCTTGCCGTCGCTGCTCGCAGCAGCCAGCTTCATGGCCAGCGCCGCCTCGTGAGTCTGCGCGTCAAAGTTTCTGAACTTGGTCGCATCAGCGCCGAGGTAAGCAAGGATGCGCATTTTTTTAGTAAGCGGTGGCTCGGGGTGTGCAGCAACTTTTGGGGCGAGCTGAACGACCTGAACCCATTCCTCCTGCGAAATCGCACCGGTAATAGCCTGCATGTTGCGCCCGAGTTCCTGCATGATCTTGCGTAGCGCCAGTGGCTCAATCTGGGTAGCGTCACCAGCCCAAGCGGGCAACTGAAAACCCCATAAAAGCAGGCAGGCCGTAACGGTCAGGGTGATAGTTCCAAATGCGTGGCTGTGTTTGCGGTGGGTCATGAAATTCTCCTGTAATTCAATCGTTCTCTCATTCGAACTCCCGCCCTTCGCCAGCTTCCTCATGGGTCACACCGTCGCGGATGTGGTAGATGCGCTTGAAAGTGGGGATGATCTTTTCGTCATGGGTGACGACGATGATGGCGGTCTCGAACTTCCGAGCCATGTCATTGAGGATGCGGATCACAGCCATGGCGCGCTCGGAATCCAGCGGCGCAGTGGGTTCATCGGCCAGGATCACCGGGGGACGATTGACCAATCCGCGCGCGATGGCAACCCGTTGCTGCTCGCCACCGGAGAGTTGCGAGGGCATCGCGCGAGCTCGGTGTTGCACATCAAGCGCCGTGAGCAATTCCAGTGCCTTCGCGCGCGACTCTCCATTCGCGACGCCTGCAAGCATCGGCAGCAGCGCCACGTTGTCGGTGACATCGAGAAACGGAATCAGGTATGGTGCTTGGAAAACGAAACCGATCTTGTCGCGCCGCAAGGCGCGCAAGTCGCGGACTTTCCAGCCATCGTCGTAGATCACTTCATCACCCAGCGTCATGCGCCCGGCGGTCGGATCAATCACTGCGCCCAGACATTTGAGCAGCGTGCTCTTGCCGGACCCGGAAGGGCCAATCAGGCCAACCACCTCGCCGGGTGCCACCTGCATGTCCACGCCTTTCAAGGCATCGACCGCGGTATCCCCCTCGCCATAACGTTTTCTCAAACCTTCGATGCGAATGCCTTTGCCACTCATCTCAACCTCCAATGGCTTCGGCCGGATCGACCTTGAGTGCCATGCGAATGGCGACGATGCTGGCTAGAACGCAGATCACGAGCACGGCGAAAAAACCGGCGATGGAGTCGAACGGCATCAACAGTACGTACTTGGGAAACAGGGGCGCTGAGAAAGTGGCTGTGATCTTGCCGACCACGAAACCAATCACGCCCAGGGCGAGCGCCTGCTGCATGATCATCGCGGCGATGGTTCGGTTGCGTGTGCCGATGAGCTTCAAAACCGCGATCTCGCGGATTTTGTCCATCGTCAGCGAATAGATGATGAAGGCAACGATGGCCGCGCTAACGATGGCCAGAATCACTAAGAACATGCCGATCTGCTTGGCCGAGGTGGCGATCAACTTGCCGACGAGGATGTCTTCCATCTGTGCCCGGGTGTAGACCGTCAAACGCTTCCAGCGCCGGATGGATTCGGCAACCTCGTCCGGCGTATGGCCAGGTTTCAGTGTGACCAGTACTGCATTGACGAACGCGTTGGTGCTCTGTGAAGCAATCACGGCATCCAGCAAACCTGGAACACCGGGTCGATTGAAAGCCGGGTTGGCTTCGGTGCGACGCCGGCTTTGCCAAATGGCGTCGTTGTCCTTGAGGAACTGAGCCTCTTGGGCATCCTTGAGCGGAATGAATACCATCGGGTCGCCGCTGGACGACACCATGCGCCGTGTAAGCCCAACGACGGTGTAATGATTTCGGCGAATGGCAAGACGATCTCCCAGTTTGAAGCCGGTGGCGATGTCGGCCACCGCCTCGTAGTGACCGCGCGTGATCTGGCGTCCAGCGACGAGATAAGGAGGCCATCCGGGTGTAGCCCCCAACGCGCCGGGCGCGATGCCGACCACCATGGTGCGTACATCACTCTCGCCCTTGCGTACCTGCATGGTCAGGTAGGTCACGTTCGCTGCCTGGGCGACTCCCGGCATGGCGAGGATGGCGCGATACACGTCATCGTTGAGGCTGGACGACTCCGCATAAGGACCCAGAGTGTCCTTTTGCACCACCCAAAGGTCGGCGCCACTGTTGTCGAGCAGCGCCTTGCCGTCGTCCACCATGCCCCGGTACACCCCGGCCATGACCAGGGTGACGCCGATCAGCAGACCCAGACCGATGCCAGTGAAGACGAACTTTCCCCAGGCATGGAGAATGTCGCGGCCGGCCAGGCTGATCATCGTGACACTCCTGGGATGTGGTCGACCACATGGATGCGGCTGCGCGCCGTCAGTGCCTTTTCGCTATAGGTCACAACCTGGTCCCCATTCTTGAGCCCTTCGCGCACCTGCACGTAACCATTGAGGTCGGAAGTGCCGAGCTTGACCGGGGAGAAACGCAGATCACCATCCACGATTTGCCAGACCCCGACTTTGTCGCCCTCACGCTGGACGGCAGAGTTGGGGATCAGTGGAGCGGCCGGGAGCGCCGGCAAGTCAACCGTGACTTCGCCCAGTTCACCCACCGGTGGCAAAGGTTCTGGTTTGTTATCGAATGTCACCTTGGCGAGCGTTTCCTCGGTTACCGCGTCGGCCTTGGGTTCCACCCGCAGCACGCGACCATTCAACGTCTGGCCGCCACGCGAACGCAGGACGATACGAGCCGGCAGCCCCCCAGCCAGCCCCGATGCGCTGATCTGGTCGAAGCGCACATTGATCCAAAAACTCTTGGGGTCGATCACTTCCACCACGGCCTGGCCTGCGACGATGGTCGTGCCGGGATCGGCATCGCGCACGGCGACTACACCGTCGACCGGCGCGATCAGGCGCAGATTGCTCCGCTGCGCGACGAGTCCTTCTCGGTCGGAGCGTGCCCGGGCAATATCTTCCCGAGCGGCGGATAGGGCGGCATCGGCGATCTGCAGTTCCTGCCGCTTGGTGGTGACGATTTCCTCGCTGGTCGAGCGCACCGCAAACAATTGCTCATAGCGGCGCGCCTGGGTTTGCGCGTAGGCTTGCCGGGCTTCTGCCTCGCGCAAAGCCGCTTCCGCACGCTTGAATGCCGACTCCTGTGAGCGCACCCGATCATCGAGGTCGACCGGATCCATCTCGCCGAGCACCTGTCCGGCCTTGACCTGGTCGCCTACATGCACCTCCAGGCGTTTGACGCGCCCGGCAAACGTCGGCCCGATCTTATAAGTGTAGCGCGCCTCCACCGTACCGATGCCGAACAGCGCCGGTGTGATAGCCCGTGATTCCACACTTGCCACCGTCACAGCGACCGGGGCGAGCGGCCCTGATCGCAGACCGACATAAATAAAAAGCACCAACAAAGGAATGATGACGGCAAGCAGCGCCAGGGTGCGGCCTTGCAAGGGTAACTTTTTCATTGCGCACTCCTTATGCCACGCCGATAAATTGCAAAGACGCGCGGCGCATCGCGGTGCATACGTCCCACATCACCCGCCAACAGCGATTGCATGACCAAGCCCTGGATCGTGCCAATGAACAGCGTTGCCGCCGCCTCGTTGTCAAGCGAGGGAGACAACTCGCCGCTGGCCTTGCCTTTCTCGATGAGACGATGCAAACGTTCGCCGTAGCGCTGAATCAAGGTTTGCACCATGCGCTTGGCCGGTGTCGATTCGGCACGCTGAAGCTCACCAAACATCATTCTTGGCACGCCTGGGTGCTCAGCTACGAATTCGATATGACTCATGAACATCGCCTCCATGGCTGCCAAGGGCGACTCGATTCCTTGTGCGGATCGATCGATTCTGGCTAATAGGCGCTCTGCTACCCACTCCATGACCGCCTGCCAAATGGCTTCCTTGTTCGGGAAGTGCCGAAACAGCGCACCCTGGGTCAAGTTCATGTGTTTAGCGATAGCCGCAGTGGTTATCTCGCTTGGGTTTTGTGAACCGGCAAGCGCCACGACGGACTCGACAGTTACGGCACGACGTTCATCGGCCGGCAGATGCTTTGGATGGGTGTCCACGAGCACTCCTTGTAAGATAGTAATTGATTACCATCCTACCACAAGAGGCAACTCAAACAAGAGAAAACCCGACGTACTCGTCAATATCTAGAGTCTGCAATGGGCTTAACGTGCTTTATTTTCCGTTTTCTGAGACGTCCCCAAGAAGAACGGGAGCCGAAGCTCCCGTGGGGATCAGGCGACCGCAGCCCTAGCCGCCGAGGCTTGAACGGCGCGGCGGGCATGGGCCTGCCAGAACGGATCGACCACCCGGCCGGCCAGTACGCGGGCGCGCAGGCGCAGGCGCTCGGCCGTGCTGTGGTTGTCCCAGCCAGCTTCGTAGGAAGCCTCGCCGCGCAGGTCATCAACCTGCTTCGCGACGTCGGCGGCTTCCGCATCTGAGGCGGTGGGTTCGCACCAGCGGATGCGGCCGCCGCACTGCACCTCGCCGGAGACAACCAGCCGATCGAGCGAATCGCGGATCAGGACCAGCTCCGGCCGAAAGTCCAGCGCCTCGATCTCCGACCTCAGATCGAACTCGTCTTTTGACAGTTCGTCCGCTGCGAGGGCCAAGGCATCCTCGATCAGGCCGTGTTGGCCCAGCTCAAGGATGTGAGGTGTCCACCAGGTCCCGAAAACGGGATCGTCCTCGGGGTACTCGATGTAGCCTTGGCAGGTGATGGTGAACTGGCACCAGAACACGTCCTCGCGGATGAAGGTTCCGGCGCGGTAAGGCGTGGCCACGAAGGTCACGCCATCGACAACATGGGTCTTGGGTTGCATGGCAGTCTCCAAAGAAGGTGCGGAAGCGCCATGCCGCCCCTGCGGGCGTAGGCGACCGGCGTGGGATGAACAACAAGCGAAGGAAGAACAGGCATCCGCCACCGCGGCGCGGCGGCTGTCCGCGTCGACGGATGCGAAGCGAACGGGGTCGATCAGCGCGGCCGGGGCCGCGGCGTAGCCTTGAAGATCGTGGCTACTTGGGCATGTCGCCGAGGGACTCGGCAGGCATTTCCTTCGATGCGGTCTCGTTGGTGCCACCGGCCGCCAGCAGGTCGATGGCCGACAGCAGCGCATCGCCGTCGACCGGGCCATGCAGCAGCAGCGTCTTGCCGGACTGGCGATCCTGCAGGCGCAGCGTGGGCGTGACCTTGATGCCCTCCTGCGCGGCGCTCGCCGACTGCGCGCGGATCAGTGTGTCGGGGCGGTCGCTGTCAAGGCACTGCTGGGCAGCCGTCGTGATGCCGGGATAGCCCAGGCCCTCGGGCAGGCCCTGGCCGTCGCCGCGGGTGTGCGCGTAGACCCATTCGACCGCCTGCCAGAACGCGGTCGGACCGCCGGCCTCGCCGACGCACTCGACCAGGCGCGCATTGGCCGTCGCGGCCGGCTCGTGCGTCGTCAGCGGCAGGTGGTGCCACTGCCAGTTCACCTCTGGGTGCGAGTTGATCCACTGCTTGAGCACCGCGAAGTAGGCGCGGCAGAACGGACATTCGAGGTCGGCGTACTCCTCTACCGTGAAGCGCGCATCGTCGCGGCCATAGCGCCAAGGTGGGCCGGCCGTGGCGGCGGGTGCCGGTGCAGGTGCTGCGGTCGCTTCGGCCGAGAGGGAGGCGGGCTCAGCGGTCGGCGTCTGTGGCTGCAAGCCCAGCCAGGCCGCCGCGATCAGCGCAACGACAAGCAGCACAGCGACCAATGCAACGGAGCGGAATGGAATGAAGCGAGCGACCTGCATGGTGTTTTCCTCACGCCAGCGCATCGAGCGCCAGCGATTCGATGCCGCGAGCGAGGTCGATCTTCTCGGCGATCCTGAAAGCCGCATCCAACTCGCCGATGCCGTACTGCTGCATCAACTGGAAGCGTTCCGCCTTCTCTTCCGGCTCGGTTTGAGCCAGTGCCAGGTACAGGCTGGGCGGCACCGCACGGAACAGCACCTCCATGCTCTTGGAGAGGATCACGCCCTCGGTGAACTTGCCTGCCTCCTTGCGCGCGGAAAGCATCAGCGCCTTCTGCGCCGGGTTCAGCTCGCGGAAGCGCGCAATCTTCTCCACCTCGTCCGGCGGCATGGAGAGGCAGATCCACCACTCGATCATCGACAGCATGGGCTCGGCGGCCTTGGGCAGGTCGTCGATGTTCTGCGTCGCCAGCCAGTACCAGGCGCCGAGCTTGCGCCACATCTTCGTGATCTTCACGACGTAGGGCGCGAGCAGCGGGTTCTTGGTGATGATGTGGCCCTCGTCCGTCACGTTGATGATCGGTCGACCCAGGAACTGGTCGCGCTCGGCGATGTTGTTGACCGTGTTGATCAGCGAGATGTAGGCGATCGAGAGCTGCGCGTTGTAGCCCTCGCGCGCAAAGGTGGCGAGGTCCACGATGGTGATGTCGGCCTCGGGCCACGGCGTGCCGGGCCGGTCGAACATCTCGCCGTCCACGCCCTGACAGAACATATCCATCGCGTCCGCCATCTCCAGTAGCCGCGCGCGCCGCACCTCGGGCAGCGACGTATCGCGGGCACGCTCGCGCAACGCATCGCGCACGTCGCGCGTGAGCACCGTGCGCTGCTCGGCCACGCAGTGCTGCGCCGCGTCGAGGATGCACTGGCGGATCAGGCTGCGGTCGGCGCGCGTCATGCGCGCTTCTTCCTTGTCCTCGCCGCCAGTGATCATCAGCCGCGCGGTGATTTCCAGTTCGCCCAGCACGTCACGCTGCTCGTCGGCATCCGCTGCCTGTACCGCCTCGTCGCGGTCCTCGTCCAGCGCGTCGGCATCCAGCGTCTGCACCTGGCTGGGCGTTTCGACAAGCCGGTGGGCGTCGGCGAACGGAGCGAGGCTCACCCCGGCGCCGGGGGCCAGCTTGACGCGATGCACCTTCATACCCAGCCGCGCCGCGAAGTCGCCGAACAAGCCGAAGCTGTTGCCCGCCTCGACGATGAACAGCCGCGGCCGGTAGATCGCCGTCACCTGGTTCAGGATGTTGTTGAGCGTGGCGCTCTTGCCCGAGCCGGTGGGACCGAACAGGAACAGGTGGGCGTTCATCTGCCGGTCGAGCCGGTTCAGCGGGTCGAAGGTGATCGGCCCGCCGCCGCGGTTGAAGAACGTGATGCCCGGATGGCCGGTGCCCTGGCTGCGGCCCCACACCGGCGCGAGGTTCGCGGCGTGCTGCGCGAACATCAGTTGCGTGTACCACTGGCGCTTGTCGGTGGCCGGATCGAACACGCACGGGAGCCAGCGCAGGTAGCTGTTGAGCGGCGCCACCTCGTCTTCCTCGCGCACCGGCTGCAGGCCGGCGTTGAGCATGACGTTGATCAGTTGCAGGCCGCGCGCGTCGAGCTGCGGCAGGTCGCGTCCGCGCAGATAGAAGGCCAGCGCGCCGCGGTAGAGCTTGTGCGCGCTGCCGATCAGCCCGCGCGCTTCCTGCACGTCGCGGCGCGTCTGCTCCGAGGCCAGCGTCTCGCCGACCGACTTCTTGCTCAGGTGGTTCAGGTGCCCTTCGAGCACGTCCTGCGGCGTCGCGACGACGGTCAGGCACATCACCGTGTCCTCGGGCATCTGGTCGAACAGCGCGTTGACCGCATCGCCGCCCTTGCGCGTCTCGCCGGTGACGTGTCCGGTCGCGGGGGGCATGCGCAGCCGGTCCATCACGATGACCCGGTGCGGCATGCCGTCGAGCAGCCACGTGCCGTTCGCCACGTCCGAGCGCGGCTGGCCGAAGAACAGGCGCTGCGCGAAGTCTCCGCTGGCCAGCTCGATCTCGCCGTCTTCGACTGCCTCGGGGTAGCGCGTGAGCGCATAGAAGCGCTCGCGGTCGTCGGCGCTGGGGCCGAGCAGCGTCGGGTGCGGGTTGAACCAGCGCAGCAGCCAGTCGTGGATGTCGGCCGCCTCCATGCGGCGGGATTTCACGCCCGCGTTGGCGAGGCCGCCCACGAGCCGGTCGCAGATCGTCGTCAACGCCTGCTCGGGGGACTGGCCGCGCCGCGATGCGGTCGCAGCGTTCGCGCGCCGGTAGACCACCATTCGCACGCGCCGGACCTGGCCGCGCCACGGCAGCCGCGTCACCGTGGTGTCCTCGAACAGCCCGCCGGGCTTGGCAATGGCGCGCAGGTGGTGCCCAAAGAAACGCAGGTAGAAGTCCGTGAAGGCGCTGCCCTGGGCGCGCGGCCGCACATAGTCGGCCAGCCCGCGCAGGTAGGTGTCCCAGGTCGATTCGTCCTGGGCGTAGAGCTGCACCACCCACGGGTTCTCGTCGAGTTCGTCGAACGAGTCCTGCAGCGCGTTCTCCAGTGCATCGCGTGCCTGCCACAGCCAGGCCATCTCACGGCCTTCGGTGCCGACCGGGGCCAGTTCGAAGAAGCCCGCAACCGACTGGCCGTCTTCAAGCAACATGCTCTTGGAGCCGGGCAGGTACTCCACCCACGGCAACAGGTCGGCGAAGGACGGTGCCACGCCGTAGAGCGCCTGCAGGTCCGCTTCGGTGGCCGGCGGGCGCGGCTGGCTCCCCACCGCGCTGCCGGGCTCGGGAATGCCGTGCGCGACCAGCGTGGAGACATGCTGCGCCCAGGCGTCATCGGCATCCAGGTCGGGGCCGGCGGGCGTGACGGCCTTGCGTGCCCAGGGCAACGACCAGGCCATCAGTAGTCCTCCAGGCGCTCGCCAGGCATCGCGTACTGCACGCGCTGGTAGAGCGGGAACACGGTGGTGTAGCCGGGCACGGGCACCGGGTCGGTGCCGGCTAGGTGCGGGAACACGTACATCACCAGGTCCGGGTTCGGCAGGCGCCGGAACTGGCGGTAAATCTCGTTGGCCGCGGTGCGCGTGTAGGCGGCAGCGGCGGCGGGCGCCGCCTGCACGTCGGCCTCGGTCAGCGGCCGGCGCAAGTCCTGGCGTGCATCGAGCAGTTGCCGCGCTGCCTGCCCACCACCGGCGCTGCCGCCCGTCTCCTGATTCCACACGTCGAGCATGGTGCGATCGCCGTGCGGCAGCAATTTGTCCTTGCTGGTGGCGCAGCCGCCCAGCACCAGGACCGCGCACAGGATCGCGGCCGATTCAATCCAAATCCGACGCATGCTTGCCTCCGATGCGGTGATTGACCCGGCGCCCCTTGGCGTCGTAGTCGATGTTGAGCGGCTGCTCCAAATGCACCGCGACCTTGGCGCCGGGCCGCACGTAGACGGCGGCGAAGGCTTGGCCGTAGAGCTTGTTGACCCAATCGGCCATGTCGCGGACGCCCCCGGCCAGGATGCGGCCCATCGCCTCGTTGCCGCTGATGCCTACCGTGCCAAGCGAGCCGTTGCTGTTGGCGACCACGGCCACGCTGCCGTTGTCCGACTTGATCAGCGAAGCGGCGCCGGCGCCGGCCGCGGTGATGAGGGCTTGCGAACCCAGGTACTGCTGCGCGTTGCTGCGCCGTTCGCCGCTGACGCAGGGGATGCCGTAGGGATCGCTGATCCAGCCCAGGCCGCCTTGCGTCGTGCTGTTTGCACCATTGCCCTGGCCGCCGCCGCTCTGGTTGCGGTTGCCGTCCTCCGGCATCGTGCGCACCGTGCCGTCGTTGAAGACGAACGTCACCGAGCGAATCTGGCCGCGCACGCAGGAAAGCGCCCAGTCGCCCGAGGCCGTGCCGCTGACCACCGCGCCGGCCACGTCGGGAATGTCGATGCCGTTGGCGGTCAGGTTGTCCGGGCCGATCAGCACCTTGAACGGGTACGGGTCGTTGACCGTGCCGTCGATCGGCACGCGGCCGATCAGCGCCGTCATCGCGATCGAGCCCATCAGCGTCGAGTTCGACGGCACCGTGTAGACCGGCTTTGACGACGCACCCACCGCGCGGTTGCCGGCGTTCGCCACGGTGCTTGCCACGCTGTCGGCCGTGTCGGAAAGCGTCTTCTGCGCCGGCCCGAAGCTGGTCGGGAAGTTCAGGCCGCCGCTGCTGCCGTTCTTCGCCGAGGGCTTCGCGTCGTCCGGCTCCACCCAGCGCGTGCCGCTGGTACTGCGCGCGGCGCCGCCCTGGGTTCCGCCGAAGCCCTTACCGTCGCCTTCCTCCAGGCCGAGGCCCACGGGCAGTTCGGCCTGGCCGCCCTTGCCGGAGAGACCGTCCAGGCGCCGCTGCAAGTCTTGCAGCAGGCCCTGGGTCTGCTGGCGGTCGCCGGCCAATTGCTCGCGGTCCTGCTGCAGGCGGCCGCGCTCGCCGTCGAGCGCGGACTGGATGCGCTGGTCGATCGCGCTCTCCCGTGCGCGCATGCGCTCGTTCTCGGTCTTCTGGTTCTTGTTGTCGTTGAGCGCCGTCTGCAGCTCGTTGCGCAACTGCTTGACCTGCGCCACCAGCGTGGCGACGGTATCGCGCGGCGTGTCGCCCTCGATGCCCAGCGCCTTCATCTCCTCGGGCGTGAGCGGCTTGGCGGTGCCGGCCGGCGCCGGCCTGGCGCCGCGATCACCGGAGAACATCTTGAGGCCCACGAACAGCAGCACCAGCGCCATCGGGATCAGCAGCCACTTCAGGAGAGGGTTACTTTTCATGGCGGGTACCTCCTTCGGCCTGGCCGGCCGCCGCGGCCGGCGGCAGGTTCACCGTCGCGTCGATCGGTGAGAGCTTGGGCAGCAGCGACTCGGCCAGGCCGTGGCCACGGGTAACGAGGTAGACCACCGTGGTGTCGGCAGCGCGGCCGGCCGGCGCCAGGTTCGGGTGCTGGAAGGTCGCGGCGAGCAAGTCGCCTTGCAACGCGCGCGGGTCCAGATCAAGCAAGCGTGCCGAGACATTGGTGAGCTTCACCGCAGTCACCCACTGGTCTTCGAGCCGCCAGGCGGCCAGCGCTTGCGCACGCACCGGCAGCGTGGGCAGCAAGGTGGAAAGCTCCAGGCCGCGCCGCAGGTTGACCCGGCCGATGCCGGGGACAGGTTCCACGGTGCGCAGCGGCGCATAGAGGTTCTGCGCCGCATAGCGCGTGAGCACGACGGCCACCGGCGTGGCGCGCTTCACCGTGGTGACGGTGCGCTCCGCATCGTCGTCCGCCGTCACCGTAGGCTTGACCAGCTCGCCATAGCGAGTGGACGGCACGTCGCCTTCGACGATGCGCACGGGTTCGAGCGCGGGCTGGCCCGCCTTCGCCGGCTCGGCCGCGATGTCCAGCAGGATCAGCGCGCCCGACTCCACGTCCTGCAGTTGCAGCCGTGTGGGTGGAATCGGCGCGTTGGCGCGCAGGTAGATCGCCCCCCCGGCGCTCTGCACGCGCAACTGCTCGCCGATGCCGGCCGGCACGCCGATGCGCACGTTGCGCTCGATGAACACCACGCGCTCCTGGCCGACCACCAGCGGCACGGCCAGCGGCAGCCGTTCCCAGCGCAGGATTTCGACGGCATGGACCGCAGGCACGAAAGCCAGGCACAGCAGCAGACCGGCCAGGGCCGCAGCGAACGGGCGCATCACAAAGGGCTTCATGGGGTGTCTCCCTGCAGGTTGGAGCCGGCGCTCGCGGCCCTGCCGGGCGGCGCCGCAGGCGGCGGGGTTTCGATGCGTTCCGGCGCGCGTGCATGGCAGTCCAGCGCCAGGCCGAACGGATTGCGCTCGGGGTCCACGTCCATGCGCACGACCTTGAGCGCGTAGCGCACGAGCGCGCGCTTGACCTGCTCGGCGCCCAGGTACTCGTCAGCGCTCACGTCCAGCGTGACGATCCAGTTGTTGGCGGACACGGTGCGCACGCGCATGGCCGGGTCGTCGCCGTAGCCGCGGCCGGGTATCTCGTAGATGCCGCGCACGCGCTGACGCAGCTCGCCGTTGCTGCGCCGAAACTCGAAGTCCTGTTGCAGAAAGGCGCGGCAGCTCGGCGTGAAGTAGGCCGACAGCGCATGCAGGTTGCGCGGGTAGTCCTGCTCGCCGTTGGTCGGCCAGCGCTGGGCCTGCTGCCAAATGTAGAAGGTGAAGGCGTAGACGCTCTCCGGCGGCACGTCCCACCACTTGCGCGTGCTGCCCGAGCGCAGGTCGGGTGGCACGTGGATGGTCAGGCTCTTGGGTGCGCTCCACCAGCCGAAGCCGAGCAGCAGCGCCACCACGAACAGTGCGGCGCCAGCCAGGCGCAAGGTCTTCACATGCGCCTGCAGGTGCGCGACCTCGTTCTTGAATCGGCTCATGGTCTACCTCGACGCAGGGACGGATCGGGCCGCAGGCGCCGCGTGGACCACCAGCCCGACCGGGTGATGAGCTGGCCCCGGCCCGCATGCGCAGCCAGCGCGGGGTAGCGCAGCGCGAGGCGCCACTGGAGCTGGCGGTACAGCCAGGTGTCGGGCCGGCCGCGCTTCCACCGCCGCAGCAGGCCGCCGCCCACGAAGACACCGACACCGATGCCGGCGACGATCAGCGTGGGCACCATCGCGATGCTGTGCGTCAGCCAGGCCAGCGGCACGCCGGCCACGAGACCGGCCGCGCCGGACAGCCCGGCGCAGACCCACAGCTCGTCGGCCGTGAGCCCGCGCACGACCACCGGGTGGCGGTTGAGGCGGTGCGGCAGGAAGGTCACGAGCCCGTCGCGCGACGGACTCTCCAGGGCGCCGGCCATCGTTTCCGGGCCTTACAGGACGCCGGTGGCCTTGGTCAGCAGCCAGATGCCGACGACCAGCAGGATCGCGCCCACCGCCACCGTCAGGCCAAACTGGCCCCAGGTCGCGCGGCCGGTGTGGATCTCGGCGTAGCGCGTGTAGGCGTGGTAGCAGACACCGACGAACATCGAGGCGACGACGAGCAGCGCGATCAGCAGCACGATGTCGTAGCCGTAGTTTTGCAGCGTCTGCATGATGCCGCTGCCGGTGCCGCGCGACGGGTCTTCCAGCGTGGGAAGGTCGGCGAACGACGGCAGCGGCGTGGCGGCGATGCCCAGCGGGATCAGCAGCGCGGCGAGGCGCGCGGCGGGCCGCGACGTGGGGCGGCGAGAAGTAGCGGGAGCGTTCATGGCGATACACCTTTCATGGGGTCAGGACAGGAGGAAAAAGCCCAGCACCAGGTACATCGCGACGAAGCGCGCGATGACGCCGAGGAACTGGCGTTGGGTCAGGTGGTGCTCGGCCCAGCCGACATAGGCCGTGCGCATCGCCCACACGCCCCACAGCAGCAGGACGGCGAAGACGAAACCGAGCACGACGGTGGAGACGGCCCCGGGCGAAAAGCCGCCGTTGGCCGAGAAGGCGGCGACCTGATCGGCGGAAGGCGTCATGGCGACGTAGCCTCCTTGCCAGGGGTTGCCGTGGTTGCGTTGCTGCGCGTGTAGTCGCCGGCCGGCGGCACAGGATCGCGCGGCTGGGCGCGTTGTGGAACGAGGTAGTCGCGCACCCCGGCGCGCACGCGCTCCAGGTCGGCACGCAGGCGCACGTAGTCGAAGTGGTAGCGGGCGCGCTCCTGCGGCGCTGTGGTGGCGGCGTGCTCGGCGAGGCGGTCCAGCAGTTCGAGCTGGCGCGTCACCGCGGCGAGCATCTCGCGCTCCGCGGCGTTGTCGGAGCCATCGGCAGCGATGGCGGGCTGCAATCCGGCAGCGGCAAGCAGCAGCGCCGCGAGACGCACAGCCCGGAGCGCTGCCGCGGCATAGCAGCGGACCTGCGCAGGGTTTCGAGTGGTTTCCATCGAGCCGTTCTCCGAGGCATGCGGATGGCTCGATGCTCAAACGGCCGGTCTTCCAGTGCCGCAATCAATCGGAACCGGCCCGCCACCGCTTTCCGCGGCGGCGGCCGATGCGGCTACAGGTACTTCTTGAACGTCGCCGACGCGATGCACACCGCGACGCCGAGCAGCGCCGCGCTGGGCAGCAGGATCAGCAGCGGATGCACGCTGACCGGCAGCGCGAGGTAAGTGACCCAGGGCAGCACCGCCAGCGGCATCAGGCTGGCTCTCGCCCGGTGGTAGACGAAGCCCGATTCGCGCCCGGCGCCGAAGCCGCGCACGTCGCGGCGCACGAGCCCGTCCACCAGGCCGGTGAAGGCCGCCATCAGGAACAGCGGCAAGGTCAGGACCAGCACCAGCAGCCGCACGAGGAACACCAGCACCGTATAGGCCGAGGCGATCAGGTAGCTCTCGACGTGCACGTAGAGCTGCCCGATGTAGTACCGGAAATCCTGCGCCTGGCTGCGCGCGCCGGCACGCGATTGCGCCGCGGCGTCGCGTATCCAGTCCAGCAGGCCCGTCTTCACAAACAGCCCTTGGTAGGCCCACTCTACGAGCTGGCGCGCGCTGCGCCCCGGTTCCTGTACCAGCACGCTTTGCGTGAAGTGCTCCGAGACCTGCGACAGCTCATAGTTCAGCATGCCCTGGGCATGGCGCCAGCCCTGCTCGGGCCAGAGGAAGTGCATGCCAATGCACTCGATCACGATGCACAGCAGGAGCGAACCGATCAACACACCGAACAGCCGGAACGGCAGCGTCACCAGCCCCGCGATCAGGCCCTGCTGGCGAACCTGTTGGCGCTGGACGGCGACGGCGGGGTCGCTCATGCCGTGGCCTCTTCATCCGCGCCCGCCATCTGCTTGAAGTCGGCCAGCAGATCGTCGGGCAGCGCCTGGTCCTGCAGGCCGGGAAGCCCCTTGTTGTCCCACCACTCGCCGGCCTCGACGTAGTGCTGCCGCATGTAGCCGGCCAGCTCCTGCAGATCCTTGGGCATGGCCTCGTCGGGGTCCAGTGCCGGCAACGGCATGCGCACCTTCCACAGGTGCCCGCCCTCGATCAGCGCGAAGCATTGGCCTTTGGGCAGGCCCACCACGTGCGCCGGCTCGATCAGCGGCACGCTGTTGCTGCTGATGCGGTCCTGCGTGTTCGACGTGAAGGCGGTGTTGCCGGTCGGGTCGGAGCTGTCGGTGGCGCCGCTCATCACTGTCGTCGTGTAGACCTCGACCTTGGGCAGTTGGCGCGTCAGCAGTTCGGCCGTGGCGGTCTCGCGCACGCGCAGCATGAACAGGTTGTTGAAGTTGCCCACGACCTGGCCCGCCTTCGCGCGGTTGCCGATGCGGGCCTCGATGTCCGAGAGGGTCTGCGTGTAGGCCGTGACCTGGACGGCTGCGCCGCCGCCCTTGTTGACCATCGGGATGAACTCATCGCCCATGAGTTCGTTGAACTCGTCGGCATGGACGTTGATGGGCACCTTGATGCCCGTCGCGGCATCCGGCAGGCCGTCGTCGATGCCGAACTTGTAGATGTGACCCGCGACGGATACGAGGTCGGAGAACATCGAGTTGCCGACCGCCGCCGCGACTTCCGCGTCCGACAGCGCATCGAGCCCGACGTAGACCACGGCCCGCTTCCTGATGATCTGCATCCAGTCGAAGATCGGGCGTGGGTCGGCGAGGTCCGAATAGTTCGGCGCCAGCAACTGCGCGATCTTGCCGGTGGTCAGCTTCTCCAGCAGCGGCAGCAGCGATGCGACGATCTTGTCGAAGTACGTCCTGTCGTAGCGCACCGCGCTGCGCAGGCCGTCGAGCACCGGGTCGTAGATGCGCACCTGCGACAGGTACTGCTCCAGCGCGACGACGCGCTTTTCGCGGCCGATCATGTTGCGCGGGATGTTCTTGTCGTTCAGCTTGGCTTCGAGCTGGACGATGACCTCCCAGGCCTTCGGCTCGTTCTTGGCGAAGTAGTGCTGCGCGTACTCGATGAACAGCGCATCGATGTTGATGACGTGGCGCTGGATCAGCAGGTAATCGGGCCGCTGCCCCAGCTCCACCAGGGCACGCGCGATGATGTTGACGAAGCGCCAGGCAAACTCGCGGAAAGCCGCGCTGTTGCCTTCACCGGAGAGCTGGCCAGCGATGCGCGTGGCGACTTCGCTGATGCGCCCGAAGCGGCCCACCGCGTTGTAGCGCGCCGAGATGTCCGGCCAGCCCAGGTGGAAGACGTAGAACTCGCCTTCGCGCCCGGCGCGCTTGGCCTCCACATACATGCGCTTCAAGAGGTCCGCATCGCCCTTGGGGTCGAAGACGATTACGACCTCGTGCTGCCCATTGACCTTGCGCCGGATGTCCTGCGTGATGAACAACTCGGCCAGGCGGGTCTTGCCGACACGCGTCGTGCCGAGCACCAACGAATGGCCGACCCGTTCGGCCAACGGCAGCGTGACGTCGACCTCGTGCGGCTCGATGCCGTGCAGCCGCGGCAGGCCTCCCACCGGCGGCAGCGGCCGTGCCGGGTTGAGCGGACTGTCCCAGGCCAGGGCCTTCGCCATCTTGGACAGCGGGTACGGCGCGAACTCCAGGCGCTCTTCCATGCGCCGCGCTGCCCGGTAGATCGCCGTCGGCTCGACGTAGCGGCGGAACTCCGGCCGGTAGGTCTGCATCAGCCGGTGCGTGTGCCGCTGGTCCCAGCGGAAGCCCCGGCCGACGAAGAGCCGCTGCTGGCTGACCGGCACGTCGCGGCTGGTCATCACATAGCGCGGCAGGCGCCGGATGTTGCGCCGGTAGCGCAGGATGGCCCAGGCGTCGTGCAAGCGCAGCGCACCGAAGGTCAGGAAGGCTAGCGCGCTGCCCAGGCCCAGCAAGGGGCTCAGCGCGAGCGACCACGGGGCCACCAGGCACAGAAACGCGGCGCCCGCACAGACCGCGACGGTGTATAGCTCCACCGCTGGCCGCAGCAAGACTTCGACGGCTTGGGACTGGGCCATGGCTGGTGCTTCACGTCACGTCAGGGCTCGATGCCCGTAGCGGTGATCAGCACCGGGTAGTGCTTGAGCCCCAAGCGCTGCGCCAGCTCGTCGCCCGAGGCCGGCGAGAGCATCAAGCCCGGTGCCAGGCGGCGCAGCGTGGCCAGGGCTTCGGGCGTCGCCACATTGACCACCAACCCCACGGCGTGCAGCGCCTGCAAGTCCTTGCCTCGCTGTTTGAGCCAGGCTCGTGAGCGGTCGTCGTCGCCGATCAGGAACAGCGGCGTCAGGCCCGGTGTGCGGATCACGCGGCGCGGCTCGTCGCCCGGCGTGAGCCGCACCGAGCGCACCGGCAGCATGGCCGCCTCGGCTTCGGCAGGACTGCCAATTCGCGGCTTGGATTGGGGCGCGGGTTGCGGTGTGACCGGTTGGCCTGGCTGCGCATCCTGCGGGTTCAAGGCCCGGTAGTACGGCAGCGCCGAGGTGCCGCCCTTGTCCTCGACCACGATCAGCGGCGGCGACGCCGGCTTGGTATAGGGGCTGCGGCCCTGTGCGTGGGCCGTGGCGGCGAGCAGTGCCGCCATGGCGGCAAGGAGGATGCGGTTCATGGCATGGGGCTCCGGGCAGTGGGAAGTGCAGCGCCCGGCCCGAGCACGCGGGTCAGGTGCTGATGGACGCTGCGGCGATAGCGGGCGGCCGGCGCCCCGCCTGCGGGGCGGTGGTAGCGGCCGATGGCGACCAGCCAGTTGTCGCCCGGCGTGTGCTGCTCCTGCAGGATTTCCGCGGCGATGGCGAGGTTGCGGTACGGGTCGAGCAGCTCGCAGGGATGCGCGTAGCGGTGCGCGTGGTAGCCGAGGTTGACCTGGCCGAGGCCGGCGTCGATGCGGTTGGCCGGCGTGCGGGCGAGCGCCCGGCGGATGCCGGCGCAGGCCTCGGCCCGTGTGGCGTAGCGTTCGGCGCGGCCGGCGACGTTGAGCGTCCACGGCCACGGGATCAGCCGGCCGCGCAGCCGGGCGCCGCTCTCCTGCAGCGCCACCGCGTACAGCACCGGCGACGGCACGCCCGCCTGCTGGGCCGCGAGCTGGTAGGCGGGTGGCGGCACTTCCTGGCCGAAGGCGATGGCCGTGCAGGCGCAGAGCACCAGGACCAATGCCGCGCGGTCGGCGCGGCGAGCCAAGCTCGTTGCCGTTATTGCCGCTGCCATTGGCCGTTGACCTCGCGCACCACGGCGGGCAGGTCGCCGGGCAGGCCGAGCGACAGCCAGCGCCCGGCGTCATGGTTGAGCGTGATGGTGCGCGAGCGCACGCGGCCGGCGTCGATGCCGGCCTGCGTCGCCCATTGGCGGATGCGGGCGTCCTCCTGGCGGCTGCCGACCATGTAGAGGTCGAAGGCGGTGCCGGCCGCTTGTAACTGGCGCACGCGCTGCTCGCACGGGGGGCACTCGGCTTTCACGAAAACCGCCAGCCGGCCCGAGCCCCGGTTGCCAGCGCCCGGTGCCTTCGCACCCGGCATGTTCACGCGCTGCTGTCCCGGATACAGCCGCTTCCAGGCCGCGTCGTAGGCCCGCTGGTAGGCCAGCGTCTTGCCCACGCGCTTCGATTCCGCCTGCACCTGCAGCTCCGCATAGCGGCTGCGTTCCTCGTCGCTGCGCGCCTCGATGCCCAGCGCCGTGAGCGGATCGAGGTTCGGGGAATAGATGCCCAGCGGCCCCTGCATCAGTTGCCGGTAGCGCGCCCACTCCTCGGGGCGCAGGCCCCAATCGCGCGCCAGCCGTTCGTCCAGTGCGGCGTCGGTGCTGTTGTGCACCTGGGCGGGAACGGTGCGCGAGGACGCGACCGGCGCCGACTGCGCCGAGGCCGTGCCTGCGGTGCCTACGACAGCGGCGAGGATGGCGGCGAGGTAGATCGCGGCGTGCTTCATGGCCGGCCCCTACGGCAGCGCGATGCGCTGGGTCTGGCCGTCCACGCGGAACACGGCGGCGCGCGCCTCGATCGCCAGCAGATGCCACGCGCCCACGGCATCGCCTTCGCGCAGCAGCCACACGTCCAGCACCGACGAGGCCTGGGGCGCCGACACTGACAGGAAGCGCTCGCCGCCGCGCAGCTCCACACCCACGACGTTGAACGGCGGTTCGGGCACCTTGGGCTTGGCCGGCTCGGCGGTACGCCGGGGTGCCGCGGCAGGCGCGGCGGTTCGCTTCATGCGAGCTTCGAGGTCGCCCATGCGCGCCTGCAGCGCCTGCAAGTCGCCGGCATGGGCGTCTGCGCCCTGGGTGTGCTCCACCTGTGCCAGGCGTTCGTCCAGCAACTTGCGGGCGGCCTCCAAGTCGGGTTGGGTGACGGGCTTGGGCTGGTTCTTCGAGGCCGCCGCCTGCTGTTCGAGTTCGGCGACGCGCGTGTTGAGCGCCTGCACGTGGGCATCCTGGGCGCTGGCCTGGCTTTGCTCGCTCAGGCGCGACAGGCCCACGCTGTTGACCACGGCCAGGATGCTCACGAGCAGCAGCCATGCGGCCGCTGTGATCTTCAACCAGCGCGCGCGGCCGGCGTTCTCGTCGGGAAGCTGCGGGATGGTCATGGTTGGGCCTCCTGGGGCACGTGGGAATCGGCGGGTTCGGCGGCCGGCGCGCTCGATGCCGGAGCCGCGGGAATCGGGCTTGCGCTCGGCGCACGCGCAGTCGTCACGCGCGTGAAGCACACCGCGCGCGAAGCGTCATCGACGGACAGTTCCCAGGCCGGGCCGGCGAGTGCCAGCAAGGCATCGCGCAGCGGTAGCGGCCCGAGCCGCAGGTGCGCCGCCGGCAGCGGCAACGCGTGCAGCGCGGTCGCCTCCGTCGCGTCGCAGAGCCGATAGCCGGTGCGCAGCAGCACGTGCCGAAGGGCATCGCCGACGCTCGCGTCCAAGATCGGCGGAATCGAAATCTCGATCACCTGTCGCAGCAGGTCGCGCTGTGCCGGTTCCGGCACCATCTCGACCAGCGTGTAGCGCCCGTAGCGGGCCACCGGGATCAGGCCCGGCTCGGGCTCCGGGGCGATGGTCCTGACCAACACCGCAGGCTCGGGGAGCGAGTCATGGACAGTGGGAGGGCTCGTCGTGCCCGTGGCGGCGCAGCCGGTGATGAGCACGCAGCCGGCCAGCACGGCAGGCACAGCCAGGCGGTGAGCGACGCAGGTGAGTGGTTGCATGGGGCAATTCCCTGGAACACGGAGCCCTCACCATCGCCGCCGCGAAGCGTTCGGGCAGCAAACAAAGGGAACTGGCAGGCGCCCGACTTCATCGCGCGCCATCGATGCACGGAAAAAAGAAGCCGGCGCCCCGAAGGGCAGCCGGCGTGGGTGGGTGGATCAGGCCGCGACGAGTTGCCGGGCCAGTGCCACCTCGACGGAATCACCGTCCTGGTTCAGCACGTCCAATCCCGACTCGGGCACGTCTCCCGACGTGCTCTGCGAGACCATGATCTTTCGCGCCATCAGCCCCAGGCAGGTCATCTGCGAGGAAGCCGTGTAGCCGAGGTAGATCACGCGAACCGGCAGCTTCTGGCCGATGCGCCATGAGCGCCGGGCCGCCTGCTGCAGGCTGTAGACGTTGTAGCCCGACTGCATGAACACGATCGTCGGAAACTCCAACAGGTCCAGGCCGGTTTTCACCAGCTCGGGGTTCGTGATCAGCACGTCGATGCCGCGGTCCAACTGCTCGGCGATCCAGTCCTCGCGGCGGGAGGCATCCACGCTTGCGCGCAGCACCGCCACCTTGAAGCCTTCCTGCTCCAGCAGCACCTTCAAGCGCGACGTGGTGTCGCGCGTGCCGGTGTAGACCGAATAGACCAGCGTCTTGCGACCCGCAGCCTTCTCCTGCTTGCAGATCTCGATCAGCTCGCGCTCCTTGGGCATCACCTCCAGCTCGTTGAACTGAGCCGGAACGAAGGCCAAGGTCTGGCGTGTGCGCGGGTGCACCACCGTCTCCGACCGGAAGCAGCAATCCGGCCAGGCCAGCAGCACGTTGAGGACCACACCGAGCAGCGTCGTGTCGCGCTTGGCCAGCGCCTGTTTCAGCGCCGAGGTCAGACGAAACGACAGATCGCGATAAGCCGCGGCTTGCGCCGTGTCCATCGCCACCTCGCGGAACTCCTCGTCGTAGGACGGCAGCACGTTGCCGCCGATGTCCTTCAACTTGAGGAATACCGTGAACGGCAGGACGCAACGCAGCACGCCCTTCGGGCCGAAGCCCGGCGCCTTGACCGTGCGCACCGAGACCTTGGTGCCCTTGGCCGTCTTGTGCGCCGTGCCCGTGCTCTCGGAATAGATGTCCTTGAGGATGCCGTGATCCCTCATGAACGCCATCGCGGCCGAGGTCATGCTGCCGCTCTTGGTCGGGCGGTAGCCGTCTTCGATCATTCGCCCAGGCAGGGCTCGGAACAGCAGGTGGAACAGGTCGTCGCCGTAGCCGCCCATCAGCGTGCCGGTGAGCAGCAGCGTCTTGCGTGCCTTGGCTGCCAACACCCCCATCGCTTGGCCCTGTGCGGAGCCGCCATTCTTGTACTCGTGCGCCTCGTCGGCGATGAGCAAATCGAACGTGCCTTGCGGCAGGTAGCGTTTGACGAACTCGGACGGCTGGTAGCCGCCTTCGCCGAAGCTGAACTCCATGTTCGCCATCGCCCGCTCCATGCGGTGCGCCTGACGATCCGAGAAGACCAGCTCGCCCTTGGCATCCATGAGGTTGATGAACTCGTGGATGTTGTCGCCCAGCATCGAGGCCAGGAAGCCGTCGCCGAACTTCTTCATCAGCTTCTGCGCGGTGACTTCCCCGATGGTCGGGATGCGCTGCAAGGCTTTGAAGACGGCCGTGGACTGGTCGCTGGCGGATAGGCTCCGCGGTCGCATCAGCGTCCACAGCGGTGCGGCGCAATGGCTGCACCGGCGGCGGTAGTCCTCGGCTTCGAGTTCGACCGGGTTGATCGGCTCGCCGTCGAGGTTGGTGATGACCTGGCCGCAATCCGGGCATGCGCCGACTTCGCCGTGCTTCGTGTGCCGCACGTTGAAGACGGGCTTCCAGTGGAAACCCATGCGCATCCGCACGCGCCCGAGCACGTAGAACTCCTGGCCGCGTACCGGCACGCCCAACTGCTCGCGCAGCTTGATGAGCTTGACCAGCGTGTCCGGGCCATTGAGCACCCAGACCTTCGCGCCGGCCACGGTCTCCTGGATTTCCCGGCGCCACTTGTAGACCAGGTGAGGCGGTGAGAGGACCAGCGTGCGGCGGTAACCTTCGGCGTGCAGCACGGCCGCCGTGGCGATGCCAACGGTCGTCTTGCCGCAGCCCATCTCGCCATTGACGATCGCGGCGCGTTCGCCGCGGTCGGCCAGCAACTCGGTGACGGCATGCACCACCTCGGCTTGCGCGCCGAACAGCTTGCGCTTGAGACTGGCCAGCACGAGCTGCCGATGCGGCCGGGCCTGGCCGGTGTAGACGGGAGGGTTGGCGCGGTTGAGCGAATCCAGCAGCTCGTCGCCGAACTCGGCAACGAAATCCTGAAGGCTCATCGCCAGGGGAGAAGCAGCCGCTTCGAGCAGGTCGCCCTGGATGGGCGTGCCATGGGCGGCGGGAACAACGTCGGTATCGAGAGACATGGTGATGCTCCAAAGAAGATGGGGCATGCACCCCCCCTGCGGGGCGATGGCATGCCCCGTGGTGGGAAGAAAGAAGCGGCGCGCGGCCGCGGTGGATGAAGATCAGTATTCGCTGGGCAGCAGCAGCGTGGTCACGCTGCGATCCCATTCGGTGATGATCCAGAGCTTCAGGTCAGGCGCGACCTGGTAGGACGAGAACAGCCGATCCTCGCCGGAGCGCAACGCGGCATCGTTCTGCCGCCGGTCGCTGTCGTCGAGATCTCCCCAATCGCCATTGAGATGGCGGCAGAGGTACGGGGTCGGGTTGAGCCGGCCCTGCCGGACCAGCGCGTCGATGCCGCAGGTCATGACCAGGTGCCCGGGGGCAAAGCGTGCTTGCGACGCCACGTTGAGAACTGCGAGTGCCATGGTGTTACTCCTTCGGATGAAAGAGGGGCCACGACACCCGGCGGGGTGAGATGGCCCCGTTGGGTGGATGAGTGGTGGATGAAACGACGGCGAACCGTCAGGGAACAGCGATCAGCGGATGGTCAGCACCTCACCGCAGGTCGGCGAGCCCGGTGTCATGTCCCAGGCGCGGATGACCGGCACGAACTTGTCGGTCAGGATGCGCGTCTCGGCCACGGAACCGTCGTCGCGCTCGGTGTACTCCGTGTGCAAGGTCTTCTCCTTGTGGGTGTCGCCTTTGACGACGAGCACGCGGCCCGTCTTGGACTTCACCACTCCGGAGATCGCACCTGCGGCGAGTGCCAAGGCGAGATGCCAATGCGATAAACCCCGCGCCGGGGACCGCAGCGACTGCTGCGCGGCGCCCAGGTGCGTGTCGAGCGTCGGCCAGAGCCCTTGCAGTCGGCCGACTTCCTCGGCGAACTGCTCGGGCTCCATCGTCACGCGGTAGAAGTGCTCCGGCTCGGCCGTGGCAGGCACCGTGTAGGGCAGGAACGGCCATTCGACTGGCAGCTCTTCCGCTTCGGCGTCGCCAAGACCTATCTGCAGCAGCAGCGCGCGCGTGGCCTTGACAGAGTCCGATGCCTGGTCGCGCTGGCGAACCTTGCGACCGAAGATCACGACCTGCTTGAACTGCGTGTCCACCGCGCGGTAGATGCGCAACTCGGCGAAGTGCCGGGTCAGCCATCCGACCAGCTCGGCGTCGAGCACGTAGTGCGGGACGATGTAGATCAGCACGCCGCCGTACTGCAACAGCGGCAGCGCCTTCTGATAGAACAGCTTTTCCAGCCGAGCGCGGCCCTGGCCCTGGTAGCCGACGTTGCCGTTGGTGTCCTTGGACAGGTCGCCATACGGCGGGTTGAGCCACAGCAGGCCGAAGCTCTGCCGGCTGATCAGTGTGTCCATCAGGTCGCCGTGGATGCAGCGATCGACCAGTTGCCGGGCATGGCGTGCGCGCTCGGCCTCGTACTCGACGGCGAAGGCCCGGACCTGCTCGCGCCCGAGGGCGTGCGCGGCTTCGGCGATCGCCACGCCTTCGCCGGCGCAGGGATCGAGGATGCACAGCGGCCCGGCCGAGGCCTCGGCGGGCGCCAGTGCGGTGAGTGCTCTTTCGAGCGTGGGTTCATCCGTGGGGAAGTACCCGTTCTTGACGAAGTTGCGGGCGAGCCGCGGGAACATAAGGGCCATGGGAATCTCCTGGCATTGAAGATGAAGGGATGCGGACATGCGCGCGTGCATGTCCGGTGAAGGAACCTCAAGCCACCGCTTCGAGCGGTTGCGCCGAGGGGGTGCGGCTGGCGGGTGCGCCGCCGACGAGCGCGCCGCTGCGGATCAGGCCGCCCAGCACCTCGGTCAGCGTCGGCACGTCAATGGCGAGCCGATGGCCTTCCAGAGGCCCGAGGGCGAACGGCAGGCGCGTCAGCATCGACTTCGCCTGCAGCAGTTCCAGCACGCTGTCGCGCCAGGGATCGAGAAGCGGCAGCGGGCACGTGTCCCGCACCAGCGTCCACAGCCGGTCGAGCCGGTGCGTGGAATCGCGAGGCAGGAGCGCCAGTGCGCTGGCGTTGGCCTTGTCGGGTTTGACGCAGCGCCGATCGAACAGCCAGATGTTGGTCAGCGAGCCGAACAGCGTGCGCCGGTAGGCGCGTGCGCTGCGTTTCTCCAGGTTCTCGACGTTGCCGACGAAGACCGGGATGCTGGCGCCCTGCTCGGTGATGACGTGGAACTGATCCAGTCCCTGTTCGTCCCGGCCCAGGGTGAGGCGGGCCAGGAATTCCTGGACGGCGGTGTCGCGCGCCCAGAGGGAGATGAAGACCAGGTTGCCGTTCTCGTCACCGACGACGCCATCGGCCATCAGGTCGGGGCATTCGTCGATGCGATAGAGCGTCTTGGGGGAAGAAGGTGCAGGCATGGTGATGTCCTCGAAGTGAGCGGAGACAGCATCACCCGCGAGGGCAGTCACTGCCCCAGGGGGATGGAAGAAGACGCGGTGAGCGTCGTGGTGAAGAATCAGACCGTGCGTCGCAACGCACCGTAGCCTTGAAGGTCTGGACTACCTGGGCATGTTGTCGGCAACGCCGACGGACATGGGACATAGCCTGCGCCAAGGTGCGCCTACAGCGGGAGCGGAAAACCGACCCAGCGTCCAACCCTGTTTGCGCTGGCGCATCGCCCGCGGCCTGGAAGGACGGCCACAAAAGAAAACCGCCCCGGGAACACCGAGGCTGCAAAAATGACTGCTTGGCTCAGGGAGGAAAAGCCAGGGAGGTATGCAGTCGAACCACAATTGTCACGTGGGTAACGGGTTAGCGCATCAGGGTTAGACCGAGCCGAATGGTGCGCCGTGCGCTGGCAGCACAGCGCCGCCAAAGAAAAAGCGGACCATGCCGCGAGGCACGATCCGCTTGTGGGTCAGGCTTTGAGCTGACGCAGGCCATCCGCGAGCAGCCAAAGCGCCCGGTTGAGCCGGACGTTCTGGTCGATGCCCTGAACGGGTCGCGTGCGCTGCTGGCGCCCGTTGGCGGCACGGCCAGTCAGGCCGCCCTTGACCAGGTTCTCCTGAACCCGGTTGAAGACCGACCAAAGATCGGCACGGTTGTCGTCGAAACGACGAGGCCGCAGGATCTGCGTCTCCGTGATGGGCAAGGCCTTGCCCGACTCGTCGTACTTCAAGGTCAGCGCCGACCTGGCGAAGACTTCGGCCTCGCCGTCGTCGAGGGTGATGACGCGCATGGCGTCGCGCGAGTCCTGCACGCGCTCGAAGCCGTGCAGCACCTCGTAGGCGCCTTCGATCACGTGATCGGTGACGTTGCCCTTGTGGGGCACGCGCACGTCGGCGAAGGTGTCGCCGCACACCAGGCCGTTGTGGCAGACGAATCTGAACATGCCCGCGAGCATCTGGTAGCTGCTGGTGCCGTCGTGCGAGTTGAGCAGGATGATCTCGTTCGCCTCGGCGCCGTTGATCTGGCTGGCGTGGCGAAGGCGCAGCATGTGCTTGGTGTAGTCGCGGCGATCCTCGTGTCGCACGCGGGTCTGGCACACCATGAACGGCTGGAAACCTTCTCTGCGCAGTTCGGTCAGCACAGCCGCCGTGGGGATGTAACTGTACCGTTCGGAGCGGCTTTCGTGCGGGGTGTCCGCGAAGATGGATGGGGCCACGGTGCGAATCTGATCGTCCGACAACGGATGGTCGGCGCGCAGCACCGGGGAACGAGGGGCGAAGCGAGATGCGAGTTGCATGATGATCTCCTTGCGGAATGGAGCAATCGGCATCCAGCGGCCGAGGCCGGATGCGCGCGATTGCGTAGGACGAAGAAAAGCCCTGCTGAACAGGGCCTGATGAAAGGGATGAAGAAGTGCGCCGCGTGAAGGCCGGCCTATGGGTTCGGAACCGGCTCCCAGCCGCGGCTGTGCGGGTTGAAGCAAAGCGCTTCCTGGCCTTTGAGGATCGGCGTGAAGCCGTCGAGGAAGACGTGTCGCAGGTACAGCGCGCGGTAGGTCAGTGCCTGCCACGCCTGTTCTTCGCTCAGGCCGTTGGCGATGAAGTGCTCGCGCAGTTCGTCGTCGTCGGAAACCTCGTTGTTGGCCAACTGGTCTTCGACGAAGCGAAGCAGCTTGGGCGGCAAGGACGACAGGAGGGTATCCATGTGCGCCTCACTCGGTGGCTGCATCGCCGGCCGCTTTGCGCGTCGGCTGCTGGTGGAAGGCATGCACCCTTGCGCGCCAGGTGGCGCAGCGCTGCGGCGCCATGTCGAGATAGCGCAGCGGGCACGAGTAGTAGTACGGGTGCTCGGCCTCGACCAGGAACTTGTAGCCCCATTCGCGGCCCTCGCTTTCCAGCAGATGGCAGCCGATCAAGGTGGCCGACTCGCCGGGTGCGAGACCCAGGACACCGGCCTGCTTGGCGGTGACGCGCACCACCGTCCACAGTACGTTGCCGACCAGCGTGTGGTCGATGACCTCACTGCACGACCGCTCGGTTTCCTCGGTTGCGGTCAGCTCGCGGATCAACTGATCGCGCGTCAATCGAACGAATGTCCAGCCCATGGAATGACTCCTGTGAGAAAGGGCCGGAGTCCTCCCGCCGGGGAAGGATCCCCGGCGGGTGGTGGAAAGCCGCAGGCATGCGGCGTGAAATGGCGATGGGATCAGACCCTGGCGAGGTGCCAGTCCTGGGACAGCGGAGCGAACTCGTAGCCCAGGTCGCCGAGGCGGTCGCGCTGCTGGCGCAGCACGCGCCGATCCACGGTGGCATCGAGCTTGACGACATCGCCCAGCGGCCAGAGTGTGCCGAACAGCGCCGCGTCGCCGTCGTCGTCCGCATGGGCCGTAGCCTCGGCAGACGCAGCAGCCGGCTCGCTGCCGAACGGCGTGGTATCGACCAGCGGGTCGCGCGAGCTGCGCGCCTTCTTCCGGCCGGCCGCCTTGGGGGCGGTCGTCGGCGTCGGCGTGGCGGTCTGCGCTTCCTCGTCGATCGGATCGACTTCCTGCGGACTCAGCCGGCGGGCGTCGTCACGGCTCAGGGCGTCGATGTTGGACAAAGTCATCCCACCCAGGAGGGCGCGGATCTCGATGACCATGCGGCCGTTGGCGCTGTACGTGGACGGGCGAATCTCCGCGATGGCGAAATCGCCCTCGTACTTGCCTTCGGCGTACTGGTCGAGCTCGGCGTTCTTCACGACGAACTCGCCGATGGAGGTCGCAAGGCGCCCGACGTTGAAGTCGCCGTTGCGGCCGTGGATGGTCTTGATGGCCAATTGGCCGGGAATGGTGATCATGAAGAACTCCTGCGGACGAAGCTGCGATCACGCACACGGCCGTCATGGCGACGGTCGCATGCGCACGCGAGTGGGAGAAGACAAGGCCCCGGACTCAATTCAGAGTCGGGGCCTTGCGGATCAGAACGACTCGGCAACTTCCAATGCGGGGGCATCGGCAGTGGCTTCGTCGGCAGCTTCGGCGGCGGGCCTGGCGGGCTCGGACGCAGCGGCTTGCGGCTCGGCGGAAGTCGCAGGGACATCCGTGTTGCGCACGTCGCGGTCGTCGGCGTCGGTCGGCTTGGGCTCGGCCTTGTAGACGAGCTTGCCGTCGACCTTGATCCAACTGACGAACAGCAGGCGGGCCTTGAAGCTCACCCCCTGCTCGCCGGCACGCTTGCCCTTGGAGTAGGTGAAGGTGTCGGCCCACAGGTCGCCCAGGCGGAAGCCGATCATCACCTTCTTCTCGGCATCGACCGCTTGGATGCAGCGGCGCACCAGGTGCTGCGCTTCGGAGCCCGAGACGCGCGTGTCGAAACGCACGTAGGCCACGTCATCGCTGGGGCCGTTGAGCGCTGCGATGTCGCAGGCCAGGAACGCATCGCCTTTCTTGGGCTTCACTTCGCGGATGCGATTGAGATACCCGAGTCCGGTGATGTGCAGGTCGAAGTAGGACTTGTCGGTGGAAGTGGTCATGGTGAATCTCCTGAGAACAAAGAGGCGGAGACACACCCGACCCAAGGCGGGGAAGGTGTGGAACCCCCGCGTGGGTTGAAGGAACAGCTTGGGTGGCATCACCATCGGGAGAACCGATGGCCATTCGCGCTGGGATGCCGGAGCGAACTGGTTGATCAACGCGGTCGGAACCGCGTCGCAGTCTTGAAGATCGAGACTGCCTGGGCATGCTGCTGACGGGCGTCAGCGGAACATGGCGGCAGCGTGGCGCCAAGCGCGCGCCCGCGCGAGCGGCAATCGGCACCGGCGGTTGTCCGCATTGGTGGCGCTGCCTGCGCTTCAATCGCCGCAGAAGCAGGCGATGGACTCTTCGGCTGCATCGAACAGGTCGCGCTGGTCGGCCGCGAAGCGCGCCAGGTCGGCGTAGCTCGGGCCGTCATTGCGGAAGCGCGCGCCGCTCGGGCGGCTGGCGAGGTTCAGCGACTCCATGCGAATCCACCACACCGCCGCCTCCGGCCTGGCCTTGATGAGCGCCAGGCGCTGGCCGCGGGGTTTGAGGAAGCAGAGATCACAGTTGCCTTCGGGCGTGCGGCCATTGACCGTCAGCAGTTCCAGGTCGAAGGGCTGCGCCTGCCAGAAGGCGGACACGTCGCGCACGGTCACGCTGGCCTCGGCCAGCGGCATGCACATGGTCTCATGGGTGGATTCGGTGGAGTGGCCGCGCGCCCTGATCTTGAAGACGCGGCGCTGCTCGTCGGCGCGGATGCCGATGAACTGGTCCCAATCGGTCCAGCCTTGCCGGCGCAGGAAACGGTGCATCGACCTGATCTTCAGCGGGGTGGTGCACCCCCTCGCCACGGGGTTGGGCAGGTACTGCCGCTTGCGGATCAACGCCTCGAAGGGCTCGCCCGCACGGCTGGCGGTATCGAAGTCCACCACCACGAAGCCCGGTTCTGAAGGCCGGTATTCCAGCCAGTGAATGGGCACCTGCCAGTGCTCGGCGCAGTCGCGCACGAAGCGCAAGGTGGCTTCCACTTCCTTTCCGGTGTTGGCGAAGCAGACGACGGTATCCGCGGGCAGGCCGCCGTTGGCCTGCAGCACGCGCCAGAGCATGTACGCGCTGGTGCGGCCGCCGCTGAAACTGATGCAGGTCGGTTGCTCGATCTTGAAGGGGTCTCGCATGCGGGCGTCTCCAGGCGGTTGCGCCAGCAGGTGCCGGCGTGAGCGGCCCGAGCCGGGCTGGAGACGAGCGCGTGCATGCGGCCATGGGCCGCGGCACCAGGAAAAGAGAAGCCCCCCGTCAGGGGGGCGAGAAGTAGGACGATCAGTGGCCGGCCGGCGCAGCGGATACAGGCTGCATCGACAGGTGTGTGGCCGTGGCCGACACTTCGAGGTCGTCCTCGCTGTGCAGGATGCGGGTGAAGACCCGTTCCTGCAGGTCGAAGAACTCACCGAAGTCGTCGCCGCCGAACTCGGTGCGCGCCAGCTCCCACCAATCGTCAAACGCATCGACATCGGGGTTGCAGCCCACGGCGTAGGCGATGGTCTTGCGCCGCCCATCGGGCCGGCTCTCGCCGCGCTCGGCCATGAAATACACGCCCTGGTCCTTGACCAGGATGACGCGGCACTGGTTGGCAGCCGCCTCGGCAAGCACGGGCCGAAGCTCGGTGCCTTTGAATCGAACAGTCATGGAAGTGGTCTCCAACGGTGAAGGAAGAAGGCTTCCCGCCGCGAGGACGGGAAGCCGCTTGGGGACGTGAGGGCTCAGTGCTGGACGGGCTTGCGACCGGACAGACGCTGCACGCGGATGAGGCGCCAGCTCCCGTCGTCGATCAGCAGTTCCAGCACCTGGCCCAAGGTGTCGAAGAACACTTCATCGACCCGCTCGACCAGTTCGCCGTCGCGGTGAAGTTCCACCGCGTAGGTGTCGAGGCCGCGCTCGTAGAGCACGGTGACGCACCCGTAGAACTTCGCCGAGGCGACGGTGAAGCCGATGGCCGGCGGCGTGGCGATGATGTTGCGGGGGCTCGGATCGACCACCGTGAAGTCCCGCGCGCCGGCATCCACCAGCAGGTGCGTGATGCGGCGGAAGCCATCGGGCGCGGGCAACTGCTCCAGTTGGTGGATCAGCTCCTGCAACTCGGGGCACTGCGGCTCGGCGATCGGCAGCTTGGCAGGCGCCGAACCCAGGATGAACCGCTTCACCGTGTACGGCTGGCCGTTGGCGGTGAACTCGGTGCTCTCCTCGGGCGTGTCCGCGCGCAGTCCGTCGAAGCGGCGCCGTGCATAGGGCTCGACCTGCACCTTGGCGCCTTCGTCGGGCACGTCGGTGACGAGTGCCTTGTCGAGCACCGCGAACTCGGCCCGCCCCGTCTTGACGACGATGGCCTCGTCGGTGGTGGCAATGACCTTGCCCTCGAAGGGCTTGGGATCGATGTGGAAGCCCAGCGTCGAAATCTTGGGCTGGCCGTCGAAGATGTTGAACTTGAAGCTGCGGACGTTGGAAGGCACGTGGCCGCGAACCAGCGTCGGCATCTGTGCGCGGATGGCTTGGGTATCCATTGGGAGGCTCCTTGTGGCAATCCAAGGAACTCCCGCCCGCAAGGGAGGTGTGTCCCTTGGGGGTGAGGTGGATGGACGCGCATGCGCCCGTGGAAGGAAAAGCAACCAGCACGGCGAACCGCGCCGCAGCCTCGAAGGTCTCGACTGCCTGGGCATGCTTGCCGGCAACGCCAGCGAACATGCAAGCAGCGTGCGTCAGGCGTGGGCCAGCGTCGCGGGGGAATCGGCACTGCGCGGCCACCGGCTTCGTCCAGAAATGAAACGAGCCCCGCGTGGGGGCTCGAAAGGTGGTGTCAGTCGTCGTAGATCGGCAGGCCGTCCAGCACCTGCGCATCGGCATCGAAGACCAGCATGCGCACGTCGGCGAGCGCGGCCAGGTGCAGTACGTGCACGAGGGATTCCGGCATGCCCTTCTTGCGATGCTCCTGCATCAGCCGCTTGGCCGTGATGCCTTCGACCGCGCGCAGGTTCTCGTCGGTCCAGGGCGTGGCGATCAGCTTCAGCCCAATGGCCGGGCTGTAAGGGATGCGGAAGGCGACGAACAGGAACAGCGTCGGCGTGGCGATGTCCGCCAGTTCGGCGAGGAAGCGATGTGCGTCGGCGTCGAGGTGCGCGCTGCTGATTTCCCAGCACCGGCTGTAGTAGCCGGTTGCATAGCGCAGGCGCCGCACGACTTCCCGCGCCGCTTCCTCGGAGTAGGTATCGCCCACGTGCAGCGGCTTGCCATCGTCCTCGGCCATCACGGCGTAGACCACGTTGCGGGCGAGCCCGTGGCCGCGGCATTGCGCTTGCAGCTCGTCGGGGACCGCCTGGTCCTCGGTGATCAGCACGAAGCCGTCCGAGAAGATGCAGGGCCGCCGTTCGACCTGGCTGTCCGGCAGATTCGACTGCGAGGGATGCAGCGGCAGGTAGGTCAGCGGGCAATCGTCGTCGTAGGAGATGGCGATCAGCCGCTGCACGGACAGGCCGTCGTAACCACGGACAAAGGGATTGTTGTTTGAGTAGGACATGGGATTTCTCCAGCAGAGGATGGCCGAGGCAATCCCCTGCTGGGGATTGAACCCCAGCGGGTGGATCAAGTGGCAGCCGGTCAGCCGGCAGCGGGTGTGGACGGATCGCCCAGCGACTTCAACAGGTCGATCAAGCCGCCATGGGCGAGCTGGTACAGGCGGTTGTAGTCGTCGCCGGTCGGCACCAGTTCAAGGCGATCGAGCCGTGCATCCAATTCGAGGATGCTCTGGTGCACGCCGCGGGCGATGCTCAATGCCGAAGGTTTCTCGGCCGGCTTGCGTGCATCGAGTACCGAGAGGATTTCGGCGGGCGATGGGTAGCGGCAATCGGGTCCGTACTCGACCGGAAACACCTCACGCCCGGTCAATCCGGCATTCGGGGCTCCGGTACTGACGCGCAGCACGTATTCATCGAGCACGTCGTTGCCTGCGTAGTCGAACACCACCATGCGCGGCTTGGGCACACCGGCCGGCCAGCCTTCGAGGATGACCGCATCGATGTCATCGTCGGTCACGAGCAGACCGATGGAAAAGCCTGGGGACATGATTCACTCCTATGAAGAAGAGGAGGGACATGGCCCCGAACAGGGACGCATGTCCCTCGTGGGGTGGGAAGAAAAGAAGAACGTCGGCAGGCCGAAGCGCCTCACCAGCCGTTGTAGTTCAGCGTCAGGTCGGCGATGACCTTGCGCCGTTCGAGATCGAGGCCGCCCAGGTCGGACAGACCCTCGAAGCCGCAACGCTTGAACATCGCGCCGCCCTCGCGGGCGTTGTAGAAGCTCACCATCGCGGACAGGAACATCCGCTGGCCGCTGCTCAGGACGCCCAGGGCATCGTTGAGCATCAGCAGGTTCGGCCGCAGATCCCACTTGGTGGTGGCACGCTGCAGGCCTTCGCGGGTGCCGTCGCCGAACCATTCGGCGCCAGCGATGCGTGCACCGCGCTTCCAGGCCTCGAAGAAGGCTTGGGGCGCGGCGGCGAAGTGCTGGTGTTCTAGCTCGATCTGATCAAGTACCTCTTGAGGCAGGGCACGGTTCATGACATGGGCTCCTGGTGGTTGGACATCACGGGTGGAGGCGCTGCTGCCAGCGGCCCGTTTGCAGGGCGTGCTCGGCGGCGTGGTGCGAGCGGAAGTAGCTGACCGACTCGCGCGAGACCGGGCCGTCCGCATCGGCGGTGCCGATGTAGTGGCCGGCCGCGCTGCACAGCACCTGCAGGGGCAGGCGCTTGCCGACGTAGGCCAGGGCCTGGTAGCCGATGGATTCCGCGCGGGCCTGTTCAGCACTCAAAGGTGCCGATGCGAACGCAAGGGACATGGGCATCTCCTGGTGGTTGAAGACCGGGAGCACCACGCCCTGACGGGAGCGGAAGACTCCCGAAGGGTTGAACATGAACGGCATCGGCGTCGTGAAACGCCCGTCCGCGGTGGGTCGATGCGAAGCGGACTGGTGGGTCGCACGAGGGGATTCCCGCGGCAGCCGAAAGACCCTGGCTGCTGGCATGTGCTGATCAGGTCAGCAACGCGTGCCGCAAAGCATCACGCTGGGGCACGGTCTGCGTCACGGGGGAATCGGTTCCCGCCTCGCCCCTGATTGCTGCTGGGTGTTGTCCAATGATTCGACAGATGTTGTATCACTGAACCATGAACGAGACCCAAGCCATTTCCGCCCTGGGCGCCCTGGCTCACACCCAGCGCCTCCGCGTGTTCCGCGCCCTGGTCGTCGCCGGCCCCGAAGGGCTCACGCCCAGCGTCCTGGCCGACCAGCTCGACGTGGCCCGCAACACGCTGTCCTTCCACCTGAAGGAGCTGGCCCATGCCGGGCTGGTCAGCATCGAACAGCAGGGCCGCAACCTGATCTACCGCGCTGACTTTGCCCACATGAACGGGCTGCTCGGCTACCTAACCGAGCACTGCTGCCAAGGCGGCGTGTGCGAGGCCAATGAACCCTCCCGCGCCTGTACCACTTGCTGAAAGGACCGTCCCATGAAGCGTTTCCACGTCCACCTGCACGTCGATGACCTGAACCGCAGCATCGGCTTCTATTCCCAACTGTTCGCCGCGCAACCAGCGCGTACCGAAAGCGACTACGCCAAGTGGATGCTCGAAGATCCGCCGGTCAATTTCGCCATCTCCACACGGGGCAGCAAGCCGGGCATTGACCACCTGGGCATCCAGACCGACGACGCCGAGGAACTGGCCGCCCTGAAGGCCCGTGCGCAGGCCGCCGACATGGCGCTGCTCGACGAAGGCACCACGACCTGCTGCTATGCGCGCAGCGAGAAGCACTGGATAACCGACCCGCAGGGCGTGGCCTGGGAGCACTTCCACACGCTGGACAACATCCCCGTATTCAACGAAGCGCCGCAGCCCGCGCCGGACGCCGCTCCGGCCTGCTGCGCGCCGAGGGATAGCCGGGCTACCGCGAAGCAGGCTTCTTCCTGCTGCTGACGCGAGGCGCGCATGACGACTGAAAAAACCTACAACGCGCTGTTCATCTGCACCGGCAATTCGGCGCGTTCCATCCTGGCGGAAGGCATCCTCGACGAACTGGGCCAAGGGCGGTTCCACGCCTATTCGGCAGGTAGCCACCCCAAGGGCGAAGTCCAACTGCTGGCGCTCGCCACGCTGGAGCGCCTGCACCTGCCGACGACCGGCTACCGCAGCAAGAGCTGGGACGAATTCGTGGCGCCCGGTGCGCCTGTTTTCGATTTCATCTTCACCGTCTGCGACAACGCCGCCGGCGAGGTGTGCCCCGTCTGGCCGGGCAAGCCGGTCTCGGCCCACTGGGGCGTGCCCGATCCGGCGGCCGTCGAAGGCAGCGAGGAACAGCAGCGCAAGGCGTTCATGGACGCCGCGTTGACGCTCAAGCGCCGCATCGAGTTGTTCCTGTCGCTGCCGCTCCAACGGCTTGATGCCATGTCGCTGCAGCACGAGCTGCGCGACATCGGCAAGCAGTGAGGTAGCGCGATGGCCGTACAGACCGAAGCTGTAGTTGCCGCACCGTCGCTCTCGATGAGCGTCTTCGAGCGCTACTTGACCGTGTGGGTGCTTCTTTGCATCGTCGCTGGCATCGCCCTCGGCCAGGCCGCGCCCGGCGCCTTCCAGACCGTCGGTCGCATGGAAGTGGCCCGGGTCAACCTGCCGGTCGGCCTGCTGATCTGGGTCATGGTGATCCCTATGCTGCTCAAGGTGGACTTCGGAGCGCTCGGCCAGGTGCGCCAGCACTGGCGCGGCATCGGCGTCACGCTTTTCGTCAACTGGGCCGTCAAGCCGTTTTCGATGGCGCTGCTGGCCTGGCTGTTCATCCGCCAGGTCTTCGCCGACTGGCTGCCGGCCGACCAGCTCGACAGCTACGTGGCCGGCCTGATCTTGCTGGCCGCCGCGCCCTGCACGGCGATGGTGTTCGTCTGGAGCCGCCTGACCGGCGGCGATCCGGTGTTCACGCTGTCGCAGGTGGCGCTGAACGACACCATCATGGTGTTCGCGTTCGCGCCCATCGTCGCGCTGCTGCTGGGCCTGTCGGCGATCACCGTGCCGTGGGACACGCTGCTGACCTCGGTGGCGCTCTACATCGTCATCCCGGTCATCCTTGCGCAGGTATGGCGCCGCGCGCTGCTGCGTCGCGGCCAGGCCGCCTTCGATGGCGCACTGGCGCGCATCGGCCCGCTGTCCATCGCCGCTCTGCTGCTGACCCTGGTGCTGCTGTTCGCCTTCCAGGGTCAGGCCATCCTGCAGCAGCCGCTGGTGATCGCCATGCTGGCGGTGCCCATCCTGATCCAGGTGTTCTTCAACTCCGGCCTGGCCTACTGGCTCAACCACCGTGTCGGCGAGAAGCACAACATCGCCGGCCCCTCGGCGCTGATCGGCGCGTCCAACTTCTTCGAGCTGGCTGTGGCGGCCGCCATCAGCCTGTTCGGCTTCCATTCCGGCGCCGCGCTGGCCACCGTGGTCGGCGTGCTGATCGAGGTGCCGGTGATGCTCTTGGTGGTGCGCGTGGTCAACCGTTCCCGCGGCTGGTACGAGCAGGCCCCGCGCAATGTGATGAGACATCCGGCATGAGCAGCGTCATGATCTACCACAACCCGGATTGCGGCACGTCGCGCAATACGCTGGCGCTGATCCGCGCCAGCGGCATCGAGCCTACGGTCATCGAGTATCTGAAAGCGCCGCCTGACCGCGAGACCCTGAATGCGCTGATCGCACGAATGGGCATGCGCGTGCGAGATGTTCTGCGTGTCAAGGGCACGCCCCACAAGGAACTGGGCCTGGACGCAGCGCACTGGAACGATGACCAGTTGATCGACCAGATGCTGGCGCACCCGATCCTCATCAATCGGCCCATCGTGGTATCTCCCTTGGGCGTGCGGCTGTGTCGCCCTTCGGACATGGTGGTCGAGTTGCTGCCGAAGCGACCAGCGGAAGAGATACGCAAAGAGGACGGCACGTCGCTCCTAGTGGACACGCCGATCGCCGGCAGCGACCCGGACCTTGCGCTGGCGCTGCATGAGGCCAGTCTTCCCACCGACGACCTGACCGAGCCGGGGCGTCGCTTCTTCGCCTATGCCACCGTGTCAGGTGAGCGCGTCGGCTTCGGCGGCTTCGAGCACATGGGCCGGGACGTACTGGGGCGCTCCCTGGTGGTGCTGCCACAAGCACGCCATCGCGGCATCGGCAGCGGCATGCTCGCGCTGTTGCTGCGCCGCGCCTTCGATGAAGGCGGACGCGAAGCCTGGTTGCTGACGACGACGGCAGCGCCGTTCTTCGAGCGCGCGGGCTTCAATCCCGCGGAACGCGCTGCCACGCCAGCGGCGATCCTTGCCACACGGCAGGCCGCGAGCCTGTGCCGTTCGAGTGCTGCGCTGCTTAGCCGCCGCATGATGTTGTGATGCAGTCTCGCAAGACTGTGCCGGAGCGGGAATGAATCCGCAGATGGAACAAGCGCCGAAGGTCACTCAGACCTTCGGCTGGAGAGGAATCAATCCACCTGTGGGCTGCAAGCAGGCCAGGCCGTCGTCAAAGCCATTCGCTGCGTCAGCAATCTCACCCGGCCCGTTTCGTGGCTGGGGCCGGCATCCTCTGGCGTGCATCCACACACAAAGGGAACCCGTTGTTCCGCCGGCGGGCACCGGCACCGAATACCGTCGACCGCAAGCGGTCTCCTGGCACCTCGCAGCCTTGCGGGCCGAGGCGTCAGGAGACCGCTCGCGGATGGACGGAAGCACGTCGATCAGCGGAATCGCGGCGAGCGCGATTCGACGGAGCAATGACCTTCTCGCCCTGCAAGCCGTGATTGGCCTGTGCAGGACGCGCGCACCGTTGCAGAAGGGAACGCGCGCTGGGGAGTCCCGCGGGGCGCGGGAGGTTTGCCCCGCCGTCCGCAAGAGCCGGCGTGGCAGAGGGAGACGTGGGCGTCAGTTCGCCTGGAGGCGCCGGCGCGGTGCCCTGTAGGTGCGGCTGGATGCGCCGCGCTTGCCTGCCGCGGCATCTTCGACCGGCTGCGTACCCTTGCAGTCCGGGTAGCGGCTGCACGACCAGAACACGCCGCTCTTGCTGCTACGCTGGCGCATCGGGGCGCCGCACTGCGGGCAGTCCGGCGCGGGCGGCAGCTTGAGGTCCAGCGTGGCGCCGCGGTACTGCTGCACGAGCCGGGCGACCCAGCTCGATTGCTTGGCGATGAAGGTGTCCAGTGCCATCTGGCCGGCCTCGATCATGTCCAGTGCATGCTCCCACACCGCCGTGGTCCCCGGGTCGGCGATGGCCGCCGGCACGGCGTCGATCAACGTGAAGGCCGCATCCGATGCACGGATGGCGCGGCCTTTCTTCAAGAGATAGCCGCGGGCCAGCAGCCCGCTGATGATGTTGGCGCGCGTCGCCTCGGTGCCGATGCCCGTGGTGTCCTTCAGCTTCTGCTTCAGGCGCGGGTCGGTCACGAGCTTGGCGACGCCCTTCATGGCCTTGACCAGTTCTCCCTGCGTGTAGGGCTTGGGCGGCAGCGTCTTCAATGCCTTCAGCTCGACCTGACTGACTTGACAGGCATCGCCAGCCTTCAACGCTGGCAATACTTGGCCGCGCCGTGCATCCTCTCCGTCCGTGTCGTCAAGGGCCGGCGCCGCCAGCACCTGGCGCCATCCGGCCGTCGCGATCTGCTTGCCGACCGCCACCAGCGACTGCCCGCCGCACGTGAGCTGCGCCACCGTCCGGTCAAACTCGTGATGCGGCAGGAACTGCGCGAGGTAGTGGGCACGGATCAGCCGGTAGACGGCCAACTCCTTTTCGGTCATCGCCGAGAGATTGGCCGGCTCCAGCGTGGGGATGATCCCGTGATGCGCCGTGACCTTGCCGTCGTTCCAGGCCCGCGAACGCTGCTGGCGGTCCAGGCGGTCGATCAGCGGCCGCAGGCTGGGATCGGTCTTGACCAGGCTGTCGAGCACGGCCGGCACCTCGGCCAGCATGCTCTCAGGCAGGTGGCCCGAATCCGAGCGCGGATACGTCGTCGCCTTGTGCGTCTCGTACAGCGCCTGGGCAATGTCCAGCGTCTCCTGCACGTCGAGGCCCAACTGCTTGGAACACACTTCCTGCAAGGTGCCCAGGTCGAACGGCAGCGGCGGGCCTTCGCGCACGCGCTCGGTCTCCACCGACAGCACCTGGGCGGTGCCGGCCGCGCGCAGGCGTTCGGCGGCCTGCTGCGCCACCGGCTGCCGCAGGCAACGGCCGGCTTCGTCGGTGCTGCCCTGGGGTGGCGTCCAGCTTGCGACAAAGGTCTGGCCTGCATGCGACAGTGCGACCTCGGTCGCCCAGAACGGCACCGAAACGAAGCGCGCGATCTCGCGATCACGGTCCACGACCAGCTTGAGCGTCGGCGTCTGCACGCGCCCGACCGATAGCACGCCGTTGTAGCCGGCCTGGCGCCCGAGCAACGTGAACAGGCGGCTCAGGTTCATCCCGATCAGCCAGTCGGCACGCGATCGGGCGAGCGCGGAGAAGTACAGCGGCATCGTCTCGGCGGACGGCTTGAGCGCACCCAGCGCCTTGCGGATCGACGCATCGTTGAGCGCCGACAGCCACAGGCGCTGAATCGGCCCGCGGTATCCGCATAGGTCGATGATCTCGCGGGCGATCATCTCGCCCTCGCGGTCGGCGTCGGTCGCGATCACGAGTTCGCCCGCCTTGGCGACGAGTTGCTGCACGACCTTGAACTGCGCCACAGTCGCCGCCTTGGGCTCGACACGCCAACGCTCAGGAACAATGGGTAGTTGCTCGATGGCCCAGCGCTTGTATTGCTCGCCGTAGCCTTCGGGTGGAACTGCCTCCACCAGATGACCGATGCACCAGGTCACGACGACACTCGCACCGCTGTAGCAGCCGTTGCCGCGTTGGCCAGCGCCCAGCACACGGGCGATGTCCTTGCCCTGGGACGGCTTCTCGCAGAGGAACACGCGCATGAAGCCTCCTTGAAAAAGTGCGGTTCATTGGATGGGCGCCAGCTTGGCAGGGCCAGGAGATGCCGGCAGCAAGGAAGCCGATTGATGCAGGCGCCGCTTTGTGATCGGCAGGCAGTCCGTTGCCGCAGCGGTGCGCATAGACCGCAGGAGCTGGCACAGCAAGGACGTCGTTTCGGGAGGGGCGGCTGGAACTCTTTGGACGACCTTGGAGCTATCCCCTGGGGATAGCTGCTGGTGCATCGCGGGCGCATGACAGTTGCTACAACCGCCCGCGGGGGAACGGCGATGGGCGAACTACTGTCCGCCGGCCGGCTTGGCGCTGAGCGCCACCGACTCGATGCGGTACGGCAGGATGCCCACGCGCCGGGCCTCGACCTTGAACGTGACGCGCTCGTTCTCGTCGGCGTCCTCCCATTCGTCGCGCACGGTGCGGCCCTCGACCAGCACCCGCATACCCTTCTGATACAGCGTCTTCCAATGATCGGCGTCGCGGTGCCACAGCTCCACCGGCGCCCAGAAGCCGCCGCGATCTTCGTACTCGCCGTCCTTCTTCGGGATCGGGTTGTCGAAGTAGACGTTCAAGCGAAGCAGCCGGCGCGGCTCGTCGTTGCCGTTCGGGAATTCGCGGTAGTCCGGCGCAGAACCGATGTTGCCCTCGCCGACGAAGTGCGTGCTCATGGTGACTCCTTGGTGGTGGGTGGAACGGACGCGGTACGCCCGTGGACGCGCCGCAGGTAAGCCGCTTCGGCCTGCGCGGCCTTGTTGGCGCATTCCAGGGCTTGGCGAGCGATGCTGTGGGTCAGGCTGATCTGCATGTTCAGTACGATGCGCTGCAGTTCGATCGCGTACAGCTCGTCGATCAGCGAGCCCGGCGTCGCGGGGTTGGCCAGCAGGGCCTCCCACAACGCCACGCCCATGGAGGAACGGTCGAGGTTGCGCCAACGCAGGAAGGTCGTCCCTGCGCCAGTGGCCTGCTGGGCCAGTTGCACGTCGAGCAGGCTGAAGGGGTAGGCGCGTGCCTGGGGCAGCACACGCCGCTGCGCCAGGCCAATCAGGTCGTCGCGCAGCGCTGCGCACTGGCTGGCCCAGGTCTCCAGACTCCCCTTACCCTTAAAGGGCTGTAAAAGGCCTTTTAGGTAGGCCGCATGTTCCAGCCGCCGGAAGTCCGTCTGTTCCAGCGGAACGAAGTGCGCGGAAGGGGTCAATGCCGTCATGTCGTGGCATCCTCGTCTGGTGCCCCATCGGGTGCGCCATCTTTCGGTGCAAGCTTCACCGCATCGGCGGCAGGCGCCGCAGCCGGCGCACCGGGCCGGTTCGCCCGCCGTGCGATGGGTGGCGCGAAGCGCGAGCGGCGCGTGCCTTCCAGCACGTCCTGCGGCAACTCGCCGAACTTCTCCAGCGCCGCTCGCGCCGCGGCGTTCTTCGCAGCGAAGTCGTCGCGCGTCGTGCATGTTGATTTCCACGCAGAAGTGACCCACTAACCCCCGGGATTTCCATCCAAACCTGACCCACGTACTAACCCTAACCTGCTGCTTTGCTGAGCAGCAGGAGACCAGGAGTGATAGACGTGGCAACACTGAGTGTCATCAGGCGCTGGGCCCTGCGAGAGCAGCTGTCCATCCGGGAGATAGCCCGCCGCACGGGCCTCTCGCGCAACACCATCCGCAAGTACCTGCGCGTAGGCGAGGCCGAGCCGCACTATGCCAAGCGGGTCAGTCCATCCAAGCTCGATCCCTTCGCCTTGAAGCTCGCTGGCTGGCTCAAGACGGAAGCTGGCCGATCCCGCAAGCAGCGCCGCACCGTCAAGCAGATGTACGTGGATCTGCAGGCGCTCGGTTATGGCGGCTCCTACAACCGCGTAGCGGCCTTTGCCCGCCTCTGGCACGAGCAGCGCCTTGTGGCCCAGCAGACCACTGGCCGCGGCACCTTCGTTCCCCTGGCCTTCGGTCCGGGTGAGGCCTTCCAGTTCGACTGGAGCGAGGACTGGGCTGTTCTCGCCGGCGTGCGCACCAAGCTGCAGGTAGCCCACTTCAAGCTCAGCCACAGCCGAGCGTTCTACCTGCGCGCCTATCCGCTGCAAACGCACGAGATGCTGTTCGATGCCCACAACCATGCATTCGCAGTCCTGGGCGGTGTGCCCCGCCGTGGCATCTACGACAACATGCGCACCGCCGTAGACCGGGTGCGCCGTGGCAAGGAGCGCGACGTCAATGCGCGCTTTGCGGCCATGGTCAGCCACTTCCTGTTCGAGGCCGAGTTCTGCAATCCTGCTTCGGGCTGGGAGAAGGGCCAGGTGGAGAAGAACGTGCGCGATGCCCGCCATCGCCTGTGGCAGGTGGTGCCGCCATTCCTAAGCCTGTCCGATCTCAATGCCTGGCTTGAAGAGCGCTGCGTGGCGCTGTGGCACGAGATCGAGCACGGCAAGCTGCCGGGCACCGTCGCGGATGTCTGGGCTCAAGAGAAGGCAACCTTGATGCCGATGCCCCGGCCCTTCGATGGCTTTGTGGAGCACACCAAGCGCGTCTCACCCACCTGCTTGGTCCACTTCGAGCGCAATCGCTACAGCGTGCCGGCGCCGTATGCCAATCGACCGGTGAGCCTGCGGGTCTATGCCGATCGCCTGGTGGTCGCTGCCGAAGGCCAGATCGTGTGCGAGCATCAGCGCCTGATCGAGCGTAACCACCATGGTGCGGGACAGACCGTGTACGACTGGCGCCACTACCTGGCAGTGCTGCAGCGCAAGCCCGGGGCCTTGCGCAATGGTGCTCCATTCCTGGAACTGCCAGCAGCCTTCAAGCGCCTGCAGGCCGCCCTCTTGAAGCAGCCAGGCGGCGACCGAGAGATGGTGGAGGTTCTGGCTCTGGTGCTGCACCACGATGAACAAGCTGTGCTCGCTGCAGTGGAGTTGGCACTGGAGTCAGGGGCTGCCAGCAAGACCCACATCCTGAACGTGCTGCACCGCCTGCTGGACGGTAAGCCCGCCCCAGCACCGGTCACCTCGCCCCAGGCCCTCAAGCTGTCTGTGGAACCCCAGGCCAACGTGCTGCGCTATGACCAATTGAGGGAGGTGCGCTATGCGTCATGACCCTGCCATCGCTTCCATCGTGATCATGCTGCGCGAGCTCAAGATGCACGGCATGGCCCAGGCGGTTGCGGAACTGGCTGAGCAAGGTGCGCCGGCCTTCGACGCAGCGCAGCCCATCCTGTCCCAACTGCTCAAGGCCGAGACCGCCGAGCGGGAGGTGCGCTCTGTGGCCTACCAACTCAAGGTGGCCAGGTTCCCTGCGTACCGGGACCTGGCTGGGTTTGACTTCAGCCACAGCGAGGTGAACGAGGCATTGGTACGCCAGTTGCACCGCTGCGAATTCTTGGAGAACGCCAACAACGTGGTGCTGGTGGGTGGACCGGGTACGGGCAAGACCCACATCGCCACAGCCCTCGGGGTGCAAGCCATTGAGCACCATCACCGCAGGGTGCGGTTCTTCTCCACGGTGGAGCTGGTCAATGCACTGGAAGAGGAGAAGGCCCAGGGCAAGCCGGGGCAGATCGCGCACCGCCTAGCCTATGCCGATCTGGTGATCCTGGATGAACTGGGCTACCTGCCATTCAGCACGTCAGGAGGAGCCTTGCTGTTCCACCTGCTGTCCAAGCTGTACGAGCGCACGAGCGTCGTGATCACCACCAACCTGAGCTTTAGCGAGTGGGCCAATGTGTTCGGAGATGCCAAGATGACCACGGCGCTGCTGGACCGGCTCACGCATCACTGCCATATTCTTGAGACCGGCAATGACAGCTACCGGTTCAAGAATAGCTCCGCACAGCAACCACCACAGACCACCAAGAAGGAGAAGGCGACCAAGAACTTATCCACAACGTGAGCGTGAAGCTCACGAACCAGGGTGGGTCAAGATTCGATGGAAATGGTGGGTCAGCTTTGCATGGAAATCAACACCTTGGGAGCCCACAGGCCATACCAGGTGTAGAACTCCAACCCCTTCAGTCCGGTCTCCTCGGTGGTGGGGATCTCCGGCGCGGAGGCCAGTCGCGTGCGGCCGGTGACCGCGAGCGCCTTGACCTTCCCGCCCTTGACCAGCGGCACCGCCGTGACGGCCGGGTCGAACATCGCGGACACCTGGCCGCCCATGAGATCGTTCAGCGCCGGCGCGTTGCCCTTGTAGGGGACGATCAGGATGTTGACGCCGGCGGCGCGATTGAAGAGCTCTTCGGCAATGTGACTGGCCGAGCCAATGACCGAAGTGGCAAAGGTGATCGAATCGGGCTTGGCCTTGGCCAGCTGTGCCAGTTCGAGCGGAGTTCGGGCGGGCAGCGAAGGCGTGACCATCAGGACCAGCGGCCCCTTGGCGACCTGGGAAATCGGCGTGAAGTCTTCCAGGGCCCGGTATGGGCTCTTGTCCATGATCTCCGGGTTGATAACGTGCGCCGAAGGGTTCAACAGGATCGTGTAGCCATCCGGCTTGGCGCGCATCACGTCCACGGTCCCGATGTTCCCTGACGCCCCGCGGCGTCCGGGAGGGCGACGAATACGTCCTGAACGGGACCAAGCGCTTCATCACGAATGCGCCGCGCGCGGGAGCGTTCACGCTGATGGCGCGCACCGAGGGCCCGGGCGCGGGCGGAATCACCGCGTTCATCGTTCCTGCCGGTTTGCCGGGGCTGACGCTCGGGAAGCCCGATCGGAAGATGGGCCAGCGGGGCACCAGGACCTGCGACGTGAACCTGGACAACGTCCGCGTCCCGGCGCACAACATCATCGGCGGGCAACCCGGTAAGGGCTTCAAGACCGCCATGAAGGTGCTGGACCGGGGCCGCCTCCACATCTCCGCCATTGCCTGCGGCATGGCGCGCCGCATCCTGCAGGAGAGCGTCGTCTACGCGCAGCAGCGCAAGCAGTTCGGACAGAGGATCGGCGACTTCCAACTGGTGCAGGCCATGCTCGCCGACAGCCAGGCCGAACTTCTCGCCGGCTGGGCGCTGGTGCAGCAGGTGGCGCGCCGCTACGACGCCAAGCCGTTCGGCGTGCCGGACCCGGACGTGAGCATGCAGGCTTCGTGCGCCAAGATGTTCACCACCGAAATGGTCGGCAGGGTCGCCGACCGCGGCGTCCAGGTTCACGGTGGCGCCGGTTACATAAACGAATACAAGGTCGAACGCTTCTACCGCGACGTGCGCCTGCTGCGGCTGTACGAGGGCACCACCCAGATCCAGCAGGTGGTCATCGGCAAGCACCTGATGCGGCAGGCGTGAGCGCACGGGCGCTTGCGGTGTTCGCCCGCTCACTCCGGCGCGCGGTAAACCTTCACGGCGCAATGTGAAGCGGCGATGAGGTCTCCCTCCGGCCCGAGCAGTCTTCCACTGCAAAACGTGATGCCACGGCCGCGGCGCTCCACCAGCGCCTCCACCCGGATCCGCGTACCGCTTTGCGCTTCGCTGGTGAAGTTGACGGAGAGCATCACCGTCGCGCCGCCGGCAAGAGCGGACTCGTCGTTCAAGGTGATCGCTGCATAGACGCACCCGGCGTCCAGGAGGGCCGAGATCATTCCGCCGTGCAGAGTCCCGCGCCGGTTGCAGTGCCGCGGGTGAACCTCCAGCTCCAGCACGCACCAGTCCTGGCGCAGTTCGACCAGTTCGACGCCCAGCATCCCGAGGAAGGGGCTGTCCATAGTCCTTGTCCTTGTGTTCATCGCGCTGCTCCAGGATGGTTGCGACCAGTTTGCCTGTGTACTCCACGCGCATCGACTCGTCGGGCGATCCGGTTGACTCGGGCTGACGCCTCCATCATAATGAAATTACAGCATACAAAATGAAATTGCCAGACAGATTGCAAGGAGCGCTTATGAAGAAAGTCGTCCGCCTGGGTGCGGGTTCCGGGTTCTGGGGCGATGCGATGGATCCGGCCGTGGAGTTGCTCGAGCGCGGTGAGCTCGACTACCTGTGTTTCGATTTCCTGGCCGAACTGACCATGGCGCTGCTGCAGCGGCAGAAGCTCAAGAACCCGCAAATGGGTTACGTGCCCGACGCGGTCACGTACATGAACGCCATGCTGAAGACGGCGCGGGATCGCGGCACGAAGCTGATCTCCAACGGCGGCGGCGTGAATCCCCGGGCCGCCGCGGAGCGGATCGCCGAAGGAGCGCGCGCGGCCGGCCTGCAGGGCACGCGGATCGCGCTGGTCGAAGGCGACGACCTGCTGCACAAGCTCGACGATCTCATCGCGCAACGCGTTCCCATGGTCAACATGGATACCGGCGACAGCGACTTCGCCGCCATCCGCTCCCGCGTGGTGTCGGCGAACGTCTACACGGACAGCACCGGCATCGTCGAGGGTCTCGCGGGTGGCGCCGACGTGGTGATCGCGGGCCGGGTGTCCGACAACGCGGTCTACGTCGGGCCGCTGGCCCACGAATTCGGCTGGGCGCGCGATGCCGCGCACGTGAACCGCTTCGCTTCCGCCGTGACGCTGGGACACATCGTCGAATGCGCGGCCGCCTGCACCGGCGGCATGTCCTCCCGCTTCGCCGAAATGCCCAACATGGGCCGCGTCGGCTTCCCCATCGTGGAGTTTTCCGCCGACGGCAGCGCGGAGGTCACGAAGCTCGCGGGCACCGGTGGCCGGGTCGACCTGTTCACGATCAAGGAGCACCTGGTCTACGAGATCGCCGACCCGCGCAGCTACCTGATGCCGGATGCCGTGGCGGACTTCACCTCGCTCAAGCTGGAACAGGCCGGCGAGGACCGGGTGCGCGTGAGCGGCATCACCGGCCGCCCGGCCCCCGACATGCTGAAGCTGGTGGTCGGTTACCAGGACGGCTGGATCGGCGAGAGCATGGCCTTCTTCCCCTGGCCCAATGCCTTCGACCGCGCCGTGAAAGCCAGGCAGACCATGCTGGAGCGTTTCGAGCGCATGGGCCTCGAGGCCTCGCAAGTGCATTTCGACTTCATCGGCGTGAACATGCTGCACGGTCCCGGGGCACCGAAGCCCGACCCGGCGGTGGCCAACCAGTTGCCGGAAGTGGGGCTGCGCTGCGCCGTGCGTACCCGCACGGCGGAAGAGGCGGACAAGGTGCGGCGCGCCGGTTCGCACCTGTGGATCATGGGCCCCGGGGGCACCTCGTTCGGCACACCCATGAAGCCGCGGCCGGTGATCTCGCTCTGGCCGACGTTGATCCCGCGGTCCTTCGTCGAGCAGAAGACCGAAATCCTGGTGAGCTGAGGAGAAGAACATGGCGAAGATCGTTCGAGACATCGCTTACGTCCGCTCCGGCGACAAGGGCGACGTGTGCACGGCCGGCGTGATCGCGCGCACGCCGGCGGACTATGCAGTCCTGAAGGCCAGCGTGACGCCGGCCGCGGTGAAATCGCTGTACGGGGACTGGGTGCGCGGCGACGTCCATTGCTATCCGATGGACAACATCGAAGCGGTGGTCGTGGTGATGGAGCGCGCCCTCGGCGGCGGGGCGACGAAGACCCTGCGCCTGGACCAGACCGGCAAGTCACTCGGCTACGCCCTGCTGCGCCTGCCGGTGCTCGACTGACGATGGCCGTCCTGCGTTCCTCGCTGCGCACGGCGGATCCCGCGTACGCAGCCAACAGCGCGGCCTACGCCAGGCTGCAGGAGCAGGTCGCGGCGGCCCGCACCGCCGCCGTCGCCGGCGGTGGCAGCCAGGCGAGCCAGGCCCACCTCAAGCGCGACAAGCTGCTGCCGCGCCACCGCATCAACGTCCTGCTCGACCCCGGCACTCCGTTCCTGGAGATCGGGCAGCTGGCGGCGCACGGCCTGTACGAAGGTGCCGTGCCGAGCGCCGGCATCATCACCGGCATCGGCATCGTGGAAGGCCGGCCGTGCATGGTCATGGCCAACGACGCCACGGTGAAGGGTGGAACCTACTATCCGCTCACGATCAAGAAGCAGGTCCGGGCGCAGGCCATCGCGCGCGAGAACGGCCTGCCTTGCATCTACCTGGTGGACTCGGGCGGGGCCTTCCTGCCGCTGCAGGAAGACATCTTCCCGGACGAGAACCACTTCGGCCGCATCTTCCGCAACATCGCCGAGATGTCCTCCATGGGCCTCAAGCAGATCGCAGCGGTCATGGGGCAATGCACGGCGGGTGGTGCGTACATCCCCGCCATGTGCGATGAAACGATCATCGTCCAGGGGAACGGCACCATCTACTTGGGCGGGCCGCAGCTGGTCCAGGCCGCCACGGGCGAGGTCGTCGACCACCAGACGCTCGGTGGAGCCGACGTCCACACACGGATGTCCGGTGTGGCGGACCACCTGGCCCGCGACGAGCTCCACGCCCTCTCCACGGTACGCGAGATCGTGGCCCGCCCCGGTCCCGGCCGGATCGCCAGCCCGCCGCTGGCGCCGGCCGAACCCCTGTACGCGCCATCGGAGCTTCCCGGCCTCATCCCGGAAAATCCGAAGCAGCCGATCCCCGCCCGCGAGATCCTGGCGCGCATCCTGGACGGCAGCGAACTGAACGAGTACCGGGAGCGCTATGGCAGCACCCTGATCTGCGGCACCGGGGCCATCGGGGGCTATCCCGTGGGTGTCCTGATCAACGACGGTGTCCTGTTCAGCGAAAGCGCCCAGAAGGCCGCGAACTTCATCGAGCTTTGCAGCCAGAGCGCCATTCCGCTGGTGTTCCTGCACAACATCAGCGGCTTCATGGTGGGCGTGAGCTACGAGCAGGGCGGCATCGCCAAGGACGGGGCGAAGATGGTCAACGCGGTGTCGACGTCGCGCGTGCCCAAGTTCAGCGTCATCGTGGGCGGCAGCTACGGTGCCGGCGCATATGCCATGTGCGGCCGGGCGTTCGGGCCGCGGCTGATGGCCGCGTGGCCGAACGCGCGCACCTCGGTGATGGGCGGCGAACAGGCAGCGACCGTCCTGGCGCTGGTGCGCGAAGAGCAGCTGGCCCGCAAAGGCCAGCGGTTCACGCCCGAGGACGCCGAGGCGTACAAGCAACCGATCCGCGAGCGCTATGCCGCCGAGAGCACCGCGGTCAACGCCGCTTCCAAGCTTTGGGTGGATGCGGTGATCGACCCGGCCGACACGCGGGCGTGGCTGGCCATGGGCCTTTCGCTCGCCGCGGCTTCCCCGCAGCAGGACACGCGTTTCGGCGTGTTCAGGATGTGAGCATGTTCAAGCGAGTCCTGATTGCCAACCGTGGCGAGATCGCCTGCCGCATCGCCCGCACCTGCCGCGCGATGGGCATCGAGTATGTAGGTCTCTATACCGACGTGGACGCAGCGGCCCCCCACCTCGAGGGAACCGCTGCGCGAGTCCGGATCGGCACCGGTCCGGCGGCGCAAAGCTACCTGGACATCGAGCGCATCGTCGCGGCGGCGCGCGAGACCGGCTGTGATGCCGTGCATCCGGGCTACGGGTTCCTGTCGGAAAACAGCAGGTTCGCAGCCGCCGTCGCCGCGGCCGGACTGACCTTCGTCGGCCCGAAGCCGGAGACGATAGCCACCCTGGGGGACAAGGCGCGTGCGAAGGCGCTCATGGAAGCGGCGCGCGTCCCCGTGGTGCCCGGTGGCGGCGACGCCAGCGATGACCCGGAAACCGTGGAGGCGATGGTGCGCAGGGTCGGCTTCCCGGTGCTGCTGAAACCCAGTGCCGGCGGCGGCGGCAAAGGCATGCGCGTGATCGCCGATGCCGCGGAAGTGCGTGAGGCGGTCGCCTCCGCGATCCGGGTGGCACGCAGCAGTTTCGGCGATGGCCGCCTGATCGTCGAACGGTTCATCGAACAGCCGCGCCACATCGAGGTGCAGGTTTTCGGTGACAGCCACGGGAACGTGGCGCACCTGTTCGAGCGCGAGTGTTCGCTGCAGCGTCGCCACCAGAAGGTGGTGGAGGAGGCGCCGGCCCCGAACTTGCCGGAGGCGGTGCGCAGCCGCCTCGTCGAGGCCGCGGTGCGCGGCGCCCGCAGCGTGGGTTACCTGAATGCCGGCACCTTCGAATTCATCGTCGCCCGGGACTTCCAGTTCTACTTCCTGGAGGTGAATACGCGCTTGCAGGTGGAGCACCCCGTGACCGAGAGCGTCACCGGGCTGGACCTCGTCGAATGGCAGCTGCGCGTGGCCGCCGGCGAGTCCTTGCCGCTGGCCCAGGAAAGGATCCGCTGTGACGGCCATGCCGTGGAATGCCGGATCTATGCGGAAGATCCGGCCCACGATTTCCGTCCGTCGCCGGGCGAGGTGGGCGCGGTACGCTGGCCGCGGCACGTCCGCGTGGAGGCCGGGATCGCTGCCGGCGGCGTCGTGCCGCCTTTCTACGACCCCATGGTGGCAAAGCTGGTGACGCATGCGCCGTCACGCGAGACCGCGCTGGCACGGATGGTCGAGGCGCTGGACGAAACCGCCCTGATGGGGCTCACCACCAACATCGGCTATTTGCGGCGCGTCCTGGTGGACGCCGGCGTGCGCGCGGCGCAGGTGCACACCCGCTATCTCGACGAGCACGGCAGCCGGTTCGCCACCCACGGCGGGACCGCCCGGGCGGCAGCGTGTGCAGCGACCATCGGGCCACGGTCCGCCACCGCCAGGCACCCCTGGGCTTGCGCGCACGTGGCGGATCGCGCCAGCCTGGATCCGCAGGCGCCGCTGGGCCGCGTGCACCTGTGGGCGGGCGAACAGCAGTTGGCGGCCGCCCTGCAGGCGCGCACCGCGGATGGATTTCGCGTCGGTGTGGATGACGCGTCGTGGGACGTGGCTGCCGCGCAGGAAAGCGACGGCTTGCACCGGGGCCGCATCGGGGCGGGCACCTGGTTCGCGCAATGGCGACAGGGCCTTTGGGAACTGCAGGTCCATGGCGACCGCTTCCCGCTCCAGCCGGCGCGGACTCGCCGCTTCGACGAAGCTGCCACCGCGGGATTGGCAGTGGCGCCCATGTCGGGGACCATTGCCGCGTTGCCCGTGGCAGCGGGCGAACGCGTGGCCGAAGGGGCCACCGTGGCCGTGGTGGAAGCCATGAAGATGGAGCACAGGGTGGTCGCGGCGCGCGAGGGGATCGTGCGCGCCCTTGCCTTCCGGGTCGGCGACACGGTGAAGGCCGGCGAGCTGATCGTCGACATCGAGTGAGCGTGCGGGAGGCGTGCCGCTGCTAGACTTGCTGCTAATTTCATTCTGACGATGGCAGTGAATCTTCCGGCCCCTCCCGCCGACGCGCCCGCGCGTCCCTCGGAAGTCCGTGTGCTTGCGCGCGGCCTGGCCATCCTGCGCGCGTTCGAGCCCGCCAACGAGTGGCGGACGAACACGGAACTCGCCACCCTGACCGAATTGCCGAAACCGACGGTGTCCCGGCTCACGGCCAATCTGACGGAATCCGGCTACCTGATCTACTCGGCCGAACGCGCCGCCTACCGCCTGAGCACTTCGGTGCTCGCGCTCGGTTACGTTGCGGCATCGAACCGCAATCTGGTCGTGATCGCCCGCCCCCTCATGCAGGAGTTCGCCGATCAGCACAACCTCTCCGTCGTCCTGGGCTCGCCGGACGGGGGCAGCATGGTGTGCAATGAAGTGGCCCACAGCCGGAGCCTGCTGTTCACGCTGCGCGTTCGCGTCGGCTCCCGCCTGCGCATGGGACAGTCGGCCCTCGGTCGTGCCCTGATCGGATCGATGGGCGATGCGGAGCGCGATCGCGTGCTCGCGAGGCTCGAGGAAACGGACCACGAAACCTGGTCCGTGCTGCACGGGCAGCTCAAGACCGTGGTGTCCCAGATGCAGCGGCGCGGGTATGTCATCGCCGCGGGCACGCTGGAACGCGGGACCAACGGCGTGGCCGTGGTGATCGATACGCCGGACGGGCCGCATGGCTTTGCACTGGGCTGCGCGGCGCCCTCCGGGATCCTGAGCGTGTCGCGGATCGAGAGCGAGGTTGCCCCGGACCTGCTCGCGCTCAAGCGTAGGCTGGAAGCGGATCTGAGCGTGACGGCCGACGGCCCGGACAGCTGATGGTCCGCAAGCGCGACACCAAGGCCTTCGCCCAGCACTCCGACCGCGCGCACGATCCGGGCGCCGAAGTCGACTCGCTGCGCCGCGGCCTGGAACTGCTGCGACTGTTCGACGCCCGGCATCGATCCCTCCAGGCCGCCGACATCGCGGCCAAGCTCGGCCTGTCGCGCGTTACGGCCGCCAAGCTGATCGCCACGCTCGAGAGCCAGAATTTCCTGCGCCCGTCCAGCCATGGCGACGGTGGCTTCGAACCCCACGTGGCCTGCCTGGCGCTCGGACGCGCAGTGAAGCGCAGCCTGCCGATCGTGCCGGTGGCGAAACCGAGGATGCTGGCCCTGTCGCAGCGTTTCGGCGTGCACGTGACGCTTTCGACCCGCGATCGCCTCCACATGCTGGTGGTGGAGCACGTGGTGCCCAGCGGCCAAGTGCGCATGGGCCTGGACGCGGGCGCGCGGCTGCCCCTGCTCAGTTCCGCGTCGGGGCGTGCTTATCTGGCCGCCCAGCCGGAGCCGGCACGGAGCAAGTTGGTCAAGTTGATCAAGGCCGACGAGACCCAAGGCGCATTCCGCCAGGCCACGGTGGACGCAGCCGTCCACGAACTCGAGAAGCGAGGGTGGTGCTTCCTCGCGTCGCCCGTCACGAGCCAGACGAATTCGATCGCCACGCCGATCCGCGCCGGCGCCAGCGCCGATTACGTCCTGACGGCCATGGCGGTCGGCCCGGACGTGAAGCACGACCTGCGGGACGAGGTCGCCCCCGATCTGCTCAATCAGGCGCGGCAGATCGCTTTCGAACTCGGCGCCGCCGGTTAATCCGCTCCTTCGGCTCGCGCAGCGGGCAAGCCCCGTGCCTGCAGCCGCGCCAGCACAGCCTCAACCGCGGTCAGGTGTTCCGGCGTGAGATGGGCAATGGCCTGGAACGCGGCTGCCAGGTCCAGATGCTTGGCCAGCGTGGTGTGCTCCGCATCGCGCAGCAATCTCTTGGTCATCCGCACCGCGCGCGCAGGATGCTGCGCGATCCGGTTGGCGATCGCATGCGCGCGGTCCAGCAGTTGACTCCCGTCCACCACCTGCGACACCAGGCCGATGCGCAGCGCCGTCTCGGCGTCGACGGGATCGGCGGTGAAGGCCATTTCCATGGCGTTGGACCTGCCGATCAGGCGCGGGAGCATCCAGGCACCGCCGTCACCGGGGACGATGCCGAGTTGCACGAAGCTGAACGAGAAGCTCGCGTTGCGGGCGGCCAGCCGGATGTCGCAGAAGCACGCCAGGTCGCAGCCGGCTCCATAGGCCGGGCCGTTCACCGCGGCGATCGTCGGGATGTCGATCTCGCTCAGCGCGCGTGGCACCTGGTGCACCGAACGCCGATACCGCTCCTCGATGTCGGCCGCCGTCCCGGCCGAAAAGCCTTCGCGCGCCGCCATGTTGCGGATGTCGCCGCCGGCGCAAAACGCCGCCCCCTGGCCCGTGATGACGAGGGCGCGCACGCTGGTGTCCGCCGCGACCGAGCGGATCTGGCCGGCCAGTTCCAGGAACTGCGCCTCGGACGCCAGCCGGTTCAAGGTCTCCGGATGATCGAGCCGCAGGGTGACGACGTCACCCTGCCGGCTCGCTTGCACGAACGGGCGGGCGGCCGGGCCGCTCATGCGCCGATCCAGCGTGGCGCCCGTTTTTCGGCGAAGGCGCGCGGTCCTTCGATCGCGTCCTGGCTGGCGTACACGCGCTCGTGAAAGCGCTTGGCCGCCTGCAGCCCTTGCTCGCAGCCGAGGTCCATCGCCGCGCCCACGCTCTTCTTCGCCGCCCAGATCGTCAGCGGCGCGTTGGCCGCGATGGCGCGGGCGAGTTCCCGTGCGCGCGCGCGCACCGCGTCGGGATCGGCCTCGACGTAGTTGACGAAGCCGAGCTGGTGGAAGCGCTCGATCGGGATCATCTCGCCGGTGAACATCAGTTCCAGGAGGAAGGGCTGCGGCAGCATCCACAGCATCGGCACGCCCCAGGGCGAGCCGCGCCCCACCTTGGACTCCGAGATCCCGCCGCGGGTGCCTTGCATGCCCACGCGCAGGTCGCTGTTGGCCGCCAGCACCATGCCGCCCGCGGTGAAATGGCCCGTCATCGCGGCGATGATCGGCTTGGACACGCGCCGCATGCGTTCGTGGAACGGATCGCGCAGCAGCTGCAGCATGTCCTTGCCGGTCTCCGCGCGCACCTTCGCGGCTTCCTTCAGGTCCATGCCGGCGGAGAAGGTGCCGCAGTCCGACGACGTGATGATGGCCACGCGAACCGCGTCGTTGCTCTCGACGTCGTCCCAGATCTCGAGCAGCCGCTCGCAGACCGCGAGCGACAGCGCATTGCGCTGGGCGGGACGGTCGATGCAGACCGTCGCCACTCCGTCTTCGACGTCGTAGCGGACCGGCGCCTCCGAGGTGCCCGGGATCACGGATGCTGCTCGGCCGCCGTTCATTCCGCCTCCACGCCCGCGGCCTTGACCAGCTTGCCCCAATGCACGCTCTCGGCGGCGATGAACTTGCCGAATTCCGCCGGCGACATCTGGCGCAGCAGTTCGTAGCCGGTCGCATCGATCTGCTTCTGCACCTCCGGGATCGCCAGCACCGCGGCCATTTCACGGTTCAGGCGGTCGACCACGGCCTTGGGCGTACCCGCCGGAGCGAACAGGCCGTTCCAGTTGCCGATCTCGAAACCGGGCAGCACTTCCTTCATCGCGGGCACGCCGGGCAACTTCGCCGAGCGCTCGGGCGTGACGCCCAGCGCCTTCAGCTTGCCTGCGCGGATGTGCTCGAGGCCGGTGGTGAAATCGATGAACATCATCTGCGTCTGGCCGCCGAGAAGGTCGGTGACCGCCTGGCCGTAGGCCTTGTACGGGATCTCCACCAGGTTGGTCTTCGTCATGACGCGGAACGTGCTGCCCGTGATGCGGGTGGTGCTGTTGGCGTACGGGAACGAGATCTTTCCGGGATGGGAGCGCGCATAGGCGATCAGCTCGGGCACGCTGTTGACCGGCAGCGAGGGATTGACCACCAGCACGTGCGGCACGCCGCCGACGATCGCCACCGGGGTGAAGTCCTTTTCACCGTCGTAAGGCAGCTTCTTGAAGAAGTACTGGTTGGCGACCTGCGTCGTGTTGGTTCCGAACAGGAGCGTGTACCCGTCCGGCGCGGCCCGGGCCGCGAACTCGGTGCCGATCAGGCCGGTTGCGCCCGGCTTGTTGTCGACGACGACGCTTTGGCCGAGACGCTTGCCGAGCGGGCCCGCGATCACCCGCAGGATCGCGTCCGTGGGGCTCCCGGCCGCAAAGGGCAGGACGATCTTGATCGGCTGGGTCGGATAGGCGGCCTGGGCGGAGGCGTTGCCGCCGATGCCCAGCATCGCGGCAAAGGACAGGGCGAGGGCGGCGAGGGTTCTGGATTGCATGGATTTGACTTCTTGGAGTTCTGGGTGGCGTGGCGAGCGGCTCAGGCGGCGGGGCGCGTCTTCACCATGCGCAGCGGGTTGTACGTGAGCACCACTTCGCCGCGCTGATTGACGACCTTGTTGGAGGTGCGCAGCAGGCCGCGGTCCGCCTTGCTGGTCGCCCGCGCCTCGACGACTTCGCATTCCACGTGGATGGTGTCGCCCGCGGTGGTCGGCTTGTGGACCTTCACGTCGGCTTCGAGGAAGGCCATGCCGGTGCGCTGCATGGTGCTTTGCATCAGCAGCCCTTCGGCGGTGCAGAACACCAGGGAGCCGGGCACGGGCCGCGAGCCGATCACCGACACCTCCTTGATGTATTCGACGTTGGTGAACATCTCTTCCACCATGCCGACGGCGGCCACGTACATGGCGATGTCTGCTTCCGTGATGGTCTTGCCCAGCGTGCGGAAGCGGTCGCCGACCTCGACGTCGTTCCAGTGGAGGCCGACCCCCATGATCTGGAGCCCGTTCTTGTCCTTCAGGATGGGTGTCTTCATTGAATCCGCCGTGTGTTCAGAATGAAATTAGCAAGTGCCAAGTGAAATTACAGCGCGCATGGATGCAGTTGTCAAGGCAGCGACGCCACGGCCACAGCTCGGAGCACTAGCGGAACCGAGCTTGACAGTGCCTGGCGGCGTTGCTCTAATTCCACTTCGTTGGCCTATATTTCGTTCTGAAGGAACAGCGAAGATGATGAATCTCCCCTACGGGGAACTCGCGATCGGGCAGCGGGCCCGATCCCGCGGCCGCACGATCACCGAGACCGATGTGGTCAATTTCTGCGGGCTGACCGGGAACTGGCTGGAGATCCACGCCAATGCCGAATTCGCCAAGAAGTCGATGTTCGGCCAGCGGGTGGTGCAGGGAGGACTGGTGTTCGTCATCAGCAACGCGCTGTTCGGCTTCGACTCCGCCGTCGTCGAAGCGTTCTACGGCGTCGACAAGCTGCGCTTCCTCAAGCCCACCTTCATCGGCGACACCCTGCACGCGGAAAGCGAAATCATCGCCATGCGCGACAAGGGCGACAAGCACGGCGTGGTGACCGCCCAGCTGTGGGCGGTGAACCAGCGCTCGGAACGGGTCTTGAGCTGCGAGTTCACGCTGCTGATCCGCCGCGAGCGCCTCATCGTCGACTGACACCCCATCCTGGAGACAAGCGAAGCCATGAATTTCCTGAGCCCGGAACAGCAACTGTGGAAGGACACCGTCGACCGCGTGATGCAGGACGAGATCACGCGCGAGTACGTGCGCGAGTGCGACGTCAATCGCAACTACCCCTACGAAGCGTATGAGAAGGTGGCCCGCATGGGCTGGCTGCGGCTGCTGGTGCCGGAGGAGAACGGCGGCGACGGCGGCAGCATCTTCGACTACGCGCTGATGTGCGAAGGCCTGGCGCGCTACGGCTTCGACTTCGCCACCGCCTTCATGGTGTCGACGTTCACCGCCATGAACATCTGCAAGTTCGGCACGCGCGAACAGCAGGAACGCTTCCTGCCCGCCTTCATGAAGGGCGACATCCGCTTCTCGATCTCCATCTCCGAGCCGTCCGCCGGCTCCGACGCGGCCAACACCCGCACCCGCTCGGAGGAGACGCCCGAGGGCTGGCGCATCACGGGCCAGAAGCTGTGGTGCTCCGGCGCCGCCGCCCGCAACACGGTGATCGCGATGCTCACGCGCAGCGACAAGGCCGCAGCCAAGCACAAGGGCCTCACCGTGCTGCTCGTGCCCAACGACACGCCGGGGCTGGACATCCGCCGCCTGCCCACGATGGCGCGCCGCGCCACCGGCACGACCGAGATCTTCGCCGATGGCGCTGTGGTGCCGCCGGCCAACCTGCTGGGCCAGCCGGGCGACGGGTGGAAGATCATCACCGATCACCTGGAGCTCGAACGCATCGCCGTCTCCGCCGCTTACGTGGGCAACGCGCAGCAGGCCGTGAGCGATGCGCTGAAATACGCGCACGAACGCATCCAGTTCGACAAGCCGATCTACGACTTCCAGGTGATCCGCCACATGCTGGCGGACATGCAGACCGCGGTGGACGCCGCGCGCCTGATGGTGTATCGCGCCGCCGACATGGCCTCCCGCGGCGAGCCCTGCCAGCGCGAGGTCTCGATGGCCAAGCTGATCGCCTCCGAGACGCTGCAGACGGTCACCCGCAACGGCATGCAGATCCTGGGCGGCCACAGCATGCTGCCCGAAGCGGACATGGAGCGTTACTTCCGCGAAGGCATGCAGTCCACCATCGGCGGCGGCACCTCGCAGATCCAACGTACCCTGATCGCCAAGTCGCTGAGCCTGTGACCACGCCGACCGCTTCCCCGACGACCCCCGCCGCCCCGCTGGCCGGCTTGCGCGTGCTGGACCTCACGCGTATCCTGGCGGGCCCCTGGGCCACCCAGAACCTGGCCGACCTCGGCGCCGAGGTCATCAAGATCGAGCACCCGAACGGCGGCGACGACACCCGCCAGATGGGCCCGCCCTTCGTGCGCGACCAGCACTCCGGCGAGCCCGTCGACGCCGCCTACTTCCTGGCGGCCAACCGCGGCAAGCAGTCGGTGGCCATCGACATCGCCACGCCCGAGGGCCAGAAGCTGGTGCGGGCGCTCGCCGCGCGCTGCGACATCCTGGTGGAGAACTTCAAGGTCGGCGGCCTGGCGCGCTATGGCCTGGACTACGCCACGCTGCATGCCGAACTGCCGCGGCTCGTGTACTGCTCGATCACCGGCTTCGGCCAGACCGGGCCCTACAAGCAGCGCGCCGGCTACGACTACCTGATCCAGGGCATGGGCGGCCTCATGAGCGTCACCGGCGAGCCCGACGACAAGCCGGGCGGCGGGCCGCAGCGCGCGGGCGTCGCCCTGGCCGACGTGATGTCCGGCATGTATGCCGCCCTCGGCATCCTCGCGGCGATGCGACATCGCGACCTCACCGGCATCGGCCAGCACCTGGACATCGGCATGCTCGACGTGCAGGTGGCGGTGCTCGTGAACCAGTCAATGAACTACCTCACGACCGGCAAGGCACCCACCCGCATGGGCAACGGCCACCCCAACATCGTGCCGTACCAGTACTTCCCGGCGAGCGACGGCCAGTTCATCCTGGCCGTCGGCAACGACGCCCAGTTCCGCCGCGCCATGCAGGTGCTGGGGCTCGAAGCCGAGGCGGCCGACCCGCGCTTCACCACCATCGCGCTGCGGGTGGCCAACCGCGACGCCCTGCTGCCGCTGATGGCCGAGCGCACCCGCACCCGCACCGTCGACGAATGGGTGGCGGCCATGGAGTCGGTGGACGTCCCCTGCGGTCCGATCAACACGATCGACCGCGTATTCGCCGACCCGCAGGTCAAGGCCCGCGGCATGCAGCTGACGCTGGCGCACAAACGCGCCGGCGAGATCCCCTCGGTGGCCAACCCGATGCGCTTCTCGGAAACGCCGATCCGCTACGAGAACGCGCCGCCGCTGCTCGGACAGCACACCCGCGACGTCCTGCGCCGCGTGCTGGGGGCGAGCGACGCCGAGATCGCGGAATGGATCGCGCAAGGCTTCGTCAAGGAAACACCGTGAGCAAGGCCCCATCGGAAACTGGCCAGCAGAGGACTTAAGCCCCGGCCACATAAACTTCAGGAGACAAACCGTGAACCTCCGCTCCTCCCTGCGCGGCCTGCTGGCAGGCGCCGCGCTGTTCGGCGCCGCTTGCGCGGCCTTCGCGCAGACCGCCGCCACCTTTCCCAGCCGGCCGATGCGCATCATCGTTCCTTTCGCCGCCGGCACCACCACCGATCAGGCCGCGCGTTACATCGCCCAGAAGATCACCGACCATTACAAGCAGCCCGTGGTGGTGGATAACAGGGCAGGCGCCAACGGCTTCATCGCACTGCAGTACCTGCTGAGCCAGCCGGCCGACGGCTACACCTTCACCATCGGCACCAACACCACGCACGCGGCCAACAGCGCGCTGTTCAAGAAGCTGCCCTACGACCCTGTGGCCGATTTCGTGCCGCTGTCGGGCGTGACCATCGGCGGCGTGGTGCTGGTCGTGGCGCCGAGCACCCCCGCGAACAACGTGCAGGAGCTGCTCGCCCTGGCGAAGACCAGGAAGATGACTTTCGGCAGCGGCAACTCCTCCTCGCGCGCGGGCGGCGAGGTGCTGCGCGAACTGGCCGGCGTCGACCTGCTGCACGTACCGTACAAGGCGCTTCCCGCGGCCATCACCGACGTGATCGGCGGCCAGATCGACATGGTGTTCGGCGATGCCCCCGCCGTGATGCCGCTGGTGAAGGCCGGCAAGCTCAAGGCACTCGGCGTCTCCACGAAGGAGCGCATGCCCGGCTACGAGGAGATCCCCACCATCGCCGAACAGGGCGTGAAGGGCTACGAGACCAACGGCTGGCTGGCTGCCTTCGCCCCGAAGGGCACGCCGCCCGACATCGCGGACAAGCTGAGCAAGATGATCGCCGACATCATGCGCACGCCGGAGGCGGCCAAGTACTTCGGCGCCAACGCCTGGAAGCCCATTCCCTCGACCCGCGAAGAACTCGCGGCCTTCCAGAAGGCGGAGCTCGCGCGCTGGGCGCGCCTGGTGAAGAACGCCGGCATCGAGCCGGAGTGATCCGGCAGCGCCCCGCACTGCGCCTGAGGACAAGCATGGCGACTCTCGTCGAACAACTGGCCGCGTTCACGCAGGTGCGCCATGCGGACCTGCCGCCGGCCGTGGTGGCCGAATGCAAGCGGCTGCTGCTGGACTCGATCGGGGCGGCGCTTGCCGCCACCGACTCGCCCAAGGGCCGCATCGGCATCGACTACGGCCGCCTGCAGGGTGCCACCGGCCGCGCGACGATCATCGGCACCGGCGACCGGCTCAACATCTTCGGCGCGGCGTTCGCCAACGCCGAACTGATCAACGCGCTGGACATGGATGCCATCCTGCCCCCGGGCCATGTGACGCCCTACGTGCTGCCCGGCGCGCTGGCGGTCGCCGAGGAGCGCGGCCTGGGCGGGCAGGACGTGCTGCGCGCGATCGCGGTCGCGCACGAGATGTCGTGGCGCCTCGGCAAGGCCATGGACTACCTGCGCGACACGCAGGACGGCAAGGTGGCGACGCCGCCGGTGTACGGCTACAGCAGCACCGTCTTCGGCGCCACCGCCGCTATCGGGATGCTGCAAGGTCTCTCGACCGAGGTGATGGCGCACGCGCTGGGCATCGCCGGCTCCATCTCGCCGGTGAATGCGCAGATGGCCTGGTTCGACCATGCGCCGAGTTCGACCATCAAGTACCTGCTGGGCGGCGCGCTCACGCAGGCCGCCCTCACCGCCGCCCACATGGCGGCGCTGGGCCACCGGGGCGACCGCATGCTCCTGGATGACCGCGAGGTCGGCTATGCGCGCTTCATGGGCACGCGGCGCTGGGAGCCCGAGGTGATCACCGCCGGACTGGGCCGCGAATGGCACTTCCCGGGCGAGACCTCGTACAAGCCTTATGCGCACTGCCGCGTGCTGCATGCCCTGGCCGACGTGCTGATCGACATCGTGCGCACGCAGGCCTTGCGGCGCGAGGAAATCGACGGCATCAAGGTGTGGGTCGAGGGGATGGTCGAACGGCCGATCTGGCTCAATCGCGAGATCCACGACGTGATGGATGCGCAGTTCAGCATCGCGCACGGCATCGCGCTGGCCGCGCACTGCCCACCGACGGCGAGGGCCTGGCAGGACCCGGCCCTCGTATTCCAGCCCTCCGTCCTGGCGCTGATGGAGAAGGTGACGCACGAGGTCCATCCCGACTACGTCAAGCTGCTCACCGGCCACGGGGGCAGCCGCCCCGCCAGGGTGGAGGTACGCGCGCGCGGCACCACCTTCACGGGCGAGAAGCGCTTCCCTAAGGGCAGCCCGTCACCCGACCCGTCGACCGCGATGACGGACGCCGAGCTGATCGCCAAGTTCCGCGACAACGCCGAGGGCCGCCTCGCCCCCGCACAGGCCGATGCGCTCGTCGACGCGGTGTTCGGGCTGGAGGCGGTGCGGGACTTCGGCACGCTGATGGCCCTCACCGCGCCGGCGCCACGCCACCCGCCCGCGACGGCCCCGTCCGCCGCGCTCGCGTGAACCGCGCAGCCGCGCGTTGCGCATGACCCAGCCCGGCCCCCTCGTCGCCGCCGCCGGATTCAGTTTCCACGGGCTGCTCAGGCCCGGCGACCACATCGTGTGCGGCCAGGCCGCGGCGGAGCCGCTCACGCTCACCCGCAAGCTGGTGGCGGAGGGTCCGGGCGTGGCCGAGGCCACGGTGTTCCTGGGCGCGACCATGACGCGCACCTTCGACGGCCCGCTGCCGGCGAGCCTGCGCTTCCTCTCCTACGGCACCCTCGGCCACAACGCCTCGCTGGCCGATCGCGGCTTGCTGGAGGTGCTGCCGGATCGCTACAGCCGCATCGCGCCCCTGTTCCGGTCCGGCCAGCTGCGAGCGGACGTGGTCCTGTTGCAGCTCGCGCCCGGCCCCGCCGGCCGACGGCCCAGCCTGGGCCTGGCGCACGATTACTGCGTCGATGCTGCGCGGCGGGCCCGCCTGGTGGTCGCCGAACTCAACCCCGACGTGCCCTGGACGCATGGCGCGGAACTGCCCCCAGACCTTCGCATCGACCACTGGGTGCAGGCCGAAGCGGGGCCGCTGGCCCTGCCGGCTGCCGCCGGCAGCGAGGTGGAGCTCGCGATCGGCCGGCACGTCGCCGGCCTGGTGCCCGATGGCGCCACGCTGCAGGCCGGCTTCGGCAGCCTGCCCGATGCGCTGTTCCTGCAGCTGCGGCAGCACCGCGACCTGGGCCTGCACTCCGGCGTGTTCGGCGATGCCGCCGCCCTGCTGGTGCAGCAGGGAGCGCTGACCAATGCCCGCAAGGGCATGGACGCCGGCGTGTCGGTGACCAACACGGTCATCGGCACCGCGGATCTCTATCGCTGGGTCCACGACAACCCGGGAGTGCAAGTGCGCCCCGGCACGTCCACCCATGCGCCCGAAGTGCTGGCGCGCATGCACTGCCTGCACGCCGTCAACGGCGCCCTGCAGGTCGACCTCACGGGCCAGGTGAACAGCGAAGCGGTCGGCGGGCGCCAGCGCGGCGGCATCGGCGGACTGCTGGATTTCTGCCAGGCGGCGCGCCAGTCGGACAGCGGCGGCCGCGCCATCACCGTGCTGCCGGCCACCGCCGAGGGCGGCAGGCGCAGCCGCATCGTCGTCGACCTGGACGGCCCGGCCACCGTGGGCCGTGCCGATGTGGACGTCGTGGTGACGGAGTTCGGCGTGGCCGACCTGCGCCACGCCACGCTGGGACAACGCGCCGAGCGCCTGATCGCGATCGCGGCGCCGGCATTTCGCAACAGCTTGCGCCACGCATGGCGACTATCGACATGGGGACAGAGGGCATGGCATTGAAGGGTGGGCCGCTCGCCGGCGTACGGGTGGTGGAACTGGCCGGTATCGGGCCCGGTCCGATGTGCGGCATGCTGCTGGCCGACATGGGCGCGCAGGTACTGCTGGTGGAGAGGCTGGAGCCGGCCAACATCGGCATCGCGCGGCCGCGCCGCTTCGAACTGCCGCATCGCGGCAAGCGATCACTGGCCGTCGACCTGAAGCAGGCGGACGGCGTCGCGCTGGTGAGCGACCTGGCGGCCGCCGCCGACGTGCTGATCGAGGGCTTCCGTCCGGGCACCATGGAGCGGCTCGGCCTGGGGCCGCAGGCCTGCATGGCCCGCCATCCCGGCCTGGTGTACGGGCGCATGACGGGCTATGGCCAGGACGGCCCCTTGCACGAGCTGGCTGGCCACGACCTGAACTACCTCGCCCTGTCGGGCGCATTGCACGCGCTCGGGCCGGCGGATGGGAAGCCGGCCGCACCGCTCAACCTGCTGGCCGACTATGCGGGCGGTGCCCTGAACCTCGCCTTCGGGATCGCCTGCGCGCTGGTGGAGCGCAACCGCTCGGGTCTGGGCCAGGTGATCGACGCCTCGATGGTCGAAGGCACGGCCGTGCTCATGACCTCGATGTTCGGCATGTACGCGGCGGGGCTGCATGCCGCCCCACGCGGCCACAACCTGCTGGATGGCGGCGCGCCCCATTACGCCACCTATGCGTGCGCGGACGGGGCGTACATCGCCTTCGCCGCCATCGAACCCAAGTTCCGCGCCGTCTTCGCCGAACGCACCGGGCTGCCGCCCGAAGCGCTGGCGCGGCTGGACGATCCCTCCACCTGGCAGGAGGGCCGCGCCATGCTGGCGGAACTCTTCGCCACCCGCACGCGGGGCGAATGGTGCGAGCTGCTGGAGGACAGCGACGCCTGCGTGACGCCGGTGCTGGACCGCGACGAGGCGCCGCGGCACCCGCACAACGCAGCGCGCGGCAGCTTCGTCTTGCAGGACGGCGTGACGCAGCCCGCCCCTGCGCCGCGCTTCTCGCGCACGCCAGGCGCGGTGGGGGCGGCGCCGCCGAAGCGCGGCGCGGGCGGCGAGGCCACGGCGGCCGCCTGGGGCATTCCCGCAGCACGGCTGCAAGCGCTGCGCGCCGCCGGCGTGATCGGCCCCGATGCCACCACCTCCTGACCCGATGAGAGAAGATCAAGCAATGCTTGCCGCGGACGCGGCCACCGAACCAAGCGCGCTGCCCGAGTGGGCCGAAGCAGCGCGGGCCATGCCCAACCGCGAGGGCTTCCTGGAAGTGGACGGCAGCTCCATCCACTACCTCGCCTGGGGCGATGCGGCCTTGCCCCCGCTGGTCCTGGTGCACGGCAACGCGGCGAGCGCGGAGTGGTGGCGCTTCGTCGCTCCGCTGCTGGCGGACGACCACCACGTGATCGCGCCGGACCTGGGCGGCATGGGCGACAGCAGCCATTGCGGCCGCTACGCGCGCGAGCGTTATGCCGAGCACGTGATGGCGGTCGCCGACGCGCTGGCCCCGGGCCGGCCGCCCGTGGTGGTCGGCCACAGCCTGGGCGGCTATGTGGCGATCATGGCCGGCTGTGCGCACGGCGAGCGCATGGCGGGGCTCGTGGTGCTCGACTCGCCGCCGCGCGAGAAGGACGGTGCCACCTTCGCCTCCTACGTGCAGTCCAGCCCCGTGCCGCGCATCTACCCGGACCGCGCGACCGCGCTGCGCCGCTTCCGGGTGCTGCCCGACCAGCCGGTCACTTGCGACTTCTATCTCGAGCACATCGCGCAGACGGCGATCAAGCCGGAGGCCGGCGGCTGGCGCTGGAAATTCGATCCTGCGGCGCTCACGCACCCGCGCCGCCTGGATTACGTCGACGACCTGCTGCGCATGCGCTGCCCGGTGGCCCTGATGTGGGGCGCGCTGAGCGCGCGCTTCGGCGCGTGGGAACGCCAGGTGAGCCGTGAACAGTTCGACGGTCGGCTGCCGCTGGTGGAGATCCCCAACGCGCGCCACCACGTCATGTTGGACGAACCGCTCGCCCTGGTCACGGCCTTGCGAGCGCAACTGGCCAACTGGAAGGCCGCCCGTACGCGCTGATCGGCGCCGACCTCGATTTCCAGGAAGCAGGACGAACGACGGTGTGCAACATCGCCGAGAAGGTGCTCGGGCTGCCGAAGTCCTGCTGAGGACGCCGGCCCCGCCGTGCGGGGCCGCGGCGCGTCACTCCAGGGTGGCGCCCGATGCCTTGATGATCGGCTCCCACTTCTCGCGCTCCTTCTTCAGCAGACGCGTGAAGTCGGCGGCCGTTCCGCCGATGGGAATCAGGCCTGCCTCGGTGAACTGCTGCTGCAAGGCCGGTGCCTTCATCGCGGCGACCACGGCGCGCTGCAGTTTCTCGATGACCGGCGTGGGCGTGTGCGCCGGCGCCAGCAGGCCGCCGTAGATCTCGACCTCGTAGCCGGGCACGCCGGCTTCCGCGATCGTCGGCAGCTCGGGGAACATCCGGGAACGGTAGGGGTTGGCCGCGGCGATCGCCCGCACCTTGCCGCCCTTGACCAGTTGCGCGGCCACGGCGGTCGACACGATCGCCGCGTCCACGCGCTCACCCACCAGGTCCAGCATGGCGGGACTCTCGCCCTTGTAGGGGACGTGCGTCATGTCCGTGCGCGTCATGGACTTGAACAGCTCCATCGCCAGGTGCTGCGGCCCGCCCGAACCGGAGGATCCGTAGCTCAGCTTGCGGTCCTTGGCCAGTTGCACGAACTCCTGGACGTTGCGCGCCGGCAGGCCGTTGCGCACCACCAGCAGGTGGTCGTAGGTGACCACGTGGCTGATCGCCTGCAGGTCCTTGTCCACCTTGTACGAGAGCTTCGGATCCATGATCGGCCGCAGCGTGAGGTTGCCCGCGCCGCCGAACACCAGCGTGTAGCCGTCCGCCGGCGACTTGGCCACGAGGTCCGTGCCGATCACGCCAGCCACTCCGGGCTTGTTCTCCACGATCACGCTCTGGCCCAGCAGCTTCCCCATCTCGCCGGCCAGCAATCGGGCGGACAGGTCGGTGGCGCCGCCTGGCGGGTACGGCACGACGATGCGCACCGTCTTGTCGGGATAGCCCGCCTGGGCCACGACGGTCAGCGGGCCGCTCAATACGCAGCCGGCGGCGAGTGCGATCAACGCCGAGAAAGGACGTCGCTTCATTGCAGTCTCCTGTGGGGGTGTCCGCTCCGCGGGCGGAACCGCCCCCGGGCCTGTGCTGTCTGCCAAAACATCATACCGAGCGAATTTCGTTATGAATACCCAAATTTCACTATGAGAGGAACGCCAACCGACCGTCTACGCTCCCTCGTACGAGCGCAGCAGCTTGTCCCTGGCCGCCTGGTATTCCGCCTCCATGCGCGCTACGAGGGTCGCCACATCGGGGATGTCGGCAATCGAGCCAATCCCCTGGCCCACGCCCCACACGTCCTTCCAGGCGCTGGTGCGCAGCAGCGGCCGCTGGCCCGAAGAGGTCGGCAGGTTCTCGGGGTCGAGGCCCGCGGCGACGATGCTGGCGCGCAGGTAGTTGGCGTGCACCCCCGAGAAGTAGTCGGTGTAGATCACGTCCTCGGCGTTGCCCTGCAGGACCCCCTGCTTGTAGGGCTCGCTGGCATTCGATTCGGTGGTGGCGATGAAGCGGGTGCCGATGTAGGCGTAGTCGGCGCCCATCGCCTGCGCCGCCAGGATGCCGGCCCCATTCGAGATCGTGCCCGACAGCGCGATCGGCCCGTCGTAGTGCTTGCGGACCTCGTTGACGAATGCGATGGGATTGAGGCGCCCGGCATGCCCGCCGGCACCGGCGGCGACCAGGATCAGCCCGTCGACGCCGCCTTCGAGTGCCTTCATCGCGTGCCGCAGGTTGACGACATCATGCAGGATCACGCCGCCGTAGCCGTGGATCTCCTGCACCAGTTCGTTGGGTGCACGCAGGCTGGTGATGGTGATCGGCACCTGGTGCTTCGCGCACACCGCCAGATCGTGCTCGAGCCGCGTGTTGTCCTTCTTGATGATCTGGTTGACGGCAAAGGGAGCCACCTTCTGGTGAGGGTTGGCGGCCGCATGGGCGGCGAGCTCGGCCTTCAGCTCGGTCAGCCAGCGCCCCAGCTCCGGTTCGGGGCGTGCGTTGAGCGCCGGGAACGAGCCGACGACACCGGCCTTGCACTGCGCGGCGACCAATGCCGGATACGACACGGTGAACATCGGCGAGCAGATCACGGGCAGCCGCAGCTTGCCGTCGAGAATTTTCAGCGTGCCCATCTTCTGTCGGTCTCCTTGTTGTTCTCGCGGGCGCCGGGCAGGCAGCAGGGGCCGCGAACATCGCTTGCAATCGGCTGGCTGGACATGGGGATCGGTCGGAACACCGCGCGCCCCGGTTCTCAGCGACCTTCGAACTTCGGTGGGCGCTTTGCGACGAAGGCGGCGGCGCCTTCCTTGTGGTCGCGGCTCGCGAGCAGCTGGTTCTGCACGTGCGACTCGAGCTCGAGGAAGGCATCGATGCCGACTCCCGCAGTGCCCACGAACAGGCGCTTGGCCATGCCGAGCGCCAGGCCCGCCGACGCCGCGAGGTCGGTCGCAATCGCGCTTGCGCGCTGGTCGAGCTGGTCTTCGGCGACCAGCTCCGTCAGCAGGTTCAGGCGCATCGCCTCCTCGCCGGTCACGATGCGTGCCGACATCACCAGCTCCTTGGCGCGCAGCACGCCGACGTACTGCGCGAGCAAAAAGGCGGCGCCACCGTCGGGCGCGAGGCCGACGTTCCTGAAGAGCTGCCCGAACTTCGCGGTGGGCGTCGCGAGGATGTAGTCGCTGGCCAGCGCAAGACTCCAGCCGATGCCGACAGCCGGCCCGCGCACCGCGGCGATGATGGGCTTCTCCAGGTGGACCATCGCGCGGATCAGGGCGTGGGCGGAGGCCAGCCGGCGGCGCCCGCCGCGGATGTCCGACGCTCCGAAGGACGTCACATCCGCGCCCGAGCAGAAGGCGTTGTTGGCGCCGGTGAGGATGACGGCCCGCACGCGGTCATCCTCCGCGAACCCTTGGAACGTGGCGATCAGCCGGTCCTTCATCTCGGCGCTCAACGCATTGCGGCGCGCGGGGGCGTCCAGGGTGACCCGGGCAATGCCGGCGTCGATTTCCACTCGAACCGTCACGATGTTCTCCTTTTTCGACGGACCTCATCTCTCATCAAAGGGCCGTCACGAGCTCCGGCACGGCGGTGAACAGATCCGCCGCGAGGCCGTAGTCGGCCACCTGGAAGATCGGCGCTTCGGGGTCCTTGTTGATCGCGACGATGACCTTGCTGTCCTTCATCCCGGCGAGGTGCTGTATCGCCCCGGAGATGGCCACCGCCACGTACAGTGTCGGCGCGACGATCTTGCCGGTCTGCCCGACCTGGAAGTCGTTGGGCGCGTAGCCGGCGTCGACCGCCGCGCGCGACGCGCCAAGCGCGGCGCCGAGCTTGTCCGCCAGCGGCTCAAGCACCGCGTTGAAGTTCTCCGCGGAGCCCATGCCGCGGCCGCCCGACACGACGATCGAGGCCGCCGCGAGCGCCGGCCGCTCCGACTTCACCACCTCGCGCCCCACGAGACGCGTGTGGGGATGGGCCCGCGGCGTCGACGCCACGTTCTCGATGGTCGCGCCGCCACCCGCCAAGGCGGCGTCGAAGGCCGTCGTGCGGATGCTCAGCACCTTGATCCGGTCGCTGGACTGGACCCGCGCCAGCGCATTGCCCGCATAGAACGGACGCACGAAGGTGTCGGGCGTTTCGATGGCGACGACGTCGGAGACCTGCGACACGTCGAGGAGCGCGGCGATGCGCGGCAGCACATTCTTGCCGAAGGACGTGCTGGGCGCCAGCACGTGAGTGCAATCGGCGTCGGCACGCACCACCTCGACGACCAGCTCCGCCAGCGTCTCGGCGAGTTGGGACTGGTGGTGCTCGGCGTCGGCCAGCAGCACCTTGGCGACCCCGGCGATGCCGGCCGCCGACCGCGCGACCGCGCTGCAGCCGCTGCCGGCCACCAGCAGCCGCACGTCGCCACCCAGGCGGGTGGCAGCGCTCAGCGTATTCAGGGTCGACGGGTTGAGCGCCGCGTTGTCATGTTCGGCTATGACCAGGATGCTCATGCAATCACCTTCGCTTCTTCCTTCAGCTTCTTGACCAGTCCGTTCACGTCGGCGACCTGCACGCCGGCCTTGCGCGCCGCGGGCTCCATCACCTTGAGCGTTTTCAGGCGCGGCGCGATGTCGATGCCCAGCGCGGCGGCTTCGAGCACTTCCATCGGCTTCTTCTTCGCCTTCATGATGCTGGGCAGGGTGATAAAGCGCGGCTCGTTCAGGCGCAGGTCGGTCGTGACCACCGCCGGCAGCTCGAGCTGCAGCGTCTCGAGCCCACCGTCGATCTCGCGGGTAACGGCGAGCCCGCCGTCGGCGGCCTCCACCTTGGAAGCGAAGGTCGCCTGCGGCCATCCCATCAGCGCGGCGAACATCTGGCCGGTCTGGCCGGCGTCGCCGTCGATCGCCTGCTTGCCGAAGATCGCGAGCGTCACCCCTTCCTTCTGCGCGACATGGCGCATCAGCTTGGCGACCGCGAGCGGCTCCAGCGCCTCGGAAGTCTCGACCAGCACGGCGCGATCGGCCCCCATCGCCATCGCGCTGCGCAGCGTCTCCTGACAGGCGGCAGGCCCGCACGAGACCGCGATGACCTCGCTCGCGACACCGGCCTCCCTCAGCCGCACCGCCTCCTCACAGGCGATCTCGTCGAAGGGGTTCATCGACATCTTCTGATTTGCCAGGTCGACCCCGGAACCGTCGGACTTCACGCGGGCCCTCACGTTGTAGTCCAGCACCCGCTTCACAGCCACCAATACCTTCACTGCTTCTCCAATGCTCGCAAGGGCCGCCAGTCTAACAAGCGTTAGGCAAACGGCGCAATGGCAGGAGCGCAGCGACGCGCGACGTCGGCCTCCGGATCGCCGAGGGGGAGTCGCGTGCGGACCATGCGCGTTCACGCTCAGATCGACAGCGCACACGTCCTGCAGCGGTCTCGCCCCGTCCGCTTTGTCGTCAGCGTTGTTCGCATATTCGAACTTCGTTCGTGGGTGCCGCATCGCGACGCCATGCGACGTCCGAGTGGACCGCCCTCTGGGTGGCTGCCTGCCAGAGGGATGCAAGGGAAAGCCTGTTTGACCGTGGCGCAGGTCCCGGAGTATTCTTTAAATCACCATACCGTTCGTAGATTCGAACGCAACAAGAAAAAGGAGCATGTGCAGCATGGACCTCAACAGTGGCGCAAACCCGCAGCGGAACACCCTGGGCGAGGACCGTGCGCCGATGGCGCTGACGCGCGTCTTGCACCTGCTTCGTCTGCTAGCGGATCGGCCGGGCGGCCTCTCGCTCGCGCAGCTCAGCGCGGCGCTGGAGGCGCCCAAGACCAGCGTGCTCTCGCTGCTGCGCGGTCTCACCGCGCATTGCTACCTGCAGCGCAAGGACGGCTTGTACCGGCTGGGCCCGGAGTCGCTCGCGATGGGCGCGCAACTGGTCGCCGCGCGCCAGAGCGAGGCGGCCGAGCGCCGCGCGCCGCGGGCGCCGCAGTCCAGCTCCAGCGCCTGTTTCGACGCCATGTGCCAGCAGGTGCTGCAGGGTCGGCCGCACCGCACCGTCCGCCGGGATCACCACATGGAAGCCGCGCGGCAATGACCGGCGCCCTCCTCCTTGCGGTGAACAACGGCGTGCGCGCAGCGAAGAAGACGGTGCGTCCGTGCGCCGGGATGGGGCGCAGCGCGGCGCTGCGCGCGCCATATCGCGCCTGCGCCCCGGTGGACCTGGGCGAACACGCGCTCGAGGGCCATGCCAGGAGTGCGAGAAACGCACGCCGGCGTGGGGGGAACGTTGAGATAAGGAGTGTGTGATGCAAGGCAGCGCCGTAACGCTCACACTCGCGCAGCACAGCGCCGCCTGGCGCTTCAGCGATCTCGGCCCCATCCGCCGACTGCAGTTGCGGCAGGCCCTGTTCGCATGGATGGCCGTCACGCTGTCCGGCGCGCAGGATCCGCTGGTGCACCTGCTCGCAGAGGACGCGCTGGAGCAGGGCGGCCACGGGCAGGCCACCGTCGTCGGCCACGGGTTCGCCACCTCGACGCGGCAGGCAGCGCTGGTCAACGCGGCGGCGTCCCAAGCAGCGGAGGGCAATGGCGCGATGTCGATCGGGTCGGCTGTGCTGGTCGCCTCGCTGCTGGCTCTGGCCGAGTCGCGCGGAGACAGCGGCCGCGCGTTCCTGACCGCGTTCGCCGCTGGCCAGGACCTGCTCGACCGCATCGCGACCGGCAGCCCCGGCGCGGCGGCGCTGGCCGCAGCCGCGGGCGGCGCCCACCTGCTGCAGCTCAATGCGGCCGACACCGCCGCCGCGTTCGCATTGGCCGGCGCAACGGCCCTTGGGGCTGCGGGCCTGAGCCGGCCAATGCAGGCCGGCAAAGCCGCGGCGGACGGCCTGCTCGCCGTCCATCTCGCCGCACGCGGCTACGGCCACGGGGCTGAGACGCTGTCGGGGCCATGGCCCGCCGTCCTGCCGCAGCTGGACCAGCCCATGCCGCAGGACACCACTGAGCAACAGCGGAACCTGGAGGTGCGTTTCCGCCACCAGTCCCTGCCCGTGCTCGACGAGGCCGACGCGCGCAGCTTGCTGCGGCTGGTCGACCAGCTCGACGACTTGCCCGACTTGTCGCCCCTGGCGGGCGTGCTGGCGGCGCGGCCGGCCCGCCGGCACTGAGGCGCGCGGGCGTGCAACGCTCCCCATCGCCGCTGTGGAACCTTACCTAACGATTGTTAGCTAGAACGAGGCATCGCACGGATGGGCATCAGCAGCAAGCGGCACGACAAAGTCGTTGCGCTCACAGGCGCGGGACGCGGCATCGGCCACGACATCGCGCTGCTGGTGGCCGCCGAGGGCGCCAGCGTGGGCAACGACGCCTTCGCGGTGCGCACCGACGAAATATTTCAGATGAGTCTGCCGCGTCCCATACGCGGCATGCACGCCTGCCACCGCTGGACCCGCAGAGCATCGCCGCGCGCTCGCCGCCAGGGATCCGGCCCGATTTCATTCCGCTCGGGAGCACGTCCGCCGTGTTCTCGTGGGACCCCATTTGAGGAGCAACAAGATGGCGATTGACTATGACAGGCTGATGGCCTGGCCTTTCGAGGACGTGCACCAGCGCTACACCGAGCGCGACACGATGCTGTACGCGCTGGGCATCGGCCTCGGCACCGACCCGCTGGACGAGACCGAGCTGCGCTTCGTCTACGAGAAGAATCTGCTGGTGCTGCCGACGATGGCGGTCGTGCTGGGCCACCCCGGGATGTGGATGAAGGACCCGCGCAGCGGCATCGACTGGGTGCGGCTGGTGCACGGTGAACAGGGGCTGACGCTGCACAAGCCGCTGCCACCGGCCGGCGAGATCATCGGCCGCACGCGCATCACCGGCATCGTCGACAAGGGTCCCGGCAAGGGCATGCTCGTCTACTCGGAACGCACGGTGCGCGACGCCGCCACGGGCGAGCCGCTCGCGACGATGACATCGACCACGTTCTGCCGGGCCGACGGGGGCTTCGGCGGACCGGCCGGCCCGGTGAAGCCCGTGCACGAGCTGCCCACGCGCGCCCCAGACCGCAGCCTGGACTTCGCGACGCAGCCGCGCGCGGCGTTGATCTACCGCCTCTCGGGCGACTACAACCCCCTGCACGCCGAGCCGGCGATAGGCCACGCCGCCGGCTTCGAGCGGCCCATCCTGCACGGGCTCGCGAGCTACGGCATCGCCGCCTGGGCGGTGACCCGGGCGCTCTGCGACGGCGACCCGCACCGCCTCGCCAGCTTCGACGTGCGCTTCTCCTCGCCCGTGTACCCCGGCGAGACCATCCGCACGGAGATGTGGGTCGACGACAAGGTGGTGTCGTTCCGCGCCCGCGTCCTCGAACGCGACACCGTCGTGCTGAACAACGGTCGCGCGACCCTGCGCTGAGACGGCGCCCTTTCCATCCTCGGAAAGTTGGCGATGACCGACGAGGGGCTTGAACCGTTCGGCGGTGCACCACCCTGAAGCCGACCGCCGACCCGGCACCGACCGCCTCCTGCGCCGACCACCTGCTCGGCGCGCCATCGGGCGAGCTGCACCAGGGCGACCACTGAATCACAACCAAGAAATCGAAGGAGACAAGCATGCGACCGATCCTCAAGACCTTGCTGGCCTGCGTGGCGGCCAGTGCCCCCTTTCTCGCCTCCGCCCAGGTCGAGAACTATCCGACCAAGCCGATCCGCTTCATCGTGCCGTACAGCCCCGGAGGCAGCACCAGCACCGTCGCCCGCCTCGTCGGGACGAAGCTGACCGAGGCCTGGAAGCAGCAGGTGCTGGTCGACAACCGGCCCGGCGGCAGCACCGTCATCGGGACCCACGCGTTGGCCAAGTCGCCGCCGGACGGCTACACGATCATGCTGGTCGTCAACTCGCATCTCGCCAACGGGCACCTGCTGAAGAACCTGCCGTACGACACGATGAAGGACTTCACGCCGGTGGCGACGCTGGTGAAGACGGAGCTGCTGCTGGACGTCAACCCGACGGTGCCAGCCTCGACCCTCCCGGAGTTCATCGCGCTGCTGAAGGACAAGCCGGGGCAGTTGAATGTCGCCACCATCGGCAGCGGCAGCGTGACGCGCCTGATCTCGGAACTGTTCCTGATGGAGACCGGCACCAAGGCGGTCCAAGTCTCGTACCAGGGCACGCCGCAGATGCTGCAGGACCTGATGGGCGGCCAGGTGCACTTCATCTTCGACACGCCGGCGACCACGCTGCCCTTTGCCAAGGACAAGCGCCTGAAGCCGCTGGCGGTGACCGGGCCGAAGCGGCTCGCGGCCTTTCCCGAGGTGCCGACCTTCGCCGAGATGGGCCTGCCGGAGATCGACATGAGCGTCTGGTTCATGGCCATCGCGCCAGCCGGCACGCCCAAGCCGATCATCGCCAAGCTGAACGCCGAGATCAACCGCATCCTCGCGCTGCCCGAGGTCAGGAACGCGCTGGCATTGCAGGTCATGGAACCCTACATCTCGACGCCTGAAGAGGCGGCCAGGATGCTGCGCGCCGTGTACGACCAGTACGGCAGGATCATCGCCAGGGCCGGCATCAAGCTCGAACAGTGAACGCCTTCCGATCCCGCAACAACCAACACCAGAGGCACCCTCCCATGTTAGGCATTCGCACTCTCGCCCGTATCGCGGGCCTCCTCACGTTCGCTGCAGCGGCCGCCACCGCATCGGCGCAGACCTACCCCAGCAAGCCGATCAAGCTGATCGTCCCGTATGCCACCGGCGGCTTCTCGGATGCGCTCGCGCGCCAGCTGGCGCAGAAGTTCACGGAAAGCATGGGCCAGGCGGTGGTCGTCGAAAACAAGCCCGGCGCGAGCACCATCATCGGCGTCGCCGCCGCGGCGAAGGCGCCGGCCGATGGCTACACGCTGCTGCTGGCCACCGGTGCACTGACCATCAACCCGCACCTGTTTCCCAAGCTGCCCTATGACGCGGAGCGCGACTTCAGCCCGATCGGCCGCGTCGCCGACCTGCCCTACGTCCTGGTGTCGCACCCCTCGTTGCCTGTCAACTCGTTCAAGGAGTTTCTCGCCTACGTCAAGGCGAACCCGGAGAAGGTGAACTTCGGCACGCCGGGCAACGGCACCGCGCCGCACCTCGCGATGCAGCTGCTGGAAGACGCGGCCGGCATCTCGGTGCACAAGCTCCACTACAAGGGCAACGGCCCGGCGCTCACCGACCTCGTGGGCGGGCAGATCAACCTGCTGCTGGACGGGCTGCAGCAGCCGCTGCCATTCATCACCAGCGGCAAGCTCAAGCTGCTGGCCACCGCATCGCTCAAGCGCCTGCCCAACCTGCCGGACGTGCCGGCCATTGCGGAGAGCTTCCCCGGCTTCGAAGCCTCCACGTGGTATCAGCTGCTCGCCCCCGCTGGCACGCCGGCACCCATCATCGCGCGGCTCAACGCCGAGATCGAGAAGTTCACCAAGGACCCGGCCATCCGTGACCGGTTGCTCTCGCAAGGCGCGATCATGCACAGCAGTTCGCCGCAAGAGCTCGCCGCCTACTCGAAGGCCGAGACCAAGCGTTGGGGCGAGATCATCTCCAAGGCCGGCATCAAGCTGGAGTGAGGGGCGCTCCCATGATGCAACGACGACGCTTTCTGCTGGCGGGCGCAACCGCCGCCCTCGCACCGCTGCCCGCCTGGAGCGACAGCTGGCCCAGCAAACCGATCCGCATGGTCGTGCCATTCCCGCCAGGCGGGGCGACCGACGTGGTTGCGCGCTGGTGTCCGAGCGCCTCACGGTTGCCCTGGCCCAGCCCGTGGTGCTCGACAACCGCGCCGGCGCCAACGGCATCATCGGCACCGATGCAGTGGCGAAGGCTGCGCCCGACGGCTACACGCTGCTGATGACCACTGGAGGCGCGCAGACCGTCTCGCCCAGCCTCTATGCGTTGCCGTACGACTCCATCCGGGACCTGGCTCCGATCAGCATGGTCGCCACGCTCGGCACGATGCTCGTGGTGCACCCGTCGGTGCCGGCCAGGACGCTGCAGGAGTTCGTCGCCCTGGCCAAGGCGCAACCCGGCAAGTTGAACTACGCGGCCGGCTCGAGCCTGCTCCACCTGGTCGGTGAAACGTTCAAGCTTGCCACTGGCACCGATATCGTCGCCATCCCTTACAAGGGCACTGGCCCGCAACTGTCGGCGGTGCTCGCCGGCGAGGCGGCGATGACGATCGATCCCTTCACCGCCGTGCAGCACGTGAAGAGTGGCCGGCTGCGAGCCCTGGCAGTGCTGTCGCGCAAGCGCTCGTCGCTGCTGCCCGACGTGCCGACGCTGCAGGAGGCGGGTGTATCCGGCGTCGAGCTCGATGCCTGGGCCGGCATGCTGGCACCGGCCGGCACGCCGGCCCCGGTGCTCAAGCGGCTGCATGACGAAGTCGCCAAGATCGTCGCGCTGCCCGAGTTCCGCGACCGACTGGCCGCACTGAACTATGAACCGGCGGGCAGCACGCCGGAGCAGTTCTCGCAGCTGATCGCCACCGACACCGCCAAGTGGGCCAAGGCGGTGAAAGCGACCAACTTCAAGGTGCAATGACCATGCTGAAGCGACGCGCCGCGCTGCTTGCCGGTGCCAGCCTGCTCGGGGGCGCGCCAGCGTGGGCCGACACCTGGCCGTCCAAGCCCATCCGGCTGGTGATTCCGTTTGCGCCTGCCGGTCCGGCCGACGTGCTGGCGCGCGTCGTCGCGCAGAAGCTGGGCCCGTCCCTCGGCCAGACCGTGCTGCCCGACAACCGGGCCGGCGCCAATGGCATCGTGGGCACCGACGTGGTCGCCAAGGCGGCGCCCGACGGCTACACGCTGCTGATGACGGTCGGCAGCGCGCAGACGCTGGCGCCCAACCTCTACAAGCTGCCGTATGACGCGCAAAAGGACCTGGTGGCGATCAGCAATTTCGCGACGCTGAAGACGATGATCGTGGTGCACCCTTCGGTGCCGGCGAAGACGCTGCAGGCGTTCATCGCGCTGGCCAAGGCGAACCCCGGCAAGTACGACTACGCCGCCGGCACCAGCCTCGTCCAGCTCGTGGGCGAGAGCTTCAAGAGGGCCACCGGCACCCACATCGTCGCGATCCCCTACAAGGGCACCGGGCCGCAGCTCGCGGCGGTGCTCGCCGGCGAGGTGGCGATGACGATCGACCCGTTCACGGCAGTGCAGCATGTCAAGGCCGGCAGGCTCCGGGCGCTGGCGATGCTGTCGGACAAGCGATCCCCCGTGCTGCCCGAGGTGCCGACGCTCCTCGAGTCGGGCGTGCATGGCGTCGAACTGAGCTCCTGGATCGGCCTGATGGCGCCGGCCGGAACGCCGCGTCCGATCATCGACCGCCTGCATGCCGAGATGGTGAAGATCGTCGCGATGCCGGACGTGAAGGAGCGCCTGGCCAGGCTGAACTACGAACCGGTCGGCGACACGCCGGAACAATTCGCCGCCGCGATCGCCGCCGAGACGGCGCGCTGGGCGAAGATCGTCAAGGAGACCGGCTTCAAGCCGGAGTGAGCGCCGGCGCGTCGAATCCCGCGCGCCATGTCGCGCCGCGTGCCGGCGCGACATGGCCTGGTATTCAGCCCGGCAGCTCGAGCATCGCCTTGGCGAGGATGTTGCGCTGGATCTCGCTGGAGCCGCCGTAGATGGTGGCCGGCCGCGATGCGAAATACTGGTTGGCGATGTGCATCTGGGTGCCGTCGGGCAGCGTGGTCGACGCGTCGAGCGTCGCGTCCTCGGCGCCCGCCTCGAGCAGCAGGTCGGTCACGCGTTGCATCGCCTCGGTGATCCAGATCTTCAGCATCGAGACCTCGGCGCCCAGCTCGTCGCCGCGCCGCAGCACCTCGGCCATGCGCACGTACGACGCCCCCAGGTCTTCGACGTCGAGCCGCAGTTCGTCGAAGCGCGCGCGCGCCGCCGGCTGCTGCAGCAGACCACGCGCCTTCATGAGCCGGTGCAGCAGCTGCAGCGGGGCCTTCGCCAGCCGTGGGTTGCCGATCAGGATACGCTCGCTGCCCAGCAGCGACTTGGCCATGGTCCAACCGCGGTTGAGGCCGCCGACCAGGTTCTGCTTGGGCACCCGCACGTTGTCGAAGAAGACCTCGCAGAATTCCGAGCTGCCACCGAGGTTGCGGATGCGCCGCACCGTGATGCCGGGGCTCTTCATGTCGGCGAGCAGGAAGCTGATGCCTTCCTGCTTCTTCGCCTCAGGGTCGGTGCGCACCAGCATGAAGATCATGTCGGCCTCGTGGGCGAACGACGTCCAGATCTTGTGGCCATTGACGACGAACTCATCGCCGTCGAGCACCGCCTTGGTCCGCAGGCCGGCCAGGTCGGAGCCGGCTCCCGGCTCGGAATAGCCTTGGCACCAGCGCAGCTCGCCGGACAGGATCCGCGGCAGGTAATTGCGCTTCTGCTCTTCGGAGCCGTATCGGATCAACAGCGGTCCGAGCATCGTGATGCCCATGTTGGGCGCAATGGAGACGCCATGCCGGTCGAATTCTTCCGCCATGGCCAGCTGGTCGTAGGCCGACAGTCCCGTGCCCCCGTGTTCCGTGGGCCAGCCCGGCGCGGCCCAGCCCTTCTCGGCCAGCTTGCGCTGCCAGGACACGGTCTCCTTGATGCTCATGCGCGTGGCCGGGAAGCGCCATTCGGGCGGGAAGTTCGCCGCCAGGAAGCTGCGCACGTCACGGCGCAGCGGGTCGCTAGCCTCGGCCTCTTCGCTCGGGTCGCCCGCCCGCTCGCCGTAGCGGCGGCGGTGCGTCGAGGCGTCGCCCAGCCACGCGGCGAGCACCATCGCGCGCTTGAGGAACAGGCCGATGTTGCACTCGTCGGTGTAGCCGATGCCGCCTTGCAACTGCACGCACCCCTTGGCGACCTTCAAGGCGGCATCGGAGCAGCGCGCCTTGGCCTGGCTGGCGGCGAGGGCACGCTCGTTCGCGTTCTCGCCGGCGTCGAAGCGTTGCGCGCTCTGGCGCACCACCGCCCGCGACAGCTCCACCAGCACGAACATGTCGACCGCGCGGTGCTGCAGCGCCTGAAAGCTGCCGATCGGCTTGCCGAACTGCTCCCGCACCTTGATGTAGTCGACGGTGATCTCCAGCGCCCGCCCCATCACGCCGAGCAACTCGGCGCTGACGGCGAGCCGGCCTTCGTCGAGCACGCGCTCGAGTGCGGGCAGCGCCACCGCCGCGCTCGCGACCACGGCCCGCGCCGGCACCGCCGTGAGCGTCAGTTCGCTCCAGGTGCCGCCGTCAACCCGCGTTTGCGAGCGGATGGCCAGCCCCGGCGCATCGCGGTCTACCAAGTACAGCGCACAGCCGTCGGCCGCAGCGGCCGAGACGATGAATGCGTCAGCCGTCTCGCCAATCGGCACGAAGCACTTGCGGCCATCGAGCACATGATGTCCATCGCGCTGCGTTGCCCGTGTCGCGGTCGGTTGCACCGACTGGCTGCCGGCGGCTTCCTGCCAGGCCAGGGTGGGAGTCCAATCGCCGGCCGCCAGGCGCGGCAGCCACTCCTGCTTCAGCGGCTCATTGTCGCCGCCCAGCAGTGCACCGCCGCCCAACAGCGCCGCCGCCGTCAGCGGCTCGGGCGCGAGCGCGCGGCCATGCTGCTCGAGCAGCAACGCGAGCTGCGCGAAGCCGAGCTGCAGGCCGCCAACGCTCTCGGGCAGCCGGCAGCCGGTCCAGCCCATCTCGGCCAATTCGCGCCATGCGGCAGCATCGTAGCTCGGCAACTGCCCGCGCAGGCCGCGCACGCGGCGGTACTCGGGGTCACGCGAGGAATAAGCGGCCGCGGCGTCGCGCACCATGCGCTCGTCGTCGCTCAGCGCGTCGATACGGGAACTCAGGTCAATCATCGAACCAACTCCATCAACGGGTCTTGTCTTCGCCGGCCAGCCGATCCCAGTCGAAGCGCGGCGGCTCCTTGGCCAGGAAGCGCTCCACGGCCTCCTGGTGGTAGGGGAGCGTCTTCACGGTCGCCGAGGCGAAGCCCTCGAGCTCGCCCATCAGACGCTCGTCGCTCTGGAACGACTGGTTGAGCAGTGTCTTGGTAATGCCGATGCTTTCGGTCGGGGCCTCGCGGAAGCGGCCGGCAATGGCCATTGCCGCCGCCAGCAGCGACTCGGGTTGGTGGATCTCGAACACGATCCCCAGCGACTTGGCCTCCTCGGCATCGACGACGCGGCCGGTGAACATCAACTCCTTGGCCTTGTGCAGCCCGACGGTGCGGGGCAGCAGGAAGATGGCGCTGAAGTCGGGCACCAGGCCGACGCGCACGAAGGCTTGGCAGAAGCGCGCGCGTGGCGTGCAGACAATGAAGTCGGCCGCCAGCGCCAGGCTGAAGCCGGCGCCGTAGCAGACGCCATCGACCGCGGCGATCACCGGCTTCTCGAGGCCGACGAACTGCGGCAGCCACGCCTGCACGTCGCGGATGGTGTTGCGCCCCTCCGCCGGCGTGCGCGCCGTCACCGGCTTGCGCATGCCGGAGATGTCGCCGCCGCCGCAGAAGTTCTCGCCGGCGCCGGTGACGACCAGCGCCTTCACCGAGGGATCGTGCGAGATCACCGGCATCAGCGAGGCCAGCTCGTCGCGCATCTGCACGCTGAGCGGGTTGCGCTGGCGCGGGCGGTTGAGCGTGAGCAGGCCGATGCCGTCGCGCAGCTCGTACTGGATGGTTTCGTAATTCATGCGGCCTCCTGAAGCGGGGTGGCGATCGGTCTGTTTCCAGCCCAGCGCGTCCGCGCCGAGCAGGGTCTCTGGATGTTGGCGAAGCCTTTATCGGTGCGCAGCGCGCACGCAGCTGAATGGGCGGAACACCGCCAATGCACGCGCGAAGCCGAACGCCACCTCGCGGGCAGCGACCTGGTCGAGCGTGCGTCGAAAGCCCTCGTGATCTCCATCGGGCGTCAATCGACCTTGAAGCCGGTGTCCTTCACGACCTTGGCCCACTTGGCCGTCTCTTCCACCGACAGGCGCATGAGCTGCTCCGGCGTGCCGCCGACCGGGACGTAGTTCAGCGCCAGCAAGCGCTCGCGCACGTCCGGCATCGCGACGATCTTCACGACGGCCTCGTTCAGCGCCTTGATGACCGGCTTCGGCGTCGCCGCCGACGCGTACAGCGCGAGCCAGGAATTGAGCTCGACGCCGGGATAGCCGGCCTCGGCAATGCTGGGAACATCGGGAAGGCTGGGGAACCGGTTGGCCGACATCACCGCGAGCGGGCGCAGCTTGCCGGCCTTGATGTGCGGGATGGCGGTGAAGGGATCCATGGTCATCGCGACCTCGCCGCTGAGCACGGCCGCCAGCTGCGGCGCCGTGCCTTTGTATGGCACCGCAAGGATGTCGGCGCCGCTGGCGGCCTTGAAGGTCTCGACGAACAGCTGCAGCCCGCTGGTGCCGTAGGCGTAGTTCAACTTGCCGGGTTGCGACTTGGCGAGCGCGACGAACTCCTGCACCGTCCGGCAGCGAGGCGTTGACCACCATCAACACCGTCGCGTTGATGACCTGGCTGATCGGCGCGAGGTCCTTCAGCGGGTCGTACGGCATCTTGTAGAGGCTGGGATTCAAGGTCTGCGCGCTTGCGATCGTCAGCAGGATGGTGTAGCCGTCGGGCGTGGCCTTCGCCACGATGTCGCCACCGAGCATGCCGTTGGCCCCGGGCCTGGAATCGACGACGACGGGCTGCTTCAGCACCTGCTGCAGCTTCTCCGCGACGATGCGTGCCAGCACATCGGTGGTACCGCCGGGCGCGAAGGGGACCACCATGCGGATCGGTTTCGCGGGGTAGTCCTGGGCGCTGGCGCCTGCGGACAGCAAGGCGGTGGCCAGCGCCAGCAGCGCGGTGCGCCGGCGCGTCAGGGTTCTGAAACAGGTCACGGAAGCTCCTTCGGGTGGTTGCTCAGTGGTGGCGCGGCACGATCAGCGCATCGAGCGCGACCCCGCCCTCGCCTGCCGGCAGCACGACGAATGGATTGATGTCGATGCTGTCGATGTGCTCGGCGTTGCGGGCGGCAAATACCGAGACCCGGGCAATCGCTTCGGCCAGCGCGATCTCGTCGGCTGGCGGCTGGCCGCGCAACCCGGTGAGCAGCACGCGGCCGCGCACCTCGTCGATCATGGCCCGCGCCTGCGCCACGCCGATGGGCGCGACGCGGAATGCCACATCCTTGAAGGCCTCGACGAACACGCCGCCGAGGCCGAACATCACGACCGGCCCGAACACCGGATCGCGGTTGACGCCGATGATCGTCTCGACTCCGCGCTTGACCATCGGCGCGACCACGGCGCCATCGAGCCGCGCCCCGGGGGCGCGCTCGGCCACGCGCTTCATCAGCGTGCGCCACCCCTCGCGCAGCTGCGTCTCGTCGGCGAGGGCCAGCAGCACGCCGCCGACTTCCGATTTGTGCGGAATGTCGACCGAGGCGATTTTCAGCGCCACCGGGTAGCCGAGCTGGGCCGCAGCCTTGGCCGCGGCATCCTCGGTGGCGGCGAGCACCTCGCGCACGACCGGGATGCCGGCGCTCGCAAGCACGGTCTTCGCCTCGACCTCGTTGAGCGCCTTCGTCGGGGCCGGGAGCGCGCCCGCGGGGAGCGGGGGCGGCGCGTCGGCGGCCTCGGCGCGCGCCGACTCGCGGGCGAAGCGCACCAGCGCGCTGGCGGCGCGCACGGCGCGGGTCGGCTCGTCGAAGACCATCACCCCGGCGGCCTCGTACAGCTTGCGCACCTCCGGCGTCGCCAGCATCGAGATGATGATGGTGCGGTCGGCAAAGCGCGCCAGCACCTTCTTCAGCTGCTGCAGCAGCTCGTCGCTGAGTGCGGGCACCTGGCCGACGCTGGACAGGAACGCCACCACGATGTCGTAGCCGCCTTCCTCCAGCATGATGTTGAAGTTCTTCTCGAACAGCGTGACGTCGTTGACCAGCTGCGCCGTCATGTCGACCGGGTTGCGCGGACCGGCGAAGGGCACGATCGCCTTCAGCCGCCGCTGCGCCTCGTCGGGCATCGGAGCGACGTCCATCCCGTGGTCGGCAGCCGCGTCGGCCATCAACGCACCGACGCCACCCGAGACGGTCAGCAGGCCCAGCCGGTTGCCTTGCGGCGGCTTGCGGGCGAGCGAGCAGGCGTAAGCGACGTCGAACAGCTCGTCGATGGTGCGGGCGCGGTAGACGCCGTACTGCCTGAACAGGCCGTCGTAGACCTGGTCCGATCCGGCCAGCGAGGCGGTGTGGGAGGCGGCGGCGTGCGCGCCTGCCTCGGAGCTGCCGACCTTCATCATGACGATGCGCTTGCCGCGCTCGCGTGCGAGGGTCAGGGCCTCGACCAGCCGCTGCTTGTCGGTGACGGCCTCGACGTAGCCGACGATCACGTCGGTCTCCTCATCGTCGGCATAGAACCGCACGCAGTCGGCGAAATCGACGTCGCTCTGGTTGCCGGTGGTGACCCACAGGTTCAGCCCGATCCCGCGCTGGCGGATCAGCGACAGGCAGTAGCCGCCGAAGGCACCGCTCTGGCTGACCAGGCTGATGCGCCCCGGCACCAGGCCGAAGCCGGCCGCGCTCGGCGTGAAGGTGCCCAGCAGGCCGCGCCGCACGTTGATGCTGCCCATGCAGTTGGGCCCGACCACGCGCATTCCCGTGCGTCGCGCCAGCTCGGTGATCTGGCGCTGCCATTCCAGCCCCTGCCCGCCGACCTCGGCGAATCCGGCGCTCAGGACCACGGCGCCACCGACCTTCTTGCGCGCGCAATCCTCCAGCGCCGCGAGCACGTGCGGTGCCGGCACGGCGACGATTGCCATGTCGACCGGCCCCTCGATGGCCTCGGCCGTCGGGTACGCCTTCAGCCCCTGGACCTCCTGGTACTGGGGATTGATCGGGTAGAGCGCGCCGTCGAAGTGCGTCGACTTGATGAAGTCCAGCGGTCGGCCTCCGATCTTGCGCGGATCCGACGAGGCGCCGTAGAAGGCGACCGAGCGCGGATGGAACAGGCGGTGCAGGGCACCTTCACGGACGTGGGGCATGGGCGTGCTGAGGGTGATGGACGGACGGACGAGTGCTCGCCCGTCCAGGAGGCGACCACCGGCCGGCGCCGGCCGGCATCGGGTCGCGCGGGTTCGCAGCTCAGTGGATCGACAGCCCGCCGTCCACGCCGATCAGCTGGCCGGTGACATAGCTGGCACCGGGCGAGGCAAGGAAGACGAACACCGGCGCGAGCTCGGCCGGCTCGGCCCAGCGGCCGAGGGGCACCCGTTCGAGATAAGCATCCTTGAAGCGGGGGTCGGTGCGGATGGTCTCGGTCATCGGCGTGGCGGCGCCCGGGGCGACCGCATTGACGACGATGTTGTAGCGCGCCAGTTCCTTGGCGGCCGACTTGGTGAAGCCAAGCAGACCGGCCTTGGCCGAGCCGTAGTTGATCTGGCCCAGCGTGCCAAGGATGCCCGCGGTCGACGTGACGTTGATGATCCAGCCCTGCTTGCGTTCCATCATGCCGTTGACCACCGCCTGCAGGCAGTTGAAGCTGCCCGTGAGGTGCACCGCGATCACCTCGTCCCATTGCGGGGTCGTCATGCGGTGCAGCATGGCAGTGTGGGTGATGCCGGCGTTGTTCACCAGGATCTCGACGGGGCCGAACGCCTCGTTCACCTGCTTCACGGCGGCGTCGACCTGCTGGCGGTCCGACACATCACAGGCGAAGGCTTGGGCTTGGCCGCCGCGCTCGCGGATGCCGGCGGCGACCTTCTCGGCAGTGGCGAGGCGGAGGTCGACCACCGCGACCTTCGCGCCCTGCGCGCCGTACGCCTCGGCGACGGCCGCGCCGATGCCTTGGCCGGCACCGGTGACGAAGGCCACGCGGTCCTGCAATGCCTGTCCACTGAACATGTCTCACTCCTTTTTCTTGATCGGTCCGAGGATTCTAGGGATCCGTGCGGATTAAGGAATGCCGTTCGTATTTAGGAACATCTGGCCCGCGGCTGCGCGCCTGTCGTACGATCGGGCCTTGTCCGCTGCACGCTGCCAAACGTACGCCATGCCCACCCAACCCAAGCAGAGCAAGCCCCAGCGGGACGCCGACGAGGCGCCCGTCGATCGCGCGCTCGCGCTCGACTCCGGACCGCGCTCGCTGCTCCGGACCCTGCGCATCCTCGAGCAGCTCGCGGCGACACCTCAGGGCGGCACGCTGGCCATGTTGAGTGCCGAGCTGCAGTCGCCCAAGAGCAGCCTGCTCGGCCTGCTGCGCCCGCTGTGCAGCTACGGCTACATCGTCAACAGCGAAGGCCGTTATGTGCTCGGCCCGGCCGCCTACCGGCTGGGGCTGTCGATCATGCCCACCCTGTCGATCTCGCGCATTGCAACCCCGATCATGCGGGAGCTGGTCGACCGCTGCGGCGAGACCGTGCTGGTCGCGGTGCTCGACCGCGAGGCCGGCACCGCGGTCTACGTCGAGAAGATCGAGAGCACGCAGTCGATCCGCTACACGGTGGCGCTGGGCACGGCCCGGCCGCTCTATTGTTCGGCGGCCGGCCGGGTGCTGCTCGCCTACGCCGACGAGGAATACATCGAGCGCTACTTGCGGCGCGCGCCGTTCGCGCCGCTGACGCCACAGACGCTGACGGGCGCCGCCGACTTGCGCCGGCTGCTGCCGCAAGTGCGCGAGCAGGGCCTGTCGATCACCATCGGCCAGGTGTCGAGCGACGTCGCTGGCTTCGCCGCGCCGATCTTCGATCACCAGGGCCGCGTCATTGCGGCGCTCGCGATGGCGGCGCCGGTCAGCCGCACGCGCGCCAACCCGCAGCACTTCGCGCAGCAGATGCGCGAGGCGGCCGACAGCATTTCTTTCGGCTTCGGCCATGCCGGCGCAGCGCTGACGATGGCGCCCGGGTCGGAGGTGCGCGCACCCGAGCCGGCGCCGCCGCCCGCCGCCCCCGCGAAGCGTCGCCGAATGTCCACTGCGACCGGCTGATTACCCCGACTCGCCGGCGCCTCGCCACTGCCAGCAGATCCCGGCCGCGTCGCGGCCGATGGCCGCGCTCGCGCCCACTTTCAACGACAGGAGACAAGCAAAACATGACGATCAAAGGCAAGGCCTGTATCGCGGGGGTGTTCGAGCACCCGACGCGCAAGGCCGTCGACAAGTCGGTGGTGCAACTGCACGCCGAAGTGGCCCGGGGGGCGCTCGAAGACGCCGGCCTCAGCAAGAACGACGTCGACGCCTATTACTGCGCCGGCGACGCGCCGGGGCTGGGTCCGCTCAGCATGGTCGACTACCTCGGCCTGAAGGTGCGGCACATCGATTCGACCGACGTCGGGGGGTCGTCGTACCTGGTGCACGTCAGCCACGCCGCGCAGGCCATCGCCGCCGGCAAGTGCAACGTCGCGCTGATCACGCTGGCCGGCCGCCCGCGCGCCGAAGGCCAGGCCACCGGCACGGCGCCGCGCAACTTCGGCGCCACCGCGGACACGCCGTTCGAGTTTCCGTTCGGCCCGGCCACCGCCAACATGTATGCGATGGCGGCGATGCGCCACATGCACGAGTACGGCACGACCAGCGAGCAGCTCGCGTGGATCCGCGTGGCCGCGTCGCACCACGCGCAGCACAATCCCCACGCGATGCTGCGCGACCTGGTGACGGTCGAAGACGTCGTCAACTCGCCGCTGATCGCCGACCCGCTGCACCGGCTGGACTGCTGCGTGGTCAGCGACGGCGGAGGAGCGCTGATCGTCACGCGGCCCGAGATCGCGCGCAGCCTGAAACGGCCCGTCGTGAAGATCCTCGGCGCCGGCGAGGCGGTGAAGGGCCAGATGGGCGGCAAGGTCGACCTCACCTACTCGGGCGCTGCCTGGTCGGGCCCGCTCGCCTTCGAAGAGGCGGGTGTCACGCCGGCCGACATCCAGTACGCATCGATCTACGACAGCTTCACGATCACCGTGCTGATGCAGCTCGAGGACCTGGGCTTCTGCAAGAAGGGCGAAGGCGGCAAGTTCGTCTCCGACGGCAACCTCATCTCGGGGGTCGGTAAGCTGCCGATCAACACCGACGGCGGCGGACTGTGCAACAACCATCCTTCCAACCGCGGCGGCATGACGAAGGTGATCGAGGCAGTGCGCCAGCTGCGGGGCGAGGCCCATCCTGCCGTGCAGGTGCGCGACTGCGGCCTGGCACTGGCGCATGGCACCGGCGGCTCGCTCGGAACCCGGCACGGCAGTGCCACCCTGATCCTGGCCAAGGAGTGACGCGATGACCGCCAACGAAAGAAAGATCCCTGCCCCCACCGTCTACCCGGAGACCGAGGCGTTCTGGAAAGCAGCCGGCGAGGGCCAGCTGCTGGTCAAGCACTGCACCGCCTGCGGCGAGTACCACCACTTCCCGCGCTCGCTGTGCCCGTTCTGCTTCAGCGACAAGACCGAGTGGCGCAACGCCTCCGGCCATGGCGTGATCTACAGCTACAGCGTGATGCGTCGCGTTGAGGTGCCGTACGTCATTGCCTACGTCACGCTGGACGAGGGCGTGACGGTGATGACCAACATCGTCGACTGCGACCCGGACGCGGTGCGCATCGGACAGCGCGTCAAGGTGAAGTTCCAGCCGAGCGACGGCGGCCCGCCCGTGGCGATGTTCACGCCGGCGTAAGCGCAAGATCGGGCCGCCGTCTCGCAAGGCGGCGGCTCGCCCGACATGATCGTGGCGCGCAACATCGCGCCGAGCCCGGCGACAGCCTGGCGTTCGGCGTGGCCGCCGAACGAGAACCGTCAGCCCGGCAGATTCAGCACGCTTTTCGCGATGATGTTGCGCTGGATCTCGTTGGAGCCGCCATAGATCGTCGACGGCCGCGCGTTGTAGAACGGCGAGAGGATGTCGATCGCGGCGTCGCCGAAGGGCACCTCGCCCTCGATCGCGCCGGCGTCGCCGCCCGCCTCCAGCGTCAGCTCGGTGATGCGCTGGAAGGTCTCCGACGCGAAGATCTTCAGCAGCGACACGTCGGGACCCAGCGTGCCACCGCGCTTGACGATCTCGGCGAAGCGGCCGTAGGCCGACGTGAGGTCCGCCACGTTCAGCTTGAGCTGCGTGAGGCGGTCCATGAAGGCGGCGTCAGCGGTCAGGCCGCGCGCCTGCACGATGCGCTCGAGCCGCTGCAGCCCCGTCTGCGACAGCTTGGGGCTGCCGATCGAGATGCGCTCGAAGCCGAGCAGCGCCTTGGCGATGGTCCATCCCTGGTTAGGCTGGCCGACGAGCCAGCGCGCCGGCGTGCGCACCTGGTCGAGGAACACCTCGGCGAAGTGCTCGCTGCCGTTCAGGTTGCGGATCGGCCGCACGGTGATGCCGGGCGACTTCATGTCGACCAGCATGAAGCTGATGCCCTCCTGCTTCTTGGCCTGCTTGTCCGTGCGCACGAGCAAGAACATGTGGGTCGCGTCCATCGCGAAGCTGGTCCAGATCTTGGACCCGGTGATGACGTATTCGTCACCGTCCAGCACCGCCTCCGTGCGCAGGCTGGCCAGGTCGGACCCCGCATTGGGCTCCGAGTAGCCCTGGCACCAGATGTACTCGCCACGCAGGGTCGGCGGCAGGAACTCGCGCTTTTGCTGCTCCGTGCCGAAGCGGATCAACAAGGGGCCCAGCATCGTGATGCCCATGTCCGGCGTGCGCGCGATGCCGTGCTTCTCCTGCTCCTCGATGAAGGCGAGCAGCTTGCCCGGCGACAAGCCCATGCCGCCCCACTCCCGTGGCCATGCCGGCGCGGCAAAGCCCTTGGCGTACAGCTTGCGGTACCAATCCCTGCATTGGGCCCAGCGGAGAAAATGCGCCGGAAAGCGGATCTCCTCCGGGTATTCGGTGCGGAAGAAGTCCGCCACCTCGCGGCGGAAGGTCTCGTCGTCCAGCGCATCCCAATCCGTGTCAGCCATCATCGTCGTGGTCCTTTCAGGCGCTGCCATGCGCCGCTGCCAGCGCGGCGTAGCGGCGGCGGTGCATCGCGCCGTTGCCCAGCCAGGCCGAGAGCACCAGCGCGCGCTTGAGGTACAGGCCGATGTCGCATTCATCGGCATAGCCGATGCCGCCGTGGATCTGGATCGATTCGCGGCCGATGCGCAGGCCGGCATCGGAGCAACGCGACTTGACGCGGCTGGCCCAAAGCGCGAGTTGGCCGTCGTCTTCGTCCAGGTGAAGCAGTGCGTCCGCGAGCACCGAAAATGCCAGCTCTTTCTCGATGAACAGGTCGACCGCCCGGTGCTGCAATGCCTGGTAGCTGCCGATCGGCTTGCCGAACTGCACGCGCGTGCGCATGTACTCCAGCGTGATATCGAGCGCGCGGCGCATCACCCCGAGCAGCTCGGCGCCCGCCATCACGGTCGCGGTGTCCACGCAGCGCCGCAGCGCGACCGCCGCCACCGCGGGCGAGGCGACCCGCTGCGCGTCGGAGACCTTGACGCCGTCGAGCACCAGCCGGCCGCTGCGCGAGCCGTCGGCGCGCAGCTCGAACGAGCGCTGCAGGCCGGGTGCGCCTTGCTCCACCCAGTACACGGCCGGGCCGTCCGCGCCTTGCGCACTGACCAGATAGCCATCCGCCTCGGCCGGAACGACGAAGCGTTTTTCGCCGCGCAGCACGCCACGTTCGACCCGGGTGGCGATCTCCAGCGGCTCGATGCCCCCGTGCGGTTCCTGCCAGGCGAGTGCGGCCAGCACGCGCCCGAGCGCCAGCCCGGGCAGGAGCTCGGCCTTGAGCGCGTCGTTGTCGCCGTGGACCAGCACGCCCGAGGCCAACACCGCCACCGCGTTCAGCGGCTCGGGCGACAGCGTCTTCGCGAATTCCTCCAGCACCGTCGCCATCTCGCCCAGGCCCAGCCCCAGGCCGCCGTGCAACTCCGGGATCAGAATGCCGGTCCAGCCCAGGTCGGCGAGGCTGCGCCACACCGCACGGTCGTAGCCCGGGTCGGTGCCGCGCAGCGCGCGCACGCGGGCAATGCTGGTCTCGCGCGCGGCGAAGCTCACGGCCGCCTCGCGCAGCATGCGGTGCGCGTCTTCCGCGGTCTGCGTCGCGTCGCCAAGGCTCGCCGCAGCCATCATGCAACCTTCGTTCCGGCGGCGCCCACCGGTGTGCCGTGCGTGCGCACGACGCCATCACGGCGCAGGCGCTCGATCGTGTCCGCGTCGTAACCAGCGGCCGCGAGGATCTCGGCGGTGTGCTCGCCAAGCAGCGGCGGCGCCCGCTTGACGGTGCGCTGCTCGCCGTCGAAGGTGACCGGCATGGCCATCGTCTTCATCGCGCCCAAGGCTGCATGCTCGTACTCCATCACGATGCCGCGCTCGGCGGTGTGCGGCATCGCAAGCACGCGATCGAGCGAATGGATCGGTGAGTTCGGCACGCCGGCTTCGTCGAGCAGCTGCGACCATTCGTCGACGGTCTTCTGGCGCGTGCGCTCGCTGACCCGCGCCACCGTCTCATCGAAGTGCCTGACGCGGTCGCCGTTGGTCCTGAACTTCGGATCATCGGCCATCTCCGGCATGCCGGCGGCGACGCAGTAGCTGCGGAACAGGCTGTCATTGCCGACGCCGATCATGATCTCGCCGTCCTTGGCCGGGAACACCTGGTAGGGGCACAGCGACTCGTGGCTGGTGCCGCAACGGGGCGGGGTGCGACCCGTCTCCCAGTAGATCTGGGAGGTGTAGCCGAGGAAGGCCATCGCCGTCTCGTACAGCGACACCTCGAGGAAGCGGCCCACCCCCGTCGCGTCGCGCTCGCGCAATGCAGCGAGGATGCCGAAGGCGGCCCAGATGCCGGTGGTCTGGTCCAGCGGCGAGAACGCCGCGCGCACAGGACCACCGTTCCTCTCGCCGGTCACACTCATGATGCCGCTGAAAGCCTGCACCATCAGGTCGTAGCCCGGCAGGTGCGACAGAGGGCCGGTACGGCCGAAGCCGGAAATGCTCGCGTAGATGAGGCGCGGATGGCGCTTGCGCACCTCCTCCTGGCCGAGGCCCAGGCGCTCCATCGCGCCCTTGCGGTAGCTCTCGATCATCACGTCGCTGTCTTCCAGCAGGCGCATCACCACGTCGCGGCCGGCGGCGGTCTTCAGGTCGACCGCGATGCTTTGCTTGTTGCGGTTGGCGCTGAGGAACACCGCGCCATCCTCGCCGACGATGGGTGGCCAGCGACGCGTGTCGTCGCCACCATCGCAAGGCTCGACCTTGATCACCGTGGCGCCGAGGTCCGCCAGGTACTGGCCGCACATCGGACCCGCGAGGACCTTGCTGAAGTCCAGCACGCGAACGCCGGCCAGCGGCGCGAAGGGTTTGGAAGTTTGGTGGGTCGGCATCGAAGCGGTCATTGGGGTGGATTTCAGCGCCTGTGCCCGGCCTGCTGGAGCGCGCGCGGCCATGCGGCCACGGCCTCGGGCTGGCCCGGCTTCATGGACTTCCTCAGTAGGACTTGGGCAGGCCGAGGACCTTCTCGGCGATGTTGCACAGCACCAGATGCGGGCTCACCGGCGCGATGCGGAGGATCATCACCTCGCGCAGGAAGCGCTCGACGTGGTACTCCTTGGCGTAGCCGAAACCGCCGTGGGTCAGGATTGCGGTCTCGCAGCACTTGACGGCCGCTTCGGCAGCCAGGTACTTCGCGGCGTTGGCCTGCGAGCCGCAGGGCTGATCACGGTCGTACAGGGTGGCGGCGCGGAAAGTCATGAGGTGTGCCGCCTCGAGCTCGGCCCACGAAATCGCCAGCGGGTGCTGGATGCCCTGGTTCTTGCCGATCGGCCGGTCGAACACGACCCGCTCCTTGGCGTAACGGGTGGCCCGCGCCAGTGCGGCGCGGCCGATGCCGATGGCTTCGGCCGAGACCAGGACCCGCTCCGGGTTCATGCCGTGCAGGATGTAGTGAAAGCCCTTGCCTTCCTCGCCGATGCGGTCGGCCACCGGCACCGGCAGGCCGTCGATGAACAGCTCGTTGGAATCCACCGCCTTGCGACCCATCTTGTCGATCTCGCGCACGTCGACGTAGTTGCGGTCAAGCTTGGTGTAGAAGAGGCTCAGGCCGTCGGTCGGCCTTTCCACTTCCTCGACCGGCGTGGTGCGCGCGAGGATCAGCATGTTGTCAGCCACCTGCGCGGTGGAGATCCACACCTTGCGCCCGGAGATCAGGTAACGGTCGCCGTCGCGCACCGCGCGCGTCTTCAGCTTGGTGGTGTTGAGTCCGGCATCGGGCTCGGTCACCGCGAAGCAGGCCTTCTGCTCGCCCCGGATCAGCGGCGGCAGCGCGCGTCGTTTCTGCTCGTCGCTGCCGAAGACCACCACCGGGTTCAGGCCGAAGATGTTCATGTGCACCGACGACGCGGCCGCCAGGCCGCCGCCCGACTCCGCAATCGCCTGCATCATCACCGCTGCCTCGGTGATGCCGAGCCCGGCGCCGCCGTATTCCTCCGGCATCGCGATGCCCAGCCAGCCGGCGTCGGCCACCGCGCGATAGAACTCTTCCGGGAATCCGCCCTCGCGGTCCTTGCGCAACCAGTAGGCATCGTCGAAGCGGCTGCACAGCGCCAGGATCGCCTCGCGCAACTGTGTCTGTTCGGGGCTGAATTCGAATTCCATGGGCTGGGGCTGGTAGTTGGCATCATTCTAGATGCGCGTACGCCAACCAGAACATCGTTCGGATTTAGGAACGATGCCCGCCGCAGCGAGGTGCGAAACTAACGGTCGTTCGGAGGATAAGTCGACCGGCCAGCAGCTCGAACTGCACCGGTGCCGCCGCTTCCGCGGCGGCAGGCAGCCTGATGGCCGCTGTTAGCATTGGCCACCCCGCTGCCACCTAACAAGTGAGCAACATGGCCTCCAAGTCTCCCTCGTCCCACCCCACGCTCAACGAAGCTGAATCCGCCACCCGCGAGCGGATCCTGCTGGAGGCCGCGCGGCTGTTCCGCCACCATGGCTACGCGGCGACCACGCTGCGCGAAATCGCCGATGCGGCGCACATCAAGGCCGGCAGCATCTACTACCACTTCGCCTCCAAGGAGGAAATCCTCGGTGACGTGCTCGACAAGGGCATCCAGGCGGTGTCGGACGCCGTGCGCGAGCGGATCGAGGCCCTGCCCGCGGGCGCAAGCTTTCGCGACCGCATCGCCGCCGGGATCGAGGGGCATCTGTGGGGACTGTTGCACAACGGCGACTTCACCTCGGCCAACATCCGCATCTACGGCCAGATCCCGACCAGCGCGAAGAACCGGCATCGCGTCGTGCGGCGCGCCTACGCCGACCTGTGGGATCGCCTGTTCGAAGGAGCGATGGCGAGCGGGGAACTGCGCAGCGACAGCAGCGCGGGGGTCATCCGCCTGTTCGTCCTCGGCGCACTGAACTGGACGGTCGAGTGGTACAACCCGCAGCGCGGTTCGTTCCAGGACTTCTCGCGCCAGCTTACCGAGATCGTCTTCAACGGTGTGCTGGCGCGCGAGACGGCTTAGCGCCGCAGCGGGCCCCGCCGCAGCCCGCCGGCGGACAGTAGTCCATAGGCGTGCGGCTTCATCTTCATCCGCCGCAGCGTGCGCCTGAGAACGTCTCGCGAAAATCCCAATGCCGCCGTGCAGGGCAGCGGCGCCGCACCGCACGGCACCTCAATCGCAGTGGTCGCTTGGTCGTGATGCTCGACGCCTTCGACGAAATGAAGCACGCGACGACGGCAACCCAACGGGGAGGTGAACTTCCCGATCGACAAGCGCCGAATGGAGTATGTGAAGGTGCATGGGGTGCCGCCCAGCGACGAGCAGCCGCAGGCTCTCGAGGCCCGGGTGGCGCGCCGCGGCCGCCTGGGCTCACGCGCGTGAAGTGAGGGGGCTCTGATGCGCGAATTCGCCAAGAGCGCCGTTCTCACTATGCTGGTCGCTGCGGCCGGTGCAGCGAGTGCGGGTGATCGAACGAGGTGAAGGACCAAAGCGAAATTCAGAAGATCCTTCGTAGCGTTCCGTTCGCGCAAAGGTCGATGTACCCAACTTGGCCGAACGGCTGCCGAACCTCGGTCTGCGCGTAGAACGCGTGGACGTCGGCTCCTTCACCGCAGAACACGTCTCGCTTTTCGCGGGGCACCTATAAGCGCCGGGACGTGGAGTATCTGTTCTACACGAACGAGCCGAACGAAGCGGTCAAGAAGCTCCGGCCCGATCCAGAGCCGCTTCACGCTGGTATTGGCTGCCCTGGTCCGAGTGATGCAACAAGGCCACCGGCTTGCCTCGCCGCCACACGGCCATCATCAGCGCATCCACCACGAGCTGCGAGGTCATGCTCTCCTGCATCGACCAGCCCACGATGCGCCGCGAGTACAGGTCCAGCACCGCCGCCACGTACAGCCAGCCCTCGGCTGTCCAGATGTAGGTGAAGTCGGCTACCCACTTCTGGTTCGGGCCATCGGCCCGGAACTGGCGGTCCAGCACGTTATCGGCCACCGCGCTGCGCGTGCCCCGGTCCTTGGGCAGTCCACGTCGTCGGGGCCTGGCTCGTAGTGCCTGCTCTCGCATGAGTCGCTCGATGCGGTGCAGACCACAGGCTTGACCTTGCTCCAACACGTCGTGCCACACACGGCGCGCGCCGTAGGTGCGGTCGCTGCGCACGAAGCTCTGGTGGACCTGCGCGCCCAGCACTTCATCGCTGAGGCTGCGCTGGCTCCTGGGCCGTGTGAGCCACGCGTAGAAGCCACCCCGCGAGACACCGAGCGCCTCGCACATCAGATTGACCGGCCAGGCCCCTCGGTGTTTCGCCACGAAGCCGAACTTCACATCGACTCCTTCGCGAAGTAGGCCGCGGCTTTTTTCAGGATGTCGCGCTCCATCTTGAGCTTGGCAACCTCCTTGCGCAGTCGCGCTATCTCCGCGTCCTGGGCCTTCTGCTTGCCGTTGCCAGGGAACGCCTCCTGGGGCTCCTCTCGCAACTCACGAACCCACTTGCGCAGCACGTTCTCGTGAACGTCCAGGTCCTTGGCTGCCTGGGCCACAGCCACGCCACGCTCGGTGACCAACCTGACCGCCTCGAGCTTGAACTCGCGGCTGAATGTCCTTCTTCTCTCCATGAACCACCTCCGGTTTCATCTTCCACCTTAACAAGGTGTCATCGAAACCGGCAGCAGCCCAGAACAACGCGCTTCGCGCTAGCTTAACTGCCAAGAAACAAGCAACTCCCGGCGAATAGACCTAGGAGCCCTGCTTCTGAAATCCGTCCTGAGCCCACGCGAGGCCGAACGCCAACGCCTATAGGGCAAGTACCGGCAGCAAAAGTGCTGCCGCAATGCGCACAGGCTCCGGAAGGCAGATACTGCGCAATCCCGCCACCAAATCGCTGCCCTGCGTAAGCAGATTGAATCGTTGGAGCGGCAAGTAAAGAAGGCCGGCAAGGAAGCGCCCGCCAAGGTCACAGAAGACAGCCAGGACGACACCTCGTTGCGGTTCCGTGCAGCGGGCTTTGCGCAACATCGTAAGCGCCTGGGGCTTTCTGCGCGCCAAATGGGGTTGCTCCTGGACGCAAGCCCGCTCTCCGTCTACAAGTGGGAAACGGGTCAGGCCCGGCCTCGTGCCAAACACCTTCAGGCGATAGCCGCGGTACGGAAGATGGGCAAACGCGAAGCCTCTAAGCGCCTTGAGCAACTGGCCGCCTCCTGATCCGCAAAACAGGTCACAGGCCAAGCTTTCATCGAACGGCAACTCTCAAGCGGCAGGCAGTATTCCGCCGCGACAGTAAGTCCCGGATTGCAGGAGCGACCACGCCGTCCTGGCCTGGTCGGCACTGAGCGAGCCCGCACCTCGCGGCCCTGACGGCCGTCCTAACGCTTCCGACCTGCCAGGACCGCCCGGTTCTCTCGCTGGATCTCGCGAAAGACGATGCGCGTCTGCCGGACGGCCCCAACAAACGGCGCCGCGTACATCCTTGGTGCTTGCCGTGCGGCTCGCACGATTTCAGCCCAAACGGCGCTCCAGACATTTCTCATGCAAAGCTCCTTCGCAAGACTCCGAAGATTACCTAAACCAGCCCACCCGGTGCCGGCTGCAAAGCAAGCAATTGGACACTGAATTGGTGAACAGACCTCCGGGTGCGAGAGCAGCTCAAGAGCCGGACTGCACTCTCGTTCACGTCGCCGGCGAAGGTCCCACGGCCCGGCGATCTTCCGGGCGCACTGAGTCCCGTCTCTTGGCGGCTTCAGCGAGGGCGCTCCCGGTCGCAATTCGAACAACGCGGGCAAGCCAGAGGGCGAGCACGCACGTGAAGATTGCAAAAGGCCAGTAGCCGCTCATGCCGATTTTGTACGCGCTCCGGAAGCCGGGGGATGTCCTATGCGGAATTCAGCACGCGTCGTGGCATGTTGAACTTCCAGCGATCTGGAGCTTTCATTCTGGTCTTCGGATTTCGCCGGGGACTCTCTGTCGTTCACGCGAAAAGGCCAGGGTCGCTTCTGAACGTCGCTCTTCTGCGCCGATCCGATCGCCGACATCCATGAGTTGTGGCGGCGACTGGTCTTCAATTTCCTGATCTGCAACACCGACGATCACCTGCGCAACACCGGCTTCCTGTACGACGCGCGCCAGCGCGGCTGGCGCCTGTCGCCGGCCTTCGACCTGAACCCGATGCCGGGCGACCGTCGCGAGAGCAAGACCTGGTTGGCCGAGGACACAGGCGTCATCGACAGCCGTGACATGCTGATGGCCGCCGCGTCGTATTTCAGGCTGGATGCTGTGCAAGCGCAGGCGATCTGGAGTGAAGTGGCCCAGGCCGTGGCGGGCTGGCGCGCAGTGGCCCGGGGATTGGGCATGCGCGGTACCGACCTGCTGGATTTCGAGCCGGCGTTCGTCGAATCGACCACACCCTGACGACATCGGCAGGACATACCGCTACGGCCGAGAATCGTCCTGGACTGTTGTCGCCAACGCCGCGCATAGCCAGCGATAGCCGATGCGTTCCTGTTCCAGCCGCAGCTGTGGCCGGATTCGGTCATTACGCAAGTCGTCGTAGAGAGCGGCCTCTTCATCGACCAGTCGGGACAAGGGCAACGTATGGCGTTTGTCGAGGGGCTCCTCACCCCATTGGAGTGCGTGGGCCATCAACGTGGAGCGGTCCATGAGGAACGACGCGGCCAGAGGGAAATACTTGCGCAGGCTGTCCAGAATGGCAAAGCCATGGGTATCGATGTCTCCCCAATAGTGCAGAGAGGCGCGATACAGCCAGTTGGCTCGGGCGAGCGCCCCCCAGCCATAGCCGGCACCGAACACGACGATGGCACTGGAGACCGGTGGGAACGCCAGGAAGTTCACCTCGTTTTCGGTGATGAAGACACGCTGCGCAGGCAGGGCGAGCGTGGCGAAGCTATCTTCATCCAGGGTGATGTCGGTCAGTCCCGTGCAGCCGGGAAGCTGGGGCAGTTGCGGATCGAGCAAGCGCAGGCGGATGCGAACGGGCTTCTCCAGAAAACCGTAGCGACGGGCAAACCCGGCCACCCCGGTTGCAGCAGGCTCAATGGCTTCAGTCGGCAAGGCCAGGTCCAGCCATTGGCCCAGTATGCCGCGATGCGCTTCGATGAACTTGCTGTCCACGCCCGGCACGTCAACTTGCCGAAGATAGACGCCTGGGCGCGGATGGGCTTGCACCCAGGCCACCACGGCCAGCAGGCGTGGCCAGTGTTCGGCCAGCGCCAAGGTCTGCAACGGTGATCTGTGCAGCCATGCCAGCAGTGTGGGTTGCGCTTCGGCAGTTTGCTGCCAGAGCGCCTGGAACCGGACGGCATCGCCGGTCTTGCCGATCATCGCCAGTGCATCGTCCAACGTATCGATCCACAGCGTGTCCGGCAGGCGCTGCCGGCCCTGCACCCGGTGCGTCCACTCGCGCCATTCGATGCGCACGCGCGGCATGGCGCTGATCTCCCGCACCCAGCCGCGCACGGCATCGAAACGGTGGCTGAGATCGGCGGCGGACGGCGACTTCAGCGACAGCCGCAATGGCCAATTCAGTGTGTCACCGCCGACCACGGTACGCAGCAGTTCGCCGCGCTGCCACAGCCGTTCGACCTGCGTGCGCAGATCGGTGGGCTGGCTCCAGGTCATGGGGCGGCTCCCGTGGCAGCAGCCTTCTGCGCACGATACTCTTCAATGCTCAGGTTGCGCAGCCGCGACTCGCGGCCTCCTTCGTTGTGCACGAAGCCGACGCTGGACACGTAGGGCTCGATGATGTGGATCTTCTGCAGCGGCGTAATGATCAGCAGTTGCAGCTTGAGCTGGCGGAACAGTTCCAGCCCATACTGGGCCGATTCATCCGAGCCGCGCCCGAAGGCTTCGTCGATCACGACAAAACGGAACGAGCGCGAGCGCACCGCCCCCCATTCCAGGCCGAACTGGTAGGCCAGGCTGGCGGCCAGCACGGTATAGGCCAGCTTCTCCTTCTGCCCGCCGGATTTGCCGCCGGAGTCGGAATAGTGTTCGTGTTCGGCATCGTCCTCGCGCCAGCGCTCGCTGGCGGAAAACAGGAAGCCGTTGCGCACGTCGGTCACCTTCTGCATCCAGCGCCGGTCGATTTCGGCCAGTCCTTCGCGCCCCCGGAAGCGGTCGATGATGGCCTTGACCTGCAGAAACTTAGTCTCCGAATACTGTTCGTCTTCCGAGCCGCTCAGCGCGCCTTCGGTGCAGGCACGTAAATCCTGCAGGAAGTCGCGGATCTCCGCATCGGGGCTGGGCTGAGCCAGCAGCCGGATGTAGCGCCCGGGGTTGTAGTCGATCACCTGCAAGGATTGGTTGATGACATCGACCCGCTCCTTGATCGTTTCCCGCTCGCGCGCGAGCTGGGCGTTGAAATTGGCGATCTCATTGATGGTATTAACGTTGAGCAACTCCTTGAAACGCGCTTCGAAGCGCGGCAGGTCGTCGTGCTGCAAACCCTTCATCAAGCGCTCGAACTCGGGCAGCGCGGCCAGGCTGATGTCGATCTCGGCGGTCTCTGCCTTGAAGGCCTCCTTGAAACCGCGCATGGCGTTGATGATGCGTTCGGTCAGGCGCGAGAGACGCTTGTCTTCGGCATCGATGCGCGCCTGCAAGCCGTTGCGCACGTCCTGTTCGCGGTTGTCGCAAGATTCCACCGAGAGCTGGTGGTCGCCCAGGATTTCGGCGCGCCAGCCCTCAAGAGATTGCAGCAGCACATCGTCGAGTGCGGCTTGCGCTTGGATATCGAGAGCCTGCGCATACTGTGCCTGGGCAGTTTCGTGCTTGCTGCGGGTTTCGCCGCGTTTGCCTTGTGCCTCGCCAAGATCGCCTTCGATCTCCTTCAGGCGCTCAACGACCTGCGCCAGTTGGCTTTCCAGTTCCCGCAGGGTATCGGAGGCCGCCTTGAGGCGGTCGCGTTCATCGGTCAGCCGGGCAATCTCGCGCGCCGGTGCCTGCCAGTCAATCTCGCTGTAGCGGGTGAAGACTTCGAGCTTGGCCAAGGCCTCCAGTTGCGCCTGGCATTGCCCGCGTAATCGCTGAGTGTCGGCAATGCGCAGACCGATGTCTCCCAGTCGTTGCTCCAGGCCCTCACGTTCGTCACGCAAGGTGCGCAGCTTGTCGGCGTTGCTCCAGCCCAGCACGTAGCGACTTCGATCGTCGATGCGGCGGCGGTCGTCCTTTTCGTGGCGTCCGCTCGGGTCCTTGATCTGTCCGGCGCGGGTGATGGCGCGGGTCTCACGGCGGAACTGCTCGGTGCTGTCGCAGCAGGCCAGGTCGAAGCGGTGGTGCAGTTCGCGTTCCAGCCAGTCGTAGTGCGGCGTATCGGGCTTGATGAGCAGCTTGCGCACCAGCGACTGGGGGTGCAGGCTGACGGCCTGCGTGGACTTGCGCGCACGCACGTGGAAGTACACCAGCCGCGTGCCCAGGTGCTGGCGTTCGACCCAATCGGCCACGTCCTTGTAGTGCCTATCCGGCACCAGCAGGGACAGGCCGAAGCCATGCAGCAGGCGTTCGGCCGCGCCCTCCCAGTCGCGTTCGTCCTCGCGCACCTGGATCAGTTCGCCGGCAAAGGGCAGGTCCTCCTCGGCAATGGACAAGGCGGCGCACAATGCGTCGCGGATGCGTACCTGGGCCGCATCGATATTGCTTTTTCGACGCGCAAGGCTGTCGATCTCGCTGGTCAGAACCTCGTGCTCCTCACGTCCCTTGCGCAAGGCGAACTCGAATTCGCGCTCATCGTTCTCTAATCCGACCACCTGCGCCCGCAGATCCTCTGCACGTTGGCCGATCGAGGCATGTTGTGAGATGAAAGCAGCTTCGTCTCCCGGCGCTGCTTCTCCAATGCGCGTCAATAGCGTGGTGTAGGCGTCCGCCTTCTCCTGCCGTTGCTGTTTCTCTGCCTCCTGCTGCTGAATGGCGGCAGAGAGTTGTTGCAGTCGGTCGCCGCCGTTCTCGCGCAGTGCGCCTTCGAGCTTCCCCTGCTCGATTCGGGCGTTGTCTCGTTGCTCTCCCAGTTGCTTGATGCGGGCATCCCAGCGCGTCGCATCCTGGGTCAACAATTCCAGGCGCCTCTCCAGCAGTGCTGCCTTCAAGCCGGCGAAGTACGGGCGTAGTGCATCGCGCCCTTCGCGCAACGCCTGGATCTCGGCGGCGATCTCGGCGTGGCGACGGCCATCGTCCACCAGTGGCGTCAACAACTCGATCTGGCGCTTGGCCTTGAGTACCGAGTGGTGGGCGCGGTCGAGGTCATCGAAATGGCCGAGCAGTGCCTCGATGCGGCCCCCCACGTCGAACGGTTCGAGCATGTGGCTGCGCACGAAATCGGTCAGGTTGCCGACCGATTTCATGGAAACCGTCTGATGGAACAGTTCCAGCGCCTGCTCGTGTTCGATGCCGAAGCGGCGGCGGAACCAGGCGCCGTAGGGCGGGAAGCTGTCGTTCAGTTCGCAGCCCATCGCGCGCAGCTTCTTGCGCAGGCCGTTGATGTCGCTGCCGAATCCGGAAAAGTGCTCGGTGATGGACAGTTCCCGCTCTACGGTCATGAACAAGCGCGCGGGCTGGCCCTGTGGTTCGCGAAACCAGAAGACTTGCGCCAGTGTGACCGCCTGGCCGTAGCCTTCGTTGCGGAATACACCCAGGATCACGCTGTAGCTGGTGGTGTCGCGTAGCGCCACCGGGCGGGCGCTGCCGGTGGTTTCGTTGCGCTCGCTCTTGTAATGGCCCAGCACGTAGGACCGCAGTGATCGCTCACGCGTCTCGGCGCCTGCGGCCTTGTTGTAGGCGATGCGTTGCGCTGGCACCAGCAGCGTGGTGACGGCATCGACCAGGGTGGATTTGCCCGAACCGATGTCACCAGTGAGCAGGCCGTTACGCCCATCGAGTTCATAGCGCCAGACGCGCCGGTTGAATGTGCCCCAGTTCAGAACTTCCAGCCGCTGCAGGCGAAAGCCGACGCGGCTGTCGTCGGCCACGAAATCGAGCTCCTGTGGCGAAAAATCGCTCATCGGCCAGCTTCCTTGTCGCGATCGGCACCTGACAATGCGGTGCGATAGCCCTCCAGGCGCGCATCGAAGTCGGCCAGCCACTGTGCATCGACGAACGCCTTGAGGATGCGCCGCACCTCGTAGCGAGGTGCCTGCTGAGCTGCGCCGGCAACGGGCTTGAGCTTGCGCAGATAGCCCAGTTCCACCACCTTGGTGATGGTCGAATCCACTTGGTCGACGAGGCGCGCCTCGTTGGTGCCGTCCGGCAGAAACACGCGCATCAGTTCGGCGATCTCCTCGCGCGACAGCACCAGCCGGGTATCGCCGCCGCCGGCGTCGGCTTCGGCCAGGCGCTTGCGCAGCAAGGCCAGCATCAGGCTGACCGGGTAGGACAGCGGCCGTCGCGCGATCAGGCGCGGCGGACGGGGTGTGGCGTCCACATCCTCCGGCTCCGGCTGGCTTTTGAAGAAGGCGTACCGCTCGGCTTCGTCCAGTACCAGATCCAGCAACAACACCGCCGCCTGCTCCCGCACCCGCGCTTGCAGGCTCAACAGGCTGGCCCATAGGCGCTCGTCGTCCTGACGGTACAACACGCCTTTGAGCAAATGCACCATCAGTTGCGAGAGTTCCGCTACAACGGGCGGGCGCGACTCGGTGCCGCCTTCTGGATCATCCTGGTGCATATCGTTCATGGGTCTCCGCTCTATCCGTCGCAGCTTGCATTCAACGCGTAAAAATCACGCGGGGCATTCGCACCCGCCGTCGTACCGTTGAGCCAGGCGCGTCCTGCACGGCCCATTCGATGATCTCCTGCACATCGTCATCCACCGTGGCTCTGAGGCCATCCAGCCCGCGGCTGCCCGCGTGGGCCAGTTCCAGCCAGGTGACCAGTTCGGCCAATCCCTGTTGCAGCGGTTGCGTCTCCAGCAGCGCGCGCAAGTTGATCTGCGACTGCTGGCGCAATGCCTGCCGCAGGGCCTCACGCAGGCGGGTCTTGTCCACGACGTGCTGGTCGAACAGGCGTGTGGTGTCGATGTCGTCGTCCTCGCCGGATTCAAGTATCAGTTCCGCCAGGCGTGGCTTGGCATGGAGCGCAAACAGGGGGCGTTCCTGCGGCAAGGCGATGTCCGCGCCCATCTCGTCGAGGAGCATCACTTCGCCGGTCGGTGGCATGTCGCGCAATGCAAGCGCCTTGGTCTCGATGCTGCGCAACAGTTCGAGGATGCGACGGTTTTCCTGGAAGGCCCTGTCATCCAGGAAGCGGCGCAGTTGTTGCGACAACTGCGCCACCATGCGTTGGGTATGTTCGCCCGCTTCCAGCCAATCGTGGTGCACCCGGCGGGTGCGCGGCTCCGGCTTGAGCGCAGCCACGGCGGGCAGATCGAGGATCTGGTCGAGCCGTGTGGACAGTTCTTCCTGGCGACGGCTGGACATCAGGAAATCCCAGAATGCACGGAAGCTGCGCCCCTGGTCGGAATCCCCGATGGCGTCGCGCTCGCCCATGACCTCGTCGAGCAGCGCCCCCTTGCTGCCGTCCCACAACGCGATCTTCTCGCGGACGCTGCGGTCGAGTTGGCGGAAGTTGTGTTCCACCTGGCGGAAGTCGCTCAGCAGTTCGCGCGCCAACTGTTGGAATTGCAGGAAGCGATCCTTGATGGCCGTGTCATCCATGAGCGGCACGTCGCCGGACAAGACGCGGCCGATCTCGGCGTCGATCTCGTCGCGCTTGCGGCGCAGTTCCTCCAGGCGCCTGGCTGGATCGGCCTGGCTTCCGGTGCTGATCTGCTCCAGCAGCGCGAACAAGGTCAGCAGGCGAGATTCCGTGCCGACGAAAGGCCGTTCGGTCAGCGATACCAGCCAGGCGATGGCTTTTTCGGTGGCGGGGGTGAGATCGAACTGGGCCTCGTCGGTGCCGGGCTTGTAGAACTTGCGCAGCCAGCCCTTGTCCAGTGCGCACCAGTCATTCAGGTATTCGGTTGCGGTTTTCGGATACACCTCGACACCGAGCTGTTCGCGCAGCGCAAACAGCTCGTCTTCCAGCATTTCGGCCAGATCTGCTTCGCTCGTCAGCCGCACGTTCGGTGCAACGAACACCCGGTACAGGAAGCTTGCTACCAATGGCGCATGTGGCGAGGCCAGCAGTCGCCATGCAGGATGCCGATCGCGGTATGTCGTGAGGGTGAGGTGGTCCAGTGCCATGATGGGCTGCCTATTCGAGCCGTTCGTTCACGACGACGTCTCGATCCGAATTTACGGATCGGCTCGCCCAGCAAGCGCGAATCAAGGCAGCGTGGTCACTCATGCGAAACCGCCTCCAGGTAAGGACGCATGACATTTGCGACCCGGCAGACCTTGGCATGGCGCCATAGGTCATCGGCTGAAGCCTTGCGTGTCTTCCAGGCAGCCTTCAGCGCCTCAATGGCCACGTCCAGGCCGATCTGGTTGCGGTGCTTGAAGCAGTCCGCCACGGTTTTGGCGGCACTGTAGATCCGCAGTCTGGCGCCATCGCGTTCGTGCTCATCAATGCCCAAGGCATAGGCATCACCCGCCATCTGCACCATCTTGATCGGCGGGTGCTCGATACGTGGGGTGTGGCTGCCACGAGGCATGGCAATCCAAACCTGGCGAGGCAGTTGCGTGGTCAGTTCGTGGAACTGGAGTGCCGTCAGCAAGCAGAACACGGCTTTGGGAACCTTGACTGCAATCGTGGCGAGGTCTTCCTTCTCGGACATGGGGTTGCCTGGCAAACGGTAGAGGCCGCGCCCGACACGCTCCAACTGCCCGGAAGTGGACAGACGTGTCAGCACCACCCGCGGCGCGCCGATGGTGTCCAAGTCGCGGGTGCGCAGAAAGCCCTGCTTGTGGAGCAGGGCAAGAGCGCGCTGGGCATGTGAGGATCTTTCCATTGCCCCAAAGATGTTCCTTGATTTCGTTGATCTTATACATCAAACGATAGAATGAAACACGTCTGCCTGGAGCGCGCGTTGATGACTGACCGTGAATGTCAGCAGACAAATGCGGATAGGATCTGGTTGCCGACGCGGTACGTCCGGTACATAATCTGGCCTAGTTCCGTAGCGCCAACGGAATAAACCCGTTATCAATCAAAGATTTGAGTGCGGCGTGATGTTCCCATCGCCCGCTCCACTGCATCATTCTGCGGACTTCCGCAGAAGTCCAAGAGAGTCTGCAAGTCGTTGCCACACAAGGACTTTTCCTCTCTTTGACGTTCTGCCGTAGTCCACTGCGATCCGCCTACAGCCGGGACTTTTAAGTCCACAAACAAGTCCATTTTTGCGGGCGCGGCTGATTCCGGATTGTTGATGGAGGGGCGAGGTCGACGTGACCAGCATCTGGTTCCTGACTCATGTTCAGGAGCAAGAGCATGGCACTCTCAGACCTGGCCGTTCGACAGGCCAAGGCAACTGGCAAGGCATACACCCTCCCTGACTTGGATGGCCTCTCCCTGGCCGTCACGGCTGCAGGGGGCAGGACTTGGCACTTCCGCTACTACTGGGCGGGCAAGCAGAAGCGGATGTCGCTCGGCACCTACCCGGAGGTGACGCTTCGCGAGGCCCGCAGCCTGCGCGACGAAGCGCGCGCCCTGCTAGCCAAAGGCACCAATCCTCGCGTTCACCGCAAGCAGAAGCGCACCGCTGTCCGGCTCGCCGACGAGAACACCTTCGATGCGGTGTATCGCAAGTGGCTCAAGCATCGCGGGCTCAGCCTCAAGGAAGGCCGGCAGACGACCCTCTCGATACTTCCGCGCATCTTCGACAAGGATGTGCTGCCCGCCTTGGGCAAGCGGTCGGTCTATGAGATCAAGCGTCCCGACCTGTTGGAGGTGATCGCCAAGATCGAGAAGCGCAAGGCGCTCTCCGTCGCCGAGAAAGTCAGAACGTGGTTCAACCAACTGTTCCGCTACGCGCTGGTGATCGTGCCGGGCCTGGAGCAGAACCCCGCCGCCGATCTCGATGTGGTGGCGCTGCCGCTGCCACCCGTCAACCACAACCCGTTCCTGCGCATGGCCGAGCTGCCGAAGCTGTTGCAGCGTCTGCGCAGCTATCGCGGCAGGCGGCAGACCCAGCTCGGGCTGCGGCTATTGCTGCTGACCGGCGTGCGAACCGGCGAGCTGCGACAGGCGATGCCGGATCAATTTGATCTGGACCGGGGGTTGTGGATCATCCCGCCCGACGTCGTGAAGCAACTCCAGTTGGATATGCGCAAGAAGCGGCAGCAGCCGAAGGACATCCCGCCCTACATCGTGCCGCTGTCGATTCAGGCCATGGAGATCGTCCGGCACCTGCTGGATGAGTTCAAGCCGGCCCAGCGCCACCTGTTCCGGCACGACAGCGACTTGAAGAAGCGCATCAGCGAGAACACGCTCAATGGAGCGCTCAAACGCATGGGCTATCAGGAACGCCTGACCGGACACGGTATCCGCGGCACGATGTCCACTGCGCTCAACGAGATCGGCTACCCGAAGGTCTGGGTGGATGCACAGCTCTCGCATGTCGATCCCAACAAGGTCAGCGCGACCTACAACCATGCCGAGTACGTGGAGCAGCGTCGCCGCATGATGCAGGACTGGGCCGATCGGCTCGACCTCTTCGAGCAGAACCAGGTCGAGGCGGCCAGCATGCCGCTCACCGTGCATCTGGAAGGCGTGCCCGCATTCCCGAGTGAGCAAACCGCAAACGCACCCTCCACGCCGGTTGCCGCTTCGCCAATCCTGCTCGTGACGAAGCCGGGTGACGCCATGCCGTTGGTTTCTGCCGCCGCACATCGGCTGCCGGCGGTTCCGCCCCCTCGATCGGCCGCGCCGCTGGTGCCTTCGGACATTCAGCGCGAGAGGATGGAACTGTTCGATGTCTTCGAAGCGCCGCACAACCTTCCCGTCGCGGCGTTTGCCAAGATGGCGGGCAAGTCCCGCAGGTGGATCAGCTACGAGATCAAGGCGGGCAACTTGCTGGCGTTGAACGTAGGCAACCGCGGCCAGCGGGTGCCGGACTGGCACCTCGACCCACTCAAGCACGAGCTGATCCAGTCCGTCCTGAAGCTGACCAGGGGTGCGGACCCTTGGCAGATCTACCATGCACTGCTGCAACCGCGCTCGATGCTGCGGGGGCATTCGGCACTGGAGGGCGTGACTGCCAGCAATCTCGACAAGCTCGCCATGGCAGTGAGCACGGCCGTGAAGGAAAGCGAATGGACCCCGCCGCGAGTCGGGGTCGCCTAGCAGGGGAAGCCACAGAATTTGGGAAAAATCGTACGCTAAACGCCAGCGCTGGCCTCGTCTCGGGTGCTGACGGTATGGCAAGAACAATTCACGAGCCCTTGAAGAATGCCGCACGCCTCGACGGGTCGTGCGCCGGCGCACTTTTCACGCAAGGCCGTCAAATGCAGCCTTAGCTGCAACAACGCCTCGACCCGCGCCTCCACCTGCCGGATATGGTCATCCAGCAGGGCATTCACTTTTCCGCAATCCTGGGTGGGGCTGTCCCACAGGTTCAGTAAGGTCCGAATCTCGCCCAGCGACATGTCCAGCGAACGGCAGTGGCGAATGAACTGCATGCGCTTGACTTGCTCCTCGCCGTACAGCCGATAGTTCCCGCTGCTTCGCGCCGGCTCAGGCAATAGCCCTTCCTTTTCGTAGTAACGAATGGTCACGACCTCGCATCCCGTGCGCTGCGCCAGTTCGCCGATCCTGATTTCCATGCTGGTCCTCCAATGCTTGACCCTATAGCCACTATAGGGATTTTAATGCATTTGAACGAATGACGACGCCGAGGAATTGCTATGAGTTGCGGATCAAGCGGGTACGGTTGTGCTGATGCTCCCGTTCTCAAATCAGAAACACAGACCAGCGCCACTACCGGGGTGGCGGTTGCCGTCTATCACATCGAGAACATGGACTGCCCCACGGAAGAAGCGCTGATCCGGGGCAAGCTGGGCGGCGTGCCCGGCGTGGTGGAGCTCGATTTCAACCTGATGCGGCGCACCTTGACCGTGCGGCACACCCTGGCGTCGTTGGCCCCCGTGGAACAAGCCTTGGCGGCTGTCGATATGCAGGCGGTGCGACAGGACGACCGCTCGGCGGTGCAGACCACCCGCCTTGCCATCGCCAAGATGGATTGTCCGTCCGAGGAGGCGCTGATCCGCAGCAATCTCGCCACGCTGGCCGGTGTGATCGATCTCGACTTCAACCTGATGCAACGCACGCTCACCGTGCGCCATGCCCCAGCCGTGCTGCCTGACGTGCTGGGTGCTCTGCAATCGCTCGGCTTCGAGGCCCAAGTGCTCGAAGAAGCCAACCGCACGCCTGCGTCATCAGCACCGGGGCAGACCACGACCCATTGGTGGCCGCTCGGCATCTCGCTAGTCGCCGCTGTTGCGGCGGAGGCCGTGTACTGGCTCCAAGGCGGCAATCATTGGTCGGTGATGGTTCTGGCTCTGGTCGCCATCCTCACCGGTGGCCTGTCCACCTACAAGAAAGGATGGATTGCCCTCAAGAACCGCAACCTCAACATGAACGCCCTGATGTCGATTGCCGTCACCGGGGCCATGTTGATCGGGCACTGGCCGGAGGCGGCGATGGTGATGGTGTTGTTCGCTTTGGCCGAGGTCATCGAGGCCAAGTCGCTGGACCGCGCCCGCAACGCCATCGCGGGGCTGCTCGATCTGGCCCCGGAGCGAGCCACGGTGCAACAGCCTGATGGCTCATGGCGCGAGGTGGATGCCAAGCAGGTTGCGATCGGCAGCCGGGTGCGAGTGCGGCCTGGCGAACGCATCGCCCTCGATGGGGAGGTCGTAGAAGGCCGCTCGACCGTGAACCAAGCGCCGATCACCGGGGAGAGTCTGCCCGTCGACAAGGGCCTAGGCGATCCCGTCTTTGCGGGTTCCCTCAACGAGTCAGGCTCGTTCGAGTACCGTGTCACGGCGCTGGCGAACAACTCCACGCTGGCCCGCATCATTCATGCGGTGGAGGCCGCACAAGGCAGCCGCGCGCCGACCCAGCGCTTCGTGGATCAGTTCGCGCGCTGGTACACGCCCGCCGTATTCGCCTTGGCCGTGGTCGTCGCACTGGTGCCGCCGCTCTTTGTGGGAGCGGCATGGCTGGATTGGATCTATCGGGCGCTGGTTTTGCTGGTGATCGCCTGCCCGTGCGCGCTGGTGATTTCGACACCCGTCAGCATCGTCAGCGGGTTGGCCGCAGCGGCACGCCACGGCATTCTCATCAAGGGCGGCGTGTATTTGGAAGAGGGCCGCAAGCTGCGCTGGCTGGCCTTGGACAAGACCGGCACCATCACCCACGGCAAGCCCGCGCAGACCGACTTCGTTGCCTTGGGTAACGCTTCGCCCCAGCACGCCCGTAGTCTCGCGGCCAGCCTGGCCAGCCGCTCCGACCATCCGGTGTCCAAGGCAATCGCGCAAGCCGCCCTTGCCGACGGCGTGGCGCTGCGCGAAGTCGCGGAATTCGCCGCATTGCCCGGCCGAGGCGTGCGCGGCGTGATCGACGGAGTGGCCTATCACCTCGGCAACCATCGGATGCTCGACGAGCTGGGACATTGCTCCCCCGCAATGGAACAACGCATCACCGCACTGGAAGCCGAGGGTAAGACGGCGGTGATGCTGGTGGAGCCCGAGGGCGTGCAGGCGCTCATGGCAGTGGCCGACACCATCAAGGACAGCAGCCGGAGCGCCGTGGCCGAACTGCACGCGCTGGGCATCCAGACCATGATGCTGACCGGCGACAACCCACACACCGCCAAGGCGATTGCCACACAGGCCGGGATCGACCGCGCACAAGGCAACCTGCTCCCCGATGACAAACTGCGCGAGATCGAAGCGCTTGCCCAGTCCGGCGGGGTCGGCATGGTCGGTGATGGAATCAACGACGCTCCGGCGTTGGCTCGTGCCGACATTGGCTTCGCGATGGGCGCGGCGGGCACCGACACGGCCATCGAGACGGCCGACGTGGCGCTGATGGACGATGACCTGCGCAAGATTCCGACCTTCGTGCGGCTGTCCCGCACCACGGCACAGGTGCTCACACAGAACATCGCGCTTGCGCTGGGCATCAAGGCCGTGTTCCTAGTGCTCACCTTCACCGGCCACGCGACCATGTGGATGGCGGTGTTCGCCGACATGGGAGCTAGCCTGCTGGTGGTGGGCAATGGCTTGAGGCTGCTGCGCCGATGAGTTGGAAATTCGTGCTGTATGACTGGGCCGGTCTGAATCTCGCGCTATTTCAAGCGATCAATGCTGGGACGCCCGCAGTGCTGTGGCCGCTGGCGTCGCTCTTCAGCCTAATCGGCAGCTACTGGACCGCGCCCCTAACCGTACTGGGCCTATGGGCATGGTCAAAGGCATCTTCCGATCCGGCCCGCGTTCGGCTAGTGCGGAGCCGTTTGTTGCACTTCGGCGTCGCGTTCTTGCTGGCCTTGGCGGCGGCGTCGGCCTTGAAGTGGTGGCTCGACTTTCCGCGCCCGCATGCGGTGCTGGGCGCAGCGGTGCATGTCATCGGCGCTGTGGAGCTGCATTACAGCCTGCCCAGCGGGCACGCGACCTACGCGGCGCTGGTGGCCGCTGCGTTGTGGCCGCTGCTGGCCTGGCGCGGTCGCGGTTGCCTGTTGATGTATGCCGCCCTGGTTGGCTGGTCACGCATGGCGGCAGGTATGCACTTCCCGGGCGACGTGCTGGCAGGCTGGGGGCTGGGCTTGGGCTGCACCGTGCTCTCGCGGTGGCTGATCTCGTTCGCCACTGCGGCGCGCGCAAAGGGGCTGCTCGCGCCGGCCTTGCCGTGGTACGGGGTGGCTGCGGCAGCGGTTGCTGCTGATCAGGCAGCCAAGCTCTCGATCGAACGGGCGTTCGTCTATGGCAAACAGGTCGAGATCACGCCGTTCTTCAACCTCGTGCATGTGCTCAATCCGGGCGCCGCGTTCAGCTTTTTGGCCGGAGCGAGTGGCTGGCAACGTTACTTCTTCATCACGTTAGGACTGCTCGTCGCGGTCTGGCTCATCCGACAACTGAAGCAGACGCTGCCGCGCTTCGAAGCCGTCGGCTACAGCCTCATTCTTGGCGGGGCACTTGGCAACGTGGTGGATCGCCTGCTGCGCGGTCAGGTTGTGGACTTCCTCGACTTCCACTGGCAGGGCATGCACTGGCCCGCGTTCAACCTCGCCGATGTTGCGATCTCCATCGGAGTCGGCTGTTTGATCGCTAGGTTCCTTGAAATTCGAGACAAGGGTAACAAGGGTAGATTGTTGTCAGGATGAGCTGCGACGCAGGCGCTGCGCGACTCCGGCAACGGGATCGACGACGGGTTGCTGCAATACCTGTCGCCGCTGGGCTGGGAGCACATCAATTTGATCGGCGACTACGTATGGCGGCAGAGCCGGAGGGCCGAAGACGTGCAGTTCCGGCCGTTACGCATCAATGGGAAGGCCAGCGCATCAGTCAGGACACCAAGCGCGCGCGGCGGGCGAATCTTGCCTGGGTGTCCGACAAGGTAGCGTTGCGGCGGAGCAGGTAAGCCATCACGATCATTGGTGCGCCGGCCAGCGGCCGTACGGCGATGCCTCGGCGTAGGTAGCTCGCCAGTCTCGCGGCAGGCGCAATGGCGATCCCGTACCCGGCAGCAACCAGCGTCATCGCCACATCGAATGTCTCCACCGTTTGCTCCCGCTCCTGCAGCGCGTTTTCGAACACGCGCTGCACGGTCACGCGCCATGGTTCATCGGCCGTGGACTGCGAGCAGATCAAGGGCTGCTTGAGCACTTCCTCGCACGGCACTTCACGGTAGGCCAGCAGGTGGGAGCGCTTGGCCACGGCGACCGCCAGCGTGTCATGCCACAGCGGTTCGCATACCCAGCCAGGCCACTGCCGGGCAACCGCAGACAAGGCGAAGTCGAAGCCGTCGTCCGGCAGCTCCGCGCCTCGACCGGGATCTGTCCAGCCGGCCAGGACGGCATGGGTCTCCGGCTCTTCGGCACGCTGCAGGGCGAGCACGTCGGCGAGCTGGGGAGGCACCCATTCGCCGAGGACGGCCATGCGAATTTCGGCGGTGATGTCACTCGATTCCACGTCCAGCTCCCCCAGGCGGTGAACTCGTGGCAACTGATCTCGAAGCCGTTGGATGAGTTAAGTTTAACGTGGCTTAAATCGTGACCGTGTTCGACGCTCTTGGCAATGCCAAAGCGTTCGATCCAAAGGGGCCGCCCCACCGGCACCACTACCTACGAAGCGGAACCAGCCATCGCGTTTGGGGCTGCCGTGCGGGAAGAAAGAACCAACCAGGGTATCGCTCAGGAAACGCTGGCCCACATGGCCGGCATCGAACGGTCGCACATGGGCAAGATCGAGCGCGGCGAGCATGTCCCCACGCTCCCTCTCATCCTCAAGATTGCCCGTGCGCTGAAATGTAGTTCCGCCCACTTGATGACTCTGACCGAAGCCAAGCTGGCAGAGTCGGCCCCATCCGCAGATTGAAGCCGGCCCGCACAGCGGTCGCATGCCTACGCCTGATCGTCGTCCTTGCCCCCAAGGGCTGAATCTTCGCGCTTTGCGGCCTCGTTGACGAGCCGCAGGTATGGGTTGTCTGGCGGCGTCTCCTGGAACAGCGCATCCGGGCTGACGAGCAGGTAGCCGTGCAGCCGGCGCGACTTGCGCGGCCCCGTAACTTCGCAGGTCCAGATGTTCAGCCCGCTCGGCTGCTTGCGGTGCTGTCCCAGCTTCTCGAAGCGCTTCTGCACCCACTGCCACCCCTCCAGCTTCTCCTGCTTGGCCAGGGCGGCGACTTGAAGGTACTCCTGCGCGTAGCGCTGGAACACGCCGGGGCTGACGAGGTAGGTCGTACCGGCGACGGTATGCACCAGGGCCTTGGCGTCGTTGATGATGAGCTTGCGCGTCTGGACGCTCTGACGCAGCCAGGCCATGAAGTGCGCCCCAGAGGGCTCCGCGCGATCCTGGGAAGGCGCGAGGCTCATCTGCGGCCGGGGCATGGTCGAAGGGGCCGGCTCGGGCTCGGCAACAGGGGAACTCGGGATCTCCGGTGTCGCGGGTGGAGCGGTGTCGCCCAGCAGGTCGAGCAGCGCTGCGACGCCGGTGTCCATGGCTGCGGATGCGATCGGCGCCGCGCTCGCGGGTGCAGCTTCGGTGCCTTCCACGCGCGGCCCATCAGCCACCGCCGGCGCCTGCGGCTCCGCCTGTTCCTCTTCGACCTGCACACAGCCTGCGAACGGCGCCGGCCGGTCGGCGGCATCCCAGATCATCGCCGGCGAGAGCTTCAGGAAGGTGAAGGCGTGCGACCAGCCGGCGTCGCTGGTGATGGTAGCCTTCCAGATCGCCTTGCCATCCGGCGTCGGTTGCACGATGCCGTGATCCTGCAGCACGTTGAACACCGCCGTATTGCTCGCCGGAATGCCGTCGATGCCTTGCGACAGCAGATGTGCGCGCAGCTTGTCGGAGACGGTCTTGCTCACCAGCCACAGAGCGTCCTGGGTCAGCCAGCCGTCCGCCGGGCCGGCTTGGTTCAACTTGAATTCTTCCTTGAGCAGGTAGCGCAAGCCGTCGAGCAATTTGCGTTGCAGCGCATGCTTGGGGGCCGCCAGCGCCTTGCTGGGATCACCGCCGAGTTCCTGGGCGACCGATGCCTGATCGGCCTGCACGACCAGCTCGCCGAGCGTGCCGGCGTGCTCGTACTGGCCGGCTAGCACGTACAGCAGCGCGGCCCAGAGGTCGGGATAGCCGCTGAGCCAGTCGAAGATGTCCCGATCGAGAAGGCGCGCGTAGAGCAGCCCGGTGGCGGCGCTGTGCAGGCGGTACTCGCGCTCCTTTCGGTAACGGAAGCGGTAGGGCTTTCGCAGCGGGCCGTGCCAGGGATGCCAGACGCTGCCGTCGGCATGCTCGACGTGCAGATCGACCGCAATCTTGCCGATGTCGTGCAGCAGGGCCGCGTAGGCCGTGCCTGCGGTCCAGGCTTCGGCCTGGGCCGCCTGCGCCTCCGGCGTGACGCCCGCAGGCAGCAGGTATGACTGCCGCAGCTTCAGCGCATAGGCGACGATTTCCAGGCCGTGATCCAGCATGCCGCCGGGGTAGGCGTGGTGGTGGCTCTCGGAGGCCGGGAACTGCTGGACCAGCTCGGCGTAGCGCTCCAGTGGGGCGAGGTAGAGCGTGGCGAACTGCCGGCGCGAGAGCGATGTGCGCTGCCAGATGTGTTCCAGCAGTTTCTGTCGACGCGGCGTGGCCAGCAGCGATGCGGCCGACTCCGGCCGCATCGACCCTTTCGGAGTTTCGATGGCGGAGGTGGGCGGCGTGCCGGCGGTGGGTGGCACCCGTTTGCGCTGGAACAGCGAGAGCATGGCGAACCCCGGATGACGGGCTGCTCGGGGCGCCTTTTGGCCTTTTCAGGATAGGGCCTTTCCCCTTGGCACCCTTCCTTTGCCCCTTCCCAGCCCTTTGGCCTTTGTCGGAAGCCTTTGGGTATAGGGCCGCTGCTTCGCGGGTGCCACGATGAATGCGGCATGGGGCAATCCCGGCAAGTGGGGCGCTGCGGGACGTTCGTCAGCTCTGGCCCAAGCCGGTGTCGAGGGCGGCGGATTGCGCTGCGAAGTCGTCGGGACGGCGCTTGCGGAAGGTTTCGAGATTGGCGAGCTTCCAGCGCAGTGCCGGCAGTTGCGCGGCGTGCTGGCATTGCACCAGCGACCAGTCCGGTTCTGCGCGCGCCAGCCCGCTCAGAAACTGCTTGTGCGCGGTGCTCAGTCGCTGTGGCAGCTCGCGCCGCACCCTGGCGCGAGCGTCGAGCAGTGTTTCTAGGGAGCAGCCCACTTCGGTCATGCCGACAAAGGCCCGCTCGTACTCGCCGGCGATGTCCTTGTCGTTACCGAACAGCACTTCGTGGGGCGGCCGGTTGTGGCCCGCCAGATAGATCACGAAGCACTCGACCATGCCGTCGCTGATGTCGCCCGATTCGTAGAGCTGCCACACGTCGAACAGGTCGCGGGGGTGCTGCCGATCCAGCGCGGCCACCAGCTTGCTGGCGTACAGCTCGTCCGGTGCCAGAACCGGCAGCTCGAACTCGACGCCGAACAGATCGCTGGTCTTTGCGCTCAGCGGCCGCCGCTCGACGGGCAGCACGCTGCCTCGGAACACGACGTTGACCTCGATCTTCACCTGGCTGGCGTCGTTCTCGACGATCAGCTTGGTGTCTCCCAGGTCCTTGGCGCGAACCAGGCGTGTCTGCACGCCCAGTGGCGCAACGCGCGTGGCGATGGCGGCCAGCTCCTGGTTGATGGCTTGCAGCGCTTCGTCGCGCGGCGTCTGCCACGGGAGGTACACCACGTCGATGTCCACCGAAAGGCGCGGCATGTCCCGCACGAAGAGGTTGATGGCCGTGCCGCCCTTCATGGCGAAGATGTCGTTGGCGAACACGTCGGGCGCGACGGCCAGCAGCAGGCGAACGGTGTCAGCGTAGGTCTTATCCATGAGGTCTCAGGCTCAGCAAGGTGCCGTCATCGAGCCGGCTCATCCAGCGCGTGTTGCTGCCGGTGCGAACCGGGTACTGCTCCAGCAGGGCATCGACATCCACGAGGCTGGTCTCGCGCGCCCAGGTCAGGAACAGGCGCACGGCCTTCACGCTGGCGCAGCAGGACAGCAGTTGCCCGAGCAAGTCCTTGCGGGGGGAACGCAGTCCATCGAAGAGGTTGCGGGCCTCTTCGAGGCTCTGCTTGACGCCGGCTTCGTACAGCAGCTCCAGCACGGCACGCTCGGGGGCTGCCACCCGCAGATCCTCGGGCAGGCCAGGCGGCGTGGTCAGGGTCTTGCCGGCCAGCGCCGTGTCCGGCCAGTCGAACAGGCGGGCGTGGACGTAGCGGGCCGGAAAGCGCGAAGTGAACCAGGCCGGCAACGCGAAGCGACCGTCGCCCCACAGCACCAGCGCCTCCCGGCTGCCCAGGTTGTGCCGCACCCCCTGCAGGGCCAGGGCGCTCTTGCCGCCGACGTGCAGGCCGGGCACGCGCTGTTGCAGGAACTTCAGCGCACCGTAGACCCCGAACTCATCGTTCGGGAAGGCATAGACGCCATGGGCCAGGCGCACGAGCCACCCGCCGTCGGCATAGTGGGCGGCGAGCTGGGGCGACACCCCGAACTGGCTCAGGGTGGCAAGGTCGAACGGCGCCCCGCGGGGGAGTCCCGCCTGCAGCCGCTTGATTACCTGATGCCTAGAATTTCCATCCATGCTATAACAATAGCACGGAATCCAATCAGTCACTAGAGCCATTGCAAGAACGTGCATGGAAAGTAGCATAAGGTTTGAGTTATCGTGCAGAATCTAATCGACCTGCGACCCGAGCCAACCCGACTCTGCCAGCCGCAACCCGCCCTCCTGATCGCGGTCTATGCTGGAGGGCAAGCCACGACCGGCCACTCCGCGAGGTGAGGCACCACTGAAGCCGAGGCATATGAGCATGACCACCAACACGCACAACGGGCGCTGGAGCCACCGGCTGGGCCGGGGGGCTGGCCGTGCCTGGCGTGGATACCTGCGCCGCGAGCAGCGTGTCGCCGGCTGGCTGGTGACGCGCGGGGTGCCCGCGAGCGCGGCGACGGCGGTGCTCTGGATCGTCAAGCTGGCCGTGCTTGGTGTGCTGCTCTACTCCGCGTTCTGGCTGGCGCTGCTGCTGGCCTTTGCAGGGATCGCTGCCTGGATGGTACGCAACGTCGATGCCGACGAAAGCAGTGATGATGACGAGCCTCAATGGCGAAACGGCCTGGACGGATACGGTCTCTACCGGGGCGAGGTACGCATTGACGGCGGCAGCGCGGACGACGAGTAGCTCGCCACTCTCGGCGCTACTTCGCCTTCGCTGCTTTGATTGCAAGGTCAGCGCCTTTGCCTCCCGCAGATTTGGCGCCATCGGTGGCTGCTGCGAGCATCTGCGAAATGTTGCCTACGCGGACACCAACCCACGCGAGCGCAGCTACCCAGAAACCCGGTAGCACGATGAACATCATCGCCATGACGAAGTTAAGGAGCATGTCGCCAAAGGCGTTGTTCAAACCGATCAACGGATCGAAGTTCGTGTGCGGCCTGTCCGCGCCAAACCCCCAGCCGTAGAGCGCGTCCAGGATCGTGCTGTCGATCCAGCGCGCGAGCTGGAACCAGAAGTCCACGAAGAACAGCGCGAACTGGACGCAGCTCACCGTCACCACCGTCTTCAGGTCGTAGGTGCCGATCAGCAGCACCAGCGGGATGCAGATGACGAGCGCCATCTTGAGCATCGTCAGCACCATCGGCAGCGCCTGGCGCACCACGTCCATCGCGGGAAAGAAGGCCAGCGAGCCGACGGTCAACCCCAGGTCGCTTGCGCCGCGCGTGACAACGTTCGGCAGCGTCTTGTCGATCTGGCCACCGTAGTCGGTGTAGACGGCGCCCTGGTTCATCTTCTGCTGTCGCGGTGAGACCACGGCGCGGATCACCGAGTCATTGACCTCGCTCTGCGACAGGAAGCCCGCCCAGCGCCCGATGCGGGTCAGTAGGTCCGGGTCGACCTGTGCCAGCAGCCGGCTGCGCAGTCCCTGGCCGCCATCGGCCCACCACTGCCGGCAGGACGGATAGCCGCCGCCGCTGTCCACCTGTGCCAACCCTGCATCGCGGGTCGCGTCGTAGGGCCAGGCCGTGCGTGGGGTCTTGGCGCGATAGGTGTCATAGAAGCCGGGCGTGTCGAGGAAGTAACTCGACCCGATCCAGGTGACGTCGTTCATTTGCTCGTCGGAGAGCGTCGGCCGGTTCATGAACAGCCTGGCGCGCGACGGCCCGTAGCAGTCGTGCGTGAAGTCGGCGACCTCCTGTGCCAGCACCGGATCGTCGATGCGCGTGGCATCCACATCCATGCGAATCTGACGCAGGTCCGTGCCGCAGGGAATCGCCGCCACCGCGGAGCCCGTCACGGCTTTCGACAGCGCGTGTATGAAGAACCACCACACCGGCACCAGCGCGCTCTGGTCGTTGAGCGCCGTGTAGACGTTGGACCAGCCCGTGTCGTTGGGCAGCGGGACACTGACCTGGCATTGCGCGGAGCGCGTGGTGTCGAACCTGATCGTGGCGAGATCCACCGGGATGAACGGGATGCCGGCGAACATGATGACCACGATCGCCACCCACACCCGGTTCTCGATGCGCATCGACGACAGCACGCCCTTGTTGCCCTCGTCCGCACCTTCGCTGCGGGCCTTGAGCCATTCCTGGATCACGATGGCCACGAACGGCAGCGCGAACACGCCGCTGGCCACGAGGATGCTCCAGATGCCGTTGTTGACCACCCAAGCCACCAGGGTCAGGTAATACTCCAAGTAGTCCGTGGTGTAGAGCGTCATGCCTGCCTCCCGGTCTCAGCCGTGCCGCAGCAGCTGGCTGGCTTCCAGCGCGACCACGGCGATGACGGCCGCGATCTCCGTGCGCAGCAGGCGCTGATGCGTCTCGCGGGACGGCTCCCGCCGCAACAGGCGCCGACGCATCCACCACCAGCCGTAAGCCGTCGCTCCGTAGAGGCACAGACGCCACACGAAGAAGTGGCCGGCGTGCGCCTGCAGCCAGTGCTGCCAGCCCTCGACGCCGCCGACCACGTGGATGCCGGCGATGTTCACCGCCACCGCGGCGGCGACCACCAGCAAGGTCCACAGCAGCGCCACGCCGACGCGGCGGTTGAACAGCCATGGCAGCCGCAGCCAGGCGAGCCGGCTCATGGCGTACCGCTCCGCGGCTTCTGGACTTCCCGCAGACGGTCGCGCGTGGTGTCGCCCTCGAAGACGCCGCGCGAGCCGGCAGCGCGGGTACTGTGGCGCTGGATGATCGCCATCGCCGAGTTGCCGGCCAGCGTGCGGCGCAGCTCCAGCTCGGTCTTGAGGTTGTTGATCTCCTGCTCCAGCGCGCTGTTCTCCTGGTCCACCGCCTGCACGGCGAGCTCGTTGGCGGCGACGTTCGGCTCCTTCTTGCCGGTCAGCAACGTGCGTTGCAGCAGCAGGGCCTTCTCCAGCACGCTGGACAGCGCAGCCTCGGACGCGAGACGCCGGCCCAGCACGTCCTGGTCGGGCTCGTCACGCAGGGCCTCGATCACGCCGCGGGTGATCGGCAGCGAGCTGCTGCCGGCCGCGTCGAGATTGGCCAGTGTCGTCGGCCGGGCGCCCGTCACCAGTTCCTGCAACACCTGCAGCTTGGTCTCGTACTCTTCCTGGATCACTGGCGTGAGCCCGACGCCAGGCGTGGTCTGGGTCTTCGTGCAGTTTTCGCAGGTGCGTTGCTCGCGTTCGCCCAGCACGCGGTTCGCAAAGGCCGCGGCCGCGCCAGGCGACGACCAGGTCTGGCAGGTCAGGCGGTTGCCGCAGGCGCTGCGCGCGATCGACGAGGTATCGGTGGCGCTGCGCCCGTTGAGCAGGTTGTAGCCCGCGCGCGTCACGTCGCCGACCACCTTGATCGAACTCTGGCCGGAGCCGCCCGCGTTGCCGCCGCCGACCCAGGGCACGCCGTTGTTCCCCTTGTTGGACTCGGCCTGCTCGATGGCGGAGACGGCATCGGTGCTGCTGACCGCATCCCGCAGCGCCATCCCTTCGGCGAGCTGGTCCCAGCCGGCCTGGCCGCCGGCCATGTCCGCCATGCGATTGGCGATGGCCCGGCAGGTCATCTTCGAGCGGTCGAAATCCAGGCGCGCCTGGAGGATGCCGTTGGTGAGCAGGTTGTACAGGCCCGGGTCGGCGCGCTGGATGATGAGCGCCGGGAGTGACGCCACCGCGGCAGTGGCGTTCTGGATCACGTTGCTCATGATCGTCTGGAAGCCGTTGGTGATGCCGTTGAGCTGGTTCTGCAGCGTCGTGGTGATGCTCATGTCGCCGCAGATCAGGTTGCTGTTCCAGCCGACGCCGACGCCGATGCTCTGCATGTTGCCGGCACCACCCATCGACACGGCCCGGCCGCCGCCGATGCTGTAGAGCACGTCGTCGCCGATCACGCTGCCACTGACGTTCACGCCATTGGGGTCGATGCGGGTCTGCGCCCAGGCGACGCCGACGACCAGCGTGATGGCCGCCACGAGCAGCGTGGCCCGCAGGGGCGACTTCGCGCGGTGCAGGAAGTCAGGGAGGGAGGCGTTCATCGTGGGTTCCTCACATGAAATCGACGCTGCCGAGGAAGACCTGGCCACGGCGCCGGCAGCAGGAGTACGGCCGCCACAAGGCCCAGGCGTAGTCGCCCTGCTGGGCCTGCACGCGGGTGCGGCTGTGCGGGAAGACCACGCAACTGTTCGAGAGCGTGGGCGTCAGCTCCTGCCACTTGCCCGTCGAGGCGTCGGTCTCCATCAGCGCGCCGGCCGGCCAGTAGCCGTCGCGGGCGTTGGCCAGCAGGGGCTGATACACGTGAATCTGGTTGCGGCGCGTCACGATGTCGCCCGCGCGCTGCGCGACCACGGCGCCGCTCTTGTGGTCGTCGGTCTGGTGCAGGAAGCCACCGCGGGGATACACGTTGCCCCAGAGGTTCAGGCCGGTGCGCGTACCGATTTCGCGCCGGCCGGGGATGAGCGCTTCGGGGTAGAACGCTTCCGGGATGTTGTAGCGCCAGGCGATCGTGTCGAGCGTGCTCAGCAGATACGGCATGAAGGCCGTGCCAGCGCCTTCGCAGGTGTAGCCGGAGGCGCTGGCGAACTGGCTGAACACCAGCGCGGCCGGATGGCCGATGACATCGGCGTTCTTGAACTTGGCGAGGTTGTTCTCGTTGTCGTGATTGGTCGTGCCGTCACCGCCAGCCTTGGCGGTCGGGTTGGGCATGCTCATCGCCCTGACCTCCAGCCACGGGTTTTCGCCAGTGTTCGAGTAGCTCGACACCACCGCATCGGGGACGTAGTGGCGCACCTTGACGGAAGTGCGAACCGAGCAGCCGAAGGGCGTGCAGTACAGCCAGTAGCAGATACCGACCACGCGGTATTCGAGGCAGTCGGGGGACAGCGCCGACGAGACGATGGTGGCGGTGTCCAGGGCGAACGTCGACGTGGCCGTGCTCAGCAGCAGCGAGGCGACGGTGGCGCGCAGGCGCCGGGATGCCAGCAGGAGGCTCATGGCTGCGTGCTCCGGTAGGCGTTGATGCGCGCGACGGCGCGGGGCACGTCGGGCTCGCCGTAGACCACGTAGCGTCGATCGACCACCACGGCGGGAATCTTGGCGATGCCCAGTCCCCAGGCATCCGCGACACCTTGGTAGGCGTGGCCGATGCGGCGTTGAAGGGCCTCGCCGCCGTCATGCAACCGCTGCCGCACCAGGGCTGCAGCCTGTTGCGGGTCGGCCGGTAGGTGCGCGGCGAGTTCGACCTCGATGCGCGTGGCCTGGTCCAGCTCGATGATCCGCACGCCGGCTGGAGTCTGCACCGGATGACGGCTGTCGGTGACGACGAGCACGTCGGCTGCTGCAGTCTGGGTAAACATGAACAGCACTGCCCACAGTCCGGGCGCAATGCTGATGGTCGGCAGCCGGGGCGAAGCCTTGAAGACGGGGGCCGGCATATCGGGCGTCCTTGGAGTCGATCAAAGTCACAGTCGACTTCAAGTGCCGATCTAGCGCGACAAAGAAACCGCATCCGGCCCCTGCCGGTTTCATACCCTATGCCGTTGTGAGCGTTGTGATTGCCTCCTGTCGGAGGCGAAGATCAGGTGCGGGACGCTGAGGTGCCCGCGAACCCAAGAAACGCATGCTGTAAGCGAATCGGCATCGACGGCTTGGAGCGTGCGTGTAGGCTCTGCCAAGTCCCGTCACTGATGTCGCTCGGGGCGAGGCGATCTACCGAGCGCGAAACTCTTCTCAAGTAAGCGTTGACGCCATCCGCGGATTCCGAAGGAACGCCGGCAAGAACGTACCCCACCATGAAGCCGATAGCATGGTTCTCGCCGTACTTCTCCTGGATGAATCGATCCATGCCCTCGACGACGTACTCTCGACACAAGTGAGTGTCCGACCCGGCGATTCGTTTGCATTCGATGATCGCGTGCGGATCATGCTCCTGCGTGCGCAAGAAAATTTCGACGAACGCCAGCGGGATGTCGGTACGTCCGTCTGGCAGCATCACGTTGCTTTTAGATCGCGATTCCGTGCCAGGCAGCACCATGATCTGCTTCCACGGGGAGTTCTTCAGCGCAATGCGCATCCCGTCCCGCAGGCGCTCGGTCATGATTACCTCTCCAGCGTTGGCATTCACGTCCTCGGCTGCGCATGCTCGCTGCCAACCTGCGGCCAGTGTCAGCAGAATGACCGCCACAACCTCGGGCTCAAGTTCAATGAACTCTCTGCCCAGTGCAGGAGGTGTCTCATAGGGGATCCTCAAACTTTGCCCCCTGAAAAGCTCTCCGCGACCACTGCATCGGCATCTTCCAGTGCCGCTATGCCCATCCAGTAGCGCCGCGCTGCTGGCTTGATGATCACGACTTCGTTGCGTCCGTGTACTCGCAATTCTCGCTCTGCACTGAGCGCGGTCGCAATCTTGACTTTCAGGCGCCTGCCGATACGTGCCAGTACTTCACCCAATTCGCCTTGTGGTGCCATGACGCTCACGCTCGCATTACCCGGCCCCTCTTCCAAGACAAAGCGCACGACGCGCAAGGCCGAACTGCTTGGTAAGTCGAGCACTTCGGCGCGCATGTGCCGCTTATTGCGAACGGAAAGCCAATCCTCGATAACGGACAGGAACGTCTTGGCATACGCCGTGACCTCAGTACGACTGTCCGATGGCTCCACGGATGATTCGCGGCCGGTTTCCCATTGCCACCCGGCGCGAAGGAGGCCGTCTCGAATGACAGTTCGGTCGGCATCGTTCAGTTCGTACAGATCGAAGACAGCTTCGTCCAGTTCAGCCCATCCCCTCTCGTCGGTGCCGTTGGCGCGCAGATTCTTCTCAATCTGCAGCAGGCGCTGGCCAGCCTCAGATTTCACTGCGCTCGTGAAATTAGGCACCGGTAGGAAGCTGAGGTCGCGAGCCAGCAGCTTCCTCTTGTAGATTCCAAACTCTGCAGCGGTCAGATAGAAGAACCATGTCGCAAAAGCAGAACTCAACACGGTGGCAAGCAAATGTGCCGTCCGCGTGTGCCCTCTCGGAAGAGACACTGCGAAGTATGAGTTCGTGAAGACGAGATCCCGCTCGGAGACGGCCGCCAAGACGCGTGGACTCCCCAGAAGCATTTCCTTCACGATGAGAAGCGGGGCTTGATATATCTCCCGCGATCGTGGCCATTGTGCCTTCGATTGGCTGAAAGTCGGCAAATCATCGGGAATGTTGAAGTGCTGCATGTCTTTGACTTGCAGTACATCCAATCCTTTTAGCGGGCGAGCATCGCGCGTCTGATTCTCTGGGGCCCCGCGAATCAATCCAACCTGGAAGGTAGTGTCGAGTAATGAGAGTTGCTCGCCCAGATTTCTGTGGGCCGAAGTCAAGTCATCCAGCAATAGGAGGTCACGGCGCCGGCCAACGGCTGCTGCCTTGAGCTTCAACGGCTGTTCTTGGATCTCGTCGAGTGTCAAAGTGATGACGTCACTCGGCGCCACCTCGAACGAATGAGTCCTTGCACCGCTGGGCGTCCACGGGATCTGAACGACCGTGACCTGATCCGTTCGCTGCTTCGGTCGATGACGGGCAAAGAGAACCACTGCGGGCATGGCCGCTGTCGCGAAGAGCCAACTGCACAAATTGGACAGATTTACCAAGGTGATCGGAGCCACGGCTCGCATCACATGCTGAGCTGCTGCCATGCCGGTGCCGCTGCGGCTGAAGAACGGCATCGCGCTAAGAATGATGCCGAAACGGGTCTTCTCATGTGAGAACTCCGCCGCTCGCAACACGAAATCCAAGCCTTCACCGCGCGGTTGCGCAGGTACGCCCGCAACCCTGGTCTTGCGCCGCGCTTCGGTTCCTGTCTGCCCCCTAAAGCTCCAAGGGGGATTGCCCACGATAAGGTCGAACTGCTTCAGCCCTGTCGGCGTCGCCAGCACGGCCTTGCCATCTCCATCACGTTCGACAGTACGAGCGTCACCGACGAGCAATGTCCTGCCGATCAATGGCTGGAACTTCAGGGACTGCGGTGGTTGCGGGTCAGGGTCCAGCTCAAGCGCAGCCAGGTACAGGCTGAACGCAGCGACGCGAATCGCGGCTTCGCTAATGTCTACGCCATACACCTGCCCGTAGAGCGTCGAGCGGATCAGCTCCCTCGTGGGCGGCTGACCTTGCGAGCGAAGATGAACCAAGCGCCGCAGCGCTTCGACCAGGAAGACACCGGAGCCGCACGTCAAATCCAGCACCGACTCCCGTCCAGATAGACCATCCATGACCTCATCGAGGACCAGCGAGACGACGGACAGTCGCGTGTAGTGCACGCCGTTTCGCAACGCTTCTGTGCGCTTTCCTCCAGTCTGCGGCTCAGCATGTGCAAACTGCTCGTAGATCGAGCTGATGAGCTCGACCGGAATCACGTCGAACTGGTAGGGGAAGAAGCTGAGTTGCCCGCTTTCAGGATCGACAGCCTCCAGGAACTCCGCAACCCGCGTCAAATGGTGAGCTGCTGGTGTCGTTTTCACCGACGAGGGCGGAAACATATCGCCGTTGAAGGTCTGGGCCAGCCATGCGAACAGCTTGCTGGTCGCTGGCCGGTCGCGCAGGATCGCCGGCAACGCCGTGCGGCCGCATACCCGCTTCAACCGCGCCGCACTGACGATCTCGCGGTCAATCAGGTACTGGGTGAAGATCACGCGCCCAATCAAGGCCTGCGCCGCATCGCGCGCGAGATTGCCTGCGACCAAATCGCGTTCGAGACATCCAAGGTCAGACAGGAGCTTCTGATCGACGCTGGTCTTGCGATCGATGGCCGGCACCTGGGCCCAGAATTGGCCCGTCTCGATCGCCAGTCGGCCGGCCAACTCGTCCAGTTCATGAAGCGAAGCTTCGATGTTCTCGAAACGCCGAATCAAATGTCTCTGGGCATCGCCTTCTTTCGCGGGTGTGCCGAAACCGTTGTACAGGTCGATACGCTGCGGCGAGATCACCCACAGCAACGGCGCGAACCCCTCGTTCCAGACCTCTCGTCGCCACTGGCTGACCAGATCGTCTGCAGGCGCGCTTTGCTCAAACTTGAAGTAGACGGTCAACGACGACGCGCTGCGCCACAATGCGTCCGGAACAAAAACGCGGCCGTGGCGCGAGGACTGCGCCTCAGCCCCCAACCGAAGGCCGGGCGCGGGTCGCCCGTCCGGCAGGTAGCCGGTTGCGGCGAGCACCTGTTCCAGCGTGGCAGTGTTCACGCCCTACTCCGGATAGCTTCGGGTGGAAACGGCAACGCTGCCTGGCTCGGCGTCGGGACGATCGGCAGCATGTGCTGCTGAAGCCGCATGATCAACGGATCGAGCGGGATCACGAGAGTCGGTTGGGCCGGCGCCGGCCCAACCCCCTCGGGGCCGATATCGCACAGGTTCGCCGAAGTGGGCGTCACGAACGCCACAGACCCATTCAGCGCCAACGCGCCACTGGTGCTCAGCAACCGAAAAAGCGCGTCCACGCCGACGCTGACGGTGGCGATGTGCACGCCCAATGAGCTGACCAGCTCATTGGTAACGGCCAAGCCAAGGAGATCGGCGAAGGTGAATCGGGCAGCCTTCCCGGTCTTGGACGCCAAGTAGGGCACGGTCTTGCGCCAATGCCGCACCGTTTCGGCGGACACGCCGGTTAGCGTGCGCATCTGATCCTGAGTGTACTGGATGGCGGTGACGGCAGACATTCGCGTTGCTGGCAACTAGAAAATACGCACATTCTGCCATGTAAAGGTGGGCCTCTCAACAAATAAAGGCCGGTTCAGCCGCGTATCCCGCAAGCTTTCAAGCTTCCGAAATCGTGACCATCAGAACGCATCGCCAAGGTGGCAACCGGAACCGTTCATGGCAGTTCTTGTGGAGAGGGGCAAGAGGAACAGGCGCCCCGGAAGGGACGCCTGCGGTGCGGACTACAACAAGCCGGCTTCGGCGAACGAGTACGGGCTGCCCTTGCCGACGATGAAGTGATCCAGCACCCGGGCATCGACGGTGGCCAGGGCGCTCTTCAACCGCTCGGTGATCGCACGATCAGCGGCCGAGGGCTCGGTGTTCCCCGAGGGATGCTGATGCGCCAGGATCAGCGCCGAAGCGTTGAGCGCCAGCGCACGCTGGACCACCACCCTCGGATACACCGAAGTCTGGTCGACCGTGCCCTTGAACAGCGGCTCGAAGGCGAGCACCTGGTGCTGGTTGTCGAGAAACACGACGGCGAAGATTTCGTTCGGCTCCGCGACCAGTTTCAGGCGCAGGTAGTCGCGCACGGCGGCGGGACTGCCCAGCGCTGGACCGGCCTTGAACACGCGGTTCTCCAGCAGGGTGATGGCCTGCCGGATGATCCAGTCTTCGTGCTGGGCGGCGATCAGGGTGAGCGACTCCGGGCGGGAGTCGGCGATGACAAGAGACATGGCGAACCTCCAATGGAAGAGATCGGAGGGCGCCTGCCCCTGGAGGGCAAACCCTCCTGGGGACGATGGGGATGGAACAGGTGACGAGCGGGCATCCACCACCGCGGATGCGGTGGCTGTTCGCGTCAAGGGATGCGATGCGAACGGGTTTCGATCAACGCGGACGAGCCGCGCCGCAGCCTTGAAGATCGATGGCTACCTGGGCATGTCACCGGCGACGCCGGCGGGCATGTCTGGGGAATGGGCGGATTCGGCTGTGGCCGTGCTGCCGGCTGCGAGCAGGTCGATGGCCGACAGCAAGGCATCGCCTTCGACGGGACCGTGCAGCAGGAGGGCCTTGCCGGACTCGTGGTCGCGCAGTTGCAGGGCCGGCGTGGCCGCGATGCCCTGCTGTGCCGCTTCCACCGCCTGGGCACGGATGACGGCATCGGGGCGATCGCTGTCGAGACAACCCTGCATGGTTGGTGTGAGGTCGGGATAGCGCAGGCCCTCCGGCAGGCCCTGGCCGTCGCTACGGGTGTTCGCGTAGAGCCAGGCCACTGCCTGCCAGAACGCGGCGTGTCCGCCCGTCTCGCCCGCGCACTCGGCCAGGCGTGCCCCGGCAGTCGCGGCCGGCTCGTGCATGGACAGGGGCAGGTGGTGCCACTGCCAGTTCACCTCGGGATGGGCGTCGATCCAGCGCTTGAGCGCGGGGAAGTAGGCCCGGCAGTACGGACACTCCAGGTCGGCGTACCCGACCACCGTGAAGCGCGCATCGGCACGGCCATACAGCCAGGGCGGGCCGGCCGGTTTCGGCGCTTCGGACCCGGCGGCGGCCAGGGGCATCGACTCGGTTGCCGGATGCGGCGCGCGCAGCAGCATCCACGAGGCCACCGCAATCGTCGCCACGATCAGCAGACCGATCCGGGGATGACGGCGGGCGAAGGAAGGCATGCGCATCGTGTCGCTCCCGTCAGGCCAGCGTGTCCAGCGCCAGCGGTTCGATGCCCCGCGCGCGGTCGATCTTCTCGGCCACGCGGAAGGCGGCATCCAGCTCGCTGATGCCGTGCTGCTGCATCAACTGGAAGCGTTCGGCCTTCTCTTCGGGCTCGGTCATTGCCATCGCCAGGTAGAGGCTGGGCGGCACCGCGCGGAACAACACTTCCATCGACTTGGACAGGATGACGCCCTCGCTGAACTTGCCGGCCTCCTTGCGTGCCGAGAGCATCAGCGCCTTCTGCGAAGCGTTGAGTTCGCGGAAGCGCGCGATCTTCTCGACTTCATCGGGCGGCATCGACAGGCAGATCCACCACTCGATCATGTTGAGCATGGGCTCGGCCGCCTTCGGCAGGTCATCCAGGTTCTGCGTGGCGAGCCAGAACCAGGCGCCGAGCTTGCGCCACATCTTGGTGATCTTGACCACGTAGGGCGCGAGCAGCGGGTTCTTGGTGATGATGTGGCCTTCGTCCGTCACGTTGATGATCGGTCGGCCCAGGAACTGGTCGCGCTCGGCGATATTGTTGACCGTGTTGATGAGCGAGATGTAGGCAATCGAGAGTTGGGCGTTGTAGCCCTCGCGCGCGAAGGTGGCGAGGTCCACGATGGTGATGTCCGCCTCGGGCCACGGCGTGCCGGACCGGTCGAACATCTCGCCGTCCACGCCTTGGCAGAACATGTCCATCGCGTCGGCCATCTCCAGCAGCCGTGCGCGCCGCATCTCCGGCAGCGTGGCATCGCGGGCGCGCTCGCGCAGCGCGTCGCGCACATCGCGGGTCAGTACCGTGCGCTTCTCCGCTACGCAGCGCTGTGCCGCATCGAGAATGCACTGGCGGATCAGGCTGCGGTCGGCGCGGGTCATGCGCGCTTCTTCCTTGTCCTCGCCGCCGGTGATCATCAGTCGTGCAGTGATCTCCAGCTCGCCGAGCACGTCGCGCTGCTCGTCGCCTTCCACGGCCATGCCGGCATCGGCCTGGTCCTCGTCGAGCGCATCGGCGTCCAGCGTCTGTACCTGGCTCGGCGTATCGACCAGGCGCCAGGCGTCGGCGAACGGAGCCAGACTGACGCCCGCGCCCGGCGCGAGCTTCACCCGATGCACGGTGAGGCCCAGCCGTGCCGCGAAGTCGCCGAACAGGCCGAAGCTGTTGCCCGCCTCGACGATGAACAGGCGCGGCCGGTAGATCGCCGTCACCTGGTTCAGGATGTTGTTGAGCGTTGCGCTCTTGCCCGAACCCGTGGGGCCGAACAGGAACAGATGCGCGTTCATCTGCCGGTCGAGGCGGTTCAACGGATCGAAGGTGATCGGGCCGCCGCCGCGGTTGAAGAACGTGATGCCCGGATGCCCCGTGCCCTGGCTGCGGCCCCAGACCGGCGCCAGGTTCGCCGCGTGTTGCGCGAACATGAGCTGGGTGTACCACTGGCGCTTGTCGGCAGCCGGGTCGAACACGCACGGCAGCCAGCGCAGATAGCTGTTCAGCGGCGCTACCTCGTCCTCTTCGCGTACCGGTTGCAGGCCGGCGTTGAGCATCACGTTGACGAGCTGCAGGCCGCGCGCATCGAGCTGGGCCAGATCGCGGCCACGCAGGTAGAACGCCAGCGCGCCACGGTAGAGCTTGTGCGCGCTGCCGATCAGGCCGCGCGCCTGCTGCACGTCCTGCCGGGCCTGCTCCGAGGCCAGGGTCTCGCCGACGGCCTTCCTGGCGAGGTGGTTGAGGTGCGCCTCCAGCACGTCCTGGGGCGTGGCGACCAGCGTCAGGCACATCATCGTGTCCTCGGGCATCTGGTCGAACAGCGCGTTCATCGCATCGCCGCCTTTGCGCGTCTCGCCCGTCAGATGGCCGGTTGCCGGTGGCGTGCGCAGGCGATCCATCACGATCACCCGATGCGGCATGCCGTCGAAGAACCACAGGCCGTTGGGCACGTCCGAGCGGGGCTGGCCGAAGAACAGGCGCTGCGCGAAGTCGGTGCCGCTGGCGAGTTCGAGCTCGCCCTCCTCCCGCTCTTCCGGGTAGCGGGTCAGCGCGTAGAAGCGTTCGCGGTCTTCGGCAGTGGCGCCGAGCAGGGTCGGATTCGGGTTGAACCAGCGCAGCAGCCAGGCGTGGATGTCCGCCGGGCCGAGCCGTCGGGCTTTCACGCCGGCATTGGCCAACCCGCCGGCGAGGCGGTCGCAGATCGTGGTCAGCGCCTGCTCGGGCGACTGGCCGCGCCGCGGGGCCGGGGCTGCGGACGTGCGGCGGTAGACCACCATGCGCACGCGCCGCACCTGGCCGCGCCACGGCAGGCGCGTCACCGTGGTGTCCTCGAACAGGCCACCCGGCTTGGCGATGGCCCGCAGGTGATGGGCGAAGAAGCGCAGGTAGAAGTCGCTGAACGCGCTGCCCTGCGCACGCGGCTGCAGATAGTTCGCCAGGGAGCGCAGATAGTTGTCCCAGTCGGCCTCGTCCTGGGCGTAGAGCTGCACCACCCAGGGGTTGTCGTCCAACTCGTCGAAGGAGTCCTGCAGGGCGTTCTCCAGCGCATCGCGCGCCTGCCACAGCCAGGCCATCTCGCGGCCCTCGGTGCCGACCGGCGCCAGCTCGAAGAAGGCCGCCACCGACTGGCCATCTTCCAGCAACATGCACTTGCTGCCGGGCAGGTACTCGACCCAGGGCAGCAAGTCCGCGAACGACGGCGCGACGCCATAGAGCGCATCGTGGTCGGCCTGGGTGGCCGGCCTGCGCCGGCCCCGGCCGAGCGCGCTGCCCGGCTCGGCGACACCCTGTGCCGCCAGCGCCGTTACGTGCCGTGCCCAGGCATCATCGGCCGCATCCACGGCGTCAGCAGGCGATGCGTCACCCTTGCGTGACCACGGCAGCGACCAGGCCATCAGTAGTCCTCCACGCGCTCGCCCGGCATCGCGTACTGCACGCGCTGGTAGAGCGGGAACACCGTGCTGTAGCCGGGCACCGGCACCGGGTCGGTGCCCGCCAGGTGCGGGAACACGTACATCACCAGGTCGGGGTTCGGCAGGCGGTGGAACTGGCGGTGAATCTCGTTCTGCGCGGTACGGGTATAGCGCGCCTGCACGCCGGGCGCCGCCTGCACATCGGCCTCGGTCAGCGGCCGGCGCAGGCCCTGGCGCGCATCGAGCAGTTGCCGCGCGGCCTGGCCGCCGCCCGCGCTGCCGCCGGTCTCCTGATGCCAGATGTCGAGCATGGTGCTGTCGCCGTGCGGCAGCAGCTTCTCCTTGCTGGTGGCGCAGCCGCCGAGCAGGGTGGCCGCCAGCAGCACGGCGGCCGCGTCAATCCAGGTCCGAGGCATGGGCTTCTCCGGTGCGGTGGTGGACCCGACGCCCCTTGGCGTCGTAGTCGATGTCGAGCGGCTGCTCCAGATGCACGGCGACCCTAGCGCCGGGCTGCACGTAGACCGCCGCGAAGGCCTGGCCGTAGAGCTTGTTGACCCAATCGGCCATGTCGCGCACGCCGCCCGCGAGGATGCGGCCCATCGCTTCGTTGCCGCTGATGCCGACGGTGCCCAGCGAGCCGTTGCTGTTGGCGACCACGGCCACGCTGCCGTTGTCGGACTTGATGAGTGAGGCCGCGCCGGCGCCGGCTGCGGTGATGAGCGCCTGGCTCCCCAGGTACTGCTGGGCGTTGCTGCGCCGCTCGCCGCTGACGCAGGGAATGCCGTAAGGGTCGCTGATCCAGCCCAGGCCGCCTTGGATGCTGGCGCCGTTGTGACCCGCGTTGCCGCCGCTGCTGCCGCCCTTGCTGCTGTCCTCCGGCACCGTGCGGATGGTGCCGTCCTGGAACACGAACGTGACCGAGCGGATTTGCCCGCGTACGCACGAGAGCGTCCAGTCGCCCGAGGCCGTGCCGCTGACCACGGCACCGGCCACGTCGGGGATGTCGATGCCGTTGGCCGTGAGGTTGTCCGGGCCGATCAGCACCTTGAACGGGTACGGGTCGTTGACGGTTCCATCGATCGGCACGCGCCCGATCAGCGCCGTCATGGCAATCGACCCCATGAGCGTCGAGTTCGACGGCACGGTGTAGACAGCCTTCGTGGATGCGCCCACGGCGCGGCTGCCGACGTCGGCGACGGATTCCACTGCGGCCGACAGGCTTTTCTGGGCCGGTCCGAAGCTCAGGGGAAAGCTCGGCTCCTTGCTGGCGTTCTTGGCGTCGACCTTGGCATCGTCGGGCTCGACCCACTGCGTGCCACCGACGCCGCGGTTGAAGCGCTGGCCATCACCCTCTTCCAGCCCCAGCCCGACGGGCAGGTCGGACGGGCCGCCCTTGCCGGAGAGGCCGTCCAGTTGCCGCTGCAGATCCTGCAGCAGCCCCTGGGTCTGCTGCCTGTCGCTGGCCACCTGATTGCGCTCCTGCTCCAGGCGGTTGCGTTCGCCTTCCAGCGCGCTCTGGATGCGTTGGTCGATCGCGCTTTCCCGCGCACGCAGTCGCTCGTTCTCGGCCTTGTGCTGCTTGTTGTCGCCGAGCGCGCTCTGCAGCTCGGTGCGCAACTGCTTCACCTGGGCCACCAGCGTGGCGACGGTATCGCGCGGCGTGTCGCCTGCGATGCCCAGGGCTTTCATCTCCTCGGGCGTGAGCGTACTGGCCGCGCCCTTGGAGGCAGGCTGGCCGCCGGGCGCACCGGAGAACAGCTTGATGCCGACGAACACCAGCAGCAGCGCCATCGGGATCAGCAGCCACTTGAGCAGCGGATTACTTTTCATCGCGCGCTCCTCCGGTCGAGCCGGCCGCGGCGGCCGGCGGCAGGTTCACGCTGGCGTCGATCGGGCTCAGCGCCGGCAGCAGCGACTCGGCCAGGCCGTGGCCGCGCGTGACCAGGTAGAGCACCGTGGTGTCGGACGCGGTGCCGGCCGGCCCCAGGTTCGGATGCTGGAAGGTCGCCGCCACGAAGTTCCCCTGCAGGGCGCGCGGGTCGAGGTCGAGCCAGCGCGCCGAGGTATTGGTGAGTCGCACGGCCGTCACCCACTGGTCTTCCAGGCGCCACGCGGCCAGTGCCCGCGCGTGCACCGGCAGCGTCGGCAGCAAGGTGCTCAGCGCGAGGCCGCGGCGCAGGTTCACGCGCCCGATGCCGGCGACCGGCTCGACGGTGCGCAGCGGCGCGTACAGGTTCTGTGCGGCATGGCGCGTCAGCACGACCGGTACCGGCGTTTCGCGCCGGGGAACGGGTTTGTCTGCGGGAGCATCGGCCCGCTCGTCCGCACCGCTTGCTGCACTACCGCCGTAGCGCTTCGCGGGGGCTTCCGCTTCCACGATGCGCACCGGCTCCAGCGGCGCCTGGCTGTCCTTCGCCGGCTCGGCGGCGATGTCGAGCAGGATCAGCGCGCCGGATTCCACGTCCTGCAGTTGCAGCCGCGTGGGCGGAATCGGGTCGCTCGCCCGCAGGTAGATCGCGCCGCCGGCACTCTGCACGCGCAGATGGTCGCCGACGCTGGCCGGTACGCCGACGCGCACATTGCGGTCGATGAAGACCACGCGCTCCTGGCCGACCACCAGCGGCACCGGCAGGGGCAGCCGCTCCCAGCGCAGGATTTCCACGGCCTGGCTGGCCGGCACGACACCGAGGATCAGCAGGACGCCGGCCAGGGCCGACAAGGCAACGGGCTTCATGGGGAGTCTCCCTGCAGGTGGCCGGGGGCGTTGGCGGGCACGCCGGCCTGGGTCGGCGTCGGCGGCGGTTCGATGCGCTGGGGTGCGCTGGCGTAGCAGTCCAGCGCCAGGCCGAAGGGGTTGCGCTCGGGGTCGATGTCCAGCCGGACGACCTTGATGGGGTAGCGCACCAGGGCGCGCTTGACCTGCTCGGAGCCGTAGTATTCGTCCGCGCTCACGTCGAGCGTGACGATCCAGTCGCGGTCGGAGACCACCTTGACGCGCGTGGCCGGATCATCGCCGTAGCCGCGGCCGGGAATCTCGTAGATGCCGCGCACGCGCTGACGCAGCTCGCCACTGGCGCGCCGGTACTCGTAGTCCTGCTGCAGGAAGGCCCGGCAGCTCGGCGTCAGGTAGGCCGACAGCGCGCGCAGGTTGCGCGGATAGTCTTCTTCGCCGTTCGTGGGCCAGCGCTGCACCTGCTGCCAGATGTAGAACGAGAAGGCATACACGCTCTCGGGCGGCACGTCCCACCACTTGCGCGTGCTGCCCGAGCGCAGGTCCGGCGGCACATGGATGGTCAGACTCTTCGGCGCACTCCACCAACCGAAGCCGAGCAGCAGCGCCACCACGAACAACGCGCCGGCCCCCAGACGCAACGTCATCACGTGCGCCTGCAGGTGCGCAACCTCGTTCTTGAAACGGCTCATGGCGCAACTCGATCGGCGTTGCGCCGGGTCGTCCAGTAGCCCGAGCGGGTGATGAGGCGCTGCCCGCCCAGGAGCGCTGCCAGCGCCGGGTGCCGCAGGGCCAGCCGCCACTGGAGCTGTCGGTAGAGCCAGGTGTCGGGCCGGCCGCGCTTCTGTGCGCGCAGAAAACCACCGCCGACGAAGACGCCCAGCGCGATGCCGGCGACGATCAGCGTCGGCACCATGGCGATGCTGTGCGTGAGCCAGGCCAGCGGCAGGCCGAGTGCGAATCCGGCTGCGGCCGACAGGCCGGCGCAGATCCACAACTCGTCGGCGGTCAGCCCGCGCACGACCACCGGCTGGCGATTCAGCCGGTGCGGCAGGAAGCTCACCAGCGTGTCTTGCGGGGTCTCCGAGGGGACGGCCATCGCTTGCCGCCCTCACAGCACGCCGGTGGCCTTGGTGAGCAGCCAGATGCCGACCACCAGCAGGATCGCGCCCACGGCGACCGTCAGGCCGAACTGGCCCCAGGTGGCGCGGCCGGTGTGGATCTCCGAGTAGCGCGTGTAGGCGTGATAGCAGACACCGACGAACATCGATGCGACCACCAGCAGCGCGATCAGCAGCACGATGTCGTAGCCGTAGTTCTGCAAGGTCTGCAGGATGCCGCTGCCCTGGCCGCGCGAAGGGTCCTCCATGGTCGGCAGGCCCTGCGCGAAGGCCGACAGCGGCAGGCCCGCGAGCGCCAGCGGCAGCAGCGGAGCGGCGATGCGGGACGGAATGCGATGGGATGTCAGTGGCGTGTTCATGGCGTATGGCCTTTCGTGACGGTCAGGAGAGGAGGAAGAAGGTCAGTACGAGGTACATCGCCACGAAGCGCACGACGACGGCGAGGAACTGACGTTCAGTGATGCGGTGCTCGGCCCAGCCGACGTAGGCGGTGCGCATGGCCCACACGCCCCACAGCAGCAACACGGCGAGCACGAAGCCCAGCACCACGGCAGAGACGGCCGAAGGCGCAAAGCCGCCGTTGGCCTGGAAGGCGGCGACCTGATCGGCAGAGGGCGTCATGGCGACGGCTCCTCGTCGTCGGCGCGGTCGCGGCGGACGTAGTCGCCGGCCAGCGGGACGGGATCGCGCGGCTGGGCGCGTTGGGGCACGAGGTAGTCCTGCAGGCCGGCGCGAACGCGGTTCAGGTCGGCACGCAGTCGGGCGTAGTCGAAGTGGTAGCGGGTGCGTTCCTGCGGAGCGGTATTGGCGGCGTGCTCGGCGAGGCGGTCGATCAGGTCGAGTTGGCGGGTGAGCGCGGCGAGCTGCTCACGCTCCGAGGCGAGGCTGTCGGCAGCAGCGGCAGGCTGCAGCGCCGAGAACGACACAGCCAACACCACGGCAAGCGCAGGCCGCGCGGATGTGCGGCGGTTGGTCTGTCCCATCGTGCCATTCCCCGTTGAAGCGGATGGCCAGATGCTGTGGCGCGCTCTCGCTTTGCGCCGCAGGGAATGGGAACTACGGCATGACCGGATTTGTTGGTCGCGCTGGCCGACATTCGCGCAATGCCTGGTGGATTTCTTGTTGGCTAGCGCCTACCACCCTTTGGTAGAATTGAGCAAACTTGGCAATCCAAAGTCACGAAAGACCAAACCAGATGGTTTTCAGATGAGTGAAGTCGAGAGCGAGATCCTCACGCTGGAGGAAGTCGCGGCCTACCTCAAAGCCGGCAAACGGACGGTCTATCGCCTTGCCCAGAAAGGAGAGATTCCAGCGTTCAAGCTTGGGGGAACCTGGCGCTTTCGCCGCTCGGAGCTGGATCGGTGGATCGCCGAAAGCATCAACAAGAAGAAGCCGGAGGCCGAGTGAGCGCGGACCATGCCAGCCGCCGAATCACGCTCGGGGAAGAACAAGGGGGGGATCGCCGTTGACGACACAGCAGCTTCTGACGCCGCACCAGAGCCAGTACTTTGCTTGGCTGCTGACCAGGCGTGCAGCAGGCGACTCGGTGGAGTCGCTGGCTTCGACCTTGGTCGATTCGCAGGTCGATCTGAATCCCCATCAGGTCGAGGCCGCGCTCTTCGCTTGCCGCAACCCCCTCTCACGCGGCGTGATCCTCGCCGACGAGGTTGGTCTGGGCAAGACCATCGAAGCCGGCTTGGTCATCTCCCAACGCTGGGCGGAACGGCGGCGGAAGGTGCTCATCATCGTTCCGGCGAACCTGCGCAAGCAATGGCATCAGGAGCTGCAGGACAAGTTCGGCCTGCAAGGGCTGATCCTCGAAGCCAAAAGCTACAACGCGATCCGCAAGCAGGAGCAGCGGAACCCGTTCCTGTTCGCCTCCGGTCCGATCATCTGTTCCTACCAGTTCGCGAAGGCCAAGGCTGACGATGTCAAGGGCATCGACTGGGACTTGGTCGTCCTCGACGAAGCGCATCGCCTGCGCAACGTCTACAAAACCAGCAACGTCATCGCCAAGACCCTCAAGGAGGCGCTGTCGCGCGTTCACTCCAAGGCGCTCCTGACCGCGACGCCGTTGCAGAACTCGCTGCTCGAACTCTATGGGCTGGTCAGCTTCATCGATGACCGGGTGTTCGGAGACCTTGATAGCTTCCGCTCGCAATTCACTGGCAGAGAGCAATCCTTCAGCAGCCTGCGTGACCGGCTGGCCCCCATCTGCAAGCGCACCCTGCGCAAACAGGTTCAGCCCTACGTGTCGTACACAGCGCGCAAGGCCATCGTCGAGGAGTTCACGCCGTCGAGCGAAGAGCAGGAACTTTCCAGGCTCGTCGCCGATTACCTGCGCCGCCCCAACCTCAAGGCCCTGCCCGAGGGGCAGCGCCAACTGATTTCGCTCGTGCTGTGGAAGCTGCTCGCCTCCAGCACGCACGCGATTGCGGGTGCGTTGGAGACGATGGCCAAGCGTCTCCAGGGTGTGCTGAATGAAACTCCCGTGGTTGCCGATCTCGCCGAAGAACTGGACGAGGACTACGAGTCGCTCGACGAGACCGCCGAAGAGTGGGAAGACCAGGAGCAGGGAACAAAGGCAGCGAGCCGCGCCGAGCGTGATGCCATCGCGCAGGAGATCGAGGAGCTGCGCCACTTCAGAACGCTGGCAACCAACATCCGCGACAACGCCAAGGGCAAGGCGCTGCTCACCGCGCTGGATCGCGCCTTCGCCGAACTGGATCGGTTGGGTGCGTCCAGGAAGGCCATCATATTCACCGAATCCAAGCGCACGCAGGAATACCTCCTCAACTTGCTGGCTGACACGCCATACGGCGACGGCATCGTGCTCTTCAACGGCACCAATAGCGACCAGCGTGCGCAGGCGATCTACAAGGACTGGCTGAAGCGCCACGAAGGCACCGACCGCATCACCGGCTCCAAGACTGCCGACACCCGTGCGGCACTGGTCGAGCACTTCAAGGAGCGTGGCAAGGTCATGATTGCCACCGAGGCCGGAGCCGAAGGCATCAACCTCCAGTTCTGCTCGCTCGTCATCAACTACGACCTGCCGTGGAACCCGCAGCGCATCGAACAGCGCATCGGGCGCTGCCACCGCTACGGTCAGAAGCACGACGTTGTGGTGGTCAACTTCGTCGACCGCAGCAATGAGGCCGATGCACGGGTGTATGAGCTGCTGTCGCAGAAGTTCCAGCTCTTCGAGGGCGTGTTTGGGGCTAGCGACGAAGTGCTGGGTGCGATCGGCTCCGGTGTCGATTTCGAGCGACGTATCGCCGAGATCTATCAGAACTGTCGAGAGCCCGAGGAAATCAAGTCCAGCTTCGAGCAACTCCAGCTCGACCTCTCCGGCGAGATCAACGAGGCGATGGTCAAGACGCGCCAGGTATTGCTTGAGAACTTCGATGAAGAGGTGCAGGAGAAGCTGCGCATGCGGGCCGACGACAGCCGCAACGCGCGCAACCGCTTCGAGCGCATGCTGATGGACTTGACCCGCGCCGAACTGGTCCATTGCGCCGCGTTCGATGACGACGGCTTCGATCTTCGCCGCATGCCGACTGGAATCGAGCACAGCGGCCTCGCGGGCATCGAGCTGGGGCGCTACGAATTGCCCCGCCGCTCCGGCGACGCGCATCTATACCGCATCAATCATCCGCTGGCGCGATGGGGCATCGAGCAGGCCAAGGCTCGGGCACTCGACGGGGCTCGTCTTGTGTTCGACTACCACGCCCACGGTGCAAAGATCAGCACGCTTGAAGCCTGGCGCGGCAAAGCCGGATGGCTCACCGTGAAGCTGATCTCGGTCGAGACACTCGGCAACCAGGAGCAACATCTGCTGGTTGCCGCGGGCACGACCGACGGCGTAGTGCTCGCGGAAGAAGACCCGGAAAAACTGCTGCGCCTGCCCGCGACCACGCAGGCGGCCAGTCTATTCAACGCCCCTGACGCCACCCTGCTGGCCGACGTGGAAGCCCGCAAGACCGCGCTCCTGCGCGACGTCAACGAGCGCAACCTCGGCTACTTCGAGCAGGAAGTCCAGAAGCTGGATGCCTGGGCGGACGACCTGAAGCTGGGTCTGGAGCAAGAGATCAAGGAGATCGACCGCGAGATCAAGGAGGTGCGCCGAACCGCCGCAACCTCGCCGACGCTGGAAGAAAAACTGTCATGGCAGAAGAAGCAGCGCGAACTGGAAGGCAAGCGCAGCAAGCTGCGCCGCGAGCTGTTTGCCCGACAGGACGAAGTCGAAGCGCAGCGCAATGACTTGATCAGCCAGCTTGAAGTGCAACTCCAACAGCAGGTCGAGGAGCGCACGCTGTTCACTGTCGAGTGGGAGCTGGTGTAATGACTAATCAAGTAGCACCGTTAGACCTGCGCATGACCAGGCCGCGGTTGAAGCGTGCCAAGAATTGAGGAGAGCGAGATATGGCTAGCGGAAAATTACTGCGGCAACTCATCAAATCGGGAACGCAAGGCGATGCTTCGGGCTTTCGCGCGGCGTCCGAGGCAGTGATCAAAGAGGAGCGCGAGAAGAACCATCATCTGCTCGCAAATGACCTTGAGCGTTTACTTTACGGCGATCAGGCAACGGTCGGGAAGAGTGCGCGGAAGCTGCAAAGTTTGCCCAGCGTGCCGACAAATAAAGACAACGGCCTTGCGCTACTAGAAGAGCGTGCCGTGATTCGAGAGGAGAAAGACATCATTCTCTCGGATGCTTCGCAGTCGGCACTCGATGAAATCCTGATGGAGCACAACCGGACGGACGTGCTTCGATCCTATGGCCTGCAACCCGCGCAGAAGCTGTTGTTTTGCGGGCCTCCCGGCTGCGGCAAGACGCTGGCCGCCGAAGTCATCGCGCATTCCCTGTCCATGCCGCTCATCCTCGTTCGGCTGGACTCGGTCATCTCGTCGTTTCTGGGAGAGACGGCCGCCAATTTGCGCAAAGTGTTCGATTACGTCGCAACGCATCCCGTGGTCGCATTGTTCGATGAATTCGACGCCCTGACCAAGGATCGTGGCGACAGCGCCGATCATGGTGAGCTCAAACGCTCCGTAAATGCCGTCTTACAGATGATGGACGGTTATCGAGGCGAGAGCATCCTGATCGCCACCACCAACTACGAAACCTTATTGGACAAGGCGGTTTGGCGACGCTTCGATGAGGTTGTGCGCTTCGAGATGCCGAATCTGGAGCAGATCAAACGCTTGTTGGCTCTGAAACTCTCCGGTGTCCGCCGCAATTTCGAGCCCGACGATGGCCAGGTGGCATCCGTGTTCAAGGGCATGTCGCACGCCGACATCGAGCGGGTTCTTCGGCGCTCCGTCAAGGAAATGATCCTGTCCGGCCGGGAGTTCCTGGAGAAAAGCCACCTCGATACCGCGCTTGCCCGTGAGTATCGTCATAAGAGTTAAGGGATGGAGGGGGAGGCATGGCCTATGAACACTTGCGCTTGGAGCGAGAAGCGCCCTCAACGGAGCGCCATCCGAGGCGTCATCCGGGAATTCGCCCTCCTGCCGATCCGAGAGCGCATGGTGCCGCGTTAGCCGGGCGGCTCGACCAAGCGCGGCAACGTGCGATGGCAGAGGACGTCGGCGGGTTCGACGACCGTAAGCTGCTCAAGATTCGGCTGCGCGCGGGCGACAAGAGCGTGCCCGCCTTCGATGCCATTCCTGGCGTGGAGATTGTCAGCCAGGAAGATGAATCCATCGTGCTGGCATTCGCCACTGATGACGGCTTGAGCGAGTTCGAGAGCCGCCTGGCCACCCTTGCACGTGATGGCGTTGTTACACGCAAGGAACTGTTCTACGTCATCGAAGACTTCGACCACTGGACACCCCAGGACCGTACCGGCGCGGCCTTGCTTGAGCAAGGATTTCCAGCCGCGCCAACCTTCATGCTCGATGTCGAACTATGGCCCCAGGAGCGACAGGACAAGCGCCAGCAAATGGTGCGTGCCTTTCTCGACTGGTTGCATGCACAAGGCATTGAGCGGCTGGACGACATCCAGCAACCCTCGCTCGTCATGGTCCGTGTGCGCTGCAACGGTGCGCAGGCCGAGCAGATCTTGCACCATCGCGATGTGCGCACTGCCGACCTGCCGCCCCGCTTGGGTGTGGCCGTACAACTGCTTCATACCGACATCAACCAATTTCCTCCGATCGATCCCCCTTCTGACGATGCTCCGTCCATTGCCGTGCTGGATTCAGGCTTGACGCGCGGACATTCGTTGCTCGGCGCAGCGGTCGGCGACGCGCAGGGCTACCTCGCACCGCATCGCAGTGCGGATGACACCGATCCCCACTGGCACGGCACCTTCGTCGGCGGGCTTGCGTTGTACGGCGATGTCCATGGCGTTATTCAGCAAGGGCAGTTCGTCCCGCAGCTTCGCCTGTTCTCCGGCAAAGTGTTCGAAGACGACGGACAAGACCAAACCGAGTTCGTCGAAAAGGCGGTCGAGGAAGCCGTGCGCGAACTGCATGCGCAATACGGCTGCCGGGTCTTCAACCTAAGCTATGGCGACCTGAACAAGGTCTACGATGGCCGTCATGTGCGCGGGCTCGCCTACACGCTGGATCGGCTGACGCGTGAGCTGGGGGTCCTGTTCGTAGTACCAGCGGGCAATTTGTTGTCATCCCAGTTGCCAGCCGATACACGCGCGAGTTACCCGGACTACCTGTTCGAAGGCCACGCCCGCCTGCTGGACCCCGCCACATCGCTCAACGCGCTGACCGTTGGCGGCTTGAGCCTGAATGAGGCCACACGCAATGCACAGCGCCATCCCAACACGATTGAAGACCACGTGTTGGCACGGGCGGAGCAGCCGTTTCCATTGACTCGCAGCGGCCCTTCTGCCAGCGGCGCCATCAAGCCCGACGTGGTCGCGCATGCCGGCAACATCGCCTTGCGGCGCACTGGAGGTGGCACAGACCATGCCGGTCTGGGAGTGGTGTCGCTCAACGGCGGCTTTGCCTTGGGGCCGGCGTTCAAGGAAGACATCGGCACCAGCTACGCCGCCCCCCAAGTCGCCCACCAAGCCGCGCGGCTACTGGCCGAAGTGCCCGACGCTTCGCCCAGCCTGCTGCGCGCACTGATCGGCGCCCATGCCCGCTGGCCGCAAGCCTGCGAAGCGCTGTTGAACCCCGGCAACAATGCTGAAGGCCGCGACAAACTCCTGCGCCTCGTCGGGTATGGGCGCGTGGACGATGCGGCGCTGTTCCGCTCGCTTGATCACACCGTCACCCTGCTGGCCGAAGAGCGCGTCGGAAACGACCAGCACCACTTCTTCGAATTACCTCTACCAGACAGCTTCTGGGACGGTGGCCGCCGCACGCGTGAGGTGACCGTCGCGCTCGCCTACAGCCCTGCCGTGCGCACCACGCGGCTGGACTACCGAAGAGCCAAACTGTGGTTCCACCTGGTGACGGCTGGCAGCCTGGATGAGGTCACCCAAGCCTACCGGCGCAATCGGGAAGAAGGCATGGGCGAACGCGCCAACGGCCGCTGGCTACCCAACGACACCCGCAAGAACGGCACGTTGCAGGTCTCTCGATGGCGCTTCAAACAGGCGCTGGCCAACGGTCACAAGGTGTTCGTCGTGGTGACCCGGCAAGACAGCCTTTGGTCCGATGGGCGCGATGGGGACGAGCCCTATGCCGTCGCCGTGGTGCTGGCGGATCGGGAGCAGGCCAACGCTCAGCTCTACGCCCAGGTGCAAGCAGCGCTGCAAGCGCGTGCCCAGGCACGTGCGCGCGCTCGGATTGGCGGGAGGGCCTGATGCCGGCGCTCGAACCTCAGTACTTGGCCATCTTGAAGCAGGTGCTCGCCGCCCGCTTCGTGCCGTTCCTGCCGCCATTGCTCGGCAACGTCAATCCCGCCGATCACGCGGCGAAACAGCTTTCGCGGGCCTTCAGCGCCTTCGTCCTCCACAAACTGCTCGACATTACGCCGCAGGTGGCGGCCGCCTCGGTCGTGGATGATTTCAACGACAAGGGCATCGACGCGATCCACTACCACGCGCCGTCGGAGACTCTGTACCTGCTGCAAACCAAGTTGAAGGAGTCCGAGCAGTTCAAGCAGGAGGATGCGCTGCCGTTCTGCGAGGGCATTCGCCTGTTGCTCAAACAGGACTTCGCCGCGTTCAACGGGAATGTCCAGAATCGGAAGACCGACATCGAGGGCGCACTCGATGTGTGCAGCCACATCAAGCTGGTCGTGCCCTACACGGGCGATGGTGTATCGCAAGCGGCTCGCGACGCCTTGCAGGCGCTGCTCGATGACGAAGACCTCGACGAAGAGCGGCTGGCCAAGCAGGTGGAGTATTACACGGCAACCGAGATCGTCTGCGATCTGCTGGCGGAACAAGCCTACCAACCCGTGCACACGGATATCGCGTTGCACAAGCACGCGAAAGTCGAAAGCCCGCGAGCCACGTACTACGGTGTCGCGCGGCTGGCGGACTTGGTGACCCTACACCAGATGCACGGCAAGGCCCTGTACGAACGCAACATCCGCTACTTCCTCGGCAGTAGCAAGTCCGATGTCAACAAGGCCATCAAGACGACCTTGCATGACGCCCCGCTGGACTTCTTCTATCTCAACAACGGCGTCACGGCCGTCTGCGACCAGATCGAGCCGAAGGCCAACAAGAATGGCGTCAAGAAGTTCAAGGTTCGCGGCCTGTCCATCATCAACGGCGCGCAAACGGTTGCGTCGGCTGCCGAGTTCGTGCGCCAGCATCCGGGCAAGAGCATCGATGACGCCAAGGTGATGCTCACTTTGATCAAGGCATCGGCGGATGGCCAGTTTGGGAAGAGCGTGACCAAGGCTCGCAACCACCAGAACCCGGTACAGACCGCGAACTTCGCCTCGCTGGACGAGAACCAAGAGCGGTTGCGGCAAGAGATTGCCCACCTTGGCTTCGGCTACCACTACCGTCCCGAGGCCGTGGCAAATGGCACCAATGCCATCACGCTCGATGAGGCGCTGCGAGCACTGGCCTCGCAACAGAACGACCCACGCTACGCCGTGTGGCTCAAGAGCGAACCGGTGCGACTCGCCACCCCCGACTCCGCCGAGTACCAGGCGCTGTTCACCGTCGCGCTACCGGGCGTGACGCTGGTCAATGCGGTCCTGTGCCACCGCGCGATTCGCACCCTCGTGGTGGACTACGAACAGAAGGCCCCGGCGCGTAGCCAGGAACGCCTGATCTACCGTCATGGCTTACACGTCATCACGGCGGTCATGGTGAAGCGCCTGCGCAGCCGCATCGGCACGGCAGCCGTCATCGACCCGACAGCGATTCCCGCGCTGATCAGCCAGCCGCTCGATCAGCTCAGGCAGCAGGCTTTCGACCTTGGCCAACAACGACTCATTCTTGAGGGGCCACTGGCTTACTTCCGCAACCAGGGCAACGTCGTGAACTTCCTGGCCGACCTGATGGAGGCACACTTTGCGCTGGGTGCCGATCCGGCCATAGCGCCACTACGCAATATTCAGAATGCAGCGGACGCGTATCCGCGCAAGCGCCTGATCGACTACTTGTCGAACCGCGCGCCACAACTATGAGAGCGATGTCATGAGCAAACAAAAACTAGAACTTACCTGGATCGGCAAGGAGAAGCGGCCCAAGTTGGAGCCACGCATCCTGCTCGAAGATCCCGAAAAGTCATATCACGCCAAGCATCGCGTGACGGATGGCGACATCTTCGACAACCGTCTGATCTTCGGCGACAACCTTTTGGCTCTAAAGGCGCTGGAGAACGAGTTCTCGGGAGAGGTTAAGTGCGTTTTCATCGATCCGCCATACAACACCGGGAGCGCCTTCGCGCAATACGACGACGGACTTGAGCATTCGATATGGCTCGGCCTGATGCGAGACCGGCTGGAACTCATCAGGCGCCTTCTTTCTGACGAAGGGTCTCTCTGGATAACCATCGATGACAACGAAGCCTTCTACTTGAAGGTGTTGTGTGACGAAGTGTTCGGGCGCTCCAATTTTGTTTCGAGCATCGTGTGGGCAAAGCGAGTTTCGCCCGCCAATGATGCAAAGTATTTCAGCTCTGACCATGACTTTGTTCTGGTCTACGCAAAGAACAAGCCGCTGTGGAAGCCAAATCGGCTTCCGCGCACTGAAGGTCAAAACTCCTACTATAAGAACCCAGACAACGACTCCCGGGGTCCGTGGAATTCAGTCACATACACGGGCAACAAGACTAGGGAGGAGCGCCCGAATCTCTACTACCCAATCGTCAACCCCAATACGGGTGAACAGGTGTTCCCGCCTGAAACTCTTACGTGGCGATATGGGAAGGACACCCACGCAGAGAACGAGAAGAAGAATCTCTTGTACTGGGGGAAAGATGGGAAGTCGAAGGTGCCACGGCTCAAGATGTTTCTTGAGAATGCGGAGCCGGTTGTCCCTCGAACCATTTGGCCTGCAAGCGAAGCGGGCAGCACGCAGTCCGCAATGACCGAGCAGAAAGTGCTCTTTGCTACTCCATTTGCTACACCTAAACCTGAGGCTTTGCTCCAGCGGATTCTTCACATCGCCAGCAAGGAGGGTGACATAGTTCTTGATTCGTTCGCGGGATCGGGAACTACCGGCGTAGTGGCCCACAAGATGGGGCGTCGCTGGATCATGGTCGAGTTGGGGGAGCACTGCCAAACTCACATCATCCCGCGCATAAAGAAGGTCATCGACGGCGAAGACAAGGGTGGAATTTCCGAGGCCGTCAGCTGGCAAGGCGGCGGCGGCTTCCGCTATTACCGCCTTGCCCCCAGCCTGATCGTCAACGACCGCTGGGGCAACCCGGTCATCAACCCGGAATACAACGCGGCGATGCTGGCCGAAGCGCTGGCCAAGCTGGAGGGTTTCACCTACGCGCCTTCGGAAACGCACTGGTGGCAGCACGGCCACTCCAGCGAGCGAGATTTCATCTACGTCACCACGCAGAACATATCCGCCGAGCAGTTACAGGCGCTGTCCGGTGAAGTCGGCCCGGAGCAGAGCCTGCTGGTGTGCTGCGCCGCTTTCCACGGAGTCACGGCGGCCAAAGCGGCAGAGCGCTGGCCGAACCTGACGCTGAAGAAGATCCCGAAGATGGTGCTGGCCCGCTGCCATTGGGGCCGTGACGACTACAGCCTGAATGTGACCAACCTGCCAATGGCGGAGATTGAGAAGGCCGAGCCTGCGGCCTCTGGCAATGGCGCCAAGAACATCAAGAGCAGAAAAGCGGCCCTCGCTAACGCGGGACAGAGCGGCCTGTTTGGGGAGAACGAATAATGAACGCCCGCGTCCTGCACGCCGTCACCGGTCGCCTGTCCCTTCGTCCGCCCCAGGCGGAATCGCTCATCAAGCTGGTTCGCGCGCTCAATGCCGCGCCCGAACTCCTGGGCCACGAGCGCGATGTCTCGGCGATTCTCTCCACGCTGAAGGCCGAGTTCAGCACGCTGGAGGACTTCGAGCGTGAGTTCCCGTCGCTGTGCTTCGCGCTGGCCACGGGCGTGGGCAAGACGCGCCTGATGGGAGCCTTCATCGCCTACCTGCATCTGGCGCACGGCATCAACAACTTCTTCGTTCTCGCGCCCAACCTGACGATCTACAACAAGCTCATCACGGACTTCACGCGCAACACGCCGAAGTACGTGTTCAAGGGCATCGCCGAATTCGCGCAACAACCGCCGCTGATCATCACCGGCGACAACTATGACCAGACCGGTGCGGCGGTAGATGAGCAGTCAATGGGCTTCGCTCACGACGTGCGCATTAACATCTTCAACATCTCCAAGATCAACTCCGAGGTGCGCGGCGGCAAGGAGCCGCGCATCAAGCGGATGAAGGAAGTGCTGGGCGACAGCTACTTCAACCACCTGGCTAGTCTTTCTGACCTGGTGCTGCTGATGGACGAGTCGCACCGCTACCGGGCCAGCGCCGGGGTGCGTTCTATCAACGAGCTCAAGCCGCTATTCGGTCTGGAAGTGACGGCAACGCCGTTCGTCGAGTCCAGCCGTGGGCCCGTGCCATTCAAGAACGTGGTGATGGACTACCCGCTAGCACGGGCGATGGAGGATGGCTTCGTCAAGGAGCCGGCCGTGGTCACCCAGCGCAACTTCGACGCCAAGGCTCACACGCCCGAGGAGATCGAGAAGACCAAGCTGGAAGACGGCGTGCGCCTGCACGAGACGACCAAGGTCGAGCTGCTCACCTACGCCCGCGAGAACGGCGTCAAGCCGGTCAAGCCCTTCATGCTCGTCATCGCTCGCGATACCACGCACGCGGGGCAACTCTTGGCGCTGCTGGAGTCGGAAGCCTTCTACGAGGGGCGCTACCAGGGCAAGGTGATTCAGGTCGATTCCAGCCGTACCGGCGCTGAAGAAGAGGAGATGATCACGCGCCTGTTGGCCGTGGAAAGCGTGGACGAGCCGACCGAGATCGTGATTCACGTCAACATGCTGAAGGAAGGCTGGGACGTAACCAACCTCTACACCATCGTGCCGCTGCGCGCCGCCAATGCCCGCACGTTGATCGAACAGTCCATCGGGCGCGGCCTGCGTCTGCCCTACGGCAAGCGCACGGGCGTCGCGTCCGTAGATCGCTTGAACATCGTCGCGCACGACAAGTTCCAGGAAATCATCGACGAGGCCAACCGCGGCGACTCGCCGATTCGCCTGAAGCAGGTCATCCTCGATGCGCCCAGCGCCGACGACAAGAAGGTCAGCGTGCAGGTCGAGTCCGGGGCGGCGGCGCGTCTCGGTTTGACGGAAGCACCGGTCGTGATCACAGGGGCGTCAGCCACTGACAGTGGAGCGGAAGTCCCCGCGCCCAAACCGGTGTTCACCACGGAGGCAGAGAAGCAGGCCGCGCGCGTGGTCATGGACGTCATCGGCAAGTACGAGGTCAAGCGCGATCTGGTGCCCACCAGCAGCGCGCTGCTGAAACCAGAAGTGCAGAAGGAAATCCTCGCGGAGGTGGCGGAGCGGTTGAAGCCCCTGCAAGGCGAATTGCTGGCGGGCGTGGATGAATCAGTCCCCGCACTTGACTTGTCCGCCGTGGTGGCGAAAACCACCGAGATCGTGGTGCAGCAGACCATCGACATCCCGCGCATCGCGGTGGTGCCGACCGGCGAGGTCACGACCGGCTTCCACGCCTTCAAGCTGGATGTGAGCCAGCTCCATCTCCAGCCGGGCCAGCGCGAGATCGTCGGGCAGATGCTGCGGACCAACGAGCAGTTCACCCTGGCCGCCGAGGTCGGGCTCAAGGAGCAGCGCCCGGAGGACTACATCGTCCACGCGCTGGTGGACTTCGACGACGTCGACTACTTCACCCACGCCGACCTCCTCTACGACCTCGCGGGTCAGATGGTGCAGCACCTGCGCAGTTATCTGTCCGAGGACGAAGCCATCAGCGTGCTCGATCGTGACCGCCGCTTGATCGCACGGGAAATCCACGCGCAGATGATGGCCCACTTCTGGGAAGAGGCGACGGAGTACGAGGTGCAGGTCAGTCGCGGTTTCACCGAACTCAGGCCTTGCAACTACACCGCCACGGCAGGCCAGACGGCCCACCACTTCCGGGAGACCGTGACCGAGACCAGTCGCATCAAGCAGATGCTCTTCGGTGGATTCGCGCGTTGTCTGTACCCGCTGCAGAAGTTCGATTCGGACACCGAACGGCGCTTCGCCATCATCCTGGAGCGCGACGCGACGAAGTGGTTCAAGCCCGCGAAGGGACAGTTCCAGATCTACTACAAGCTCGGCACCGAGCAGCCGGAGTACATCCCCGACTTCGTCGCCGAGACGGACGCGACCATCCTCATGGTGGAGACCAAGGCACGCGCCGACATCAACACCCAGGAGGTTCAGGCCAAGGCCGCTGCCGCCATGCGGTGGTGCAAGCACGCTTCCGATCATGCGGCGAACGTAGGCACCAAGCCCTGGAAGTACCTGCTGGTGCCCCATGACGAAGTCAGCGAGTCGAAACGGCTCGCCGATTACCTGCGCTTTGAGGTCAAGGCTAATTGAGTTGCCCTCGATCGATTTCGGTGAGCAAGAGCGATTCCGGCAAGGCACCCAGGCGGCGGGAAATCGCCGCTTCACGGGCATGATGAACCGGCAGGGAAGAGGAACAAGAAATGCAGAAGCCCGCCGCACAGCAAAAGACCGTCCTGGAAACGATTCTGGACTGGTCAAAGGATCGCCCACTCTGGCAGCGTGACGCCCTGCGCCGCATCATCGCAAACGGCCGTCTAACGGACGCCGATATCGGCGAACTCGTGGACCTTTGCAAACAAGGCAAAGGTGCCCCCGTAGGCGCGCTGAAAGCGGTACCGCTGGAGAAGGCCCACCTTCCGGCCAACCCCGGTCAGACCGCGGCGGTATCGCTTCTGTCGATTGCCGACGTGACCGGTGTGAACAACCTTGCCGCCGGTCAGACCCTCGGCTTGGAGCCGAATGGAATCACGATCATCTACGGCGACAACGGTGCGGGCAAGTCCGGCTACGCACGCATCCTGAAGCGCGCATGTCGTGCAAGGCATGCCGGAAAGATCGAACCCAATGTGTATGCCGATCAGCCCCCGAAGCGCGTCGGCGCGAACATCGAGTACGGGGTCGGCGGTGTGCCGCAGCCGGTCGAACAGTGGCAGAACGGCGCAAATCCGCATGCAACGCTGTCTGCAGTGAGCGTGTTCGATAGCGACTGCGCCTCAGTGCATATCCGCGAGAAGAACGAGGTTGCATTCCGGCCCTTCGGTCTGGACGTACCGGATGAGCTTGCTGCAGCCTGTCAGGCGGTGAAGGATGCCCTCGCGGCTGAACAAAAGCAGCTTGAGAAGGCCCGCAATCCGATCTTTGCGGCGCCGACCTGGAAGGCCACCACGGCCGTGGGGAAGGCGCTTGCCGCGCTGAACGCCAATACAGACGCAAAGAAGATCGAAGCGTTGGCGGCGCTCTCGGCAGACGAAAGCGTCCGTCTTGAGCGTCTGCGGGAAGACCTGTCGAAGAATCCGACCAAGGCAGCGGCGGAACAGGCCGTCAAAGCCGACAACGTCATGCGGCTGATTACCGCGGTGAAGAGCGTTGCAGCCAAAACCACCGATGAGGAACTGCTGGCGGCCGCGGCCCTCGCCAGGGACGCACGGTCGAAACGGGGCGCCGCACGTCTTGCCGCGGAGAAGGCCTTCACGGGCGAACCCCTTGCCGGCGTCGGCGGCGAGACATGGCGGGCGCTATGGGATTCCGCCCGACGCTACTCGACGGAGATCGCATACCCCGGACAGCCGTTTCCGCCGTCGGCCGAAGACGCGCATTGCATGCTTTGCCAGCAGCCATTGGAAGCTGAGGCACGTACACGGATGGTGCGTTTCGAGGATTTCATACAGAAGGACACGGAACAGCTTGCACGCGAGGCAGAGAAGGCAGCTCAGACCGCACGTCAGACCATAGCTGCCGGGGCAATCGGCACGCGGGCGGTGAAGGCCAGTCTTGACGAGCTGGGCCTTCAGAATGAAGTGCTGCAGCAGCAGACGCGCCGCTTCATCGCCGCAGCCCGGCTGCGGCGCCACGTTCTGCTCAAAGCCCTGGGCGGAAACGGCGAGGTACAGCTTCCGCCCGTTCCACCGTCGCCGCTGCCTGATCTCGGCCAGCTTCAGACTACGATCCGCGACTACGCCGCGGAGCTGCGCAAGTCGGCTGACGCAGATGAACGCAAGAAGCTCGAAGCCGATTTCGCCGAGCTGAGCGACCGGGCGCTGCTCGCCGGCATGCTGCCGGTCGTCACTGACGAAATCCAGCGGCTGAAGACCATCCGGTTTCTGACCGAGTGTGCGGGCGACACGGCGACGAACACAATCACCAAGATGGGCAATGACATTGCCGACACCGTGATTACGCCTCGGCTGCGCGACAGATTTCAGGAAGAGATTGTCAGGCTTGCGGCGTCGAAGGTTCGCGTCGAAATCGTGCGCTCCGGCGGCAAGTACGGCTCACCGCAGTATCAGGTGCGCCTCTTCGCCAAGCCGGATGCCAAGGTCCACGAAATCCTGAGCGAAGGGGAAAAGACCTGCGTGGCGCTGGCCGCCTTCATGACCGAGCTTGCCACCGCGATGCACCGCTCTGCTCTGGTCTTCGATGACCCGGTGTCCTCGTTGGACCATCGCTGGCGTGGGCAGGTGGCCAAGCGTCTCGTGGAAGAAGCGGAAAACCGTCAGGTCATCGTCTTCACGCATGATTTGGTGTTCGTGAACGATCTGAATGACCACGCGACGAAGACCGGGCGGGCAGTGCGGCTCACGACGCTCAGTCGTGGCGCCGCGGGAGCCGGTATGGTGGCCGACGGCCTGCCCTGGAAGGCCCAGAGCGTCGAAGATCGCATCGACAAGCTGGAGAAGGCGGCACGTGCGGCAAAGCTGCTGCATGACAACAACCAGGAAGACGAGTACGCCGTTGAGGTGGCAAAGCTCTACAACGCGCTGCGCGCCACATGGGAGCGCGGCCTGGAGGACATCGCTTTCGTCCGCGTTATTCAACGCCACAGGGACTACATCAACGCCAAGGACCTGAAGAAGGTCAGTGCGCTCACCGAGGCTGACTGCGATGCTTTCGCCGCCGGATTCAAGAAGTGCTGCGACATTGTTGACGCACACGATCCATCCAGCGGTAGGAATGCCGCGCCGCCACCACCTACTGATCTCTTTCAGGACATTCAGGCTTTGAAGGACTGGGCCGCGTCTCTGCGAGACAGGCAAAAGAAGATTGCTTGAAACGTATTTGCTATGGCTTCGTTCACCTGACCTGGCGCAGGGCAGCTACAGATACTTCTTGAACGTCGCCGCCGCAATGCACACCGCCACGCCGAGCAATGCGGCACTGGGCAACAGGATCAGCAGCGGGTTCACGCTGACCGGCAATGCCAGGTAAGTCACCCACGGCAGCACGGCCAGCGGGATCAGGCTGGCCCTGGCGCGGTGATAGATGAACCCCGACTCGCGTCCCGCGCCGAAGCGGCGGATGTCCCGGCGCACCAGGCCGTCCACCAGCCCGACGAAGGCGGCCATCAGGAACAGCGGCAGGGTCAGGCACAGCACCAGCAGCCGCACGAGGAAGACCAGCGTCGTATAGGCCGCCGCGATCAGGTAGCTCTCCACGTTCACATAGACCAAGCCGATGTAGTAGCGGAAATCCTTGGTCGGACGATGGCTGCCGGCGCTGGCCTGCGCCGAGGCGTCGCGTATCCAGTCCAGCAGACCGCTTTTCACGAACAGCCAGTCGTAGCCCTGCTCGACCAGCCGGTGCGCGGTGCGCCCCGGCTCCTGCACCAGCGCGCTGCGGGTGAAATGCGTGGAAAGCTGATCCAGCTCGTAGTGCAGCATGCCCTGCGCGTGGCGCCAGCCCTGCTCGGGCCAGAAGAAGTGCATGCCGACGCATTCGATCAGGATGCACAGCAGCAGCGCGCCGCACAGCACGCCGAAGAAGCGGAACGGCAGCGTGACCAGGCCGGCGATCAGGCCTTGCTGTCGTTGCTGCTGGCGTTGGGCCGCGACGGCCGGATCGCTCATGCTTCGGCCTCTTCAGCCGCGGCCATCTGCTTGAAGTCGTCCAGCAGGTCGTCGGGCAGCGCCTTGTCCTGCAGGCCGGGGATGCCTTGGTTCTCCCACCAGTCTCCTGCCTCGACGTAGTGCTGTCGCATGTAGCCGGCCAGCTCCTGCAGATCCTTCGGCATGGCTTCGTCGGGGTCGGGCGCAGGCAGCGGCATGCGGACTTTCCAGAGGTTGCCGCCCTCGGTCAGCGCGAAGCACTGCCCCTTGGGCAGCGCCACCACATGCGCCGGCTCGATCAACGGCACGCTGTTGCTGCTGATGCGGTCCTGGGTGTTGGACGTGAACGCGGTATTGCCGTGCGGATCGGAGCTGTCGGTGGCGCCGCTCATCAGCGCCGTGGCGTACACCTCGACCTGGGGCAGTTGTCGCGTCAGCAGCTCGGCGGTGGCGGTCTCGCGCACGCGCAGCATGAACAGGTTGTTGAAGTTGCCGACCACCTGGCCGGCCTTGGCACGATTGCCGATGCGGGCCTCGATGTCGCTCAAGGTCTGCGTGTAGGCCGTCACCTGCACGCCGGCACCGCCGCCCTTGTTGACCATCGGGATGAACTCGTCGCCCATGAGTTCATTGAATTCGTCGGCGTGGACGTTGATGGGAATCTTGGCGCCCACCGCTGCGCCGGGCAGCCCGTCGTCGATGCCGAACTTGTAGATGTGGCCGGCGACCGAGACCAGGTCGCTGAACATCGAGTTGCCCACCGCCGCCGCGACTTCGGCGTCGGACAGCGCATCCAGCCCCACGTAGACCACCGCGCGTTTGCGGATGACCTGCATCCAGTCGAAGATCGGCCGCGGGTCGGACAGGTCGGAATAGTTCGGTGCGAGCAGTTGGGCGATCTTGCCCGTGGTGAGCTTCTCCAGCAGCGGCAGCAGCGAAGCGACGATCTTGTCGAAGTACGTCCGGTCGTAGCGCACGGCGCTGCGCAGGCCGTCGAGCACTGGGTCATAGATGCGCACTTGGGACAGGTACTGTTCGAGGGCCACCACGCGCTTCTCACGCCCGATCATGTTGCGCGGGATGTTCTTGTCGTTCAGCTTGCCTTCGAGCTGGACGATGACCTCCCAGGCCTTCGGCTCGTTCTTGGCGAAGTAGTGCTGGGCGTACTCGATGAACAGCGCGTCGATGTTGATGACGTGGCGCTGGATCAGCAGGTAGTCCGGCCGCTGCCCCAGTTCGACCAGGGCGCGTGCGATGATGTTGACGAAGCGCCAGGCGAATTCGCGGAAGGCGGCGCTGTTGCCTTCGCCCGAGAGCTGTCCGGCGATGCGCGTGGCCACCTCGGAGATCCGCCCGAACCGGCCGACGGCGTTGTAGCGCGCCGAGATGTCCGGCCAGCCCAGGTGGAAGACGTAGAACTCGCCTTCGCGCCCGGCGCGCTTGGCCTCGACGTACATGCGCTTCAACAGGTCGGCATCGCCCTTGGGGTCGAAGACGATCACCACCTCGTGCTCGCCGCGGACCTTGCGGCGGATGTCTTGCGTGATGAACAACTCGGCCAGCCGCGTCTTGCCCACGCGCGTGGTGCCCAGCACCAGGGTGTGGCCGACGCGCTCGCCCAGCGGCAGGGTGACGTCGACCTCGTGCGGCTCGATGCCATGCAGGCGCGGCATTCCGCCGACCGGCGGCAGCGGCCGCGCTGGGTTGAGCGGGCTGTCCCAGGCCAGCGCGCGCGCCAGCGTCGAGACGGGAAACGGCGCGAACTCAAGCCGCTCCTCCAGCCGCCGGGCGGCCCGGTAGATCGCCGTCGGCTCGACATAGCGGCGGAACTCCGGCCGGTAGGTCTGCATCAGCCGGTGCGTGTGCCGCTGCTCCCAGCGAAAGCCCCGGCCGACGAACAGCCGTTGCTGACTCACCGGCACGTCGCGGCTGGTCATCACGTAGCGCGGCAGGCGGCGGATGTTGCGGCGATAGCGCAGGATCGCCCAGGCATCGCGCAGGCGAATCGCGCCGAAGGTCAGGAAGGCCAGTGCCGAGCCCAGGCCGAGCAGCGGGTTCAGCGCGAGCGACCACGGTGCCACCAGGCACAGAATCGCGGCGCCGGTGCAGACCGCCACGGTATGAAGCTCCACCGCTGGCCGCAGCAGAACCTCGACCGCATGCGGCTGGGCCATTTGCGCACCTACTGCTCGACGCCGGTGGACGTGATGAGCACCGGGTAGTGGCGCAGGCCCAGGCGCTGGGCCAGGTCGTCGCCGGAGGCCGGCGAGAGGGTCAGGCCGGGCGCCAGCCTGCGCAGCGCCGTCAGCGCGGCCATCGACTCCACGTTGATCACCAGGCCCACGGCCTGCAGCTCGCGCAGCGTCGCCTGCCGCTGCCGCAGCCAGGCGCGCGAACGCTCGTCGTCGCCGATCAGAAACAGCGCCGTCAGGCCCGGCGCCCGGATGACGCGGCGCTGCACCTCGCCCGGCGACAGTTGCGTCGAGCGCACCGGCAGCATGGCGGCTTCGGCGTCGGCCGCGTTGCCCACGCGAGGGGCCGGCATCGGGGCCGGCGGCGTGGCCTGATCCGGCTGAGGATTCAGTGACTGGTAGTACGGCAGCGCGGAGTCGCCGCCACGGTCTTCGACGACGATCAGGGGCGCGGAGACGGTCTGGGCGAAGACGGTGGTCGTGGACAGCAGCCCGATGGCGGCGATGTGGACGATGTGGTTCATGGCGTGGTGGCCTGGAGGGTTGGAACGGGAACGCCGGGGTCGAGCACGCGGGTCAGGTGCCGATGCACACTGCGCCGGTAGCGCGCCGCGGGTGCCCCGCCGGCGGGCCGGTGGTAGCGGCCGATGGCAAGCAGCCAGTCCTCTCCCGGCGTGTGCTGTTCGTGCAGGATTTCCGCAGCGATGGCGAGGTTGCGGTACGGGTCCAGCAACTCGCAGGGCTGCGTGTAGCGATGCGTGTGGTAGCCGAGATTGACTTGGCCGAGGCCGGCGTCGATGCGATTGGCCGGCGTGCGGGCGAGCGCCCGGCGCAGCCCCGCGCAGGCCTCGGCGCGGGTGGCGTAGCGCTGCGGCGTGCCGGCGACATTGAGCGTCCACGGCCAGGGGATCAGGCGCCCGCGCAGCATGGCGCCGCTCTCCTGCAAGGCCACCGCGTACAGCACCGCCGCCGGCACGTCTGCACGATGCGCCGCCAGTCGATAGGCCGGCGGCGGCACTTCCCGCGCCAGGGCGGCCAAGGCCCAGCCGCCGGTGGCGAGCAGCAGCACGGCGCCGGTACAGCGGATGGCGACGCGGGACGGCCGACGCTCCCGGCCCGGAGTACCTATTGCCGCTGCCATTGGCCGTTCACCTCGCGCACCACGGCCGGCAGCTCGCCGGGCAGGCCGAGCGACAGCCAGCGCCCCGCATCGTGGTTGAGCGTGATGGTGCGGGCGCGCACCCTGGCCGGGTCGATGCCCGCCTGGGTGGCCCACTGCCGGATGCGCGCGTCGTCCTGGCGGCTGCCGACCATGTAGAGGTCGAAGGCCGTGCCGGCCGCCTGCAACCGCTGCACGCGCTGCGCGCACGGTGCGCAGTCGGCCTTGACGAAGACCGCCAGGCGCCCGGAGCCGGTGTTGCCGGCACCCTGCGCCTTGGCGCCGGGCAGGCTCACGCGCGGTTGGCCGGGAAACAGGCGCTGCCACGCCGCGTCGTAGGCACGCTGGTAGGCCAGCGTCTTGCCGACGCGCCGGGCCTCGGCCTGCACCTGCAATTCCGCGTAGCGCCTGCGTTCCTCCTCGCTGCGGGCCTCGATGCCCAGCGCCGTGAGCGGATCGAGCTGGGGCGAATAGACCCCGAGCGGCCCCTGCATCAGTTGCCGGTAACGCGCCCACTCCTCGGAGTGAAGTCCCCACTCCCGCGCCTGCCTCTCGTCGAGCGCGGCATCAGCGCCCGGCTGCACCTGGGCGGGCACCATGCGCGAGTTCGTCACCGGGGCCGGCTGGGCGGATGCGCCGAAAGCGGTGAACAGGGCGACGGCAGCGAGCAACGACCGCAAGATCATGACGACCTCCTACGGCACCGCGATGCGCTGCGTCTGGCCGTTCACCTGGAACACGCCCGCCTGCGCCTCGATGGATTGCAGTTGCCAGTCGCCCTCGGCATCGCCCTCGCGCAGCAGCCGGGCGCCCGCGAGCGAGGCCGCGGCGATGGAGGTGATCGACAGAAAGCGCTCGCCTCCACGCAGCTCCACGCCGAGCACCCGGAAAGGCGGCTCCGGCACCTTGGGTTTCGTCGAAACCAGAACGCGCGGGCGAGCGGCGGATGCCACCTGTCGGGTCTTCTCCAGGCGGGTTTCGATTCCGTTCACGCGCGCCTGCAGCGTCTGCAGGTCGACGGCCAAGGCCCTCGTCTCGTCGGCCTCTTCGAGGCGCGTCATCCGTTCGTCCAGCGCCTGCCGCGCGGTGGCGAATTCGGCCTGGCCGATCGGCGCCGGCCGGCGCTTGTCCGCATCGGCCTGTCGTTCGAGATCGGCCACGCGCAGGCCCAGCGCCTTGACCTGCGCATCCTGTGCGCTGCTCTGGGTCTGTTCGGCGAGCCGAGACAGGCCGACGCTGTTGATGAGTGCCACGGCACTGATGAGCAGCAGCCAGAAGGCCGCGGCGATCTTGAGCCAGCGCGTGCGGGAATTGCGCTCGGATGGCGCTTGGGGAAAGGTCATGGCTGCATCTCCTCGGGCCGGTCGGCGTCCGGCACGGGCGTGGCGGTGCCGGGCGGGTTGGCGGAAAGGAAGGTGGAAGCACCGTGCCGGCTGAAGCAGACCTGGCGGGTCAAGTCATCGACGGACAGCTCCCAGGCGGGGCCGGCAAGGGTCAGCAAGGCATCGCGCAGCATCAGCGGACCCAGGCGCAGGTGTGCGGCGGGCAGCGGCAGCGCGTACAGCGTGGCGGCCTCGGCCGCGTCGCAGAGCCGGTAGCCCGAGCGCAGGAGCACATGGCGCATGGCGTCGCCCACGCTGGCATCGAGCATGGGCGGAATCGAGACCTCCACCGCCTGCTGCAAGAGATCACGCTGCGCGGGCTCCGGCACCAGCTCGACCAGGGTGTAGCGGCCGTAGCGGGCCACGGGCACCAGTCGCTGCCCCGAAGCTGGCTCGTCGGGCGGCGCTTCTATATGGTCAGGGGTGGCCGGTGTCGTGGTGCAACCGGACAGCAGGCCGCTGAGCACGGCGAAAATGCAGAGGAAACGAGGCAGAGACGGCGGCATGTGGCACCCCATGGCGACGAGATGCCTTCACCATTGCAGAACTGTGCTGCGCGGGATGCCGGAAATCCGAAACGCGCGGCGCCCCGTTTCCGAGGGAAGTCAGGATGGGTTCGACCCCGTCATTTCGCCGGTGGCGATGGCCCTCGGGTTAGCCGTTGAAGACGCCGCCTGGTCCGGCAAGTGCGGCCGCACCCATTCGATTCGCTCGATGAACCGGCGACATCAGCGGGAGGCCGTAAACCCCAGGATGAACAGCAGCACCCGGGTCGAAGCGGGGGCGCCGACAGCGGACGCCCAGGTGTTCGTAGGATCCCTACACCGGCGAGGTGCTGGGCGGCCGCAAGTGGGGTGCCCTGGCCCAGGGGGTGAATCTCATGCCCTTCATCTATCGCCTGCACTACTCGCTGACCCTGGAAACGGTGGGGCAGTATTTCATGGGCATCGTGGCGCTCGCGTGGACGCAGGACTGCTTCGTCGGGATCTGTCTCATCTTCCCGGCGCCTGCGCGCCACACGAGGAGCAAACGGTGGCTCGGCCGCTGGTGGCCAGCGTGGAAGGTGCGTTGGCCAGGCAGGTCGTACAAGCCGAGTTTCTACCTGCACCGCGCTGGCGGCTTGTGGCCGTGGGCAATTCACTTGGCGCGAGGGACCGCAGCGACGGCCGTCTACCTGCGACCGGCCTCGCGCACGAGATAGCGGTCGAAATACATCACGCTGTCGGCTTTGGACCACACGCCGACACGGCCGGAAAATGGTGCCGGCAACTCGTGTTCCAGCTGGCGCTGCCCGTTGAGCCAGCCCTCGACCCGGCGATCCGCGGCCACCAGCTTCAGCGAGTGCCACGGCCCGGTCGGCGTCGGCGTGTTGCGCACCCATTGCACCGAGGAGCGCTTTCCCTGCTCGTACTTGAACAGCACGAGGTTGTCTTCGAGGCAGTTGGCGCGCAGCACCAGGTAGTCGCCGTTGGGCTTGAGGTCGAAGACGATGCCGGCGGCCTGATCGATGCGCCCGGCCACGCACTTGAAGGCGAGTTCGATCTCGCCGCTCCGGAAGTCCTCGATGCCCTGGGCCACGGCCAGCGGAAAGTAGGCGTAGGCCTGGACGTTGTCGAGGAACTCGGCGTAGCGCTCGCCGTACAGCGCGCGCGCCTTGTCGGCGAGCCCCGCAGCCGCCTGGCCGCGCGCCCAGCCGCGGCCGTCCACCACCAGCACGCGCCGTTCGCCATCGACGCCCGTGAGCCACTGCCCCACCGCAGGGACGATGCTCTTCGGTTCCGCGCCAACGGTCTCGGCCTCGAAGTCGAAGCGCAGCGTGCCGTCGGCCTGCCTCACCGGCCCTGTCGGCCTGGGGACGGCCGGCGCGGGCGCGGCACCGGTTTGTGGCAGGTACTCCGGCTGCGCGGGCGGCGCCTCGCCGATCAGGAAGCGGAAAGCCGCCCAAGTACCGGCGGCGGCCAGCAGCAGGAAGCCGGTGACGAGCAGCAGATTGCGTCGCGTGCGGGTCATGGCGGCGGTCTCCTACCGGCTCGTCGGCTCGACGCGGTAATCGTCGAAATACACCACGCTGTCGGCCTTGGACCACAGGCCGACGCGGCCCGAGACCGGCTTGGGCAGTTCATGGGTGAGCAAGAGCTTCCCATTCATCCAGCCTTCGACTTGCTTGCCTTTGACCGTCAGCTTCAGCTCGTGCCACTGGCCGCTGGGCGTCGGCGTGTTGCGTATCCATTTCACCGACGAGCGCTTGCCCTTCACGTACTGCCACAGCACCAGGTTGTCTTCGAGCGGGTTGGCGCGCAGCGTCAGATAGTCGCCGTTGGGCTGGACGTTGAAGAGAATGCCGGCGGCTTGGTCGATGCGCCCGTCCACGCCCTTGAAGCGCACCGTGATCGTGCCTTCGCGGAAATCCGCCACCTCGTTCATCACCGCGATGGGGAAGTAGGCGTAGGACTGGACGTTGTCGAGGAACTCGGCGTAGCGCTCGCCGTAAAGCGCCCGCGCCTTGTCGGCCAGCCCCGCCGAGGTCTGGCCGCGTGCCCACTTGGTGCCGTTGACCGACAGGCCTTTGTTGCCGGCGTCTTCGACGATCACCCAGTTGCCCACGGCGGCGGCGAAGGACTTGGGCTCGGCGCCGACCGTCTCGTTGTCGAAGCCTTGCACCGTCGGCGCGGCGAGGGCCGGAACCGCCAGGGCGGCAAACAGCAGGGAAGCGAGGAAACGCGATTTCATGAGGATTCTCCTTGGATCGAACGAAGATGGATCGGCAGACGCCGCGCCCGCGCGTGGCGCCAGAACGTGAGCAGGATCAGGGCGGGCAGCAGGGCGTAGAACCACAGTTCCGCCGGCCGCGCATCGGCCACCAGCGGATGCCCCGGATACGGCGGTGTCTCGACGGGCGTCACCTGCACGCCGGCCAGTTCATGCAGCAGCGGCAGGATTTCGCGCGGGCTGTTGGAGCGGCTCGTGGCATTGCGCCCTGCATATTCGTAGATGATGCGGCCGTAGCCTTCGTCCCCGGCGGCGCCGAAGACCCCCGCCTTGCCGGTCTCCATCCAGCGCACCGTGAGACCGGGCACCAGGCGCTTGAGCTTCGCCAGCACGTTGCGCTGGTACTCCTGCGCCCGGCTGTCCTCGGGCGCGAGGTAGAGCGAGATGGCGAGTCCCCGGTCCATGCGGGCGAGCGCCGCCTCGTCGGCGGGGTTGAAGCTGTTGCGCCGGTCCTCGCTGACATCGAGCGACAAGTTCAGCATGGATGTCGCCGCCAGCAGCAGGACCAGCACGGCGGCGCCCGCCGCGCCGCGCTTGAAGCGGGCGCTTCGAGAAAGCCCCGGCGGCAGGATGAGGGCGGCCAGTGCCGCGAGCCCCAGCCCGAGCCCCGCCAGGCTCAGACCATGGGCCGCCGGCAGCAGGCCGCGCTCGAACTGCTTGAGGGCCTGGGTCGGCGAAATCTCGCCCAGGGTCTTGAGCCATTCCGGGCCGGTGGCGGCGGCGAAATCGAGCACCCAGAAGCCCAGCGTGAAGGCGAGTGTGACGATGGCGGCGGTGGCCGCCGACTCGGCGAGCGCCGCCGCGAAGAAGGCGATGCCCGCCACCGCCAGCGCATAGAGCGCATGACCGAGGAAGAGATTGGCGGTCTCGGCCGGCGCGAGATGGCCACCCGCGACCTGCCAGAAGACGAGCGCCGAGAGGGGCACGGCGAGGCTCAGGCTCCAGGCCGCGCACACCGCGGCGAGCTTGACCGCCACCAGCGCGGCCGGCGAGAGCGGCCATTGCAGGGCGAGCTTCAACGCGCCGCTCTCCTTGTCCTGGCCCAGGGCGCGGATGGCGACGAAGGGAAACAGCAGCGTGGTGCCCAGATAGAAGGCGCCCAGCGTCGGCACCAGGATGCCGTCCAGCGGCGTCATGCCGCGGGCCATTTCCGGGAATTGCATCGCCGTGCGGCTCGCCTCGCCGAACAGGCGCACCGCCTCGACAAAGCCGTAGCCGGCGAGCGGTGCCAGCAGGAACAGCATGGCCCACCAGGCGCGGCCGGCGAACAGGCGGCGCAGTTCGTGGGCGAAGACGGCCGCCAGGCGTCCGAATTGCCGTCCCGCCGGCGCCGACTTTTGTGCGGCTACGCCGCATCCCTCGCTTCGCTCGGGACCGCCGCTTCGCGGCGTCCTGCGCCCTGCGGACTGGTCAGTGCGTGAGTCCAAGAAACACCTCCTCCAGATCGGCGTGGGCCGCGCCCGCCTGGGCCGCCAGGTCCGCGAGGGTGCCCAGGCCCAGACGGCGGCCGGCGTCGAGCAGCAGCAGGCGGTCGCAGATGCGCTCGGCGTCCTTCAGTTGATGGATGGACAGGATCAGCGCGCGCTCGGCCGCCACTTCGCGCAGCAGGTCCATGACATGCAGGGTCTGGCGCAGGTCGAAACCGTCGAAGGGCTCGTCGAGGATCAGGATGGGCTGGGGCGTGAGCAACGCCAGCACCAGCAGCAGCCGGCGGCGATAGCCCTTGGAAAGTTCGGAGACCCGTTTGGCCAGCACCGGCTTGAGCTCCAGCCGGCGGACCACCGTCGCCTCCCGCTCCGCGCCCAGGCCGTGCAGCTCGCGGAAGAGCCCGGTGGCGCGCCAGACCGGCTGGTCGCTCCACGGCGCGATGCCGTCGGGCAGGTAGAACATCGCCTCCCGCCTGCGCGCCGCCGGCAGCGGCTCGCCGTGAAGACGGACTTCGCCGCCGTCGGCGGACAGCAGGCCCACCAGGCATTCCATCAGCGTCGTCTTGCCGGCACCGTTGGGGCCGATGATGCCGAGAATCTCGCCGGGCGAAAGATCGAAGTCCACGCCGTCGAGCACGGTGGCCTCGCCGTAGCGTTTGATCATCCCGCGCACCGACAGCAAGGGCGCCGCCTGGGTCATTTCACGTTCACCTTGCCCGAGACCGGATCGACCTTGAGTTTCACTTCCTTGCCCTGGGCGTCGAGGGCTTCGATCTCGTAGACGCCGTCCTCGAATTCGAGCTCGACGATGGTCTTGTGACCGGCCTCCTCGACCCCCTTGATGATCTCCGACAAGGGCTTGGCATTGGCGGGGGGGCGTTCGTCGCCGAACCAGCCGGCCAGGGCGACAGCAGGCACGGTAATGAGGACGGTGAGTGCAATGAGAGCGTGACGGGTTTTCATGGATATTTCCTTTCAGTTGGATGGATGGGGAAGATCATCAGCGCCGGGTATCCTTGGGCAGCACGCGCAGGCGATGGCCCTTGTCCTCGGACACCAGCACGCGCGACATGCTGTCGTCGAACTCCACGTCCAGCGGCTGGTTGAAGCGGGCGGAGGCGGCCGTGCCATCGGCGAATCCGGCTTCGCCCGCACCGGCCAGGGTGGCGACCGCGCCGTCGGGAGTGACCAGGCGCAGGCGATTGTTGTTGCGGTCGGCCACGACGACGGCGCCATTGGGCAGTGGCGCGACGCCGGTCGGGTTGTCGAACCGCACCGTGGCAGCCGGGCCATCGGCGTAGCCTGCCTTGCCGGCGCCCGCAACCGTCGTCACCTCGCCCGCGGGCGTCACCCGGCGGACGGCATGGTTCAGCTGGTCGGGCACCCACAGGCGCCCCTGACCGTCGATGCGCACGTTGTAGGGCTGGTTGAAACGCGCCGTGGCGCGCTGGCCGTCGGCGAAGCCGGGTGCGCCGTTGCCGGCGAGCGTGTCCACCTTGTCCAGCACGAGATCGATGCGGCGGATGGCGTGGTTGAGGTAGTCCGCAACATAGAGCGTGGTCTGCGCGGCATCCAGGGCGACACCGTAGGGCTGGTTGAAGCGCGCCGATTTCAGGTCGCCATCGACGAAGCCGGCCGAATCGCCGCCCGCCAGCGTGATGACCGTGCCGTCCGGCCTGATCTTGCGGATGCGATGATTGTTGCGGTCGGCGACATAGACGGCCCCGCTACGCTCGACCGCAACGGCGATGGGTTCGTTGAACCGGGCCGCGTGGGCGGGGCCGTCGGCAAAGCCGGCCTTGCCCGTTCCCGCCACGGTGGCCACCGTGCCGCCGGATCTCAGCACCCGCACCTGATGGTTGCCGCGGTCGGCGAAATAGAGGCTGCCGTCATTGCCGTATGACAGGCCATGAGGCCGGTTGACACGGCCCGGCGAGCCGTCCGCCGCGCCCGGCTGGCCGTCTCCAGCCAGGGTCCGGACCTCGGGAAACGGCAGAGTCTTGGGGAAAACCGATGCTTCAGGCTCGGCGCCGGCCGCGACGCCGCCGACAGTGAGCGCGGCCACGATGGCCGCAACGAGATACTTCATGGTGTGGTTCCTTCTGGATGTGAGAGGGTTCTTTCGCGGGGCAATGCGATTCGGAAGACGCTGCCCTTGCCCGGCGCGCTGTCGGCCTCGATGCGCCCGCCGTGGGCCTCCACCGCCCAGCGCGCGATGGCCAAGCCCAGTCCGAAACCGCCGCGGCGGTCTCCGTCCTGCCGGCCGCGGGCGGCATCGACCCGGTAGAACCGGTCGAAGAGATGCGGCAGGTGCTCCGCCGGAATGCCCGGTCCCTGGTCCGCCACGGTGATTTCGGCGAGGTCGGCATGCGTGCGGCACGCGATGGCCACCACGGCGTCCGGCGGGCTGTGCTTGATGGCGTTGTCCAGCAGGTTGACGACGGCCTGGCGCAGCATCGTCCAGTCGCCCGAAACCGGAACCGGGCTATCGGGCAGGTCGAGATCGATGCATACGCGCCCCTCCTCGGCCAGCACGCCGAGGAAGCCGGCAGCATCCCGGATGAGCTCGCGCAGGTCGATCGATTCGCGCTTTATCGCCGTTCGCCGGCCTTCGGCCCGGGTGAGTTCGAGCAGCATGGTGGTCAGAAGGGTGAGCCGGTCCACTTCTTCCAGCATGGTGCCGATGATGTTGCGGTACTCGGCTTCGGAGTGCGGCTCGCGCAGACCCACCTCGCCCACGCTGCGAATCACCGTCAGCGGCGTGCGCAGCTCGTGGGAGGCATCGGCGGTGAAACGCCCGAGCTCTCCGAAGGCCGCCTCCAGCCGGGCCAGCAGCGCATTGAAGCTCACGGCAAGCCGCCCCGGCTCGTCGAACGGGTTGTCCACGGGAAGCCGCGCATCCAGCCGGCCGGCGTGGATGGCCTCGGCCTCCTCGGCCATGCGGTGGATGGGCGCGAGTCCCCGCCCCGCGAGCCAATAGCCGCCCGCAGCCGCCGCCAGCAGGGCGAGTGGCAGACCGCCGGCCATCACCCACAGGACGACCACGAGGCCGCGCGCGAAGTCGTCCTCGCGCAGCGCGGCACGCATCAGCAGCATTTCACCTTCGAGGGAGACGCGGCGCTGCAGCAGTCGCAGGTGCACCTCGCCGGGAAGTTCCAGCGAGCGCAGCCCCGTCCAGGCCGTGTCGGGCGGCAGGACGGGCGTTTCCCCCGAGTCGGTCGCCGCGTCCTGGCGGCGCAGGGCGAGCGTGCCGTCGGCGCGCCAGACATCGAGCCAGGACACGTTGCGCAGCCGCTGGCCCTCGCCGGTTTCCGGCCCGTGGACATCGCGCCAGGCCAGGCGGCCGTCCGCATCGCGCGCGATGCTGCGTTCGGCGATCTCCAGTTCCTGATCCAGGCGGTGGTCCAGTTCGGCGGCGAAACGGTCGCGGATCAAGAGATAGACGGCCAGCGCATAGGCCAGCAGCATGGCGCCGAACACCAGCGCGAAGGCGGCGGTGAGCCGGGAGCGCAGGGTCAGCCGACGCCAAGCCATGATCACGGCGCCTGCTCCTGAAGCACGAAACCGACCCCGCGCACCGTGTGGATCAGCGGATGTCCGTGACCATTGTCGATCTTGCGCCGCAGCCGGGCGATGTGCACGTCGATGACATTGTCGAGCGGCGTGGCGCGCGCCACTTCGCGCCAGACGTCGCGCGCGAGCATCTCGCGCGACACCACGCGGCCCTGGTGCAGCAGCAGATAGTCGAGCAGTTCGTATTCGTGCGCGGTGAGTTCCACGTCCTGCCCGCCGCGCGCCACCCGGCGCGTGACCCGGTCCACCTCCAGGTCCGCCACTTTGAGGCGCAGCACGTCCTGGGCCCGCCCGCGCCGCAGCAGCGCCCGGATGCGTGCCAGCAGCTCCTCGAAGGCGAAGGGCTTGACGAGGTAGTCGTCGGCACCGAGGTCAAGGCCGCGGATGCGGTCCCCCACCGTGTCCCGCGCCGAGAGGATGATCACCGGCGTGGCCAGCCCCCGGCTGCGCAAGGTGCGCAGGATCTCCAGGCCGTCGCGGCCGGGCAGCATGAGATCGAGGATGAGCAGGTCGAACACCTGCGACGAGACGAGAAAGAAGCCGTCCTCCCCGGTGGCCGCCACCGTCACGTCGAAGCGCTCGGCCTCCAGCCCGTGCTTGACGGACTGGGCGACTTTCGACTGGTCTTCGATGATCAGGATGCGCATGACAGACGTTTGCGGACGGATGCCGTCAATCTATGGCCTGCCATGCGCCCGGTCTACTGAAGTGTTTCTGACTTTTCCTTCAGGATCGGGGGCGGCGCGGAGCGGCCTCACGGCGCCGCCTCCCCATGCCGCCGGAAGGCGTGCCAGAGCGCGAGGTCGTAGGCGATCTTGAGCACGCCGCAGGCCACCAGCGGCGCGGCCAGCCAGCCGACGGAGAACAGGGCGCCGCCGATGGCAGGGCTCGCCGCGGCAGCGAGGCTCCTTGGCACGGCGGTGAAGCTCGCCGCGGCGGCGCGCTCGGCCGGCGTGACCACCGCCATGACGAAGGCCGAGCGCGTCGGCACATCCATCTGCGAGAGTGCGCTGCGCAGGAACAGCAGCGCGAGCGCCACCGGCAGGCTGTCGGCGAAGGCGGCGAGGATCAGACAGACGCTCGACGGGATGTGGGTGAACACCATCGTGTTGATCAGGCCAATGCGGCGCGCCGCCCAGGGAGCGGCGAGCTGGGAGCCGGCCGACAGCAGCCCGGCCCAGAAGAAGAACTGGCCGGCGGCAACAAGCGAAAGGTCGAAACGCTCGAACAGCCAGAGCGCGAGCAAGGTATTGACGATCAACCCTCCGGCTAAGGCATCGACCGAGAACAGCGCCGCCAGTTTGATCACGATGCCGCGTGAAGGCCCCAGGGGCGCGGGCGCCGCCGCCTGCTCATGCACGTGGTGGTCCGGCAAGGCGCGATACAGGACGAAGATCGCGACGCCGGTCAGCCCGTAGGCGACGAACATGAGGCGCAGCGCGTCGAGCTGCGCCAGGCCCGCAGCCGTCAGGGCGTGCGGGATGGCCGTCGCCAGCGAGCCGGCCGCGGCGCACAAGGCGCCGACGAAGGTGTAGCGCGCGAAGAGGAAGGTGCGCGCCTCGCCCTGCGCCGACTCCGCCAGCCGCGCATGCTCCAGCGGCAGGAAGACGCTGACGTCGCCGGCACTGGGGTTCATCGTGCCGACGAAGGCGACGAGCAGCAGCGGCCAGAAGTCGCCAACGCCACCCAGGCCGGCCAGCAGCAGGCCGGTCAGGCACATCAGTCCGGCGGCAGCGAGCAACAGGCGGCGCTGCGGGAAGCGATGGCCCCACTGACCGACCGCCAGGGTCGCCAGCGCCGAGCCGAAGAGCGTCGCGGTGCTGATCAGCCCGACTTCCCACGTGCCCAGCCCCAGGGCGAGCAGATAGACCGGCAGCAGGATGGCGATGAAGCCGTCGGTGAAGGCCCGCAGGGCGCGACCGATCAGCAGCAGGCGCGCCTCGGGCGCAGCTCCGGCGGGCAGCAGCATCACTTCAAGCCAAGCAGGCGGGCGACCTTCTTCAGCGGTGTGTCCGCGCACCAGGCGTAGAGCGCGTCGTACATCACCATGCCTGCATTCAGCATCTCGTGGTCATCCTCGAAATTGAGGGAGAGCCCTTTCGAGATCGCCAGAAGCCCGGCCGCTTCCTTGGCCAGGTCGGGGCGACCGGTGTCGGCGGCCCGCACGATGGTCGCCAGCTTTTGCAAGGGCGGGTCAGTCAACTGGTATTTGGCGATGAAGGCATCGAAGCTGCACTGATCGCCGTGGTGCCCCAACTCGACGCCGGAGACGTCATAGGGGGTGGCCCCGGTCTCGGCGGCGATCCTCATGACGTCGCCCGACGGCACGTAGAGAAACTCCGGGCTTTCGTCGATGAAGCGGGCAATCAGCCAGGGACAGGCGATGCGGTCGATCTTCGGGCGTTCACGGGTAATCCATTGCATGACGGTCTCCTACTCTTGTTCCTGAGCGTTCGAACTGCCAGCCCTCGCCGCAACCAGGCAAGCCACGAGGCAGGGCAAAGAGCGCCAGGGGCCGGCTCGCGTCATTTCACGGCCTTCTGTGCGTCCAAAGTCCTTTTCAACGACTGCGCCAGCTCCGCCGCTTTGCCTTTGCCCCAGTAGTGCAGAAATACGTAGCGCGGCTCCTCGTGCGTCATGTGGTTGTGGATCGCCACGATGTTGATTCCTTCTCGCCGCAACACCTTGAGCACCGTCTGGAGTTCCCCCTCACGCATCGCGAAGTCACCGTCCACCACGGCCTGCTCGTCGGTCCCTGCAAACGCAGCCCAGGTGTTGACGCCCATCTCATTGCCGACGGGTGTGCCGTGCATCTTCGCCTCGCGCCCGAAGCTCACCTTGACCATGCCGTCCTTCACTTGCGCCTTGGCGCCGAGGATTTCCTCGATGCGCGCCGCGGTGATGCTGCTGGGCGTGGGAATGCTGCCGCCAAAGGCCTTTGCGGGTTTGGGTTGGCTTGCTCGCACCTGCGCGACCCGGTCATACACAGCCTTGACCCCTGTGGCCAGTTGCCGCGCATCGCCCATCCCGCCGATGTGCATGAAGTAAACCTTGGGCTGGTCGAAGAAGAAGTGGTTGTGCAGCGCCGTCACTTCCAGGCCGGCTTCAAGAGCGGCGCTCATGGCCGGATTGACCTCGTCCTCGAACAGCACCGTGTCGCCCATCATCATCGTGCTGCCGCCCGTCGGCGTGAATGCAGCCCACGATGTCAGGCCCATGAAGGGTGGCATCGTCCAGCGATCCACGCTGACCTTCACGTCATCGCGCGGCTTGCTGACCTTGAAGACGTTCTCGGTCTTGTTGTAGTTGCCCTTGAGTCCCGTCACGGACTCGATCGTTGCCGTGTCGACCGTCGGTCCTGCCGCAACGGCCATTTGCATGCAGACTGCTGTTGCTGCGGCGAAAAGGATTCGGGTTTTACGGGTCATATTGCCTCCATGAGGGGATAAACGATCAACACATCGTTCCGGGCGCCCCCCTCCCGCAGCAGGATTGAACGTGCTGGCGAGTTCGGATTTTGAACCGCCCCGGGAAGCCCGGAGGCTCCAACTCTTGAGAAGATGGAGCCATGAGCAGACAAGGAAGGTTTTCCCCGGAGGTCCGGGAGCGGGCGGTGAAACTGGTCCTGGAGCACCAGACCGAGTACGACTCGCAGTGGGCGGCGATCGGTTCGGTGGCAGCGAAAATCGGGTGCACGGCCGAGACGCTGCGCGGCTGGGTTCGGCAGCAGGAGCGTGACACGGGTCGGCGCGAGGGCATGACGACGACCGAGAAGGAGCGCATCAAGCAGCTCGAGCGCGAGGTGCGCGAGCTGCGCCAGGCCAACGAGATCCTGCGCAAGGCGTCGGCGTATTTTGCCCAGGCGGAGCTCGACCGCCGCTCGAAACGATGAAGGCCTTCATCGATGACCACCGCGCCGACTACGGGGTCGAGCCGATCTGCAAGGTGCTGCCGATCGCCCCGTCGACCTACTACGCGCACGCGGCGCGCAAGGCTGATCCTGCGCTGCGTTCTCGGCGGGCGAAGCGCGACGATGCGCTGATGCCCCAGATCCGGCGCGTATGGGATGAGAACTTCGCCGTCTACGGCGTGCGCAAGGTGTGGCGACAGATGCGCCGCGAGCGCGTCGATGTGGCGCGCTGCACGGTGGCGCGGCTGATGAAGCGGCTGGGCCTGCGCGGCGTCATTCGCGGCAAGCCGGTGCGCACGACGGTCAGCGACCCGAAGCTGGCGTGCCCGCTGGACAAGGTGCAGCGCCAGTTCACCGCCGACCGGCCGAACGCGCTGTGGGTGTCCGACTTCACCTACGTCTCGACCTGGCAGGGCTTCGTCTACGTCGCCTTCGTCATCGACGTGTTCGCCCGCCGGATCGTGGGCTGGCGAGCGTCGTCCTCGGCCCGCACTGACTTCGTGCTCGACGCGCTCGAGCAGGCGCTGTACGCCCGCAAGCCGGTCGGCCCGGAAAGGCTCGTGCATCACAGTGACCGCGGCGTGCAGTACGTCTCCATTCGCTACACCGAGCGCCTGGCCGAGGCCGGACTGGAGCCCTCGGTGGGCAGCGTGGGCGACTCCTACGACAACGCGCTGGCCGAGACCATCAACGGGCTCTACAAGGCCGAGGTGATTCACCGGCGACCGTCCTGGCGAACGCGCGACGAAGTCGAATGGGCCACGCTCGCCTGGGTCGACTGGTTCAACAATCGTCGGCTGCTGGAGCCCATCGGCAACATCCCACCGGCCGAAGCCGAGCAAGCCTACTATTCACAATCCACCGGGTCCGTCGTGACGGCGTGACTCAAACCAACGAGCCTCCGGAGAAGCCGGGGCGGTTCATTTCGGGGTTTCGGGTTTGATGGTGCGGTCCATGTTCAGGCTCCCAATCGGGTGAAAGCCGCCTCGGCGGTGGTCCAGGACAGGTTTTGCATGAAGGCGTCCACGTAAGCCCCGGCCTTGGCGCCGAAGTCCATGTGGTAGCTGTGCTCGTACATGTCGAGGGCGATCAGCGGCGTGGCGCCGGCCAAGTTGTGGGCGTGGTCGGCGGCCCAGGCGTTCACGAGACGCCCCCGGCGCGGACTCCACACCAACAGGGTCCAGCCGGAGCCGCCGCCCTGGGCCTTGCCCATGGCCGTGAATTGGGCGCGCCAGGCGTCCATGGAGCCGAAATCGCGCTCGATGGCCGCCTTCAGCGTCCCGCCAGGGTCGCCTCCCGCGCCACCGAGGGAATCGAAGTACACCTCGTGCAGGATCATGGAACCGCTGGCGATCATCTCCTCGCGCTTGAGGCCGTTGATCTCGAACACCGGCGCCGCGCCCCAGTTCAATTGCGCCAGCTTTTGCTCGATGGCGTTGAGACGCTTGACAGCGCCGCCGTAGTTGTTCTCCCAATGGCTGACGATGAGTTTCTCGGACAGGCCGGTGAGTTTGGCCGGATCGCATGAAAGGGACCTCAGTTCGTAAGGCATCTTGGCTTCCTCAGCAAGGTGGATCGGAAACGGCGCGACGAAGGCTGACTCGATCAGGTTCAGCCTTGGCCCGGAAACACCAGCCACCCCGCCAGTCCCGCCGCGAGGATCACGACGACGACGTTGAGCTTGTTCTTCCAGGCATAAAGGAATGCCAGGGCCGCGGCGAAGATCGACATGCCCGCCGTCAGCGATGGCACGCGTTCGGCAGTGACCCGCGCCAAGTCGATGGTGGTTGCGCCGATCAGGCCGACTACCCCAGCCGCGACGCCGTCCAGAAAGGCGTGTAGCCGTTTGTTCTCCACGACCGCCTCCAGCCGGTCGTAGAAAATCAGCGAGAACGCAAAGGCCGGAAGAAAGATCCCCGCCGTCATGGCCACCGCCCCGATCGGCCCCCCCGCCACATAGCCGACGAACGTGGCGAAGATGATGAGCGGTGCCGGCAGCACACCGGACAGCGCCAGGCCGTCCAGGAACTGCCCATCCGTCATCCACCCGCGCCCGACGGCGTCGTTGCGAACGAACGGAATCGCTGTGTAGGCGCCGCCGAAGGTGAGCAAGCCGGCCTTGAGGCCTGAGGCGAAGATGAGCAACACCGAGGCTTGGCCCTGAACGACCGTTTCCACCAGCTTTGCTGTTGGCTCAGCCCAAAATGCCACGGCCGTGGCCAGCGCCACCGCTGCCAGCGTCACTAGCAGTGCTGAGGCCCGATGCTTGAGCACGAGCAGGGCGTACACAAGCCCACCCGCCGGCAGGGTGATCCAGAAGTCGACACGACCCATGGCTGCCAGCGCGCAAACGATGGCAATGGCCCACAACCAGCGATCGAGCAGGATGTGCTCGCCGATGCGGTGCACGGCACGCACGATCAGGGCGATCACGGCCGCCTGCACGCCAAGGAATGCCGCGCCCAGCGAGGTACCCACAAGTTCAATCTGGAAGTACAACCAAGACAGCGCGAACATCAGCAAGAATCCGGGAAGCATGAACCCGAGTCCCGCCAGTACGCCCCCCAGCCGCCCCTTCGCTCGGATACCCAAATGAACGCATATTTCGTGTGCTTCGGGTCCGGGCAGTACTTGCATTACCGCAAGCAGCTTGTTGAAGCGTTTGCTGGAGATCCAGCGTTCCTCGTCCACGAGCTCGCGGCGCAACATGGCGATCTGAGCTACAGGCCCGCCCCATGCAAGCAAGCCGAACTTGAGAAAGCGCACGAAGAGCTGCAGGTAGCTCATCGCTGGAGGGACGGCTTCAGTCGTAGCATCCGTCTGAGGACTGATCAGGGCGTTCACGTTGTTTTTTCCTCGTAACTTTTCAACAGCCAATCAAAAACTTCGCACGCGCGAACGAGCAACGCGTCGTCGTCGGATTCGGATGCTCTCAGGCCCGCGAGCAGCTGCTCGATGCCCGGCGCTTCCGGTACCGGCAGCCCGCCCACGTCCAGGCAATGCACCAGTTCGCCCAGGCGCGTCAGCGCTGGGTCATCCTCCAGGCCAAAACTCGCCAGCAGCGTCTCGAAGGTGACCTTGGTACCGACGTGGCTGAACGTCGCACCGTCGAAATCGAAGCCGAGCCAATCGGCTTTGCAGTCGGCGGGACTCGCCAGCCAGACGATGCTGGCCTTCGGGTCGATAAACCGGCGGATCAGCCAGGCCGAGGCGAGCCGGTCGACCCACGGACGGGCTCGCGTGGCCCAGACACGGCCCCGATAGTCGGCGCGCTCCAGTCGCGGAATGTCAGCCTGCCGAGGGGTCGGCTCGTCGGGAGAAAGTCGGCGGGTGAGCGCATCGCGCAGGTCGTCGAGCAGGCTCAAGGTCTGCCGCTGCGCCTCGCCGGGGAAGAAATCGATGCGCGCCACGTGCTCGAAGCGGCGCACGAGTGGCTGGAGCTTGCGCGCGGCGGCGGCGCCATCCAGGGATGCTAGGCTCCGCCCGAGTTCTTTGATCTCCTCGGCGATGCCGGCGTACTCCTCGCCGCGGTCGAACAGGGCGCGCAGGGTGGCCTCCTGGCCTTCCTCACACTCCGACAGACGATAGACCTCGCCGCTGCCCCCGGCCTCGACCGACTGCGCCGCCACTTCGTCCAGCGCCGTAGCGCTATCGGCCGAGTCGGGCAGCAGATAGACCCCATCGCGCAGCGTCGCGCAGCCCAGCGCCTTGACGGAGCGCCAGACGCGCATGCGGCCGGTCGATGCCTTGGTGGGCAGGCTGATGAACAGCGCGAGAAAGCTCAAGCACGGACTCCTTATTGCCAAGAGGGATGAGTAATATATCCTACTCCTTGTTATAGATAAAACGAAATCTATGGAATTGCGTAGCGAGTCCGTCGGATCTGATCCCGAATCGGATGGTGCCCGCCGATGCGCCGACCGGCCTCATCAGGAAATGTTGGAGAAGCTGGTGCGACCGATGCTGGCATTGACCGGCACTACTACGAGTTGTGCGCGCTGTCGGACCAAAGAGCGCTCTGCGCCGGGCGATCTGGGTGTCCGAAGACAAGAATTCGGCCCCCGAAGGGGCCGATCAAGAGGGAAACAATCTCAATGCACCAACTGCCGGGCCAGTGCCACTTCCACCGAGTCGCCGTCCTGGTTCAGGACATCGAGCCCTGACTCAGGCTCATCGCCCGACGTGCTCTGCGACACCATGATCTTCCTGGCCATCAATCCCAGGCAGGTCATCTGCGAGGAGTTGGCGTAGCCGAGATAGATCACGCGCACCGGCTGCTTCTGGCCGATGCGCCATGAGCGCCGGGCGGCCTGCTGCAGCGAGTACACGTTGTAGCCCGACTGGAGGAACACGATGGTCGGGAACTCCAACAGGTCCAGGCCGGTTTTCACCAGCTCGGGATTGGTGATGAGCACGTCGATGCAACGGTCCAACTGCTCGGCGATCCAGTCCTCGCGGCGGGAGGCATCCACGCTTGCGCGCAGCACCGCCACCTTGAAGCCTTCCTGCTCCAGCAGCACCTTCAGGCGGGACGTGGTGTCACGCGTGCCGGTGTAGACCGAATAGACCAGGGTCTTGCGACCTTCTGCCTTCTCCTGCTTGCAGATCTCGATCAGCTCGCGTTCCTTGGGCATCAGCTCCAGCTCGTTGAACTGAGCCGGCACGAAGGCCAAGGTGTTGCGCGTGCGTGGATGCACCACCGTCTCCGACCGGAAGCAGCAGTCCGGCCAGGCCAGCAGCACGTTGAGGACCACACCGAGCAGCGTCGTGTCGCGCTTCGCCAGGGCCTGCTTCAGCTCCTGGGTCAGCCGACCCGCCAGATCGCGGTAGGCCGCGGCTTGCGCCGTGTCCATCGCGACTTCGCGGAACTCCTCGTCGTAGGGCGGCAACACGTTGCCACCGATGTCCTTCAACTTGAGGAAGACCGTGAACGGCAGGACGCAACGCAGCACGCCCTTCGGACCGAAGCCCGGCGCCTTGACCGTGCGCACCGATACCTTGGTGCCCTTGGCCGTCTTGTGCGCCGTGCCCGTGCTCTCGGAATAGATGTCCTTGAGCACGCCGTGATCGCGCATGAACGCCATCGCGGCCGACGTCATGCTGCCGCTCTTCGTCGGCCGGTAGCCGTCTTCGATCATCCGCCCCGGCAGGGCTCGGAACAGCAGGTGGAACAGGTCGTCGCCGTAGCCGCCCATCAGTGTGCCGGTGAGCAATAGCGTCTTGCGCGCCTTGGCCGCCAACACGCCCATGGCCTGGCCCTGTGCGGAGCCGCCGTTCTTGTACTCGTGCGCCTCGTCGGCGATGAGCAGGTCGAACGTGCCTTGGGGAAGCTGCCTCTTGATGAACTCGGACGGCTGGTAGCCGCCCTCGCCGAAGCCGAACTCCATGTTGGCCATCGCGCGTTCCATCCGGTGGGCTTGCCGGTCCGAGAAGACCAGCTCGCCGTTGCCATCCATCAGGTTGATGAACTCGTGGATGTTGTCCCCGAGCATCGACGCGAGGAAGGCGTCACCGAACTTTTGCATCAGCTTCTGCGCGGTGACTTCCCCGATGGTTGGAATACGCTTCAGTGCCTTGAGCACGGTCGAGGACTGGTCGCTGGCGGACAGGCCTCTGGGACGGATCAACGACCACAGCGGTGCACGGCAGTGGCTGCACTTGCGGCGGGACTCCTCGGCTTCCAGCTCGACCGGGTTGATCGGCTCGCCGTCGAGGTCGGTGATGACATGCCCGCAATCCGGGCAGGCCCCCACGTCGCCGTGAGGCGTGCGCCGCCGAACGAAGACAGGTTTCCAGTGGAACCCCATCCGCATCCGCACGCGGCCCAGGACGAAGAACTCCTGGCCCTGGGCCGGCACGCCCAACTGCTCGCGCAGTTTCAGCAGCTTGACCAGCGTGTCCGGGCCATTGAGTACCCAGACCTTGGCACCGGCCACCGTCTCCTGGATTTCGCGCCGCCACTTGTAGACCAGGTGGGGTGGCGAGAGCACCAGGGTGCGGCGGTAGCCTTCGGCGTTGAGCACGGCGGCGGTGGCAATACCCACCGTCGTCTTGCCGCAACCCATCTCGCCATTGACGATCGCGGCGCGTTCGCCGCGGTCTACCAGTAGCTCGGTGACGGCATGGACCACATCGGCTTGCGCCGGGAACAGCTTGCGCATGAGCGCGGCGAGGATCAGTTGCCGATGCACCCGCACCTGGCCGGTGTAGACCGGAGGATTGGCGCGGTTGAGCGAGTCGAGCAGCTCGTCGCCGAACTCCGATACGAAGTCCTGCAGGCTGAGCGTGAGGGGTGAAGCAGCCGTTTCGAGCAGGTCGCCCTGCACAGCGGTTTCGGGAACGGTTTCGAGATCGAGGGACATGGTGATGCTCCAAAGCAATGGGGCATGCACCTCCCCCACGGGGCGGTGACATGCCCCTGGGTGGGAAGAAAGAAGCGGCGCGAGGCCGCTGGATGTTGGATCAGTATTCGCTGGGCAACAGCAGTGTGGTGACGCTGCGATCCCATTCGGTGATGATCCAGAGCTTCAGGTCGCGCGTGACCTGGTAGGACGAGAACAGACGATCCTCACCGGATTGCAGCGCGGCGTCGTTCTGCCGTCGATCGCTGTCGTCCAGGTCGCCCCAATCGCCATGAAGATGGCGGCGCAGGTACGGCGAGGGGTTGAGCCGGCCCTGTCGGACCAGCTCGTCGACGCCGGCGGTCATGACCACCTGCCCTGGCGAAAAGCGTGCTTGTGACCCGAGGTTGAGGACTGCGAGTGCCATGGTGGTTTCTCCTTCTGGAAGAAGGGGCCACGGCACCCCATCGGGGCAACGTGACCCCGGTGGGTGGATGAAAGCGACGGCGAACCGTCAGGGAACAGCGATCAGCGGATGGTCAGCACTTCGCCCCACGTAGGCGAGCCCAGCGTCAAGTCCCATGCACGAATGACCGGCACGAACTTGTCGGTGAGGATGCGTGTCTCGGCCACGGAGCCGTCGTCGCGTTCGGTGTATTCCGTCTGGAGCATCTTCTCCTTGTGGGTGTCACCTTTGACGACGAGCACGCGCCCGCTCTTGGACGTCACTACGCCGGAAATCGCGCCTGCGGCCAAGGCCAGGGCGAGATGCCAGTGCGACAAGGCCCGCGCGGGCGGACGCAGCGACTGCTGCGCGGCGCCCAGATGCGTATCGAGCGCCGGCCAGAGTCCTTGCAGCCGGCCGACTTCATCGGCGAACTGCTCGGGCTCCATCGTCACGCGATAGAAGTGCTCCGGCTCGGCCGGGCTGGCAGGGACGGTGTACGGCAGGAACGGCCATTCGAGCGGCAGCTCCTCGGCTTCGGCGTCGCCCTGTCCGATCTGCAGCAGCAGACCACGCACGGCCTTGACCGACTCCGACGCCTGGTCGCGCTGACGAATCCTGCGGCCGAAGATCACCACCTGCTTGAACTGCGTTTCCACCGCACGGTAGATGCGCAGGTCGACGAAGTGGCGCGTCAACCATCCGACCAGCTCGGGGTCGAGCACGTAGGACGGCACGATGAAGATCAGCACGCCGCCGTACTGCAGCAGCGGCAGCGCGCGCTGATAGAAGAGCTTCTCCAGCCGCGCACGGCCCTGGCCCTGATAGCCGATGTTGCCGTTCACGTCCTTGCTCAGGTCGCCATACGGCGGGTTCAGCCACAGCAGCCCGAAGGACTGGCGCGAGATCAGCGTGTCCATCAGGTCACCTTGGATGCAGCGATCGACAAGTTGCCGTGCGTGGCGGGCGCGCTCGGCGTCGTACTCGACGGCGAAGGCCTGGACCTGCTCGCGCCCGAGGGCGTGAGCGGCTTCGGCGATCGCCACGCCTTCGCCGGCGCAGGGATCGAGGATGGACATGGAGCCGGGAGACGGCGCCAGTGCGGACAAGGCCCGCTCCAGCGTCGGTTCGTCGGTGGGGAAGTAGCCGTTACGAATGAAATTGCGCGCCAGGCGCGGAAACATGAGTGCCATGGATTTCTCCTGATGATGGATGAGGGAAGGCGGGCACGCGCGGCGCGCATGCCCGTGGGGATGGTTCACGCCACACGCCGAAGCGGTGCGTTCGCGGCCAGTTCGTACTGCGTGGCGCCGAGGGTGCCGTTGCGAATCAGTTCGCCCAGCGCCTTCGTCAGCGCCGGGACATCGAGGGCCAGCCGATGGCCTTCCAGTGGCCCGAGGGCCAAGGGAAGACCGGTCAGCATCCGCCGTGTCTGCAACAGCTCCAGCACGGTGTCGCGCCAGTGGTCGAGCAGTGGCAGCGGGCAGGTGTCCTGCACCAGCGTCCACAGCCGGTCGAGCCGGTGCGCGGAATCCCTGGGCAGAAGCGCCAGCGCGCTGGCGTTGGCCTTGTCTGGCTTCACGCAGCGACGATCGAACAGCCACACATTCGTCAGCGAACCGAACAGCGTTCGCCGATAGGCGCGGGTGATGCGCTTTTCCAGGTTCTCGACGTTGCCGACGAAGACCGGGATGGAAGCGCCCTGCTCGGTGATGACGTGGAACTGATCCAGTCCCTGTTCATCCCGGCCGAGGGTCAGGCGGGCGAGGAACTCCTGAACGGCGGTGTCGCGCGCCCAGATCGACAGAAAGACGAGATTGCCCTGCTCGTCACCGACGCAACCGTCGGCCATGAGGTCGGGGCATTCGTCGATGCGGTACAGCGGTTTCGCGGAAGAAGGTGCAGGCATGGTGATGTCCTCTTGAAAATGAAGGAGCAACCACAGCCCGCGGGGCCATGCTCGCCCCGGTTGGGTGAAGGAAGATTCGTGCCGCTAGACGGCGCGTCCCGCGTGGAAGCGGTGAACCCGCTCGCGCCACTCGGAGCTTTGCACCGGCGCCATGTCGAGATAGCGCAGCGGACACGAGTAGTAGTACGGATGCACGGACTCATCGAGGGACTTGTAGCCCCAATCGCCGCCCGAGCTTTCCAGCAGATTGCAGCCGATGTAGCAGACGGACTCACCGGCCGCGAGGCCCATGACGCCCGCCTGCATGGCGGTGACGCGAACCACGGTCCACAGAACGTCGCCGTCCAGCGTGTGGTCGATGACTTCGCAGCAAGCGCGTTCGGACGCCTGCGGAGCGAGCAGCTCGCGGATCAACTGATCGCGCGTCTGACGAACGAAGGTCCAGCCCATGAGGGTCTCCTTGAAGAAAAGGCCGGACCCCTCCCCGTCGGGGGAGAACCCCGGCGGGTGGCGGAATGCCGCGCAAGGCGGCGATGGATCAGGCAGCTTTGAGGTGCCAGTCCTGGGACAACGGAGCGAACTCGTAGCCCAGCTTGTCGAGACGGTCGCGCTGCTGACGCAGCACACGACGATCCACGGTCGCATCGAGCTTCACAGTCTCGCCCAGGGGCCACAAGGCACCGAACAGCGCCGCGTCGTCTGCCTCGGCCGAGGCCGCAGCGGACACGGGAGCCGGTTCGCTGCCGAACGGCGTGGTATCGACCAGGGGATCGCGCGGACTGCGCGGCTTCGCCTTCGGCTTGGCCGGGGGCGATGCCGGCGCGGGCGCCTGCGCTTCCTCGTCGATCGGATCGACTTCCTGCGGACTCAGCCGGCGGGCTTCGTCGCGGCTCAGGGCGTCGATGTTGGACAGCGTCATCCCGCCCAGATGGGCGCGGATCTCGATGACCATGCGGCCGTTGGCGTTGTACGTGGAGGGGCGAATCTCGACGATGACGAAATCACCGTCGTACTTGCCCTCGCGGTACTGATCGAGTTCGGCGTTCTTCACGACGAACTCGCCGATCGAGGTCGCCAGGCGGCCGACGTTGAAGTCGCCGTTCCTGCCGTGGATGGTCTTGATGGCCAGTTGGCCGGGGATGGTGATCATGAAGGTCTCCTGGGACGAAGAGAAGACAAGGCCCCGGGGATGGGGCCTTGCGGATCAGAACGACTCGGCAACGGCCAATGCGGGGGCATCGGCTGCGTCGTCGGCAGCATCGGCGACGGGCTTGGAAGGCTCCGGTGCCGAGGCTTGCTGCGCAGCGGACGCGTCGGACGTCACAGGGACTTCCGGGTCGCGCTCGTCGGTCTCGGTCGGCTTGGGTTCGGCCTTGTAGACGAGCTTGCCGTCGACCTTGATCCAACTGACGAACAGCAGGCGGGCCTTGAGGCTCACACCCTGCTCGCCGGCACGCTTGCCCTTGGAGTAGGTGAAGGTGTCGGTCCACAGGTCGCCCAGGCGGAAGCCGATCATCACCTTCTTCTCGGCGTCGACCGCCTGAATGCAGCGGCGCACCAGGTGCTGCGCTTCCGAACCCGATACGCGCGTGTCGAAACGCACATACGAGACGTCATCGCTGGGACCGTTCAGAGCCGCGATGTCGCAGGCCAGGAACGCATCGCCTTTCTTGGGCTTCACTTCGCGGATGCGATTGAGGTACCCGAGGCCGGTGATGTGCAGATCGAAGTAGGACTTTTCGTTGGAAGTGGTCATGGTGAATCTCCTGGGAACAAAGAGGCGGAGACACACCCGACCCAAGGCGGGGAAGGTGTGGAACCCCCGCGTGGGTTGATGGAACAGCTTGGTGGCATCGCCATCGAAAACCGATGGCCGTTCGCGCATGGATGCCGGTGCGAACTGGAGTGATCAACGCGGTCGGAACCGCATCGCAGCCTTGAAGATCGTGGCTGCCTGGGCATGTCGCTGACGGACGTCAGCGGAACATGGCCGGAAGCGTGGCGCCAGGACGGCGCGCATGCGAGCGGCAATCGGCACTCGCGGCTGTCCGCATTGCCGGGAAGAAAGAAGCCCCCGGAGCGGGGGCCAGGGATGGGCGGTCAGTTACCGCTGGGCGGAGGAACCGCCTGCAGCGACAGGTGTGTCGTGGTGGCGGACACGTCGAGGTCGTCCTCGCTGTGCAGGATGCGCGCAAACACGCCCTCCTGTGGATCGAAGAACTCGCCAAAGTCATCGCCGCCGAACTCGGCGCGCGCCAGCTCCCACCAGTCATCGAACGCATCGACATCCGGGTTGCAGCCGGCGGCATAGGCGATGGTCTTCTGGCGACCATCGGGTCGGCGCTCGCCGCGCTCGGCCAGGAAGTACACGCCCTGATCCTTGACCAGGATGACGCGGCATTGATTCGCCACCGCTTCGGCGAGCACGGGCCGCAGCTCCGTGCCTTTGAATCGAACAGTCATGGGTGTGATCTCCAGGGATGCAGGAAGAGAGGCTTCCCGCCGCGAAGGCGGGAAGCTGCTGGGAGATCAGTGCCGGACAGCCTTGCGACCCGACAACAGGCACTGCACTCGGATGCGGCGCCAGCTCCCGTCGTCGATCAGCCGTTCCAGCGTCTCGCCGAGGGTGTCGAAGAACACCTCATCGACCCGTTCAATCAGCTCGCCGTCGCGGCGCAGCTCCACCGCGTAGAGGTCGAGGCCACGCTCATACAGCACGGTGACGTGACCCTGGAACTTCATCGTGGCGACGGTGAAGCCGATGGCCGGTGGCGTGCGGATGATGTCGGCGGGCAGCGGATCGACCCAGGTGATGTCCCGAGCACCGGCGTCCACCAGCATGTGGGTGATGCGCCGGAAGCCGTCGGGAGCGGGCAACTGCTCCAGTTGGTCGATCAGTTCCTGCAGCTCGGGGCAGCGCGGCTCGGGGATCGGCAGCTTCGCCGGTGCGGACCCGAGCACGAACCGCTTCACCGTGTAGGGCTGGCCGTCGGCGGTGAACTCGGTCTGCTCCTCGGGCGTGTCCGCCCGCTGACCGTCGAAGCGGCGTCTGACATAGGGTTCGACCTGCACCTTGGCGCCCTCGTCGGGCACTTCGGTCACGAGCGTGCGATCAAGCACCGCGAACTCGGCCCGTCCCGTCTTGACGACGATGGCCTCGTCGGTGGTGGCGATGACCTTGCCCTCGAAAGGCTTCGGATCGATGTGAAAGCCCAGCGTCGAAACCTTGGGCTGGCCGTCGAAGATGTTGAACTTGAACGAACGGACGTTGGAAGGCACATGACCGACAACGAGCGTCGGCATCTGTGCACGGATGGCTTGGGTATCCATGGGGAGACTCCTTGTGGCAACCAAGGGACTCCCGCCCGCAAGGGAGGTCGGTCCCTTGAGGGTGAGGTGGATGGACGCGGGTGCGCCCGGAGAACGAAACAACCAGCACGGCGAACCGCGCCGCAGTCTTGAAGGTCTCGACTGCCTGGGCATGCTGCCGGCAACGCCAGCGAACATGCGGCCAGCGTGCGGCACATGGCGGCGGCCGTCCGCCGGGAATCGGCAATGCGCCGGCACCGCGTTCCGCGAAAAAGAAGAGCCCCGACGTAGGGGCTCGAATGGGTTGCGGGTTACTCGTCGTCGTAGAGCGTCAGCCCGTCCAGCACGGGCGCGTCGGCATCGAAGATCAGCAGGCGCACGTCGGCGAGCGCGGCCAGGTGGAGCACCTCCACGAGGGACTCCGGCATGCCTTTCCGGCGATGCTCTCGCTGCAACCGCTCGGCGGTGATGCCTTCGACCCGTTGCAGGTTCTCGTCCGTCCAGGGCGTGGCGATCAGCTTCACGCCGACCGCCGGGCTGTAGGGAATGCGGAAGGCCACGAACAGAAAACCGCTCGGCGTGGCGATGTCGGCCAGGTTGGCCAGATAGCGACCGGCCTCCACGGTGATGTGCGCCGAACTGATTTCCCAGGCACGGCTGTAGAACCCAGTCTCGAAGCGCAGGCGGCGTACCACCTCGCGCGCGGCTTCCTCGGAGAAGGTATCGCCGACGTGCAGCGGCTGGCCGGCTTCTTCGGCCATGACGGCGTAGACGAGGTTTCGGGCGATGCCGTGGCTGGGGCACTGCGCGTCCAGCTCGGGCGGCACGTTCTGGCCCTCGGTGATCAGCGCGAAGTCGTCGCAGAAGACGCAGGCATGGCGCTCGACCTGGCTGTCCGGCAGATGCGACTGCGAGACGTGCAGCGGCAGATAGCTCAGCGGGCAGTCGTCGTCGTAGGAAATCGCCAGCAGCCGCTGCACGGACAGGCCATCGTAGCCGCGGACGAAGGGGTTTTTGGAATGAGACATGGGATTCCTCCAGCAGAGGATGGCCGAGGCAATCCCCTGCCGGGGATTGAACCCCAGCGAGTGGATGAAGTGGCAACCGGTCAGCCGGCCGCGGCGTCGGGCCGCCCTGGTGGCGGGCGGTGCAGGTCAGTGGAAGATGGTGATTCGGGACATGGCCGCTCCTGCGAAATGAAGGAGGGACATGGCCCCGAACGGGGACGCACGTCCCTCGTGGGGTGGGATGAAAGGACGGTGGGTTGCCAGGCACGGCTCACCAGCCGTTGTAGTGCAGCGTGAGGTCAGCGATGACCTGGCGCCGTTCCAGATCGAGGCCGCCGAAGTCGGACAGCCCCTCGAAGCCGCAACGCTTGAGCATCGCGCCGCCCTCGCGGGAGTTGTAGAAGCTCACCATCGCGGACAGGAACATGCGTTGACCGCTTCTCAGTACGCCCAGGGCGTCGTTGAGCATCAGCATGTTGGGCCGCAGGTCCCACTTGGTGGTGGCACGCTGCAGACCTTCGCGTGTGCCGTCGCCGAACCACTCGTGGCCGGCGATCTGCGCGCCGCGCTTCCAGGCCTCGAAGAAGGCCTGCGGTGCAGCGTCGAAGTGCGCCTGTTCCAGCGCCATCTGATCGAGCACGTCTTCGGGTAAAGACAGATTCATGAGAGAACTCCTTGAAGGGTGGGAATCAGGGGTGAGCGCGCTGTGTCCAGGCATGGGTATCCAGGGCGCGCTGTGCTGCGAGGTGGGTCGGGAAATACTCGACGGACTCCCGCGATACCGGGCCCTCGTCGTCTTGCGTGCCGATGTAGTGGCCGGCCGCGCTGCGCAGCACCTGTAGCGGCAAACGCTTGCCGGTCCAGGCCAGCGCCAGCGCACCACTGCGCACTGCGGTTGCAGAGGAAGATGCAGAAGGTTCAGACATGCCGTGCTCCTTGGTGGGTCGAGGAGCACGCATCCCGTAGAGGATGGAGTTCCCCTCGGGTGGTTGAGAAAAGTGCATCGTCGCCAGGCCGGCGAGCGTCCGCGGTGGGCGATGCGAAGCGGACTGGATCGGTCGACGCGGCGAACCGCGTCGCAGTCTTGAAGACCGAGACTGCCAGGGCATGCCGCTGACGACTGTCAGCAACGCATGGCGTGAGGATGGGCGCGAAGCATGGCTGCCGTCGCAGGGAAAACCGAATCGCGGACGGCCCGCTTTAGGGCAGGCCCGCGTAACGGGACAAGGCAAGGACCAGGGCGCCGAAGGCCACGCGGGCCTTCGGCTGGAGAGGAAGGAAAACCACCTGTGGGCTGCGTCAGCGCGGGCCGTCGTCAAAGCCGTTCGCTGCGTCAGCAATCGCACCCGGCCCGTTTCGTGGCTGGGGCCGGAAACCTCTGGCGTGCATCCACACACAAAGGGAGCCCGTTGTTCCGCCGGCGGGCACCGGCACGGAATACCCTCGGCCCAAGGGGCCTCCTCACGGCTCGCGCGGCGGCAAGGCGTCAGGAAGCCCCTCGTGACCGAGGCAAGGCACACCGATCAAGGGAATGGCGGCGGGCGCGATTCGTGGAGCAATGACCTTCTCGCCCCGTCGCCCGATGGCGGGCAGACGGGGCGCGCACACCGTTGCAGAAGGAGACGCGCGCTTTGGAGTCCCGCGCGGTGCGGGACGTTTGCCTCGCCGTCAGTGAAGTGGCCGGCGCGGCAGGGGGAAGCGAGGATCAGGACGCCTTGGAGGCAGCGCGCCGCTTGCGCGGTGCGCTGCGCCGGCCCGTCGGGGACTCGATCGGCAGCGTGCCCTTGCAGTCCGGGTAGCGCGAGCAGGACCAGAACGCGCCGCTCTTGCCCGTGCGCTGCTGCATCGGCGCGCCGCACTGCGGGCAGGCCGGCGCCGGCGGCAGCTTGAGCGAGAGCGTCGCGCCGCGGTACTGCTGCACGAGCTGACCGACCCACGCGGCCTGCTTCTCGATGAAGGTGTCCAACGCCATCTGGCCGGCCTCGATCATGTCGAGCGCGTGCTCCCACACCGCCGTAGTGCCGGGGTCGGCGATGGCCGAGGGCACCGCGTCGATGAGCGTGAATGCCGCGTCGGAAGCGCGGACGGCACGGCCTTTCTTGACCAGGTAGCCGCGACCGATCAGACCGTTGATGATGTTGGCGCGTGTCGCCTCGGTGCCGATGCCGGTGGTATCTCGCAGCTTCTGTTTCAGGCGCGGGTCGGTCACGAACTTGGCGACGGTCTTCATGGCCTTGATCAGCTCGCCCTGCGTGTAGGGTTTGGGCGGCAGCGTCTTCAGCGCCTTGAGATCCACCTTTCCGACCGGGCAGGACAGGCCCGCATGCAGGGCGGGCAGCACCTGGCTGCGCTGCGCATCCTCGCCATCGGCATCGTCCGGCCCCGGCGTCGCCAGCACCTCACGCCAGCCGATGACGGCGATCTGCTTGCCCACGGCCGCCAGCGACTGACTGCCGCATGAGAACTGCGCCACCGTCCTGTCGAACTCATGGTGCGGGAGGAACTGCGCGAGGTAATGGGCGCGGATCAGCCGGTAGACGGCCAGTTCCTTCTCGTTCATGGCCGACAGGTTGGCGGGCTCCAGCGTCGGGATGATGCCGTGGTGAGCCGACACCTTGCCGTCGTTCCATGCACGCGAGCGCTGTTGGCGATCCAGGCGCTCGATCAGCGGCCGCAGGCTGGGGTCGGTCTTGACCATGCTGTCGAGTACGGTCGGTACCTCGGCCAGCATGCTCTCGGGCAGGTAGCCCGAATCCGAGCGCGGATACGTTGTCGCCTTGTGCGTCTCGTACAGCGCCTGGGCGATGTCCAGCGTCTCCTGCACATCGAGGCCCAACTGTTTGGAGCACACCTCCTGCAGCGTGCCCAAGTCGAACGGCAGCGGCGGCCCTTCGCGCACGCGCTCGGTTTCTACCGACCGCACCTGGGCGGCGCCGGCCGTGCGCAGGCGCTCGACGGCCTGCTGCGCCACCGGCTGTTGCAGGCAGCGGCCCGCATCGTCGGTGCTGCCTTGCGGCGGCGTCCAGCTTGCGACGAAGGACTGGCCTGCATGCGAAAGCGCAACCTCGATGGCCCAGAACGGTACGCAGACGAATCGCGCGATCTCGCGATCACGATCCACGACCAACTTCAGCGTCGGCGTCTGCACGCGCCCCACCGACAGCACGCCCGTATAGCCGGCCTGACGCCCCAGCAGTGTGAACAAGCGGCTCAGGTTCATCCCGATCAGCCAGTCGGCGCGCGATCGGGCGAGTGCGGAGAAATACAGCGGCAGCGTCTCGGCGGACGGCTTGAGCGCACCCAGCGCTTTGCGGATCGACACATCGTTGAGCGCCGACAGCCACAGGCGCTGAATCGGCCCGCGGTAGCTGCATAGGTCGATGATCTCGCGGGCGATCATCTCGCCCTCGCGGTCGGCGTCGGTCGCAATCACCAGCTCGCCCGCCTTGGCGACGAGCTGCTGCACGACCTTGAATTGCGCTGCGGTCGCCGACTTGGGCTCGACACGCCAACGCTCAGGAAGAATGGGGAGTTGCTCGATGGCCCAGCGCTTGTATTGCTCGCCGTAGCCTTCGGGCGGAACCGCCTCCACCAGATGACCGATGCACCAGGTCACGACGACACCCGCGCCGCTGTAGCAGCCGTTGCCGCGTTGGCCTGCGCCCAGCACACGGGCAATGTCCTTGCCCTGGGACGGCTTCTCGCACAGGAACACGCGCATGAAGCCTCCTTGGAAACGTGCGGTTCATCGGATGGGCGTCAGCTTGGCGGGGCCAGGAGATGCCGGCAGCAAGGAAGCCGATGGGTGCAGACACCGCTTTGTGATCGGCAGGCGGTTCGTTGCCGCAGCGGTGCGCATAGACCGCAGGAGTTGGCACAGCAAGAGCGTCGTTTCGGGAGGCGGCTGGAACTCTGTGGACGACCTTGGAGCTATCCCCTGGGGATAGCTCGCTGGTGCATCGCGGGCGTATGACGGTTGCTACAGCCGCCCTCGGGGGAGCGGCGATGGGCGAACTACTGTCCGCCGGCCGGCTTGGCGCTGAGCGCCACCGACTCGATGCGGTACGGCAGGATGCCCACGCGCCGGGCCTCGACCTTGAACGTGACGCGCTCGTTCTCGTCGGCGTCCTCCCATTCGTCGCGCACGGTGCGGCCCTCGACCAGCACCCGCATACCTTTCTGGTACAGCGTCTTCCAGTGCTCGGCGTCGCGGTGCCACAGCTCCACGGGCGCCCAGAAGCCGCCGCGATCTTCGTACTCGCCGTCCTTCTTCGGGATCGGGTTGTCGAAGTAGACGTTCAGGCGAAGCAGCCGGCGCGGCTCGTCGTTGCCGTTCGGAAATTCGCGGTAGTCCGGCGCAGAACCGATGTTGCCCTCGCCGACGAAGTGCGTGCTCATGGTGACTCCTTGGTGGTGGGTGGAACGGACGCGGTATGCCCGTGGACGCGCCGCAGGTAAGCCGCTTCGGCCTGCGCGGCCTTGTTGGCGCATTCCAGGGCTTGGCGAGCGATGCTGTGGGTCAGGCTGATCTGCATGTTCAGCACGATGCGCTGCAATTCGATCGCGTACAGCTCGTCGATCAGCGAGGCCGGCGTCGCGGGGTTGGCCAGCAGGGCCTCCCACAACGCCACGCCCATGGAGGAACGGTCGAGGTTGCGCCAGCGCAGGAAGGTCGTCCCTGCGCCAGTGGCCTGCTGGGCCAGTTGCACGTCGAGCAGACTGAATGGATAGGCGCGCGCCTGGGGCAGCACGCGCCGCTGCGCCAGGCCAATCACGTCGTCGCGCAGCGCTGCGCACTGGCTGGCCCAGGTCTCCAGACTCCCCTTACCCTTAAAAGGCTGTAAAAGGCCTTTTAGGTAGCCTGCGTGTTCCAGCCGCTGGAAGTCCGCCTGTTCCAGCGCCACGAAGCGCGTGGAGTGGCTGATAGGGGGTGATGCTGTCATGCGCCAACACCCTCATCGCCCGCGGCACCATCGGCTGCGCCACCCGTGGGAGCCTGCGCATCGGGCACGATAGCAGGCGCAGCAGGCGGCGTGCCGGGCTTGTTCGACCGCCGCGCGATGGGTGGCGCGAAGCGCGAGCGGCGCGTGCCTTCCAGCACGTCCTGCGGCAACTCGCCGAACTTCTCCAGCGCCGCTCGCGCCGCCGCGTTCTTCGCCGCGAAGTCGTCGCGCGTCGTGCCCGAGTAGCGGTACTGCTGGGCCAGCGAGAACAGGCTGCGCAGCGCGTGCGCGCCATCATTGAGCCAGCGCTCCAAGGTGCTGCGGTCGATCAGCGCCGTGTGGTGGGCCAGGATGAGCTTGCGTGCCAGGTCGTCGTAGTCGGCCAGCAGGTACACCGCCATGAAGCCGAGTTGTGCATTCACGAACAGCGGCAGCTTCACCGGCTGCACATTCATGTTCTCGCCCAGGGACAGCGCCGCTGGCACGTCGGCCAGGGCCTGATCCACCTGTTCGCGCAGGGTCTGCAAGCGGGTCTTGGTGTCGGCGAGCTTGTCCTCGATCCGCAACATCCACCAGTCCGAGTACGGGTCGTCCTGCTCGGCGCCGCGCTTCATCTTGTTCATGGCGCCGATGAAGCCGTTGAGACCGATGATGCCGGGGCGCCCCTCGGTCGGCGCGCGGCCGTGCCAGATGCGCGAAGCGTGGTGCGTGTGCAGCGTCAGCGACATCGCGCTGCGCAGCGATCCGAGATTCAGTTGCAGGGGTTCTGTGCGTTCGTTGGCCATGTGAGCGACTCGCGGTGAAGGGGCGAGTCGCCAGCATCGGCATCGGCCGGAAGGCTGTCAGTCAACAAACCGCAGCCCATGCGTGCCCGGATTGTTCCGCACGGAAGGCTGTGTGTGCCGGCTATCCCCTGGGGATAGGTCTTGAGCCCGCGATGCTTGATGTCTGGGCGTGAACCATGACAATGACTGGGGGCGCATCGCACCTGGGTTGCTGCGCAGAAGAACGAGGGGAAAACATGCAGGATGGGAAAGCCGTTCAGTTGCTGTTGAACGGGGAAGAGCACGGGCACGGCCACGTAGTCGAGAAGCTGCTGAAGCGGGCGGAACGCCTGGAATGCTTGGTGGCCTTCGCGAAGATCTCGGCCATCGGCGACTTGTTGAAGCCCTTGCGCAAGGCGCTGGAAGGCGGATTGAAGGCCAGGTTTGCGATAGGTCTGGACTTCTACCTGACCGAACCCGAAGCACTCCGACAGCTCTTTGCGCTCGCCGAGAAGCACGCGCTCGTCCTGTACCTCAGCAACGCCAGCGACACCTTCCACCCGAAGATCTACGCCTTCCAGAATGGCAAGCAATGCTCGGTGATCGTCGGCTCGGCCAACCTCACCCACGGAGGCTTCTACGGAAACTACGAGGCATCGGCCCTCATCGACGACGCGAGCGGCGCGCTGATGGCATCTGTCACGCGACACCTCGATGCGCTGGTCGCGGACAGGATTCTCGTGCCAGCGACCAAGCCCCGGATTGATGCCTACGAGCGGGAGTACATCATCCACGACACTTGCCGGAAGGTGGCCAAGAAGCGTGCGCAGAAGGCGAGCCGAACCGAGGGGCCGGACTTCACGATCCTGGCCGACCTCCTGGAGCTGATGAAAAGCGACGATTCAGCGCATGGATTCACCGCGCAGAAGACCGGCCGCAAGGGAAACCTGCGCCAGGCAAGGCGCAGGCTGGCAGAGCTGGCGGCCCTGAGCAGCAATGCCAGGCGGGACTTTCCGAGTAAGTACGACGCGCTGATCGGCCTGTTCCATTCCGGCGGGCTGCACCGCGGCAAGAGCCGGATCGCCAACCACCCAGGGCAGTTCGTGGCCGCAGTGGCGGACATCCTTGACCGGCGCAACCTCTCGCCTGCCGAAGCGTTTACCGTTCTACATCGACATTTCGGCGCCATCACCGGAGCAGGCATCAACCTGCTGACTGAGATTCTGCACGCGCTGGACAACAAGCGGTTCGCCGTGATGAACCAGAACGCGGTGTCGGGACTGGCGCTCGCCGGCATCCGGGACTACCCACTGCATCCAACCAAGCAGAACGTCAGTGCGGAAAGCTACGCAAGGTACTGCGGGCATGCCGATACGGTCAGACGATCGTTGGGCCTGGACGACTTCACGGAGCTGGATGCACTGTTCAACTACGCCTATTGGCGGGAAACGGAAGAAGACGAAGCCGCGACCTGACTGGATCACCCCACGGAAGGCGACCTGTTCCGTCTATCCCCTGGGGATAGCTCAGGGATCGCGCAAGGCTGAACGCAGCCGTGCGAGGTAGGCGCGCGCCACCTCGGGGTCGGCTGGGCGGGAGGCCGAAGGCGACGACGATGACGCGGGCCCCGCAGCTCGCGGCGCGGGCGGCGCTGCTGCGTCGGTGCCCGCCCACGCCTTGAACTCCCCGCGGATCGCCTTCTGGATGATGCCAAACAGGTAGCCGGCCGGGTTGCGCACCGCGCTGTTGTGGCAGCGTGCCGCCCACTCGTCGAGAACGGCCTGCCGCTGCGCCTCGTCCACCTGCTGCAGCGCCACCAGCGCGCCGGCCTGCTGCTCGTCCTTCAAGCGCAGGAAACGCTCGGGCAGTCGCAGGTTCTGCAAGGCCCTCGCGCGCGGTACTGTACGTACTTCATTTATACGATCATTACGTACTGTACGGTCCTCCTTCGGAATCCGAAGAGAGCTGTCCGGCGCGGGTTTCGGCCCTGCTTCGGATTCCGAAGACGGGCGCGCAGCATTCCGAAGAAGGGCTTCCTGGCCTTCTTCGGATTCGTGGTCCGCACCCTCCTGTGGATAACCTGGCGTCGTCCAGCCATGCCGCGCCATGCGCTGCGCCAGCACTTGCAGACGGGTCGGCAGCGTGCGCCCGCTGAGCAGCGGGTCTTCGGCGATCTCCCGCAGCGTGTTCATGCCCACGACCTGCACCGCCTTCGCCGCGTGCGTGAGCGCCTGGCTCACCAGGCCCAGGTAGTCCGGGTCGAGCTGCATCGCCTCGAAGGGTGACAGCGGTTCGTCGTGCAGCACGTAGAGGTTGCCTTGGATACGGCCGGTCTTGGGATCGCGCCGCCGCCGCACCAGGCTGAGCCAGCGCGTCAGCCGCAGCAGCGTCAAGGCGCGCGCCACGGTCTCGTGCGAGGCTTGCGCCGCACAGGGCATGGACGCCAGATATGGGCGGAGCTGGTCGTAGGTGGGAAAGGCGGTCACGCCGTCGTCGTTGAGCTGCAGGCGGAACACCTGCCAGGCATTGCGCTCCAGCGGCGTCAGGCGCCGGTCGAGGAACAACGCGCGCGGCACGCTCTCGTGCCGGTTGCCGCTGTAGAGAAAGCCGTCCTGGCTCGGCGCCGTGCCCTGCGCCGGTTCCTTCGGCTCAAGGTGCCGCAGCGCCTCGTCGAACAACGCCGACAGCGCAACCGGGCCATCACGCCGTGGAGCGTCGCCCGTCGTCATGACCTACACCAGCCCCTGGTCGACCCAGTTCCGTATCGCCGACCAGATCACCGACATGGGCAGGGTCATGGCCTCGGCCAGGTCCATGGTCAGCGCCAGCATCGCCATGTCGTCGTTCAGTGCGATGTGCCGCTCCGTGATGCCGGCCTTCCAGCGTTCCCACAGGGCCACGTCCTGCGCCTCGTCGAGCACCGGATGCCGACCCTTACGCTTGGGCAGCCCGAGGATGTCGCGGCGCAGCGCCACTTCCTGATGCGTGAGGCCGTAGAACTTGCTGACCATCTCCGTGCTCGCCCCCAGGCGCAGCATGCGGTCCACCGTGGCGATCTCCCGCTCCACGTCGTGCACCTGGCTCAGCAGCCGCTTCAACACTTCCCGGTTCACCGACACCGAACACCACGACACCGTGGCATTCACCAGCATACTCACGAGTTCTGGGTGCTTCAGCGCATCCAGCTCCTCCTCACCGAAGCCCATGGCCTTGCAGCGGCGCAACTGGCCGTTGCGCAGGTCATGCAGGGCCTGGGCGATCACGGCCTGGTTGAGCGGGTGCGGTGCCGACATACGGGAGCCTCCTGCGCTCAGGAATCCTGGCTCGCTACGCCGGCTTCCAGATCCAGCAGCCGGCGCGCCAGGCGCAGCAGACGGAACAGCTTTACCAGCCCGGCATCGCTCAGGCGCGTGACCAAGCCGCGGTGACCATGCAGCAGCGGCCCAAGGTCATCGGCCAGCCGCGCGCTGTCCAGCCCGGTCGCGGGTGCCGGCGCGGTGCTCAGCGCGTGCAGCAGGGTCAGCATCGCACGCGCGAACGCCGGGAGCGCCTTCGCCTGGCCCACGGCCGGCGTCACGCAGACGAAGCCGATGCCGCCATCGCTGGCTTCGATGTGGTCGCCCACCGCCGCTTCCCCCGCGATCTCGCGAGCGAACTGCGCGATATGCACGCGCAGGCGATCCGGCACGTCCAGGCCCGGCTCGATGTACCAGACATCCGAGATGGGAAAGAGCCCGCCAACCTGCACCGGGATCGCACGCAGCGCGTCGGCCTCGAAGTCGGGTAGCTTGTCGCCGAGCTGATCCGCGACCATCCTCTGGATGGACTGCAGGCGCTCGGTGGTTGGGGCCGGCGTCACGATGTGCCCCTGCAGGCGCTCGTCGCGCTGCCCGTCCCGGGCGTTTGGTGCAGCGGCAGGTGGTGCCGAGGGTGTCTCTGCCGGTGGCGCGACGGGCGAGGTGTCCCGTGGCGTTGGCGCCGCGGGCGACAGTTGCGGCGTGATGGCTGGCGCCGCAGGTGCGACAGGCGTTGCCGGGTTCGGCGCGGCCGGCTCGCTGGTCAATACTCGCTGACGGCTTTCGCTGTCATCGACCTCCAATGCCAGCGTGTCGTAGTCCGCTTCCAGCAGCTCGGCCATCTGACCCACCAGTTCGTCCTGCACGCGCTGGGGCGAGAAGCCCTCCGGCTGCGTGTCGAACTGCGACAGCACATCCTGAAACAGCGAAGCGAAGTCCACGGTCAGCGGCCGGCCCAGCGCACGCCGCTCCCAGGTGCGCTCGCACGCCTTGCGCAGCACTGCGAGCCGGTCCACCTGATGCCGGCCCAATCCGCCGTACAACAGCGTCGGGATCGCCGGCAGCAGATAGCGCACCGCATCGTTCATGCGGCTGATGTGTGACTGCGGCACCGGATAGCCGTCGGCCGTCAGTCGCCGCGCGAGTTCGCTTTGCGACAGCGCCTGGCCGCTTTCCTGCTCGTAGAACTCGCGCGCCTTCTCGATGCCCAAGGCCCGCTCGATGAAGGTCAGGCCGCCGCGCAGCTCGTTCTCGGCCAGATGCCCGGTCAGCGCCACGATTTCACCGCGCGCCGGCCACGGGCGGAACAGGCACGCAATGCGGAAGAAGCGTTCCTCCTTGGTCTCGCTCCACAACTCGCGCAGGATCGCCAGCCGCGTGTTGCCGCCGTTGCGAATGATGTAGTGCGCCTCGCCCGGCCTGCGCGTGATCGCGGGGGGCGCGTCCAGCCCACGTTCGCGGATGGACGCCTTGATCTCCGCATAGGCCGGGTTGCGCGTCACGCGTGGGTCGTGGTCGTAGGGCCGCAACTGGTCCAGCGTCACCACCATCGGCGTGTCGGCGATGGGGTCGCTCAAGGTCGCGGCCGAAGGGCCGCTGCGCTCGAAGCCGGTGGCCAGCAGCTTGGCAGCCATGTCCTGCGGCGTCAGCTCAGCCACGGCCATTCTCCTGCGCTTGCCGGTCGGCGCGGCGAAGCTGTGCGCGGGCATTGCGGTCGGCACGGTGGTCGCTCGCCGTCGAGCTGGTGTAGATCGACGCGCAGCCTTGCTTCGTGAATTTCAGGTGCCCGCCGGACGTGCGAACCACGCGCCAGCCTTCGCCCAGCGCGAACTCGATCAGCGCGCGCAGCCGTTCGCGGCCGCGCGCCAGTTCATGCGCGCTCGCCATGGCCGGCCCCTCCCGCATCGGCCCGACCTGTGACCAGCGCGAAGCGCTCCCGCCACACGGGGAACAGCTCGCCGGCCAGCGTGCGCATGGTCTCCAACGCCGCGGGCGCCGTGCGCCCAGCCGGCTGCCGGTACTCCACCCGGTGCACCGGCAATCCTCGTGTCGCAGCGCGCGGATAGGCTTCGATGGCCGGTACGTCGGTGCCCAGCACCTGCACGCCGGCCTGTTCCTGAAACACCTGTCGCAGCGCCTGCTGGACCAGCCGCGCATTCGACGACACAGGATGCACACGGTTGATGAGCAGACGCAGCGGCGGCGGCTCGATGCCCAGGTGCCGATACGGCGCGATGTCCTCGATCAGTTGCAGCGTGCCGCGCCGCAGCTCGCGCGCCGCGAGGATTTCCGGCGTCACCGGCGACAGCGCCAGGTCGGACGCCAGCACCGCCATCTCCAGCAGCACGCTGCGCGCGCCCTGGGTGTCGATCAGCAGCAAGTCGTAGTGCGTGCGGAAGACGGGAAGCAGATGGCGCAGTCGCAGGCGCCCATCCGGAGCGTGCAGCAGCAGCGTGTTCAGTTCGCCGCGGTCGTCGTTGGAGAGCACCAGGTCCAGGCCCGCGATCACGGTACGCGACACCAGTTGCTCGATGCGCCGCTCGTTGAAGGCCAGCATCTGGTAGATGCCGCCGGGCGCGCGAACGTCCAGCGTGAAGTAGCTCGACAGCGTGGGCTGCACGTCCAGGTCCAGCAGCAGCACGCGCAGCCCGGCATCGGCGATGAAGCCGCCCAGGTTGGCCGCCGTCGTGGTCTTGCCCACGCCGCCCTTGGTCGAAATGATGGACACCACCTGCATGGGCTTCTCCTCGTCGAATGGCATGAACCGAGAAGAAGCGTCAGGCGCGTTCTTTGAGGCGATCGGCGATCCACTGTTCGATCTCCACCGAGTCCCAGCCCACCGCGCGCACGCCCAGGCGCAGCGCCTTGGGGAACTTGCCTTCCTTCATGAGGCTGTAGATGTGCGCGCGCTTGAAGCCGGTCTTGGCTTCGACCTCGGCGCGGCGCAGGATGCGGTGCTCGGGCGGCAAGGCCGGCGCGATGGTCTGCGAAGACATGAGAGGCACTCCTTGACGCTCGATGGCGTTGTTCAGAAAGTGTCTCGCATTCCATATGCTGCTGCTGCGAGATTCACTGCAACTGCAGAACACGCAACTGCAATTGCAGTCTGCTGTTACAGGCTCAGCGCGATGCCTCCAGGTGGCGACGCGCCTGTGCCAGCTTGCTCCACAGCGTTCGCTCGCTGATGCCGGGCCGCCCTTCATGGTGGGCCAGTAGCGCACTGATCACCGCATCCATGTTGCGGAAGGACGAGTAGGCAGAGCCCGCGGGGGACTTGCCCAACAGCAATGTCAGCAGGCCGCCAATGATGTTCAGGTAAGTCGATTCGCTGCGCAGGCCCGGTTCACTCGCATCGCCCTCACGAATGCTACTGGCATGCTCCTTCGCCAACGCTTCGTGCTGTGCCTTCAGCGCCGCATGTAGTTGTGCGAGTTCGGCAAGCTGCAGCTTGGCGGCCTCGCGATCGGCCAGCAACACGTTCAGCATGGCGACGCTCACCGAAGGATGCAGTTCGCGCTCGATGCCGTCGAACAGGAATGGAGGCCGCTCACCGGGGTAGTAATGCGACATCCACGCCTTCAGGTCGACGTGGCGCACGATCAACGCAGGATCGTCGAGTGCGGGGCGCTGAGGTTCCTGCGCCATGCCTGCCTTGCCGTAAGAAAGCTCATCGTGTGCCAATGCGTCGAAGATGCGCTCGGAGAAAAGGCGCAGCAAGGGCCAGCGCGGAAAGTCGTTCGGCTCAGGCATGGCACGTGGCCCGAGCGTTTCCAGAATCCGCGGCTCAAAGCGCAACAGTCCCGCCCAACGGACGGCCGCCTCGATCGGGCGGTAGTAGATCCTGGCGCCAAAGGCAAGGCAACTCGATTTCTCCATGTCGCGTGCGTCCCATCGTCGGATCGAACTCTGGCAGACGCGCACCGCCCAAGTGGGCGAGGCGATTGCCCAGAAATCCGGATGAAGCGCAGGACCGGCCGGGATCGTGGAAGGAAGCGTTGCATCGGCGCTGACGGCCGGCTAAGGGCGAACTACATCTTGCTACGCTTGAAACTCCTCAACCATGATGCGGGCGCTTTGCCTTTGGACCGGCACGCGGCTTGGTGGTCGCGCTCCCCTGGAGTCAAGCATGGGTGCCGCGCTTTACCCGAAACCTGGCCAAAGTTTTCCGTAGGAATTCCAACGGCGTAAAGTGCCAATGCGTCAACAGGATGAGCCGGTTTGCAACCAGCAAAAGGTCATGCGTTCCGCGTCAGTGAAATGACCGCGGCGGCGAGCCCGCAGGCGAGTGCCGGAGTACGGAAGGGCGCAGCAATTGCGTCGAAACTGGAATCAGTACAGCGCATGAGCCATGCAGATCGGGTCAGCCGCAAGACCAAAGATGAATCGCGCAATCCGAGAAAACTAGCCGCGCACCTTTCGATAGATCTGCGTCAGATCGCGCGTGATGTGCTTGCGTCCTGATGACATACACGTTCGGCGCGTTCGATGAACCGCTGCAACGGCTCCGTCATGCCACCCTCGGTTCGTAACAGATAGGTGGTTATCGATGCGCTCTGACCGGCCAACGGGCGGACAACAACATCCGCCGGCTGGCAAGTTGCCAAGTGCGCGGCAGTGGAAAAACTTAGCCCGTACCCTGCGGCCACCAACGTCAGCATCAGCCCGTGAGAAGCGGCATACTCAGCCACGATCGGTTGGACATCGACAGAGCGGAACAGTCGTTCGCTCTGCCGACCGCAACCTTGGCATGCCCGTGGATCACAAAGTACCAGCGGATAGCTCACCACTTCCTGCAACGGCACTTCCTTGAAGGCTACAAGCGGGTGCCGTGCGGGCAGGATCACTACCAAGGGGTCGGCCCACAGCGGCTCAGCAATGATCCCGTCCTCCACTTCATTGACCATTGCAAAGCCGGCGTCGAACAGATTTGCGTTCAGCCCCTGCACGAGTTCGGTCAGCGGTACTTCGGAGAGCCGGATGTTTACCTGCGGCGACTCTTCGCGGCACAGTGCAAGCAGTGCTGATAGCCTCGCCCGTCCTATGTCTCTCGACAGCGCGATTCGCAAAATGCCCTGAGAACCGGAGGCAGCAGCCTTCGCGCTGGCCACTGCCTGCTCAACGCTCAACATGATGCGGCGGGCGTCGTCGAGGAAGACTCGCCCTGCCCAAGTCAGGGTTGCGCCCCGCGGCGTGCGACTGAGCAACGTCACGCCTAGAGTTGTCTCCAACTTGCGGATCGTGCGTGATAGGGGAGATTGTTCTATATGCAGCCGCCTAGCGGCTCGACCGAAGTGCAGTTCCTCGGCTACAGCAATGAAACAGCGAAGATGACGTAAGTTCATGCGCAGTCCCTCGTGACGTGACCAGTCCTTATGATCGTAGGGAGCCGCATGCGTGCGGAGAAGAGGCCGGCATGTCTTGCAGCGGCTGCCGTCGCCGGCTCACAGCACGCGGGCAATGGTGTCCGGAGTTATTGCAACGCTGCTTGAACGCGGGCGGCGGTCATGGCGGATGGCTAGCTAGAGCACTCGCGCCAGCGCGCCTCGGCTATCTTCTGTGGCCGCAGCGACCCGAGGAAGACAGTCGCGGCGTCTTACGTCACTCCCCGAGGGCGAGCGATTTGGTCTGTCGACACGGGCGGCGGCGCAGCGTCTGAAGTTCGCGCCAGCGGGCATCGCGCCGGATGAACTGTCGATGGGCATGTTCGGCGAATTCGAGATCGCCACCTGTAACCGCGCTGCTGAAGCACTGCGGCCGGAGCAGTCGCAGCAAGCGGCTGACGCGGGCGGACAAGCAATTCCTGTAACATGTGCCGCGCCTCTTCACTGCCTTGCAGCAAGCCCGCGACAGCGTGAGGGGAGCGGCCAACGGCTTTCACGGTCAGCAACGCATTACGCTGTCCGATGGCATCACCCCGTCGCGCTTGCCGACCTTGCTGGCGTTAAGCTGGCAGGAGGAGCCCGACGTCGAGTTGCGCCTGTTCGAGGTGTCACTGTCGCAGCAAATCAAGGGGCTGCATGGCGATCTGTATGACCTAGGGCCCAGTCTGGTGAAGTGGGTGACGACATCGTGGCTAAGGCGCTTTGGAGCGCCCCCCCTCATGGTCGCGGCGCCGGCATGGCATCCGCTGCTCAAGCACAAACGTATCTCACTGGACGAGGTGCTGCGTTATCCGCTGGTGCTGGTGACCCACATGCATATGGGAGTCATGAACGTCAGATCCAACGAGTGCTGCCGCGGGTGAAGCAGGAACCCGTGATCGCTGCACGGGTGGCTTCCTGGGAACCTGAAACGCGTCGAGGTATGTTGATTGGACAGAAGCTAGTCTTCCGTCAATAGGTGTAGCCATCCCTTGCTAGCGGCTTCCATAGAACTTTTCCACGAACGAGCGACGGTAACTCTGGTGGCAGGCTAGGCAGCTTTGCTGGGTCTTGGAGAAAGCCGCGATGACTGCTTGGCCGTCATTCCGCTGTGCAGCCTCGCCCATGGCGGTCGCGGCGTCATGGACCTGTCCATCAAGACCCCGAAACTTTCCAGCGTCTGCCCCAAGCCAAGCAAGGATGCGCATCTTTTCCGACATGGGCGGCTCGGCATGCTTGGCGATTCGTGGTGCTAGCTCGGCGACCAGCGGCCAGTCTTCTTTGGAGATCGCGCCCGTGACGGCTTGCATGTCGCGACCGAGTCTTTCCATTATGGTACGAAGCGCCATTGGCTTTGCCGCCTCTACGGACTGCGCACCGAGTGCCGTGGCGAAGGTTGCCAAGAGCACGGACAGCGGGACGGTGAAAAACGATCTGGATTTCAAGGGCTGGTTCACGAATTTCTCCATTGATGTTGTGACGAATGCTTTGGGTCTAACGATTGGTTGCAGGTGTCCTCAAAATTCCAGACTCAGCGCGATCGATCCGAATGCGTGATGGCCCGCCTGCTGGTCGAACTCGCGGGTTCTCCAAACGCGCATCACGGCGAGCCGTACGCCACGTCCAGCAACGATCCATTGGCTACTGATGCCGAGAGCTGCTTGCGCGATCCAAGGCCGCCGGCTGACGTGATGGCTATGCCGGAACATGTTTCCGTCGAGTGAGAAGTCCCAGGCGACGGCTTTACCCTCCAGATTCAGGAAGACATGTGCCCCAGGTTTGGGCGCCAGGACCGACTGCGGCGTTGTCGTGCGCAGATCGGCAACACCAGAGGGCGGGCGGTTCTCTGCGCCAGGGCGGATCGGATAGCTGCCGAAGTCGTTCGGTATGTTCCAGCCCGCGCGAAACTCCACGCCGGTACTGGCGGCGGTTTCGATGTTTCCGACCCGCAGGGCATAGCTGCCGATCACGTCGCTGCCCCATCCAGGGCGGACCGCACCCTCCGTGTACGGCTTGAACTTGCGCTCCATGGCCATCTGAAACGCCGGCTCGTTGCGCAACTGGTTGTCCCAGCCGCGAAATCGCTCAATGCCGCGTGCCCGATGCACCAGATCCTGAGATTGCTCGGCCAGCGACCAGGGGCCGATCACGCCCAGGGTCAGCTCACGCACGTCAAGCATTTCGTAGCTGGCGGCTTGTGGGTGGATGCGGCGATTCCACGCCAAACCCAGGTAGAGCAAACCAGCGTACGGTCGGTCATCTGGAATCACGTCGGTGCGCGTCTTGTTCTCGGGCGTGTACATGGACTGGCCAAAGCGCACGACGAGGTTTTGCGACGATGTCTGGGCGCCGGAATCGCGCCAGAACCCGGGATCAGCCCAGCCGATGAAGCGGGCGTACAAACCAATCGGCTGAGGCAGGCACTCCGGACGGAGCCCGCCTTGCAGATCACGTGAGACTGCTGTTAGCGCGACACCGTTGGTGTAGTTGCGATCGGAGCCGGTGAACAAATCGTTCTCCAGACGCAGGGTGCCGCCCCGCCAGCGCAGGGATTGCTCTGGCGAGCAGGAGGGAGGATTTGCAGAGAGTGAGACTTCGGAACCAAAAGCAGAAATCGGGCTGAACAATGCACCCGCAATCAACAAGATGACGCACTGCATCGGCTGCCGCACCTTGGTGCCGCGCAGGCTCCAGCGATACCCGCCGATGCCAATCATGTTGCCCCATCGCCTGCCGCCCTGTTGACGTAAAAGCGTTCGAGGGCACTGACGATTTCCTCCGCATCGTCTACGCAGGTGAACAAGTCGAGATCGGATGAAGAGACATAGCCTTCGTCGAGCAGAAGATCGAAATCAACTACGCGACGCCAGAATGCACGGCCGACCAGCACCACCGGAACACGCTGCATCTTTCTGGTCTGGATCAAGGTGAGCACCTCGAACAGCTCATCGAGCGTTCCATAGCCACCGGGGAAGGCCACCAAGCCCTTGGCGTGCAACAAGAAGTGCATCTTGCGCAGCGCGAAATAGTGGAATCGGAACGCCAAATCCGGGCACATGTAGGGGTTGGGTGCCTGTTCGTGGGGCAGCGTGATGTTGAGGCCAATCGAACGTGCGCCGACCTCGAAAGCACCGCGGTTGGCGGCCTCCATGATGCCGGGCCCACCCCCGGTGACGACGACGAAATCACGGCGGTTTTGCTGCTGGAAACGCGCCGAAATAAGGCCCGAGAAACGCCTCGCTTGCTCGTAGTGACGTGCCTGTTCGACCCGGCGATTGGCCCGCGCAAGCTCTTGCCGCAGCCCGACATCCTCCGGAGTGACGAGCGCCTGACGCTCCAGAACGCCAAGACGGGCTTCTGCCGTCTCGGCATCGCTCACGCGTGCGCTGCCGAAGACCACTACCGTCGAGCGAATGCCTTGCTCGTGCAGGATGCGCTCGGGCTTGAGCAGTTCGAGCTGTAGTCGCAGCGGCCGCAGTTCGTCCTGGCCAAGCAGCTCGATGTCTTCGTACGCAAGCCGGTACGTTGGCGACTCGCGGATGGCGCGCAGGCGTTCATCGAGATCTTCTGCGGGCTTCATCACTCGTGCGCCAGAAAGTCCGGCCAGCGCAGCGCATGGCCATACTCGGGCACCGTGACCTGCCAGCCGAGTTGCTGCTGCAAGAGGTCAGCGAAGGTTTGCGCGGCCGACGATTCCCCATGCACCACGAAGGTTTGCGCCGGTGCTTGAATGAAAGCACGGGCCCAATCCAGCAGCGCCTTCTGGTCGGCATGCGCCGAGAGGCCGTCCACGCTGTGGATCGCCGCACGTACCGGGATGTCCTCGCCGAAGATGCGTACACGTTCGGCCCCCTCGATCAGGCGCCGGCCAAGCGTCCCCTGCGCCTGGAAACCGGGAAACAAGATGCTGCATTCGCGGCGTGGCAAGTTGTGGCGCAGGTGGTGCCGGATACGTCCCGCATCGCACATGCCGCTGGCAGAAATAATGATGGCCCCGGAGCGAATCCGGTTCAGCGCCATGGACTCCTCAGCGCTCGCTGTGAAATCCAGGTACGGGAGGTTCTCGCCGCGCGCGTGCCATCCGGCCAACCGCTTCGCCTGTTCGTCGAACAATTCGAGATGTTCACGCGTGATGCGTGTGGCCTCGGTGGCCATCGGCGAATCGACAAACACCATTGGACGCTGCAGACGCCCTTCGCAGGTGAGACGATGTAGGTGGTAGAGCACCTCCTGGGTTCGGCCGACCGCAAAGGCCGGAACGATGACATTGCCGCCGCGCTCGAACAGGGTTTTCTCGACGATGCCGATCATGTCCGCTTCGGTCGCCGAAAAATCCTTGTGCCGGCGGTCACCGTAGGTGGACTCGATGACGAGGATGTCGGCTTCCTCAATGGGTGTCGGGTCGCGCAGGATGGGGCGTCCCGGCTGACCCAGATCGCCGCTGAACACGATCTTCGTGGGGTAACCGTACTCGGTAATCCACACTTCCACGATGGCCGAACCAAGGATGTGTCCGGCATCACGAAAGCGGGCGCGCACCCCGACGCGGGGTGCGAACTCCCGGTCGTATTCGATACCTCGTACTTGCTGCAGGCATTCGTGTGCATCCTGCAGGGTATACAGGGGTGGCGGCACGGTCTTTTCTTTGAGCCGCTTGGCAACCCGCTTGGCATCGCTTTCCTGGATGTGAGCGCTATCGGGCAGCATCACCCCGAGCAGATCAACCGTCGCTGGCGTGGCGTAGATGGACCCCTTGAACCCGGCGCGCGTGAGTTTGGGCAATAGCCCGCTGTGGTCGATGTGGGCGTGGGTCAGCAGGACGAAGTCAATGGACGCCGGGTCGAACGCGAACGGCTCGTGGTTGCGTGCTGCTGCTATACGCCCACCTTGAACCATGCCGCAATCGACCAGGAAGCGGACATTAGCCGCTTCGACCAGAAAGCACGATCCGGTGACTTCTCGGGCTGCGCCCAAAAAACTGAGTTTCATAGGGCGTTCACTCGGGTTTTCGCATCGGGCAAGTGCTGAGGCCGAGCAGGCGATAGCCAGGACAGCGGCCTGCCAGGCCGGTGAGGAGTGGCATGATTCCAATGAGTCCCAGCCAACGCCAGGATGAGTCCAGCCACAATGGGAGACTGAGCAAAATCAGTCCGATGACGATGCGCACAATGCGGTCGAGATTTCCAACGTTGATTTGCATGACGGTCTCCTTGTGTTGAATCAGCGGCTTGAAAACGCGACGGGGGCGGCAGCGCCCCGCAGCGGATGGGTTGCGGTCGATGCCGTCGTGGATACGTCCCAGCCACCACCAAGGGCCTTGTACAGCGCCACCAGTTGCACGGCGGCGTTGGTATGCGCGCGTGCGGCTGCGGTTTCGGCCTCGTGCAGACTGCGCTGGGCAGCCAGCAGTTCGACCAGCGCAATGTCGCCCGCCGCGTAGCGCGCCTTGGCGTGGCCGTAGCTGGTGCGCGCGGCATCCAGTGCCATACCGCGGCGCTCCAGTGTGTCCAGCCCGCCGTGGTAGTCGCCAAGCGCGCGCTCGGCATCGCCCAGCGCCGCCAGCACGGCCTGCTCATAGGCCAGCGCGGCCTGTCGCTCGGCCGCCTCGCGTGCCCGAATTTCGGCTCGCACACGGCCACCGTCGAACAGGCGCCAGGAAATCAGCGGCAGGATGGAAAAACGCGAGCTGGATGCATCGAACCAATCGCCCGTACTGAGCGCTTGGAACCCGCCACCGACACCGATGGAGAGTTTGGGGAACAACTCGGCCGTGGCCACGCCGATGTCGGCGGAACTCGCTGCCAGGCGACGTTCCGCAGCCAGCACGTCCGGGCGCCGGCGCAGCATCTCTGCGCGCTCGCCCACCGGCAGCGCCCGCAGCGTGCTCGGCGTCAAGGGGCCATCCAGCAGTGCCAGCTCCCGCTCCGGCGGCGCGCCCAGCAGCACGCCCAGGCTGAGTATCGCGGCGCGCTGACGCGCCTGGATATCCGGGATGAGCGCGTTGACTGCTGTCCATTGGGCGTACGCCGCCTCCACGTCGGCGGCCGACGCGTCGCCCAGCGCATGCCGCAGGCGCACCAATTCCAAGGTCTGCTGCAGCGTATCCAGTGTGGCCTGTTGTGCGTGCAACTCGTAGCGGGCGCCGACGGCGGTGAACCAAGTGCGCGCGACCTCGGCCACGATGCGCATGCGTATGCCCTGCGCCTCGGCTTCGGTCGCCTGCAGGCGGGCGCTGGCGCCTTCCAGCGCCCGCCGCTTGGCCCCGAACAAGTCGGCCTCCCAGGCCGCGTCGAAGCCCGCGTCGTAGATGGTCTGCGTGGCGTCAAGGCCGGGGATCGAACCTACGGGCAGGGGTCCGTTCTCGCTTTGACGGCGCCGGTTGACGCTCGCGCCAGCGGCGGCGGTGGGCAATGCCTCGCCGGCCACACGATCGCGCAGGGCGCGTGCCTCATCGATGCGTGCCGCAGCGTGGCGCAGATCCAGGTTCTGTGCCAGCGCCGTGGCCATCAGGCGATCGAGGATGGGATCGTCCAGTGCAGACCACCATTGGCTCAAGTCTGCGGACTGGGATTCGCTTGCCAACGGCAAGCTCCAGCCGCTGCCGACGTCGACCGGCGGCGGCTCGCGGTAGTCGGGGCCCACGCTTGCGCAGGCAGTCAGCAGCACGCAGGACAGGGCCAGCACGAGCGGACGCGCGCGCCCAGGGGTCAGGCCGGTGACGGTTGCGCGAAGAAAGGGAGTGCGGGGCTTGGATTTCATTGCAGGCGTCCTCGGACGAATACGGTGGCCATGGTCAGCGTGGCGAGGGCGATGACCGCCAGCGGCCACAGGCTGGCGAGAATGTCACCGGGCGGCATGGCCTTGAGAAAGCTGCCTTCGACGATGATGAGGAAATGGGTCAGTGGGATGGCCTGAGCCAGCCATTGCAGGACGACAGGCATGTTTTCCACAGGCGTCGCAAAGCCGGACATCAGCACCGCCGGCACGCCGATGGCGAACGCTCCCAGGATGGCCTGCTGCTGCGTCATGCTGACCGCGGAAATCATCAGACCGATGCCGACCACCGAGGCGATGAACAGCACCAGGCTGGCAAGCAGGAGTGCAAACGAGCCCGTAAACGGGATGCCGAACAGGAAGACGCCCGCGCTGATCATGAACAGGCCCAGCCCGGTGCCAATTGCGAGTGCCGGCAGCGACTTGGAGATGATGATCTCGGGCGTCGAGGTGGGCGACACCAGCAACTGGTCGAAGGTGCCCAGCTCGCGCTCGCGCGCGATCGACAACGAGGTGATCAAGAGCGAGCTGAACAGCGCCAGGATGCCCGTCAGGCCGGGCACGATGAACCAGCGGTAGACCAGATTCGGGTTGAACCAGTGGCGCACGACCACGGGCGTTGGTGCCTGGGCGTCGGGCACGACCTCGGCGCCGACATCGGCGGCGATTGTGGACAGATAGGCCACGGTGATCTGCCCGGAGTTGCTGCGCCGGCCATCGACCAGTACCTGCGCGCGGCCACTTTCGCCGGCGGCGATGGAGCGCGAGAAATCCACCGGGATGGCGAGCGCGGCGATCACCTCGCCACGGTCGATCAGCTCGTGGAGCTGCTGTTGGCTGTCGACATGCCGGACGTGGGTGATGAAGCGGGCGCTGTCCAGGCGCTGTACCAACTCGTGCGACCAGCGCCCCGCATCCTGATCGTAGACGGCGATATCGACGTTGCGCACTTCCAGCGTCGCGGCAAAGGCGAACACCAGCAACTGCAGGATCGGCGGCACGAACACCACCATGCGGCTGCGCGGGTCGCGCAGGACGCTGAGCACTTCCTTGATGAACTGGGCGCGCAGGCGGGTGAACGAGAATGCGGAAGTCAACATCGCGTCACTCCAGGTTCTTGCGCGTGGCGCGCTTGGCGATCACGAAGAACAGCCCCCCGATCGCCGCCATGGCCGCCAGGTTGGGCAGGAACACGGCCCAGATGTCGCCGGCCAGGAACACCGTCTTCAGCGAATCGACGAAGTAGCGCGCCGGAACCACCAAGGTGATGGCGCGGATCGGTGCCGGCATGGCGTCGATCTCGTACAGAAAGCCCGACAACATGAAGGCCGGCAGGAAGCCCGTGAACAGCGCGATCTGCGCTGCCAGGAACTGGTTGCGTGCCAAGGAGGAAATCAGCAGACCCTGACCCAGCGCCGGCACCATGAACACCGCCGACAGCAGCAGCAGCGCCGCCAGCGAGCCCCGCATCGGGACCCCGAACACGAACACCGCCAGCGCCGCCGCACCCAGCGTGGACAGCATGCCGAGCACGAAGTACGGCAGCAGCTTGCCGATCAGGATTTCGGCCACCGAGGCCGGCGTGGACAGCACCGCCTCCATGGTGCCGCGCTCCCATTCACGCGCCACCACCAGTGCAGTCAGCATGGTGCCGATGATGGTCATGACGATGGCGATGGCACCGGGAATCAGTGCGCGGCGGCTTTCCAGCTCGGGGTTGAACCAGTAGCGCGGTTCCAGCATGACGGCCTGCGCTGGTGCTCCGACGTCCAGTCCGGCACGCCAGGACTGGACAACGCCGCGGGCGTAGTTCTCGACGTAGTTGGCGGTATTGGGGTAGGAGCCGTCGGTGACGATCTGCACCAGCGGCTCGCTGCCACGCTGGGCCAGCCGCTGCTCGAAATCCTGCGGGATCACCACGTAGCCGCGCAGGTCGCCTGAGACCAGCTGGTCGGCCACTTCGCGCCGGTCATGGGCGAAGTGGGCATCCAGGAACTTTGTGCCGGCAAAGGCCGCCGCAAGCTCCTGCGCTGCAGCGCCGGGCGACTCCAGCACCACGCCGACGCGGACATCCTTCGCATCCAGCGACACCGCATAGGCGAACAGCAGCAGCAACACCACCGGCAGCACGAACGCGATCAGCAGCGTCGAGGGGTCGCGCAGCGCCTGGTAGCTTTCCTTGGTGACCAGGGCGATCAAGCGCCGCAGATCAAAATGGCGCAGGTCGGTCTGCTGTGGTCCATTCCCGTCCTTGTGCTTTGTGGTGCCGTTCATGTGGCGGCCTCCAGCTCGCGGTCCGCCGACTCCACCAGGTGAATGAAGGCGTCCTCCATCGTCGGGTCGGGTCGTTCGGGGCTGACCGCCGAACGTTTGAGCGCGTCGGGCGTATCCAGCGCAATCAGTTGCGCACGCGAGAGCATGGCCACGCGGTCGCAGTATTCGGCCTCGTCCATGAAGTGGGTGGTGACCATGATGGTCACGCCCTTGCGGGCCAGTCCGTTGATGTGGGTCCAGAATTCGCGCCGGGTGATCGGGTCCACGCCCGAAGTGGGTTCATCTAGGAACAGCACGGGCGGCCGGTGCATCAGCGAACAAGCCAATGCCAGGCGCTGCTTGTGGCCCAGCGGCAGGGAATCGGGCGTGGCGGACAGCCAGTCGCCCAGATCGAAGGTTTCGATCATCTCGGCAATGCGCTCGCGCCGGGTGTTGCCTTCCAGTCCGTAGACGCCGGCCGAGAATTCCAGGTTCTGCTGCACCGAGAGCAGGCCGTAGAGCGAAAACTTCTGCGCCATGTAGCCGAGCCGGCTCTTGGCTGCGCCGGTGGCGCGGCGCAGATCATGGCCCACCACATGCGCTTCGCCAGCAGTTGGTTTCATCAGGCCGCACAACATCTTGAAGGTGGTGGACTTGCCGGCGCCGTTAGGGCCGAGCAGGCCGAAGATTTCGCCCTTTTGCACCTCGAAGCTGACGTTGTCGGTGGCGGTGAACTCGCCGAAGCGCTTGGTGAGGTTTCGGCACGACACGGCAATGTCGGAACCCAGCTCAACCGGCGGCAGACGCTCGGCCAGCGTCGAAGTGCCGCCGGGGCCGCCACCGAGCAGATCGATGAAGGCGTCTTCGAAGCGCGCGGGCACCTGCGCCAGCTCCACTCGCGCCTGATCGGACAGGGCCTGGAGCTGCTCCGCTTGAGCGCCCTCGCGCAACACCACGCGCACGCCGGCGCCCTGGATCACGCCATCGCTCACGCTGGGCAGGTCGAGTGCCTGGGTCAGGACCGCTCGGCGCTCGGCACCGACGTCTTCCAGACGGAAACTGCGGCCTTCGAGCTGCGCGGTCAGCTCCTGCGGCGGGCCATCGAACAGGAGCTTCCCTTGGTTCAGCAGCAGCACGCTCTCGCAGCGCTCGGCTTCGTCGAGATAGGCGGTGGACCAGACCACGGCCATGCCTTCATCGGTCAGCGCCTGCACCATGCGCCACAAGTCCTGGCGGCTGACCGGGTCGACACCCACGCCCGGCTCGTCCAGCAGCAGCACCTTCGGCCGCGCCATGAGCGCACAGGCAAGGCCCAGCTTCTGCTTCATGCCGCCGGAGAGCTTGCCGGCCAGGCGTTTGGTGAAGGGTCCGAGCCGCGTGAAGTCCAGCAGCTCGGCAAACAGATCGGCGTTGCGGTCCGCATCCATGCCGCGCAACTGCGCATACAGGCGCATGTTCTCCATCACCGACAGGTCTTCGTACAGGCCAAAGCGTTGCGGCATGTAGCCACTGGCGACATGAATGGCGTCGTTGTCCTTGACCACGTCATAGCCTGCCAAGGTGACGTGGCCGGCGTTCGGCACCAGGAGGCCGGTCAGAATCCGCATCAGCGTCGTCTTGCCGGCGCCGTCGGGGCCGACCAGACCCGTCAGCCGTCCATAGTGGATGCGCGCGCTCAAGCCCCGCAGCGCCTTTACGTCGCCGAAATGCTTGTCCACGTCTTCGATGACGATGGCAGCGTCTTCGCCCGCACCCGCAGGCACGGCGGCGATAGCAGGGCTTGCCTGCATTTCAACGCTCCCCCGCCGGGATACGGGTGCCGGCTTTCGCATCGACCTCGATCGTCACCGGCATGCCCTGGCGCAAGGCACTGTCGCTGTCGGCTTCGTCGATGACGATGCGCAGGCGGTAGACCAGATCCGTGCGCAAATCCGTCGTCTCCACCGTCTTGGGGGTGAACTCGGCGCGCGGCGAGATGAAGCCGATCTGGCCGCGATAGACCTTCTCTGATGAATCGCTTTTGACGCGCACCACAGTACCGGGCGCGATGCGCCCCAAGTCCGACTCGCCCACGTAGGCGCGCACGTAAACCGGCTTGTCCAGGCTCAGGCTGTAGACCGCGCTCTGGCTTGCGACCATGCTGCCGGGCTCCCGCACTCGTGCGATGACGGTGCCGCTACTGGGCGCCATCAACTCGGTGTCCGCCAAGGCTGTCGTGGCTTGCGCTGCGGCAGCCTGTGCGGCCGCAAGGCGAGCTTCTGCCGCGGCGATGTCTTCCTTGCGAAAACCTTCGGATGCTTGCGACAGGGCCGCCTTGGCCGCTTCGACGCCAGCGGCTGCCTGGTCGCGCGCCGTGCGGGCTGCATCGACCGTGCGCTGGCTGCTGGCGCCCGATGCCAGCAGGCCACTCTGGCGCTGGAAATTGCGCTCGGTCTCGGTGGCGAGCGCCTGGGCCTGCCTGAGGGCTTCGCGCGCCTGGGTGATTTCCTGCGGTCGCAGGCCGCGGCGCAGCTTGGCCAGTTCCGCCTGCGCCACCTGCACCTGGGCCTGTGCTGCCGCAAGTGCTTCCCGATAGGGTTGCGCGTCAAGCGCCGCCAGGCGCGCGCCCGCGCTGACGGCATCGCCCTCATCGAAAGCCATTTGCATCACGCGCCCGGGCTGACGGAAGGCCAGTTGCACCTCGCGGATGTCGACGTTGCCGTAGAGGCGCAATGCATCTTGTTGTCCATGGTCGCGCGACAACCAGAACGCCAGTGCGCCGCCAAGAGCGAGCACGACGACGGCGATCACGACCCAACGGGTTTTCTTGAAGAGGAGGTTTGGAGTTTTCATCGATGGGTTTCCGCTGGATAAAGGTGCTCAGTGCTCGCGTGCGACCGGCGCATTCGCCGCTGACCGGCGCCAGGCGATGGCCGCTATGCCAGCCCACACCAACGTGCGCAGCGTCATGGCGACCACCGTGCGTCGCTCCCAGGCGCCACCCAGAGCCACATGCACTCCGAAAGCGAGGAACACGAGTGCGGTCGCCACCGTGATGACAATCGCTAACCACGCGGCCCAGCGCCGGCGCATCCACAAGCCGACGCCGGCGACGATGTAGGCGAACCCGGCCAGAAAATTGAACCAGAGCACGAAGGGCACATAGTGGCCGGCGGCTTGGCGCGCCGCGCCGTCGACAAACAGAACGGCGCCGCCCTCCCGAAGAGTGAGCAGGCCGAAGCCGATCGCGAGCAGGGAGATCAGCCAGTGCCAGATGCTGCGTTGTGGATGAGTGGTCATCTTCATGGCCTTTACTTGATCGCGGAAACTCCCAAGCCTTCGCCGTCGTCGCGGTGTGCGTGTGCGTTCCGCTGGGCGGTCGGGCTGAGTGTTGAATGACGCGGATTCGCGCTGGAGGCGCAACGCGATCGCATGACCGTGGTGTGCCTCTCGGCCGACCGGGCAACTGCGTGGCGGCAGGATGGAAGGCGTTTCATCGGGTGTGCGTGATGCCACGGAGATAGATGGCAAACACGGCTGGCGCATCACGACGGATGCGACTGACCTTGCCGGCCAACAGCGACTGCATGACCAGTCCCTGGATCGTGCCGATGAACAACACGGCGGCGGCATCTACGTCCAGATCCGCATCCAGGTCGCCTTGGGCCTTGCCTGCCTCCATCAGGCGGCGCAGGCGCTGTTCGTATTGACGGAGCAAGGTCTGCACCATCCGCTTGGCGAGCGTCTCGCCAGAGCGTTGCAGTTCTCCGAACAGCATGCGCGGCACGCCGGGATGCTTGGCCACGAAGTCGATGTGCGTCATGAACATGGCTTCGAGTGCCGCGGCAGGAGACGCGGCGCCCTCGGCCGCCTTGTCCACGCGCACCAGCAGACGCTCACCGACCCAGGTCATCGTTGCCTCCAGGATCGCGTCCTTGGTGGGGAAGTGGCGAAACAGCGCGCCCTGCGTCAAACCCATTCGATCGGCGATGGCCGTGGTCGTGATTTCGGCCGGGTTTTGCTCCGCGGCCAAGTCCACCACCGCTTGCACTGTGGCAGCACGCCGCTCTTCAGCGGACAGATGTTGAGGACGTTCGCTCACCGATCAGACTCCATAAAGTAAGTGACTTATTACTATCCTAACATGCAAAACATCCGCGTCGCAAGATCGGGAATACGGTTCATCGCATGGGAAAGGATGGTTCCTGCCCCATCCATGGATCGTGGCCAAGTGAGCTGACGAGACCCAGGAAGCGAACACACTCCTCTGGCACATCATGAGTAATCGGTCGGCAGGTCGGCCACCCCAGTCAGAGCAAGAGAAGCGGTTTCGTTCGAGCGAAGGCGGAAATCCCCCGGGCGTTCTTCAAGGCTTTGCATCTTTTCCCGTAGGCATTATGATAGTAATAAGTTACTTACAACATCGGAAGACCAGAGATGAACACCCTTGCCATACCTGACAAGCCCGCGCCGGCACCGTCCGAAGTCGTCTGTCGCCCCGATGTCCTGGATACGCTTGCGAACGCGTGCCGGGCACGCGGCACTGGCGGGTTGTCACCGGCGGCGGGTTTGCTGGCTTGGTACGACTGGGCGCTGCACCTGAGCCTTTCACCGGGCAAGCAGCGCAGCCTGATCGAAAAGGGATTGCACAAGCAGCGACGCTTGGCGCGCTACGTCGCGCACGCTGCAAGTGCCCACGGCTGCCCCACGTGCATCGAGCCGTTGGAGCAGGATCGGCGCTTCGAGGCGCCGGCCTGGCAGCAATGGCCGTTCAACGTGATCCACCAGGGCTTTTTGCTGCAGCAGCAGTGGTGGCACAACGCCACCACCGGCGTGCGCGGCGTGTCGCGCCATCACGAGAACATGGTCACTTTCGCCGGGCGGCAGTGGCTGGACATGTGGTCGCCATCGAATTTCATCTGGACCAACCCGGAAGTGCTGGAAGCCATCAGAACCAGCGGCGGCGCCAACCTGTGGCGCGGCGCGATGAACTTCCTCGACGATACACAGCGTCTTGCGCTTGACGATGAACCGGCCGGGGTCGAAGGCTTCAAAGTCGGCCAGGACGTGGCGGTCACACCAGGAAAGGTGGTGTTTCGCAACCACCTGATCGAGCTGATCCAGTACACACCCACGACCCCCGATGTGTATGCCGAGCCGGTGCTGATCGTGCCCTCCTGGATCATGAAGTACTACATCCTCGACCTGTCACCGCACAACTCGATGGTGAAGTACTTGGTCGACCAGGGGCATACGGTGTTCATCCTTTCCTGGAAGAACCCGACCGCGGCCGATCGCGACCTCGGCCTCGAGGATTACCGATGGCTGGGGGTCATGGATGCACTGGACGCGGTCACGGCCATCGTGCCCGAGCGCAAGGTGCAGGCGGTTGGCTATTGCCTGGGCGGCACCTTGCTGACGATCGCCGCAGCCGCGATGGCGCGCGATGGCGACGAACGGCTGCACAGTTTGACGCTGCTGGCGTCGGAGACCGACTTCCGCGAGTCGGGCGAAATCGCGCTTTTCATCGACGACAGTCAACTCGCCTGGCTGGAAGCCGGGATGTGGGACAAGGGCTATCTCGACGGCAAGCAGATGGCCGCCTCTTTCCAGATGCTCAACTCGCGCGACCTGATCTGGTCGCGCCGCGTGCGCGAGTACCTGCTGGGCGAACGGCAGGAGTTCAATGACCTGATGGCATGGAATGCCGACGTGACGCGCATGCCGTATCGCATGCACAGCGAGTACCTGCGGCGTTTGTATCTGAACAACGATCTGGCCGAGGGACGCTACCAGGTCGGCGGACGGCCGGTGGCGATCGCCGACATCGAAGTGCCGATGCTCATCGTCGGCACGGTGCGCGACCACGTTGCCCCCTGGCCATCCGTGTACAAGATGCATCTGCTCAGTGATGCGGAGCTGACCTTCGTACTGACCAGCGGCGGGCACAACGCCGGCGTGGTCAGCGAGCCGGGGCACCCCCGGCGCAGCTACCAGATTGCGACCCGCAGCGTCGGCGCTCGCTACGTCGATCCGCAAACGTGGCGTACCGAAACCCCGCTGAACGAGGGCTCCTGGTGGCCAGCCTGGCAGCAGTGGCTGGCACGACATTCGACCGAGCGGGTATCGCCGCCTGCCATGGGCGGCACGCAGGTCCCGCTTGGTGATGCACCGGGAACCTATGTGGCAATGCGCTGATACGACGCGCCGAAGCCGAGACAAGACAAGACCATTTCAACAGGGACATCGCTAAGGATGGCCTACACCCGCCCCGAAGGGGGCCCACCATGACCGAAGGGCACTGCAATGAGCAACGAACTGCCAATCCATCTCTACAAAGCCAATGCCGAGCTGCAACTGCAGATCACGCGCTTGCTGCAGGAGAGCAGCCATCACTGGCTCGAGGTCATGCAACAGCTCAGCGCTGGCAGCGTGCTGGAGACCACCTCGCGCATCCAGGGCCTCCAACAGGCGGCCGACTGGCAAGCGCTCGCGACCTTGCCGTCCGAAGTGTTCTGGCGTCTGTGCCAAGGCCGCATGGGCGATGCCCAAGCGGTCGGGCAAGTAGCAGCCAAGAGCCAGACGGCCTTTGCCAATGGACTGCGCCAGGCGCTCACGACTTGGCAGGAGTCTGTCTCCGAGGCATTCGGCGCGAGTGGCGACGCAGCCTCTTTCACGCAGCTTTGCCAGCGCTGGACGCAGCCCTGGACCGCCCCAAGCGCCGTACCCCAGGGCAAGACCAAGAAATGAGGGGACGGCAATGAATACGACGCAACGGACGGCGCTGGTGACGGGAGGCAACCGGGGGTTGGGCGCTGCGATCGCCCGTGCCCTGCACGATGCCGGCCACCGCGTGATCGTCACGCATACCCCCGGCAACACCACGATTGGCCAGTGGCAGCAAGCGCAAGCGACACAGGGCTACAAATTTGCTGCCTACGGGGTGGATGTATCGAACTACGAATCAACGCAGGAACTGGCGCGGCGCATCCACGCCGACGGTCATCGGATCGACATCCTGGTGAACAACGCCGGCATCACCCGCGATGCAACGCTGCGCAAGCTCGACAAGGCCGGTTGGGATGCCGTACTGCGCACCAACCTGGACTCCATGTTCAACGTCACCAAGCCGTTCATCGATCCGATGGTCGAGCGCGGCTGGGGTCGCATCGTCAACATCTCGTCGATCAACGGCAGCAAGGGCCAGTTCGGGCAGACCAATTATTCGGCGGCCAAAGCCGGCGTGCACGGGTTCACGAAGGCGCTGGCGCAGGAGGTCGCGCGCAAGGGTGTGACGGTCAACACCGTGTCGCCGGGTTATCTGGCCACCGAGATGGTGATGGCGGTGCGGGAGGACATGCGCCAGAAGATCATCGATGCGATTCCGGTTGGCCGTCTGGGCCAGCCGGACGAGATTGCGGCACTTGTCGCCTTCATCGCCAGCGAAGCCGCCGCCTTTATGACCGGCAGCAACGTGGCGATGAACGGCGGCCAGCATATGTATTGAGTAGTCGAGGGGCCTGCGGCATGAAAGTCTGGACCATTCGCTTGGGCAGTTCACCGAAGAGCATCCTTTACACACTCGGGTGCTCGGACACGAAGCATGCGCATTGACACGAGGGTGTTTGCGTGCTGACGGATAGTGATCTGCAAGCCCTCCGGTTGACCGCACGTTTAGCAGGCGTCGTCACCCTGATCCTGATTGACATCCCCATCGCTTGGTGGCTGGCTCGTACCAAGACCTGGTGGAAAGGGCCGATGGGAGGCTGCCTTGGAGCCTAGATTGCTACGCTATTTCGTTGCAGTCGCGGAAGAGCTGCATCTCGCCCGCGCGGCCGAGCGTCTCGGGATCGAGCAATCTCCCGTATCACGAGCAATGCGCGACCTGGAAAGCCAGCTTGGCGTGCAGTTGTTCGACCGCAGCACCCGCCTGACGCGGCTGACCTGGGCCGGCCAGGTGTTCCTAGGCGAATGCCGACGCGTGATGGCCACCGTGGAGCAGGCAGTCAAGAGTGCCAAGGCGGCGGCACAGGGCTACCAGGGCCATCTGCGCATCGCGATCTGCGACGGCCTGGCGCAGCCCCGCATCGCCACCTTGCTGGCACGCAGCCGCGAGGAGGAGCCCGAGATGGAGATTCGCGTCTTCGAGCTGCCGTTCGCGCAGCAGCTCAAGACGCTGCACGACGATCTGCTGGACATCGGCTTTGCGTTGTCAAACGCGGTACATGATGGCCTCGTCGCCGAGCCGGTGTGGACCGATCCGCTGTCGGTGATCGTGCCCGCACGCCACCCCTTGCTGGCACACGTGCAGGTGCCGCTGGCCGAAGCCCTGAAGTTCCCGCTGGTTCTGTGCCATCCCGAATCGGGATCGGGCTGCCGCCATCAGATTCAAGCGCTGCTGCAGGACGCAGGCACGCCGCTCAAGCTGGTCGATGAAGTGACCAGCCTGGGCGTGATGCTGACCCTGGTCGGTGCCGGCTACGGCATCGGCTTCGCCATCGCCTCGCAGGTGCAGACGCTACAGCGCCCGGACATCTCCATTCGTCCCTTGGCCGGCAGCCCACCGGTGCTCTCTACCTACCTGCTGCGCCGCCGGGGCGAACCCTCGGAGCCCATGAAGCGGTTCATCGAGCGGGCGAAAGGCGGGCGGGACCGCGCCTGTCGATGATGAGTCAATCCTTTGAGGACGCAGCTCACCTGTCCGTAGCGGCCTGTGGCGTGATGTGCCAGTGGACAGATAGACTTCGGTATGAAATCCGATGCTCTGGCTGTTGATGGATGTGCTTGGCTCGCTTTGGATCACCCGCAACGGCCTGCGTTGACCAGGCCGAAGACTTGAGTCCACAATCGAGTCCATTCCGTGACGCTTGGATCGGAAAAAACGTTCGTAATAAACGAGTTAGCGACCGGGTGCTGTTCCCTTCACCCGCTCCAGCTTCCCTACAGGGAACGCTTTCAGGATCGCTGACAGGCCGCCGGGCGAATCATTGCCGCAGGCGACCATTCATTCTGCGATCTGCCTGCGGGCTTCGCGCAGACCCATCTTGAGCACTTCGCGCACGCGCACAAGCTGGGCCTCGCGGGGCGTGACCCGTCCTGTTTCCCACTTGTACACGCTCAATGGCGACACGTGAAGCAGGCGAGCCATCTCTTTCTGGGTCATGTGGAACGCCTGCCGTTTCGCGACCAGCGCCTCGTGGCTGAAGGCGAATGCACGGCCTCCTTGCTTCGCAGGAGCCTGCTCCTGCGCAGGCGAACCCTCGGACCGCTGCGGAGGGCGCTGGCGCTCGGCCTCCACCTGCACCCGTTCCAATGCCTTGGCCAAGCTGCGCACCTGGCCAGCCAGTGCCTTGATGTCGCGTTTGAGTGCCGCGATCTCCGCGCGCTGGTTCGTTGCTGCCTTGCGCAGGGAGGCCATCTCCTCCTTGTTCTCTTTGCGTGCAATGCGGGCAACTTCCGATCGGAACGATTCAGAAAACGCAGTCATGGTCTGTGGTCCCGTGGCCGGTGAATTTGATGGAGATCACTCAGAGGACCTCGATGCCGCCCGGCCTCTGCCGGCAGCGGCGCTTTTTCGAGTGCGCTTACTTGCCGGCCTTTCGCTTTGCGGCCTTGGGATCGACCACGGCCTTGAACTTGGCGCCCGGCACGAACTTCGGCACGGTCGATGCGGGGATCTTCAGGGCTGCGCCGGTGGCGGGGTTCTTGCCAGTGCGCGCTGCACGCTTGGCAGACTTGAAGGTGCCGAAGCCGACCAGTTGAACGGTATCGCCCTTCTTCACCGCCGTCTGGATGGTTTCGGTCAAGGTTTCGAGGACAGCGTTGGCAGCAGTCTTGGACAGGTCGTTCTTGGAGGCCAGGATTTCGACGAGTTGGGCGCGATTCATATCGAAGGTATGTGTCTGAGGGTTACGATCCATGATTTATATCCGATAGCACGCTTTGCAGGGCCAACAATGCGGCGGCCCGTCAACATTCCGCAAACGGACCGGTTGAAGGCTTTAAAGGGCTGATGAAATTCTGAAGATGTTCATCGCCCACGGCCTGGGCGAAGCCATTAGCTCCGCTTCATCTTTCCACCGTAGGCTCCGCGCATGCGCATCCTCCTGATCGAAGACGATTCTTCGCTGGGCAGTTCCCTGCAGTCGTGGCTGCAGATGGACGGCTACGCGGTGGACTGGCTGCGGCGCGGGGACCAAGCCGCCGCCGCGCTGGCCACGCATGCATATTAGTGCGTGCTGCTGGACCGGGGCCTGTACGGCCTCGATGGCGACGCCGTGCTGCGGGCCCTGCGCGGCGAGAACACGCCGGCCGCAGCCTTTCTCCCCCATGCGCGGCGCGAGGAGCAGGCCACGGTCCGGGCCGATGGAGGAGCGCCTGGAGCTGCTGAAGGAGATGGCCGAGAACCTGGCCTGGCCCGCGCTGGGGCTGCTGGAGCCGCAGGCCGAGCCTCTGGCGCGCGAGACCGTGGACCTCGAGGTGGACCGCGTGATCCTGCTGCTCTGAGAGGGGAACATGGACGCCACGGGCGGATCGGAAGATCTGCCCATTCACCCCATTCGACAAGGAAGCCGATGAACACCGAAGAAATCCGCGCCGTCCTCACCATCTGCCTGCTGGCCGCCTATGCCGACGGCGACAAGCACGACCGCGAGCGCGAGCAGATCCGCCAGGTGGCGCAAGGGCTGGCGCAGGACCAGCAGGTCAACCTGCCCGGCCTGTACCAGGAGGTGCTGATGCGCCGGATCCAGCTGGCCGACGTGGTGCCGAGGCTCTCCAGCAGCGAGGCGCGCCAGCTGGCCTACGAAATGGCCGTGTGCGTGTGCGAGGCCGACGGCCAGACCAGCGCGGCAGAGCAGGCCTTCCTGGCCCGGCTGCGCGAGGCGCTGGGCCAGGCGCCGGCGGAGTTCGCCGCGCAGGCCGACGCGCTGGCAACGGCGCCGCTAGGGGCGCCGTCCGCGGCGCTGCCGGAGGCGGCCGCGGCGGGCCAGGCCGCGCCACACCCCGCCGCGGTCGATGCGCTGCCGGGCACGGCCGCGCAGCGCCGCCCGGGCACGCTGCCCGCAGCGGAGATGGACCGCAAGATCCTCAACGCGGCCATGCTCAACGGTGCCATCGAGCTGCTGCCCGAGAACCTGTCCACGCTGGCCATCATCCCGCTGCAGATGCGGCTGGTCTACCAGATCGGCCAGAGCTACGGCTACGAGCTGGACAGCGGCCATATCAAGGACCTGCTGGCCACCCTGGGCGTGGGCCTGACCTCGCAGTATCTGGAGCAGGCGGGCCGCAAGCTGCTCGGCGGCCTGCTGGGCAAAGTGGGCGGGGGCCTGCTCGGCGGGCTGGGCCGCCAGGCGGTGAGCAGCGGCATGAGCTTCGCCGCCACCTACGCGCTCGGCCATGTCGCCAACCAGTACTACGCCGGCGGCCGCACGCTGGGCACGCAGATGCTGCGCGACGCCTACCAGCACGTGATGGCCGACGGCCGCCAGCTGCAGGCGCAGTACCTGCCGCAGATGCAGGAGATGGCGCGCGGGCTGAACACCGCCAGGATCGTGCAGATGGTGCGCGGGGGCTGAGGCGGGACAACAGGCCCTACCAGGGGCGCTGCCGTCCGAAGTACTCCTGCAGGAATTCCACGCACACCCGCACCTTGGCCGAGCGCTCCAGCGGCGTGGGGTAGACGGCCCAGATGTTGGCCTCCTGGCGCCACTCGGGCAGCACCTGCACTAGGCGCCCGGCCTCCAGGTGGGCGCCCACGTCCCAGAGCGAGCGCAGCGCGATGCCGCAGCCGTCCACGGCCCACTGCACCACCATCTCGCCGTTGTTGGCCGACAGCGGCCCCGTCACCTTCACCGACTGCTCCACGGCGCCCGCGCGCAGCCGCCACACGCCGAACGGGTGGTCGCGCTCCTTGATGACCAGGCAATCGTGCGCGGGCAGTTCGGCCGGGCTGCGCGGCGTGCCCCGGCGCGCGAGGTAGCCCGGCGCGGCGCACAGCACGCGGTGGTTGTCGGCCAGGCGCCGCGCGATGAGGTGCGGCGCGATCTCGTCGCCCACGCGCACGTCCAGGTCGAAGCCCTCGCCCGCCACGTCCACGAGGCGGTCGAACACCTCCAGCCGCACCTGCAGGCCCGGGTGCCGCTGCACCAAGCGCGAGAGCATGGGCGCGACCACGTTGCGCCCGAAGCCGAAGCTGCTGGACACGCGCAGCAGCCCGCGCGGCTCGCGGCGCGTGACGGCCACCTCCTGCAGGAGCTGGTCCATGTCGTCGAGGATGCGCTGCGCCCAGTGGAACACGCGCTCGCCCTGGTCCGTGACGGCCACGCGGCGCGTGGTGCGGTGCAGCAGCGGCACGCCCAGTTCCTGCTCCAGCAGGCGGATGCGCTTGCTCACGTAGGCGGGCGATGCCGCCAGCTCCTGCGCCGCCGCGGCAAAGCCCGCCTTGCGCACCACGGTGCAGAAGACGCGCAAGTCGTCGGTCGGCGGTATTTTCTGCACAGTTCGTGAATGGTGGAACCACGGAAGCGCGCATTGTATGGATCCCGTCATCAGTAAACAATGGCGGCCAACATTTCCTGGAGAACCCACCATGCAACAACGCACATACAAGATCGCCGTGCTGCCCGGCGACGGCATCGGCAAGGAGGTCATGCCCGAAGGCCTGCGCGCCGTGCAGGCCGCCGCCCAGCGCTTCGGCCTGGCGCTGGATATCCACCACTTCGAATGGGCCAGCTGCGACTACTACGCCCAGCACGGCCAGATGATGCCGGACGACTGGAAGGCCCAGCTCCAAGACATGGACGCCATCTTCTTCGGCGCCGTGGGCTGGCCCGCCACCGTGCCCGACCACGTATCGCTGTGGGGGTCCCTCCTCAAGTTCCGCCGCGAATTCGACCAGTACATCAACCTGCGCCCCGTGCGCCTGTTCGAGGGCGTGCCCTGCCCGCTGGCCGGCCGCAAGCCCGGCGACATCGACTACTACGTGGTGCGCGAGAACACCGAGGGCGAGTACACGTCGCTCGGCGGCATCATGTACGAGGGCACGGACCGCGAGATCGTGATCCAGGAATCGGTCTACTCGCGCAAGGGCGCCGAGCGCCTGCTCAAGTTCGCCTTCGACCTCGCGCAGAGCCGCCCGCGCAAGCACGTGACCCTGGCCACCAAGAGCAACGGCATCGCCATCAGCATGCCCTGGTGGGACCAGCGCGCCGAGGAAGTGGCCAGGCAGTATCCCGGCGTCACGCTCGACAAGCAGCACATCGACATCCTCACCGCGCGCTTCGTGCTGCAGCCGGGCCGCTTCGACGTGGTGGCCGCCACCAACCTGTTCGGCGACATCCTCTCCGACCTGGGGCCCGCCACCACCGGCACCATCGGCCTGGCGCCTTCGGCCAACCTAAACCCCGAGCGCGGCTTCCCCAGCCTGTTCGAGCCCGTGCACGGCTCGGCGCCCGACATCTATGGCAAGAACATCGCCAACCCGATCGCCATGATCTGGTCCGGCGCGCTGATGCTGGACTTCCTGGCCCAGGGCCAGGGCGCGGGCCGGCAGGCGCACGACGCCATCGTGGCGGCGATCGAGGAGGTCATCAGGAGCGGCCCGCGCACGCCGGACCTGGGCGGCCAAGCCAGCACCCAGCAGGTGGGCGAGGCCATAGCGGCCCTGATCGCCAAGGGCTGAGCGCCCCGCGCACCAGTCGCGCCCGCTCTTCATTCGATAGCTGCCGGCGCTTTCTGATAAAGCGCTGGCGGCTATTTTTATTGAACTTTCTGCAGCGCGACGGCACTACCTGCAGGCAGGCGGGGCACCCGCCCTATACTCCCCGCCCCGATGAATGCAGGAATTCTTGGCATGCGCATGGCAGTCCTCTGGCGCCCGTTGGCTTATCTGGGTCTGGCCGGTCTGGCCGCGTGCGGCAGCGCCCCGCCGGGCAAGAGCGCGGCGCCCGCGCAGGCCGCGGCCGAGCCTGTCAGGATCGGCGTCGCCCTCGGCGGCGGCGCGGCCAAGGGCTTCGCGCACATCGGCGTCATCAAGATGCTGGAGGCCAATGGCCTGGCGCCCGCCGTGGTGGCGGGCACCAGCGCGGGCAGCGTGGTCGGCGCGCTGTATGCGAGCGGCATGGATGCCTTCGAGCTGCAGGAAAAGGCCGTGGCCCTGGATGAGACCAGGATCCGCGACCTGCAGCTGTCCTCCGGCGGGCTGGTGCAGGGCCAGAAGCTCGAGGACTATGTGAACGAGCAGGTGCGCCGCAAGCCCCTGGAGCAGCTGGCCAAGCCCTTCGTGGCCGTGGCCACGCGGCTGGAGGACGGCGAGCGCACCGTGTTCGCGCGCGGCAACACGGGCCAGGCGGTGCGCGCGTCCAGCAGCATCCCGGGCGTTTTCCAGCCCGTGGCCATCGGCAAGTACCACTACGTCGATGGCGGCATCGTCAGCCCCGTGCCCGTGGATGCGGCGCGCCAATTGGGCGCCGACGTGGTGATCGCCGTGGACATCTCCAACAAGGCCCGTGGCAAGGCGCCGGAACACCTGCTGGGGGCGCTGGGCCAGTCCATCGCCATCATGGGCCAGAAGCTGGGCCAGGCCGAGCTGGCGCGCGCCGACGTGGTCATTCGCCCGAAGGTGCTGGACATCGGCCCGGCGGACTTCAGCCAGCGCGCCAGCGCCATCGTGGAGGGTGAAAAGGCCGCGCTGGCCGCCATGGCGCAGATCCGCGAGCGCATCGCCCAGGTGCAGGCGGAGCGCGCGCAGGCCACGCGCCTGGCGCAGCAAAAGGCGCTCGACGCCCAGCGCGAGGCCTGCCTGAACAACCGTTCGCGCCTGCGGAAGCTGGCGGGGATGGCGGGGCTCGACAACTCCTGCGCCGCGCCCTGATTTACGCCGTTTTTCCCACTTCTCTCAGGCTCTCCACCAGCAGCCCCGTCACCGGCGTCACCCGTTGCCCGCGCAGTGTGATCAGTCCCACGGGCGGGAGCGCGACCTGCACGGGCAGCCTCAGCACCGCCAGCATGCCCTGCTGCGCGAAATGCCGAGCCACCGTGCGCGCCATGAAGGCCACCGCGCCGCGCTGGTGCAGGAAGGTGATCTGCGACAGGAACGAGGCCGATTCGACGATGTCCGCGGGCGGGTGCAAGCCGTGGGCGAAGAACTGCTGCTCCAGCTTCACGCGCAGCGAGGCCCAGGGCGGGGGCATCACGCAGGGCTGCCCGGCCAGGTCGGCCCACTGCACGGCGCGCCTGCGCGCGAGCGCGTGGCCGGGCCGCGCCACTGCCACCATGGGGTCGTCGTAGAGCGGCTCGGTCTCCAGGTCGGGCGAGGCGTAGCCGGGCTCCAGGCGGCCCACGAACAAGTCCAGCTCGCCCAGGCGCAGCTTGGGCAAAAGGCGCGCGAGGTCGCCCTCCTCGATGAGCACCGTGGTGCGGTGCGAGCGCGCCTTGAGCCGCTGCACGGCCTGCGCCAGCAGCACGGGCGTGGCCGACACCATGGCGCCCACGCTGGTGCGCCCGCTGGCGCCGCTGGCCTCTGCGGCGATCTCGTCGCGCGTGCGGTCGTAGCCGGCGAGCACCGAGCGCGCGAAGCGCACCACGCTCGCGCCCGCGGCCGTGGGCTCGGTGCCGCGCGTGGAGCGCTCGAACAGCGGCAGGCCGAACATGGACTCGATCTCGGCCAGCGTCTTGGAGACGGCCGGCTGCGTGACCGACAGAAATTCCGCCGCCCGCCCCAGATGGCGGAACTGGTCCAGCGCCACCAGCATCTGCAGGTGGCGCAGCTTGAGGTTGCTGCGCAGTACGCGGTCTATCTGTGCCATCGCCGGGCCTTTCGTCGCGGGGAGCTTCATAACCCACAAGCAATGAAGCAAGTCCATATTTTCATTGGATTGTTATGCAGCAGGATCCAACAATGGCGGACTGACAGCAACCCACGACAGGAGACACGCATGCAGACCCCACGCAGTGAACGCCGCCAGTTCATCTTCGGCGCGCTCGGCGCCGCCGCCCTCGCCACCGGCTCCACCCGCCTGTTCGCGCAGGAATGGCCCGCGCGCCCCATCACCTTCATCTGCCCCTGGCCCGCGGGCGGCACGGCCGACCAGTCGATGCGCGCGCTGTGCACTGTGGCCGCGCGCGTGCTGGGCCAGGCGATCGCGGTGGAGAACCGCGCGGGCGCCTCGGGCATGATCGGCGCGAAGGCGCTGGCATCGGCCAAGGCCGACGGCTACACCATCGGGCAGATCCCGATCTCGGTCACGCGCTTCTCGCAGATCGGCACGCTGGCCGCCGATCCGCGCAAGGACTTCACCTACATCGCGCGCACCTCGGGCCAGACCTTCGGTATCGCGGTGCCGGCCAGCTCGCCGTACAAGACGCTGCAGGAGCTCGTGGCCGCCGCCAAGGCGAGGCCGGGCCAGGTAACCTACGCCCACGCGGGCGTGGGCGGCGCCACGCACGTGGGCATGGAGGAGTTCGCCATGGCCGCGGGCGTCCAGTTCAACCACGTGCCCTACAAAGGCGGCGCCGAGGCGCTGCAGGGCGTGCTGGGCGGCCACGTGGACGCGCTGGCCGACTCCAGCTCGTGGGCGCCGCACGTGGAGGCCGGCAAGCTGCGCCTGCTGGCCACCTGGGGCGAGCAGCGCACGCCTCGCTTCAAGGACGTGCCCACGCTCAAGGAGCTGGGCTACAACGTGGTGGTGGACGCGCCCAACGGCATCGGCGCGCCCAAGGGCATGGACCCGGCCATCCTGGCCAGGCTGCGCGACGCCTTCAGGCAGGCCGTGGCCAGCCACGAGTTCAAGGCCGTGACGGACAGGATCGACGCCCCGGTCATGTACCTGGACGGCCCCGACTACGAGAAATACGTGAACGCGGTCTACCAGAAAGAAACCGTGCTGATCGACAAGCTCAAGCTGCGCGAGCTGATGAAATCATGACCATGGGCCCTCTGCTGCACCTGCACCCCAATGACAACGTGTTCGTCGCCAAGACGGCGCTGGCGCTGGGCCAGGAGATTCCCGAGCTGGGCGTGCGCACGCGCGCCCAGGTGCCCGCGGGGCACAAGATCGCCGCGCGCCGCATCGCCGAGGGCGAGCAGGTGAAGAAGTACGACACCGTGATCGGCGTGGCCACGCGCGACCTGGAGCCGGGCGACTACGTGCACAGCCACAACCTGAAGATCGTGGACTACTACCGCGACCCGGCCTTCGGCGCGGACGTGCGGCCCGTGCAATACGTGCCCGAGGACCGGCGCGCCACCTTCAAGGGCTTCGTGCGCGCGGACGGCCGCGTGGGCACGCGCAACTTCATCGGCATCCTGTCGTCGGTGAACTGCTCGGCCACGGCGATCCGGCACATCGCTGCGCACTTCACGCCCGAGCGGCTCGCGGCCTATCCCCACGTGGATGGTGTGGTGGCCTTCGCGCAGACCAGCGGCTGCGGCATGTCCTCGCCCAGCGAGCATTTCGACGTGCTGCGCCGCACGCTGGCGGGCTACGCGCGCCACCCCAACCTGGCGGGCGCGCTCATCGTGGGCCTGGGCTGCGAGCGCAACCAGGTCGATGCCCTGGTGCAGTCCCAGGGCCTGCAGCCGGGGCAGCTGCTGCGCACCTTCGTGATGCAGGACATGGGCGGCACGCGCGCCACCATCGCGGCGGGCATCGCGGCCATCGAGGAGATGCTCCCCATCGCCAACCAGGCGCGGCGCCAGACGGTGAGTGCGAGCCACCTGAAGATCGGGCTGGAGTGCGGCGGCTCGGACGGTTTCTCGGGCATCACCGCCAACCCGGCCCTGGGCGCGGCCATGGACATCCTGGTGCGCCACGGCGGCACGGCCATCCTGAGCGAGACGCCCGAGATCCACGGCGTGGAGTTCATGCTCACGCGCCGCGCCGTCAGCCCCGAGGTGGGCCAGAAGCTGCTGGACCGCCTGGCCTGGTGGGAGAAGTACGCCGCGGGCCAGAACGCCCAGTTCAACGGCGTGGTGGGCCACGGCAACCAGGCCGGGGGCCTGGCCAACATCTTCGAGAAATCGCTGGGCAGCGCCATGAAGGGCGGCACCACGCCGCTGCAGGCCGTGTACGAATACGCCGAGCCCATCACGCAGAACGGCTTCGTCTTCATGGACTCGCCCGGCTACGATCCCGTGGCCGCCACGGGCCAGATCGCCAGCGGCGCCAACATGATCTGCTTCACCACCGGGCGCGGCTCCATGTTCGGCAGCAAGCCCGCGCCCACGGTCAAGCTGGCCACCAACACGCCCATGTACCTGCGCCTGCAGGAGGACATGGACATCAACTGCGGCCTGATCGTCGATGGCGAATGCACCGTGCCCGAGATGGGCGAGCGCATCTTCGCGCAGATCCTGCGCCACGCGAGCGGCGAGCCCACCAAGAGCGAACTGCTGGGCCTGGGCGACAATGAGTTCGTGCCCTGGCACCTGGGCATCGTCAGCTGAAACTCCTGAAACCATAGCTGCAAGCGCTTTACCGGCAAGCCCTGGCGGCATATTTCATTCAAAGCCATGCCACTAACTCTCTCCCGCCCCGATCTGATCCGCAGCGCCAACTTCATCGCCGGCGCCTGGACCAGCACGCCCGCCGCGCGCCTGGCCGTCACCGACCCGGCCACTGGCGCCGCCATCACCGACGTGCCCGACAGCGGCGCGGCCGAGGCCCGCGCCGCGCTCGACGCCGCCCACGCAGCCTTCCCCGCGTGGCGCAAGGTGCCGGCCAAGCAGCGCGCGGCCATCATCAAGCTTTGGCACGACCTCGTGATGGCGCACCAGGACGACCTGGGCAAGCTCATTTCCCGCGAGCAGGGCAAGCCCCTGGCCGAGGGCAAGGGCGAAGTGGCCTACGCCGCCAGCTATATCGAATGGTTCGGCGAAGAGGCCACGCGCATGAACGGCGAGGTCATCCCCGCGCCCGTGCCGGGCCGGCGCATGTTCGCGCTGCGCGAGCCCGTGGGCGTGGTGGCGGCCATCACGCCGTGGAACTTTCCCGCCGCGATGATCGCGCGCAAGATCGCGCCGGCTCTGGCGGCAGGCTGCACCGTGGTCTGCAAGCCGGCCGAGGACACGCCGCTGACCTCGCTGGCCCTGGTGCTGCTGGCGCACGAGGCGGGCGTGCCGCCCGGCGTGCTCAACATCGTCACCGCCTCGCGCGAGAAGACGCCCGAGGTTGTGGACGTGTGGCTCGACGACGCGCGCGTGCGCAAGATCACCTTCACGGGATCGACGCCCGTGGGCAAACACCTCGCGCGGCGCAGCGCCGACACGCTCAAGAAGCTGTCGCTGGAGCTGGGCGGCAACGCGCCCTTCATCGTGTTCGACGATGCCGACGTGGATGCGGCCGTCGAAGGCTTCATGGCCGCCAAGTTCAGGAACGGCGGCCAGACCTGCGTGTGCCCCAACCGCGTATTCGTGCACCGCGCCGTGTTCGATTCCTTCGCGCAGAAGCTCGCCGCGCGCGTGGGCGCGCTGAAGGTGGGCCCCGCGAGCGACCCGGCCTCGCAGATCGGCCCCATGATCAACGGCCGCGCGGTGGAGAAGATAGAGCGCCACGTGCAGGACGCCATCGCCAAGGGCGCCAGGGTACTCACCGGCGGCAAGCGCCTGCCCGAGCTGGGCCCCACCTACTACGCCCCCACCGTGCTCACCGGCGCCGACCCCACGATGGCCTGCGCCTGCGAGGAAACCTTCGGCCCCGTCGCGCCGCTCACCGTGTTCGACGACGAGGCCGAGGTGGTCCAGGCCGCCAACGACACGCCCTTCGGCCTGGCCGCCTACTTCTACAGCCAGGACGTGCGCCGCATCTGGCGCGTGGCCGATGCGCTCGAATCGGGCATCGTCGGCATCAACGAGGGCGCCATCTCGGCCGAGGCCGCGCCCTTCGGCGGCGTGAAGGAATCGGGCTACGGGCGCGAGGGATCGACGCACGGGCTCGACGACTACCTGCACACCAAGTACGTCTGCCAAGGCCAACTCGACTGAAAAGCCATGCCCGCACACAACCCCTTCAAGACCGCGCTTGCCAACGGGCAGGCGCAGATCGGCCTGTGGCTCTCCATGGCCGACCCCTACCTCGCCGAGGCCGCCGCCACCACCGGCTACGACTGGCTGCTGATCGACGGCGAGCACGCGCCCAACGACCTGCGCGGCACGCTGGCCGCGCTGCAGACCATGGCGCCCTACCCCGGCCAGCCCGTGGTGCGCGTGGTGGAAGGCAGCACCGCCCTCATCAAGCAGATGCTGGACATAGGCGCCAAGTCGCTGCTCGTGCCCATGGTCGATACGGCAAGCCAAGCCCGCGCCATCGTGGCCGCCACGCAGTACCCGCCCAGGGGCGTGCGCGGCGTGGGCAGCGCCGTGGGGCGCGCGTCGCAGTGGAGCAGCCGCGCCGACTACCTGGCCGTGGCCGACGACGAGGTCTGCCTGCTGGTGCAGGCCGAGACCGCCACGGCACTCAGGAACCTGGAGGCCATCTGCGCCGTGGACGGCGTGCACGGCGTGTTCATCGGCCCGGCGGACCTGGCCGCGTCCATGGGCCACCGGGGCAATCCCGGCCACCCCGAGGTGCAGGCCGCCATCGAGGGCGCGATGCGGACCATCGTTGCCAGCGGCAAGGCCGCGGGCACGCTGACCTCCGACCCGGCGCTGGCGCGGCGCTACCTCGACCTGGGCTGCACCTTCGTGGCCGTCGGAGTGGACGTGCTGCTATTCACCCAGGCGGCGCGCAAGCGGCGCGCCGAGCTGGGCGGCCAGCCCGTCGCCAACGCGGCCCCGCCCAGCGCCGCGTACTGAGATAAAACGACAACCCCCTGAGCGACTTCGTCGCTTCCCCCTTCTCTCACGCTGCGCGTGGGAAGGGGGACGCCGCCCGTGCGGCGGGGCGGCCCTTGCGCAGCGGCCCTGGCCCGGGTCGCGCCGGTTTCATGCGTCGCGGGTGCCGCGTACGCGGAATGGATAGCTGAAATAATCGGGCGGTGCATGCTCCAGCCCCTATGACCGCCATCCAGCCCCCCGGCCTGCCCTTCTCCCAGGCCTGCGAAAACAACCAGGCCCCCATCCTGGCCGTGCTCGCGCAGGCCTTCGCCGACCGCCGCCACGTGCTGGAGATCGGCTCGGGCACGGGCCAGCACGGCGTGTATTTCGCGCCGCGCCTGCCGCACCTCGTCTGGCAAACCAGCGACCTTGCCGAGAACCACGCCGGCATACGCGCCTGGCATGCCCGGCACCCGGCGCCCAACCTGCGCCCGCCCCTGCTGCTGGACCTGCAAGGCAGCGACTGGCCCCCTGGCGCGTTCGACGCCGTGTTCACCAGCAACACCACGCACATCGTGGCCTGGCCGCTGGTGCAGCGCCTGTTCGCGCTGTCCGGCGCCCACCTGCCCCCGGGCGGCGTGCTGGCGGTGTACGGCCCCTTCAACTATGGCGGTGGCTTCACCAGCGACAGCAACCGTGCCTTCGACGCCTGGCTGCGCGCGCGCGACCCGGCGAGCGGCATACGCCACTTCGAGGACATCGCGGCGCTGGCCGCGCGGCACGGCCTGGCGCCGGAGCGCGACCACGCCATGCCGGCCAACAACCGGCTGCTGGTGCTGCGCCGCGGCGGCGCCCAGGCGTAGAGTGGCGCCCTTCGCCCCCATTTCTTCCGCCACGCATTCCATGACTGAACCCCTCGCCGCCCGGCCCATAGGCGTGTTCGACAGCGGCATAGGCGGCCTGAGCGTGCTGCAGGCCCTGCGCCACGAGCTGCCGCACGAAGACTTCGTCTACCTTGCCGACAGCGGCAACGCGCCCTATGGCGACGCCAAGGGCGAGGCCTTCGTGCAGCAGCGCACGCTGGCGATCGCGCGCTGGCTGCGCGCGCAGCACGGCATCAAGGCCCTGGTGGTGGCCTGCAACACGGCCACCGCCGCCGCCGTGGAGCGGCTGCGCGCCACCCTGCCCGACCTGCCGGCCATAGGGGTGGAGCCCGCGCTCAAGCCCGCGGCCGCGCGCAGCCAGACGCACCACGTGGGCGTGCTGGCCACGCGCGGCACGGTGAGCAGCGCACGCTTTGCGCGGCTGCACGACGAGCACGGCGCGCGCACGCGCTTTGCCGTGCAGGCCTGCGACGGACTGGCGCGCGCCATAGAGCAAAGCACCGAAGAGCCCCTGCCGGCCACCGAGTCGGCAACAAAAATAAGAGCGCTCTGCGCCCGGTACACGGGTGCCCTGGGCCGATTCGGCCTGAAAACCGGCGACATCGACACGCTGGTGCTGGGCTGCACCCACTACGTGTTCGCCAAGGACGCGCTGCGCGACCTGGTCGGGCCGGACGTGCAGATCCTGGACACCGGTGCCGCCGTGGCGCGCCAGACGCGCCGCATCCTGGCCCAGGCCGGCGCGCTGGCGCACGAGCGCCCCGGCGCGCCGCCGGGCGGCATCAGGCTCTACACCACCGGCCAGCTCGGCGCGCTGCAGGCCGCGGCCGGGCGATGGCTGCAGCTGCCGGCGCAGTGCTGCGCCGCGCTGCCAGACGTCTAGCCGCCCCGCCGCGACAGGGCGAACGCCAGCGCCGCCTCGACCATGCGCCTGAGGTGCGGCTGCACGCGCGCCGCCACCTCGGGCAGGTAGTCGAAGGGCAGCGCCTCCTGCATGTAGCTGCACTGCGTCATCTCCAGCTGCACGGCATGGATGTTGCGCGCGGGCTCGCCGTAGTGGCGCGTGATGTAGCCGCCCGTGAAGCGGCCGTTGAGCACGGCCGTATAGCCCGTGGCGGCCTTGGCGATGCCGAGCAGCTCCTCGGCCAGCGCCGGGTCGCAGCTCGTGCCCTTGCCCGTGCCCAGGTTCAGGTCGGTGAGCCTGCCCTCGAAGAAGCGCGGCAGCACCGAGCGGATGGAGTGCGCGTCCCACAGCACGGCCACGCCGTGCTCGGCGCGCATGCGCTCCAGCCCGGCGCGCAGCTGCGCGTGGTAGGGCTCCCAGTAGGCGGTGCGGCGCGCGGCCACCTCGGCCTCGCCGGGCGCGTCGGCGGGGTCGGCGTACAGGGGCGTGTCGTCGAACGTGTCCACGGGGCACAGGCCCGTCACGCTCTGGCCGGGGTAGAGGCTGGCGCCATCGGGCGGGCGGTTCAGGTCGACCACGTAGCGCGAATGCGTGGGCACGAGTATGGAGGCGCCCAGCTCCCTGGCAAAGCCGTAGAGGCGCTCCAGGTGCCAGTCGGTGTCGGGCACCTGGCGCGCCTCGGGCGTCAGGCGCGCGGCGATGGCCGGCGGCAGGTAGGTGCCCACGTGGGGCATGGAGATGAGCAGCGGCGCCGTTCCCTGGTGGAAGGTGAAGAGCGGGTGGGTGGTGTCGGGCATGGTGTGGGCCTCGTGAAGTGTTGCTATTTCAAGCGGCGATGATGGCCGCGCGTGCGGCGACGAATTCCTGCGCGGCGCGCTCGTGCAGCGCGTGGCGCCCGGCGGCCACGCGCTGCACGCCGCCGGTCCAGACGCCGTGCAGGGCCGTGCCGCGGCTGCTTGCGAAGACATGGGCCGAGAGCATGGCCTCGGCCGGCAGCCCGGCCAGCGCCACGTGCCGGGGGTCGAGCACGGCAAAGTCGGCCTGCTGGCCCTCGGCGATCCCGGCCACGGCGCGGCCCGCCGCCTGCGCCCCGCCCTGCACGGCGGCGAGCCACAGGGCCGTGCCAACCTGCGGCTGCCCGCTGCCCGCCAGCACGTTGCGCTGGCGCAGCGACAGGCGCTGGCTGTATTCGAGCATCAGCAGCTCCTCGGCCGCATTCACGCAGGCATGGCTGTCCGAGCCCACGCCCCAGCGGCCGCCATGCCGCAGCCACAGCGGCATGTCGAAGATGCCGTCGCCCAGGTTGGCCTCGGTCGTGGGGCAGATGCCGGCCACGGCGCCCGTGCGCGCGGCGGCGGCGTATTCCTCGGGCGTCATGTGCGTGGCGTGCACCAGGCACCAGCGCGCATCGACGCTCGCGTGGTCCAGCAGCCACTGCACCGGGCGCTGGCCGCTCCAGGCCACGCAGTCATCCACCTCCTGCCGCTGCTCGGCGACGTGGATGTGGATGGGCGCGCGCGCGTCCAGCGCCGTGAGCCCCTGCACGGCCGCGCGCAGGCTGTCGGGCGGCACGGCGCGCAGCGAATGCGGCGCAAGGCCAAGAACGGCCTCTTGCGCCCTGGTGGCGGGCGCAAGGCGCTCCAATAACGAGAGCATGTTGTCGGTGCTGCGGATGAAGCGCGCCTGGTCGGCGCGCGGCGGCCGGCCGCCGAAGCCGCTGGCCTGGTAGAGCACGGGCAGCAACGTGATGCCGATGCCGGCCGCCCGCGCCGCGCGCAGCAGCGCCAGCGACAGCGTGGCGTCGTCGGCATAAGGCCGGCCGCCCTGGTCGTGGTGCACGTAGTGGAACTCGCACACCGAGGTGTAGCCCGCCTCCAGCATCTCCACGTACAGCCAGGTGGCAATGGCCTGGAGCGACTCGGGCGAGATCCGGGCGGCGAAGCGGTACATGAGGTCGCGCCAGCTCCAGAAGCTGTCCTGCGCCTGGGCGCGGTACTCGGTCAGGCCCGCGAATGCGCGCTGGAAGGCGTGCGAATGCAGGTTGGGCATGCCGGGGACCACGGGGCCGGGTGCACGGGGCGCGTCGCCCGCGTCGCTGCCGGGGGCGGCGCAGACAAGGCGCCCGCCCGCGTCCCAGCGCAGCAGCACGTCACGGGCCCAGCCGCCGGGCAGCAAGGCATGTTCGGCGAACAGGGCGCCCGCGTCGCGGGCGGGCAGGTGCGGCACTTCGGGCCGCGCTGAGGTTTGGGTTTTGTCCATGGGTTCACGCGCCTTTCACGATGCGGCCCTGGCGCACGATGGTGCGCGCCGGGTTGTGGCCGAGCCAGTAGGCCAGCTCCGCCGCCTCGCCCACGGACCACAGCACGAAGTTGGCGGGCCGCCCCGCCGCGATGAGGCCGTGCGTGTCCGAAAGGCCCAGCGCGCGCGCCGCGTGCGTGGTGATGCCCGCGAGCGCCTCGGGCACCGTGAGGCGGAACAGCGTGCAGGCCATGTTGGCCATGAGCAGCAGGCTCAGCGCGGGCGAGGTGCCGGGGTTGTGGTCGGTCGAGACGGCCATGGGCACGCCCGCGGCGCGCAGCTGCGCGATGGGCGGCAGGTGCGTGTCGCGCAGCGTGTAGTAGGCGCCGGGCAGCAGCACGGCCACGGTGCCGGCGGCCTTCATCGCGTCTATGCCCTCCTGCGAAAGATGCTCGATGTGGTCGCACGAGAGCGCGCCGTGGCGCGCCGCGAGCTGCGCGCCGCCCATGTCGGAGAGCTGCCCGGCATGCAGCTTGACCGGGATGCCCAGCCTTTGCGCGGCCTGGAAGACCTGCCGCGTCTCGGCCAGCGTGAACGCGATGCGCTCGCAGAACGCGTCCACCGCATCGACCAGCCCCTCGGCGGCGAGCGCGGGCAGCATCTCGTCGCAGACCGCGTCGGTGTAGTCCTGGCTGCGGCCGGCGTACTCGGGCGGCAGCGCGTGCGCGCCGAGGAAGGTGGTGCGCACCGTCACGCCCAGCGCCTGGCCCAGGCGGCGCGCCACGCGCAGCTGCTTGCGCTCGTGTTCCAGGGTCAGGCCGTAGCCCGACTTGATCTCGATGGCGCACACACCCTCGGCCAGCAGCGCCGACAGGCGCGGCAGCGCGAGCGCGAACAGCTCGTCCTCGCTCGCCTCGCGCGTGGCGCGCACGCTGGAGACGATGCCGCCGCCGGCCCTGGCCACCTCTTCATAGCTGGCGCCGGCCAGCCGCATGGCGAATTCGTTGGCACGCTGGCCGCCGTAGACCAGGTGGGTATGGCAGTCCACCAGCCCGGGCGTGGCCAGCAGGCCGCCGCCGTCGCGGCGCGCCAGCCGCGCGTAGCCTGCGGGCAGGGCCGCGGACGGGCCCACCCAGCGCAGCACCCCGCCCTGCACGACCAGGCTGGCGCGCTCGCCGGCGCCCACGGCCACGTCGGCGCGGGCCAGGCCGGGGGCAAGGCGCAGGCCCTCCCAGACGCCGTCGGCGCAAGGGTGAATCGACATTCAAACACCCCCGCCGTTGCCCCGCCCGGCCCGCCAGGCCAAGCGCGAGGAGGACGCTGGTAGGCACCAGCAACCGAGGAGCAACGACGCATGGCGGGCCGGGCGGGGCAACCCTCCGGGCCAAGGCCCTGGGCTGCCCCTGGCGTCGTTGCTCGCCGCTGGTGTATCCCGATACACGGCGTGGCTCGCGCCTAGCCATGGACAGCCCAGGGCCTTGGCGGCGGGGGTGTTTGAATGTCGATGCACCCTAGGCGCGGTGAAGGGATCGGTATCGTCCATGGTTGGTTCTCTCGCTATGCAAACGGTAGCTGCCAGCGCTTGCCCATCAAGCGCTGGAGGCGTTTTTCTCTTGAATCCACGGCATGAGCGCCACCCAGGCGAGCACGGGCGCCTCGCCGCCCTGCCGCGCATGCGGCGCGAGCGCGGAGCCGGCCCCGGCGGCGCTCCACCAGAGGCCCTGGCCCGGCTCCAGCATGTCGCCGCCCAGGCTCCAGCGGCCCGCGAGCACCATGCACAGGCCCGCGGGCGTGCTGCCGGGCACGCGCGCATCGCGCGCCACCTCGACGCTGCCGCGCCAGCGGCCGCGGCGCAGCATGAGGTTGAAGTCGGTGGAGCTGCCGCCGAGCAGGCGGCAGCCCACGGCCACGTCGCCCGGGAAGGCGAACGGCCGCCAGCGCCGGTCCAGCCGGTGGTCCAGGCCGACGCCCGGCGCGCTCAGGTGCACGCCGTCGCCATCGAGCAGCATGATCTGCCGGTCCACCCCCGCGAAGGCCGAGAACGGCCCCGGCGCCGCGATGGTGGCCACGCTCACGCGCCACTCGAAGCCATCCATGCCCGCGCCGGGCGGCCAGCAGGCCAGCTCGCGCGTGTGGCCGCCGCCGTTCTTCCAGGGAGTGGGCGGCACGGCCGCGAGGTCGAAGCGTTGCATGCTGGTCAAGCGCGCGTGAGCACGGCCTGCAGGAACGAGCGCGTGCGCTCCTGGGCGGGGTTGGTGAAGATGGTGGCGGGCGGGCCCGATTCGATGATGCCGCCGCCGTCCATGACGACGACCACGTCGCCCACCTCGCGCGCGAAGTCCATCTCGTGGGTCACGACCATCATGGTCATGCCCTCGCGCGCGAGCACCTTCATGACCTGCAGCACCTCGCCCACGAGCTCGGGGTCCAGGGCCGAGGTGGGCTCGTCGAACAGCATCACGCGCGGCTTCATGGCCAGGGCGCGGGCGATGGCCACGCGCTGCTTTTGGCCGCCCGAGAGGCTCGCCGGCATGGCCTCGGCCTTGTGGGCCAGGCCCACCTTTTCGAGCAGCACGCGCGCCTCGGCCTCCGCCTCGGCGCGCGGCAGCTTGTGCAGCTTGCGCGGGCCCAGCGTGACGTTGTCGATCACCGACAGGTGCGGGAACAGGTTGAACGACTGGAACACCATGCCGACCTCCTCGCGCAGCGCGTTGAGGTCGCCGTCGGGCAGCATCCGGCCGTCATCGACGAGCGTGCGCCCGCAGATGTCGATGCGCCCGCCCTGGGGCTGCTCCAGGCCGTTGCAGCAGCGCAGGAAGGTGCTCTTGCCCGAGCCGCTGGGGCCGATCACGACCACCACCTGCGAGGGCTGCACGTCGAAGTCGATGCCGCTGAGCACGACATGGTCGCCGTAGGCCTTGCGCAGGCCGCGGATGCGCACGATGGGCTCGGCGCCCTGGGAACCGGCCTGCATCGTCATTGCACCATCCCCCCCGCGCGCAGGCGCAGCTCCATGTGGCGCAGCACAAGCGTAGTGGCGCCCGTGAGGACGAAGTACACGACCGCGATGGCCAGGTACACCTCCAGCGAACGGTAGGACACGCTGATGATCTTCTGCCCTTCGTGCATGAGGTCGTGGATGGTGAGCAGCGACACCAGGGCCGAGTTCTTGATGAGCGCGATGAACTCGTTGCCCAGCGGCGGGATCATGCGCACCACGGCCTGGGGCAGCACCACGCTGCGCATGGCCTGGCCCGACGACAGGCCGATGGAGCGCGCGGCCTCCATCTGGCCCTTGTCGATGGACTGGATCGCGCCGCGCACGATCTCCGACACGTAGGCGCCCGAGTAGATACCCAGGCCGATCACGCCGCACACGAAGGCCGGCAGCAGCACGCCCAGCTGCGGCAGGCCGAAGAACAGCAGGAACAGCTGCACCAGCAGCGGCGTGCCGCGGATGGCCGCCACGTAGGCCGTGCACAGGCCGTAGACGATGCGGTTCCTGGGGTTGAGCCGGCCAATGCCGACCAGCAGGCCCATGACGCAGCCCAGCAGCAGCGAAGCCGCGGTGACCTGCACCGTCACCACCGCGCCCTGCAGCAGCTGGAGCCACCCGGCCCAGACGGGGGAAAAATCGAGTTCCATCGCTCAACCCCGCATCACTTGGCCGCGGCGCCGGCGCTGAACCACTTCTTCACGATGGCGGCATAGGTGCCGTCGGCCTTGAGCCTGGCCAGGGCGGCGTTCACGGCCTTGGTGAGTTCGGGCGTGTCCTTGCGCAGGGCCATGCCGTATTCCTCGGTGGTGAGCTGCTCCTCGAGCACGCGCAGGCCGGGGCGCGTGCGCACGTACTGGTAGGCCGCGGGCTTGCCCGTCACGGCGGCATCTGCGCGGCCGATGTCCACGAGGTTGAACATCTCCTGGTTCTTCTCGACCTCGATGCGCTGCACCTTGGGGTAGTTCTGCGTGAGGAAGCCCACCGACTTGGTGCCCACCTGCACGCTGACCCTCTTGCCGTCGAGGTCGGACAGTTTCCTGATCGAGGTGTTGCCCTCCTTCACCATGGCCACGAGGCCGCCCGCGTAGTAGGGCTCGGTGAAGTCCACCACCTTCCTGCGCTCGTCGGTGATGTAGATGGCCGACACGGCCATGTCGAAGCGCCTGGAGATCAGGCCCGGGATCAGGCCCTTGAAGTCGATGTCCACCCACTCGACCTGTTTGCCCATGGCCTTGGCGATGGCTTCCACCAGCTCGATGTCGAAGCCCGTGCGCTTGCCGTTCTCGACGAACTCCATGGGTGGGAACGTGGCGTCGGTGCCCACGCGCAGCACGTTGTCCTGGGCGTGCGCGCCTGCGGCGCCCAGGGCCAGCGCGGCCATGCCGGCGAGAAGAAGGTTGCGGCGGATAGTCGTCATGGAAAGTCTCCGGTTGAGGTTCTAGGGGGTAGGGAAAAGGGAAATCAGTGCAGCACCAGCTGGCGCGATATGCGCGCGGCGGCCACGACCGTCATGCGAATCAGCGCCTCCTCGTGGCCCTGGGAACGCAGGATCGGCGCCATCAGCGTGATGGCGCCCACGGCCTGGCGCGAAGCGCCGAACAGCGGCACGCTGCAGCCCCACACGCCGGGGTCCACCGCGCCCGCGCTCACGGCGAAGCCCGCCTGGCGGATGGCGTCAAGCTCGTCTTGCGCGGCCTGGCGCGCGGGCGTGCCCGGCCCCCACAGGCTGTCGAGCACGGCCGCGCGCGCGGCCTCGGGCAGGTGGGCCAGCACGCACTTGGCCGAGGCGCCCGCGCGCAGGGGCACGCTGCGCCCCTTCTCGAACGAGCAGCGCAGCGACTGCTGGCTCTCCACCATGTCCAGGCAGATCGCCTGGTCGTTCACGGCCACGATCAGGCCCACGCTTTCCTGCGACTGCTGCGCCAGCTCCAGCATGCCGGGGCGCGCCAGCCGCACCAGGTGCGAGGCCAGGTCGAACCCCAGCGCGAGCTGCAGGCTCAGCGGCCCGGGCGCGTAGTGGCCATCGCTTTCGAGCACGAAGCCCCAGCGCTTGAGCCGCGCGAGCTGGCGGTACAGCGTGCTGCGCGCCAGGCCCGTGTGCTCCATGAGCTCCGCGGCCGATAGGGTCTTGCCCTGCCGGGCCAGTACGGCCAGCACCTGCAGCACACGGTCTGCGGTGGGGACTGCGGCGGACGAAGCGCTCTTGGACATGGCGGCAGTATCAAAGCAAGCCGTTGCCATTCACAGCCCCTCATTCCCAAAAATTGGGAATGAGGGTCCCTTTTTTTGACGTTCCGTGGGATTCCCTTTTCCCTTCCCTCCCCTTTCCTCAACGCACCATCGGCAGGTTCAAGCCGTTGCGCTTGGCGCAGGCCACGGCGCTCTCGTAGCCCGCGTCGGCATGGCGCATCACGCCCGTGGCCGGGTCGTTCCAGAGCACGCGCGAGAGGCGCTGCGCGGCCGCGTCGGTGCCGTCGGCCACGATGACCACGCCCGCGTGCTGCGAGTAGCCCATGCCCACGCCGCCGCCGTGGTGCAGGCTCACCCAGGTGGCGCCGCCCGCGGTGTTGAGCAGCGCGTTGAGCAGCGGCCAGTCGGAGACGGCGTCGGTGCCGTCCTTCATGGCCTCGGTCTCACGGTTCGGGCTGGCCACGCTGCCGCAGTCCAGGTGGTCGCGGCCGATGACGATGGGGGCCTTGAGCTCGCCGCTCTTCACCATCTCGTTGAAGGCCAGCGCCGCCTTGTGGCGCTCGCCCAGGCCCAGCCAGCAGATGCGCGCAGGCAGGCCCTGGAAGCTGATGCGCTCGCGCGCCATGTCGAGCCAGCGGTGCGTATGCCTGTTCTCGGGGAACAGCTCCTTGATCTTGGCGTCGGTCTTGTAGATGTCCTCGGGGTCGCCCGACAGCGCCACCCAGCGGAACGGCCCCTTGCCCTCGCAGAACAGCGGGCGGATGTAGGCGGGCACGAAGCCGGGGAAGTCGAAGGCGCGCTGAACGCCCTCGTCGAAGGCCACCTGGCGGATGTTGTTGCCGTAGTCCACCGTGGGGATGCCCATGGCCTGGAAGTCCAGCATGGCCTGCACGTGCACGGCGCAGCTCTGGGCCGCCGCCTTCCTGAGCGTGGGGTGCTGGCCGGGATCGGCCGCGGCGGCGTTCCACTGCTCCACGGTCCAGCCGGTGGGCAGGTAGCCGTTGACCAGGTCGTGGGCCGAGGTCTGGTCGGTCACGATGTCGGGCCTGGGGCCGCCCGCCTTGGCGCGCTTGACCAGTTCGGGCAGGACCTCGGCCGCGTTGCCCAGCAGCGCGATGGAGACGGCCTCTCCCTTTCCGGTGTGGTACTCGATGAGCGCCAGCGCGTCGTCGATGTCCCTGGCCTGCTTGTCCACGTAGCGCGTGCGCAGGCGGAAATCGATGCTGCTCTGCTTGCACTCGATGGTGAGCGAGCAGGCGCCGGCCAGCGTGGCCGCCAGCGGCTGGGCGCCCCCCATGCCGCCCAGGCCGGCCGTGAGGATCCACTTGCCGGTCAGGTCGTTGTTGTAATGCTGGCGGCCGGCCTCGACGAAGGTCTCGAAGGTGCCCTGCACGATGCCCTGGCTGCCGATGTAGATCCAGCTGCCGGCCGTCATCTGGCCGTACATGAACAGGCCCTTCTGGTCGAGCTCGTTGAAGTGCTCCCAGTTCGCCCACTTGGGCACGAGGTTGGAGTTGGCCAGCAGCACGCGCGGCGCGTCGGGGTGGGTCTTGAACACGCCCACGGGCTTGCCGGACTGGATCAGCAGCGACTCGTCGGCCTCGAGCTTCTTGAGCTGCGCGAGGATTTCGTCGAAGCATTCCCAGTTGCGCGCGGCGCGGCCTATGCCGCCGTAGACCACCAGGGCCTTGGGGTTCTCTGCCACGTCGGGGTCCAGGTTGTTCTGGAGCATACGGTAGGCGGCCTCGGCGAGCCAGTTCTTGCAGGCGAGCTCGCTGCCGCGCGGCGCGCGGATGACGCGGCTTGCGTCGTGGCGGGGGTCTTGCCGGGCGGCGTTGAGGATGGCGTCGTTGGCGTTCATGGTCGTTTCCTTCATGAAAGAGAGGGGGATGGGTCTGGCCGGTTTACCCGGCATGGCTGGTATGGGCAAGGCTGCCGTCATAGCCGGGCAACGTGTCGGGCGCCCCGGCGGCCGGCTCGGCGGCCGGATAGATCATTTGCCTGGGCACGTCCATGGTTCTCGCCGCCAGCGGGTAGTACACCAGCGCAGTGACGACCAGGCTCACGATCCAGGAAATGTCGGCGCCGCCCATGGCCTTGGCCAGCGGGCCTTCGTACATGGCCTGGTTGATGAACGGGATCTGCACGACGATGCCCAGTATGTAGCTGAACAGGGCCACGCCGTTGTAGGCGCCGTAGCGGCCCCGGCTGTCGTAGAGCGCGGGGATGTCCACCTTCTCCTTGGAGATCAGGTAGTAGTCCACGAGGTTGACGGCGCTCCAAGGCACGAACACGGTGAGCAGCAGCAGCACGAAGTTCTTGAACGTGGACAGGAAGTTGGAGCTGGCCAGCAGGGCCACCAGCACCGTCACCAGCACGAAGCCCAGGATGTAGGCGAGGCGGGTGGCGGGAGAGAACTGCTTCCTGTCGTTGAAGGCGCTTACGGTGGTGAGCATGGTCATGACGCCGCCGTAGGCGTTGAGGCAGTTCACCGTGAGCTTGCCGGTCACGATGACCAGGTAGATCACCACGGCCAGCGGGCCGGCCAGCTCGCCCAGGAAGCCGACCTGGTTCTTGATGAAGTTGGCGCCCAGGGCGGCCACCAGCGCGCCGAAGGTCATGGCCAGCTGGGCGCTGATCACGCTGCCGCCGAAGGTGGTCCAGAAGGTGGCGGCGGTGGAGGTCTTGCTCGGCAGGTAGCGCGAGTAGTCGGCCACATAGGGCGCGAAGGTCATCTGCCAGCCGGCCGACAGGGCCATGGCCGTCAGGAAGCTGGCCCAGGTGAAGGGCTTCTGGCCGAAGGCGCTGGCCACGTCGTACTGGTGGAACAACTGCCAGGCCAGGTAGCCGAAGCCCAGGATGCCGACCACGGTGGAGATGCGGCCCACCGTGTGGATCAGCCTGTAGCCCACGACGGCGACCAGGGCCGTCAGCGCGCCGAAGATGGCGATGCCCGCCGCCGGCGCGCTGAAGCCGAACATCAGGTTGATGGCCTGGCCCGAGAGCACCGTGCCCGTGGCCGCGAAGCCCAGGTACATGAGGATCACGAGCAGCAGCGGCAGGGCCGCGCCCTTGACGCCGAACTGCACGCGGCTGGAAATCATCTGCGGCAGGCCCAGGCGCGGGCCCTGGGCCGAGTGCAGGGCCATGACGATGCCGCCGAGGATGTTGCCGATCAGCAAGCCGACGATGGCCGCCATGGCCTCGGCGCCGAAGACCACGGCCAGGGCGCCATCGACCACGGCCGTGATCTGCATGTTGGCGCCGAACCAGAGGGTGAACTGGCTGGAGGGCGAGCCGTGGCGCTCATCCTCCGGGACCATGTCTATGGTTCTTCTCTCGATGGGACCGGTCGAGACCGGCGTGCTTGCCTCACTGCTCATGGGTGCTCCGTCATTCCCCTGGGGATGTTTATTTGCACATACAACTATTGATAAATTTCTTATCAGTTGTATAGACAAATTCTGTGTTTTACTGGCGGCACCGTCAATCGTCTATACAGGTTTTTTGATCCGTACAAACCCTATGCATCGCCCCATTCGCGCATCCTCCCCGGCAGCCGTTCCGACGTTCCAACGCATCAAGGACTACGTGCTGCAGCAGATCCAGAGCGGCACGTGGCAGGAAGGCGATGCCATCCCCAGCGAAGCGGCCCTGGCCAAGCAGTTCGAGGTGGCCCGCATGACGGTCAACCGCGCCCTGCGCGAGCTCAGTGACGAACGGACGCTGACGCGCGTGCGGGGATCGGGCACCTTCGTGGCCCAGCAGAAGTACCAGTCCACCCTGGTCCAGCTGCGCAACATTGCCGACGAGATCGCGGCCCGCGGCCACGTGCACCGCGGCGAGCTGCAGAAGCTGGAGCGCTGCCGCGCCGACGCCGCCCTGGCGCGGCAATTCGAGCTGTCCGCCGCCCAGACCCTGTTCCATTCCGTGGTGGTGCACTTCGAGAACGACGTGCCCATCCAGGTCGAGGACCGCTACGTCAACCCCGCGGTCGCGCCGGACTACCTGGCTCAGGATTTCGGCAGCCAGACGCCCAACGCCTACCTGATGCGCGTGGCGCCGCTGCAGGGTGTGCAGTTCTCCATCGAAGCCGGCATGCCCGGCGCCGATGTGGCGGACATGCTGCGCATGGACGCCGGCGAGCCCTGCCTGGTGCTGCGCCGCAGCACGCGATCGCAGGGCCAGGTGGCCTCCGTATCGGCGCTGTGGCATCCGGCATCGCGCTACCGGTTCACGGGCAGTTTCTGATCAGCTCGCCGAGCTTGGCAGGATGCGCCGCAACGTCTCGGGCCAGCAGGTCCGAAGCGCCCACAGGCGCATGGCCTCGATGTCGGGCGCGAGGTAGCGGTCCCGTTCGAGGAAGGCCACCCGCGCGCGGATGGCAGCGAGCTGCGCCTCGATCGGCGGGGAGCTCTTGAGCCACGGCGCGGGGGGCGCGGCGCCCGGGGCCGGCACGCGGTCGAAGTCGATGCCCTGCGCGGCGGCCATGGCCTCGATGCCCACGATCACGGCCGTGTTGCGCACCATGTCGGCAAGGCGCCGCGCGCCGTAGGTGGCCATGGACACGTGGTCCTCCTGGTTGGCCGAGGTGGGCAGGCTGGTCACGCTGCTGGGGTGGGCCAGGCACTGGTTCTCGGCGGCAAGGGCCGCGGCCGTGACCTGGGCGATCATGAAGCCCGAGTTCACCCCGCTCTCGCGCACCAGGAAGGCGGGCAGGCCCGAGAGGCCCGGGTCCAGCAGCAGCGCCAGGCGCCGCTCGGCGATCGCGCCGATCTCGGCCAGCGCCAGCGCGACGATGTCGGCCGCGAAGGCCACGGGCTCGGCGTGGAAGTTGCCGCCCGAGATGACCTCCGCGGTGTCGGTGAACACCAGGGGGTTGTCGGACGCGGCATTGGCCTCGATGCGCAGCACGCGCGCGGCATGCTGCAGGTTGTCCAGGCACGCGCCCATGACCTGGGGCACGCAACGGATGGAATACGGGTCCTGCACGCGGCCGCAGTGCGGGTGCGAGGGGTCGATGGCGCTGCCCTCCAGCAGCGCGCGCACGGCGGCGGCCACGGCGATCTGCCCGGCCTGGCCGCGCGCTTCGTGGATGCGCGCGTCGAAGGGCTTGACCGATCCCTTGATGGCTTCGAGCGTGAGCGCGCCCGACACCAGGCCCGCAGCGAACACGCTCTCGGCATCGAACAGGCCCGCCAGCGCCAGCGCCGTGGACACCTGTGTGCCGTTGAGCAGCGCCAGCCCCTCCTTGGGCCCGAGCACGAAGGGATCGAGCCCCACGGCCGCCATGGCCTCGCGGCCCGGCACGACCCGCCCCTGCACCCGGGCCTGGCCCTCGCCGATCAGCACGCAGGCCAGGTGCGCCAGCGGCGCAAGGTCGCCCGAGGCGCCCACCGAGCCCTTGGCCGGGATCACGGGCAGTACGTCGGCATTGGCCAGGGCCAGCAGCGCGTCGGCCAGGGCCGGACGCACGCCCGAGTGGCCGCGCGCCAGGCTCACGGCCTTGGTGGCCAGCACCATGCGCACCACGGGGTCGGGCAGGGGCTCGCCCGTGCCGACGCTGTGCGAAAGCACCAGGTTGCGCTGCAGGTCGGCCAGATGGTCGTGGGCGATCCTGGTGCTGGCCAGCTTGCCGAAGCCGGTGTTGATGCCGTAGACCACCTGGTCTTCATCGACGATGCGCTGCACCGTGGCCTGCGCGGCCAGCATGCCAGCCTGGGCCGCAGGGTCGAGTCGCAGATGCACGCCGCCGGCCTGGATGCGGCGCAGCTCGGCCAGGCTCACATGGCCGGGGCGCAGCACCAGAACGTCGGGCGCGGAAGGGTTGGCTGGGTTCATGGTTCGATCCTGTATATACAAGTTCACACAAGCGAAAAAGGTTCGCGCAGGCCCGGCCCGCGGCTATCCGAACACCGGGTTGCCGTCGGCGCGGATGCGGCAGCCCAAGCGGTAGCGCGACGCCGGATGCAGGCAGCGCACCAGCGTCACGGGCGTGCCGCGGTTCCAGGTGCGGCGCATCAGCAACAGGCAAGGCTGGGTCGGCTCCATCTCCAGCAGCCGGGCCTGCTGCGGCGTGGGCAGCACGGCGTCGACCACGTGCTCCATCTGGTCGTAGGGCACGTTGCGCACCAGGAACTCCGACGGCTGCAGCTGCGCGAAGTCCTGGTCGATGAAGTCGGGCACGACGCGCGGGTTGACGTAGCGGTCCTCGAGCTGCACGGGCACGCCGTTCTCCAGGTGCACGCACAGGGCATGGAACACCGGCTCACCCGTGTGCAGGTCGAGCGCCGCCGCCACCTCCATGCTGGCCGCCACGCGTTCCACGCCGAGCACCTTGCAGCGGTAGTCATGGCCGCGCTGGCGGATCTCACTCGCCAGGTTGGCGATCTGCAGCAGCGTGGACTGGGGCTTGCCCTCGGCCACAAAGCTGCCCACACCCGCCACGCGCACGATGCGCCCCTGCTCAGCCAGTTCGCGCAGGGCGCGGTTCACGGTCATGCGCGAGATGCCGAACTGCAGCACCAGCTCGTTCTCGGACGGCAGGCGGTCGCCGGCCTTCCACGAGCCGTCCTGGATCCGGCGCGCGACATGGTCCTTGACCTGCTGGTACAGGGCCACCGGCGAGGCCTCGGCGAGCCGTGGTGCATTCCGCTCCTTGGCGCGGGCGGGGGAAGCGGGTGCCATGATGCTCTACCGTTGCTCAATGGGCCTCGGCGGCCATGGACTCGGCGCGGATCTCCTCGGTGAGGCGCGCCTTGAGCTCCATGAACTCGGGCGAGGTCTTTACACGATAGTGGCGCGGATGCGGCAGGTGGACGGCGATCTCGCTCTTGATGCGCCCGGGGCGCGCGCTGAACACGGCCACGCGGTTGGCCATGAAGATGGCCTCGTCGATGTCGTGCGTGACGAACATCACGGTCTTGCGCTCGGCCTCCCAGATGCCCAGCAGCAGTTCCTGCATGAGCACGCGGGTCTGGTTGTCGAGCGCGCCGAAGGGCTCGTCCATGAGCAGGATCTTGGGGTCGTTGGCCAGCGCCCGCGCAATCGCCGTGCGCTGCTGCATGCCGCCCGAGAGCTGCTTGGGGAAATGCTGCTCGAAGCCGCGCAACCCCACCTTGGCGATGAAGTACGCCGCGCGCTCCTTCTGCGCGCCTTCGGGCATGCCGCGTTCGCGCAGGCCGAAGCGTATGTTCTGCTCGATGGTGAGCCAGGGAAACAGCGTGTAGCTCTGGAACACCATGCCGCGGTCGGCCCCGGGCCCCTCGACGGGCTGCCCGCCCAGCAGCACCCGGCCCGAGGTCGGATGGTCCAGCCCGGCGACGATGCGCAGCATGGTCGACTTGCCGCAGCCGGACGGCCCGAGGATGGTCACGAAGTCGTTCTCCTGCACGTCGAAATCGACGGGCAGCAGGGCCTGGGTGGCCTGCCCCTTGGGGCTGACGAAGGTGCGCGATACCGCTTGAATGGACAGGAGCGGATTCATCACAGGGCACTCCAAGCGAACAGGCGGCGGTTGACGGCCTTGAAGAGCACGTCGGACACCAGGCCGATCAGGCCGATGACGATGATGCCGAAGATGATCTGCCCCGTGTTGAGCAGCGCCTGGCTGTCGGTGATCATGTGGCCTATGCCCGAGGCCGAGCCGATGAGCTCGGCCACGATCACGTAGGTCCAGGCCCAGCCCAGCACCAGGCGCAGCGTTTCGGCGATGTCGGGCGCGGCGCCCGGAATCAGCACGCGGCGCACGATGCCGCTGCTGGAGGCGCCCAGCGTGTAGGCGGCCTCCACAAGGTCCTTGCGGGCGTTGCCCACGGTGACGGCCACCATCAGGATGATCTGGAACACCGAGCCGATGAAGATCACCAGCAGCTTCTGCAGCTCGCCCAGCCCCGCCCACAGGATCAGGAGCGGAATGAAGGCCGAGGCCGGCAGGTAGCGGCAGAACGACACGAAGGGCTCCAGGAAGGCCTCCACCCCCTTGTGCGCGCCCATCGCGATGCCCAGCGGCACGGCGACCACGGCGGCCATGACGAAGCCGCCGAGCACGCGCCACACGGTCATGCCGATGTCGTGCAGGAAGCCGAATTCGGTGAAAAGCAGCCAGCCCTCCCTGGCCATGGTGATGGGGCTGGCCAGGAACGTGGGCGACACGAAGCCGCCCAGCGTGAAGAAGGCCCACACCACGAAGAACAGCACGAAGAACCCCACCCCCAGGGCCACCCGCGTGCGGGCGCTCACGGGCTCCAGCGGCGCTAGGCCGCGGCGGCGCGGCCGCCGCTCCTGCCGCCCCAGCGCGGGGGCTGCGCTCATCGCCTGATTCATATCCCGCTCCTCTCGCACCCTGCGCTCACTTGATGAAACTGGCGTCGTACATCGCGTCGTAGCTGTCGGGCAGCTTGCGGATCACGCCGGACTCGAGCAGGATGGCCGCGGCGTCCTTCATGAACTGCTGCAGCTCGCCCGCGAAGAACTTCTGGTTCGCAGCCTTGTCCTGCCAGCGCAGGTAGGACGCGGACTTGCCGAAGGCCTCGCCCGTCTGCTTGACGGCCGAGCCCATGATCTCGTAGGACTTGGCGGGATCGGCCTTGATCATCTCCAGCGCCTGGAAGTAGGAATTGGCCATGGCCTGCGCGGCCTTGGGGTTGGCCTTGAGCCAGGCGGGGTCGCACCCCACGGTGTCCATCACCATGGGGTAGTCCAGCGTGGTGGCCAGGATCTTGCCAGCCTGCGGGTTGGCGCGCACGGAGGAGAGATAGGGCTCGTAGGTCATGGCCGCATCGTTCTGCCCCGAGATGAAGGCCTGGGCCGCTGGCTGGGGTTCGAGCGAAACGATCTTCACGTCCTTGAGGCTCATGCCGTTCTTGGACAGCATCCAGGCCAGGCCGAAGTGCGGCGCCGTTCCGGGAGCGCTCACCCCCACGGTCTTGCCCTTGAGGTCGGCGAAACCCTTGACGTCGTTGCGCACGGCCAGGCCGTCGGCGCCGTAGGACTTGTCCATCTGGAAGATCTGCACGATGGGCACGCCGTTGGTGTTCCAGGCCACGTGCGTCTCCACCGTGGTGGCGGCGCACTGGATGGCCTTGGAGGCGAGGGCCAGGTGACGGTCCTTCTGCGGGATCATCTTGAGTTCCACGTCCAGGCCGTTCTTCTTGAAGATGCCTGCCTTGTCCGCCAGCGTCAGCGGCGCAAACCCCGTCCAGCCCGACATGCCCAAGGCCACCTTGGTCTCCTGCGCGTGGGCCGGCGCGGCCAGCCCCGCCACGCATGCCACCGCCGCCGCCAGTGGCGCCATCTTCACAACCGTTCGGCTCATCTTCAGCTCCTGTAGGAAAAAGTACGTTGGCTCACCCGGATCGGGAAGCAGGCCTTGCCTCCTCGCCGCGATGATCAGCGCTCCCACGGACCTGTCTATACAGGGTAAACGCTAGAAATCGCCCCTGGAGCACCAAGAAAACGGCCTTCTTCCCACCTCCCGGGAACATGCTGCAAAACGCTCCGGCGCGGTACGTGCCGGGGGCCGTCAATCCGCCAGCACGGTGCGCGCGATGATGTTGCGCTGCACCTCGGACGAGCCCTCGTAGATGCGCAGGATGCGCGCGTCGCGCACGTAGCGCTCCAGCGGCATCTCGCGCGTGTAGCCGTAGCCGCCGTGGATCTGCAGCGCGGCGTCGGCCACGAAGCCCGCCATCTCGGAGGCGTGCAGCTTGGCCATGGCCGACTGCAGCGTGAACGGCTGGCCCGCCTGGCGCAGCGCGAGCGCCTGCAGCGTGAGACCCCAGGACGCCTCCAGGCGCAACTTCATGTCGGCCAGCATCCACTGCAGGCCCTGTTTGCCCGCGATGGGCTCGCCGCCGATCTGGCGCTCCTTCATCCAGCGCGTGGCGTCGGCCAGCGCGGCCTCGGCAATGCCCAGGGCCGTGGCCGCCACGTCGAGGCGGCTGTTGTCCAGCACCTTCATCGCGGTCTTGAAGCCCGTGCCCTCGGCGCCCAGGCGGTTCGCGGCCGGCACGCGCACGCTGTCGAACGCCACCTCGAACGCGTGCGCGCCTTGTATGCCCATGAGCCTCTCGGGCGACGAGATGCTGATGCCGGGCGAATCGGTCTCCACCACGAAGGCGCTGACGCCGCGCGCGCCTGCGTCGGGGTCAGTCTTGGCGAAGACCACGAGGAACCTGGCCTCCTTCGCGTTCGAGATGAAGTGCTTCACGCCATCGATGCGGTAATGCGCGCCCTCGCCCTCGCGCGTGGCGCGCGTGCGCAGGTCGGCCGGGTGCGACCCGCCGCGCGGCTCGGTCAGCGCGAAGCCCGCCAGCCACTCGCCGCTGGCCGCGCGCGGCAGCCACCGCGCGTGCTGCCCGGGGCTGCCGCCTATGAGCACCGCGTCGGTGCCCAGGTAGTGCGCGCCGATCATCGACGAGGTGGCCGCGCAAGCCCGCGAGATCTCCACCAGCGACAGCAGCATCGCCGTGGGCGTGACGCCCGCGCCGCCCAGGTGCTCCGGCAGGTTCATGCCCATCACGCCCAGCTCGGCCAGCTGCGGCACGTGGCAGGTGACGGACAGGCCGTGTTCATCGATCTCCCGCGCGCGCGGCGCGAGGGTCCCGGTGGCGAAGCGGGCCACGGCGTCGGCCACGGCCCGGTCATCGGCGGTGACGCCGAGTCGGTTCAAGGTATTCATATAAAGAGCTCCTCCAAGGTTGTGAGCGATCACGGAATTCAGGCGGGGCCGAACAGCCCCGCCGCGCGCAGCGCGGCCAGCCGCTCTCCACCCGCCTGCAGCAGCCCGGCCATGAGCTCGTCGGTGTGCTGGCCCAGGTCGGGCGCGGGCTCGGCGCGGTTGGGCGCGGCGCCGCCGAACTTCACGGGCTGCGTAGGCACGCGCAGCCCCGGCAGGCGCGGGTCGTCCACCGCGCGCAGCAGGCCGCGCGCCAGGCCCTGCTCCGATTCGAGGGCCTGCGCCATGGTCCACAGCGGGCTGCCGGGCACGCCGGCGGCCTCCAGCTGCGCCACCACCTCGGCCACGCCGAGCCTGCCGGCCCAGGCCTCGATGGCGGCGGCCAGCTCGGGCTCGTGGGCGCGGCGCAGTTCGTCGGTGGCAAAGCGCGCGTCCTGCGCAAAGCCGGGCGCGCCGATCAGCGCCGCCAGCGAGGCGAACAGCCTGTTGTTGAGCACGGCCAGCGCGAAATGCCCGTCCCGCGCGCGGTACACGCCGAACGGCGCCGAGAAGGAATGCCGGTTGCCATTGCGCCGAGCGCTCTCGCCCGTGAACAGGTAGCGGCCCACGCCCGTGACGAGGAAAGCCAGCGTGGCGTCGAACATCGCCACGTCCACGTGCTGGCCCTGGCCCGTGCGGCGCTGCTGCAGCAGCGCAGCCAGCGTGGCCCAGGACGCGAACAGGCCCGCGATCACGTCGGACACGGCCTCGCCCACCAGGGTGGGCGGGCCGTCGGGCTCGCCCGTGGCCTCCATCAGGCCGCTCATGGCCTGCACGATGATGTCGTAGGCCGGCAGGTGCGCGAGCGGCCCCGTCTGGCCGAAGCCCGACACGCTCACGTACACCAGGCGCGGGTTGGCACGGCAAAGCAGCCCGGGGCCCACGCCCAGGCGCTCGGCCACGCCGGGGCGGAAGTTCTCCACCACCACGTCCACCTCCTGCGCCAGCTGCGCCACGATGCCCGCGGCCTCGGGGTGCTTGAGGTCCAGCACCATGCTCTTCTTGTTGCGGTTGAGCGCGGTGAACAGGCTGCTGATGCCGCCGCGCATGGGGCCGATGTGGCGGTAGTCGTCGCCGCCCGGCGGCTCGACCTTGATGACCTCGGCCCCCAGGTCCGCCAGCAGCGCCGTGGACAGCGGGCCCGCGAGCACGCGGCTGAAGTCGAGGATGCGGATGCCGTCGAGCGGTCGGATGGTGGGGGGCGGTACGGGCATGCGGGGCTCCAGGAAATGCACGGAAGCCCGATGGTTGCCCAAAGCAGGATCAAAATAAAATATTCAATCTTGATACTTTGAATCAACTATCTTGATCAATATCAGCCTGCGCCAGCTCGAATACTTCGCCGCCGCGGCCCAGCACGGCGGCGCGGCGCGCGCGGCCGCGGCACTCAGCGTGTCGCAGCCCAGCATTTCCAAGGCCATCGCCGACCTGGAGGCGCTGTGGGGCGAGGCGCTGTTCGTGCGCCGCCATGCGCGTGGCCTGGAGCTCACGGCGGCGGGCCAGATGCGCCACCGCGAGGCGCACGCGCTGCTGGAGCGCGCCCGCGCGCTCGAAGGGCCGCGCACGGGCGAGGAAGCGGGGCTGCTGCGCGTCGGCTGCCTGTCCACGCTCGCGCCGCGCCACCTGCCCGCCATGCTGGTGCGCATGCGCGAACGCCATCCGCAGGTGGAGGTCGAGGTGCACGAGGGCGACACCGAGGCGCTGCTGCAGATGCTCGAACGCGGCGCGCTGGACGCCGCCCTGCTCTACGACATGGGCCTAGCGCGCCCCGTTCGCCTGGAGGCCGTGACGGCATTCGTGCCCTACGCCCTGCTGCCCGCGGGCCACGCGCTGGCGGCGCGCACCAGCCTGCCGGTCACCGCGCTGGCGCAGGAGCCCTTCATCCTCATCGACTTGCCGCACAGCCGCGAATACTTCCTGTCGCTGTTCCGCCAGGCGGGCGCCGCGCCGCGCATCGCGCATGCGACGCCGTCGATCGAAATGGTGCGCTCGCTGGTGGCCAACGGGCTGGGCGTCTCGCTGCTCACCACGCGCCCCGTGCGCGACTGGAGCTACGACGGCAAGCGCCTGGCCTGCAGGCGCCTGCGCGGGCCGCTGGCGGCCCAGTCGGTGGTCATGGCATACCCCGAGCGCCTCGGCGCTCACAATCCGCGCGCGCCCTTGTTTGCGCGCGTGGTGCGCGAGTGCTTCACGCGCCAGCGCGATGCCATGACGGCGCCCGATGCGCCGTAGCCGCCCCGGGGGGGGGAGGGGGCGGCAGCGCTGCTTATTCGGGGTCGATCTTGGAGCTTTTGATCACATTGGCCCAGGCCGCGAAGTCGGCCTTCACGCGCGCGCCGAGCTGCTGCGGGCCCTGGTAGTCGGCCGTGGCGCCCTGCTCCTGCGCCTTCTTGCGGAAGGCCGGGTCTTCCACCACCTTCTTCATGTCGGCCGCCAGCTTGTCGATGATCGGCTTGGGTACGGCCGCGGGCGCGAACAGCGCGAACCACGAGGTGGCATTGACGCCGGGGTAGCCGGCCTCGGCCGTGGTGGGCGCGTCGGGCAGGCTGGGCAGGCGCTCCTTGCCCGTGACGGCCAGCACGCGCAGCTTGCCGGACTGGATGTGCGGCATGAACGGCGGCGCGGTGCCGAAGGTCAGGTCCACCTGGCCGCCCAGCAGGTCCTGCAGCGCGGGGCCCGTGCCCTTGTAGGGCACGTGCACCATCTTGATGCCGCCCTGCTGCTCCAGCATGGCGCCCGTCACGTGCTGCAGCGAGCCGTTGCCCGACGAGGCGTAGTTGAGCTTGCCCGGGTTGGCCTTGGCGTAGGCGACCAGCTCGGCCAGCGTCTTCACGGGCAGGCCCTCGCGCACCACGATGATCTGCGGCGCCGAGAGCACGTTGGCGATGGGCTGGAAGTCCTTCTGCTCCCACTGCGGCGCGCGGGTCAGGTGGGGCGAGATCACGTGGTAGCCCGAGTACTGCATGAGCAGCGTGTAGCCGTCGGGCTCGGCGCGCTTAACGATAGCAGCCGCGATCGTGCCGTTGCCGCCAGCCTTGTTGTCCACCACCACCGACTGGCCCAGCACGGGTGACAGCGCCTGCGCGGCCATGCGCGCCGCGATGTCGGTGGTGCCTCCGGCCGCGGCCGGCACGACGAAGGTCACGGGCTTGGAGGGGTAAGGCCCCTGGGCCCAGGCCGTGGACAGCGCCAGTGGCGCGAGCGCGGCCAGGGCCAGCGCGGTGAAGCGTTTGCGGGTGATCGTCGTCATCTCGTCTCCTTCGGGGGTTTCAATCAAAACGGTTGGTCGTGCTGTCAATCCACGGTGGCGCCGGTGTCCTTCACCACGCGCGCCCACTTGGGCAGGTCGGCCCGCACCAGCACGCCGAGCTGGGCCGATGTGCCCTTGAACGGCTCGCAGCCGACGACGGCGAGCTTGTCCGCCACGTCCTTGTGGTCCAGCGCGCGCGCCACCTCGGCCTGCAGCCGCTCCACGATGGGCGCGGGCGTGCCCGCGGGGGCGAACATGGCATACCACGGCGCCTGGCCGAAGCCCTTGAGCGTCTCGCCGATGGTGGGCACGTCGGGCAGCGCGGCCACGCGCTTCTCGTTCACCACGCCCAGCACCTTGAGCTTGCCCGCCTTGATGAAGGAAATCGACGAGGGCAGGCTCTGCACCGACAGTGGCACCTGCCCGCCCGCCACGTCGGTGGCGGCGGCGGCCGAGCCCTTGTAGGGGATGTGCTGCAGTTGGATGCCCGCGGCCTTCTGCAGCAGTTCGCCGATCAGGTGGTTGAGCGTGCCGTTGCCGGCCGAGGCGATGGCGTACTTGCCCGGGCTGGCCTTGGCGAGCCGGATCAGGTCGGCCACGTTGTTGGCCGGGAACGAGGGGTGCGCCACGAGCACGTAGCCCGCCGTTGCGATGGGCGCCACGGGCTCGAAGTCTTTGACGGCATCGAAGCCCGGGTTCTTGTAGAGCGCGGGGCCGATCACGTGCGCGCTGTCGGCCGTGACCAGCAGCGTGTAGCCGTCGTGCTTGGCGCGCGCCAGGGTCGCCGTGGCCAGCGTGCCGCCCGCGCCGGGGCGGTTGTCCACGATCACGCTCTGGCCCATCTGCTCGGTCAGGCGCTGCGCGAGCACGCGCGCGATCGCGTCGTTGGCGCCGCCCGCGGCCTGCGGCACCACGAGGGTGATGGGCCTGGAGGGATACTTGTCCTGCGCGGCGATGGCCAGCGGCGCGACGCACAGTACGGCGGCCAGCGCCAGTGCGGCATGGCGCCGGGTCACGGCATGGGTGAAAGGCATGGGGTTGTCTCCTGTGGGTATGCGGGGTACGGCGTCACGGCGTCACCGCGCCAGCGCGCGTTCGCGGATCGCGTCGAAGCCGGGGGGCACCGGGTGCAGGTCGAGCCGGCGCCCTGCCCGGGCGATCTGGCTGGGCACCTCGTGGCCGATGAGCGTGGGCAGGCGCGCTGCCGCCGCCATGAGCGCGGGCAGATCCACGCCCGTGTCGTAGCCCATGAGCGCGAGCGCGTGCACGATCTCCTCGGTGCACACGTTGCCCGTGGCGCCCGGCGCATAGGGGCAGCCGCCCAGGCCGCCGAGCGAGGCGTCGAACCGGTCGGCCCCCGCGTCAATGGCGGCCAGCACGTTGGCCAGCCCCATGCCGCGCGTGTTATGGAAGTGCAGCGTGAACGCCAGGCCCGGCCAGCGCGCGCGCGCCTGCGCCACCACCTGCGCCACCTGCGAGGGGTAGGCCATGCCCGTGGTGTCGCACAGCGTGATGCCGGCCACGCCCAGGCCGGCGAAGCGCTGCACCCAGTCCCACACGCCGTCCAGGGCCACGTCGCCCTCCATGGGGCAGCCGAACACACACGACAGCGACACATTCACCGGCACGCGCGCGGCCTGCGCCATGGTGACCACATGCGCCAGCGCCGCGAACGACTGCGCGCGCGTCATGCGCAGGTTGGCCAGGTTGTGCGTCTCACTCACCGACATGACGAGGTTGAGCTCGTCGGTGCGCGACTCGATGGCGCGCTCCGCGCCGCGCGCGTTGGGCACCAGCGCGGTGTAGGTGACGCCGGGGCGGCGCGCTATCTCGCGCATCACCACCTCGGCGTCGCGCAGCGCGGGGATGGCCGTGGGCGAGGTGAACGAGGTCACCTCGATCTTGGCGAGGCCCGCCGCCGACAGCGCGTCGACGAGGGCGATCTTGTCCTCGGTGGGCACGAACTGCGCCTCCATCTGCAGGCCGTCGCGCATGCCCACGTCGCAGATCTCGATGCGGCGCCCGGCGCCGTTCCACACGGTGTTCATTGGATCACTCCCTTGCCGCGCAGCAGCGCGATCTGTTCCTGCGTCAGGCCGGCCTCGGCCAGCACGGCGTCGGTGTCGTCGCCCAGGCGGGGGGCGCTGGAGCGGATCGTGCCCGGCGTGGCCGAGAGCTTGGGGCAAATGCCCGGCACGGTAACTTCGTCGCCGTCGCGCGTCTGCTGCGTGAGCAGCATGTCGCGCGCCTGGTAGTGCGGGTCCTCGGCGATGTCCCGGGCCGTGTAGACCTTGCCCGCGGGCACGCGCGCGGCGGCCAGCCGCTCCATGACCTGCGCCACGGTCAGCGTGGCCGTCCAGGCGCCGATGGCAGCGTCGATCTCGGCCACGCGCGCCACGCGGCCCGCGTTGTCGGCCAGCTGCGGGTCGTCGGCCAGGTCCTGGCGGCCGACGGCGGCCATCAGGCGCTTGAAGATGCTGTCGCCATTGCCCGCCACCAGCACCCAGCCGTCCTGGCAGGGGTAGGCGTTGGAAGGCGCGATGCCCGGCAGCGCGCTGCCCGCGGCCTCGCGCACCACGCCGAAGGCGCTGTACTCGGGGATCAGGCTCTCCATGCAGTTGAACACCGCCTCGTGCAGCGCCACGTCGATCACCTGGCCCGCACCGCCGTTCACCTTGCGGTGGTACAGCGCCATCATCACGCCAATGGCGCCGTGCAGCGCGGCCAGCGTGTCGCCGATCGAGACGCCCACGCGCACCGGCACGCGGCCCGGCTCGGCCGTGAGGTGGCGCAGGCCGCCCATGGCCTCGCCGATCACGCCGAAGCCCGGCAGGTCGCGGTACGGCCCCGTCTGGCCATAGCCCGAGATACGCAGGATCACGAGGCCCGGGTTGAGCGCGTGCAGCTCCTCGGGCGACATGCCCCAGCCCTCGAGCGTGCCGGGGCGGAAGTTCTCAATGAGCACGTCGGCCTCGGCGATGAGGCGGCGCACGATGTCCTGCGCCTCGGCCTGGCGCAGGTCCAGCGCCACCGACTTCTTGTTGCGCGACTGCACCTGCCACCACACGGACGTGCCGTTCTTGATGAGGCGCCAGTTGCGCAGCGGGTCGCCGGCTCCGACCGCCTCGATCTTGATGACCTCGGCGCCGAACTCGCCCAGCGTCTTGCCGCAGAACGGCCCGGCGATGAGCTGGCCCATCTCGATCACGCGCACGCCGGCCAGCGCGGCGGGGGTGGTTGTCTCTTGCATGGCGGTGTCGTCTCCTGAAATCCGCCGTGGATGATGCGCCGCCCGGTGCCGCGCACAAAACGCTCAAGCGCGACGCTGCCATCGCAAACCGGCATGGCCGCGCGCCGCCACAGTACCATCCCCTCCCATGAAGCTCGACCCGGTCTCCCTGCGCCTGTTCGTCGCGGTGATGGAGGAAAACGCCATCGCCCGCGCTGCCGCGCGCGAACACATCGCGCCATCCGCCGCCAGCCGCCGCCTGGCGGAGCTGGAGGACCAGCTGCGCGTGGAGCTGTTCACGCGCAGCAACCGCGGCACCGAGCCCACGGCCGCGGCCTACGCGCTGCTGAACCTCGCGCGCGGCGTGCTCAACGACCTGGACGGCATCGCCACGCAGATGCGCGACTACCGCGCCGGCGTGCGCGGCCACGTGCGCGTGGTGGCCAACATCTCGGCCATCACGCAGTTCCTGCCCGGCGAGCTGCAGCGCTTCATGGCCGCGCACCCGCAGGTCGGCGTGCGGCTGCAGGAGCAGATCAGCAGCGCCGTGGCGCAGTCGGTGGCCGAGAACGCGGCCGACGTGGGCATCCTCAACCACGGCAGCTACGGCGAGCGCGTCGCGCTACTGCCCTACCGCGAGGACGAGCTGGTGCTCATCGTGCCCGCGGGCCATGCGCTGGCGCGCCGGCGGCGCGTGCGGCTGGCCGACGCCCTGCCCTGCGACTTCGTCGGCATGCACCCGGGCAGCGCCATCAACAACCTGCTCACGCGCGCGGCGGCCGAGCTGGAGATGCCCCTGCGGCTGCGCATGCAGGTCACGAGCTACGACGCGCTGTGCCTCATGGTCTCGGCCGGCCTGGGCGTGGCCGTGCTGCCGCGCGGCAGCGCGCAGAACCTGCGCGGCACGCTGGCCATCCGCGCCATCACGCTGGCCGAGCCCTGGGCGCGCCGGCGGCTCTCGCTGTGCGTGCGCGCGCAAGAGCCGCTCTCTGGCGTGGCCCGGCTGCTCGTGGACCACCTGCGCGCCCAGGGCACGGAGGCCGGCGCATGAACACCTCCTTGCGCTGGGACATCTTCTGCCAGGTCATCGACAACTACGGCGACATCGGCGTGTGCTGGCGCCTGGCCGCCGAGCTCGGCGCCCGGGGCCACCGCGTGCGCCTGTGGGTGGACGACGCCACGGCCCTCTCGTGGATGGCGCCACGCGGGGCCGCGGGCGTGCAGGTGCTGCCCTGGCCTGGCAAGGCGCCGCCGGATGGGACGGGCGACGTGGTGGTGGAGGCCTTCGGCTGCGAGATTGCTCCCGACTTCATAGCTGCTATCGCCCGCCACACGGGCGATGGAGGCAAAAAACCCTTGTGGATCAACCTGGAGTACCTGTCGGCCGAAAGCTACGTCGAACGCTGCCACCGCCTGCCCTCGCCCCTGATGAAAGGCCCCGGCGCGGGCCTGACGCGCTGGTTCTTCTACCCCGGCTTCACCGAACGCACGGGCGGCCTGCTGCGCGAGCGCGACCTCGCCGCCCGCCAGGCGGCCTTCGACCACCAGGCCTGGCGCGCGCGCCACGGCATCGCGCCGCACGATCTGGCCATCTCGCTGTTCTGCTACGAGCCCCCCGCCCTTGCGCAGCTGCTCGCGCAGCTCGGGCCCCGCCCCGGTGCGCACCTGCTGGTCACGCCGGGCCGCGCCACGGCGGCCGTTTTGCATGAAATCGGCCTGAAACCCGTATGGATGGATCGCCAGCAGCTCTCTTTTTCATATCTAGAACCCTGCCCCCAGCCGGCATTCGACGAAATGCTCTGGGCCTGCGACCTGAACCTCGTGCGCGGCGAGGATTCGCTGGTGCGCGCGCTCTGGGCCGGCCAGCCTTTCGTGTGGCACATCTACCCGCAGCATGACGGCGCGCACCACGCCAAGCTGCTGGCGTTCCTGGACTGGCTGCAGGCGCCCGCATCGCTGCGGCGCTTCCATGCGCTGTGGAACGGGCTGGACAGCGCGCCCGCGCTGCCGCTGCTCGATGCCGCCACGCTGGCCGAATGGCGCGCCTGCACGGCGGCGGCACGCGCCCGGCTGCTGGCACAACCCGATTTATTGACCTTACTACTAGGGTTTGTGGCCGAGAAACGCTAGAATCCTCGGTTTTGCGCCATACCCCAAGGCCGCACGCTAGCGTGCCCAGCCGGCGCCCCCGCCGCGGAACATGCGCCGGGGTGGAAGGCGGCCCCCCCGCGGCCACGCCCGCCCGCCCCGACTTGTGGAGCGGCCCAACCTTACCATCCCAAGCAAGCCATGAAAATCGCTCAAGAAATCCGCGCCGGCAACGTGATCATGCAGGGCAAAGACCCCATGATCGTCCTCAAGACCGAATACGCCCGCGGCGGCCGCGGCGCCGCCACCGTGCGCATGAAGCTCAAGGCGCTCCTGTCCAACATGGGCACCGAAGTCGTCTTCAAGGCCGACGACAAGATCGACAACGTGATCCTGGACAAGAAGGAGTGCACCTACTCCTACTTCGCCGACCCCATGTACGTGTGGATGGACTCCGAGTACAACCAGTACGAGGTCGAGGCCGGCAACATGGGCGACGCCATCAGCTACCTCGAAGACGGTATGGCCGCCGAAGTGGTGTTCTACGACGGCAAGGCCATCTCGGTGGAACTGCCGACCAGCGTCGAGCGCGAAATCACCTGGACCGAACCCGCCGTCAAGGGCGACACGTCCGGCAAGGTGCTCAAGCCCGCGAAGATCGCCACCGGCTTCGAAGTGGCCGTGCCCCTGTTCGTGGGCCAGGGCGACAAGATCGAGATCGACACCCGCACGGGCGAATACCGCAAGCGCGTCTGAACAGGCGCCACCCGGACGGAAAGGAACGTGCAGTGCACGTTCCTTTTTTTGTTTCACTGTATGGACCGGGGACATAGGTAACAGGTGTGCCAGGACATAGGTAACGCTTTCGGGATATTGAAGCCCCCCGGAAGAAACCCATGGTCTGGATGGAGAAGAACACCGTGTCCCTGCGCCAAGAATTCGTGCACCTGGCGGGCCAGGACGATGCCAATGTGCGTGCCTTGTGCCGCCATTTCGGCATCAGCCCCAAGACGGGCTACAAGTGGTTGTCCCGCTTCAAAGCGGCCGACGGTGATGCGAGCGCCCTGCACGATCGCAGCCGCAGGCCACTGAGCAGTCCCACGCGAAGCGGCGACGCTACCGAGCAGGCGGTGCTGGCGCAGCGCCAGCAGCATCCGGCCTGGGGTGGCCGCAAGATCGCCGCGCGCCTGCACGAGCTGGGCCGGGCCACTGTCGCGCCCAGCACCGTCACCCATATCCTGCACCGCCACGGACTGATTGCAGCCGGTGCCCGCAAGGCTGCCCAAGCCTGGCAGCGTTTCGAGCACGAGGCACCCAACAGCCTGTGGCAGATCGACTTCAAGGGAGACTTCCCCACCCTGGCCGGGCGCTGCCATGCGCTCACGCTGCTGGATGACCATTCACGCTTCAACCTGTTGCTCAGTGCCCAGGCCAGCACCCGCGCAGCGTGTGTGCGCGAGCGGCTCACGGGGGTGTTCCGCCGCTACGGCCTGCCGCTGCGCATGAATGCCGACAACGGCGCGCCCTGGGGCAGCCCCAGTTCAGGCAGACACAGCCTGAGCGAGCTGGCCGTATGGCTGATCCGCCAGGGGGTGCGCGTGAGCTTCAGTGCGCCCTACCATCCGCAGACCAATGGCAAGCTCGAGCGCTTTCACCGCACGCTGGATATCGAGGTGCTGGCTGGGCGCCACTTTGCCGACCACGCAGCGGTGCAGCGCGCCTTCGATGCCTGGCGCCCCAGCTACAACTGCGAGCGCCCGCACGAGGCGCTGAAGCTGCAAACGCCCGTGCAGCGCTACCGGCCCAGACCTTTGCCCTATCGCGAGCAGCCCGCACCCATCGAGTATCCGTCCACGGATTGCGTGCTCACCGTGGGCTGGAACGGCTTCATCCACTTCAAAGGCCGCAGGTTGCGCGTGTCCAGCGCACTGCACCGCTTACCCATCGGGCCAATACCCAGGTCGATGGGTTGCACGATGTGTACTTCTGCCATCAGCGCTTCATGCAGATCGACTTGCGTGAGCAGGCTGGCGATACTTGCCTCTGAGGTGTTACCCATGTCTTGGCACACCTGTTACCTATGTCCCCGGTCCATACAGTTTCACGAAGAGAAGACTCCAGCCCGTCATTGCGCTGAAATCAGCGCGGCGCCATGCGCAGGGCGCCGTCCACGCGGATGGATTCGGCGTTCATGTAGCCGCAGAGGACCAGGAATTCCACGGCCTGCGCATACTCATAGGGCTCGCCCATACGCTTGGGGCACGGCACGGTGGCCGCCAGCGCCTGCTGGACGTTCTCGGGCAGGCCTTGCACCAGGGGCGTGCCGAAGAGGCCCGGCAGGATGGTGTTGACGCGGATGCCTTCGTCCATCAGGTCGCGCGCGATGGGCAGCGTCATGCCCATGACGCCGGCCTTGCTGGCCGCGTAGCTGGCCTGCCCGGCTTGGCCGTCCACCGCAGCGGTCGAGGCGGTGTTGACGATGACGCCACGGTCGCCGTCGGCCAGCGGATCGAGCGCCAGCATGCCCGCAGCCGACTTGGCAATGCAGCGGAAGGTGCCTACCAGGTTGATCTGGACGAGGCGGTTGAAGCGCTCCACCTGGGAGTGGCGGATTTCGCCGGTTTTCCTGTCGCGGCCGACGGTCTTGACGGCGTCGGCGGTGCCGGCGCAGTTGACGAGAATGCGCTCCTGCCCGACGGCGGCGCGCGAGCGAGCGAAGGCCGCGTCCACCTGCTCCTCGGAAGTCACGTCCACGTTGCAGTAGACGCCGCCGAGCTCGCTGGACAGCGCCTGGCCGAGCGCCTCGTTCATGTCGAAGATGGCGACCTTGACGCCATGGCCGGCCAGGCGCCGGGCCGTGGCGGCCCCCAGGCCGGAAGCACCGCCCGTGATGACGGCGGCAATATCGGAATTCAATTGCATGGTGGTTTCCTTGGTGGTTGGCCAGCGGGCCTCAGCGGCCCGTGAACCGGGGTGCGCGCCGGCCCAGGAATGCCTCCTGGCCTTCGCGGCTGTCGGCCGAATGCATGGCAACGCCGAAATTGCGCTTCTCATGCTCCAGCCCCTGCGCGAGCGAGGTCTCGAAGCTGCACAGGGCTGCGTCCTTCGCCAGCGCCACCGCCAGCGGCGAATTGGCGGCGATCCGGGCAGCCATGGCCAGTGCCGCCGGCAAGGCCTGGCCGTCCGCCACCACGTCGGCGACGATGCCGGCCTCGCATGCCTTGCGCGCGTCCATGAAGTCGCCGGTCAGCAGCAGCGCCATCGCCTTGGACTTGCCCGCGGCCCGGATCAGGCGCTGGGTGCCGCCGCCACCGGGTATGGCGCCGAGCTTGACCTCGGGCACGCCGAAGCGGGCCGACTCGCCGGCGATCACGATGTCGCAGGCCAGCGCAAGCTCCATGCCGCCGCCCAGCGCCAGCCCCTCCACGGCCGCGATCACGGGTTTCGGAAAGCCCGCCAGCGCGGGCCACAGCATGCCGCCCGCCGCCGCGCGCGCGCCCAGCAGCGGTTCGGCGCGCAGTGCGTCGAATGCCGTGATGTCGGCGCCGGCGCAGAACACGCCTTCGGCGCCGGTGAGGATGAGCGCCCGCACCGACTCGTCGTGGCGCAGTTGCGCGAGCTGCGCGTGGAGCCCATCGAAGACCGCGCGGTTCAGGCTGTTCTTTGCGCGCGGGCGGTTGATGGTCAGGACGGCGATGGCGTCCTGGCGGTGGACCAGCACCTCGGTCATGGCCTGCTCCCCGGATCCAGCCGTTCGATAATGGTGGTGTTGGCCGTGCCCGAGGCCTCGCAGATGGTCTGAAGGCCATAGCGGGAGCCCCGGCGCTCCAGCTCGCACAGCAGGTCGGTCAGCATGCGCGCACCAGTGGAGCCCGGGGGGTGGCCGATCGCCACGGAGCCGCCGTTGACGTTGAGGCGGTCGTCGAGAATGCCGAACTCCCGCTGGAACATGAGCGGCACGCCGGCAAAGGCTTCGTTGACCTCGAACAGGTCGATGTCGCCGATGCCCAGGCCTGCCTCCTTCAGCGCCTTGCGGGTGGAATCGAGCACGGCGGTGAACTGGATCACCGGGTCGGCGGCGGCCACGGCGGTGCTGACGAAGCGGGCGCGCGGCTGCAGGCCATGCCGCTCGGCGTACGCGCGGCTGGCGATTAGCAGCGCGGCGGCACCATCGCTGATCTGCGACGAGTTGGCGGCCGTGGTGGCGCCGTCGGCGGCAAACACCGGCCTCAGAGCCGCCATCTTCGCGGGGTCGGAATTCGCGCGCACGCCCTCGTCGGCGGCGACCACCGGGCTGTCCGGGTCTGCCGGCTCCTCGGTGAGCCACACAAGCTGCTCCTGGAAGCGCCCGGCCTGCGCAGCCGCGGCGGCCCGCTGGTGGCTGCGAACGGCGAAGGCATCGAGCATCTCGCGGCCGAGGCCGAAGCGCTGGTTCATCAGCTCCGACGAAACGCCTTGCGGCAGCAGCGGGTTGTCCTGGTAGCGCGCCAGTTCGCGCGGGCTGTACTGCGGACCGAGCGGTTCGCCGGGCTTGAACGAGGGCGGCAGCGGCGCCTGCGACATGGACTCGACCCCGGCGCCGATCACCAATTGGTAGGCACCCGCACGCACGCCGTGGACCGCGAAGCTCACCGCCTGCTGGCCGGAGCCGCACTGCCTGTCGATCGTCACGGCGGGAACGGATTCGGGCAGCCCGGCCGCCAGCACGGCGTGCCGGCCCAGGTTGCCGTGCTGCGGCCCCCACTGCAGCACGCAGCCGACGATCACGTCGTCCAGGTCGGCCGGGTCGATGCCCGTGCGCTCCACCAGCTGGTGCAGGGTCTCGCCCAGCAGATCGACCGGGTGCCATTGCCGCAAGCGCCCGCCGCGCTTGCCGACCGGTGTGCGCAGCGCGCCGATGATGACGGGTTCATGTTCATTCATGCGTATCTCCTGGAGTCGTCCGATCCGGACATGGGGCTCGATGGGGCCTACCCGGCATAGCGCTGCGCATGTTCGGCGCGCATGCGCTTCTTGTCGTTCTTGCCAACGCTGGTCTTGGGAATGGCCTCGACGAACAGGACCTGGTCGGGCAGCTGCCACTTGGCGAAGGCGCTGCCCAAGTGCGCGTGCAACTCTTCCTGCGTGGCCGCATGGCCCGGCCTCAGCACCACCAGGGCCAGGGGCCGCTCCTGCCACTTCGCGTGGGGAATGCCGATCACCGCCGCGTCGCGCACGGCCGGGTGCCCCATGAGCAGGTTCTCCATGTCGATCGACGAGATCCACTCGCCGCCGCTCTTGATCACGTCCTTGATCCGGTCGGTGACCTTAAGGTAGCCGTCGGCATCCAGCGTGCCCACGTCGCCCGAGCGCCACCAGCCATCGACGAAACGGCCGTCGTTGTCGGCCGCATCGTGGTAGCGGGCGCTGATCCACGGGCCGCGCAGGCAGATCTCGCCGGCTGACTGGCCGTCGTGCGGCAACTCCTGGCCGTCTTGCCCGAGCAGGCGGATGTCCACGCCGGTCACGACCAGGCCCTGCTTGCGCTTGAGGTTCCAGCGCTCCTCGGCGCTGAGCTTTTGCCTGAGCGTGGGCTTGAGGCGGCTGACCGTCACCAGCGGCGTGGTCTCGGTGGCGCCATAGGCCTGCACCACTTCGGCACCGGTGAGTTCGTAGAAGCCCCGCATCATGGACAGCGGCGGCTCGGTGGCGCCCGAGAGCATGCGCAGGCGGCGGAAGTCGGGCTTGACCGGCAGCGTCTCGATGTACTGCAGCATGGGCTGGAAGATGGCCGGCGCGCCGTTGGTCACCGTCACCCCCTCGGCGATCATCGCGTCGGTCAGCGGCGCGGTGTCCTCGGCCTGATAGCGCCCGGGCAGCACGATCTTGTTGGCCAGCAGGGTGGCGGCCTGCGGCAGGCCCCAGCTCTGGCCGTGGAACATCGGCGTGATCGGCATGCAGCAGTCGTCCAGCGTCATGCCCAGGTTGGTGGCCATGGTCGTGGAGTGCAGGTAGATCGCGCGGTGCGAGTAGTACACGCCCTTGGGCCGGCCGGTGGTGCCGGTGGTGTAGCAGGCGCTGTAGGCCGAGCGCTCGTCGATCTCGGGCCAGTCCATCGCGGCCGGCGCCTGCGCGAGCAGGTCTTCGTAGTGCAGGAGCGGCGCCAGCGTGGTCTGGATCTGCGCCAGCGGCTTGTCGCTCATCACGATCCAGCCCTGCACGCCGGGCACGTGCGCGGCAATGGCTTCGGCCACCGGCAGCAGCGATTCGTCCACCAGGACGTACCGGGCCTGGCTGTGGCCGGCCACGTAGCCCAGGTCTTCGGCGCCCAGGCGCAGGTTCATCTGCAGCATCACCGCGCCCAGGCCCGGAATGGCCCAGTACAGCTCGAAGTGGCGGCGGCTGTTCCAGTCCAGAACGCCGACCCGGTCGCCCGGCTGTACGCCGATCGCGCGCAGTGCATTGGCGCCGCGGCACACGCGCTCGTAGCAGTCGGCATAGGTGTAGCGCGCCCAGCCGCCGTCGGGCGTGCGGTAGACGATCTCCTGCTCCGGATGGGTACGCGCCGCATGCCGGATCAGGGTGGTGGTGTTGAGCTGGCGCTCATCACCCATGGTGGAAGGGCAGCCGCGGATCGGGGCCGTCGTCTGTGCGGGGGCGTTCATATGCTTGTCTCCTGGGTTGAATCGGTGAGTGCGCGAAAGCGCGGTGCGGGCGCCACGTCGATCGCGCCCGAGGGCTGCGGCGCATAGATGCCGCGCGCAGCGTTGTGCGGGTGCCGCGCCGCCTCGGCCAGGCCCAGCACCGGGGCAAAGCAGGCGTCGCTGCCTTCGAGCAGCGCGCACCAATGGGCGCGCGGCTGGCTGCGCAGCAGTGCGGCGATGCGCGCCTTCAGCGCTGGCCAGGCCGCCTTGTCGTACTGCGCGGCGGGGTCCACGCCATCCAGTCCCAGCCGGGCCAGCAGCAGCGCGTAGAACGGGGGCTCGACAGGCCCCAGGCTGACGAAGCCGCCGTCGGCGCATTCGTAGACGTCGTAGAACGGCGAGTCGTGGAACGGACTCGGCTGGCTGCCGTCGAGCTGGCCGCCGGCGCGGATCCACTGCGCCAGCGTGCCCAGCATGGCCACGATGTCGACGATGGCCGCATCCACCACGCGCCCGCGGCCGCTGGCTCGCGCATCGAGCAGTGCGCAGGCAATGCCGAAGGCCAGGCCGAGCGCGCCGCCAGCGTCGCCCAGCACGGTAGGCGGAACGATGGGCGCCTGCCCCGGGCGCGCGGCCAGCGAGAGCAGGCCCGTGAGCGCCACGTAGTTCAGGTCGTGCCCGGCCGCCTGGGCCAGGGGGCCGTGCTGGCCCCAGCCGGTCATGCGGCCGTAGACCAGCCGGGGGTTGCGCGCGGCGCAATCGGCCGGCCCCAGGCCCAGGCGCTCCATCACGCCGGGGCGATAGCCTTCGATCAGCGCGTCGGCCTCGGACACCAGCGCCAGGGCGCGGGCGCGGCCGGCGGGCGACTTGAGGTCGGCCACCTCGACCCGCTTGCCGCGGTGCAGCGGGTTCCCGGCCGCACTGCCCAGGAGCGCGTCGGCCGCGGCGGGGGTGGCGCGTGCCAGCGTGGTCACCTCGGCCCCCATGTCGGCCAGCATGCGCGCGGCCAGCGGGCCGGGGCCTATGCCCTCGAACTCCAGCACCTGCACGCCGTGCAGCGGCCGCGCCAGAGCCCGGGCGTCTTGCGCCGCGGTCACAGTTTCCTCGCAATCAGGTCCTTCATGACCTCGTTGGCGCCGCCGTAGATCTTCTGCACGCGCGAGGCCGCATACAGGCGCGCAATCGGGTATTCGGTCATGTAGCCGTAGCCGCCGAACAGCTGCAGGCATTCGTCCACCACCCGGCACTGCTGTTCGGTGCACCACCACTTGGCCATGTAGGCTGCCTCGGCATCCAGCTTGCCGTCGACCAGGCGCTGCGTGCAGTCGTTGACGAAGGTGCGCACCACGTGCGCGATGGTCGCCACCTCGGCGAGCTTGAAGCGCGTGTTCTGCATGTCCAGCAGCGGGGCGCCAAACACCTTGCGCTCTCGCGCATAGTCCAGCGTCAGCTGCAGCGCCAGCTCGATGGTGGCGGCGGCCGGCACCGCGATCAGCATGCGCTCGTAGGGCAGCTGGCCCATCAGCTGGCCGAAACCCTGGCCTTCCTCGCCGCCCAGCAGCTGGTCGGCCGGCACGCGCACGCCGTCGAAAAACAGCTCGGCAGTGTCGGATGCGTGCAGGCCGATCTTCTCCAGCAGCCGGCCGACACGGAAGCCCGGCAGATCCTCGGTCTCCAGCACGATCAGCGACAGGCCGCGGCTGCCCGGCCCGCCGGTGCGCGCCACCACGATCAGCAGGTTGCAGGTGAAGCCGTTGGTGATGAAGGTCTTGGCGCCGTCGATCACGTAGCCGCCGCCGTCGCGGCGCGCCCGCGTGCCGATCGCCTTGAGGTCGGTACCGCAGCCGGGCTCGGTCATGGCGATGGCCGCGAGCATCTCGCCATTTACCAGCCGAGGCAGCCAGCGCTGCTTCTGCGCCTCGGTGCCGTAGGCGCGGATGTAGTGCGAGGCGATGGTGTGCACCGCCAGGTTGTTCGGCATCTCGGCCTTGGCCAGTTCGTCCTGAGCCACCAGCTGGTAGGCCAGGCTGGCGCCGGCGCCGCCATAAGCCTCGTCCATCTCGGGCAGCAGAAAGCCCATCTCGCCGAAGCCGCGCCACACCTGGCGCGGCACGTAGCCCTGGCGGCGCCAGCCGTCCAGGTGGGGCGAGAACTCGGCCGCGATATAGCGGCGCACCTGTTCACGGAAGGCCTCGATGGATTCGTCCATCCAGGAATGGCGGTGCAGTTGGGGCAGCATGGAAATCTCTTTGAAACAGGGAATCGGTGGGGAATCAGGATTTCTGCACCAGCTTGCAGGTGCTCCTGAACAGCGGGCGGAAGGCCTGATCGCCGGGGATGGTGGACAGCACCTTGTAGTAGTCCCAGGGCGCCTTGGACTCCTCGGGCTTCTTCACCTGCACCACGTACATGTCATGCACCATGCGGCCATCCTCGCGCACGTAGCCGTTCTGCGAGAAGGCGTCGTTGATCTTCATGGTCTTGAGCTGCCGCGCCACCGCGGGGCCGTCGTCGGTGCCGGCCGCCTGCACGGCCTGCAGGTAGGTGGTCACGGCCGAATAGTCGCCGGCCTGCACCATCGTCGGCATCTTTTTCATGCGCTCGAAATAGCGTCGGGACCAGGCGCGCGACTCGGGCGTGCGGTCCCAGTAGAAGGCGGTGGCGAAGACCAGGCCCTGGCCGAGACGCAGGCCCAGGCCGTGGATGTCGTTGATCAGCATCAGTTGCGGCACCAGCACCTGGCCCTTCGTGAGGCCGAAGTTGTGCGCGGCCTTGATGGTGTTGACCGTGTCGCTGGAGGCGTTGGCCAGCGTCACCACCTGTGCCTTCGAAGCCTGGGCCTGGTTCACGTAGGACGCGAAGTCGCCGGTGTTGATCGGGTGCGCCACCTGTCCGACGACCCGGCCGCCGCCGGCCTCGACGAATTCGGCCGCGGCGTTCGCCATGGCCTTGCCCCCGGCGTAGTCCACCAGGATAATGAACCAATCCTTCTTGCCCTGCGCCAGCACGCCCTTGACGGCGACGTTGGTCAGCGCATAGGAATCGTAGACGTAGTGCACCAGCGTGGGGCCGCACTGCTCGTTGGTCAGCGCCGTGGTGACGGCGCCGGTGTTCATGACCATCTTTGCGCGCTCGCGCGCCAGGCCGTTGACGGCGATGGCGACGGCGGAGTTGTTCATGTTCATGACCATGTCCACGCCATCGCTGTCGAACCACTGGCGGGCACGGGTCGCAGCCACGTCGGCCTTGTTCTGGTGGTCGGCAAAGACCAGCTCGATCTTCTTGCCCAGCACCGTGCCGCCGAAGTCGGCAATCGCCATCTTCGCCGCCTCCACCGAACCCTTGCCCCCAGTGTCGGCATAGGGGCCGGACATGTCGCTGAGCACGGCGATCTTCACCACGTCGCCCGAGATGCCCTGGGCCTGGGCTGGCAGCGCCGCGGCGGCGGCCAGCAAGGCTGCGGCGGCAAGGGCGGTCAAACGCTTCATGAAAGGTCTCCTGGTACTGTTTTTGGGGGTCTCGCGGCAGCCGGTCCGGCGTCTGGAATCGCGCCGGCCGCATGCCCAAGGCTTGTGCCAAATCGTAGTGACGGGCTTCCCGGCTGGCGATGGCAGATCACTTCGATACACTGACAAACGACCTCTGATTGAGGGCTGCGGCCATCACGGCCATCTCTTGCGAGGCGTTGAGCTGCTATAAAAATAGTAGCTAATAGCGTGCACAATCTCCCGTTTTCAGATATTTTTAAACCTAAAAACCAGTAGCAACCAGTGCCAGCAGCTATTGTTTTTGCATTCCACGCGCAACGCACCACCTGCTCATCGATCGACCATGCTGCGACCCGCTACCACCGTTCCGATCTTTGCCGTGCATGGCCTGCTGGGCGGTGCCCGCAACCGGGGCCTGGACACCCCGGCCTGGCGCAGCGGCGTCCTGGGCCAGGCCGGCATCGCCGAATCGCTGCTCGGCCTGGAGCAGTCGCGCGTGACCGTCGCGCAGTACATTGCGCTCTTCAATGCGGTGAAGGACAGTCTGGACGACGAATGCATGGGCTACCTCCACGGCAGGCCCATGCGCTGCGGCAGCTTCGCGCTGATGGCGCGCTCCACGCTCGGGGAGCGGACGCTGGCCACCGCCTTGCAGCGTTTGAGCCAATCCTTTGCTCTGCTGCAGGACGACGTGGCGCTGGTGCCGGTCTGCGAAGGCCCGCGGCGCGGCGCCGCGCTGGAGATGCGCGGCGGCCCAGGCGTGCACGGCGACTTCCTGCACAGCCTGCTGCTGCGCGTGTTCTGGCGCATGCTGGTATGGCTGCACGGCGGGCGGCTGGTGCCCCAGGGCTTCGACTTCGCGTTCGAGGCACCGCCGCATGCCGCGGGCTATGCCCAGATCTACTCGGGCACGCTGCGCTTCGGGCAGCCGCGCTCGGCGGTCTGGTTCGATGATGCCGCCTTTGCACAGCCGGTGCACCGCGATGCGGTCGCGCTCCGGGCTTTCCTGCACGCCACGCCTGGCAACCTCGTGGGCCCCCGCCTGATCGAGCGCGACGCCAGCGCCCAGGTGCGCGCGCTGCTGCAGCAGACCTGCCCGGAGTGGCCCACCCTGACGGCGACCGCACAGCGCCTGCACATGTCGGTCAGCGCGCTGCAGCGGCACCTGGCTGCAGAAGGCAAATCCTTCCAGATGCTCAAGGACGAGCTGCGGCGCGACATGGCCATCGTGCGCTTGACCAGCACCCGCGCGTCGCTGCACGCGATTGCCGTGGAACTGGGATTCACCGACAGCACCTCGTTCCAGCGCGCCTTCAAGGGCTGGACCGGCAGCGCACCCGGCGACTACCGGTCGCAAGCCGGCAAGGCGTAGCGCGGGCAGGCAAGGACCATCGGCGGCCGCCGAAAGAGGTCGCTTGCCAGCGGATCGAAGTGATCTGCCATCGCCAGCGGCGACCGCAGCGCATAGCATCTTTCCACCGCGATCGCCCGCCAGTCGGAGCGGTCTTTTCACCTGGAGAGAGCACGATGTCCACCTACGCCGCGCCTGTGCGCGACATGCTGTTCACCATGAAGGAAATCGGCGGCCTGGATGCGATCTGCACCCAGCCCAGCCACGAGGAAACCACGCCCGACCTCGTCGAGGCCATCCTGCACGAGGCTGCCAGTTACGCCGCCGGCGTGCTGGACCCGCTGAACCGCTCCGGCGACCAGCAGGGCGCGCGCTGGCACGACGGTGCCGTGAGCTCCGCCGACGGCTTTGGCGACGCCTGGAAGAGCTTCTGCGACAACGGCTGGGCCGGCATGCCGGCCGCCGCCGAATGGGGCGGGCAAGGCCTGCCGGTGCTGGTCTCCACCGCGGTGCTGGAGATGTGGAAATCGTCCAACCTGGCCTTCAGCCTGTGCCAGATGCTGACGCTCGGCGCGGTCGAGGCCATTGCCCACCACGGAAGCGACGCGCTCAAGCGCCGTTTTCTGGAGCCCATGGTCGCGGGCCGCTGGACCGGCACCATGAACCTCACCGAGCCGCAGGCCGGCTCCGACCTGGCCGCGCTGCGCAGCCGCGCGATGCCCGAGGGCGACCACTACCGCGTGAGCGGCAACAAGATCTTCATCACCTGGGGCGAGCACGACATGGCCGAGAACATCGTGCACCTGGTGCTGGCGCGCCTGCCCGATGCGCCGGCGGGCGTGAAGGGCATCTCGCTGTTCCTGTGCCCCAAGTTCCTGGCCAACGACGATGGCACCCTGGGCGAACGCAACGACCTGGCCTGCACCTCGATCGAGCACAAGCTGGGCATCCACGCCAGCCCCACGGCGTCCATGTGCTTCGGCGAACGCGGGGGCGCGATCGGCTACCTGATCGGCGAGCCGCACCAGGGGCTGGCCTGCATGTTCACCATGATGAACCACGCGCGGCTGAATGTCGGGCTGGAGGGCGTGGGCGTATCCGAGCGCGCCTACCAGCATGCGCGCGCCTACGCGCTGGAGCGCGTGCAGGGCCGCCCGGCGCTGGCCGGCAGCGGCACCATCGCCGGCCACCCCGACGTGCGCCGCATGCTGATGGACATGAAGGCGCGCACCGAGGCCATGCGCGCGCTGGCCTACTTCTGCGCCGGCCAGATGGACCGCGCCGCCGGCCACCCGGATGCGCAGGAGCGCACCCGGGCCCAGGCCCTGGTCGGCCTGCTGACACCGGTGGTCAAGGGCTGGTGCACCGACAACGCGCTGGGCATCGCCTCCGACGGCATGCAAGTGCACGGCGGCATGGGCTATGTCGAGGAGACCGGCGCCGCGCAGTACCTGCGCGATGCGCGCATCACCACCATCTACGAAGGCACGACCGGCATCCAGGCCAACGACCTGATCGGCCGCAAGCTGGCGCGCGAAGGCGGCGCCACGCTGAAGGCGCTGCTGCGGCGCATAGACGCGGATGCGCACCGCCTGATCGAATCGCCCGGCCCGGCCCTGGCGCAGATCGGCGGCGCGCTGGCAGCGGCGGCACACGCGCTGGAGCAGGCCACCGACTGGCTGCTGGCGCACAGCGATGCGCAGCCGCAGCACTGCGCGGCAGGCGCCGTGCCCTTCCTGCGCCTGGCCGGCACGGTGATCGGCGGCTGGCTGTCGGCACGCATGGCGGAGGCCGCCGCCGCGCAGCTGGCAGCGGGCACCGGCGACGCGGGCTTCCTCGCGGCCAAGCTTGCCACGGGCAGCCACTATGCGGCCCATGTGCTGGTGCAGGCCCTGATGTTGCGGGATATCGTCACCGGCGGTGCCGGCAGCACCCTGGCTCTGGCAGTCGACCAGCTTTGAGCGAAGAGCAGACGATCAACGATTTGAACGGCTACGACGCCACGGTTCACCCTTCGGGCGGCGCGGTCATGCGAACAGCGCGCGCTCCAGCCGTTCGTACTTCGCCTCGCCCACCGCATCGCGGATTTTGGGCGCCAGCGCGGCCAGGGACTCGAAGCCCGTCGTGCCTTCGACGGCCAGGTTCAGGCGGAACCCGCGCAGTCCCAGGCTGGCCGTGAGTTCGGTGGCGATGAGGTAGGCCGCCTGGTAGCGCTCGCTGGCGGAATGCGCGCCGCCCTTATCGGCCTGCGCCGGCGCCTCGGGCTCCCTGGCCTGCGGCGCCGCGCTGGCGTACTCGAGCAGCCCCTCGTCGATCATGAACTGCACGTCGTCCTGCGTGATCCCGAGCGCGGCGGTGGCCGCGAGCACCTGCGCCAGCGTGCGCCGGCCGTCGAACAGGATGAAGGCCGAGCGCTGGCGCGGCGACAGCGCGCCATGGCGTTCCTTGAGCGCCTTCTGCCCGGCCTGGGTTTTCACAAAAATCATGCGCTTGCCCTCGCCTCGCGCCACATGGGGAACGTGGCGCCGTGAAGGTTTCAGTCTTGCACAAACGTGAAAATTTGTGAACCGTAAAACCACTTGCGCAGAGGTGCGGCCGGGCGCGGGTCACAGGCCGTCCGCCGGCACGGGCTGCGGCCTGCCCGGCCGGGTGGCCAGGCTGACGAGCCAGGCCACCGCCAGGCCCGTGGGCACGCCGAACACCCCGGCGGAGATCGGGTGTATGCCGAACCACAGGCCATCCGTGAGCAGCATCTTCGGCACCAGCTCGCGCACGCCATCGACCTGGGCGAGCAGGTAGTACATGGTGACCGACAGGCCCGCCAGCATGCCGGCCACGGCGCCGTGCCGCGTGGTGCCGCGCCAGAAGATGCCCAGGACCATGGCCGGCACGAAGGCCGACGCGGCGATCGAGAACGATGCCGAGACCATGGGCAGGATCTCCGAGGGCTTGAGCGCCGCGACGAACGCGGCCGACAGCGCCACCGTGAGCAGCGTGAACTTGGTGAGGATCACGCGCTGCTCGGGCGACGCCCTGCGGCGCGTCTCCTGGAAGTACAGGTCGCGCACCAGCGCGTTGCTGATGGTCAGCAGCAGGCCATCGGCGGTGGACAGCGCCGCGGCCAGCCCGCCCGCGGCCACCAGGCCCGAGATGACGTAGGGCATGCCGCCGATCTCGGGCGTGGCCAGCATGATGAGGTCGGCGCCGAAGCGGATCTCGCCGAACTGCACGATGCCGTCGCCGTTCACGTCCTCGACCGACAGCAGCGAGGCGTCCACGCGCGCCCACTGCGCCATCCAGTTGGGCAGCTGGTCAAAACTGCTGCCCACGAGGTTGTTCATGACCTCGAACTTCACCAGCACCGCCAGCGCCGGCGCGCTCAGGTACAGCAGGGCGATGAAGAACAGCGACCAGGCCACCGAAGTGCGCGCCCCCGCCACCGACGGCACCGTGTAGTAGCGCGTGAGCAGGTGCGGCAGGCCCGCCGTGCCCACCATGAGGCAGAACATCAGCGCCAGGAAGTTGCGCCGCCCGTCCTCGAATGCCTGCCGCTCGGCGGGCGTGCCCTGCGGGTCGCCGGCGAAGGCCTGGCTGTGGCGCGGCAGGCCGCCCAGCGCGCGCGCGCGCTCGTAGTTGGCGTGCATCTCGCGCGTCCAGCGCTCGCGCGCGGCCGCCTCGTCGCGCGGCATGGAGGCCAGCTCGCGGCTGGCCGCGACGATCAGCCCCACGTCGGCGTTCTGCGCGCGCAGGCGCTGGATGCGCTGGCGCGCGGCCTCGCGCTCGCGCGCAAGCGCTGCGGGCACGTCGGCCAGCCGCTCCTCGTAGTCGCGCGCGCGCTCCAGGTAGGCGGCCACGACCTCGCGCTCGACCTCCGAGGCCAGCAGTCCCTCTTCGAGCTGCGCGATCTTGCCGATCTGGGCCCCCGCCACCACCGGCGCCGCGGGATTGCCCAGCTGCTTGTAGGCTAGCCAGGACACGGGGATCAGGAACGCCAGCAGGATCACCATGTACTGCGCCACCTGCGTCCAGGTGATGGCCCGCATCCCCCCGAGGAACGAGCACAGCAGCACGCCGCCCAGGCCCAGCATGATGCCGATCTCGAACTGCACGCCGGTGAGGCGCGAGGCGATCAGCCCCACGCCGTAGATCTGCGCCACCACGTAGGTGAACGAGCACAGCACGGCCGACAGGGCCGCGATGACGCGCGGCCAGCGCCCGCCATAGCGCACCTGGAAGAAGTCGGGGATGGTGTAGAGGTTCATGGCCCGCAGGTGCGGCGCGACCAGCATGGCCACGAGCACGAAGCCGCCCGTCCAGCCCAGCAGGTAGGCCAGGCCGCCGGGCTGGTCCGGCGTGCCCGAGAAGCCCTGCAGGTACAGAGCCCCCGACAGGCTGATGAACGAGGCCGCGCTCATCCAGTCCGCGGCCGCGGCCATGCCGTTGTAGATGGGAGGGATGCGGCGGCCCGCCACGTAGTACTCGTCCGGGTCGGTGGTGCGCCCGTAGACGCCGATGGCGGCATAGACCATCACCGTCAGGAACAGGAAGATGGGCCCTATCCACTGGCGCGACAGGCCGTTCTGCTCGGCCCAGGCCATCAGCGCCAGGAAGCCCAGCAGGCCCGCGATGTACAGCGCGACGATGCGGTTCAGGCGCGCCATGTAGGAGCGCCCTGCGCCACGCTCAGTCATGCGCCCGTGCCTCGGCGGCCTTGTGCTGCGCGGCCCTGTCCTGCCGCTCGAAGTGGCTCATCGCCGCGCAGTAGACGCAGACGATGGCGATGAACATCAGCACCGCCCCCTGGGAGGCGATCCAGTAGCTCAGCTGCCACTGCCCCACCGCGAACTGCAGGTCGCGCGCGAAGAAGCAGGCGACGAACGACACCAGCGCCCAGACGAGCAGCAGCCCGGCCTTGAGCCACAGGTGGCGCGCGTCGTGCAGGTCGGGGGCGAACGGCGCCCCCGCGTGCTCGTCGTGCGTGAGCGTCCTGCGGTGCGGCATGGCGCGGCGGTGGCCGTCAGCCGGCCAGCTTCTGCCAGGTGTCGATCACGCTGTCCGGGTTCAGCGAGATCGACGTGATGCCCTCGCCCGCCAGCCACAGGGCGAAGTCCGGGTGGTCGCTGGGCCCCTGGCCGCAGATGCCCACGTACTTGCCCTGGCGCTTGCAGGCCTCGATGGCGCGCTTGAGCAGCGCGCGCACGGCCGGGTCGCGTTCGTCGAAGTCCTTCGCCAGCAGCTCCAGGCCCGAGTCGCGGTCCAGCCCCAGGGTGAGCTGGGTCAGGTCGTTGGAGCCCACCGAGAAGCCGTCGAAGAACTGCAGGAACTCGTCGGCCAGCACGGCGTTGCTGGGCACCTCGCACATCATGATGAGCTTGAGGTCGTTCTCGCCGCGCCTGAGGCCGTGCTCTGCCAGCAGCTGCGTCACGCGGTCGGCCTGGCCCAGGGTGCGCACGAAGGGCACCATGACCTGCACGTTGGTCAGGCCCATGTCGTTGCGCACGCGCTTGAGGGCCTCGCATTCCATGGCGAAGGCCTCGCCGAAGTCCTCGCTGATGTAGCGCGCCGCGCCGCGGAAGCCCAGCATGGGGTTCTCTTCCTCGGGCTCGTAGCGGCTGCCGCCGATGAGCTTGCGGTACTCGTTGGACTTGAAGTCCGACAGGCGCACGATGACGGGCTTGGGCCAGAACGCGGCGGCGATCGTCGCCACGCCCTCGGCCACCTTGTCCACGTAGAACGCGCGGGGGCTGGCATGGCCCCGGGCCACGGATTCCACGGCCTTCTTCAGGTCGGCATCGACGGCGGGGTAGTCCAGGATGGCCTTGGGGTGCACGCCGATGTTGTTGTTGATGATGAACTCCAGGCGCGCCAGGCCGACGCCCTCGTTCGGCAGCTGGGCGAAGTCGAAGGCGAGCTGCGGGTTGCCCACGTTCATCATGATCTTGGTGGCGATCTGCGGCATCTCGCCGCGCTGCACCTCGGTCACCTCGGTCTCCAGCAGGCCGTCGTAGATCTTGCCGGTGTCCCCCTCGGCGCAGCTCACCGTCACCAGGGTGCCGTCCTTGAGCCGGTCGGTCGCGTGGCCGCAGCCCACGACGGCGGGAATGCCCAGCTCGCGCGCGATGATGGCGGCGTGGCAGGTGCGCCCGCCGCGGTTGGTGACGATGGCGCTGGCGCGCTTCATCACCGGCTCCCAGTTGGGGTCGGTCATGTCGGTGACCAGCACGTCGCCCGGCTGCACCTTGTCCATCTCGCGGATGTCGTGGATCAGGCGCACCGGGCCGGTGCCTATCTTCTGGCCGATGGCGCGGCCCTCGGCCAGCACCTGCCCATGGCCCTTGAGCTTGTAGCGCTGCTCGGCCTGGCCCTTGGCCTGGCTCTTCACCGTCTCGGGGCGGGCCTGCAGGATGTAGAGCTGGCCGTCCTGGCCGTCCTTGCCCCACTCGATGTCCATGGGGCGGCCGTAGTGCTGCTCGATCACCAGCGCGTACTGCGCGAGCTGCTGCACATCGGCGTCGGTCAGCGAATAGCGGTTGCGCTGCTCGGTCGCCACGTCGATGGTCTTGACCAGCTTGCCGGTGGCCGCCTTTTCCTCGGGGCTGGCGAACACCATCTGGATCAGCTTGCTGCCCAGGCTGCGGCGGATCACGGCCTTTTTGCCGGCCTTGAGCATGGGCTTGTGCACGTAGAACTCGTCGGGGTTCACGGCGCCCTGCACCACGGTCTCGCCCAGGCCGTAGCTACTGGTGATGAAGACCACGTCCTCGAAGCCGCTCTCGGTGTCGATGGTGAACATCACGCCGGCCGCGCCCAGGTCGGAGCGCACCATGCGCTGAACGCCGGCCGACAGGGCCACCACGTCGTGCGCGAAGCCCTTGTGCACGCGGTAGCTGATGGCGCGGTCGTTGTAGAGGCTGGCGAACACCTCCTTCATCTTGTGCAGCACGTCCTCGATGCCGACGACGTTCAGGAAGGTCTCCTGCTGGCCCGCGAACGAGGCGTCCGGCAGGTCTTCCGCCGTGGCCGAGGAGCGCACGGCGAAGCTGGCCTGCTCGTTGCCGCCGCAAAGCCGAGCGAAGGCCTCGCGCACGGCCTTTTCCAGGTCTGCCGGGAAGGGCTGGGCCTCGACCCAGCCGCGGATCTCGGCACCGGCCTCGGCCAGGGCGCGCACGTCTTCGGTATCGAGCCTGGCCAGGCGGGCGCTGATGCGGTCCGCCAGGCCCTCGTACTTCAGGAACTCGCGGAAAGCGTGCGCCGTGGTGGCGAAGCCGGTGGGCACGCGCACCCCTTGGGGCAGCTGCGAGATCATCTCGCCGAGGCTGGCGTTCTTGCCGCCGACGACCTCGACGTCGCTCATTCTCAGGTTTTCAAACGGTACGACCAGGGCGGTCGCCTCGAAACGTGCAGACATGGGAAAGCTCCAGAAGTTGAAACCGGGTCTGCGCCTGCACAGGCTGGGAGATGCCTCAGGCGGTCGCCCATGCAGCGGCCACGGCTTTGCTGTTGTGGTTGTGGGCCGGCGCGGTGCATGGGGAGAAATTGGGAATAATGGGCGCCATTGTAGGGGCGCAGCCCGATGCCGCGCACGCCCCGCCGCAGCCGCCCCTCGTTCAACCCTACCCGCCCCCTGTCCATGCTGCCCATGCACACGCGCACCGTGTTCTACATCTCCGACGGCACCGGTATCACGGCCGAGACCTTCGGCAATGCCATCCTGGCCCAGTTCGACATGAGGCCGCGCCACGTGCGCCTGCCTTTCGTGGACACCGTGGACAAGGCGCACCAGGCCGTGCGCCAGGTCAACCACACGGCGGAGCTGGAGGGCAGGAAGCCCATCATCTTCACCACGCTCGTGAACATGGACGTGCTCAGGGTGATACAGGAGGGCTGCAAGGGCATGCTGATGGACATGTTCGGCACCTTCGTGCGCCCGCTGGAGCAGGAGCTGGGCATCAAGTCGCTGCACCGCGTGGGGCGCTTCTCCGACATCACGCGCTCCAAGGAGTACCTCGACCGCATCGAGGCGATCAACTTCAGCCTGGACCACGACGACGGCCAGAGCCACCGCGACCTGGAGGGGGCGGACGTGATCCTGATCGGCGTCTCGCGCAGCGGCAAGACGCCCACCAGTCTGTACCTGGCCATGCAATGCGGCCTGAAGGTGGCGAACTACCCGCTGATCCCGGAGGACTTCGAGCGCCGCCAGCTGCCGCCCGCGCTCATGCCCTACCGCAAGAAGATCTTCGGTCTGACCATCCAGCCCGAGCGCCTGTCCGAGATCCGCAACGAGCGACGCCCGAACTCGCGCTACGCCGACCTGGCCAACTGCCGCTACGAAGTCAACGAGGCCGAGGCCATGATGCGCCGCGCGGGCATACGCTGGCTCTCCACCACGACCAAGAGCATCGAGGAGATCGCCACCACCATCCTGCAGGAGGTGCGGCCCGAGCGGCTGGTGTATTGAGTTCCAGTCCGCCGGGCCGGGGCCAGGGCTGCGTCAGAATGCCTCGGTGCGCTTGTCGTCGAGCAGGCGTTCGGCGTCGCGCCGGCCAAGGAGCCAGAACAGCGCCGGGGTGAGGAAGGTGTCGAGCAAGGTCGAGCTGACCAGCCCCGAGAAGATCACCACCGCCACCGGATGCAGTATCTCGGTGCCCGGACGCTCGGCCTCGAACAGCAGGGGCGCCAGGGCGAAAGCCGTCACCAGGGCCGTCATGAGCACGGGGCTCAGGCGCTCCAGGGAGCCGCGCAGGATCATGGCGTGGTCGAAGCCCTCGCCCTCGGTGCGCATCAGGTTCAGGTAGTGGCTGACCTTCAGGATGCCGTTGCGCACCGAGATGCCCGCCAGCGTGATGAAGCCGATCAGCGCCGCCACCGACAGCGGCTGGCCCGAGATCCACAGCCCCAGCACCGCGCCCACCAGCGCCAGCGGGATGTTGGCCATGATGAGGGCCGACAGCCGCGCCGACTGGTAGCGCGCATAGAGCACGACGAACATCAGCGCCAGCGAGACGACGGCCAGCATCGCGACGAGACGGCTGGCCTCCTCCTGCGCCTGGAACTGCCCGCCCAGGGTGATGAAGTAGCCCTCGGGCAGGCGGGTCCCGTCCACCACGGCGCGGATGTCGGCCACCACGTCCGAGAGCGGCCGCCCCTGGGCGTTGGCCGACAGCACGATGCGCCGGCGCCCGTCGTCACGGCTGATCTGGTTCGGGCCGTCGCCCTCCTCGATGCTGGCCAGGCGCGACAGGGGCACGCGCCCGCGGGGAGTGTCGAGTAGCAGCTGCGCCAGCCCGCCGGGCGCGCGCGCGCTGTCCGGCAGGCGCACCACCAGGGCGAAGCGGCGCCCGCCCTCGACGATCTGCGCGATCTTCTCGCCCTCCACCAGGCCTTGCAGGGTGGCCAGCACCTGGGCCGCGCTCACGCCGTACTGGGCGGCGGCGGCATAGTCCACGCGCACCGTGATCTGCGGCGCCAGCACCTGCTTCTCCACCTCCAGGTCGGCCAGGCCGGCTATGCCCGACAAGCGCGTGCGCAGGCTTTCCGCCTGGCCGCGCAGCGTGTCGAGGTCTTCGCCGAACAGCTTGATGGCGATTTGCGAGCGCACGCCCGAGAGCATGTGGTCTATGCGGTGCGAGATCGGCTGCCCCATGGAGATGGCCGCGGGCAACGGCGCCAGGCGCGCGCGGATGTCGGCCTGCACCTCGCCCATGCTGCGGCGCATCTCGGAAGCGGGCAGCAGGCCCACGTCCAGCTCGCTGACATGCACGCCCTCGGCATGCTCGTCGAGCTCGGCGCGGCCGCTGCGCCGCCCCACGCGGGTGACCTCGGGCACCTCGCGCACCAGGCGCTCGGCCTGGCTGGCCAGGGCCGTGGATTCTGCCAGGGTCACACCCGGATTCAGGCGCATGCCGATGAGCAGCGTGCCCTCGTTGAACGGCGGCAGGAACGTGGTGGGAAACAGCGGCACGGCCGCCGCCGCAGCCAGCACCGCCAACGCCCCCGCCGCCACCGCCTGCCGCGGGCGGTTCAGCACCGCCTGCAGGCCGCTGCGGTAGCGCGCCTTGAGCCAGGCCAGCAGGCGCGTGTCGCCGTGGTCGAGGTTCTTCATGCGCGGCAGCAGGTAGAAGGCCAGCACCGGCGTGACCGTGACCGACACCAGGAGCGAAGCCAGCGTCGAGACGATGAAGGCCACGCCCAGCGGCACGAACAGCCGCCCCTCTATGCCCGGCAGCGCGAACAGCGGCAGGAACACCAGCACGATGATGGCCGTGGCGTAGACGATGCCCGTGCGCACCTCCATGGAGGCAAGCTTGACCACCTCGATGGGGTGCAGCCGCATGCCGGGTTTCTTCTGCCGGTCCATCTTCAGCCGGCGCAGCACGTTCTCCACGTCCACCACGGCGTCGTCCACCAGGCCGCCGATGGCGATCGCCAGTCCTCCCAGCGTCATAGTGTTGATCGACAGGCCGAAGTAGCGGAACACCAGCGCGGAAACAAGGATGGAGACCGGTATGGCCGTGAGCGCGATCACCGTGGGCCGCAGCGTGCCCAGGAAGACGAACAGGATCACCGCCACGAACACCGAGGCGCCAATCAGCTTGCCCTGCAGGGTGTGTACCGAGGCCTCGATGAAGCTCGCCTGGCGGAAGGTGACGCGCGGCGCCTGCATGCCCTCGGGCAGGGATTTCTCCAGCCCGGCCAGGGCCGCCTCGATGCGCCCGGTGAGCGCGATGGTGTCGGCCGTGGGCTGCTTCTGTATGCCCAAGATCACGGCGGGGCCGCCCTCGAAGCCCGCATCGCCACGCTTGGTGGCAGCGGCGAAGCTGACCTCGGCCACCTGGCGCAGCAGCAGGCTCTGGCCGTTGGGCGCGGCCAGTGCCAGGTTCTGCAAGTCCTGCAGGCGCGTGGTCTGGCCCAGGTGGCGGATCAGGTACTCGCGTCCGTTGAGCTCCAGGAAGCCCCCCGAGGTATTGGCCGAAAAGCCCTTGAGCGCGGCCGTCAGCTGCTCGTGCGTGATGCCCAGCTGCGCCATGCGCGCCGTGTCGGGCTGCACCTGGAACTGGCGCACCTCGCCGCCGATCGGTATCACCTGCGCCACGCCGGGGATGGCCAGCAGGCGCGGGCGCAGCACCCAGTCGGCGTACTCGCGCACGGCCATGGACGTGGTGCGCGCGGGGTCGATGGGAATCGCCACTTGCATGATCTCGCCCATGATGGAACTCACCGGCCCCATGGTCGGCGTGATGCCCGGGGGCAGCGCCTCCTCCATCGCCGCAAGGCGCTCAGCCACCATCTGCCGGGCGCGGAAGATGTCCACGCTCCAGTCGAAGGTGACGTAGACGAAGGACAGGCCGGCGCTCGACGTGGAGCGCACGCTCTCCACGCCGGGAAGGCCGTTCATGGAGGTCTCCAGCACAAAGGTGATGAGCTGCTCGACCTCCTGGGCCGCCATGCCGCCGGCCTCGGCCATCAGGGTCACGGTGGGCTTGTTGAGGTCGGGAAACACATCGACCGGCGTGCGCGAAAGGGTGAACGCGCCGTAGGCCATGAGCACCGCCGCCGTCGCCAGGACCAGCAGCCGGTTGGCCAGGCTGTTTTCCAAGAGCCACTTGAACATGTCGCGGGCTCCTTCAGCGCACTTGGTTGATGAGCGCCGCGCCCTGGGTGGCCACGCGCTCGCCAGCCGCCAGGCCCTGGATCACGGCCACGCTCACGCCATCGAGCGGCAGGTAGCCGACGACGCGCGGGACGAACTGCTCGGCCGCGGTCTTGACCCAGACGATGCTCTGGTTGGAGGGGTTGCGCTGCAGCGCGGCCATGGGCACGCGCACCCCGGCCACGCGCGATCGCGTCTGCACCACCAGGCGCACGGGCTGGCCCAGGGCGAGGCTGCCCAGAGCCTGGGCGTCGCCGGCAAAGAACAGCGGCAGGGCCTGCTCGCGCAGACTGCGCGCCGCGCCCACGAAGCGCAGCGGTACGGCCTGGCCGTCCAGGGCCAGGTGGGCGGAGGCGATGTCCTGCGCCTGGGCCGGCTCGTAGGCCAGCGCCTCTATGCGCAGGCGCGCGGGGTCCACCACTTCGAAGATCAGCTCGCGCGCGTCCACCACCTGCCCCGCCACGGCGTTGCTGGAGGCGATCACGCCCGACACCGGCGCCACCAGCGCATCGCGCTGCGCAAGGCCGGCGCCCACGGCGGCCAGGCGCTGGGTGAGGCTGTGCAGTTCGCTCTCCGCCGCCTCGATGTCCTTGCGCGCCACGGTGTCGGCCAGTTCGCGCAGGCGCGCCACGCGCCTCTGCGCCAGGGCCTGGGCGGCGCGCAGCTCGGCCTGCTGCGCGAGCTGGTTCGAGCGCTCTATCGCCCCCGCCGTGGGCACCACGTAGGCCAGCACCTGGCCCTTCTTCACGCTCTGGCCCGGCACGGGCAGCCCCTGGGGGCCGGCCTGCAGCCGCCCGGCCAGAGCGGCCTGCACCTTGCCGCCGGCGTTGGGATCCATGGCCACGGTGCCCGCCAGCTCGAAGGCCTGCGGGTACTCGCCCGCCGCCGCGGCCAGGGCGCGCAGGTTCATCTGGCGCTGCACGCTCTTGGGCACGAAGACGCTGCCGTCGGGCTGGCGGCGCGGGCTCTCGCCGACGGCGGCGGGCGCTGCCTCGTCGTGGCCTTCATGGGCCGGCGCGGCCAGCGGCAGGGCCAGGGCGGTGGCGAGCAGGCAGGCCACGGCGCGCATGTAGAGGCGGCGGCTCATGCGGCACCTCCCGTACGCGCGGCGGCGCTGCGGCGGCTGCGCAGCCAGGCCCACAGCCCCAGGGCCACGCCCGCCAGGCCGGCAGCGGCGGCAAGTAGGGCGGCGCGCGTCCAGCCCCCCTTGTCCGGCGCCTCTGCGGACGCATGCCAGTCGATGTCCGCGGCCAGCCGGTCGGAATCCGCCCCGGCCACCACGGTGGCCGTGACGGGGATCTCTCCATCGGCAAGGGGCTGCGCCAGCTCGGCTTGGTACAGGCCCTCGCCCACGCGGGCCACGGCCACGACCTGGCCGCCCAGGTCGAGCTCCAGCCGCGCGTCCTGCACCGGACTGTTGTCGCCGGCATGGTCGAGGTAGAGCGTGAGCCTGCGTCCGTCGATCACGCCGACCAGCTCGAACCTGTCGGAGACCGCGGCAAAGCGCGGCGCGGCGCCGGCCGGCGGGGCCGCGGGGCCATCGTCGTGGCCCCCATGGGCGCGGGCGGCGGGCATGGCCAACCCCAGCAGCAAGGCCAGGGCGGCCGGGAGAGTACGGGAATGATGCATGGTGAATTCCAGTGAACGCAGCCATAAAGCTGCATTTTTAATAGCTATTAGCGCTTTATTCATGCGCGTTTTGAGCCGTTTTTGATGAATTTCCGGGAAGGCCGCCCTCATTGCGGCAGCAGCCCCAGCGCCTGGCGCAGGGCGGACACGGCGGCAGCGGCGTCGATGCGCGCGCGCAGCGCCTGGCGTTCGGCCTGCACGGCGTCCTGCTCGGCGCGCAGCCGCGTGGGCCAGTCGGCCTCGCCCAGCGCAAAGGCCTTGGCGACGAAGCCGCGCGTGGCGCCGGCCAGCTCGGCATTGCGCGCCATGGCCTGCTCCTGCGCGGCGGCCGCGCTGGCCTGCGCCTGGGCGGCGCGGATGCCGGCGGCCAGGCGCGCGCGCTCGCGCTCCACGCGGGTCTCGAGCTCCAGCGCCTGGGCCAGAGCAGCGGCCTCTCGGGCCTGAGCGCGCACGCCCGCGCCCAGCGGCAGGCGCACGCCCAGCGTGACGGACTGCTGGTAGCGATCGCCGGCCATACCGCGTTCGCTCGATGCCGACAGCGTCAGCTCGGGGTTGGCGCGCGTCTGCACGGCCGCCAGTTCGGCCTGGCGGCGCGCCAGCGCGGCCTGGCGCTCGCCATCGGCCAGGGCCGGATGGCCGTACGCGGCGGCCTGGGGCTGTTGGAGGACGGGAGCGGGCTCCGCGCCCAGGGCTTCGTTCTCGGGCGGCAGAGGCTGGCCATCGCTCCAGACGACCAGCGCCGCCCGGGCGGCGTCGCACGCGCCTTGCGCCTGGGCCAGCGTGGCCTCAGCCTGTGCCTGGACGGCCTGGGCCTGGTAATGGTCGGAGCGTGCCATGTCGCCCGCCGCCAGGCGGCGTGCCACATCGGCGGCCAGGGCGCGCGCATTCTCCAACTGCCCCTGGGCCAGCGCCCGGTCGCTGCAAGCGCGCCGCCAGTTCCACCAGGATTCGCGCACGCGCGCGGCCAGTTCCAGCCGCGCGGCCAAGCCGCTGCTGTCCACGGCCTGCAGCTCTGCGTCGCCCAGCGCCGCCTTGCGCGCGCGCTCGCCGGGCAGCCACAGCGGCAGGGCCACGCCCACAGTGTGCTCGCGCGCACCCAGGCGGCTGCCGATGCGGTCGTTCTTGGTCTGCAGCTCCAGCGCCGCGGGCTCGGGCATCCAGGCGTCGGCGCTGTCGCGCCCGGCCTGCGCGGCCTGGCGGCGCAGCGGCAGCGCCTGCGCCTCGGGCTGGCTCCGCCAGGCCCGCTCAAACAGGGCCTGCAGCGGGGAGACGGCCGGGGTTGCCTGGGCGGCGGCGGACGCCGCCGCCAGCCCCCAGGCCAAGGTTAGTGCGAGGGCCCGCAAGCGGGCCCGGGAAATCTTCCAGACAAATGGCATCCGATATTTCTCCATTGGCATGGCCATGGGTGAAAAATCGGCAAGGCATTGCAGGCGCTGCGGCCAAGCCGCGGCTGCGTCGATGAAAGCCAGTCCCCTCGATCACCGGAGCGGGCGGACTGCACCGCGCCGGATTCCAGTGTTTCAGTGGACCAGGGGCTGCCCCGCCCCGCCTTGCCGCTCAGGCAAGGCCCGGCCAGTTGGGGCGTTCGGGGCGCGCTGGCGCGGGAGCACGCAGCAGCGGCAATACGAAGGGCGCGGGGCGCATGGCGCCCAGGCGCAGCGCGGTGGCAGCGGGCTCGGCATACAGGGCGCTGCCCACGCCGTGACAGACGTGGCAGTCCATGTCCACGCCGCCCGTGCGCACGCTGGTGCCGTCATGGCCATGCGCGCATCCGCCGGATGCGGCTGCGGCGTGGCCGTCGTGGACCAGGTGCTGGTGGTGCCCGAAATGCGCGGCCGCGGGTGCCGTCTCATGCCCGCAATAGCTGGCCGCCGCCGCCCAGATGGACTGCAGCGGCAGGCAAGCCAGTATCAGGATGAGCAGCAGGTGGCGCATGGAAGACTCGCATTTTAAATCCGGATCGCGCGCGCTCCATGGGCGGCGGGCGTCGTCAGCCCGCGTACTCGCTCTCGGGGATGCCCAGGGCCTTGGCCACGCCCGCGCCATAGGCCGGGTCGGCCTTCAGGCAGTTGCGGATGTGGCGCAGCTGCACCTCGCGCGTGGCGCCGCCGATGGAGGCGGCCGTGTTATCGAACAGCGCCTGCCGCTGGGCCGGGTTCATCAGGCGGAACAGCGCTCCGGGTTGCGAGTAGTAGTCGCTGTCCTCGCGGTGGTTCCAGTGGTCGGCCGAGCCCTCCACCGACAGCGGCGGCTCGCGGAAGTCCGGCTGCTCGGCCCATTCGCCGTAGCTGTTGGGCTCGTAGCCGCGGGTGCTGCCGAAGTTGCCGTCCACGCGCATGGCGCCGTCGCGGTGGTAGTGGTGCGCGGGGCAGCGCGGCGCGTTGACCGGGATCTGGTAGTGGTTCACGCCCAGGCGGTAGCGCTGCGCGTCGCCGTAGGAGAACAGCCGCGCCTGCAGCATCTTGTCGGGCGAGAAGCCGATGCCGGGCACCACGCTGGCCGGGTTGAAGGCCGCTTGCTCGACCTCGGCGAAGAAGTTCTCCGGGTTGCGGTTGAGCTCCATCACGCCGACCTCGATCAGCGGATAGTCGCCATGCGGCCAGACCTTGGTCAGATCGAACGGGTTGTAGGGCACCCTGGAGGCGTCCTTCTCGGGCATGACCTGGATCATGAACTTCCAGCGCGGGAAGTCGCCGGCTTCGATGGCGTCGTACAGGTCACGCTGGTGGCTTTCCCGGTCCTTGCCGATCAGGGCCTCGGCCTCGGCGCCGGTCAGGTTGCGGATGCCCTGCTGACACTTGAAGTGGAACTTGACCCAGAAACGCTCGTTGGCCGCGTTGATGAAGCTGAAGGTGTGCGAGCCGAAGCCGTGCATGGTGCGGTAGCTCGCGGGGATGCCACGCTCGGACATGACGATGGTGACCTGGTGCAGCGCCTCGGGCAGCGAGGTCCAGAAGTCCCAGTTGTTCTGCGCGCTGCGCATGTTGGTGCGCGGGTCGCGCTTGACGGCGTGGTTCAGGTCCGGGAACTTGAGCGGGTCGCGCAGGAAGAACACCGGCGTATTGTTGCCCACCATGTCCCAGTTGCCCTGCTCGGTGTAGAACTTGACCGCGAAGCCGCGGATGTCGCGCTCGGCATCGGCCGCGCCGCGCTCGCCCGCGACGGTGGTGAAGCGCGCGAACAGCTCGGTCTTCTTGCCGACCTCGGAGAAGATCCTGGCCTTGGTGTACTTGGTGATGTCGTTGGTGACGGTGAACGTGCCGTAGGCGCCGCTGCCCTTGGCGTGCATGCGCCGCTCAGGGATGACCTCGCGGTCGAAGTGCGCGAGCTTCTCCAGCAGCCAGACGTCCTGCAGCAGGACGGGGCCGCGCGGGCCGGCCGTCATCGTGTTCTGGTTGTCGACCACGGGGCAGCCGAAGGCGGTGGTGAGCTTTTGCTTGTCGGTCATGGTGCATCTCCTGGTGGGGGAAGGAAGAAATGGGCCGGGCCCGCGGGGTGCGGTTCCGGCCCGCGGCGTCATTGCGGTACGCTGGTGCGGATCAAGTGGTCGAAGGCGCTCAAGGCGGCGGTGGCGCCCGCTCCCGCGGCGATGACGATCTGCTTGTACGGAACCGTTGTGCAGTCACCCGCGGCGAACACGCCGGGCACACTGGTCTGGCCCTTGGCGTCGATGACGATCTCGCCGAACTTGGACAGCTCCACCGTTCCCATGAGCCAGTCGGTGTTGGGCAGCAGGCCGATCTGCACGAAGATGCCTTCGAGCTCCACGCGCTTTTCCTCGCCCGTAGCCCGGTCCTTGTAGGCCAGCGCGTTGACCTTGCTGCCGTCGCCCAGCACCTCGGTGGTCTGGGCATTGAGCACCACGTCCACATTGGGCAGGCTGGCGAGCTTCTTCTGCAGCACGGCGTCGGCCTTGAGCTGGGGCATGAACTCGAACACCGTGACATGCGCCACCACGCCGGCCAGGTCGATGGCCGCCTCGACGCCCGAGTTGCCGCCGCCGATCACTGCCACGCGCTTGCCCTTGTAGAGCGGGCCGTCGCAGTGCGGGCAATAGGCCACGCCCTTGGTGCGGTACTGCTCCTCGCCGGGCACGTTCATGTTGCGCCAGCGCGCGCCGGTCGAGAGGATGACGGTTTTGCTCTTCAGCACGGCGCCGTTGTCCATCTCCACCTCGATCAGGCCACCGCTCTGGCTGGCGGGCCTGAGCGCCTTGGCGCGCTGCAGGTTCATCACGTCCACGTCGTACGCGTTCACGTGCTGCTGCAGCGCGGCAGCGAACTGCGGGCCCTCGGTGCGGGGGATGGAGATGTAGTTCTCGATGTCCAGCGTGTCGTTGACCTGGCCACCGAAGCGCTCGGCCGCCACGCCGGTGCGGATGCCCTTGCGCGCTGCGTACACGGCCGCCGCGGCGCCGGCTGGGCCGCCGCCGACGATGAGTACGTCGAACGCTTCCTTGGCCGAGAGCTTGGCGGCCTCGCGCCTGGCGGCGCCGGTGTCGAGCTTGGCGACGATCTCGGCCAGCTCCATGCGGCCCGCGCCGAACACCTGGCCGTTCAGGTAAACCATGGGCACAGCCATGATCTCGCGCTCGGTCACCTCCTGCTGGAAGGCGCCGCCCTCGATCACCGTGGTCTTGACCTTGGGGTTGAGCACGGCCATGAGCGACAGGGCCTGCACCACGTCGGGGCAGTTGTGGCAGGTCAGGCTCATGTAGACCTCGAAGTTGAAGTCGCCGTCGAGCGAGCGCACCTGCTCGATCAGGTCCTGCTCCACCTTGGGCGGATGGCCGCCCGTCCATAGCAGCGCCAGCACCAGCGAGGTGAATTCATGGCCCAGGGGCAGGCCCGCGAAGCGCAGGCTGGTGCCCGCGCCCACGCGCTGCAGCGTGAACGAGGGCTTGCGCGCATCCTGGCCGTCGGTGCGCAGGCTGATCTTGTCGCTGCGCAGCGACTGGATGGTCGTGAGCAGTTCGCGCATCTGCGCCGAGGTCTCGCCGTCGTCCAGGGAAGCCACCATCTCGAACGGTTGCGTCACGCGCTCCAGGTAGGCGGCGAGTTGGGATTTGAGTTGATCGTCAAGCATGGTGGATTCCTTGTTCTGAAAAAGCAGGGGCGTAAAAAAGCCGGACGGCAGAGCGCACGCGCCCTGCGTCTGTCCGGCTGCGTAGCGTCTTGCGCTTAGATCTTGCCAACCAGGTCCAGCGAAGGAGTCAGCGTCTTGGCGCCTTCCTTCCACTTGGCCGGGCACACCTGGTCAGGATGCGCAGCCGTGAACTGGGCCGCCTTGAGCTTGCGCAGGGTTTCCGACACATCGCGGGCGATCTCGTTGGAGTGGATCTCCAGCGTCTTGATCACGCCATCGGGGTTGATCACGAAGGTGCCGCGCAGCGCCAGGCCTTCCTCGGGGATGTGCACGCCGAAGGCGTTGGTCAGCTGATGCGTGGGGTCGCCCACCAGCGGGAACTTGGCCTTGCCCACGGCGGCGGACGTCTCGTGCCACACCTTGTGCGAGAAATGCGTGTCGGTGGTCACGATATAGACCTCGGCACCGGCCTTCTGGAACTCGGCATAGTGCTCGGCTGCGTCCTCGATCTCGGTCGGGCAGTTGAAGGTGAAGGCGGCAGGCATGAAGATCAGCACGGACCACTTGCCCTTGAGGCTTTGCTCGGTCACTTCGATGAACTCGCCCTTGCCGCCACGGTTCACGAAAGCGGTGGTCTTGAAGGGTTGAACTTGGGTATTGATCAGGGACATCGTTGTTTCCTTTCGGTTGCGGTTGAGTGATGACAGGACTGGAGTCTAGGCTGAAGTTGAGAATGAATCCAATCAATTGATTTCATTGATTTGATTGTCCAAAACTATATAGGTTCCCGCTCCCCGCGGAAATGGTCCGGTGGATTGCTGCGACAACGCTCCAGCTGTCCGACAATGCCTCCTGAATCCATCCACCCCACATCCAGGAGCACCCCATGCAAGGCGACGCCCAAGTCATCTCCCACCTGCAGGCCCAGCTGAAGAATGAGCTCACGGCCATCAACCAGTACTTCGTGCACTACCGCATGCTCAAGCACTGGGGCTTCGACAAGCTGGCCAAGAAGGAGTACGAGGAGTCCATCGGCGAGATGAAGCATGCCGACAAGCTCATGGACCGCATCTTCATGCTCGACGGCCTGCCCAATCTGCAGGATCTGGGCAAGCTGCAGATCGGCGAGGACGTGCCCGAGATCCTGGAATGCGACCTGCGCGCGGAGCATGGCGCCCAGGCAACCGTCAAGGAAGGCATCGCCTACTGCGAGTCGGTGCGCGACTACGTTTCGCGCGACCTGCTGCAGGAGATCCTGGAGGACACCGAGGAGCACATCGATTTCCTGGAGACCCAGATCGAACTCGTGAACAAGGTCGGCCTGCAGAACTACCTGCAGTCGCAGATGGGCAACGCGGACTGACATTCCCACCGCAATGGCGTGCAACGGGCTTCGGCCCGTTTTTCGCGCGCAGGCCGACACCGGTGTAAGGCAAATTCCTACAAGCCCCGTCAGTCAGCCGGACGCAACGCAGCGCGGAACCCCGACTTAATTTCCTTTTGGGCGGGTTTCACAATCCATTTCAACGGATCACGCAACACATGCAACAGCATGCAAGGCAAGATCCACCACTGGAAAGGATTCACTCATGACCTCAGAACAACTGCTTGCCGAAATCCGTGAAGCCAACCTCACCTACCTGATGCTGGCCCAGACCCTGATCCGCCAGGACAAGGCCGAGGCCGTTTTCCGCCTGGGGCTCAATGAGGAGGCCGCCGACATCCTGGCCTCGCTCTCGGCCGCCCAGGTGCTCAAGCTGGCCTCGCGCAACACGCTGCTGTGCAGCTTCCGCGTGGACGACGAGCTGGTGTGGAGCCTGCTGACCAACCACAACACTCCGCGCAAGGCAGCCAGCGAAGCCACCAACACGCTGCACGCCAACATCCTCATGGCCAGCCGCGTATCCGAAGTGCTCTGAAGCCCGCCCACCCGCCACCACTTTCCGAAAGCCAACATGTCCGCACCTGCCAAGAGCGTCCTCAACGAGTCCAAGCAAATCGAACGCGCCGCCATGCTCATCGAAATGGGGGCCCGCATGCAGGTACTGGAGTCCGAGACCACGCTGTCGTACGAGCGCCTGATACGCCTGTACAAGGAGATCGCGGGCAAGTCGCCTTCCAAGGGGCAGCTGCCGTTCTCGACGGACTGGTTCCTCACCTGGCAGGAGAACATCCACAGCTCGCTGTTCCTGAACATCTACGAATACCTGTCCAAGGGCGTGAGCCTGGACAGCGTGGAACTGCTCACCAAGGCCTACCGCCTCTACAACGAGCAGGTGGCGGCCGCACAGATCGAGCCCCTGCTGTCGTTCACGCGCGCCTGGCGCCTCGTCAAGTTCGTCGATGCGGGCATGCTCACGCGCACCAAGTGCTCGCAGTGCGGCGGCCAGTTCGTCACTGAGCTGTACGAGAACCGCCACTACACCTGCGGCCTGTGCAACCCGCCGGCACGCGCGGGCAAGAGCAAGAGCGCGGGCGCGCTCACGCTGCACTGAATCGCTTCGGCGGCGCGCCCGGCCGCCATTGATCAACCGGTATTGCGCAGGCCCGCCGCGATGCCGTTGATGCAGATGTGGATGCCGGTCTGCACACGCTCGTCGCCCTGGCCGGCGCGCCAGCGGCGCACCAGCTCCACCTGCAGGTGGTGCAGCGGGTCGATGTAGGGAAAGCGGTGGCGCATCGAGCGCGCCAGCGCCGTATTGGCCGCCAGGCGCTGCTTCTCGCCGGTGATGCGCGTGAGGGCCTCCGACGTGCGCTGCCATTCCTGCTCGATGGCGGAGAACACCTTCTTGCGCAGCCGCGCATCGGCCACCAGCTCGCTGTAGCGGGAGGCCAGCGCCAGGTCGCTCTTGGCCAGCACCATGTCCATGTTTGACAGCAGCGTGCGGAAGAACGGCCATTGGCGGTACATCTTCTGCAGCAGCGCCAGCCGCGACTTGGGGTCCTGGCCCGGCGCTTCCACGAAGGCCTGCACCGCCGCCCCGAAACCGAACCAGCCCGGCAGCGTGAGGCGGCACTGGCCCCAGCTGAAGCCCCAGGGAATGGCACGCAGGTCCTCGATGCGCTGGCTGGGCTTGCGCGATGCGGGGCGCGAGCCGATGTTGAGCTGCGCGATCTCGCGGATCGGCGTGGCGCCGAAGAAATAGTCCACGAAGCCCGGCGTCTCGTACACCAGGGCGCGGTAGGCCGCCATGCTGTCGCGCGACAGCTGCTCGGCCGCCTCCAGGAAGGCCTTGGTCGCGGGCTTGGTGGGCTGCAGCAGCGTGGCCTCCAGCGTGGCGGCGACCAGCGTTTCGAGGTTGCGCCGGCCAATCTCGGGGTTGGCGTACTTGGATGCGATCACCTCGCCCTGCTCGGTCAGGCGGATCTGCCCGCGCACGGTGCCGGGCGGCTGCGCCAGGATGGCCTGGTAGCTCGGGCCGCCACCGCGCCCCACGGTGCCGCCGCGGCCGTGGAACATGCGCAGCCGTATAGGCGCGCCGCCCTTGGCGGCGTTGAGCTCGTCGAACAGCGCCACGAGCGCGATCTCGGCGCGGTACAGCTCCCAGTTGCTGGTGAAGATGCCGCCGTCCTTGTTGCTGTCGCTGTAGCCCAGCATGATGTCCTGCTCCGCGCCGCTGGCGCGCACGAGCTGCGCGATGCCGGGGATGGCATAGAACTCGCGCATGATGGGCGCGGCATTGCGCAGGTCCTCGATGGTCTCGAACAGCGGCACGACGATCAGGTCGGCACAGGCGCCGGCATCGAGCGTGCCCCGCATGAGGCCCACTTCCTTCTGCAGCAGCAGCACCTCCAGCAGGTCGCTCACCGTCTCGGTGTGGCTGATGATGTAGTGGCGGATGGCATCCTTGCCGTAGCGTTCGCGCATCAGCCGCGCGGTCTCGAAGATGGCGAGCTCGTTCATCGCGAGCTCCGAGTACTGCGCACCCACCACGCGCAGCGGCCGCGCGTCGCACAGCAGACGCAGGAGCAGGGCGCGGCGCTCGGGCTCGGGCAGGGCCGCGTAGTCGGCCTGCACGCGCGCCGTGGCCAGTAGCTCGGCCACCACGTGCTCGTGCTGGTCCGAGCTCTGGCGCAGGTCCACCGTCGCCAGGTGGAAGCCGAACACCTCTACCGCGCGTATCAGCGGGCGCAGGCGCTCGGCCGTGAGCGCGGCGCCGCGGTGCGACTGCAGCGAGGCCTCGATGACGCGCAGGTCGGCCAGGAACTCCTCGGCGCTGACGTAGGCGTTCTGCGGCGCCACGGCGTGGCGCGCGGCATCGCCGCCGCTGAGATCCTTGAGCGTCGCGGCCAGGCGCGCATAGACGCCGGCGAGCACGCGACGGTAGGGCTCGTCCTGGCGGTGCTCGCTGGTGTCGGGCGAGCGCACGGCCAGCTCCTGCATCTCGGGCGAGACCTGCACCAAGTTGGCCGACAGCGACAGCTCGCGGCCCAGGTGGTGCACCTCGGTCAGGTAGTGGCGCAACGCCACATCGGACTGGCGGCGCAGAGCCAGGGCCAGCGTGGCAGCGCTCACGTTGGGGTTGCCGTCGCGGTCGCCCCCTATCCACTGGCCCATGCGCAGGAAGCTGGCCACGCTCTGGTTGCCTCCGAGCTCGCGTTCCAGGTCGGCGTAGATGCGCGGTATCTCCTGCAGGAAGGTCGATTCATAGTACGAGAGCGCGTTCTCGATCTCGTCGGCCACGGTCAGCTTGGAGTAGCGCAGCAGCCGCGTCTGCCACAGCTGGGCCACGCGCGCGCGCAGCTGCGCCTCGTTGGCGGCCAGCTCGCGCGGGCTCACGGTGTCCTTGGCGCTGTTGTAGAGCTGGGCGCGGGCCAGGATGTCGTCGCGCCGGGCGAGCAACTGCGCGATCTCGCGCTCGGCGTCCAGGATGCTCTTGCGCTGCACCTCGGTCGGGTGGGCCGTGAGCACGGGCGCCACGTAGCTCGTGGCCAGGGTCTGCGCCACCGTGCGCGGCGCGATGCCGGCCCAGCGCAGGCGCGCCAGCGCCACCTCGATGCTGCCCTCCTGGCTGCTGCCCGCGCGCTCGTGCACGGCGCGGCGGCGGATGTGGTGGCGGTCCTCGGCCAGGTTGGCCAGGTGGCTGAAATAGGTGAAGGCGCGGATCACGCTCACCGTCTGGTCGCCCGTCAGGCTCTTGAGCAGCTTCTTGAGCATGCGGTCGGCCTCATGGTCCGCGTCGCGGCGGAAGGCCACCGACAGCTTGCGGACCTGCTCCACCACCTCGTAGGCGGCCACCCCCTCCTGCTCGCGGATCACGTCGCCCAGGATGCGCCCAAGCAGGCGGATGTCCTGGATCAGCGGCAGGTCCTTATCGGTCCTGCGGGCGGGCGACGCGGCGGCGTCGGTCTTGCGGGCGGGGGCGGTCATACGCGGGTGTCTCCTGGTGCGCCGGTAAAGGGAAATGGCAAGGTTTGTGTTGCGGCGCAGCATGCTAGCATTGCCCGCTGCCCCGCCGCCGTGTCCGCAGGGTCCATCCGCATGCCGTCATGACCACCTCCAGCGCCCTTCCCCCCATCGTCATCGCCACGCGCGAAAGCCAGCTCGCCCTGTGGCAGGCCGAGCATGTGCAGGCCCTACTCGCCGCACGCGGGCACAGCGTGTCGCTGCTGGGCATGACCACGCGCGGCGACCAGATCCTGGACCGCACGCTGTCCAAGGTAGGCGGCAAGGGCCTGTTCGTCAAGGAGCTGGAGGTGGCACTGGAGGAAGGCCGCGCCGACATCGCCGTGCACTCGCTCAAGGACGTGCCCATGGAGCTGCCCGACGGCTTCGCCCTGGCCTGCATCATGGAGCGCGAGGACCCGCGCGACGCCTTCGTTTCGCCGCACCATGCGAGCCTGGACGAGCTGCCGCAGGGCGCGGTGGTCGGTACGTCGAGCCTGCGCCGCCAGGTGCTGCTGCAGGCGCTGCGGCCCGACCTGAAGATAGAGCCGCTGCGCGGCAACGTGCAGACGCGCCTGCGCAAGCTCGACGAGGGCCAGTACGCCGCCATCGTGCTCGCTGCCGCGGGCCTCAAGCGCCTGGGCCTGCACGAGCGCATCCGCAGCGTCTTCGAGCCCGGCCAGATGCTGCCCGCCGCCGGCCAGGGCGCGCTGGGCATAGAGATCCGCAGCCAGCGCCAGGACCTGCGCGACGCGCTCGCCCCGCTGGCGCACGAGCGCACCTGGCTCACCGTCACGGCCGAGCGCGCCGTGAGCCGCGCCATGGGCGGCAGCTGCTCCATGCCCCTGGCCGCCCACGGCGTCTGGAGCGGCGACACGCTCCGGCTGCAGGCCGCCTGGGGCGACGTCGAGGGCCGGCTGCCGCTGGTGCGCGCCGAGGGCAGCAGCCGAGTGGCCACGCTGGACGAGGCCGATGCGCTGGGCCTGGCCGTGGCCGGGCGGCTGCGCGCCGCCGGCGCCGTGGCCGCATGCTGAGCGTGGCCGCACCGCCGCGCGCCATCGTCACGCGCCCCGCACGCGAGGCGGCCCAATGGGTGACCGACCTGCAGGCGCACGGCATCGCGGCGGCGGCGCTGCCGCTCATCGCCATCGGGGCGGTGGCCGATCCCGCGCTGCGCGAGGCGCTGCAGCGCGCCCGCGCGCGCCTGGGCAGCTACCGCGCCGTGATGTTCGTCAGCGGCAACGCCGTGCAGTATTTCTTTGAAGAAAATCAGGCTCCAGGGCTTTCCCAGAAAGCGCTTGCAGCTATCAATACCAGAGTATGGGCACCCGGCCCCGGCACCGTGGCGGCGCTGCGCCAGACGGGGCTACCGGCATCGCGCATCGACGCACCCGGCGCCGATGCGGCGCAGTTCGACTCCGAGGCGCTGTGGCAGGTCGTGGCGCCGCAGATCAGCCCCGGCGACCGCGTCCTCGTCGTGCGCGGCAGCAGCGCCCCCGCAGCCGAGGGCGGCAACGGGCGCGAATGGCTCGCAGGCCAGATCAGCGCGGCCGGCGGCGCCGTGGACTTCGTCGCCGCCTACGAGCGCAGGGCGCCGCGGCTCGATGCCGCCGGGCAGGCACTGGCGCGCACGGCCGCCGGCGACGGCTCCCTCTGGCTGCTGAGCAGCTCCGAGGCCGTGACCCACTTGGCCGCCGCCCTGCCAGGCCAGGACTGGAGCCGCGCGCGCGCCCTGGCCACCCATCCGCGCATCGCGCAGGCAGCGCGCGCGGCCGGTTTCGGCACCGTTTTGGAGTGCCGCCCCTCGTTCGCGGAAGTGGTCGCATCGATAGAATCGCCGCATGAGCAATGAGTCGCCCCCCGAGTTGACCGCCTCCGCGCCGCCGGCCCCCCGGACACCCACGCCCTCCTCCGGCAGCGGCGCGGCGCTCTTCACGCTGAGCGTCATCTCCATGGCCGCGCTGGTGGGCTCGGCGCTGCTGTGGCAGCGCCTGTCCTCCATCCAGGAACAGCTGGCGCGCCAGACCGCCGACTCCGGCGCCCAGGCCATCGAGGCCCGCGCCCTCGCGCAGCAGGCGCAGGACTTGGCGCGCGACACCTCGGCCCGCCTGGCCGTGGCCGAGGCGCGCGTGGGCGAGGTGGCGCTGCAGCGCAGCCAGCTCGAGGAGCTCATGCAAAGCCTGTCGCGTTCGCGCGACGAAAACCTGGTGGTGGACATCGACGCTGGCCTGCGCCTGGCGCAGCAGCAGGCGCAGCTCACGGGCAGCCTGCAGCCGCTGGTGGCGGCGCTCAGGAGCGCCAGCCAGCGCATAGAACGCGCCGCCCAGCCGAGGCTGGCGCCCGTGCAGCGCGCCATGGGCCAGGACCTGGAGCGCCTGGAGCATGCCTCCGTCACCGACACGGCCGGCCTGCTGGGCCGCCTGGACGACTTGGTGCGCCAGGTGGACGACCTGCCGCTCGTCAGCGGCGTGGCCCAGGCAGCCGCCATGCGCCACCAGGCGGGCAACGGACAGCCCGCCGCCGCGGCAGCGGCCGCCGCCAGCGAGCCGCGCTGGCAAGCCGCGCTGCGCCGCACCTGGGAAGGCGTGCGCGACGAGACCCGCGGCCTGGTGCGCGTGAGCCGCATAGACCACCCCGACGCCATGCTGCTCGCCCCCGACCAGGCCTTCTTCCTGCGCGAGAACCTCAAGCTCAAGCTGCTCAACGCCCGCCTGGCCCTGCTGGCGCGGCGCATGGACTCGGCGCGCACCGATCTGGCGGCCGCCACCGCGGCGCTCAACAAGTACTTCGACCCGGCCTCGCGCCGCACGCAGAACGCCGCCACGGCGCTGCAGCAGCTGCAAAGCCACACGAAGGCCGCCGAGACGCCCCAGCTCGACGACACCTTCGCCGCCCTGGCCACGGCCGCGGCCGGCCGCTGACCCGCTGCAGGACGGATCCCTCACCATGCGTGCAGCACTCTGGTTCCTGGCACTGTTCGGCGCGGCCGTCGCGCTGGCGCTGTTCGCGGGCAACAACCAGGGCACGGTCACCGTGTTCTGGCCGCCCTACCGCGTCGACCTGTCGCTCAACCTGGTGGTGGTGCTGCTGCTGGGCGGCTTCACCCTGCTCTACGCCGCGCTGCGCGGGCTCTCGGCGCTGCTGCAGCTGCCGCTGCAGGCGCGGCGCTGGCGCCTGCAGCAGAAGGAACGCGCCATGCACGGCGCGCTGCTCGACGCACTGTCGCAGATGCTGGCCGGGCGCTTCCTGCGCGCGCGCAAGGCGGCCGAATCTGCGATCGAGCAGGAAAAGGCGCTCGAGGACGCCAGGCACGGCCTGCCCCACGGCCGCCAGCTGCGCACGCTGGCCCATCTGGTGGCGGCGGAGAGCTCGCACGCGCTGCAGGACCGCGGCACGCGCGAATCGCACCTGCAGCTGGCCCTGGACAGCATCCCGGAACGCGGGCCCGCCTCCATTCTGGAGCTGCGCGAGGGCGCGCAACTGCGCGCCGCGCGCTGGTCGCTGGACGAGCGCGACGCGAGCACCGCGCTGGAGCGCCTGTCCGCCCTGCCCGCCGGCACGGCGCGCCGCACGCTGGCGCTGCGCGCCCGGCTCAAGGCCACGCGCCTGTCGCACATGACGGAGCAGGCCCTGGAGACCGCGCGCCTGCTGGGCAAGCACCGCGCGTTCTCGCCGGCCGCGGCCGAGAGCATCGTGCGCGGCCTGGCCGTGGAGCTCATCAACGGCGCCCACGACCCGTCCCAGCTGCAGCGCATCTGGCTCGGCCTGGAGAGCGCCGAGCGCGGCATGCCCGAGATCGCCGTGCAGGCCGCGCAGCGCCTGTCGCGGCTCGGCGGCGAGGCGGCGCAGGTGCGCGCTTGGCTGCTGCCCGTGTGGGAGCGCATGGTCGATCCGGCCCAGTCCGCCCTGCCCGACCAGCAGGCGCTGAAGGTGGTGCAGGCCCTGGAGGCCAGCCTCGAAGGGCTGGACGCGCTCTGGCTCGCGCGCATCGAGGCCGCTCAGCAGGCGAACCCACGCGATGCGCGCCTGCAATACCTCTCGGCCGTGGCCTGCATGCAGCGCGAGCTGTGGGGCAAGGCCCAGCACCTGTTCACACAGGCGGCGCAGCAGCTGCGCGACGCGCCGCTGCGCGCCAGCGCCTGGCGCCACCTGGCGGAACTCGCCGGGCAGCGCGGCGACGGCGCGGCCGCCGCGCACGCTTGGCAGCAGGCCGCCCTGCAGCGCACGGCAGACTGACCCGGCCGGGCGCGCCGCGCCCGCGCCCGCGCCATCGCTACACCCTCCCATCGCACTTCGGGCGCATCCGCGCTCCGGACTTGGCCGGTAGCACTGCCGCCAGCATGGGTTTGCGTGCAAATAAACATGAATAAAAAATGAATCTTATGATGCGCCCCCTCAGCCCATAACACAAGACCGCACCGAAGCCATTGCGCCACCTCAACCCGCAAGGGCGAAGCGCGTGCACAAGAGCGGAAAGGAAAACACACCAATGGACAGTGCCATCCTGAGCCTGCTGGGCGCCTTCCTGTTGTCGATCATCGGCCTGTTCGGCTTCATCTGGTCGCTGCGCAAGGGCCTGCTGGTCGAGAACCCCAAGGCCGCATCTGCGATCTTCGCCTCGGGCGAGATCGGGCACATCGACGACCCAGCGCTGGGCCATGCCGGGCAGAAACGCTTGCAGGCCGCGGCCGCCGAGCCCGGCGACTCCACTCACCCGCCGGACGCCCGGGAGATCGCCGACCGCGTCGCCGCCGACCGCTCCAGCGCCTTCCCCGTCTTCATGTTCATCGCCTTCGCCTGCATGTGGCTGCTGTTCGGCGGCATCGCGGGCCTGACGGCGTCGCTCAAGCTGCACTGGCCCGACTGGCTGGTGAGCGAGGCATGGATGACCTTCGGCCGGATCCGCACCGTACACCTGACGGCCGTGCTCTACGGCTGGATCACCAACGCCGAGCTGGGCGTGATCATCTGGCTGATGCCGCGCCTGCTGCGCACGCCGCTGATCGGGCCCATGTGGATCATGCTGGGCGGCGCGCTGGTCAACGTGGCGATCGCCAGCGGCATAGGCGCCATCGGCGCGGGCTGGACGGACGGCATGGAGTACCTGGAGATGCCATGGCAGATCGGCATCTTCTTCGCCGCGGGCATGGTCTGCATCATCGGCCCGGTGCTCTACACGCTGGTGAACCGCAAGTCGGAATCTCTGTACGTGACGACCTGGTACCACACGGCCGGCCTGCTGTGGATCACGCTGCTGTTCATCGTCGGCAAGATGCCGGGCGTGCACTTCGGCGTGCAGCAGGCGGCCATGAACTGGTGGTACGGCCACAACGTGCTGGGCCTGTGGTTCACGCCCGTGGCGGTGGGCGCGATCTACTACTTCCTGCCCAAGATCATCGCGCGGCCGATCCGCTCGTACAACCTGTCCATCCTGGGCTTCTGGACGCTGGCCTTCTTCTACGCCCAGGTGGGCGGCCACCACCTCGTTGGCGGGCCGGTGCCGGGCTGGCTGGTCACCCTGTCCATCGTGCAAAGCATGATGATGATCATCCCGGTGCTGGCGTTCTCCATCAACATGGGGCTGACGATGAAGGGGCGCATGCGCCTGGGGGTCTATTCGCCCACGCTGCGCTTCATGATGTTCGGCGGGCTCATGTACCTGCTGTCGTCGCTGCAGGGCTCGTTCGAGGCGCTGCGCTCGGTGCAGGCGGTGACCCACTTCACCCACTTCACCGTGGCCCACGCACACCTGGGCGCCTACGGCTTCGTCACCATGGTGCTGTTCGGCGCCATCTATTTCATGATGCCGCGCATCCTGCATTGGGAATGGCCCTTCCCCCGGCTGATCTCCTGGCATTTCTGGCTTGCGGCCGTGGGCATCCTTATCTACTTCGTCGGCCTGTCCTATGGCGGCTGGCTGCAGGGCCTGGCCATGCTCGATGCGTCCCGGCCGTTCATGGACTCGGTGGCCGTGACCATTCCGTGGCTGCAATGGCGCAGCGTGGGCGGCGCGCTGATGGTGGCCAGCCACTTGGTCTTCGTTGGCCATTTCCTGGCCATGGCGCTGCGCTTCGGCCCGGACCGCGCCGGCGCCGCGCTGTTCTCGACACAACCCAAGGCCAGGGAGCTCGCCCATGGAGAATGAAGTCAAACTCGCCGCCGGCACCATGGTGACCTTCGCCATCGCCGTCTCGGCGCTGGTCATCCTGCCCTACATCCAGGTGCGCGACGTCAAGCCGCCCGAGGGGCTCAAGCCCTATACCAGCGCCGAGCTGCGCGGACGCTCGGTCTACATCGCCAACGGCTGCGTGTACTGCCACAGCCAGCAGCCGCGCTCGGAGAGCTTCGCGCCCGACGCCAAGCGCGGCTGGGGCCGCGCATCGGTGCCGGGCGACTACGTGTACGACAAGCCGCACCTGCTGGGCAGCATGCGCACAGGACCGGACCTGATGAACATCGGCGTGCGCCAGCCCAGCAAGGACTGGCACCTGGGCCACCTGTACCAGCCGCGCGCCTACGTGCCGGGCTCGATCATGCCGTCCTACCCCTACCTGTTCGAGATCAAGGACAAGGCCGAGCCGGGCGAGGAGGCGCTCAACCTGCCGCCAGGCACCGCGCCCGCGGGCAAGGTGGTGGTGGCCAGGCCCGAGATGCTGGACCTGGTGAAGTACCTGCTGTCGCTCAAGCGCGAGTACCCGGTCCTGTCGCCCGAGCCGCACGAAGCCGCGGGCGCCAAGACACCTTCCGCGCCGCCGGCCGGCAAGCCGGCGTCCGCCTCCTGAAAGGACCGCCACGATGAGCCAAGACCCGGTCACCCGCGCGCAGCAGCGCGAAAACGAAGACCCCGAGGAAGCCATCCGGCCCATGCCGCTGTCCGCCCTGCTGGTGGCGGTCGCCATGGTGCTGTGGGCGGTGGTCTATATCCTGTACACCGAGCCCCTGGATCTCTCCCAGTGGGGCGACCAGCGCACCCGCGCCGAGCTCTCCGGCCCCGCGCCCGCGGCGCCGGGCGCTGCCGTGGACGGCAAGGCGCTGTTCGCCGCGCAGTGCGCCGCCTGCCACCAGGCCACGGGCCTGGGCCTGCCGGGGGTGTTCCCGCCGCTCGACGGTTCGGAGTGGGTTCAGGGCGAGCCGCGCGTGCTCGCCAACATCCTGCTGCACGGCATCACGGGCGAGATCACCGTCAAGGGCACCAGGTACCAGGGCGCCATGCCCAGCTTCCAGCAGCTCGGCGACGCCGAGCTCGCGGGCATCGCCAGCTTCATCCGCAGCAGCTGGTCCAACAAGGCCGATGCCGTGCAGCCCGAGCTGTTCGCCAAGGAACGCAAGGCAAGCGACCGGACCACGCCCTTCGAGGGAGAGGCCGCACTCAAGGCCCTGCAGCAATGAGCCAGCGATGCTGCGCACCGCCCTGCTGAGCGCCGTGCTGGTGCTGTGCGGCCTTGCCGCGGCGCGCTGGCTGACATACGACTTCCAGGTCTGGACCGACGAGGGCGCGCGCCGCCTGGAGGTGGCGCTGCGCCCCGTCCAGGCGCCGCCCGTGGCCGTTCAGGGCCCGGGCGTCGCGGCGCCCGACCTGCCCGCGCTGCTGGCCGCGGGCGGCGGCGCCACGGTGGTGGACTTCTTCTACACCCATTGCGAGACCGTGTGCCTGTCGCTCGGCAGCAGCTTCCAGCAGCTGCAGGCCGCCCTGCAGGCCGACCAGTCGAAAGGCGAGGCATCGGGCGTGCGGCTGCTGTCCATCAGCTTCGACGGCGCGCGCGACGACCCCGCCGCGCTGCAGGCCTATGCCCGCGGCCTGCGCGCCGACCCGGCCCTGTGGCGCTTCGTGCGCGTGCCGGACGGCGCGCAGCAGCAAGCACTGCTGCGCCGCCTGGGCGTGGTCGTCGTGCCCGACGGCCGGGGCGACTACGAGCACAACGCCGCGCTGCTGGTGTTCGACGCCCGGGGCCGCATGGTGCGCGTCTTCGACATTGCCGAGCAGCAGCTGGCGCTGGACTACGCCCGCCACCTCGCGCGGAGGCCGCGGTGAGGCCGCCCGCCTGGTGCACGCCCGCGCGCCAGGGCCTGGCCGGCCTGCTGCTGGCCGCGCTGCTGGCCAGCCCCCCGCTGCGCCAGTGGCTGGAGGCAAGCATGTGGCGCCACATGCTGCTGCAGTTCCCGCCGTGGATGCTGGCCGGCGCCCTGCTTGCCGCCGCCCTGCCGCCGCGCGCGCGCGGCGGCATCGCGCGCTGGAACGCCCACGGCATCGCCGGGCTGGTGGGCGTGGGCGTGGCGCTGTCGGTGCTCATGGTGCCGCGCGTGCTCGACCTCGCGCTGCAGGACGCGGGCACGGAGGCCGCCAAATGCGCGGCGCTGCTGCTCGCGGGCGCGGCGATCCGCCTGTCCTGGGGGCCGGCGGGGCTGGTGGTGCAGTGCTTCTTCCTGGGCATGCAGCTACCCATGATGGTCGTCGTGGGACAGCTCTATATCGACTCGCCCCTGCGCCTGTGCAACGCCTATCTGCTCGACGACCAGGAGCGCCTGGGCCGCTGGCTCATCGCCGTGGCGGCCCTGCTGGCGCTGGCCTGGCTCGCGCATGCGGCCTGGCGGCTGGTGCGGCGCGAGGATGCGCGGCTGGCCGGCATCGATTGACCAAGTTCGTGTCACCCGCATGATCCTCAAAAACAGCCGCAGCGCTTGACTATCATTCGCCAGCAGCTATCGATTTTGAATCATGGCGGTAACGGAATAAAATCACCCATCCTCCGAACCCTTGCCTATGACGGCATCCCACGGGATGCCGTTTTTCATTGCCATGAGCGACACCCCAGCACAACCCGGCCTGCAATCCCTGTCCAAGTCCTTCGAACCCGCCGCGCTGGAGGCGCATTGGGGCCCCGAATGGGAGAGGCGCGGCTACGGCCGCGCCGGGGCGCGCGGCACGGGCCAGGCCGACGCGGGTGCGCCCGCCTTCGCCATCCAGCTGCCCCCGCCCAACGTGACCGGCACGCTGCACATGGGCCATGCGTTCAACCAGACCATCATGGACAGCTTGACGCGCTACCACCGCATGCTGGGGCACAACACGGTCTGGGTGCCGGGCACCGACCACGCGGGCATCGCCACGCAGATCGTCGTGGAGCGCCAGCTGCAGGAACAGGGCGCGAGCCGCCACGACCTGGGCCGCCCCGGGTTCGTGGAGAAGGTGTGGGAGTGGAAGGAGAAGAGCGGCAACACCATCACCACGCAGATGCGCCGCCTGGGCGACACGGTGGACTGGAGCCGCGAGTACTTCACCATGGACGACAAGCTCTCCAGGGTGGTGACCGAGACCTTCGTCAAGCTCTACGAGCAGGGCCTGATCTACCGCGGCAAGCGCCTGGTCAACTGGGACCCGGTGCTGCAGTCGGCCGTGTCCGACCTGGAGGTGGAGAACGAGGAGAAGGACGGCTCGCTCTGGCACATCGCGTACCCGCTCGCCGACGGCTCGGGCCAGCTCGTCGTGGCCACCACGCGGCCCGAGACCATGCTGGGCGACGTGGCCGTGATGGTGCACCCCGAGGACGAGCGCTACCGGCACCTGATCGGCAAGAGCGTGAAACTGCCGCTGTGCGACCGCGAGATCCCGGTGATTGCCGACGCCTACGTGGACAAGGAATTCGGCACCGGCGTCGTCAAGGTCACGCCCGCGCACGACCAGAACGACTACGCCGTGGGCCAGCGCCACCAATTGCCGATGATTTGCGTGCTGACGCTCGCGGCCACCATCAACGACAACGCCCCGCAGAAGTACCGCGGCATGGACCGCTTCGCCGCGCGCAAGGCCGTCGTGGCCGACCTGGAGGCGCTGGGCCTGCTGGTCGAGACCAAGAAGCACAAACTCATGGTGCCCATCTGCACGCGCACCGGCCAGGTCATCGAACCCATGCTGACCGACCAGTGGTTCGTGGCGATGAACAAGGCGGGCCAGGGCGACGCCACGGGCAAGAGCATCGCGCAGAAGGCCATCGACGCGGTCGCCGGCGGCCAGGTGAGCTTCGTGCCCGAGAACTGGGTCAACACCTACAACCAGTGGATGAACAACATCCAGGACTGGTGCATCAGCCGCCAGCTCTGGTGGGGCCACCAGATCCCCGCGTGGTACGACGAGGACGGCAACGTGTACGTGGCGCGTAGCGAGGCCGAAGCGCAGGCCCAGGCGCCGGGCAGGCCGCTCAGGCGCGACGAAGACGTGCTCGACACCTGGTACTCGTCGGCGCTCGTGCCCTTCAGCACCATGGGCTGGCCGGACCAGGGCGAATCGGCCACCGACGACTACAACCTCTATCTGCCCTCCTCGGTGCTGGTCACGGGCTACGACATCATCTTCTTCTGGGTCGCCCGGATGATCATGATGACCACGCACTTCACGGGCCGCGTGCCGTTCAGGCACGTCTACATCCACGGCCTGGTGCTGGACGCGCACGGCAAGAAGATGAGCAAGTCCGAGGGCAACGTGCTCGACCCGGTGGACCTGATCGACGGCATCGCGCTGGAGCCCCTGCTGGACAAACGCACCCAGGGCCTGCGCCGCCCCGAAACGGCCCCCACCGTGCGCAAGAACACGCAAAAGGAATTCCCCGACGGCATCCCCGCCTACGGCGCCGACGCGCTGCGCCTGACCTTCGCCGCGCTCGCCAGCCTGGGCCGCAGCATCAACTTCGACAGCAAGCGCTGCGAGGGCTACCGTAACTTCTGCAACAAGCTGTGGAACGCCAGCCGCTTCGTGCTGATGAACTGCGAGGGCTTCGACTGCGGGCTGGACGCCACCCAGGGCTGCACGGAGAGCTACCTCGATTTCAGCCAGGCCGACCGCTGGATCGTCTCGCGCCTGCAGAAGGTCGAGGCCGAGGTGGCCAAGGGCTTCGCCGAATACCGCCTGGACAACGTCGCCAACCAGATCTACGACTTCGTCTGGAACGCGTTCTGCGACTGGTACCTGGAGATCGCCAAGGTGCAGATCCAGACCGGCACCGAGGCCAGGCAGCGCGCCACGCGCCGCACGCTGATCCGCGTGCTCGAAGCCATCCTGCGCCTGGCCCACCCCATCATCCCCTTCGTGACCGAGGCGCTGTGGCAGGTGGTCGCGCCCATCGCCGGCCTGCCGGGCGCGTCGATCGCGATTGCCGCCTACCCGCAGGCCCAGCCCGCCAAGATCGACGAAGCGGCCGAAGCCTACGTGGCGCGCCTGCAGCAGATGGTGGACGCCTGCCGCACACTGCGCGGCGAGATGGGCGTATCCCCCGCCCAGCGCCTGCCGCTGCTGGCCATGGCCGACACGGCCGAGGACGCCGCCTTCCTGCGCGCCAATGCGGCGGTGCTGCAAAACCTGGCCAAGCTCAGCGAGGTCAAGGTGTTCGACGACGCGCCCGCCTGGGCCGCCGCCGCGCAGGCCGCGCCCGTCAACGTGGTCGGCAGCGCCCGCCTGGCGCTGTTCGTCGAGATCGACGTGGCCGCCGAAAAGGCCCGCCTGTCCAAGGAAGCCGCGCGCCTCGCGGGCGAGATCGCCAAGGCCAACGGCAAACTGGGCAACGAGGCCTTCGTCGCCAAGGCGCCGCCCGCCGTCATCGAGCAGGAGAAAAAGCGCGTGGCCGACTTCGGCGCCACGCTTTCGCGCATCCAGGAGCAGCTCGCCCGCCTGGGTTGACATCAAAAACAAGAGCTATCACCGCTTGCCAGTAAACGTTTTCAGCATGAAAACCATATGGAATCCTTGCTGAACAAGCGCAAAGCACTCACTTATTTGGAGCGACCATGACCACCTCCCCCATCCGCAAGGCCGTCTTCCCCGTTGCCGGCCTGGGCACGCGCTTCTTGCCCGCCACCAAGGCCAGCCCCAAGGAAATGCTGCCGGTGGTCGACAAACCGCTGATCCAGTACGCCGTCGAAGAAGCCTACGAGGCGGGGATACGCGACATGGTGTTCGTCACCGGCCGCAGCAAGCGCGCCATCGAGGACCACTTCGACACCGCCTACGAACTCGAAAACGAGCTGGAGCAGGCCGGCAAGAAGGAAATGCTGGAGTTGGTGCGCAGCATCGCCCCGGCCGACATGAACTGCCTGTTCGTGCGCCAGCCGCGCAGCCTGGGCCTGGGCCACGCCGTGCTGTGCGCCGAGCCCCTGGTCGGCGACGAGCCCTTCGCCGTGCTGCTGGCCGACGACCTGATGGTGGGTGAGGACGGCGGCCCCGGCGTGATGGCGCAGATGACCGCCGCGTTCGCCAAGCAGGGCCGCTCCCTGCTGGCTGTGCAGGAGGTGCCGCAGGAGCACACGCGCCGCTACGGCATCGTGAAGGGCGAGGCCGCCGGCGGCGCCCTGATGCGCGTGGACGAGATCGTGGAGAAGCCCGCGCCCGAGGTCGCCCCCTCGCGCATGGGCGTGGCCGGCCGCTACGTGCTCACCCCGCGCATCTTCGAGGAGATCCGCAACCAGCCGCGCGGCGTGGGCGGCGAGATCCAGCTCACCGACGCCATCGCGCGCCTGATGCAGCAGGAGACCGTCTACGCGTACCAATACAGCGGCAAGCGCTACGATTGCGGTAGCAAGGAAGGCTTCCTGGAGGCCACGGTCGAGCTTGCCCTGAAGCACCCGCAGGTGGGCGCGCAGTTCCGCGACTACCTGCGCTCACTGGAGCTGTAACGCCCGCCCGCATCGCATCGCATCGCATCGCGCCATTGTTTCGATAGCTGCCAGCGCTTGCCCAGCAAGCGTTGGAGGCCCATCTGCTGCTCAGCGCCGGCGCAGCACGTGGATGTACTCATCGCCCATGGTCTGCTGCTCGACCAGCTCGTTGCCCGTCTGCTTGGCGAACGCCTGGAAGTCGCGCAGCGAGCCGCTGTCGGTGGCCACCACTCTGAGCAGCTGGCCGCTTTCCATGTCGGCCAGGGCCTTCTTGGCCTTGAGGATGGGCAGGGGGCAGTTCAGGCCCCGGGTGTCGATTTCCTTGTGGATGTCCATGCTTGCTAATCCTTCGGCGCGTCGAGCCCGCGGCGGCGCTCCGCGTTTTCCTCGTCCGTGAAGAACACCGGCTCGTGCCCGCGCGAGCGCAGCCAGTCGGCCAGTGCATAGCCCGTGCCGGCGGGCCAGCACTTGAGCTCGCCCAGCTCATAGAAACGGTGGTCCACCAGCTCGGGCGACAGGCGCACCTCGCCCTCGGCCTGCACGTGGTAGGCGATGATGACCTGGTTCATGCGCAGGAACTCGTACGCGCCCACGAGCTTGACGGCGCGCGCGTCGAGGTTGGTCTCCTCCTTGACCTCGCGCGCGATGCCCTCCTCGGGCGACTCGCCCGCCTCCATGAAGCCGGTGATCAGCGCGAACATCTTGGGCGGCCACAGCGCGTTGCGCGCCAGCAGCACGCGGCCATCGACCTCCACGATGGCGGCCAGCACCGGCGTGGGGTTGTTCCAGTGCGTCCAGCCGCAGGCGCCGCAGCGCAGGCGTTCCTTGTCGCCGCTGTCTTCCAGCAGCGTGATGAATTCGAGCGGCGTGGCGCAGTGGGGGCAGAAGCGGGTTTCGTAGCGCATGGCGGTCAGGCGGGGAAGACGCCGGTGGACAGGTAGCGGTCGCCCCGGTCGCAGACCACGAAGACGATCGTCGCGTTCTGCTCGCGCTCGGCGATCCGCTGCGCCACCCAGCACGCGCCGGCCGCGGAGATGCCGCCGAAAATGCCCTCCTCGCGCGCAAGGCGCCGGGCCATGTCCTCGGCGTCGTCCTGGTGCACCAGCACCAGCTCGTCCACCATCTGCGGGTCGTAGATCCTGGGCTGGTACTCCTCGGGCCACTTGCGGATGCCCGGGATGCGCGAGCCCTCGCAGGGCTGCGCGCCGATGATGCGCACGCCCGGGTTCTTCTCGCGCAGGAAGCGCGACACGCCGGTGATCGTGCCCGTGGTGCCCATGGCGCTCACGAAGTGCGTGACGCGCCCCTCGGTCTGCTCCCAGATCTCGGGGCCCGTGGTCTCGTAGTGGATGCGCGGGTTGTCGGGGTTGGCGAACTGGTCCAGCACCACGCCCTTGCCCTGCGCGACCATCTGCTCGGCCAGGTCACGCGCATATTCCATGCCCCCGCTCTTGGGCGTGAGGATGAGCTCAGCGCCGAAGGCCTTCATGGTCTGTGCGCGCTCCACCGACAGGTCCTCGGGCATGATCAGCACCATGCGGTAGCCCCTGATGGCCGCAGCCATCGCCAGCGCGATGCCGGTGTTACCCGAGGTGGCCTCGATCAGCGTATCGCCGGGCCTGATCTCGCCGCGCTCCTCGGCGCGCCGGATCATCGACACGGCCGGCCTGTCCTTGACCGAACCCGCGGGGTTGTTGCCCTCCAGCTTGCCCAGGATGACGTTGCCGCGCGCCGCGTTGTCCTGCGCCCCGATGCGCTGCAATACGACCAGCGGCGTGCGCCCGATGGCGTCTTCAATGGTGGGATAGGTTTTCATACGACGCTACTGTGCCATAATTTGCGACTTCGTTTTTTGCGTCGCCCGGGTGGTGAAATTGGTAGACGCAGGGGACTCAAAATCCCCCGCCGCAAGGCGTGCCGGTTCGATTCCGGCCCCGGGCACCACATCCAAGGCCGCACAGTTCCAAGAACGTGCGGCCTTTTCTTTTTCAACCGCCGAAGAATGACGGACATGAAGAAGAGCAGATTCAGCGGAGAACAGGTCATCGAGTTTCACGTATATCGCGACCCGGCAGGGCTGGCTGCACGCGGTCTTGGTCATCGACGTGTTCTCGCGGCGCATCGTCGGCGGGAAGGTTGGCACCTGGATGCGAACGGGCTTCGTGCCCGTAGCCCTGGAGCAAGCCCTGCATGCCATCCGCCATTAATCGTACGGATGTCCGTTATTTTATGTATCATGACCACATGCAACTGGTCATTGATACCCGCCTGCCCGGCGGCGTCCGGCGCATTACGCTGAATCGCCCCGAAGCCAAGAATGCGTTCGACGCCGAGATGATGCAAGCCATCTCCCAGAGCTTCAGAAACGCTGCCAAGGACCCCGAAACACGGGTCGTGGTGCTCAGCGGCGCAGGCAGTCACTTCTGCGCGGGCGGCGACATCGAGTGGATGAAGGAAACCCTGGCGGCTTCGCAGATGCTGAAACGCGAGCGGGCACAGGCCGTCTCGGACATGCTTGGATCGGTGCATGCCCTGCCCCAGCCTCTTGTAGCTGAAGTCAAGGGAGCCGCCATGGGAGGCGGCTTTGGCTTGGTGTGCTGTGCTGATTTCGTCGTTGCAGACAGTCGGGCGAAGTTTGCACTGAGCGAAACGAGGCTAGGGATCGTGCCCGCCGCCATTTCGCCGTATGTGGTTGCCGCACTCGGTGTGCGCCGGGCCAACCGCCTCGCATTGGCAGGAACGCTGATCGACGCGCAAGAAGCGAAGGAACTGGGTCTGGCCACTCATGTGGCGGCTCCCGGCGGCACCGCAGAAGCCGTGGATTCGTTGCTGCATGAGCTGCTGTGCTCCGCCACCGGCGCACAACGGCTGACCAAGGCACTCTTTCGCCAGATGGCTTCTCCGGTATCCGACGAGAGCAACGCCGCACTGGCAGTCGAGGCCCTTGTCAACGCATGGAACCAGCAGGAAGCCATCGCCGGACTTGATGCCTTCCTCAACAAGGCAGCGCCCCCGTGGCGCGCCTGACATACGCGTGTGCGGCTACCCGCTGAGCCGCCATCCGGCTTCAGTAACATTGGGCTCATGACGAGTACCAAATTCTGTTTCTTCGGTCCGCAATGGTCTGCACACGAGGTCCACGGGGCCCCATCCATGGAGGACCGCGGACATGGCTAGACCTGCCGGCGTAAGCGGTGCCGATACAAAGCAGGCCATTCGCGCGGCGGCCATACAGCGCATCTATCGCCATGGCTATGAGGCGATGAACCTGCGCGGCCTCGCGGCGGATGTCGGGCTGCGCGTGGGCTCATTGCACAACTACATCCCGCAGAAGCAGGAATTCCTCGCCAACCTGCTCGACGAAATCATGACCGAGTTGCTGGCCGACTTCGAGACGCATATGGCCGGTGTCTCGGATCCGCAGGAGGCATTACGGCAGTTCGTGAGCTTTCATGTGCAATGGCACACGGCCCGTAAGGAGGAGGTGTTCATCGGCAACATGGAACTGCGCAGTCTCGCGCCAGAGCAATATGCGCGCGTGGCAGCCAAGCGCAAGCAGTATGAGAAGCACCTGACGGCGATCCTGAGCAAAGGCAAGAAGCTCGGCGTGTGGACCATCGAGAACCCGGGCATCACGGCCAAGGCCATCCTGGCACTGCTGACCGGCGTGAGCAACTGGTACCGGCCGGACGGCAGCCTTTCCCAGCCCCGTCTGACGAAGCTCTATCAGCTGATGGTGGAGCGCATGCTGCGCAACCCCTGACCGGCTCCTCGACGCGGCGGTCGCCTTGCCGAGCGGCCGTTGGACAGGCTCAGCTGCGCAGCAATGCCTCAACCTGGCGCTTCTGGATCTTCCCGGTACTGTTGCGGGGAAACGCTGCAGCGGAGATCACGCGGAACTCCTTGGGAACCTTGTAGCCCGCCAGGTGTTCTCGGCAATACGCCTGTAGAAAGTCGAGCGGACGCGATTCACCCTTGAGGGCGACGAAGGCCACCGGCACTTCGCCCCAGCGATCATCGCTTCTGCGCACCACGGCCGCCTCGATCACGTCGGGGTGGGCCAGCAGAACGCGCTCGATCTCGGCGGGATAGACGTTTTCGCCCCCGGTCTTGATCAAGTATTTGCTGCGATCCACGAAATCGAGCGACCCATCTGCATGGCGCACGAACACGTCGCCCAGATGGAACCAGCCGTCGGCTAGCTCTGCGCTTTCGATGCGGCCATTGCTCCAGTAACCCGAGAACAGGCCGGGACCACGCACGAGCATGTTGCCGGGCGTGCCGATCGGCACGTCCTGGTTGTCGTCGTCCACCAGCCGCACATGGCACCAGCTGGACTCGCGCTTCGAGAGGCTCTCGGGCACCTGCCCGGCTTTCAGCAGCGCGCCCGAGGCCGGGGCCAGCCCCGTTTCAGTGGAGCCGAAACTGTTGAGGTAGGGAGCCCCCACCAGCGAGGTGAGTTCAGCGATCTGCTGACACGGCACAAGATCAGCCATCGCGCCCACCATGCCCATCCTCGGCGCGAGGACGGGCGACGCCGACTTCAGCGCATTGATCAGGGGTTCAATGACCCCAGGCATGGCCATCAGCCAGCCAATGCGCTCCCGCTCGAGCGTCTTGCAGATCTCCGACGCCGAAAAGCCATCCTGCACGATCACATGGCCGCCCAGCATGAGTGTGGCCAGCGAATGGTCCGTGGCGGCCATGTGGAAGAAAGGCGACCATGCGATGAATCCATCCTCGGCCCCGATCCTATACTCGCAGGCATAGGCCATGGCGCGCGCAATGCTGGCCCGCTGACTGATCACGGCACCCTTGGGAAGACCCGTCGTTCCACTCGTGTAGAGGATCAGGAAGCCATCTTCGGGATGCACTTCAGGCCTGAGGAAATCGCGATCCTCCAACGCCCGCGTGGACTCTTCAGAAGCATCAGGCGAATCCAGGTCAATCACCCGGGCAACGCCGTGCTCCAGGGTGCCGAGCTGCTCCCGATAACGGGCGGACACGATGACGACGGCCGGCTCGACGAGTCGAAGGCAGTGCAACTGCTCTGCGCCCTGAAGACGCCAATTCAGGCAGGCGATCATCACCCCCAGCCTTGCTGCCGCGAGCTGCAACTCCAGATACTCGGGCCGGTTCTCGGACCATACGGCCATCCGCTGCCCGCGCAGCAATCCACACGCCTGCAGAAACGCCGCCCAGCGCTGCACCCGGGCTTCCAGCTCGCGGTAGCTCAACGTCCGGTCCGCATGGCTGAGTGCCGGCTTGTCGGGGTGCATCTGCACGCGCTTGAGGAACAGATCCGTCAAACACAGCTGGGAAGCTGCGGCCGTGGCATTCATGGGAGACTCCTGCATGCGGAATGGGGCTGGGTCGGGGTGAGAGACAAGGCTCAGCGGCTGCGCGTCGGGAACGCCTTGAGGCTGCCGCTGTGCATGACGCGGCCATCCAGGCGCCGCCCGATGATGCGCTCGGCCAGCCTTGCGGCCTCAATGAGGCATTCCAGATCGATCCCGGTCTCCAGCCCCATTTCGTTGCACATGAAGACCAAGTCTTCCGTACAGATGTTGCCTGCGGCGCCTCCATGCGCATGGCCGCTGAAGGGGCACCCGCCCAGTCCCGCCACGGAGGCGTCGAACAGGTCGACACCCGCCTGCAGCCCCGCCAGTGCGTTGGCCATTCCGGTTCCGCGGGTATCGTGCAGATGCAGGCCGATGCGGGCATGGGGGAAGAAGCGCCGGGCAAGCTCGACCCGCTCGGACACCGACCGCGGGTTGGCCCAGCCAACCGTATCCGCGAGGTACACCTCGTCCAGCCGGATCCGATGCTCGTCCTGCAACGATGCCATGTCGGCCAGCACCTCCTTGAGCCGCTCCTGCGGGATCGCACCTTCGAAGTTGCAGCCGAAGGCCGTCAGCACGTAGGCCTTGCGAACCGGCACGCCACGCGCGGCGTAGCGCTCCACCCAGCGCCGCTGGTCCTGCGCCTGGGCCTGCGCCGATACGCCATTGTTGAGCCGGCAGAAGGCATCCGAGGTGTAGAAGTACAGCACCCCTTCAAGATCCACTTCCGGCACGGCCACCGCACGTTCGAATCCCTTTTCGTTCAGCCAGAGCCCCGTATAGCGCACACCGGGCTGCTTGCGGATGGCACGGAAGAGCTCAGGCGCGTCCGCCATCTGAGGTACTTTCACCGGGTTGACAAAGGACGCGACCTGTATCTGGGGCAATCCGGCTTGCGCCAGTGCCTCCACCAGACCGGCACGGTCGGCAATGCTGAAACCGGGCTTTTCGATCTGGAAGCCCTCGCGCGGGCCTTCCTCGTGGATTTCGATGCGCATGGGCAAACTCATGGGTGCACTCCTTCGTCAAGCCTCGTCCGCGATGCGGAACAGCTCCTGATTCCGCTCCACCTTGCCGCCCACGCTGCAGCCGACCCAGCGGACCACGCCGTCGATAGCCGCCACGACAGGCATTTCCATCTTCATCGACTCGAGCGTCGCAAGGCGGTCGCCAGCCGCGACCTTCTGGCCCGCCTCCACATGGATCGCGACCATCAGGCCCATCATCGGCGCGACTGCGACACCTGAATGATCCGCGCCCCCGCCTCCCTGCGCAGCGTGCAGAGGCTTGATGTCCAGCGCCAACTGGGCTTCCTCGAAATCGGCCCAGGCGCGCCCGGCCTGGCACCGCGCAGACATGCGCATCGTCCGGCGGCCCAGCGTCACCAGCCAGCTTCCATCGGCCAACGGCTGCCCAACTCGGACGTCGAACAATTCATCGTCGATGCGAACAGGCCATAGGCCATCGGGCCGGGTCGCGCCGAAGCCCACCTGCCAGCGCCCCGACGGCGTCGAGACGTCGTAGCGCGGCGTGATCGAGAGCATGCCCGCCTTGCCCGCCGGATCGCGCCGCATGCGCCAGCCGGTGAGCGCCGCATCGCCCCACGCGCCCGATGCGGCGCTGGCGCGATGCACCGCATGGCGCCAGACAGTCATCAGCGCGGCGACATGCCCAACGCACTCGCGCGACTTCGCATGCGCGGCGAGCCATTCGTCGATGGTCTCGGTGTCGACGGTGTTGGCCGCCACCTGCGGCATGCCGAGCAGGCTGATCAGGAACGCGCGGTTGCTCGTCACGCCCAGCACCGTGGTCTGCTGAAGCGCTTCGCGCAGCCGTTTCAGCGCACGTTCCCGCGTGCTGTCGTACGCGATCAGTTTGGCAATCATCGGGTCGTAATGCGGGCTGATCTCGCAACCTGCGATGACGCCGTTGTCGGCCCGCACGCCCAACCCGACGCTGAATGCCTCGATCCGCCCGGTGGAGGGCAAAAAACCCTGCGCCGCGTCTTCTGCGTACAACCGGGCCTGCACAGCATGGCCGCAAGGCGCAGGCACCTGCGCCTGCTGCACCGCCAGCCGGCGATCGGCGACCGTGCGTACCTGCAGCTCAACCAGGTCGAGGCCGAGCACGCTCTCCGTCACCGGATGTTCGACCTGCAGCCGGGGGTTGACCTCCAGGAAGACGGCGGCGTCCTGCGTGACGGCGAACTCGACCGTGCCGAGACCCAGGTACCTGGCGGCCTCGCCCAGCGCTACGGAGTGCGCCCACAGCTGCCCCCTAAGTTCGTCGGAGATGCTGCAGACCGGCGCCTCCTCGATCACCTTCTGGTGGCGACGCTGCAGCGAGCACTCGCGGTCGTAGAGGTGCACCACATTGCCGGCTCCATCGCCCAGGATCTGAACCTCGACATGGCGCGGCTTGTTCAGGTAGCGCTCGACGATCACACGCCCGTCGCCAAACGAGGAACGGCCTTCACGAATGGCCGCCTCGACGGCTTCGCGCGCAGCCTCGATGCTGCGGATCACACGCATGCCCTTTCCGCCGCCCCCGGCAACCGCCTTGACCACGCAGGGCAAGGGCAGATCGCTGATGGCGCTAAGCACCCGCTCGGCATCCTCCGTCGCATTGGCCAGCCCGCCGGCGGTAGGAATGCCCAGCCGCTGCGCAGCCAGCTTGGCCGCCGACTTGTCGCCGAAGAGTTCGAGCGTTTCAGGCGTGGGGCCTATGAAGGTGATGCCGAATTCGGCGCAACGCCGCGCAAGCAGCGGGTTCTCCGACAGGAAGCCGAAGCCCGGATGAATGGCATCGGCCCCTACGGCCTGTGCGGCCTTCAGCACGGCATCGATATCGAGGTAGCTCTGCCGCGCCGGCCCGTCTCCGATCCATACCGATTCGCCGATCTCCTGGACATGCAGGGCGTTGGCGTCGGCGGTGGAGTGCACGGTGGCCACCGCGACGCCCATGCGCCGAAGGGTGCGGGCGATGCGGCAGGCGATCTCGCCGCGATTGGCAATCAAGACTTTGCTGAACATCTTCGTCCTCACATGCGAAACACACCGAACTGCGTGCTCTCGGCCGGCACTCTGGCTGCCAGATCGAGCAGCAGCGTCAGGGTGTCGCGGGTCTCCACCGGGTCCAGAATGCCATCGACCCACAGATGCCGCGCGAAATTACGGGCTGCGGCAAAGCTTTCGTACTGCTGCCGGATCGGCGCCTTGAAAGCCTCCTCTTCCTCGGCACTCCAGTCCAATCCCTTCGCCTGCAGGTTCTGCCTCTTGACCATCGCCAGCGTGGTGGCCGCCTGCTCGGGCCCCATGATGGCGGCACGCCCGTTGGGCCACATGAACATGGCATTGGGCCGGAACGCTCGTCCACACATGGCGAGATTCCCCGCGCCGTAGGAGCCGCCGGTGATGACGGTGAACTTCGGCACCTTGGCCGAGCTCATCGCGGTGATGAACCGTGCGCCTGCCTTGGCGATACCGCCTTGTTCAGCCTCCACACCGACCATGAAGCCGGCGACGTCCGCAAGGAAGAGCAAGGGAATGTTCCGCTTGCAGCACAGGTCGATGAAGTGGGTCGCCTTGACGGCGCTCTCGGTGAAGAGCACGCCATCGTTCGCCAGCACGCCGACCTGCCATCCGCCGATGCGCGCGAAGCCGGTGATCAGCGTCGGCCCGAACTCGGCCTTGAATTCGGTCAACTCGCCGCCATCCAGCAGGCAGCGAAGCACTTCGCGCGTGGGCGTCGGCTTCTTCGGATTGGCGCTCACCAGTTCATAGATGTCGGTCGCAGGGCGTGCCGGCCCCTGCGCAGGTATGCGGTCACGCAAGGGAGGGGGCATCGGCGGCAACTCGCCCACGAGCCGGCGCGCAATGGCCATGGCCTGGCCGTCGTTCTCGGCGATGTGATCGGTCACGCCGCTGACGCGGCTGTGCATCTCGGCACCGCCCAGACGTTCGGCGTCGATCACTTCGCCCGTTGCCGCCTGAACCAGTTGCGGGCCGCCAAGGAACATGAACCCCTTGCCGCGAACGATCACGATCTCATCGCACAGCGACGGAATGTAGGCTCCGCCTGCCGTGCAGGCACCCAGCACCACGGCAATCTGCGCGATACCCTGCGCGGACATTTCGACCTGGTTGCGGAAGATGCTTCCGAACAGGCCATCGTCGGGAAAGATATTGGCCTGGTCCGGCAAGAAGGCGCCGCCGCTGTCCACCAGCGTGATGCAGGGCAGCCGGTGCTGCAGTGCGAACTGCTGTGCACGAACATGCTTGCGGCACGTCATGCCGAAGTAAGTCCCACCTTTCACCGTGGGATCATTGGCAATCACCATGCATGCGCGCTGCTGAATCAGCCCGACGCCGGTGACGATGCCAGCGCCCGGAGCCACGCCGTCGTACATGCCTTCGCCAGCCAGTTCGGCAAGTTCCACGAACGGAGAACCCTCGTCCAGCAGCAGGTCGATGCGTTCGCGCACCAGCAGGCGGTTGCGCTCATGATGTTTCTTGCGCGCGCTTTCGCTGCCGCCGAGCCAGGCACGCTGGCGCGCCTCGGCAAGATCCTCGATCAGCAGGCGGTAGGCCTGGGCATTCACGTCACTGTCCTTGGTTTCCACAGCTTGCTCCGATCCACTCTCAGCCATTGATGTCCGGCATTTGCCGCAGCGTCAGCGCGACCTTCTGCGCGCCGGGTGCCGCGAAGAAGCCGTGGCGCACCATGTGCACCTCGGCCTTGACCGACAGCGCATTACGCACGCGCATCTCGACCTGGCGTGCCGTCTGGGCGTCGGCTTCGGCACCTTGCCCCGGTGCGCGCTCGACCACCAGCTTGAGGTTGCCCTGGGTCGTATGCCCCTCGAAGTCCGCGAGCACCCGCACCGCACCACCGACCAGAGGCGCCATCGCCGACACGATGTCCTGCACGGCCGACGGGAAGATGTTGACTCCGCGGACGATCAGCATGTCGTCGGTGCGCCCGAAGCAGCGAATCGCCGGCGTGGTGCGTCCGCCGGGACCGCCCATGGCGGTGACCGTGACGTGGTCGCCCGAACGGAAGCGCAGGACAGGCGACGCCTGGCGCTGCAACGAGGTATAGACCAGCTCTCCCGTCGCCCCTTCGGTCCAGGACAGCGGCGCCAGGCTTTCCGGGTCCACCAGTTCGACCAGAATGTGATCGGGGGCAACGAAGTACATCCCCTTCTGATCATCCGACTCCGCCCAGTAGACGCATCCGAGATCGGTACCGCCCATCAGTTCGCAGCAGGTAGCACCCCACGCTTCCTCGAGCGCGGCGCGGATGGCCGGGTTGCCGCCGCCAGGCTCACCACCAACGATCAGACGCTCGACCCCGAGCTCGCTGGCCGTCAGGCCCACCACGTCCTTGGCAATGCCGGCCAGATAAAGAAGGAAGTTGGGCGTGCCGACAATGCAGCGCGGCCGTGCATCACGCGCCGCGATCAGCAGCCGGTCCGCCCCGCCATCGGCGCCGATGGGGATATCAATGGCGCCGATCTGTGTCACGCCCTGATAGATGGGAATACCGCCGACAAAGCCCTTGCTCATCGAGAAGGCGTGAAGCACCAGGTCATGCGAGCGCACGCCACAGGCAAACAAGCCGCGCGCGGTGACCTCCGACCAGGCTGCCCGGTCGGAACGGGTGAGGCCGACATAGGCCGGACTGCCCGTCGTGCCCGACGAAGCCTGGATCTGAACGATTTCGAACATGGGCGCCGCCCGGTGCAGGCCCAGCAAGGGCGCTGCAGCGAGGCTCTCGCGCAGTTCCTGCTTGTAGGTGAAGGGCACGCGGGCCAGGTCCGCCAGAGTCAGAACCGAAGCGAGATCGACGCCGGCCGCCTGCATCTTGGCCTGATAGAAATCGGAATGATCGACGAGGTACTTCAACTGCTGCCGGAGCAGCACTTCTTGGCCGCGCTGCAGGACATCCCAGGGCTGAGTCTCGATCGCGCTGAACGAGATGGTTTCGGGGTTAGCACTCATGGTTGCTCTCTCATGATTGATCACAATACGGTCGTCCGTCCGTTTATGCTAGCATGACTACGAATGACTCTCAAGGCAAACAGCCAAAGGAATTTCCCCATGCAAGACTCCATCGAGATCACGCGGCCTGCCCCCGGTGTCGGGCTTCTGACGATTTCGCGTCCTGAGAAACACAACGCCATCGATCCGGCGACCGACCAGAAGATGGCGCAGGCCTTTGCCGAGCTCGACGCAGACGCAGGCGTGCGCTGCATCGTGGTCACGGGCGCAGGCAACCGGGCCTTCTGCGCAGGAGCCGACATTCCCGAATTGCTTCCCCACATCAAGCACAACATGGCGGCCCAGCGCGACGACCCGCAGTTCTGCGGCATCACCCATCGCATTGCGACGTCCAAGCCCGTTCTGGCTGCGATCAACGGTGTGGCATTGGGCGGCGGCCTGGAGATCGCCTTGGCCTGCGACATGCGTATCGCCTCGAGCAGCGCCAGCTTCGGTCTGCCCGAGATCAAGGTCGGTGTGCTGGCAGGGGGCGGAGGCTGCACCCGCCTGCCGAGAACCATTCCGGTCGCCCTGGCTGCAGAGATGATCCTCACTGGCGAGCCCATTGGCGCGACGCGTGCGCTAGAGGCTGGGCTGATCAGCCAGATCACGGAGCCCGACGCCCTGATTCCCCGCGCACTGGAAATCGCAGCCGCCGTGGCGAGCCGGGCACCCAAATCGGTACGCGCCTGCACGGCACTGCTCCGCCGCGCGCGCTATGACGAACTCCAGGACGCATTGGCCGACGAGCGCCGGGCGTTCGCCGACGTTCTGTTGTCGCACGACGCCGACGAAGGCATCCGCGCGTTCGCCGAGAAGCGCGCACCTCGTTATGAAGACCACTGACCGGCTCCACTCCCCTGTTTACCTGAACGTATAGGTCCACGACACCGGCGGCACCATCGTCTTTCGAGGCGACGCGCAAATTGCCCGATTCTTTTTTTGATCCGCTCAACTGAAGGAGACTCAACGATGAAGCGAAAGATGATCTGCGCGGCACTGGCCGCGGTTGGCATGCTGAGCCTGAGCACCGTCCAGGCCCAGATATCGGACAACGTGATCCGCATCGGAGTCATGAACGACATGTCCGGTCCGTTCTCCGAAATTGCCGGACCAGGCTCGGTCGTGGCAGCAAAGATGGCCGTAGAGGATTTTCTCCGGGCCAGCAAATCGGGCCTCAAGGTAGAAGTGGTTTCGGCCAACCACCAGAACAAGCCCGACGTGGGCGCGGTCACCGCGCGCAAGTGGTTCGACACCGACGGCGTCGACATGATCGTCGACGTCCCCGTTTCGTCGGTCGCTCTGGCCGTCAACCAGGTCGCACGTGAAAAAGGCAAGGCCTACATCAACACGGGCGCCGGCAGCCCCGACCTCACCGGCAAGGACTGTTCGCCAACCACCGTGCACTGGCTCTTCGACACATGGATGCTGGCCCACAGCACCGGGCGAGCGGTGGTCAAGAGCGGTGGCGACACGTGGTTCTTCCTGACCGCCGACTATGCATTCGGCCACGCGCTCGAGCGCGACACCGCTAACGTAGTGAAGGCTTCGGGCGGCAAGGTGATCGGGAGCGTCAAGGCACCGATGAACACGCCGGACTTCTCGTCCTTCCTGCTGCAAGCGCAAGCGTCGAAAGCCAAGGTCATTGGCCTGGCCAACGCGGGCGGCGACACCATCAACGCGGTCAAGCAAGCTGCAGAGTTTGGAATCGTGAAGGGTGGGCAGCGGCTGGCCGGCCTGTTGATCTTTCTTCCCGACGTACATAGCCTGGGGCTGCAACGAGCGCAGGGCCTGAACATCGCAGAATCCTTCTATTGGGACCTGAACGACGGGACGCGTGCCTGGACCGCCCGCTTTGCTCCGCTGAACGGCGGAAAATACCCGAGTGCGGACCACGCGGCCGTCTATTCCTCCGTGCTGCACTACCTGAAGTCGGTCGAAGCTGCCAAGACCGACGATGGGGCCAAGGTGGTTGCCAAAATGAAGGAACTGCCGACCGACGATCCGCTCTTTGGCAAAGGCAAGGTCCGGGAGGATGGGCGCAAAACCCACCCGGTCCATCTGTTCGAAGTGAAGAAGCCCAGTGAGTCGACAGGACCCTATGACTACTACAAGAAACTGGTGAGCATTCCGGCCGAGGAAGCCTTCCGCCCTATGGCCGAAGGAGGTTGCCCGCTCGTCGCCAAGAAGTGAGGTTCATCGAGAAGACATGCACTTCTGCCCAACCCCCAGCCTTTTTCGCAATCTCCGGGCTGTATCGAAAGGTGGCCCGCACCGCAGATGCCTACTAGCGTCGTCGATCGGATCTTGGGCCGCCAGATGGTAGGCGCGCGCACCTGCCTCCGCCGATAGACTTTGGAATACTCTATTTCACTGCACTGACGATAACGACATCTGGCTCACATAGCTGCTTGCGTTGCAGATTGAGCGGCACCACGGAAATGGCGTTGCGCACCACGGCGGCAACTGGCAGCGGCGGGCATGCAGTGCGAGTACCTTGCCCTCCAGGAACGCAGAGGAGCAAGGTCATTTCGCTTCTCGCAGGCCTTGTCAGCTTTGCGTCTCGCCTTGCGCCGCCGGGCGCGGCGCCTTGATCTGCACCTTGAAGCGCTGCTTGAGCAGCTCGTAGTACGCCTGCGCTTCGGCCGAGACCCAGAGCTGCAGGTACTGCTCGCGCTCCATGCGCGCCGTCGCTTCATCCGCAGCATCCCGCGGCACGATGCGGTTGACCTTCAGCACGGCATAGCCCTGCCCCGCAAGGTCCACGCCGGTCCAGACGGGCAGCTTGTCCGTGGGCGCCCGCAGGGCCGCATCGACCACCGCGCGCGGCTGGTTCTGCGGGCGGTCGCGGGACACCGTCACGGGGGCGGAAAGGCCCGCGGCGCCGTCGGGGCTGGCCTTCCAGGCGGCCAACCTGACTTGGCCCTCCTGCCGTGCGAACTCCGCTGACTTGTCCGCGACGTAGAGCGAGCGCACCTGCTCGCGCGCCTTGTCCAGCGGCAGCGTCATGGCGGGCTGATAAGCGGTGATCCGCGCCGCCGCCAGGGTGCTGTTGCCGATTTCGATGGCCTCGGTGTTGCGCTTGCTCTGCACCGAGTCCGGCTGGAACAGCGCCTCCAGCAGGCGCGGGTTGGCCAGCGCGCCCTTCTCGCCCGGAGCCGACGTGCGCGTCACGCCCGTGGCGGTGTGGATCTTGAGCTTGAGCTTGTCCGCCACCGGCTGCAGGCTGTCCGGCTGCTCGTAGACCGTGTTGGCGAAGGTTTCGGCCACCTCAGCGAACTTGCGCTGCGCCTGCTGCTGCCTGAGCTCGGCCTCCAGCGACGGGCGCAGTTCCTCGAAGCTCGGCTGGCGCGGCGTCTTGACATCGGTGAGCATGATGACGTGGTAGCCGAAGTCGGTTTCCACCACATCGCTGATCTCGCCCTTCTTCAGCGAGAACACCGCATCCTCGAACGGCTTGACCATGGCGCCGTGGCCAAAGAATCCCAGGTCCCCGCCGGAAGCGGCCGAGCCGGTGTCCTGCGACTCCTTCCTGGCGATCTCGGCAAAGCGGCCGGGCGCCTTGCGCACCTCCGCCAGCAGTTCCTGCGCCTTGGCCTTGGCCTTTTCGCGCTCGGCTGCGGGCGCATCCTTGGCAGCGTTGACCAGGATGTGGCTTGCGCGGCGCTCCTCCTTGCCGGACAGGCGGCTGAGGTTTTCCTTGTAATAGGTGCGCAGATCGTCCTCGTTGAGCGTGATGCCGGCCTTCACCGCATCCAGGTCCAGGACCACGTATTCCACCGTGGCCTGCTCCGGCTGCTGGAACTTGGCGAGGTGGGCCTTGTAGTAGGCCTCGAGGTCGGCATCCGTCACCGCGACCTTGGACACGAAGGCCGACGGATCGAATCGCGCGACCTGGATCTCCCTGCGCTGGAAGAGGGCGTCCAGCGCAAGCTTGGATTCCGCGGGGCCGGCGAACGCGGATGCCACCACGCTGCCCATGACCTGGCTGACCGATATGTCATGGCGCACGCGCGCCTCCAGGCCCTCCGGGGTGAGGCCCTGGGCGCCGGCCAGGGCGCGGTAGGCCTCGGCGTCCAGCGTGCCGTCCGGACGCTTGAGCGCGGCGATCTGGGGAATGCTCTGCAGTTCGCGCGCCAAACGCGCATCGCTGGTCAGCATGTGCATCTTCTGCGCGGCGACCTGCAGCACGCGGTCGCGCACCAGACGCTCCAGCGTGGCATAGCGCGCCTGCGGCGAATCGAGCAGCTTGGCATCGATGCCCGGCGACTGCGCACGGATGCGGTCGCTCTCCATGCGGTGCGCGTTGTCCCAGTCGGCCTGCGTGATGTCCTTGCCATCCACCCGCGCCACGACCGGGCTGCCCCCGCCAAAGTAGTTCCGGTCTATCCCCACGAGGATGAACGAGGGAATGATCAGCAAGAACAGCAAGCCCATCACCCACTTGGTGTGCTTGCGGATGGATTCCAACATGGTCGATCTTTCAACGGCTGCAAAAGAAAAGGCGAACTCGCGTTCGCCTTTGTCTGGGGTGGTGGGTGCTAACGGGGTCGAACCGCTGACCTACGCCTTGTAAGGGCGCCGCTCTACCAACTGAGCTAAGCACCCCCCATATCTCACAATCAGTTCAGGGCGTCCTTCAACGCCTTGCCTGGACGGAACTTCGGCACTTTAGCAGCCTTGATTTTAATCGTGGCGCCCGTGCGGGGATTGCGGCCGGTACGGGCGGCACGCTTGCCGACAGCGAAGGTCCCGAAACCGACCAGCGACACCGTCCCACCCTTCTTCAAGGTCTTCTTGACCGCGTCGATCGTGGACTCCAGAGCACGCGTAGCAGCGGCCTTGGAGATATCTGCTTGGGAAGCAATGTGCTCTATCAATTCGGATTTGTTCACAGGAAGCCCCTCGGGAAAAGAGTGGATGAATGTCTTATGCAAATCTGATCTTCAATGCCTTGCGCCAGTGACCGTGGGCCAATGGCGGCTAGCGCATGAAAATACTGGAACAGCAGCAGAAATTGCCGTCGCAGATTAAAACCATCGCCCTGCAGGGTGTCAACAAAGACGTACCGCCGCAGCGACAGCATGGCTGCGGATTCTAGTCGCATTTGCACGGTGCTCCGGGGCTCTTCCGCCTGTTTTGTCTCGCAAACGCCGGCGCTAGGCGGATTCCGTATTGACAAACGACACCAGGGACGCCTTTTCGGCCCGGCCGTGTCGCAACGGCGCCTCAGGCGAGGCTATTTGGCGACGCGGGCACGTATCTCCGGCAGGGCCTTTTGCAGGTAGTACACCATGGACCACACGGTCAGCACGGCCGCGAGCCAGATGAGCCAAGTGCCCCATACGCCAGTATCGATGATGTCGAACAATCGTCCATCGTAGAGCAGGAAAGGAATTGCAACCATCTGCACCGTGGTCTTGAGCTTGCCCAGCATGTGCACGGCCACGCTTTTGCTCGCGCCGATCTGCGCCATCCACTCGCGCAACGCGCTGATGGCGATCTCGCGGCCGATGATGATGAGGGCCACGAAGACGTCGGCGCGCTGCATGTGCACCAACACCAGCAGCGATGCGCAGACGAGGAATTTGTCCGCCACCGGATCAAGGAAGGCGCCGAAGGCGGACGTCTGGTTGAGCTTGCGCGCGAGAAAGCCATCAAGCCAGTCGGTAGCGGCGAACACCACGAACATCGCCGTGGCGATGAGATTGCGCGTGGCCGGCTCCATCGGCGCATAGAACACGCCCACGATCAAGGGTATCGCGACGATGCGCGTCCAGGTCATGACCGTGGGAATGGTGAAAAACATGAGGAGCGATTGTGTCATGCATCGCGATGCTCCACCGCGGCGGCAACTCAGCGCAAGGCGCGGTAGATTTCCTCGGCTAGGCCATGGGAGATGCCTTCCACCGTCGCCAGGTCTTCCACGCTCGCGTCGGCCACGCCGCGCACGCCGCCGAAGCGCTGCAGCAGGCGCGCGCGCTTCTTGGGCCCCACCCCGGGAATGTCCTCCAGCCGGCTGCCGCCCGTGCGCGCCCTGGCGCGGGCCGCGCGCATGCCGGTGATGGCGAAGCGGTGCGCCTCGTCGCGGATCTGGGCCACGAGCATCAGCGCCGCCGAGTCGCGGCCGAGATAGACCTTCTCGCGCCCGTCGGCGAACACCAGTTCCTCCAGGCCCACCTTGCGCCCCTCGCCCTTTTCCACGCCCACGATGCGCGAGACGTCCAGCCCCAGCTCCGTGAACACCTCGCGCGCCATGCTCACCTGTCCCTTGCCGCCGTCGACCAGCACCAGGTCGGGCAGGCGCGCACGCTTGTCGGACACCTCGGCGCCGCCTGCCTCGCGCTGCGCCTCGGCCACCTTGCTGTAGCGCCGCGTCAACACCTGGCGCATGGCGGCGTAGTCGTCCCCGCCGGTGATGCCGTCGATCTTGAAGCGGCGGTATTCGCTGCCCTGCATCTTGTGGTGATGGAACACCACGCACGAGGCCTGCGTGGCCTCGCCTGCGGTATGCGAGATGTCGAAACACTCGATCGTGAACCGATCCAGGTCCTCGGCGTCCAGGTCCAGCGCCTCGGCCAGGGCGCGCGTGCGCGCCTGCTGCGAGCCTTCCTCGGCCAGCAGCCGGGCCAGCTGGATCTCGGCATTCTGTTGCGCCATCTCCAGCCACGCGCGGCGCTGCTCGCGCGGCTGGCGCACCGCGGTCACGCGCACGCCGCTCTGCTCCGACAAGGCCTCCAGCAGCCGCTGCTCCACCGGCAGGCTGGTGATCAGCGTGGGCGGCACGGGCACGCCCAGGTAGTGCTGGGCCATGAAGGCTTCGAGCACCTGCGCCTCCACGGGGCAATCGGGCTGCGCCGCTCCTGCGCCCTCTTCCTGATCCTCCAACTGGAACACGCCCGCGGCGTCTTCGACATGCACGGGAAAATAGGCCCTGTCCCCCAGGTGGCGGCCGCCGCGCACCATGGCCAGGTTCACGCAGGCGCGCCCGCCTGCCACCTTCACGGCGAGGATGTCCACGTCCTTGTCCGAGACGCTCTCCACGGCCTGCTGGTGCAGCACGCGCGACAGCGCCGTGATCTGGTTGCGCACCTCGGCCGCCAGCTCGAACTCCAGCCGCTCGGAGTGCGCCAGCATGCGCCGCTCCAACTCCTGGAGCAGTTCCTGCGTTTCGCCGCGCAGCAGGGCCTCGGCGCTGCGCACGTCGCCGGCGTAGCCCTCGGGCGAAATCAGCCCCACGCAGGGCGCCGTGCAGCGCTTGATCTGGTAGAGCAGGCAGGGGCGCGTGCGATTGGCGAACACCGTGTCCTCGCAGGTGCGCAGGCGAAACACCTTCTGCAACAGCTGGATGGTCTCCTTGACTGCCCAGGCTCCCGGATAGGGGCCGAAGTAGCGGTGGCGCTTGTCCACCGATCCCCGGTAATACGCGATACGCGGATAGCGCTGGCCCGGCGCGTCGCCCTCGCCGTCCTTTTCGGCCACGCCGGTGATCTTGAGATAGGGGTAGCTCTTGTCGTCGCGAAACAGGATGTTGTACTTGGGGCCGAGCGACTTGATGAGGTTGTTTTCCAGCAGCAGCGCCTCGGCCTCGGAGCGCACCACCGTCGTTTCCAGGCGCGCTATCTTGCCCACCATGTGGCCGATGCGCGTGCCGCCATGCTGCTTGGCGAAGTAGCTGCTGACGCGCTTTTTCAGGTTGCGGGCCTTGCCCACGTACAGCAGCACGCCCTGCGCGTCGAAATAGCGGTACACCCCGGGCAGCGGAGGCAGGGCCGCCACCTGAGCGAGCAGTTCATCGGAGTGCGTTGCGGACATGGCGCTATTGTGGGCGTGGCAACAGTCCGTCGAGGGCGGAGCAGGCAGGCCCCGCGCTACCAGCCAAGAAGCGAGGCCTGCCCTGGTGCGGCAGCCGGTGCCGCCGCGCCACCGTGAATGCGGATCAATGCAGGTGGCGCGGGCGGCGGCCGCCGCCATGGCCGCTGCCGCCCTGCCCGCCAAGGCCGCGCGGAGGCTTGCCGATCTCCAGCGAGTTCACCAGCGCGTCGAACCGCTGCGAGAACAGCTTGTCGATCTCCGAAACCACCCCTCCCAGCTGCGAGCCGTCGAAGTGGCGCTCCATGAGGTTGATCACGTCCTGCACCAGCAGGTCGCGCTGCACCTGCATGATGGCCGCGGGCGTGGGCCCCACGAACAGCATCACGAAATCGTCGCGCGCGTCCTCGTCCTCGGGCGCCTCTTCCTCATCGAACTCGGTGTCGTAGAAGGTCACCTCGATGGCCGCGCCCTGCTCGGCCAGCTCGTTGAGGCTCATGCACATCTCATCGAGCGACTGGCGGAAATCCTCATCCCCGCTCACCGTCCAGCACATCTGGAGCACATGCTCCTTGGCGTCGAACTGGATGCCCGGCTCCTCCTCGTAGGCGCTGGCCGCGCCATCGGCAAGCGAGCGCGCCCCGGCGTATTTCCACAGCGGCTTGAGCGCCTCCTGGATCTGGTTGAAGTCCACATCGGCCCGCAGCTGCACCTGGCCGTGGACATGGATTTCAAAAGGAGCAGTGTAATGTGACATATCGAATCTTCATGGTGCCCCGAGCCGGGGTCGAACCGGCACGCCCCTTTGCAGGAAGCGGCGGATTTTAAGCCAGAGCATGGCATCCGCACCGGGCTAACGATGGACTTTGATGAGGCTTGCTGTAACAGGTTTTCCCCGAGGCCAGTGCCTTCGATCATATCCCGGTGCGCGATGCAAACCGCCCCGGTTCCCCTCCGCCTGGCTCCTAGCCGGCCCCTGGAATCGGGGCCTTTCAGGAGCACCTCATGGCGAAGATCAAACTCACCAAGTCCGTCGTTGACACGGCGCAGGCGCAAACCTGCGATGTGGAACTCCGGGATACGCTCGTTCCGGGCTTCTTGTGCAAGATAACACCAACGGGCCGCAAGGTCTTCATGGTTCAGTACCGCACGAACTCCGGCGTGCGGCGCAAGCCGGCACTCGGCCAGTTCGGCGAGCTGACGGTCGAACAGGCCCGGTCGCTGGCCCAAGACTGGCTGGCCGAAGTCCGGCGCGGGGGCGATCCCGGACTCGACAAGGCCGAAGCCCGCAAGGCGCCGACGGTCAAGGAACTGTGCGGCCGGTTCATGGATGACCACTCCAAGCCGCACAACAAGCCCAGCACCCAGGCCAGCTACCAGTACCAGATCGACAACTTCGTCATCCCAGCCTTCGGCAGCAAGAAGGTTCACGAGGTCACGCGCCACGACATCACCGCGCTGATGAAGCGCATGGAGAGGTCCCCCACGCAGGCCAACCGCGTACTGTCGCTCGTCCGCAAGATGTTCAACCTGGCCGAACTGTGGGGCTACCGGCCCGATGGCTCCAATCCTTGCCGTCACGTACCCAAGTACCCGGAGAAAGGCTCGACCCGCCTTATCACCGACGAGCAGATGGTCAGCCTGTTCGCCTACTTGGACAAAGCCGAGGCCGAGGGCCTGGAACATCCCATCTATCTGCTGGCCGTCCGGCTGCAATTCGAGTTCGCGGCCCGCATGTCGGAGATCCTGCTGTTGCAGTGGGATTGGCTCGACTTGCCCAATGGCCGGGTTGTCTGGCCGGACAGCAAGACGGGCGATATGTCCAAGCCGTTGAGCGAGGAAGCCCGCCGGTTGCTGACGAATGCACCTCGCTACGGCAATTCGCCCTACGTATGCCCGGCCATCCTCGACCATGACAAGCCGCTCGGCCCCCATTCCTACTATCAGGCGTGGCGCCGAATCCTTGATCGCGCCGGCGTGCCGAAGGTTGGCACCCACGGCATACGCCACCGCTCAGCGACCGACATTGCCAATTCCGGCATCCCCGTCAAGGTCGGCATGGCGCTAACCGCGCACAAGACCGTGGCGATGTTCATGCGCTACGTCCACACCGAGGACGACCCGGTGCGTAAGGCAGCCGAGTTGGTAGCCAGCCGGCGCAAGTCGGTCGTCGGCACGCGGCAAGAACCCAAAGAGGTGACCGCATGATCGGTGACCAGTGCCTCGGCATGTCGGCCCTGATTGCCGTGTCGCCGTTACGCCAATCGGCTCGGCAGCCCTCCCCGCCCGTGCATCGCACTGGGGACTGGAAAAGTATGCCCGTTACGGGTATAGTTTGGAGGTCAAGATGACCCACGTCCTCAAGCGGAAGGACTTTGCACGGTGGCAGGCGGGCGAAAAGCTGCCTGATGCTGCCTTGTGCAAGGCGGTTCAAGAGATGGAAAGCGGTCTGATTGACGCGGACTTGGGCGGCTTCCTCTACAAGAAGCGGGTTGCCCGATCCGGCGGCGGCAAGAGCGGCGGCTACCGCACGCTGCTGTCGGCCCGGATCGGCAGCCGCTACGTATTCCTGCATGGGTTCCCCAAGAGCGACAAGGCGAATATCACGCAGGACGAGAAGAAGGCGCTGCAATTCGCCGGCAAGGTGTTCCTGGAACTGTCCGCCGAGGCTTTGTCGAAGGCGTTGCACTCGGGCGTGTTATTGGAGGTGCATTGTGAGCAAGATCATTGAATCCCTGCGTGGCGACCTGGCTGCGCTCCACGAAGCGGGAGCGATCGGCAAGGTGACGATGCGCGAGTTCGACGCGATCTGCCCGCCGCCGGTGCGGGAGTTCAGTGCTGCCGACATCAAACACCTGCGCGAACGGTTGAAGTTCAGCCAGCCGGTGTTCGCACTTCACCTGCACACCACCGCGTCGACCGTGCGAAAGTGGGAGCAAGGCGAAACCCATCCCACCGGGCCGGCCCTCAAGCTGCTCAACGTCATCGCCGACAAGGGTTTGCAGGCAATTATTTGATCAAGGCAAACGGGTCAGCATTTCCTGCCACAGCGGCCGAAAACACAGTTACGATCTTCAAACCATGTAAGAACAATGGAGGTGACAGGTGGCAGAGAAAAGGAACGTGTTCATCAGCCATGTCCATAAGGACGATCACGGACTCCAGAAGCTGAAGGATCTGTTAGCTCCAAAAGGGATCGAGGTCAGGGATTCCTCCATCCATACAGGGAAGTTCAACAATGCCACCGATGAGCACTACATAAAGACGCAGATCCTTGCCCCTGCCATCAACTGGGCTGGAGTGTTCATTTGCTACGTTTCGCCCCAGACCAAGAATAGCGATTGGGTGAACTGGGAAATCGAATATGCGGCCAAACAGGGCAAGCGCATTGTCGGTGTTTGGGAGCATGGCGAGAAGGAATGCGACCTTCCAGAGGCCCTGAAAGAATATGCCGACGCCTTGGTTGGGTGGAACGGCGATGCGATCATTGACGCGATCAACGGGAAGGACTCGTGGGAAAAGCCAGACGGTGGTGCCTGCGACCCGGTTCCACTCAAGCGGCATCCCTGCTGATGGCTCGCATTCACTCCTATGTGGTGCGATACGACAGTGGTTTCGCGCCCAACCCTTTCTATGGCTACTGCACGCTTGCGACCTGCAAACCCAATATCCGCCGATCCGCTGACATCGGTGATTGGGTGGTCGGCAGTGGCAGCAATGATAGAACTGTCCGACGTGGCGGGCGTCTCGTGTACGCGATGCGCGTTACCGAGGCGATGACATTCGACGAATATGGCGCAGATCCACGGTTTGAATACAAGATGCCGTACCGCAATGGGAGTCGGAAGCAAAGTTGCGGGGACAACATCTACTTCAGGGCCGCGCCTGGAGCCGCTTGGCAGCAGCGAGACTCATTTCATTCCCGCCCCAATGGCACGCTCAACCCGGACCATGTTGCCCGTGATACGGGCGTCAACAGGGTCCTGATCAGTAATGATTTTGTGTACTTCGGGGGCGAGGGTCCGGAATTTCCCGAGGAACTGAAAGACCAGCAAGATCGGCCCTTATGCAAAACGGGAATAGGTCTAACCACCTTTGACGATGCGCAACTGATTGCGAACCTTGAGAAATGGATTCGCAGCTTTGACGTGAGCGGTTATCAGGGCGCTCCATTCGAATGGCTGACTCTTCGCAGGTGACCGATGAAAAAGGAAGGCTCCCTCTTGCTCTCGGATTACGCTGCGGAAATTGCAGCCACAGACGTACTCAACCCGAATGACTTCAATCCTGTCCTCCAAGGTCTATACGGAGAAGTCGGCGGAATAATGGCTACGGCCAAGAAAAGTGTTCGAGAGAGAACGGCTTACCCGGGTTTCAAGAAGGCGGCAGAAGAAGAGTTTGGCGACACCCTCTGGTATTTGGCTGCAATCTGCAGGCGCCTGCAGATTCCTCTCGAAGAGATATTCTCGGAAGCTGCGAACCACGGAAACTTCAAGAATGTGGGCGCTGCAAGTGACATCACCGAAGGTGCGTTAGCCTATATCGCTGTGCCTGTCGCCGCGACTGCTTCGTTGGATGCCACCTTGGTGCGTTTGGGGCAGTCAGCGGCAGCGCTACTTGGAAGTACGCCTGCACGCGCAGACTTGATTGCTTTCGCACGGGCTTACCTGGATGCAATTCATGCGGCCGAACTTGCGTTCTCTGAGGTGGCTCGCGGAAATCTCCGGAAAGCTCGCGGCGCGTTCTTGGAGCCGCAGGCAGAAGACCTGGCTGGCCTTGATTTCGACAGTGAGTTTGGAATTGAGGAACAGCTACCCAGGGATTTCAAAATCCGGGTCAATCAGCGAGGCAGTGGCAAGAGTTACCTCCAATGGAAGGGCGTATTCATTGGAGACCCTCTGACGGACAACATTGCCGATCGCGATGGCTACCGGTTCCATGATGTCTTCCACTTTGCTTATGCAGCAATCCTGCACTGGTCACCTGTGATGCGGGCATTGATCAAGCACAAGCGAAAGAGCAATCCGAAATACGATGAAGAGCAGGACAGTGGTCGGGCCATCGTCGTGGAAGAAGGGCTTTCAGCGTGGATTTTCTCCAGAGCCAAGGAGCTGAATTTCTTCGAGAATCAGGAAAAGGTCTCACTTGGGGTTCTCAAGACCATTGGTGAGTTCGTGAGTGGTTACGAAGTGGAGAAATGTCCGCTAAAGCTCTGGGAAAAGGCAATCCTGGATGGCTATGCTGTCTTTCGCCAGCTCAAGGAAAATCAAGGCGGCTGGATCATTGGAAACCGAGAACAACGCACCATCAAATACATGCCACTTGAGTCTGAAAAATGAAGATCCACCCGTTCGTTGATGCAGTTGCTTCTCTGCAGTTCGAAGACTGCTTCAATCCGTATTCGGATCGTTGTGAAGTTCATGATCGACGCGATGCACCACGTCGCCGTGCTGCTGCACTGTCCGCCATGTTGCGTCGTGCAACCGAGGAACCCGTAGACGCGATATGGATTGGACGAGACCTCGGATATCGCGGAGGACGCCGCACTGGGTTAGCCCTGACCGACGACCTTCACATAAGCCAGCACGCTAGGCGTTGGAATCTCGACCAGGTCGCCGAACGGCCGACGATAGGCAGTGCTGTGGCCGAACGAACCGCCGCGGTCATATGGGGCATGCTGGAACATATTGATGCCCGCATCTTCCTCTGGAACGTTTTCCCTCTGCATCCGCACGAATCAGGAGATCCGTTCACCAACCGGCAGCACAACGCGCGTGAGAGGCGAGCCGGCGAAGAACTGCTCCAACAGCTCATTGTCTTGCTACGTCCCTCTCGCATCGTCGCCATCGGCAACGATGCCGCCGCTGCGGCCCATCGCATCACGGATTCCGTACCCGTGATTTGCGTGAGGCATCCTAGCTATGGAGGACAGACCCAGTTCCAGAGGCAAATCTCGGAGCTCTATGGGCGCCCCATGAGCACTGGGTCGTTGTTTTGACGAGAGGCTTGGCTTCTTAGCGCGCAGCGATCGCCGCTTCAATCCAGCCCGACAGGTTGTCACTGATGTGGTTATAGGCCGCACTGCTCGTGGCCCCTGGTGGATCGTACATGCGGACGACGGTGGATAGCTTTCTACCGTCGTTCAAGGTAAATGAGTCAAATGGATTGGCCCCGGCAACTGATGGTTGCTGGTTGTGGTCCAGCAGCTTATGGACTCGTATCCCTAAGAGTCCCTTGCCACTATTCCATGACTGCTCAATCTCATATCGAATCCAGGGGCGATTCGCCGTTTCGGCTCCGACCAGAACAATTGTGCATGTCCGTCCTTGCAGCTGATCGTCGATCCAGCGCTTGATTGCGGCCTCGCCGCCTCGCTTCACTTCTTCCCATTTGTTATCGCTTGCTGGTTGGTTGCCCTCAACAACACCAATATTCCGTATCTTGGAGGCGCGCCAACTGTCGCGTTGATAGTGGAAGCTATAGAAGATTTTCCGTGGCATGGCGAGTCCTTTGTTGGATCATGTAAATCTGCAGAGGAGACTCAACTCGCTGCACCTTGAATGTTCAATGCGAGGTGCGTGTGAAAGAGTTGCGCGAAGTCCACATCACCAAGATCCGCATCGGCGAAATAACCTTGATCTTTGGCCAAGTTCAAGGCCGCCCCGCCTGGCGACGGTACGGGCAGAACTTTGGCGGCGGGGTGGAATTGCCTGAAGAGTTCATGCTCGGCTTCCACTCCTTCCATGCCGCCGATGAAAACAGCGGCAACGAGATCATCGCGCGACAGCATTTCTTCCCGCATTAGCAGCAGGCTCGCCTCTCTGTCACCGGCAACTGCATTGGTGAATACTACATTGTGAAAACGGTCGTTTTCTTCCGGGTAACGATCCTTGAAGAACGTGCTCTGATACAGAACCACGGCCCCAGAATAATCGACACCCAAATCCTCACAAATGCTCCAGATCATAGGCGTGATAGCGGGATGGCCTCCCCACACGATCTTGTGCTGACGAATGACGGCCATGACCAGTTCCCTCACAGCGCATTGGATGAGGAATGGATTGGCGGTCTCGTGATACGAGCCGCGGCCGACAAGTGGGACACTGGCTGAAAGGAAGATTGCGCTCACGATTCAGGCCTCCCAGTCCGCAAATTGCCATCCAGCTTCGCTGGCTTTGACCCACCGCGCAGAGTGGATATGCTGGCCCAGCCAGTCCAAATGCCCCAGCCACCGGGGATGCAAGCCAACATGATCGTAAACGACGGCAACCGATTGATCTGGCGAATTGGTGGATGCGTCATGCAACGTGGTCGACGTGGGGACACCAACTGTTGGGTAGACGACGACATTCCGGCCATCCGGCAGTCGGATATAGACCGCCTTGTTCGGTCCAACGCCGACAAGTTGACCGCCAATCGTTTGAATAGCGTTGCGCAAATTGCTCACTAGATTGACGGAACGGACCGCATGGCTTTGGCTGCGAACTTCTTCGAGCTGTAGACAGATTCGCTCCACAGCGCTGTCCGCGAGGCGTCCTGTGGCCGCATCCACTTCGTCGGGCAACAATTCTGCGCGACTGGCGGTGGCTGTTCGCGCAGATGGCGTGCAGTCTGGCCAGCCAACCCGTAAGACGCTGATGCCTTTCGCCAGAGCGCGTCCGAACTCTGCGCTTGTCCAGCGGCTTTCAAAGTAGCCTGGCGTGTCAAGCATCACAAGAACGTCGGAATCGCAAAGGCGATGCCATAGCATCGTCTGAAAATCTTCCGCAGGTGGAATCCCATGCGTATCGAGAAACACATCGAATAGCCGAGCAGATAAGGCGTCAAAGAGCTGCAAGGCTGCCTCACGGGCTTCGCCCCGGCGGTAACTTACGAACACTCGACGCTGGCGAGGTAGCAACCCCGCACACTCAAGTAAAGCGGTCGCGACACGCTGTGACCCGTTGGCGGCATAGGCTAAGCAGTTGAGAGGTCGCAGTAATTCAGGAATCTCTGCGTTAACTCGATTGACGTCGGATGCTATCGGCAGTAGCGGGATGCCTCGCTCCAGCAACTTCGCCACGTTGGCGAGAGGTGGATTGTCGCCCCCGAAAAATACTGCAGCGGATGAGCGCTGTTGGTCGGGGTTAAACGCTTCCGGGCGCACCTCCCATCCAACTTCATGTCCTAGTCGCAAGTTGAACATGCCTACGGCAGTTCCGACGATTTCTTCAAGCTCAGAAATCTGGGCGTCGGTTGGCGAACCAAGCACTGCAAGTTGATAGAGGGCGGCCATGCTCTTCCTTGTGATTTCAGTGTTCTCGCCTATCTGACCTTACGAAACCCAATGCGGGAATCTCCTTCAAAGATAGCCGATTTCGGGCGTCCCCGGTCGTGCCGCGCTGTCGTGCTACGCATCAAGCCCCGCTGCGCGAGTCTCGCCCCTGCGGGCTTCCATCGTTCCCTCGCGACGCTCGGCTGACGCCTCCGGCCCTGCTGGGCCTGCGCGCTCCGCTTGCCAGGGTTCGTGTATGGCATGGGGCGGTCTTGCTGTTTCCCTTCACCGTACCACGGCGTTCTCGCCGTCAAGGGCGGCGCGCGCCATGCGCGCTTGCGTCCTGGCGGCCGTCTGCGACCCCTGACTGCTTGCGCTGCGCCGTGCTGGCACCGGTTCCGGGCAATTCCGCCCGAGCAACCGGAGCACGATCATGTCGCAACTGACCCTCACTCTCGACACCCCGCTGATGGTGCGCGATGGCCGTGGGCGCTATCGGCTGGCGGACGCCGACCAGATTCTGGAAGCCGCGCGCCAGGTCATCGAACAGAAGATGCAGCGCGGCGAGGCGTTCACTTCGCCGGAGGCGGTGAAGGACTACCTGCGCGCCAAGCTGGCCGGCTTCGAGCACGAAGTCTTCGCGGTGTTGTTCCTCGACACGCGCCATCGGCTGATCGACTACGTGGAGATGTTCCGCGGCACGATCGACGCCGCCGAGGTGCATCCGCGCGAGGTGGTGAAGCAGGCGCTGCGGCTCAATGCGGCGGCGGTCATCGTTTCGCACAACCATCCGAGCGGAAACTCCGAGCCGAGCGCGGCCGACAAGGCGATGACCTCGCAGCTTCGGCAGGCGCTGGCGCTGGTGGACATTCGCACGCTGGATCACGTCATCGTTGCGGGGACTCGCACCACGTCATTCGCCGAACGCGGCCTGCTTTGACCATTGGGGGCTTCGGCCCCCTTTTTGCTGCGCCCGGCGGCGCGACTCCGGCCCTCGCGGGCCTGCGCGTGCTGCGCACTTGCCGAAAACCCGGGTGCGTGGAGGTGCGAGGGAGGCGGTCTTGCTGTTCCCTTCATCGTGCCACGGCGTTCTCGCCGTCAAGGGCTGCGCGCCGATGGCGCTTGCGTCCTGGCGGCCGTCGTTGACCCCTGACTGCTTGCGCTGCGCCGTGCCCCGGAAGGGTCGGGCAATTCCGCCCGGCTTCCTTTCAGGAGTTCACCATGAACAACGCACTCATCACCGACGAGCAGCGCATCGTGTTGCTGGCCAACGGCCGCGAATCCTTGGAGAACCCGGACTTCGATCCGGCCCCCGTGGTCAAGCTGTTCACGCCGGACGCCGGCGCGACCTGGCTGCTGACCGAGATTGATCCCGATGACCACGACCACGCCTTTGGGCTGTGCGATTTGGGCCTGGGGATGCCGGAAATCGGCTGGGTCAGCCTGCAGGAGCTGGCGGCCGTGCGCGGGCGGCTCGGGTTGCCGGTCGAACGCGATCTGCACTTCCGTGCCGAGAAGCGCCTGAGTGCCTATGCGCGCGATGCGCGGCTGGCCGGGCGGATCATCGAATGATTTCGCGCGGGGCGTCGCAAGATGCCTCGTTCAAGGTTTCAGGAGATCCGGCAGGCAGTCGGCGAATGCCGGCTGGATCTTACTCACGGGCTTGGCCACGGCCTCGTCGCCGGTGAGGACTGCCATCGTCATGCCGGTCATGGTCGTCAGACCGTTCGAGCTGCGCAGTACCTGTAGCGCAAGATCGACCGGGAAGCCGTCGGCACTGCGCCGCAGTGGATGAATGCCGCCATGCACGAACGAGTTCATGCCGTGCCAGGTCACATCCTTGAAATGCGAAAGCATTTGGTGCGCAGCCGCCGGCGCGCCTTGTCCGACTCGCTTGCCGATCTGCTCAATCATTTCGCTGGCGCCAGGCAAGTTCTTGGCCGCCTGTTCGCTCTGCAGCGTCAGTGGCGCCAGCAGCTTGTCGATCGCTGCGTCGCTGGCTGCGTAGAGCAGCCACATTGCCCGCGTCAGGGCCTCGAACTGCAGGCGCATGAGGCCGACGGCGGACGAGGGTAGTCGCAGCGCCATCAATGCTCGCATCGCTGTTGCATGCTCCATAGCGACCAGGCACATGCCAAGAGCTGACTCGCCACGGGGCGATCCATCGAAATCGGCGTCGCCCAGTAGTTCATCCAGACGTTCGTGCAAGGCATTGGAGCGGTGGAGCATGTGCTCCAAACGATCGTCGTTGTTGATGATGGTTTCCTCCATAGAGGGATCGTAGGACAGTCGTGCGTCCCCGGCCAAGAAACATGGCCGGTCGCGCTGTCGTGCTGCGCATCGAGCCTCGCTACGCGAGTCTCGCCCCCTTCGGGCTTCCATCGTTCCCTCGCTCCGCTCGGCTGACGCCTCCGGCCCGGATTCCTAGATCCGGGCCTGCGCGCTTCGCTTGCCGTGCGGTCGGCGTATTGAGGGGCCGTGGCCATGTCCAGCCGTCTCCCCTGACTTCATCACCTTCACCGCGACTGTAGCCCGCGGCCGTGTGCCGTCAAGGCGCGCAGGGCCGTGTCCTCGGCTGCGCCTGCGGGCCGCACCCACCCTGCGCTTGCCTCCTTGACGGCCCCCGTCCGCGCGCTCCTGACCGTCGCGGGCGATGAACTCAGGAAAGACGGTGGCAACAGGGCCAACCGGGTTCCTCGTGCCGACCGCACCGAACAGCCGAAAGGCTGGGCTTCCGAATCTAGGAATCCGGTATGCGGTGAACAGCAAACCTTTTTTCTTTGTCAGGAGAAATGCTATGCAAATCGCATCCCGCTTCGCTTCCCGTTCCCCGGTGCTGCGTTCGGAACGTCCCTTGTCGGATGACCAAATCCGGGCCGTGGCCCCGTCCATCTTCGCGGAGGCACCGCACGAAAGCCGCTCCGAGCGGTACAGCTACATCCCCACCGCAACCGTGCTGCAAGAACTGCGCGGGGAAGGCTTCGAGCCCTTCATGGTGACGCAAACCCGCGTGCGCCACGACGACCGCCGCGACTACACCAAGCACATGATCCGGCTGCGCCATGCCAGCCAGATCAACGGACGCGAGGCCAACGAAATCATCCTGCTGAACTCCCATGACGGCACCAGCAGCTATCAGATGCTGGCCGGGATGTTTCGCTTCGTTTGCAGCAATGGCCTTGTCTGCGGCGACACCGTGGCCGACGTGCGCGTGCCGCACAAGGGCGACGTAGCAGCCCACGTCATCGAAGGCGCTTACGAAGTCCTGCACGGCTTCGACCGGGCGCAGGAATCGCGCGATGCCATGCGCGCCATCACGCTGGACGCCGGGGAATCGGAAGTGTTCGCCCGTGCTGCGCTGGCGTTGAAGTACGACGAGGACAAGCCCGCGCCCATCACGGAATCGCAAATCCTGATGCCGCGCCGCCACGACGACGACCGCCGCGACCTGTGGAGCGTGTTCAACCGCACGCAGGAGAACTTGACCAAAGGCGGCCTGTCCGCCCGCGCAGCGAATGGCCGCCGCCAGACCACCCGGCCCGTGCAGGGCATCGACCAAAGCGTGCGCCTGAATCGCGCCCTGTGGCTGCTGGCCGATGGCCTGCGCCAGTTGAAAGCCTGAATCCCCACGCGGCAGGGGCAGGCAGCAGCCCTTGCCGCTTCTCTCGCTGCTGCATCCCACCGCTAGGAGAAATCACCATGAACGCCGTACTCAAAACCGAAGCCGTCGCCATCGAAGCCGCCTCACCGCTGGAAGTGGCCGACCCGGCCAAGAACCTGATCTTGGTTCCGTTGTCGCAACTGTTGCCGCGCCGCTCCAAGCGCAACGTCCGCACGACCCCGCGCCAGTCCATCCCCGAACTGGCCGCGAGCATTGCCCGCATCGGCCTGCTGCAAAACCTGATCGTCATCCTTTCCGCCGATGGCGAGGCTTACGAGGTGGTGGCAGGCGACCGCCGCCTGACCGCCTTGAAGCTGCTGGCGAAGAAGATGCGCATCCCTACCGACTACGAAGTGCCGTGCCTGCTGGTGGCCGATGCGTCCGCCCGTACCGTCAGCCTCGCGGAGAACGTGCAGCGCGAGAACATGCACCCCGCCGACCAGTTCGCGGCCTTCGCCGCGCTGGTCAAGGAAGGCCGACCCATCGAGGACATAGCCGCCGACTTCGGCGTGTCCCCGCTGGTGGTGCAGCGCCGCTTGAAGCTGGCGAACGTCTCGCCGCGCCTCATGGCCGACTACCGGGCCGGTGGCGTGACGCTGGAACAGTTGATGGCCTTGACCATCACCGATGACCACGCCGCGCAGGAAGCGGCGTTCTATGGTGCGCCGGAATGGCAGCGCAGCCCGTCCAAGCTGCGCGAGCGCCTGACCGAGCGCGAAATCGACGCCACGCACGCGCTGGTGCGCTTCGTCGGGCTGGACGCCTACCAGCAGGCAGGCGGCGGCATCCGCCGCGACCTGTTCGCGGAAGGCGATGCCGGAACCTACCTCACCGATACCGCAGTGCTGGAAACGCTGGTGCGCGACAAGCTGGCAACGCTGGCCGAGGACGTGCGCGCCGAGGGCTGGGCATGGGTGGAGGCCGTACCGCATCTGGCCTACGAGGAACGGCAGGCGTTCCAGAACGCCCCGCGCCACCGCCGCGAGCCGACCACCCGCGAGGCCCGCCGCATCGCCTCGCTGGAAACCCGCCTCGAAAAGATCGACGCCGAACTGGAAGAAGCTTGCGACGCCGAGGACGAGGCCAAGGCCGAGAAGCTGGAACAGCGTCGCGATCAGGTGGTCGGCGAACTGCAAGACGCGGAGGACGCCTTGCACGGCTATGCCCCCGATGTGCGCGAGGTGGCCGGTGCCATCGTCACCATCGACCGCAACGGCGAAGCCGTCATTCATCGCGGCCTGCTGCGCGAAGCCGAGGCGAAGGCGCTGCGCACGCTGGAAAAGCTGCGGCGCGGTTTCGGCAGCACCGAAGGCGAAGCCGCCAACGACGAGCACGAGGACGCCGACGACGCGCCCAAGGCCGCGAGCCTGTCCGACCGGCTGGCGCAGTGGTTGAGCGCCCATCGCACGGCGGCGCTGCAAATCGAAGTCGCACGGCATCCGCACGTCGCGCTGGCCGCGCTGGTGCATGGCATGGTGCAGACCGTCTTGCAGGAAAGCCACTACGGCCACGACCTGCCGCTCGGCGTGAGCCTGAAAGTGCAAGACCGACTGGAAGGCATGGCCCCGGACTGGCCGGAATCGCCCGCCGCCGTGGCGCTGCGCGAACTGCAACAGGTCGCCGGTGAAGCCTTGCCGGAGGACAACGCCGAACTATTCGCCGCGCTGCTGGCGAAGCCGCAAGACGAACTGGTGCGGCTGCTGGCCGTGTGCGTGGCTTCCACGGTGGACGTGGTGACGCCTCGCGCCACGCCGCACCAGCCCGGCGCGGAACTGGCGCAGGCCGTGGGCCTCGACATGGCTGCATGGTGGAAGCCGACCGCAGAAGGCTACTTCAAGCACGTTTCCAAGGCCGTGATTCTGGATGCCGTGGGCGCGTTTGCACCGGAATTCGTCACCCGGCTGGCGAAGCTCAAGAAGGCCGACATTGCCAGCGAGGCCGAGCGGCTGGCCGATGGCACCGGCTGGATGCCCGCCATCTTCAAGGCCGAAGGCCCGCAGGAGGCCGCGCAGGAAGAAGGCCCGGAGCAGGACGCCCCGGAGGATACCGAGGCAATGGCGGATGAACCCGCCGAGGCACTGGCCGCTTGACCCGCGCCGAAGGCAAGCGCCCCGGCCTCGACCGGGGCGCTTCGCTTTGTGTGGTGGCGCATCGAGACGAAGGAATAACCGCGATCAGCACCGCGCCCAGGCCGTTCCGCCCTGGGCGCGGTGGACGCGAAATCCGGGTGCGACAGTGGCCGCGCCCGGTGTTCAAGGCCAATAGCCGAATTAAAACGCCGCCGCCTTCGCGCTGGCTCAGGCGGCGGCGTTGAAGGCATCGCTGTAGTGCGCGATGCCTTCCGGCACTGTCCCATGCAGGGCCAGCGCCATGAAATAGCCGGGCGGCACGCCCGGCAGTTGCAAGCCCGCATGGGCCTGGAAGCCAAAGCGCGTGTAGTACGTTGGATCTCCCAGCAGCACGCAGCCTGCGGCCTGCATAGCCCGCAGTTCAGACAGCGCCTGTTCCATCAGGCGCGAACCGATGCCTCGCCCCTGCCTTGGCGGCAGGACGGAGATCGGCCCCAACCCATACCAGCCCTCGGTCTTTCGCCTGTGCTCATGGGTGATCGTTACTGGCGACAGCGCGACGTGACCGACGACGCGCCCATGTTCTTCGGCCACGATGGAAAGCGTCAGTTCGTTGGCGGCACGCAAGGCGCGCACGATGAATTGCTCGGTGTGGCTGGTGTGTGGTGCATCAGCGAAGGCGGCGGTCGTGACCGCTTCGATGGCGGCAATGTCGTCGGCGGTTTCGTGTCGGAGCTGGATGGTCAGGGTGTGCCACATGAGATTCAGACGCCCATCGCCATGACCCAGCCCACCAGCCCGGCTAACAGCACCACGAGCGCCGGCGGCACGCGCCCCACCGTCAGCAGTCCGAACGAGAGCAGCGCCAGCCCAAAATCCGCCTTGCTGTGGATGGCACTCGTCCATACCGGGTCATAGAGGGCGGACACCAGAATACCGACCACGCCGGCGTTGATGCCGGCCATGGCCGTCTGGATGCCCGCGCGGTGGCGCAGCCCTTCCCAGAACGGCAGTGCACCGACCAGCATGAAAAAAGCGGGGAGGAAGATCGTGCCCAGGAGTGCCAGCCCGCCGATCCAGCCATGCAGCGGTCCGTGGGCGACCGCGCCGAGGTAGGCCGAGAAAGTGAACAGCGGCCCCGGCACGGCCTGCGCCGCACCGTAGCCGGCCAGGAAGTCGGCATTGCTCACGACGCCGCTGGGCACCACCGAGGCCTGCAGCAGCGGCAGCACAACGTGTCCACCGCCGAAGACCAGTGCACCGGAGCGGTACACCCCTTCCAGCAGGGCTATCGTGGACGAGTCCGTGGCTGCCGCCCACAGGGGCAGCCCGACGAGCGGTGCGGCAAACAGCAGCAGCGCCACGATGCCCAGCTTGCGCGAGACGGGGTAGCTGTGGGCGTGGCCGCCGCCGGGTTGCGCGATCTTCAATGTCCACCAGCCCAGCAGCCCTGCCACCGCGATGGCGGCAAGCTGTCCCGCGGCCGAGGGCAGGACCATGGTCAGCAGCGCCGCCAGAATGGCCAGCGCGGCGCGCGGCCGGTCCGGGCACAACGACTTGGCCATCCCCCAGACCGCTTGCGCCACGATGGCCACGGCGACGACCTTGAGCCCGTGCACCCAGCCGGACTGGGCCAGCCCCTGGTACTCGGCGATGCCAAAGGCGAACAGGATCAGCGCAATCGCCGATGGCAAGGTGAATCCGGCCCAGGCCGCCAGCAGCCCCAGCCAGCCCGCGCGGCCCAACCCCAGCGCCATACCGACCTGGCTGCTGGCCGGCCCCGGCAGGAACTGGCACAGGGCGACCAGATCGGAGTAGCTGCGGTCATCCAGCCAGCGGCGACGCTCGACGAACTCCGAGCGGAAATAGCCCAGATGCGCGATCGGCCCGCCGAAGGAGGTCAGCCCCAGCTTGAGGAAGGCGCCGAAGACTTCGACGGGTGAGCCGCGCGCGGCAGCGGCCTCATGCTGCAAGGTGTTGGTGGAATCTGTCATTTGTGCATCGCCTCCCCGGTGAACTCCCGGATGCGGTCCTTGGCCAGCGCCAAGCCTTCCTTGCCCTTGGGCGTGATCGTGTAGAGCTTGCGCACGGTGCGCCCTTCACGCTCCTGGCGGGAGACGAGGTAGCCGTCGCGCTCCATCTTGTGCAGCATCGGGTACAGCGTTCCGGGGGAGAGGCGGTAGCCGTGGTGGGCCAGCTCGTCGATCATCCATTGCCCGTAGATCTCCTGCTCGGCTGCGTGGTGCAGCACATGCAGGCGGATCAGCCCCGACAGCAGGTCGTGGTGCTCCATGGCACGTGGAGTAGGCTTCTCTTTCATATCGAATATCGATAACGAAATTCGATAATACCAGCCTCACTTCAGATTGCCTGCCGCTTATGCGGGAGGTCTCAGACCCTGCGACCCTCCGCATCCACCACGGCTTCGCCGTCTTCCTTGCGGAACGCGCCGCGCTGCGGCTGCGGCAGGATGTCCAGCACGGCCTCCGAAGGCCGGCACAGGCGCGTGCCCAGCGGCGTGACCACAATGGGCCGGTTGATGAGGATGGGATGCTGGAGCATGAAGTCGATCAACCGGTCATCGCCCCACTGCGGGTCGCCCAGGCCCAGTTCGGCATAGGGCGTGCCTTTCTCGCGCAGCACGGCGCGCGCCGATACGCCCATTGCGGCGATCAGCACCATCAGCGTCGCCCGATCGGGCGGGGTCTTCAGGTACTCGATGACCGTGGGCTCCTCGCCGCTGTTGCGGATCAGGGCCAGCACGTTGCGCGAGGTGCCGCAGTCGGGATTGTGGTAGATCGTGACGGTGCTCATGGGAGTGACCTGGTTGGTTATCGGGTGGCGGAGTTCGGGCCGCATTCGTACCAGCCGCGCGAGCGGTTGACCACGCGCACGACCAGCAGCATCACGGGTACCTCGATCAGCACGCCGACCACGGTGGCCAACGCCGCGCCGGACTGGAAGCCGAACAGGCTGATGGCGGCGGCCACGGCCAGCTCGAAGAAGTTGGAGGCACCAATCAGCGCCGAGGGACAGGCAATGTTGTGCTGCTCGCCCAGCCGACGGTTGAGCCAGTAGGCCAACCCGGAGTTGAAGAACACCTGGATCAGGATCGGCACCGCCAACATGGCGATCACCAGCGGCTGGCGGATGATGGCCTCGCCCTGGAAGGCGAACAGCAGCACCAGCGTGAGCAGCAGCGCCGCGATCGACAGAGGGCCGATGCGCTCCAGCGCCCGGTCGAAGGCGGCTTGGCCCTTGCTCAGCAACGCGCGGCGCCAGAGCTGGGCCAGGATGACCGGAATCACGATGTACAGACCGACCGATACCAGTAAGGTGTCCCACGGCACCGTAATGGACGATAAGCCCAGTAGCAGGCCCACGATTGGGGCGAAGGCGAAGACCATGATGGTGTCGTTCAGCGCCACCTGCGACAGCGTGAACACAGGATCGCCCCCGGTCAGCCGGCTCCAGACGAACACCATTGCCGTGCAGGGTGCGGCGGCCAGCAGGATCAGGCCCGCGACATAGCTGTCGAGCTGGTCGGAGGGCAGCCACTGCGCGAAGACCTGGCGGATGAAGATCCAGGCGAGTAGCGCCATCGAGAAGGGTTTGACGGCCCAGTTGACGAACAGCGTCACGCCGATGCCGCGCCAATGCTGCTTGACTTGGCCGAGAGCGCCGAAGTCCACCTTGAGCAGCATGGGAATGATCATCACCCAGATCAGCAGGCCCACCGGCAGGTTGACCTGCGCGATCTCCATGCGGCCGATGGCATGGAACACGCTGGGCGCGAACTGGCCGAGCGCGATACCGGCGACGATGCACAGCAGTACCCACACGCTCAGGTAGCGCTCGAAGACGCTCATGGTGGGGGCGGCCGGCACGCGGCTGGCCGTTTGGGTTCCAACACTCATCGCGCAGACCTCACTTCGTGCCGATGCTGCGCAGCTCGTGCTGCAGCGACATGGCATCCAGGCGTTGCATCGGCAGCGACAGGAATAGCTCGATGCGCCGGCGCAAGGTCAGCGCCGCATCCGTGAATGCCTTGCGCTTCTGTTCGTCGGTGCCCTCGACGGCTGCGGGATCAGGCACACCCCAATGCGCCGACATCGGGCGTCCCGGCCACACGGGGCAGACCTCGCCGGCGGCGTTGTCGCAGACCGTGAAGATGAAATCCAGCTCCGGCGCACCGGGCGCCGCGAACTCGTCCCAGTTCTTGCTGCGGTAGCCGGCGGTCGGCATGTGCAGCCGCTCCAGCGTGGCGAGCGCCAGTGGGTGGACTTCGCCCTTGGGGTGGCTGCCCGCCGAGTAGGCGCGAAAGCGCCCCTGGCCCAATTCATTGAGGATGCCTTCGGCCAGGATGGAGCGGGCCGAGTTACCCGTGCAGATGAACAGGGCGTTGTAGGTCTTGTCGGTGGTCATGGGTATCTCACATCAGCAGCAGGAGGAAGCCGGCTTCACCGCAACGCCCACCGGCTTGCCGCGCACCGGGGTACAGCACGCTGCGGCGGAAGTCGCTGCAGGCGCCGCTTCGTTAAAGACCGGAATGTTGCCCAGCGTGTGGAAGTGCTCCCAGGCCACGCCCTGCGGATCGGTGATCCAGTGCTTCTCGCTGCGCGCGTAGCAGCAGGTCGTGGTGCCCTCGTCCAGCAGCGTCATGTCGGCCGCCTCGGCGCGGGCCTTCAGCACCGCCAATTCCTCGGCATCGTCGGTCTGGATACCCAGGTGGTCGATGCCCGGCTTGTTGCCACGTGTGGAGATGGCGAAGTTGACCGGCGGGTCTTCGAGCATCCATTTGGCGTAGTCGCCTTCGACGCGCGCGGGCTGCGCGGCGAACAGTTGGGAATAGAAGCCGATGCTGCGGTTCAGGTCATCGACGTGCAGGTGGACGTGAAAGCGCTTCATGGGGGTGATCCTTTCAGCAGGAAGTACAGGCAGAGGAGGATTCGGTGACCTCGCACGCGCCGCCCTGGCAGCAGTGCTCGGTCAGATAGCCGAGCAGCCCATTCATCTTGGTGAAGTCGGCGCGGTAGATCAGGTTGCGGCCCTGCTGCTCGATGGTGACCAGGCCGGCATGGGCCAGTTCTTTCAGGTGGAAGGACAGGGAGTTGCGGGCCACGTCGAGCTGGTCGGCGAGGACGCTGGGTGTCAGCCCTTCGGGGCCGGCGACCACCAGGGCGCGGAACACGCGCAGCCGCTGGGTATGGGCCAGGGCGCCGAGGGCGGAAATGGCTTGGGTCTCGTTCATGATTCGATAATACAACATTTATTGAATCATTGGCAAAACGCTTCAATTGAATGGAGCCTGCGCGCTTGCGAGGCTTGACTTTCAAGACAGTTGCTCACGCCTTCGCGCCTGCGGCGCTGCGCGCTTCGCTTGCCTCCAGGGGAAAGCCCTGCGGGCTATCCCCGCCGCGCGCAGCTTGGCGCCCCTCGATGTGGCCGAACCGGCTGCGCCGGATCGGCCCGTCCAGCGCCCCGCCGCGATGAACGGGGCGCTGGCGAACACGCTGGCGCTTGCTGCGGCAGGTTGTGCAGGTGCGTGCCGTCCTCAACGCTGGCGGTTCCTGCCCATCACGTCACGAAGGACGGTTCACGGACAACCCGCCCGGCATCGCTATGGAGCTTCCACGCCACGCCTCAAGACCGGCGCCGCAAGGTGTGGTGGAGGCGTTCTCGCCTGTCGTTGCGGGGTTGACCTCGCCCGCGTCAGCGGGCGAGCCGGAGAAGCCTTCGAGCGGGGATGCCGAGCAGGCCCTATCTCCTTTCGGAGCGGTTCGACCCAAGGCGTCCTTGTCTCGTTGTGAATCCTGGCGGTGGCGCGGCTGCGCCTCGGGCTTCATGGCTGCAACCGTCCGGCGAAAACAATTTCCCCGCCGCTGCACGGCTTCCTCGCGCAGCAAATTCTTTTCGCCTCCCGGCTCTCCACTGCGTTTCGACCGCAAGCGGTGCGGCCAGCCCGTCCCCTGCCGGCCGGATCACAACAAGGACGCGATGGGCGCGAACCTTGTTCAACCGAAAGGAGAAAACATCATGGCCAACATCGGCACCTTCACCGCAGACAAAGACGGCTTCACCGGCACGCTTCGCACCCTGACACTCAACGTCAAGGCCAAGCTGGTTCCCAACGACAAGGGCAGCAGCGAGAACGCCCCCGACTTCCGCCTCCAGGCCGCCGGCCACGACATCGGCGCGGCGTGGAAGAAGACAAGCGAGGCCGGGCGCGATTACCTGTCCGTGACCCTCGACGATCCTTCGTTCCCGGCTCCGGTCTATGCCCGCCTGATCGAAGGCGAGGACGGCACGCACGACCTTATCTGGTCGCGCAGCAAGCCCCAGGCGGCGTGACCGCCGCAGCGCCCCGCCCATCGCGGCGGGGCGCTGTGCTGCTGGTCGCAGCACATCACAACGTCACGCGCGCGGCTTCGCCGCGTCGCGTTCCTTCAACACCGCCTCCAGCTCCTGGCGCACCTGCGCCAGCAGTTCGTCGGCCTTGTGCGGGCTATTGCCCGCATAGGCCAGCGTCAGCAGTGTGAGCGGATGGATCTCCATCACCTCGCACAGCTCGGCCAGCTTGTTCAAGGTCGGGCTTTTCAGGTCGCGTTCGAGGGTACTCATATAGGTACGGCTGGACACGTCAGAGAAGGCTTCCTGGCTCAAGCCACGGGCCTTTCTAACTGTCTTCAACGCCTTCGCCAATGAGTTCCCAGCCGCCACCTATGGTTTCCCTCGAAAAACCAAGATGACAGCCCATTGCGTCCTATAGAGCTACAATCTATAGTGTTCATTTGGTGTTCTACGTTTTTGTGCCTTTACGGAAATCCGCATCGGCGGGTTCCAGCAAAGCCACGCAAGCGCATCCGCGCTTGCGCACGAAGGCGTAAATCCGGTTTGGCGGTTCTGCGCTTGGGCGTGAAACCGCATCCGTGCATCATTGGATTTGTGGGATTGCCGACCATGCCCCAGCCACTCGCCACCGTCCCGGAGCGCGCGCAACTGCTCGCCAACGGCGAGGCCCGCGCCGCTGGCCGGGCCATCGACCCGGTGCCCGTGGTGCGGCTGTTCACGCCGGACGCGCATGTGACCTGGCTGCTGGCTGCGCTCGATCCCGCCGATGGCGACACCGCCTGGGGCCTCATCGACCTGGGAATCGGAATGCCGGCGCAAGGAACCGTCAAGCTGTCCGAGCTGGCTGGCATCGTCGGGCCGCATCAGCAGCCCGTGATGCGCGACCTCTATTTCCGCCCCACGCGCACGCTGTCGGAATACACCCGGCTGGCCGAGCGCGACGGGGCCATCCCGGACTGAGTACGGCCTACTGTGGCTTTCTCAGTCTGGTGTCATGCCGGATAGGTCTTAATCGGCACTCTTGCGGCATACCCCGGCAAATCTGATCGAAACAGTCATGATGTCCGGCCTGGGCTGCGGCAGGCTGGCCTGTACGGCGTCCCACGGTCGGGGCGCTGCCACTGCCACATTGAGACGGAAACCGCAACGCATCGGAGCCAATTGGTCTTGACAACCCGAGCCACAATTTTTACCCATGACGTTCTGACGATGGCGATGTAGCGCGTAGCCCGGCCGTGGCGGCGATTCCTGTTCCCAGGAGGTTGCGTCATGGCCGATCGCGCCGCCGAGTCTTGGTATCCGACTGCCGCGTATCTGTACGTGCTGCATCTGGACAGCCTTGCGCTCGCCTGGGAGTACCTGCGCAGGCACCCCGACTACCGGCTCGATTGGCTGCGCCATCGTCGCCGGTCACAGGCAGCACAGGACGCGGCGCATCGCTGGGGCCTGCGCCTGCTGGAAGACCCGGCCCTGGATGCGCGCGACGCGCATCCGGCCTGGCAGCCCGGCCACGCTGCCGTGGTGCAACTCTACCCCGATGCCGATCCGCCCGTGGATGCCGAATCCTTCGCGTTCTGGCGTATCCCCGGCCATAAGCAACTGCTCCACGATGGCAAGGGGCTGGCGCTCACCGCACGCAGCCCCGGCCATTGCCTGCGCTTCGCGCTCGCGCCTGGACTGGAAGACGGCATGGCCGTCGCCTATGCCCACCGCGGCGGCGCTGCCGCGCCTGCGCGCGGTCATGTGTTCGGCGCGGCACTGGCCGATGCCAGACGTAGGCCGACACCTGCCGCGCTGCTGGAACTGCACACCTTGCAGGCGCTCGACGCGACCCTGGCGGGTGCGTCCTTGCGCGACGTGGCCGAAGGTCTGTTCGGCGCCGATGCCGTGGCCGCCGACTGGCACGCCGATGGCGATCTGCGTGCCCGCGTGCGCCGCCTGGTGCGGCGCGGCGATGCGTTGATGCGCGGCGGCTACCGCCGCCTAGCACAACTGTCGCCGCTTGAGAAGGGACGTTTTGATGGAGACGCAAAACGTCCCTGAGCAGAGCAGCTTCGTTTTCTGAGACTGGCTTCCATCCGGTTGCGCTGTGTGGCCGGAGCTTTGCAACCGATGGAGGTTCATCTCATGCGTCCCGCTCCTTTGCGGCCTGCCGCCGCTGTCTCAACTGCTGCCGCGCAGCCCCAACGCTATCTGACCAACGACGAAGCCGCCGAATACCTGCGCCTGTCGCCGCGCACGCTGGAAAAGCAGCGCGTGATCGGCGGCGGCCCGCGCTTTCGCAAGTTCGGCCGGCGCGTCATGTACGCCGTGGCCGACCTCGATGCCTGGGCCGCCGACCGCAGCTTCGAGACGACTTCCGATCCCGAATACGCCGAGCACCACTCGGCCGACAGCCGTGCGCGCTGACCACTGGAGCGCGGGAGGCCATCGCCATGTCCAGCCCTGCGCTGCCGTCCCGGCAGCGGCCGTTGCAAGAGCGCGAACAGCTCGACCTGTTCCGCGCCTTGCCCGGCGACATGGCGCCGCGCGACAGCCAGGACTTGATGGCCTTTCCGTTCTTCTCGCTGGCGAAGTCGCGGCGCGTCGCGCCGATCGACTTCCGGGCGGGGAACGTCACGATCCGCGTGGAAGGCACGGCCGAGCATGGCATCGCCACGATTTGGGACGCGGACGTTCTGATATGGGCGGCCTCGCAGATCGTGGAAGCCCGCGACGCGGGCTTCCGCTCGTCGCGGCTGATGCAGGCCACGCCCTACGAGATCCTGCGGTTCATCGGGCGCGGTACGTCGCTGCGCGACTACCAGCGCCTCAAGGCCGCCCTCGACCGGCTGCAATCGACCACGGTGGCCACGTCGATCCGCGAGACGACCGGACGGCGCCTGCATCGCTTCTCGTGGATCAACGAGTGGAAGGAACTGGCCGATGCCAAGGGCACGCCCTTGGGGCTGGAGCTGATCTTGCCGGACTGGTTCTATGCCGGCGTCATGGACGCCGCCCTGGTGCTGACCATCGACCCGGCGTATTTCCGGCTGACGGGCGGCATCGAGCGCTGGCTGTACCGGCTGGTGCGCAAGCACGGTGGCCGACAGCCGGGCGGCTGGCAGTTCGATTTCCGACACCTGTATCGGAAATCGGGCAGTGCCACGCGCTTCTCGGACTTCGCCTACGACCTGCGCGTGCTGGTCGCGCGGCAGTCGCTGCCGGGCTACGTACTGGGCATCGAGCGGATGCCCGACAACGGCATGGAGCTGCTGACGTTCCGGCCCGTGCCGCAGACGGCACGGGAATAACTCCGGGACAGCCTGTGAATGGTGTCGTGCTATCAGGCGTGCCAGGTATCGTGCTATCGGGAGTACGGCTATCGTGCTATCAGGAGTACGAATCGGCCGCAAAGCCAATAACGGCGCGGGTTTGCGGCCCCTCTAACTTCCCTAACTTAAAACCTCTAACTGGTAGTAGAAGCGCCGCGCCACGGTGGACAACCGCCACGCGGCACGAAGCGCAGCGGCAACAGCCCGGCTTTCCAACACGGAGGGCCGCGCCATGATCGTTGCTCTGCTCAACCAGAAAGGCGGCGTGGGCAAGACCACGCTCGCCACGCACATCGCTGGAGAGTTGGCGATGCGCGGCCAGCACGTCGTGCTGCTGGATGCCGACCCGCAAGGCTCATCGCTGGACTGGACGCAGCGCAGAAGCCAGCAAGGCTTGCCACGGCTGTTCAGCGCCGTGGGCCTCGCCCGCGAAACGCTGCACCAAGAGGCGCCAGAACTCGCCAGGAGGGCCGATCACGTCATCATCGACGGCCCGCCGCGCATCGCCGCCTTGGCGCGCTCCGCGCTGCTGGCGGCCGAGCGCGTGCTGATCCCCGTCGCAGCCAGCCCCTACGATCTCTGGGCCAGCGCCGAGATGGTGGCGCTGATCCGCGAGGCGCAGGTGTTTCGGCCTGCGCTGCGCGCGGCCTTCGTCATCAACCGGCGCGTCAGTACCACCGTGATCGGGCGCGAAGCGCGCCAGGCGCTCGCTCACCAGCCGCTTCCTGCGCTACGCGCGGAAGTGCATCAACGCATCGTATTCGCCGACAGCGTGGCCACTGGCCGGCTCGCACGCGAGACGGCACCGGACAGCGCCGCCGCACGCGAAATCACTGCGCTGGTGGACGAACTGCTGCGGTGGCCGACATGACCGAGAAACCGCTGCCGAACAGCAAACGCACGGCAAAGCGCGTCGGCATCGGCGCGCGTCCGCCCGTGAATCCGCACGCCGAGGCGTGGATTCGCCAAGGCGATGCCGATGCGCTGGGCAAGGGCGACCTCTACACGGCTCGGCTGACCCTCGACATCACGCCCGCCATGCGGGCGCGCATCAAGGTGTCAGCCTTCACGCAGGGCGTGACCGTGGCCGACCTGCTGCGCGGCCTGTTGGAGCGGGAGTTTCCAGAACACCGCAGGGAGAACACCCCATGACCGCATCCGCTTCTCTTGCCCCCGCGCCTGTTGCCTTCGCGGCCACGGCAGCGCTCGCAGCGCCTTCCGCACAGCCTGCCAGCGCGCCGCTGACGCGCGTGGCGTTGGCCTACATCGAACCGCGTTTCAATCTCTACCTGCGCTTTGGCGAACCCGCGCGCACGCACCAGCTCGACCGTTGGCGGCGCTGCGCGGTGTTTCTGCCGGGCGCCATGTTCTGCCGCATCCGCTGGCAGGCCAACGACTACGGCACGATCCGCTGGCAGCTCATGGTGATGCAGACTTGCACGCCGCTCGATGCGGCGCAGCGCATTCCCGGCGTGCAGCCGGGCGCGCGCCTGCTGCTGCACGCCGAGGGCGAGAACCAGGTTCGCACCGTGCTGGAGCGCATCGACGCCATCGAGGTGCTGCGCATCGCGCCCGCCGCTGTCTCGCCTGCGTACTGGCGCACGCTCGCCAACCGGCTCGCTGCGCGCCTGCCGCTGCCCGAATACACTGCCGAGCGGCATGCCGCCTGGCTGGCCGGGAGGGCGCTGCCATGACCGCCGTTTCCAATTCCGGCACCGCACCGCGTTCTCGATCGCGCCTGCGCGCTCGTTTGGTGCTGGCGAGCCTGTCCGCCTGCGGCCTCGCTGCGCTGGCCTGGGCGTCCTTCGTGCAGCCGCTGCCGCGCCTGATCTACAACCCGTCCGTCAGCGTGGCGGTCGGCTGGTATCGTGTCGAAACGCTGGGCCGCGGCACCAGCTCGCCGCCACGCCCGTTGTCCGTGGGCAGCATCGTCCTGACCACGCTGCCGCCAGATGCCGCCGCGCTGGCTGCGCAGCGCGGCTACCTGCCGTCGCGCGTGCCGCTGCTCAAGCGCGTGGGCGCCGTCGCGCCGCAGGAGGTGTGCATCACTGGCCGCATCGTCCGCATCGACGGCGTGCCTTCGGCCGCCGTGCTGCCCGCTGACCGCTGGGGCCGCCCGCTGCCATCCTGGCAGCAATGCCGTCGCATCGAACCCGGCGAACTGTTCCTGCTCAGTGTGACCAACCCGGCGTCGTTCGACAGCAGGTACTTTGGGCCGGTCAGCGCATCCGCCGTGATCGGCGTCGCGCATCCGGTCTGGCTGGAGTCCCGCCCATGATGGTCGCCGACTCGCTGCACGTTGCCGTGCATCTTGTCGTGCCATCGGGCGTGTTGTTCTGCTGGCCGTCGCCGTGTCGTCGCGCGTGCAGTGCGGGTGCATTCGCACCGCACTTCGCGCTGCCTCCGGCGCAGCCGTCCTACATGCAGGCGTCTTGCCTCGAACGCGCCCGGCCTGCGGCCGTGTCCGCGTTCGCCGGCGGGCTGGCTGCTCGCAGCACAGCGCCGCCGGGCCGCCGCTGCCCGGAGCGTCAGCGAGGGGCAAAGGCGGAAGGCAAGACAAAAGGACGCGGCACCGGGCCGCGTCGAAAGCCAGTCTGCACGTGGGGGTGGCGCAGCACGGAGCGGCTTCGCCGCCGTGCCGCGTGGGGCGCGAGGGTCGCGCCAATGCAGGCATGTCCGCGTGCTTCGCACGCCCGGACACGCCAGAACTTGCAGGAAGCGCAGCTATGACCGACCGCCGCGACGACGATTTCCGCATCCGCCCCAGCGCCCCGAAGAACCGGGGCAAAGGCCAGGGCCAGAGCTTCGTTTCCAAGGTGCTCAAGCAGGCTGGCAAGGCCAGCGGCGGCAAGTCCTCGGTGCGCCGTCCGGCATCGGCGCGTGGCACCGGCCAGCGGCCCGGTTCGCGCCTGGGGCGCGGCCACACGGCGGCGCGCTTCGCAGGGGCGAAGCTCACGCCCATGTCGCGGCGCGCGACCATCAAGACGCTGCTGGTCAACCAGCGCCAGGCCAGCCCGCAGTCACTTGCCAAGCACCTACGCTATATCGAGCGCGACGGCGTGGGCCGCGATGGCGAACCGGGCCAAGCCTACGGGCCGCAGACCGATGCCGCCGACCTCGACGCCTTCAAGGAACGCTGCGCCGACGACCGGCACCATTTCCGCTTCATCCTCTCGCCCGAGGATGGCGCCGAGTTGGAAGACCTGCGCACCTACACACGGCACCTCATGGGCCGCATGGAAGCCGACCTGGGCACGGGCCTCGATTGGGTGGCCGTCAACCACTGGAACACCGACAACCCGCACACGCACATCGTCGCGCGCGGGCGCGACGACACCGGCAAAGACCTCATCATCGCGGGCGACTACATCGCCGATGGCTTCCGCCATCGCGCCGCCGAGCTGGCGACCGAATGGCTGGGGCCGCGCACCGAGCTGGAGATCCAGCAGACCTTGCAGCGCGAGGTGGAGCAGGAGCGGTGGACGAGCCTGGATCGCACCCTGCAACGGGAGGCCGGCGAGGACGGCCGGGTGCGGATCGAACGCTTCAACGAACCGCGGCTGCAACGCCAGCGCCTGCTGCTGATCGGCCGCCTGCAAAGCTTGCAGCGCCTGGGCCTGGCCGACGAAATGCAGTCCGGCACCTGGGCCGTCCATGCCGATGCGGAAAAGACCCTGCGCGCCCTGGGCGAGCGTGGCGACATCATCCGCACCATGCAGCGGGCTATGCGCGGCGAGCCGCGCGAGCTGGCGGTGTTCGAGCCGGGCCAGGATGCCGACGGAAGCGGCCGAACCATTCTCGGCCGCGTAGCCGCGAAAGGGCTGGCCGACGAGCTGCGCGACCGGGGCTATCTGGTCATCGACGGGGTGGACGGCAAAGCCCACTACGTCGCACTCAACGCCCGCGACGAGCTGGCGAACTATCCGACCGGCGCCGTGGTGGAGGTGAAGGGGTCGGCCGACGTGCGCGCGGCCGACCGCAACATCGCCTCGCTGGCGAGCAATGGCCTGTACCGCACCGATCACCACCTCGCCATCGCGCAAGGCCAGCCCGTGCCCGGCCGCGATCCGCAGGAAGTCGTCGCGGCCCACATCCGCCGGCTCGAAGCCCTGCGCCGGGCCGGCATCGTGGAGCGCGTGGCCGAGGGGCTATGGAAGGTGCCGGGCGACCTGGCCGAGCGCGGTCGCCAGTACGACGCGCAGCGCCTGGGCGGCGTGGCGGTGGAACTGAAATCGCACCTGCCCATCGAGCGGCAGGCCCGCGTGATCGGGGCCACCTGGCTCGACCAGCAGTTGATCGGCGGCGGCTCAGGCCTGGGCGACCTGGGCTTTGGCGGCGAGGCCAAACAGGCGATGCAGCAGCGCGCCGACTTCCTGGCCGAACAGGGGCTAGCCGAGCGGCGCGGGCAGCGCGTGATCCTGGCGCGCAACCTGCTGCGCACGCTACGCAACCGGGAACTGGCGCAGGCCGCCAAGGACATTGCCACCGAAACCGGCCTGGAGCATCGCCCGGTGGCCGACGGCCAGCGTGTAGCAGGCATCTACCGTCGCAGCGTCATGCTCGCCAGCGGTCGCTATGCGATGCTCGATGACGGCATGGGGTTCAGCCTAGTGCCATGGCGGCCAGTGATCGAGCAGCGGCTGGGGCAACAGCTTGCCGCGACGGTTCGCGGCGGCGGAGCTACATGGGAAGTCGGGAGACAGCGAGGTCAGTCCGTTAGCTGAACAAGTCCATGCCCAATGCTCGTCAACATAGTCCCTGGCCGATAGGAACTACACAACCAGGCCCTGTTCTTCCTTATCAACCTCGACTAGCTCCGGCATCCATTTTCCGCTGCTGTCGCTACCGGAACCGTGGCACGATCGCGGATGTCCTCGTGCAGGATGCGGCGCATTTCGACGATCGCCGGCGCGGTTCCCTGGACACTGTGCGCGGAATGGACGATTTTTTCGGATACGGCACCGTCCAGATGGGCGCTCCAGTAGGGCACCAGGCCGTCGTCGGATTTGGTCAGCGGAACCTCGGGATCTTGATGGCCGATGATCGAGTGGAAGCGTACGCACGGCGAAATTGACAGCCCGGCGGCGGCTTGGACGAATGGGTCGGAGCGGTCGAGGTTATCGATGCTGTTGGGTAGCCTGAGCTTATCCCCGCCAGCCTTTGCCGCCTCGCCATGGGCAAGATCGTCCAATACGTCGGCGAAGCCTTCCAGCAGGGTCAGTGGCAGGCGCACCAGGCGCTTGGCGAAACGCCCCAGGCGACCACCGGCAACCTCGGTGCCGCGGTGCGGGGCTGCAATGAAGATCGCGCGTTCCACTTGGGGAAGCGGCTCGAAGTGCATGAGCGGGCCGACCCGCTTGCGCAGTCGCTCCAGTCTGCCATCGTCGAATTCGCGTCCGGCCAGCAGCTCGTTCCACAGGGCGTCGCCCCCCGACGATGACACCATCAAGCGCGAGATCACGCCTCCCATGCTGTGACCTATCAGCACCATGTCACGGGAGGCGGCAGCGTTCCCCTGTGGATCGAAGTGCCGCAGCGCCCCGTCCAGCGTCTGACGAATCGCGTGGTGGTTCAGTGCGATCGGCATGTTGGTCGGGTAGTAGAACTGCCAGACCTGGAACTGGCGGCGAATCTCCTCGTCGCCCATCAGTTCGTTGGCCACGTTGACCCAGGCTTCCGGGCTGCTGGCCAGGCCGTGAATCATCAGGATGATGCGACGATCCGGGTCATAGGGCTGCATCAGGTACAGGTGCGGGCGTTCGATGCCCTGCTCACGTCCGAACAGGCTGCGCAGCGATTGCCGGTTGAAACCCGAGCGCGCCAGCCACAGTCCGTAGCTGGCGGTGAAGTTCGCCGCCAACGGCACATCCTGTCCATGCAGTTCGATTTTCGCGTCCCGGTATGGGTCGTGAACGGAAAGCGCGACCTCGCGAGTGGACAGCACTTGGGCGAGGTTTTCGCCAGAAAAGCGCAGCAACGCAGTGATTGCCGCTGTCGGCATTTCGCTCCACGCTTGGTCGGGCCGCTGATGCGGTTGCTCGGTTCCTGCGCCGCCAGAGTCCGCTGCCGCCGTCGTCACGGGATCAGGGGCCATCACTGCCACCAGTTCGGCACCGAAGCCATCGCGTCGAAACGTGCTGCGCAGCCCGGCGAACGACAGCGACGAAGCCGGCAGCAGTTCGTGCGGCAGGATTGCCCGCGCCCGACCGGGGGACACCACATCCGGCGGTTCGAGCGTCACCATCCACGGCCCATCCCTGAACATCATCTCCGCACTCGCCAGCGCCTTACCGCGATAACTGGCGAACACGAGCGATGCCGCCTCCTGCACCGCCAGGTTGTAGTAGTCGCGCACCTGAGTCTGGCGATCCTCAAAGGCGCGCGCGTCCGGCGAGCGCTCGCTGAAGAACAGGTAGGCATAGGCATGCCGAGCCACCTCCAGCCAGGCATTCAGGCGTTGATCGCCGGCATCGGGAGCGACCTGTTGCTCGGTATCCGGCAAGGTCTGCGCCTGCTGTAGCCACAACTCCGACAAGGCCGACAGGCGCTGCTCGCTGGTCAACCCCTGAACATCCGACACGGCATGGATGCACCCGGCGGCCTCCGGCTTCGCACAGGCACCATCGTCCAGACCGGCAACGCGGATCGTCTCCAGGGTGGCGGCGCTGAGCTTGCCGCTGGTCAGGATGTCGCCGCGCTTGAGCGTGATGTATTCGCCGGGCGTCATTGCGGCGACTTCCACCGCCGGGCGGAATTCGCGCAGAACCGCACAACCGCTCAGCAGCAGCGATGCCACCGCCAGAACCACCAGCTTTGCGTACCGGCTTTTCATCGCGCTACTTCGTCGCTGGCGATCCGGGCTTGCCTCGGATTTCGGCCTGCTCCGCGTACTCCCTGGATATCGCCTCCAGCCCCCCTATGGCGAAGTGGTACAGGTGGCTCGCAATCGTCTGAGAAGGCATCTGGAAGATCTCCTGCAACGGGCCGGGGAAACTGCGTCCACCGACCAGCAGCATTAGGCAGGGGGCGATCACGTTGAGCAGGCACCGGGTCAGGGCGGGGTCTTCCGGGGGTATCTGCGTGATCTCGCCGAGCATGTGCTTGAGGAGCGCCATCTTCGGCTGTGCTTCGTCCTGGAAAAGGATCTGCAGGTGCGAGGTCGGGGACAGCACTTCCCTGGCCAGGACACGCAACTGCCATGCTTGGGGTTCCTGAGTCGCGCGCTCGACCAACTGCTCGATCAGCACGCGCAACTTCGACGAGGGAGACAACCCGCTGCCGACGAGTTGCCGCAGGGCGGCCATGTCCAGCAGCCGGCCATGAGACGCCGCCAGCACGGCTTGATACAGACCACTGCGGTTGCCGAAGTGGTAGTTGATCGACGCCAAATCCACCTGGGCCTGGGCAGCGATGGCCTTGTTGGAGGTCTCGGCATACCCCGTGGTGGCGAACAGCTCGCCCGCCGCCTCAAGTATCCGGGTTCGGGTGGCCTCGCCATCCGAGCGAAGTCCGCGTGCAGGTTTGTTCATTCCTCGATTGTCCAGAGCAGCAGGTACGGCTTGCATTCTCGCCTAGACTAAAACTAAAATCACTTTAGTGTTATCGTAGCGCACCGCATCGTTCTGCCTCCATTCCGACTTCCTGGATCGTTTGACATGAAGAAGCCCCTCATTGCCCTTGGTCTCCTTGTAGTGCTGGCGCTCGGCGCATGGGCCTGGATGCATCAGCGGGATAAAGACCACGACGGTGCGCTGGTGCTGTACGGCAACGTGGACATCCGGCAGGTGTCGCTGGCTTTCGATGGCAGTGGCCGCGTGGCCGAATTGAAGGTCGATGAAGGCGATGCGGTGAAGGCGGGTCAACTGTTGGCCACGCTGGACACGCAAACGCTGGCCTTGCAGGCCGAACAGGCGCAGGCACAGATCGGCGTGCAGCAGCAGAATCTGTTGCGCCTGAAGAACGGCTCGCGCCCCGAAGAACTGGCGCAGGCGAGAAGTAGCTACGCCGCTGCACAGGCCGATGCCGAGCGTGCGCGCAAGGACTTGGCGCGATTGCAGGGGATTGCCGCCAATACCGACAACCGTGGGGTCAGCGCACAGGAATTGGATCGCGCCCGTGCCGCCGTGCAGGTCGCCGACGCGCAGGCGGCGCAACAGCGCGACGCGCTGCGCCTGACAGAAATCGGCCCGCGCAAGGAAGACATCGCCGCCGCCGAGGCGCAACTGAAGTCCTCCGAGGCGCAATTGGCACTGTTGCAGCATCAGGTTTCTCAGGGCCAGTTGATCGCGCCATCCGATGCCGTGGTGCGCTCGCGCCTGCTGGAACCGGGTGACATGGCCACCCCGCAGAAGCCGGTGTACGCATTGGCGATCACCCGTCCGAAGTGGGTGCGCGTGTATGTGAATGAACCGGATTTGGGCAAGGTCAAGCCCGGCCAGTCCGCGCGCGTCACCACCGACAGCGCACCGGACAGGCCCATCACCGGCAAGGTCGGCTATATCTCCTCGGTCGCCGAGTTCACCCCGAAAGCGGTACAGACCGAGGAACTGCGCACCAGCCTGGTCTATGAGGTGCGGGTGGTCGTCGAGGACAACGACGATGCGCTGCGCCTGGGCCAGCCTGCCACTGTCGTATTGGGCGGCGACACGCAATGAGCCGAGCCGAGCCAGCCGGCGCCAGCGTCGTCGCCGACAGCCTGCGCAAGACCTTCGAGGCGCCGGGCGGCGGGCCGCTGCACGCGGTCGATGGCGTGTCGCTACAGGTGCGCCAAGGCGAGCTGACAGCATTGGTTGGCCCGGATGGCGCCGGCAAGACCACGTTGCTGCGAATGATGGCCGGCCTGTTGAAGCCCGACGCCGGCAGCCTGCGGGTGCTCGGGATCGACGTGGCGCAAGACCCGCAGGCTGTACAGGATCGCATCAGCTACATGCCGCAGCGCTTCGGCCTGTACGAAGACCTGAGCGTGCAGGAGAACCTCGACCTCTACGCCGACCTGCATGGCGTGCCGCAGCAGCAGCGCCGCGAACGCTTCGCCCGACTGCTGGACATGACCGACCTGGCGCGCTTCACCGACCGGCCCGCCGGCAAGCTCTCCGGCGGCATGAAGCAGAAGCTCGGCCTGGCCTGCACCCTGGTGCGTTCGCCTGACTTGCTGCTGCTGGACGAACCCAGCGTCGGCGTCGATCCGCTGTCGCGGCGCGAACTGTGGAAGATCGTGCAGCAACTGGTCGAGGACGAACAGCTCAGCGTGATCGTCAGCACCGCCTACATGGACGAGGCCGAGCGCTGCGCGCAAGTGTTCGTGATGAACCTGGGCAAAGTATTGGCCGAAGGCACGCCGCAGACGCTGGCCGAACGCGCACGCGGGCTGGCCTTCGTTGCGCCGCCGGCCGCAGGCACGCCAGCCCGCGACTTGCAGGCCAGGCTGATCGACGCCAGCGAGTTGATTGTCGATGCCGTTCCCAGCGGCGGCGCAGTGCGTTTCATCCGCCAGCCGAATGCGGACGAAGCAAAGATCGCCGCGTTGCTCGATGGTTCGCCCCCGCAATCGCGCACGGAAGAACTGGAAGACGCCTTCATGATGTTGTTGCGCCAGCATCAGGACGGCGACGAAGCGGCTTCGCCACAAGCCACGACACCGCAGGAAGCGAACGTCGATGCGCCGCGCGATGACGGAAAACCCGTGATCGTGGTGCGCGACCTGGTGCGCAAGTTCGGCGATTTCACCGCCGTGGCCAGCACCTCGTTCGAGGTCGCACGCGGAGAAATCTTCGGCCTGCTCGGCCCCAACGGGGCCGGCAAGACCACGACCTTCCGCATGTTGTGCGGCCTGCTGCCGGCGACCAGCGGCCATCTGGAAGTGGCCGGCCTGAACTTGCGCCATGCCCGCGCCAAGGCACGCGCGCGCATCGGCTACGTGTCGCAGAAGTTCGCGCTGTACGGCAACCTGAGCGTGCGCGAGAACCTGGAGTTCTTCGGCGGCGCCTACGGCCTGCGCGGCAAGGCCCGAGACGCGCGGGTGGACGCGATCATCGAGCAGTTCGCGCTGGAACCGAAGGCGCTCAGCGGCCAGTTGCCCGGCGGCTACAAGCAGCGCCTAGCGATGGCCGCCGGCCTGCTGCACCAACCGGAGATCCTGTTCCTCGATGAGCCGACCAGCGGCATCGACCCGCTGGCGCGGCGCGCGTTCTGGCGCACCATCACCGCCCTGGCGCAGGGCGGCACCACCATCATCATCACCACCCACTTCATGGAGGAGGCCGAATACTGCGACCGCATCGCGATCCAAGATGCCGGCAGGATGCTGGCGCTGGGCACGCCGATACAGGTGCGCGAGCAAGCCGGCGACGCCGGCGGCGACATGAACAGCGCGTTCATCGCCATCGTCGAGCAAGGCCGAGCGAAGGCGGCCGAAGGAGTGGCGGCGTGAGCACGCACGACACACAAAGCGGGTTTCTGCGCCGCTTCACCGCCCTGCTGCGCAAGGAAGTGCGGCAGATGCTGCGAGACAAGAGCAACCTTGCGGTCGGCCTGCTGTTGCCGGTCGCGCTGATCCTGCTGTTTGGCTATGGCCTGTCATTCGACGTGAAGAACGCGCCGGTCGCGGTGGTGCTGGAAGACCGCTCGCCGACCGCGCGCGAACTGGTCGATGGCCTGCAAGGCTCGCCGTATATCGCGCCGTTGTTTGCTGCCGACATGGCCGAGGCCGAGCGCTTGATGATGGCCGGCACGGTGGATGGCATCGTCCGAGTGCCGATGGATTTCTCGCGCCGCTTGAACGCCGGCGATGCGCGCATCCAGTTGCTGCTCAACGGCGTGGATTCCAGCTCGGCGCAGACCATCGAAGGCTATGTGAGCGGCGCGATAGGTTCATGGGCGCAGCAACAGGCGGATCGCGCCGGCAACAAGCCCGCCGGCATCGGCAACGTCGAGGTCGTGCAGCGGATGTGGTTCAACGAGGCCGGCGAAAGCCGCTGGTTCCTGATCCCCGGCCTGATCGTGCTGGTGCTGACCCTGATCGGCGGCTTCCTGACCTCGCTGCTGATCGCGCGCGAATGGGAGCGCGGCACGCTGGAATCGCTGTTCGTCACCCCGGTGCGGCCGATGGAGATCGTGCTGTCGAAGATCGCGCCGTACATGGTGGTCGGAGTGATCGACTTGGGTCTGTGCCTGCTGGCCGCGCACTTCCTGTTTCACGTGCCGATGCGCGGCTCGCTGGTCGTCATCGTCATCGCTGGCCTGCTGTACCTGATGGTGTCGCTGCTGCTCGGGCTGTGGATCTCCGGGGTCACCCGCAACCAGTTCCAGGCCAGCCAGATGGCACTGCTGGCCAGCTTCATGCCGGCGATGATGCTCTCCGGCTTCGTGTTCGACCTGCGCAACGTGCCGGTGGTGATCCAGGTCATCAGCCAACTGCTGCCGGCCACGCACTTCATGGCGTTGATCAAGACCCTGTTCATGGCCGGCAACAACTGGCCGGTGATCTTCCTGAATTGCGGCATTCTCGCGCTGTATGCGTTGGTGTTGATGTTCGCCACGCAGCGCACGTTGCGCAAGACCTTGAGGTGACTGCGATGCATGCCTTTTTCGCCACCCTGGCCCAGATCGGCGCGCTGATCCGCAAGGAAATCCTCGCCTTGGTCAAAGACCCCGCCAACCGCGCCATGCTGTTTGCTCCAGCACTGATGCAGGCGCTGCTGTTCGGCTATGGCGCCACCTACGACCTCACCAACGTGCCCTACGCGGTGCTTGACCAGAGCCGTGGCCAAGCGTCGGCTGAATTACTGGCACGGCTGGACGGAACCGGCGTGTTCCACCGCGCCGCCACCCTGACCAACTCCTCGCAGATCGCAGGAATGATCGACGGTAACGATGCGCTGATGGTGCTGAGCATTCCCGCCGATTTCCAGCAGCGCCTGAATGCCGGCCAGAGCGCGCCGCTGCAGGTGATCTTGGACGGGCGCAATTCCTCCACCGCCGGTTCGGCGTCTGCTTACGTCGGCTCTATCGTCGCCAGCTACAACGCTTCGCTGGGCGGCGGTGCAGCCGGTATCGCGATCGAGCGCCGCGCCTGGTTCAACCCCAACTTGGAATCGCGCTGGAACATGATGCCGGGGCTGATCGGCGCACTGAGCATGTTGCAGACCTTGCTGATCGCGGCGCTGTCGGTGGCGCGCGAACGCGAGCAAGGCACCTTCGACCAGTTGCTGGTCACGCCATTGACGCCGTTCCAGATCCTGATCGGCAAGGCGATCCCGGCGATTCTGGTCGGCCTGCTGCAATCGACCATCATCTTCCTGGTCATCCTGTTCTGGTTCCAGATCCCGATGAACGGCTCGGTGTGGCTGCTGTACGCAGGGCTGCTCACCTTCAACATCGCCGCGGTCGGCGTCGGCCTGTCGGTGTCGGCGGTGTCTCTGAGCATGCAGCAGGCGATGCTCTACACCTTCCTGCTCATCATGCCGCTGATGCTGCTCTCCGGCTTGCTGACGCCGGTGAAGAACATGCCGGAAATCCTGCAGGTCGCCACCTACGCCAACCCGCTGCGCTTCGGCATGAGCATCGTGCGCCGGGTGTATCTGGAAGGCGCCGGTTTCCTCGACATCTGGCGCGATTTCATTCCCTTGCTGGTGATGGGCGCCATATCGCTGCCGCTGGCGGCGTGGCTGTTCCGCAATCGCCTTTCCTGATCGAGTATCGTCATGCACGCACCGCGCTGTTCCAATCGTCTCGTCCCCCGCCTGCTCGCCGGTGCGCTTGCCGCCGCACTCGCCGGTTGCGCCGTTGGCCCGGATTTCGTCAAGCCCACGCCCGCCGCACCGGACGATTGGACGAGTTGGCGCAGCGGTGATGCGTCGCTACGCATTCCGACCGAAGCCACTCAGGCATTGCCGGCCCAGTGGTGGCTGGCATTCAACGACGCAACCCTCGATGCGTTGCAGCAGCGCGCTTTCGATGCCAGCCCCGACCTGCGCACCGCCGCGCTGCGCTTCGCCCAGGCGCGCGCGCAGCGCAACACGGTGGCCGCGCAGCGCGGGCCGGAAATCAACGCCAGCGGCAGCGCCACCCGCCAGCGCCAGAGCCAGAGCGGTGCCGGCACGCGCATGATCGGCATCATGGGGGCCGACCCCAGCCTCACCGAGTTGCTGGCCGAACCGTTCACGCTGTACCAGGCCGGCTTCGACGCCTCGTGGGAGCTGGATTTGTGGGGCCGCGTGCGCCGATCCGTGGAAGCCGCCGATGCCGATGTCGGCCACCAGGCTGCGCTGCTCGATCTGGCCCGCCTTGGCCTGACCAGCGACGTGGCGCGCAATTACTTCGAGCTGCGCACCGCCCAGCGGCAGATCCGCTTGATGCGCGAGGACATCGCCGCACTGGAAGACCGCGCCGCGCTGCTGCAAGCGCGCGTAGAAGGCGGCGTGCTCGACCACACCGACCTGCAACGCCAGCGCGCCGAACTGGCCGCATTGAAAGCGCAACTGCCGCCGCTGCTGGCACAGGAAGCCGCCAGCGCCAATCAGATCGCACTGCTGCTGGGCGAACGCCCGGGCGCGCTGCGGGCCGAACTCGCACCGCGCGAAGCCGACGCCGGGACTTCGTTGCCCGATCTTGCCCTCGGCTTGCCATCGGAAGTTGCGCTGCGCCGCCCCGACATCCGCGCCGCCGAAGCGCGCCTGCACAGCGCCACCGCCAGCATCGGCATCGCCAGGGCCGACCTGTACCCCAGCATCCGGCTTGGTGCGACGTTCGGTTACGAGTCCTACCTGAGCGGCGAATTTTCTGACTGGGGCAGCCGCACCTGGTCGGTTGGCCCCAGCCTCGGCCTGCCGATCTTCGACCATGGCCGACGCAAGGCCACCGTGCAACTGCGCGAACTGCAACAGCAAGAAGCCGCCATCAACTACCAACAGACCGTGCTGAAAGCTTGGCAGGAAATCGACGATTCGCTGTCCGCCTACAGCGCCGAGCAGCGTCAGGCGCGCGAACTGCAAACCCGCAGCGATGCGGCTGGCGATGCCTATCAGCTTGCACAGGCGCGCTACGACGGTGGCGTCACCGATTTCACTGCCGTACTCGACGCCCAGCGCAGCTATCTACAAGCCCGCCGTGACCTGGCGGCCAGCGAGGGACGTTTGAGTACGCGCTACGTCACCGTCAACAAGGCCATCGGCAACGTGCCGTTGGACACGGAGAACGCGGCAGGAAAAGGGATGGAGTGAGGAGAGAACCATGCGGAAAAATGGCCCTGAGCTGGAAGCAGACATGTCGAAGACCCCTGCCGTGGCAAGGCGCACTGCGCTGGTGGTAGGACTTGGCATCAGTGGCATCGCGTGCGCGATTGCGCTGCACCGTGCGGGGTGGCTTCCCGTCGTTGTCGAACGTGCGCCAGCCCGCCGCCGGGGCGGCTACTTCATTGCCGTGATGGGTGTGGGGCGATCGGCTGCCGCCGATCTAGGAGTCGGAGACCGCTTGGTCGATCACAGGGCCGAAAGCATGACCTATGTCATCGATCGGCAAGGGAATCGATCTCCGGGCCTGAGTTTCGCCGACATACCGATCAATCCCTACCTCACCATGCGGGGTGATGTCGAAGACGCAGTTTGGAAGACATTGCAAGAGGTCGCGCCCGACACGGAAATCCACTTCTCGACCACTCCGACCGCGATCGAGCAAAATGGGGATTGTGTCGAGGTGACGCTTGAAGGGCCGCAGGGCGTGAGCCGCCGCTGGTTCGACCTTGTGATCGGTGCCGATGGCATCCGCTCCACGGTGCGCCGTCTTGCATTCCCTCCTGCGCTTGGCGGCTTGCAGCGTCTTGGCACCATGATCTGCGCCTATGCGCTTCAGGAGGATCTACCCACGCTGCCAAGCGGGGTCGGAGGGCAGATCATCGAGCCTGGCCGTTCGTTCACCGTCTTTCCCTTCGATGATCGGCGATCGACGGTACTGTTCTCCTGGTATGCGGCCGATCCTGATGCCGAGCGTAAAGGGAAGGCCGCCGAACAAATCCGCAAGGCATTCGGGCCAGAGCCTCTCGGCCCTATCCTGGAAGCTGCATTGGGGCAACTGGAGACGAGCGAGGCGGCCCTGTTCGACATCGCCGAGCAGGTTCGCCTTTCCACTTGGTATCAGGGGCGCGTGGTGCTGGTCGGTGATTCGGCCTGGTGCCCATCACTTTACTCGGGCATGGGCGCGTCGAGCGGCCTGGCCGGCGCCAATGTGCTGGGCAAGCGTCTCGAAGAACATGGCGACGACATCGCAGCCGCCCTCGCCGACTGGGAAGCCACGATGCGGCCACGGATAGCGGAGTTCCAGAAGTCGGCCGGAACCGGCATTGGCGTCTTCACCCCCGCCAGCGACAAGGCAATCCGCATCCGCAAGCGTGCGATGTCACTTTTGACCAATCCCATAGTGCGCTGGGTGTTCTCGCACGTGGGCAAATTTCTGCCCGTCATGCAGCAACGGGAACGTCCGATTTTCTGAGTGTTCACTGCCGTCAGGTTGTGGGGGGTAGAGCTTCCAATCCAAGCGTCTGATCCAGATGTCATCAGGCTAAGACAGACTTCATCAGGGGGCAGCAGAGTTATGGAGATCCGACACCTGCGCTGCTTTCTTGCGGTAGCTGAAGAACTGCGCTTTGCGCGGGCAGCGGAACGACTGCACATGGAGCAATCGCCATTGTCGCGGGCGATCAAGGAGTTGGAAGAAGACTTGGGTGTGGCGCTGTTCGTCCGCACCACGCGCACCACTCGACTGACCCGCGCTGGCACGCTGTTCTTGGAACACGTGCGCCGCGTGTTCACGGCCTTGGAACAAGCACGCGACAGTGTAAAAGCGGCGGCAAACGGTTTTCATGGCCAATTGCGCGTGGCCTTGTCGGACGGCATTACGCCCTCGCGCTTGCCGGCCGTGCTGGCGCTATGCCGGCAGGAGGAGCCGGAAGTCGAAATACGGTTCTTCGAGGTGCCGCTGTCGCAGCAGATCAAGGGCCTGCATGACGACCTGTACGACGTGGGGTTCACGCAGTCCGATGAAGTGGGTGATGGCATCACCGCCATACCTGTCTGGAGCGACCCGATCATGGTGGCGGTGCCCGCACGGCATCCGCTGCTAGCCCACAAGCGCATTCCGCTGGATGAACTGCTGCGCTATCCGCTCGTCCTGTGTGATCCGCAAGTGTGTGAAGGCCCCGCCAAGCACGTCGATCGGATACTGCGCCGGGTGGACATGGAGCCATTGGTCGCAGAACGAGTCGCTTCGTGTGATTTGATGATGGCGCTGGTATCGGCCGGCTTCGCGCTTGGTCTGGCAGGTGCCGCGCGTATTGCCGCCAGCCATGAACCGGGCGTAGTCGCCCGGCCGCTGGCGCTGCGCGTGCCACCGCTAACGACCTACCTACTGCACGCCGCAGGCGAGCCGTCCGAGGAGCTTGCGCGGTTCATTGAGCGCGTGCAGGCCGTCGAATCACCGGAACCCCCAAGGCCCAAGCCGGGCCATCATTCCGATTCCCTGGAGGAACCTGCGCCATGAAGAAGATCGTCCCATTCTTGCTGGTGGCCGCGTTGACTGCCTGCGGCCAGTCCGAAACGCCTCAGAAGGCCAACACTTCGGAAGCGAATATCCCAACGGTGGAAGAACTGGCGGCCAATCCCGAACGGCTCAAGGAACTGCGCCAGCAATGCAAGCCCGACCGCCCGAAGCTCGGCGACGTGCTGTGCAATCGGGTGGCCGAAGCCACGCGCAAGCGGTTCTATGGCGACGGCGAAACGCCGTACACGCCGCCGAAAGAACCGCCCAAGTTCTGATCGTTGGCGGTTCGCCGCATCGTCTTCATTTTTTGATCGACACGCCGCAATGCGCCTGCGCTTGCGGCGTTTTTCTTTGGCTGGCTGTCGCACTCATTCTGTCTTTTTGCTCGACCTTTCTGCTGAAAACGGTCTTTGACCGGCACTGACCCGGCACCGAACCTGACGCCTGCGGCACGCCCTTGTGTCGCTTCTTCCATGAGGAATCAGCGCAGGAGAAATCGGAGGCCAGGTCATGCAAGGGACGAACGTGCTGTTCGGTCAGATCGCCGTGGTATTCGGCATCGTGATCGCCGGAGTGTGGGGCGCCACACAATGGACAGCCGCGGCCCTTGGCTATCAAGTACGCCTTGGCTCGCCCTGGTTCGACTTCCTTGGCACTTCGATTTATCACCCGTGGAAGCTGTTTGAGTGGTGGTTCTTCTTCGGCGCCTATGCGCCGGAAGTCTTCGACACCGGCGGCGCCATTGCCGGCGCCAGCGGCATGGTCGCCGTGGTCGTCGCCATCGCCATGTCGGTCTGGCGCTCGCGCCAAGCGCGCCTGGTCACGACCTACGGCTCTGCGCGCTGGGCGAACGCTCAGGACATTCGCAAAGCCGGCCTCACACAGCCGGCCGGCGTGTTCCTCGGCCAGCACGACCGCCAGTACCTGCGGCACGAAGGGCCGGAACACGTCCTGACCTTCGCGCCCACCCGCTCGGGCAAAGGCGTGGGCTTGGTGGTGCCAACGCTGCTGTCTTGGCCGGCGTCGGCCGTCATCCACGACATCAAGGGCGAGAACTGGCAGATCACCGCCGGCTGGCGCTCGCGCTTCTCGCATTGCCTGCTGTTCAACCCGACCGATGCGAAGTCGGCCGCCTACAACCCGCTGCTGGAGGTGCGACGCGGCGCGCATGAAGTGCGCGACGTTCAGAACATTGCCGACATTTTGGTTGATCCCGAAGGCGCGCTGGAGAAGCGCAACCATTGGGAGAAGACCTCGCACGCGCTGCTGGTCGGGGCCATCCTGCATGTGCTCTACGCGGGCGAGGACAAGACGCTGCGCGGCGTCGCCAACTTTCTGTCCGATCCGGCCAGCCCGTTCGAGCTGACCTTGCACCGGATGATGACCACGCCGCACCTCGGCGATGGGCCGCATCCGGTCGTCGCATCGGCGGCGCGTGAAGTTCTCAACAAGAGCGACAACGAACGCTCGGGCGTGCTGTCCACGGCCATGTCGTTCCTCGGCCTGTACCGCGACCCGACCGTGGCCGAAGTCACCTCGCGCTGCGACTGGCGCATCGCTGACCTGATCGCGGCCGAGCATCCGGTATCGCTGTATCTGGTAGTGCCGCCTTCGGACATATCGCGGACGAAGCCGCTCATTCGCCTGATCCTCAACCAGATCGGGCGGCGCCTCACCGAATCGCTCGATGGCTCCGATGGCATCAAGCGCCGCCACAAGCTGCTGCTGATGCTCGATGAGTTCCCTGCGCTGGGGCGCCTGGACTTCTTCGAGACGGCGCTGGCCTTCATGGCGGGCTACGGCATCCGCAGCTTCCTCATCGCGCAGTCGCTCAACCAGATCGACAAGGCGTATGGGCAAAACCACTCCATCCTCGACAACTGCCATGTGCGCGTGACGTTCGCCACGAACGACGAGCGCACCGCCAAACGGATCTCCGAGACGCTGGGCACGGCCACCGAGCTGCGCGCCCAGCGCAACTACGCGGGCCATCGGCTCGCGCCGTGGCTGGGCCACCTTATGGTGTCGCGTCAGGAAACCGCGCGCCCGCTGCTGACGCCGGGCGAAGTCATGCAGCTTCCGCCTGACGAGGCTGTGGTGATGGTGGGAAGCCGGGCGCCGATCAAGGCGAAGAAGCTGCGCTACTACGCGGACGCCAATTTCAAGCGTCGTGTGCTGCCACCGCCCGCGCTGGCGGATGGGCAGTACGCCGACGCGCCGCCATTGCGGCCCGACGACTGGAGCGGGTTGGCGATTCCCGCCGTGCCCATCGCACCGGCCGCGGCATCCGCTGATGGCCTGGGTTCCGCCGATGACGGTGGCCCACGCCGTCAGCCCGAACTCTCCGAAACCGTCGCCTACGACCCCGAGCTGGCCGCCCCCGTGGCCGACCTTGGGCTGCTCGATGACGACGACGACCTGCCGCTTCCCCTTCCGCGCCAGCTCGATCCAGCCATGCAGCGCACGGCCCGGCTGGCTTCCCTCGACCCCAACGACGGAATCGAGCTATGAGCCACTACCGCCTCAACCTGTTCATCCAGCCGGAGCACGCCAAGCGGCTCGATGAGCTGGCCGCCAAGAAAGGCGTGTCCAAGTCGTCCATCGTCGCGGCGGCGCTCGCATCGTGGCTGTCGCCCGATGCCGCCGACCAGCGCGAGGCGGCTATTGCCAAGCGGCTTGATCGCCTGTCGCGCCAAGCCGAGCGCATGGAGCGCGACCAGAACATCGCCATCGAAACGCTGGCGCTGTTCATCCGCTACTACCTGACCGTGAGCACGCCGGTTCCCGAGGCGCACCAAGACGCGGCACGCGCGCAGGGCAAAGCGCGCTTCGAGCAGTTCACCGAGCAGCTTGGCCGCCACCTGCTGCGGGGCCGCAGCCTGGTGCGCGACGTGGTGGAGGAACTGCATCCCGACCCGATGCGGATGGAAGACGCGGCGGCAGCCGCGCAAGCGCAGGAGCGTGCGTCATGAGCGCCGTTCCGCAGTCCATGAGTGCCACGTCGCTCGACCGCCGCATCCAGATGCTGCGCACGGCGATGGGGCCGCTGATCGCCGCCGCGCTCGAAGACCCGGACGTGGTGGAGGTGATGCTGAATCCTGATCGCACCCTTTGGGTGGATCGGCTTTCCAGTGGACGCGCGCCGATGGGCGTGGAACTGCCCGAGGCGGACGGCGAGCGAATCATCCGCCTGGTCGCGGCCCACGTTGGCGCAGAAGTCCATCGCGGCCAGCCGCTGCTGTCCGCCGAGTTGCCCGAAACGGGCGAACGCTTCGAGGGCATCTTGCCGCCGGCAGCGCCGGGGCCGGCCTTCGCGCTGCGCAAGCGCGCCATCGGCGTGATTCCGCTGGAGCGGTACGTCATCGACGGGATGATGACCAGCGCGCAAGCGGGCTTTCTCGTTCGCGCCGTGCGCGAGCGGCAGAACGTGCTGATAGCCGGCGCCACCAGCAGCGGCAAGACCACGCTCGCCAATGCTTTGCTCGCCGAAATCGCCGCCACCGGCGACCGCGTGCTGGTGCTCGAAGACACGGTGGAGCTGCAATGCACGGCCCGCGACCACGTTCCTCTGCGCACCCGCGCAGGCGTGGTGTCGATGACCGAGCTGGTGCGCTCGTCCATGCGCCTGCGGCCTGATCGCGTCGTCGTTGGCGAAGTGCGCGGCGCCGAGGCACTGGATCTCATCAAAGTGTGGGGCACAGGCCATCCGGGCGGTATCGCCACGATCCATGCCGGCTCCGCGCTCGGCGCGCTGCTGCGCCTGGAGCAACTGATTCTCGAAGTGGCGGTGAACCCGCCGCGTGCGCTGATCGCCGAGGCGGTCAACGTGGTGATCCACATCGCCGGGCGCGGGCGCAAGCGCCGCATCGAGAGCATCGCCCGCGTCGTCGGCTTCGACGGCGTGGGCTACCAACTGGCGGACGCGCTGGAAACGCCGTTTCCCGAGCTGCCGCCACTTCCCGATGCCGCACCCGCTGCGGCGACTTCCCCATCCCCTCACTCACTTGGAGAACTGCCATGACGCAGATGTACGTTCCTGCTTTCCGTTTTTCTGCAAATCCGGCTTTGCGTCTTGCGCGGCTGCGCTGCCTGGCCCGCCCTGCGGGGCAAGGGCTGCTGCTGGCCGCGCTGCTGCTGTTCCTGGCCGGAACCGCGCAGGCCGCCGGTTCCTCGATGCCGTGGGAAGGCCCCTTGCAGTCGATCTTGGAGTCGATTCAAGGGCCGGTGGCGCGCATCGTCGCGGTCATCATCATCATCGCCACGGGCCTCGCGCTCGCCTTCGGCGACACGTCCGGCGGATTCCGCAAGCTGATCCAGATCGTCTTCGGTCTGTCCATCGCCTTCGCGGCTTCGAGCTTCTTCCTGTCGTTCTTCAGCTTCTCCGGCGGGGCCGTCGTATGAGTGCCCCCGACACCTTCGCGGACGGCTTCGAGGTACCGCTGCATCGCTCGCTGACCGAGCCGATTCTGCTGGGCGGTGCGCCGCGAACCGTGGCGATCGCCAACGGCACGCTGGCCGCCGCTGTCGGCCTGGGCCTGCAACTGTGGATTCCCGGCGTGGTGTTCTGGATCGTCGGCCATTCGCTGGCGGTGTGGGGTGCGCGCGTCGATCCGCAGTTCATGGCCGTGTTCGCCCGGCACATCAGGCACCGCCCGCTGCTGGACGTGTGAGGGGAGGACGCCGCGATGCTGAACCTCGCCGAATACCGCCAGCGGCCGGCCTTGCTTGCCGACTGGCTGCCCTGGGCCGGGCTGGTCGCGCCGGGCGTCGTCTTGAACAAGGACGGCAGTTTCCAGCGCACGGCCCGGTTTCGCGGGCCTGACCTCGACAGCGCGACGCAAGGCGAGCTGATCGCCACGTCGGCACGGTTGAACAACGCGCTGCGCCGCATGGGATCGGGCTGGGCGCTGTTCATCGAAGCCGAGCGTCGGCCTGCGGCCGATTATCCGCACTCGGAGTTTCCCGAGCCGCTTTCCTGGGTGGTGGAGGAAGAACGCCGGGCCGCCTTCGAGGAATCGGGCAATCACTTCGAGAGCGGCTATCACCTGACGCTGCTTTACCTGCCGCCGGAAGAATCCCGCGCCCGTGCAGCCAAGATGCTCTACGAGAACACGCCGACGAATGGCGTGGACTGGCGCGAGCGGCTGCAAGCCTTCGTCGCGGAAACGGATCGCGTCTTTGACCTGCTCGACGGCGTGATGCCGGAGATTGACTGGCTCGATGACGCGCAGACGCTGACCTACCTGCACGCGACCATCTCGACGCGGCGCTATCGCGTCGGCGTGCCCGAAGTGCCGTTCCACATCGACGCGCTGCTGACCGACTCGCCGCTGGTCGGTGGCCTGGCGCCCATGCTGGGCGACCAGCACCTGCGCGTGGTGTCGGTGCGGGGCTTCCCGACCTCGACCTGGCCGGGGATTCTGGACGACCTCAACCGCCTGGGCTTTGCGTACCGCTGGAGCACGCGCTTTCTCTGCCTCGACAAAGCCGAGGCGGAAAGAGAACTCGCCCGCCTGCGCCGCCAGTGGTTCGCCAAGCGCAAGAACGTCATCGCGCTGCTACGCGAAACGATCTTCCAGCAGGAAAGCCCGCTGGTCGATACCGACGCCAACAACAAGGCCGCCGACGCCGATGCTGCCTTGCAGGAGCTGGGCAGCGATCAAGTCGCCTTCGGCTACCTGACGGCGACCGTCACCGTCATGGACGCGGACGCCGCCGTGGCCGACGAGAAGCTGCGCATGGTGGAGCGCGTCATACAGGGTCGGGGCTTCGTCACCATCCCCGAAACGCTCAACGCCGTGGATGCGTGGCTGTCCTCGCTCCCCGGCAATGCTTACGCCAACGTGCGCCAGCCCATCGTCTCGACGCTGAATCTGGCGCACATGATGCCGGTGTCGGCGGTATGGGCCGGCCAGGAGCGCAACGATCATTTGGACGGCCCACCGTTGATCGTGACACGTACCGATGGCGCTACGCCGTTCCGGCTGGTGACGCACATCGGCGACGTGGGCCACACGCTGGTCGCAGGCCCGACCGGCATGGGCAAGTCGGTCTTGCTCGCCACGCTGGCGATGCAGTTCCGCCGCTATCGCGGCTCGCGCATCTTCGCCTTCGACATGGGCCGTTCCATGCGGGCCGCCATCCTCGGCCTGGGCGGCGAGCACTACGACCTGGGCACGGATGGCGAAATCGCCTTCCAGCCGCTCGCGCGCATCGACAGTGAGGGCTACCGCACCTGGGCCGCCGAATGGATCGAAGGCCGCTTGCTGCACGAAGGCGTGGCAGTCGGCCCCGACGAGAAGGCGGCTATCTGGTCGGCGCTGGGAAGTCTCGCCGGTGCGCCGGTGGAGCAGCGCACGATGACGGGACTTTCCGTGCTGCTGCAATCGAACACGCTGCGGCAGGCGCTTTCGCCCTATGTGCTGGGTGGCGCCCACGGCAAGCTGCTGGACGCCGACCACGACCGGCTGGGCATGGCCGACGTGCAGTGCTTCGAGATGGAGGAACTGATGCACAGCAAGGCCGCCGTCATGGCCGTGCTGCATTACCTCTTTGCGCGTTTCGATGAACGCTTCGACGGGGCGCCCACGCTGCTGATCCTCGATGAAGCGTGGCTGTTCCTCGATGACCCGGTGTTCGCGGCGCGCATCCGGCAGTGGCTCAAGACGCTCAGGAAAAAGAACGTCAGCGTCATCTTCGCCACTCAGAGCCTTGCCGACATCAAGGATTCGAGCATCGCGCCCGCGATCATCGAGAGCTGTGCGAGTCGGATTTTCTTGCCCAACCCGCAGGCGACAGAGCCGCAGATTCGCACGATCTACGAGGGCTTCGGCCTCAACAGGCGGCAGATCGAAATCGTCGCCACCGCGCAGCCCAAGCGTGACTACTACTACCAATCCCGCCTCGGCAACCGCCTGTTCGACCTCGACCTGGGGCCGGCGGCCCTGGCCTTCGCGGGCGCGTCCACGCCGCAAGACCAGCGCGACATAGGCCGCGTGCTGCTGGACGCCGGCGTGCCCGGCTTCGCGGGCGCTTGGCTGCGCCATCGCGGCCTCGATTGGGCGGCCGACCTGCTGCCCTCGTTCCCCGGCCTCGCGCCGGGTTCCCTCGCTGACCAACCCCTGGAGAACCTGTCATGAAAAAGCGCCTTATCGCCGCAGCCATTGCGGCCATGCTTTGCACTGCCACCGCCCATGCGCAATGGGTCGTGGTCGATCCCACGAACCTCGTGCAGAACACGCTGACCGCGATCCGCACGCTGGAGCAGATCAACAACCAGATCCAGCAGCTTCAGAACGAAGCGCAGATGCTGATGAACCAGGCGCGCAACCTCGCCAGCCTGCCGTCCAGCGTGGTCGGCCAGTTGCGCGCGAATCTGGCAACGACCGAGCGGCTGATCGCCCAGGCCCGAGGCTTGGCCTACGACGTGACGAATCTGGATCGGGAGTTCGCGCGCCTGTATCCCGAGCAGTACGCCGCCACCGTCAGCGGCGACCAGATGTACCGCGACGCGCAGGAGCGTTGGCGGAACACGCTCAACGGCTTGCAGACCACGATGCAGATGCAGGCGCAGGTGTCGCAGAACCTGGGCGAAGACGAAAGCGTGCTGGCCGACCTCGTGGGCAAGAGCCAGTCGGCCGAAGGGGCGCTCCAAGCCATGCAGGCCATGAACCAGTTGCTCGCCTTGCAGGCCAAGCAGTCGATCCAGTCGCAGCGGCTCCAGATCACGCAGGATCGCGCTGCCGCGCTGGAGCTGGCGCGGCAGGCGGCGGCCACCGAGCGCGCGCGCGAAGTACGGCGGCGGTTCATGGGCGATGGCACGCCGTACACGCCGCAGCGCGTGGATTTCTACGGCAACTGACGGGAGGCCGCCATGCGATGCGTCCTCGTCCTGTGTGCCGCGCTGCTGGCCGCTTGCGGCGAGCAGCCGGCCGACCACCTTGCCGATGCCCTGGCCGCTGATCCCGTGCGGCTCAAGGCATTGCGCGCGCAATGCGCGGCCGACCGGCAGGCCACGGGCGAGGACGCTTGCCGCGCCGCCGCCGAAGCCTTCCGGCGGCGCTTCTTCTCCGGCCAAGCCGGGCCGGATGAATACCAGACCTTGGCCGAGCTGCCACCGATCCCGCCGAGTTTTGATGAGCCGGCCGATGGCGTGGCGCCGGTCGTTCCTGCCGAACCGGAGGACACGCCATGAATGACGTGACCATCATCGACCAATTCCTCAACACCTTTGCTGCCTACATCGACTCGGGTTTCGGGCTGCTGCGGGGCGAAGTGGCGTTCCTCACGGCCACGCTGATCGTCATCGACATGACGATCGCCGGCCTGTATTGGGCCATGAGCCACGCCACCGGCCAGGGCGAGGACGTGATCGCCAAGCTGCTGCGCAAGGTGCTGTACGTCGGCGCCTTCGCCTACATCATCAACAACTTCAACTGGCTGGCGAGCATCGTCTTCCGCTCGTTCGCGGGATTGGGCATCACCGCCACCGGCTCTGCCATCACGATGGAGAACTTCTTGCAGCCGGGCCGGCTGGCGAAAACCGGCCTTGACGCGGGCGGGCCGATCTTCCTCCAGCTCGACGACATGATGGGATTTCCCGAGGTGTTCTTGAACCTCGATGCCATCTTGGTGTTGTTCCTCGCCTGGCTGGTCGTGGTGCTCTGCTTCTTCGTGCTGGCGATCCAGCTATTCATCACGCTGATCGAGTTCAAGCTGACCACGCTCGCGGGCTTCGTGCTGGTGCCGTTCGCGCTTTGGAACAAGACCTCGTTCCTGGCCGAAAAGGTCTTGGGCAACGTGGTGGCCTCCGGCGTCAAGGTGCTGGTGCTGGCCGTGATCGTCGGTATCGGCTCGGGCCTGTTCACTCAGTTCCAAGTCCATCCCGATGAGCCGTCGCTCGACCACGCACTGGTCATCATGCTGGCCTCGCTCACCTTGCTGGCGCTGGGGATCTTCGGCCCTGGCATCGCCACGGGCCTTGTGTCCGGTGCGCCGCAGCTCGGCGCGGGTGCGATGGCAGGCGCTGCCATCGGCGCAGCCGGGACGGCGGTGGCTGTTGGTGCTGCCGCGACGGGCGTAGGCGGTGCCGTGACCGCTGGCGCGCGCATGGCACCGGCTGCCGCCAAGCTGGCCGGCGCTGGTGCGCGTGCGGCCACGTCGGCGGCTGGCAGTGCGAAATCGGCGTTCCAGGCCGGCTCCGCCGCCGCTGGCGGCGGCGCAAAGGGCGCGATGGCGGGCTTGGGCAACGTCGCCAAGACCGGCGCGCAGTCCGCCGGACGTGCGGCTGCATCCCGTGCATCCGCTGCCGGGCAACGCATGGCCGCTCCCTTCCGCGCTGGCTGGAACGGCGCTGCCGCCGATGGCGGCGCGGGCGCGGCATCCGGTCAGGGTGCCGCAGGCGAGGCCGCATCCGGCGCCGCTACGGCGCAGACACAGGAACAGCCCGCTTGGGCCAAGCGCCTGCATCGCCGCCAGCAACTCACCCACGCCGCGACCACCACCGCCCACGCGCTGCGCGGTGGCGATGGCGGCGGCTCCGGCCAGGGGCCGAGCCTGCGCGATTCCGATTCATAAGGAGAACTGACCATGCGATTCAAGAAACCGCAGGTGCGCTACGCCGACACGCCGCAGCCTGCCACGCCGTACCAAGCTGCCGGCCAGGTGTGGGACGAGCGCATCGGCTCGCCGCGCGTCCAGGCGAAGAACTGGCGCCTGATGGCCTTCGGTTGCCTGACGCTTGCGCTGCTGATGGCCGGCGGGCTGGTGTGGCGCTCGGCGCAATCCATCGTGACGCCCTACGTCGTGGAGGTGGACAACGCGGGCCAGGTACGCGCCGTGGGCGAAGCCGCCACGCCATACCGGCCCAACGATGCGCAGACCGCGCACCACATCGCGCGCTTCGTGACGCTGGTGCGCTCGCTGTCCATCGACTCCATCGTCGTCCGCCAGAACTGGCTCGACGCCTACGACTACACGACCGACAAGGGCGCGGCCGTGCTCAACGACTACGCGCGGGTCAACGACCCGTTCGCGCGCATCGGCAAGGAGTCTGTGACGGTACAGATCACCAGCGTCGTGCGCGCCAGCGACACCTCTTTCAACGTGCGCTGGACGGAACGCCGTTACGTCAACGGCGCCGCGGCTGGGCTGGAGCGATGGACGGCCGTGGTGTCCATCGTGCTCCAGCCGCCGCGCACCGAAGAACGCCTGCGCAAGAACCCCCTGGGCATCTACGTCAACGGCCTGTCGTGGAGCCGCGAACTGGATTCTTCCGAAGGAGCCAAGCCATGAATGATCTTTTCCGTAAATCCTCTTTGCCGGCGATCCTGCTCGCCCTCGCGGGCTGCGCCTCGCAGGGCAAGCCACCGCCAACCATCTCGCTCGATGAGCCGGTGCAGGCGCAGCCGCTGCCGGAGCCGCCCGCGCCGGTGGAAGTGGTGGCCGTGCCCGAGGTGCTGCCAATGCCGGCGCAGTTGAAGCCGCTCGAGGACGCCAAACCCGCGCCGGAGCCGGCCGACGAGAAGGTGCGCGTCTCGCGCGCCAATGCCGAGGCCCGCGTCGCGCCCACGCGCGAGGGCTACGTCAATGCGATTCAGGTCTGGCCCTTCACCGATGGCGCGCTGTATCAGGTCTATGCGGCCGTCGGCCGTGTGACCGTGGTTTCGCTCCAGCCGGGCGAGGAACTGGTGACGGTGGCCGCCGGCGATACCGTGCGCTGGATCGTGGGCGACACGTCCAGCGGTAGCGGTGCCGACCTGCGCGTGAACGTGCTGGTCAAGCCGATCCGCTCGGGCCTCAAGACCAATCTCGTCATTACCACCAGCCGCAGGACGTACCTGCTGGAGCTGGCTTCGACGGAGAAGACGTGGATGGCGTCCGTGTCCTGGGAGTATCCGCGCGACCGGATGCTGGCGCTACAGCGTCAGGCGCAGGCGGCCAATGCCGCCGCGCCTGTCGATACCGGGCTGGCGCTGGAGAACCTGCGCTTCCGCTACGCGATCAGCGGCAGCAATCCGCCCTGGAAGCCGCTGCGTGCGTTCGATGACGGCGAAAAGGTCTATATCCAGTTTCCGGCGGGCATCGCGCAAGGCGAGCTGCCGCCGCTGTTTGTCATCGGCGCGCAGGGCGACGGGCAACTGGTGAACTACCGCTTCCGCTCGCCGTACTACATCGTGGATCGGCTGTTCGGCGCGGCCGAACTGCGCCTGGGCGGTGACAAGGGCGACGTGGTGCGGATCGAGCGCACGGATGGCGTGGCACGGAGGAACTGACCATGAGCCAGGACAACACCCCCGACCTCGCCACGCCGCAGGCGGGCAAGGTCGCGCCCGAGGCGGTGGCGCTGCGCGCCCAGCCGCGCCCGGTCACGCGCCTGAACCGGCGCACGCTGGCCATCCTCGTCGGCGGCCTGTCGGTCGCCGTGCTTGGGGCCACGATCTGGTCGCTGCAACCGCAGCGGCGCGGTACGGGCGAGCAAACCGAGCTTTACAACGTCGATCGCGTCTCGAAGTCCGAAGGACTGGATGCGCTGCCGACGGATTACTCGAAGCTGCCACCAGCCTTGCCGCCCGATGTGCCCGAGCTGGGGCCGCCGTTGCCCGGCGACCTTGGCCCGGCCATCGTCGCTTCGCAGCAGCCGGTGACGCCGGGCTATTCGCCGCCAGGCCATGATCCCGAAGATGCCTTGCGCAAGGAGGCGGACGCGGCGGCGGCCTCGTCGGTGTTCTTCCGCTCGGGCGCCCAGGGCCAGGCCGCCACCACGGTCGCGCAAGCTGCGCCGGGTGCGCCTGGTGTTGCAAACACACTCGCGGCCTTCGCTCCTCTCGCTGCCGGGCCTGCCTCGACGGCGGCCCAGCCCGCCGACCCGACGACCGTGCAGAACCGGCAAGACCAGAAAGAAGCGTTCCTGAAAGCCGGTTCTACGGAAACCCGCAACTCCGGCAACCTGGCGCTGCCGGCGTCTCCGTATCAGGTGATGGCCGGAACCGTGATCGCGGGCGCGCTGGTGACGGGCATCAAGTCGGACTTGCCGGGCGACGTGATCGCTACGGTGACGGAGCCTGTCTACGACACGGCTACGGGCCGGCATCTGCTGATTCCACAGGGGGCGCGCATCCTCGGGCGCTACAACAGCCAGGTCAGCTACGGCCAGAGCCGGGTGCAGGTGGTGTGGAACCGGATCATTCTGCCGGACACGTCCTCGTTGACGCTGGACAACCTGGCCGGCACCGACCCGGCCGGCTATGCCGGCCTGGAGGATGGTGTCGATTGGCATTGGGATCGCATCTTCGCCGGCGCCGCCCTGACGACGCTGCTGGGCGTCGGTGCCGAGTTGGCCTCGCCGGGGAACCGCCAGAACGGCGACCGCGTCATCATCGCCGGACGCGACAGCTTGCAGGACAGCGTGAACCAGGTCGGACAGGAAATGACCCGGCGCAACCTCAACATCCAGCCGACGCTGACCGAACGGCCGGGTTTGCCGGTGCGGATCATCGTCAACCGCGACCTGGTTCTCCGCCCCTATCAGCCGCTGTTCTTCAACCGGGGGAGTTCGAGATGAGCACGACCCGCAAGCTGCGACTCGGGCCGCTGCCCAAGACCGAGAGCGTCAAGCTGACCTTTGTTTGCTCGGGCAGCCTCAAGGCAGACCTCGATCGTTACGCCGCGCTGCACGCACAGACGTATGGCGAGACGGTCGACGCCATGACGCTGATCCCGCATATGCTGGAGGCGTTCATGGCGGGGGACCGGGGATTTAGACGCCACGCAAGGTAGACGCCCCTTCAGCGGTCGGGATCGTTTCGGCCGTTTCTGAGAATCTCCAGCGCTGCCTGTAGGTGTCGTTCTTCTGGCCCCAGGGCGGAAAGGGACGAGAACACCGCTGCGGTTTGGTGCCAATAGATGGCGTGACTGATGGCGGGGCGCAGCGCGTCAAGTTCTTCGCTCGTCAGGGACGCAGCAAACGCACGTAGCCGGATCTCTGATCTCTCGCGCCGGATGTGACACTCACGACACAAAGCACGCAGGGCACTGAGTGGGTATTCCCACGGCTCGAAGCCTTCTCGCATATTTGCGTAGTAGCAATGGTGGGCATCCAAAGGCTTCGTGGCTCCGCAGTCCTGACATTGATGTCCTGCCCGCTTCTTCACGGTTGCTGCCTTCTTACGCCACCTTTCATCTTGCAGCTTGGATGCATAGGTGCCTGAAAGCCGTGAGTAGTCATACCCGGCGGATTAAACCCTGAAGTGCAACTTCCCAGACCCGAAGCGAGCCAGGTGTCGTAGCCTGCACCGCTTCACCGGCAAGTGGAGCTGCACATGAACTATCGACACCTGACCCTGGAGCAACGCTACCAGATCGCGGCGCTGCATGGCGCGGGCGAAAGCCGCAAGTCCATCGCCGAGAAGATCGGCCGCCATCCGAGTACCGTTGGGCGAGAGCTATCCCGCAATCGGTGCGGTAAGGCGTACACCGCCTCGCATGCACATGGCCTCGCGACGCAGCGCCGAACCTTGGCGAGCTCTCGAAGTCCGCTGGCGCCAGGCGTGGTGGCCGAGCTCACCGCCCGCCTGAAGCAGGAGCACAGCCCGGAGCAGATCGCCGGCCGTCTGGGTCTGCTCAAGGCCGGCAAGGTGAGCCACACGACGGTCTACCGGTATGCACGCGAGCTCGGCTTGCACTCGCACTTGCGGCAACCGAAGCGGCGTCGCGGTTACGGCCAGCGCCGCACGGGCCGCTTCGCCGACCGCAAGCCGATTCAGGCGCGACCGCCTGAAGTCGCCGAGCGAAGCCGCATTGGCGACTGGGAAGGCGACTCGGTGCGTCCCGCACGCGGCACGGGCGCGGTGATCACATTGGTCGAGCGGCGAAGCGGCTTCGTGCGCCTGACCTGGAGTCCGGACGGCACCGCCGATGCCGTCTCGCAAGCCATCGAGTGCCGCATGGATCGGCTGGCCGACTACATCCACACCATCACCTTCGATCGAGGCAGCGAGTTCGCCGAGGACCGCAGGCTGGAGAAATCACTCAAGGCTGCGATCTACTTCGCCGATCCGCACAGCCCGTGGCAACGCGGCTGCAACGAGAACCTCAACGGCCTGCTTCGACAGTATTTCCCGCGCAGCCGCGACTTCTCGACCATCACCATGGAAGAGCTACAAGCCGCCGAGGATCGTCTCAACGACAGGCCCAGAAAGAGGCTCGGCTACCTAACCCCAAGCGAGGTATTCTTCAACCCCAACCACATTGCACTTCAATGTTGAATTCGCCCCCCTCAATAGGGTAGAAGCCCATGTTCCAAGAGTGACCAAGCTCGTACCAGAATCCGAACGACTCAACCAGATCGTCGAACTCCATCGTGTCGCCACCGTAGTTCAACATGGTATGAAGCGTGCTGCTGTCGAACACCAAGACTAAGAGCGAGTCGTTCCCATAGGGCTCGTTTCGAGCTCTCCAAGCCTCGATATCGACGAAGAACGCATCCCCCAGGATTTCCTCTTTAATCATCCATTCGGTAAGAGCGGCACGCATGCGCTCCAAGTTTCTACTCATTGCAGTGAAATGCATCTCCTCCTCCAAAGGGCAAGGGGATCGCGGAGCTTACGAATCGGGGCGGCTAACGCCGCGACGCGTTCGATAGGCCGTTCCACCGATGCAGCACCAGTCGAAAGTGTCCTTGTGGATCGGCAGCAACCAGTGGCCGCCAAGTTCGTCGCCCTAAGGAAGCTCTGAACAACTCCCCCATCAGCGACAATAGCGCACCGAAGTCGAGGTGATGACGATGCAGCTTTCGTTCGGAGATGCCGAGGGCATGGGCAAGCGCAAGCGGACGCGACGTGAGGTGTTCCTGGACGAGATGGAGCGGGTGGTGCCGTGGTCGGCGCTGCTGAAGCTGATCGAGCCGCACTACCCGAAGCTGGGGCGCCCCGGTCGCCAGCCGTATGCCTTGGCCACGATGCTGCGCATCCACTTCCTGCAGCAGTGGTACGCCTTGAGTGACCCGGCGATGGAGGAGGCGCTGTACGACACTGCGGTGATGCGGCGCTTCGCGCGGCTGAGCGGGTTGGACGCGATTCCGGATGAGACGACCATCCTCAACTTCCGCCGCTTGCTGGAGACGCACGACCTGGCGCGGCAGTTGTTCGAGCGGGTCAACGCGCATTTGGCGCGCAGGGGTCAGAGCCTGAGGGCCGGGACGATCGTCGATGCCACGATCATCGCCGCGCCCAGTTCGACCAAGAACGCCGAAGGCACGCGCGACCCCGAGATGCACCAGACGAAGAAGGGCAACCAGTGGCACTTCGGGATGAAGGCGCACATCGGGGTGGACGAGGACTCCGGGCTGGTGCACCACGTGGATTGCACGGCAGCCAACGTGGCCGACGTGACGCGGCTGCACGCGCTGTTGCATGGCAAGGAAGATGTCATCTGGGGTGACAGCGGGTACACCGGCGCCGAGCATCGACCGGAGTTGGAAGATGTGGACGCGGCGTTCCGGATTGCCGAGAAGCCCTCGAAGGTCAAGGCCATTGGCAATGCGCGCGAGCGCATGTACGTCAAGCGCTGGGAGCAATTCAAGGCCAGCGTGCGGGCCAAGGTGGAACACCCGTTCCGGGTGGTGAAGCGGCAGTTCGGCTACATGAAGGTGCGCTATCGCGGGCTTGCGAAAAATGCCGGCCAGTTGTACGTGCTGTTCGCGCTGTCGAACCTGTGGATGGTGCGGCGGCAGTTGGCAGCTGCCGTGGGGTAATTGCGTCTGCTGGATGGGAAAACCCATCCGATAGCGCCAAAAAGGGCGAGAAGACACACGAATTGGCGTGCCTCAAGCGCTCGGACACTGGAATCCAAGGGTCAGGGCGTGTTGTTCAGACCTTCCCTAAGGACAGTCTGCATAAACCCAGGGCAAGTCAGCTACCGCGCAGGCTTAACAGCTGAGACGATGCTGGCATGAAGCAGACAAGTTTGGGGCTGGGCCAATCGAGCAAGCGCACGCGGCGGCGCGTGTTTCTCGAAGAGATGGACCGGGTAGTGCCGTGGTCGGAGCTGGTCACGTTGATCAGCCCCTTCATGCCCGAGGGCCGGCGCGGCCGGCCGCCATTCGCGGTGGAGGTGATGCTGCGGATTCACTTCATGCAGCAGTGGTTCAACCTGAGTGACCCAGCGATGGAAGAGGCGCTGCACGACATGGCGCTGTTTCGGGACTTCGCGGGTCTGGGCGGCTGGGATGAGCGCGTGCCGGACGAGACGACCATCCTGCGCTTCCGGCGCGTGCTGGAGAAGCACAAGCTGGCGCCCAAGATCCTTCAGACGATCAACGACCTGCTACGCAGCAAGGGCCTGATGCTGCGAGCAGGCACGGTGGTGGACGCCACGCTGATCGCAGCACCGAGTTCGACCAAGAACGCTGAGGGCGAGCGCGACCCGGAGATGAAGCAGAGCAAGAAGGGCAATCAGTGGTACTTCGGCATGAAGGCGCACATCGGCGTGGATGCGGAGTCGGGCCTGGTGCACACGGTGCGCGGCACAGCCGGCAGCGCGGGCGATGTGACCGAGGCCAACGCGCTGCTGCATGGTGAAGAGACGGAAGGCTTCGGTGACGCTGGATACCAGGGTGTGGACAAGCGCCCCGATGCCAGGCTGGGTGTGCGCTGGAACATCGCCATGCGCCCAGGCAAGCGCCGGGCGCTGGACAAGAGTCGGGAGTCGAACCGCCTGATCGACGAGCTGGAGAAACTCAAGGCCAGCATCCGGGCCAAGGTGGAGCACCCGTTCCGCGTGATCAAGCGCCAGTTCGGCCATGTGAAGGTGCGCTACCGCGGACTGGCGAAGAACACAGCGCAGCTGCACACGCTGTTTGCTCTGTCCAATCTATGGATGGTGCGTCGCCAGTTGGGCGGGGTGCAGGGATGAGTGCGCCTGCACAGCGCGAGATCAGCCGCATCGGCGGCCTATGCACCCCGAAATGCACGCCAACCCGGCCAGCGATGGCGTCGCAGCCGTCACGACACTTCTTCAAACGGCGCAGAGCTCAACTGACTGCGCTTTGTGCAGACCTTCCCTAAGGGAAACGCTATAGTTATAGTAATCTGCATAAAAATGCTGGCCTTTTGACCAGCCAGATGATCCGATAACCGGGGGAGGTTAGGATGCATTTGAAGAAGTTGGCCGTCCGGAATTTCAGGCGGCTGCGAAACGTTGTAATTGATCTTGCTTCCGACATCTCTATTTTTGTCGGTGCCAACAACAGCGGCAAGACATCAGTCGGGCACGCACTCCAGTTATTCACTGGCAGTGGCCGCTTCAACATTCACGACTTTAGTGCCGAACTTTGGGCCGACATCGTTGCGTTTGGTGAGGGCGATGGCGAGGCGAGCCTTCCCACGATGGAAATCGACGTTTGGTTCGAAATCGGTCCGGACGATGTTCACCGCGTCATCGATCTTCTTCCCAGCCTTGCTTGGGAAGGCAAGCTGGTGGGGATGCGTGTTGCCTACGTGAACCGCCCCGGCTTTCAAGGAGGCCGATTGGTTTAAGTTGACACCTCTGTCGAGGTGTCGCTGACGGCGAGTTGCCTCCAGTAGTTTGCCTCAGCTTCTGCCGGAGGGATGCCCCCAATCGGCGTGAGCAGTCGGACGTGATTGAACCAGTGCACCCACTGCAGGGTGGCCAGCTCCACGGATTCCCTGGTCTTCCAGGGTCCCCGGCGGTGAATCAGCTCGGCCTTGTACAGCCCGTTGATGGTCTCGGCCAGTGCGTTGTCGTAGCTGTCACCCCGGCTGCCCACTGATGGCTGGATACCCGCCTGGTCCAAGCGTTCGGTGTAGCGTATGGAAACGTATTGACTGCCCCTGTCGGAATGGTGCGTCAAGGCATGGGCGTGCTGGCTGGCGGTCATACAGCGCCTGCTCCAGCGCATCCAGCACGAAGTCCGTTTGCATGCTGCGGCTGACCCGCCAGCCCACGATGCGCCGGGCGTACACGTCCACCACGAAGGCCACGTACAACCAGCCCTGCCAGGTGGAGACGTAGGTGAAGTCCGACACCCACAGCTCGTTGGGCCGGCTGGCCTTGAATTGCCGGTTGACGTGGTCCAGCGGGCACGGTGCCGATGTGTCCGGCGTGGTGGTGCGCACTGTCTTGCCACGGCGTGCTCCTTGCAAGCCCATGGCACGCATCAGGCGCTCGACCGTGCAGCGCGCCACTGCGATGCCCTCGCGGTTCATCTGCAGCCAGACCTTATCGGCCCCGTAGACCTGCCAGTTGGCGTGCCACACGCGCTGGATGTCGGCTTTCAAACCCTCGTCACGCTGGACGCGTTGACTGCGCAGTTGCGGGTTGCGTTGCCGGGCTGCGTGGCGCCAGTAACACGACGGGGCCATCTGCAGCACCCGGCAGATGGGCTCGACCCCGTAGTCATCACGGTGGCGGTCGATGTAGTTCTTCAAGACTTCAATCGGCGGTCGAGCTCCGCCTGCGCGAAAAACGCGCTGGCCGTCTTCAGGATGTCGTTGGCCCGGCGCAGCTCTTTGACCTCACGCTCCAGTTCCTTGATGCGCTGGGCGTCTGCCGTGGTGGTGCCGGGGCGCTGGCCGCTGTCGACCTCGGCCTTCTTGACCCAGTCATTCAAGGTCTGCGGCACGCAGCCAATCTTGGGCGCAATCGATTCAATGGCTGCCCACAGCGACGGGTAGTCGGCTCGGTGCTCCTGCACCATGCGAACGGCGCGCTCGCGGACTTCCGGGGAGAACTTCGGTGACTTGTTCATGGCTCCATCTTCTCAAGAGTTGGTGCCTCCTCGAAATCCGGGGCTGTTCAACGCGCCCACCAATCCTGCGGCGACGCATGCACGCTATGTCGAAGTGCGCCAGCGCGTGCTCGATGCGGTCGCTAAGGGTGAAGACGGAGCACCCGCCTTCGATCCCTCGCCACGTAACCTGCGGGAGTTCCTTCGCGACAGGCTACATGACGAATATGAGCTGCGCTATTTCGTACTCGATCCCGCGCGGTTCGATGCGAAGATGGTCGCAGAGGCTGGCTATGACCCAGCCACTCTCACCGGACGCGACCGGAGCGGCCGTGAGATCTTGAACGGCCTTCTCCACATTGACTTCTTGAACGCACAGCGCCATCTCTCGGACGGCCCAGGTGGCTCTCGCGCCGAGGATCTCTCCCGTGTACTCAGTCGCTTCTACGGGCGCAACCTCGAACAGAAAGGCGAAGATATCGAAGCGTTGCGCGCCCTCGCAGCATCCGAAGTCTCGCTTAATGAGCATCTCGAACGAGTGTTCGAACCGACGCTCAAGAGCTTGTCGAAGCTCGGCTATCCGGGCCTCTCAAACCCGCGCATGATGATCCGCTCGGCCCTCGACCCTGCCCAGATCATGAGCGGTCGAGATGGCGCGATCGTTCACTATGCGTTGGGAGCCGATGACGGGAAGCCCGACCCGCCTACCTTGCCCGATCGGTATAACGGTCTTGGCTTCAAAAACCTCATCTTCATGGTCGTTGAGCTGCTCGACCTCCACGCTCAATGGCTGGCGATCGAGGAAAACCGTCCGCCGGTCCACCTGATCTTCATCGAGGAGCCCGAAGCGCACCTCCATGCCCAGCTTCAACAGGCCTTCATACGCAAGGTGATGGACATCCTAGCGCTCAAGGGCGAGGACCGCACGCACTATACGAGCCAGGTCGTCGTCACGACCCATTCGACTCATATCCTTTACGAACGAGGCTTCCGGCCGATCCGCTATTTTCGTCGAAGCCGTGCACAGAATGTGTCGACCTCCGATGTGCTCAACCTCTCGGTTTTCTACGACAGCACCGATCCGGACATCCGAAGCTTCCTCGAGCGCTATTTGAAACTCGCGCACTGCGATCTGTTCTTCGCCGATGGCGCCGTGCTGGTCGAAGGCAATGTCGAACGGCTGCTATTGCCGCAGATGATCGCCAATGCCGCGCCGCGGCTGCAATCGACCTATCTCACCGTCCTAGAGATCGGCGGAGCGTTCGGCTACCGATTCAAAACGCTGATCGAGTTTCTCGGACTGACAACGCTCATCATCACCGATCTCGACAGCGTGTTCGGTCCACTGGGGCAGGATGGCGAGGGTGCGGCACCCGCTGGTCAACCGGAAGCCGCGGAACCAGCCGCCGAGAACGCGCAGGCTGCCGGCGCTGACGCTGAGGACATTGACGATGACGAGGACGATTTGCCTGTGGCTGCGGAGAAGCCCGGGAAGGCGTGCATAGCCGGTCATCCGGGCGCGGCGACGTCCAATCAGACTTTGCTCCAATGGCTACCGAAATGCGACACGGTCGCCGCCCTGTGGGAGGCGACGGCTGAGCAGAAGATCCAGGCGAGGACGGACGACAATGACGCTTTGGTACGCGTTGCCTATCAGTGCCGGACCGATGTCACTTGGGGCGGAGAAACCCTGGCGCTAGCCGGGCGCACGCTGGAGGAAGCATTCGCACTCGAAAATCTTGAATGGTGTCAGGACAAGAACCGTAAGCCGCTTCAGCTCCGCATCGCCAAGGCCGACGAGAAGAACCTGACCACGCTTGCGGAACGCATCCACAAGCGCGTGCAGGCTAAGAGCTTCAGCAAGACCGACTTCGCGCTCGCCTTGTTAGCCGAAGATCCGAGCAGTTGGTCTGTCCCAACCTATATCGCCGAGGGCCTGAGCTGGCTTGAGACCGAGATTGCGCCGCCGGAACCGGACGAGGACCAGCCGCATGAGGGCCAGCCGCATGAGGACGCGCCCCAGGGGGCACCAGTCGCCGCCGGCGACGAGGTAGCGGCATGACAAGCCGGATCGGCAGTCCTGACACACAAGCCGATCTAGATGTTCGAGCGTGTCTCGATCGGATGCCGCCACGCTCGTTTGTCATGGTCGCCGGTGCGGGGTCGGGGAAAACGACCTCGCTGATCAAGGCTATGGCGCACCTAGCCGAGACCCGCGGTCCTGCCCTGCGCCGCGCCGGGCAACAAATCGCCTGCATCACATATACCGAAGTCGCCGTCGGTGAGATTTCGGCCGATGTCGGGGCCTCGCCGCTATTCCACATCTCGACCATCCACAGTTTCCTGTGGTCAGTCATCCGGCCGTTCCATTCGGATATCGCGGCTTGGGTAGCCATCCGCATCGACGAGAAGATCGCGGAGCGACGCGCACACTACGACAAGCCTCGGACTCAGGCGAAAACGAAGGCCCGCCTCGAACAGGAGATCGCAGATCTCGAAGCCGATCTGGCTGCGATCAGTGAAGTAGAGAAGTTCGTCTACGGCACCGGCAGCAGCTACGCTGAAGGCATCCTTGGCCATGACGATATCCTCAAGCTCACCCCAGCCTGCGTCGCAGCGCATCCGCTGCTGAGACAACTCGTCGCTAAGCGCTTTCCCTACATCTTCGTCGATGAGAGCCAAGACACCAATCCGGAGGTCGTCGAGGCGTTACGGCACATTGCGGGCGAACATCCTGGCCTGTGTGTCGGGTTCTTCGGAGACCCGATGCAGAAGATCTATATGAGCGGAGTAGGCACTGTCCCGCTGAACGACGGCTGGGCGGAGATCACAAAGCCCGAGAACTTCCGGTGCCCGACATCGGTGCTCGGGGTCATCAATGCAATCCGCGCCCCTGGCGACGGTCTTGAGCAGGTGCGTGGTCGGACGATAACCGTTGATGGCATCGAGCAGCCGGTTGCCGGTACCTCCAATCTGTTCATCCTGCCGGCGGACGCGGAGCGGAGTGCGCGCCTCGCGGCCATTAGGCAGTGGCTGGCCGCCGAAACCGGCGACGGTCTGTGGCTAAGCGACGTGCGGGAAGGCGATGTCCGCCTGCTTGTACTGGTGCACCGCATGGCGGCCAACCGGCTCGGGTTCCCTAATCTGTATGCTGCGCTCAATGACCGAGCCCCCATGAGTCTGAGTGAAGGGCTGAGCGATGGCACAGCCTGGCCGCTCCGTCCACTTGTCCAGCACATACTTCCGCTCGTTGTCGCGGCGCAAGCGGGTGATCGGTTCACAGTGATATCGACCTTGCGCAGCGAATGCCCGAGGCTTGAACCAGCGCGGCTTCGAGGGCAAGCGACGGCCCCCGTTCTTACAGCGCTACAGCAAGCGCTCGACGGGCTTGTCGGTCTGTTGGCAGCAGGATCGCAGGCGACTATCCGGGACGTCTTGACGCATGTGCGAGATAACGAGTTGCTGCGCCTCGATGATCGCTTCGCCATGCATCTGGTTGCAGAGCCTGTGGATGACGGCAGCAGCGGCTTCGAGAACGTTCAAGCCTATCTGGCATGCGGTGTCGACGAACTCTGGGCCTACCGGCGCTACTTTACAGAGGAGTCACCGTTCGCGACGCATCATGGGGTGAAGGGTGCCCAATTTGAGCGCGTATTGGTCGTCATCGACGATGAGGAAGCGGGCTTCCGGCAGTATTCTTACGGGAAGTATCTCGGGTACGTCCCCCTCTCGGACAAGGACGAAGCCAACCTGGCGGCAGGTGAAGAGTCCGTACTCGATCGAACCCGCCGCCTCTTCTATGTGTGCTGCTCGCGTGCAACGAAGGACTTGGCAGTCGTGGCCTTTGTGCCCGATGTCGCAGCGGCTCGCACCGCGATCGTGGCGCAGAATCTATTCCCCGAGGCCGTAATCCGAGGTGCGGAGCATCTGGGCTGAGGTTTCAACACATCGGGCAGTCAATCGGTGAAGGCCGCTGGACCTTGCTCCTGGGCTTGTCGCGATCTAGCTGTAGTTTCCCAAGAGGTTGTTCACCCGAGGTGAAGGAAGATGGAGGTTCTCAAGCCGGCCAACTTTCTTCAGGACTCCCCGTGTGAACATCCACAAGAATGCCTCAATGACGCCCAGAGGTCGAGAGCATCTGGTGCGCGAGATCGATCGCATCGGGCTCAAGCCTGCGGCTGCAGCCGCAGGCTTGAGCGCACACACCGCACGCAAGTGGCAGCGTCGCTGGGCCAGCCAGGGCGCGCCCGGCCTGCTTGATCGCAGTTCCCGACCCGAGCGCAGTCCGCGACGCAGCGATGCCCTCAAGCTCGAGCGGGCGGTGGCGCTGCGCCGCAATCAGCGCCTGACCTACGCGTGCATTGCCGAGCGGGTGGGCCTGTCCATAAGCGTCGTGGCACGTGCTTGCAAGGCCGCTGCGGTGGCGCGCTTGCCCGCGTTGCAAGACACGGTGCCCGTGCGCCGTTACGAACGCCAAAGCGCGGGCGAATTGCTGCACCTGGACACCAAGAAGCTTGGGCGCTTCGACAAGCCTGGCCACCGTGTCACGGGCGATCGCACACAGAACACCCCGCGTGCCGGCTGGCAAGCGCTGCATGTGGCTATCGACGATCATTCGCGCGTGGGCTTCAGCCAGATGCTCGCCGACGAGACGGCCAAGTGCGCCTTTGCCTTCCTGCTGGCCGCACTGCGCTACTACAAGAGCCTGGGCGTGAACGTTGAGCGAGTGATGACCGACAACGGCTCGGCCTACAAGTCACGCCGCTTCACCAAATTGCTGCGTCGCCTGGGCATCAAGCACATCCGCACGCGCCCCTACACGCCAAGGACCAATGGCAAAGCCGAACGCTTCATCCAGACCTTGCTGCGCGAGTGGGCCTATGCCTTCGTCTACCCGTCCTCGGAACATCGAGCGCGGGAACTGCAGCCGTGGATGTACCACTACAACTTCCATCGGCCACACTCGGCAACTTCACATCGTCCTCCTATCACTCGCCTTGGCTTCGAGGGGAACAACGTGTTGAGAAACTACATCTAGCGCAGCGGAGTTAACCTTGACTGAACGCGCTTGGATGAGCCGTGTCATTGCCCCCTATGAAAAGGCCGCTTCTGCGCCAACAGAAGCGGCCCCTGAATTGGTGCCCGAGGCCGGAATCGAACCGGCACGCCTTTCGGCGAGGGATTTTCTTACCACTTCGGCTTTCGCCGCCAGCGCGTGCGCTGTTCGTGGTCTGGAGCACGCCTTCACCATAGCCTTGCAGCCGTAGGTGCCCGCCGTCTGCTCTCTACACCTTCCCAGGCATTGGGCCTGGGCTTGGCTCGGCGTTGGCTCGGATGCCGGGGCATCCAGGGCGTTCGCCGACTTTGACGGGCTTCACCTCTGGGGTTTCCCCCGGAGGGCTCAAATTGTTCAAGTCCCTTGTGTCTACCGATTTCACCACTCGGGCATTACATGATGCACTGGAGCCTACACCTCTCCCTGCTGGCTCCTAGTTGGCTCCTGACCATCAAGCCGAGCCGCGAAGCTACGCCTTGGATGCTCCCAAGTCCTTGCCACTATTGACCTTCCGGCTTGGTGGCGAAAGCAGAAAGGACTTGACAAAACAGATTTTAAGTCCGCAGTGTCTACCAATTTCACCATCGGGGCGCCCGCCACCCGGCAGGGTATATCGGCGCAGGGTAACTGGAGCAGCACGCGAGCGCAATGCCCCGCCGCGCCCCTGCACGCCGCCGAGCGACCATTTCGGCCAACAAAAAAGGGAAGCCTTGGCTTCCCTTGCAATTTCTGGAGCGGGAAATCGGTCTCGAACCGACGACCTCAACCTTGGCAAGGTTGCGCTCTACCAACTGAGCTATTCCCGCGTTTTCTTCCGCTCCGCGCCGCCTGTTCGGCAGTGCACCCTGGAAAGACTGGAACTATAACACGAATTTCAGGCCGGCTTTCCAGCTCCGCAGGATTTTCGCGCTGCCCCCGCCCCGGATGGGCGGGTGAGCCGCTACAGTCAGCAGGCAGCCCATGACGCACGGAAAACCCCTCCCCTCCAGCCCCGCGATGCAGCCGCCGGGCGACTCCTCCATCGGGGCGACCCTGGTCGTGTGCCTGGGTCTCTCGCAGCTCGTCGCCTGGGGCACGATGCACTACCTCATAGCGGTCTTTGGCCGGCCCATCGGGCAGGAGATGGGCTGGAGTGCGGCCTTCGTGCAGGGCGGCTTCTCGCTGGCGCTGGTGGTCATGGGCGGCGCGTCGGCGCTGGCCGGGCGCTGGATCGACGCGCAGGGTGGCCGCGCCGCCATGATGACGGGCTGCTGGATCGGCGCGGCCGGCTGCGCGCTGCTGGCCACCACCACGGGCGCGGCCCAGTACCTGGCGGGCTGGGCGCTGCTGGGCCTGGGCATGCGGCTGGCGCTGTACGACGCGGCCTTCGCGGCGCTGGCCCACCTGGGCGGCGCGGCCTCCAAGCGGGCCATGTCGCAGATCACGCTCTTCGGCGGGCTGGCCTCCACGGTGTTCTGGCCGCTGGGGCAGGCGCTCGCGCAGGCGCTGGGCTGGCGCGGCGCGCTGGGGGTGTATGCGCTGTTCCTGCTGCTGGCCTCGGGCCTGCACCTGGCCATTCCGGCGGCGCGGGTCGCGGCCCATGCGCCGCGGCATGCGGCCCCGGCCGGCGGGCCCGGGGCTGCACCGGCGCGCGCCGACACGCTGCTCTACGGCCTCGTCGCCGTGCTCGCGATGGTGATGCAGACCGGCATCTCCGCGCACTTCATCGAGCTGCTGCGGGGGCTGGGGTGGAGCGCCTCGGTGGCCGTGACGCTGTCGGCGCTGCTGGGCATAGGGCAGTTCACGGGACGGGTGTGGGTGGTGGCCTGGGGCCACCGCTACAACGCCATCCGGCTCAACCTGCTGCCCAGCGCCCTGCTGGCCGGCGGCTACGCGGTCTCGCTCGTGGTGGGCACGACGCTGTACGGCGCGGCGGCATTCGCCTTCCTCTACGGCGCTGGCAACGGCATCGCCACCATCACGCGCGGCGCCATGCCACTGCTGCTGTTCGATACGGCGAGCTACGGGCGCATCGTCGGCGCGGTCTTGAAGCCGGCCTTCGTGCTCTCGGCGGCGGCGCCCGTGGCGCTGGCCTTCGCGCTCGACGGCTGGGGCCACGCGGGCACGCTGTGGCTCATGCTGGCGACGAGCCTGGTGCTGCTGGCGGCATCGGCGGCGCTGGCGCGCCGGCACGCGCCGCGGCGGGGCTGAGCGCCGCGGGCCGGCTCAGATCTCGAACGCCGCCCGGTCCTTGCCGTTGATCCACCTGGGCGGCTTGCCGCGCCCGCTCCAGGTCGCACCCGTCACGGGGTCTCGGTACCTGGCCGGCACCTTCCTGGCCGCGGGCTTCCACGGAAAGACCTGCTGCGCCGTGAAGCCGAACTCCGCGATCAGCGCATGGACGGTGGCCAGCGCCTGCCTGGCCTCGGTCTTGCGGGCCTCGGCGATCCGTTGGTCCAGGGCTTTCTTTTGCTCCAGCAATGCTTGGTAGGTGCTCATCGTCGTTTTGCTAGGAATGTTCATCGGTGCAAATAGCATAGCGCTTCGGACAGGATCCGCGCCGCCCTCGATAATCCGCGCATGCCCGCGCCGCGCAACGCTCCCCGCCCGCCGAAGGAAGACCGCCACTTCGTCACGGCGCTGGCGCGCGGCCTGGAGGTGCTGGCGTGCTTCCGCTCGGGCGACAAGGTGCTGGGCAACCAGGAGATCGCGCAGCGCTGCCGGCTGCCCAAGTCCACCGTTTCGCGCCTGACGTACACGCTCACGCGGCTGGGCTACCTGATCCACGTGGAGGACGCGGGCAAGTACCGCCTGGGTACGGCCACGCTGTCGCTGGGCAGCGCCATGCTGGTGCGGCTGGACGTGCGCCAGATCGCCCGCCCGCTGATGCAGGAGCTGGCCGATTTCGCCAAGGCCGAGGTCTCGCTGGGCACGCGCGACCGCTTCTCGATGATCTACGTGGAGAACTGCCGCAGTTCGGCCCTGCTCACGCTGAGCCTGGACGTGGGCTCGCGCATCGCGCTGGCCACCTCGGCCATGGGCCGGGCCTGGCTGGCGGCCGTTCCCGAGGAGGTGCGCAGCCCCGCGCTGGAGCAGATGCGTGCGCGCGGCGACAAGATGGCCTGGGGCGAGGTGCAGGCCGGCATCGACAAGGCCCTGCAGGACTACCGCAGCCTGGGCGTGACCTGCTCGTTCGGCGAATGGCAGCGCAACGTGAACGCCATCGCCCGCGCCTTCCACCCCGGCGGCGGCCTGCCGCCGATGGTGATCAACTGCGGTGGCCCGTCGTTCAACCTGCCGCCCGAGTTCCTGCTCGCCGAGGTGCGCCCGCGCTTGATCGAGATGGTGGTGCGCATCGAGGCCGCGCTCTGCCGCTGACCGCGCCAGTACCCACTTTTCATAGCTGCTGGCGCTTGCCTATAAAGCGCTGGAGCCGTTTTTTGCTTACCCCCCGAAACGCACGGACCGGCATTCCCATCGGTTCTGCAAAGCGGAACCATGGCAGCCGCACCGCGAGTTTCGCAGGTGACAGACGGCGCGGCGGGCGGTGGCTAGCATGACCCCACTCAAATTCTGCAATGCAGAAATCGCCCCCCTCCATTGCACAAACCACCCAGGAGCATTCCCACCATGAGCGTGAAACAGCTTTTCGACCTGACCGGGCAAGTCGCCCTCATCACCGGCGGCTCGCGCGGCCTGGGCCTGCAGATGGCCGAGGCACTGGGCGAGATGGGCGCGCGGCTGGCCATCACGGCGCGCAAGGCCGACGAGCTGGCGCAGGCCAAGGCCCACCTCGAAGGCCTGGGCTACGAGGTCGAGACCGTGGTCAATGACCTGTCGAAGTTCGACCAGATCCCGGCCATGGTGGACCAGGTGCTCGCGCGCTTCGGCACCATCGACATCCTGGTCAACAACGCCGGCGCCACCTGGGGCGAGAAGGCCGAGGACTACCCCGACGCCGCCTGGCACAAGGTGATGGACCTGAACGTGAACGCGCCCTTCTTCCTCTCGCGCGAGGTGGGCAAGCGCGTGATGATCCCCAAGGGGCGGGGCAACATCATCGTCACCGCCTCGGTGGCCGCGCTCAAGGGCACGCCGCCGGGCATGAACACCATCGCCTACAACACATCCAAGGCCGCGGCGCTGCACTTCGCGCGCACGCTGGCGTCCGAGTGGGGGACCTACGGCATCCGCGTGAACGCGCTGTGCCCGGGGTTCTTCCCGAGCAAGCTGGCCAGCGGGCTGATCGACAAGCTCGGCCCCACGCTGGTCCAGCGCACGCCGCTGCGGCGCATCGGCGGCGACGAGGACCTCAAGGGCGCCGTGGTGTTCCTCGCCTCGGAGGCCTCGCGCCACATCACCGGCCAGGGGCTGGTGATCGACGGCGGCGCGAGTCTCATCTGATCCACCCAACAGGACCACACCCATGGACTTCTCCTACTCCCCCAAGGTCGTCGATCTGCAAAAGCGCCTCACGGCCTTCATGGACGAGCACGTCTACCCCGCCGAGAGCGCGTACCACCACGAGGTGGACGCGAACCGCAAGGCCGGCAACCCCTGGCAGCCCACGAAGGTGATGGAGGAGCTCAAGGCCAAGGCCCGCGCCGCCGGCCTGTGGAACCTGTTCCTGCCCGAGTCGAAGTACGGCGCGGGCCTGACCAACCTGGAATACGCGCCGCTGTGCGAGATCATGGGCCGCTCGCACGTCGCGCCCGAGGCCTTCAACTGCTCCGCGCCCGACACCGGCAACATGGAGACGCTGGTGCGCTACGGCAGCGAGGAGCAGCAGCGCCAGTGGCTGCTGCCGCTGCTGGAGGGCCGCATCCGCTCGGCCTTCGCGATGACGGAGCCCGCCGTGGCCTCGTCGGACGCGACGAACATCGAGGCGCGCATCGAACGCGTGGGCGACGAGTACGTGATCAACGGCCGCAAGTGGTGGACCTCGGGCGCGCCCGACCCGCGCTGCGAGATCCTGATCTTCATGGGCAAGACCGACCCCGACCACCCGAGCCGCCACCGCCAGCAGTCGATGATCCTCGTGCCCATGAAGACCCCGGGCGTGACCATGGAGCGCGCGCTGCCCGTCTTCGGCTACGACCACGCGCCCCACGGCCATGGCGAGGTGAGCTTCGACAACGTGCGCGTGCCCGTGTCCAACGTGCTGCTGGGCGAGGGCCGCGGCTTCGAGATCGCCCAGGGGCGCCTGGGCCCCGGGCGCATCCACCACTGCATGCGCCTGATCGGCGTGGCCGAGCGCGCGCTGGAGCTCATGTGCCGGCGCGCCCTGGGCCGCGTGGCCTTCCACCGCCCCGTGGCCGACCAGGGCGTGACGCGCGAGCGCATCGCCAACGCGCGCATCCTGATCGACCAGGCACGCTTCCTCGTGCTCAACGCGGCCTACATGATGGACACCGTGGGCAACAAGGTCGCGCAGAAGGAGATCGCCATGATCAAGGTGGCCGCGCCCGGCATGGCCTGCCAGGTGATCGACTGGGCCATGCAGGTGCACGGCGGCGGCGGCGTGTGCGACGACTTCCCGCTCGCCGCCGCCTACGCCCAGGCCCGCACGCTGCGCTTCGCGGACGGGCCCGACGAGGTGCACCGCAACCAGATCGGCAAGATGGAGCTCTCTCGGTACATGACCGCCCGCTGAGCGCCGCCCATGTCCGACCGCCACTTCGCCCACTGGCCGCACCTGCTGCCGCGCCACCTCACGGTGCCCGCCACGCACCTGTACCGCAACATCGAGGTCTCCGCCATGCGCTACCCGGACAAGGCGGCGCTGGTGTTCTACGACTCGGTCCTGTCCTACGCGCGCCTGCAGGACGAGACCGAGCGCCTGGCCGCCCACCTGCAGCAGGCCTGCGGCGTGCGCAAGGGCGACCGCGTGCTGCTGTACATGCAGAACAGCCCGCAGTTCGTGATCGGCTACTACGCCATCCTGCGCGCCGACGCGGTGGTGGTGCCGGTCAACCCGATGAACCTGACCGAGGAGCTGCGCCACTACGTGGACGACGCCGGCGCGCGCACCATCCTCGCGGCGCAGGACCTGTTCGCCCAGGTGCGCCCGCTGCTGCGCGAGGGCCGGGCCGCGGCCGACGACGACGCGCAGGCCCCCGGGCTGCGCCACTCCGTGGTGGCCGCGTACGGCGACTACCTCACCGCGCCCACCGACCTGCCCGTGCCCGCCTTCGTGGCCGCCCCGCGCGAGAGCGTGGACGAGCCCGGCGCCGTGGCCTGGTGCGACGCGCTCGCCGCGGGCCTGCACCCCGCGCCGCTGGCGGCCGGCCCCGACGACCTGGCCGTCATGCCCTACACCTCGGGCACCACGGGCCACCCCAAGGGCTGCATGCACACGCACCGCAGCGTCATGTACAACGCCGTGGCCGGCACGCAGTGGCTGAACACGCAGCAGGACGCGGTCACGCTCGTGGTGCTGCCGCTGTTCCACGTGACCGCCATGCAGGGCGGCATGAACGGCTCGCTCTACGCCGGCGCCACCATCGTGCTGCTGCCGCGCTGGGACCGCGACGCGGCCGCGCAGCTCATCGGGCGCTACCGCGTCACGGGCACGCAGATGATCGTGACCATGGTGGTGGATCTGCTGTCCAACCCGCGCCTGGGAGAGTACGACTTCTCCAGCATCCGGCGCCTGAGCGGCGGCGGCGCGGCCATGCCCGAGGCCGTGGCCACGCGGCTGCAGGAGCTGTGCCGGCTCGATTACCTGGAGGGCTACGGCATGTCCGAGACCATGGCCGCCACGCACATCAACCCGCCCCAGCGCCCCATGAAGCAATGCCTGGGCATCCCCATCTTCGACGTGGACGCGCGCGTGGTGGACCCGGCCACCCTGGCGGAGCTGCCGCCCGGAGAGGTGGGCGAGATCATCGTGCACGGCCCGCAGGTCATGCAGGGCTACTGGGGCCAGCCCGAGGCCACGGCGGCCGCCTTCGTCACGCTGAACGGCAAGCGCTTCCTGCGCACCGGCGACCTGGCCCGCGCCGACGAGCACGGCTACTTCTACATGGTGGACCGGCTCAAGCGCATGATCAACGCCAGCGGCTTCAAGGTCTGGCCCGCCGAGGTGGAGGCGCTCATGTACGCCCACCCCGCCATCCAGGAGGTCTGCGTGATCGCCGCGCGCGACGCGCGCCGCGGCGAGACCGTGAAGGCCGTGGTGGTGCTGCGCGAGGCGTTCAGGGGCAAGGTCACCGAGCAGGAGATCGCCGACTGGGCGCACGGCCACATGGCCGCCTACAAGAGCCCGCGCCTGGTGCAGTTCGTGGACGCCCTGCCCAAGTCCGGCACCGGCAAGGTGCAGTGGCGCGCGCTGCAGGACAGCGAGGCGACCTCGGCACCCTGATCGCTCTCAAAAAAAGGAGCTGCCTGCGCTTGCCAGTTCAGGTTTTCAAGCAAATTTCGCTTTGAAACCTGGAACTGGCAAGCGCAGGCAGCTCCCGTTTTTGAAGCACGGCCCGCGCCCCAAGGCGCGGGCCTGCTGCGTCACTGGCCGGTCTGGATGGGCTCGACCTTGCCGTTGCGCACGGCCGCGCCGCGCTCCGTGGTGACGGTGCCGCCGCGCTGGTCCACGCCCTGCACGCCGCCGGGGTTGACCTCGGGCGGCAGCGCCTTGTAGGCCGCGTCCAGCTTCGCGTGGATGGCCTTGGTGTCGCTCGCCGAGCCCGCGAGCTGCATGGCGCGGAAGGTGGCGTGCACGGCGGTGTAGTTCCACAGCGCCTCGGAGCCGGGGATGCGCCCCGGGTACATCTTGCCGAAGCGCTCGATGAACGCCTTGTTCTCCGGCTTGGTGTCCTCCGACACGGGCATCACGCCGATGGCCCCTTCCAGCAGGCCGTAGCCGCCCACCACGCGGGCCATCTCGTCGAGCTTGGCCTGGTCCATGACCACGAAGCCGCCCTTGAAGCCCAGCTCGCGCGCCTGCTTGACCACCAGCGCCGTGGGCTCGGACGCGCCGCCCACGAACAGCACGTCGGGCTTCTCGGCCAGCGCCTTGCTCACGCCGCTGTAGAAGTCGGTGGCGCGGTTGTAGCTCATGGGGTTCTCGGCCACCACGGTGCCGCCCAGCTTCTCCCAGCCCGGCTTGAAGGCCGCGGCCCAGGCCTTGCCGTAGTCGTGGTCCGCGCCGATCATGGCCACCTTCTTGCCATAGCGCCCCATCACATACCTGGAGAACGGCGCGATGTAGCTCGTGAACTCGGGCGGGATGCGCAGCGTGAGCTTGTTGCCGCGCTCGGTGATCTGCGGCACCGAGCTGTAGGCCAGCACGATGAAGTTGTTGCGCTCGTTGGAGGTCTGCAGCGCGAAGATGCCGCCCGAGTGCGGCACCAGGATGGCCGCCGCCTTGTGCTGCTGCACCAGGCGCTGGGCATTGATGGCGGTCTCGGACGGGTTGTACTTGTCGTCCAGCGGGACGACCTCGAAGCGGACCTTCTTGCCGCCGACCTCCGGGTTGCCGGCGTTGATCTCGGCCACGGCCATCTGCATGCCGTCGAGCACGTTCTTGCCGTATTGCGCGGCGCCGCCCGACAGCGGGCCCGAGTAGCCGATCTTGATCACCTCCTGCGCCAGCGCCGGGCCGGCGGCGAGGGCCGCGGCCGCCACGGCCAGTGCCGTCATCTGGCGGCGGGTGAAGCGGGGGAATGCGCGCATGGGTGTGCCTCCTGCAGTCGAGTGGTGAAAGGGAAAAAAAGAGATCAGGCGCCGATGTACGCCCTGCGGATGGAATCGTCGGCCAGCAGCTCGCCGGGCAGGCCCTCGCGCACGATGCGCCCGCTCTCCAGCACGTAGGCGCGGTGAGCGATGCGCAGCGCCGCGTAGGCGTTCTGCTCGGCCAGCAGCACGGTGGTGCCGGCCTGGTTGATGCGCTGGATCACCTCGAACATCTGCTTGATGACCAGCGGCGCCAGGCCCAGCGAGGGCTCGTCGAGCAGCAGCACGCGCGGGCGCCCCATCATGGCGCGGCCGATGGCCACCATCTGCTGCTGCCCGCCCGAGAGCGAGCCGGCCGGATCGTGCTGCTTCTCGCGCAGGATGGGAAACAGCTCCAGCACCTCCTCCAGCGTCTGGCGGCTCGGGCCCGGGTCGCGGCGGTGCACGTAGGCGCCCAGCTCCAGGTTCTTGCGCACGCTCATCTGCGGGAACAGCTTGCGCCCCTCGGGGCACTGCACCACGCCGGCCTGCACGATGGCCGAGGGCTTGCTGCCCACCAGCTCGCGCCCCTCCCAGGTGATGGAGCCGCCGGCCGCGCGGTGGATGCCGCTGGCCGTGAGGAACAGCGAGCTCTTGCCCGCGCCGTTGGCGCCCAGCAGCACCACCAGCTCGCCCTTGCCCGCGTGCAGGCTCACGCGGTCCAGCGCCAGGAAGCTGCCGTACTTCAGCGAGACGTCGTCAAACTTCAGCATGCTCGCTCCCCAGGTAGGCGTCGATCACGGCGGGGTTGCGGCGGATCTCCTCGGGCGTGCCCTCGGCGATCTTCTCGCCGTAGCTGAGCACCAGGATCTTGTCGGCCAGGCTCATGATCATGTTCATCTTGTGCTCGATCAGCGCCACCGTGATGCCGTGGCGCACGATCTTGCGGATGAGCTCGGCCAGGCCCTCGGTCTCCTCGGGGTTCACGCCGCCAGCCGGCTCGTCCAGCAGCATCAGGCGCGGGTCGGTGGAGAGCGCCAGCGCGAAGGCCACGCGCTTGCGCTCCTCCTGCGTGATGTCGCCCGCCAGGCGGTGGGCCACGCGCGACAGGCCCACGAAGTCCAGCGCCTCGCGCGCCTTCTCGCGGCACACGCGCTCCTCCTCGCGCAGGCGGCTGGAGCCGCGCAGCACGTCCCACAGGCCCGAATGCGTGCGCAGGCGGTGGCCCACGATCAGGTTGTCGAGCACGGTGGAGCGGTCGAACAGCGTGGTGGTCTGGAAGGTGCGCGCCACGCCCAGCCGGGCCACCTGGTCGGTGCGCAGCGACGTCACGTCGCGCCCGTCGAAGGTGATGGTGCCGCTGGTGGGCTTGTGCACGCAGCTGATGAGGTTGAAGAACGTCGTCTTGCCCGCGCCGTTGGGGCCGATGATGGCGTTGATCCTGCCCTCCTCGATCACGGTGCTCACGTCGTTCACGGCGGCCAGGCCGCCGAAGCGCTTGGTCAGGTGGTCAATCTTGAGCATGCTGCTGCCCCTTCCTGGCATTGCGGCGCGCGCGCCATGCGGTGACGCTGCCCACCACGCCGTAGGGCATGAAGATCACCAGCATCACGAGAATGGGCCCGAAGACGATGAAGCGGTACTCCTGCAGGAACTGCAGGTACTGCGTGAGCCAGGGCATGCCTATCGACCCCAGCAGCGGCCCGAGCACCGTGCCCAAGCCGCCGGCCATGGCGAAGATCATCATGTCGAAGGTGTGGTGCACGCCGGCCATGTCCGGCCCGATGAAGCGCACGAAACCCGCGTACAGGCCGCCCGCCACGCCCGCGTAGACCACGCTCAGCATGAAGGCCAGCACCTTGTTGCGCATGAGGTTGATGCCCAGCGCCTCGGCCAGCTCGTCGCTGTTGCGTATGGCGATGAAGGTGCGGCCCAGCAGCGACTTGACGATGCGCTGCATCGCCCAGACCGACAGCACGAGGAAGGCCAGCACCAGGTAGTACAGCGCCAGCGGCGACTCGAAGCTCAGCGCGCCGATGGCCTCCGGCGCCGGGATGCCCATGATGCCCACCGTGCCGTGGGTCAGGCCCTCCCACTTCTCGATCACGAGGAACATGATGTAGCCCACGCACAGCGTGAAGATCGAGAAGTAGTGGCCCTTCAGGCGCAGCGACACGACGCCGATCAGGTAGCCCAGCACCATGCACACCACGCCCGACATCACCAGGCTGCCCCAGAAGGGCCAGCCATGGTCCACCGTGAGAATGCCCACGGTGTAGGCGCCCGCGGCCATGAAGCCCGCGTGCGCGAGGTTGAGCTGCCCCGTGTAGCCCGTGATCAGGTTCAGGCCCAGCGTGGCGATGGCGAAGATGTAGGCCGTGCTCATCACCGTGAGGTGGTAGTCGTTGCCCGCGACCCAGGGGAACGCCAGGCTGGCGGCCAGCAGCAGGCCCCAGCCGGCGCGGCTGTCGATGAATCCGCTCATTCAGTGCCCCCTCTTCGCGAACAGGCCCTGCGGGCGCAGCGACAGGATGACCACCAGCAGCACGAAGGCGACGATGTCCTTGTAGTCGGTGGAGATGTAGAAGGCCCCGAAGCTCTCGGCGAAGCCGATGATCAGGCCGCCCACGATGGCGCCGGGCACGCTGCCCATGCCGCCCAGGATGATGATCACGAAGGCCTTGGTGATGACCAGGTTCCCCATGGCCGGGTAGACCAGATTGATGGGCGCGTACAGCGTGGCCGCCACGGCCGCGAGCATGCCCGAGATGGCGAAGGTCAGCATGGACACGCGGTTGGCGTCTATGCCCACGAGCGACGCGCCCTCGCGGTTCTGGGCCATGGCGATGATGGTCGAGCCCGTGGTCGTGCGCGTGAGGAACAGGTGCAGCGCCACCATCAGCGCGAAGGCCGCGGCGATGATCAGCAGGCGCTGGGCCGGCGCCGTGATGCCGCCCATCTCGACGATGGAGGTGTAGGGCGTGGGCATGCGCTGGAAGTCCGCGCCCCACAGCGCCTGCGCCCCGGCCTCCAGGAACAGCAGCACGCCGATGGCCGCGATCATCGGGTGGATGCCCGACGCCTTGCGCAGCGGGTGGAACACCAGCCGCTCGCTCACCACCGCCAGGGCCGCCACCACCGCCGCGGCGGCCAGCATGGCGACCCAGTAGCCCCAGCCCCAGGCGTTCATCGCATGGAAGGCCACGAACGCGCCCACCATGTAGAACGCGCCGTGCGCGAAGTTGGGCACGTGCAGGATGCCGTACACCAGCGTCAGCCCCAGCGCCACGAGGCCGTAGATGCCCCCCAGGGTCAGCCCGTTGAGGACCTGCTGCATGAGCATCTCCATCAGCCGCCCCTCCTCGCACCGATCGCCGGCCCGCGCCACCGGCGGGCGCGGGGGGCTGCGTTCACATCCAGAGCTGTCCGCATCGTCTCACTCCTCCTCGGGTTCAAGCACCACCCCGGGCCATGCTCCGGCCACTGCGGGGCAGGCGTCTGCAGGGTTGCGGGCGCAGCTTAGCCAGCGCCGCGCGGCCGATTTCCGGCGATTCTGCAATGCAGAACAACTCCAGGGTAAATACCGACGGTGCGGGCGCTTCTCCAGTCACCTAGATGACTCTCCAGGCGGCCCATTCCCCACGAAACGGGCACGGCGGCATGCCGTCCCTCATGTTCTGCAAAGCGGAATCACGCGCCGCGAATGGGCGCGGCGGCATGCCGCTGCGCGGCCCGGTGCGCACGGGCCCGGCCGGCGCAGGCGTTGCCGCGTGCGCCGGCCCTTATGCCTGATGGCCCGCGCGGCCGGGGCCCACTGACATTCATCAAAAACAGACACGCAAACGCGCTTTTTCGCCGATGTACGGAACAAGCAGCGCCGGTGCATTGCGCCTTTCCATACCGCAAAACCAAACTAACGCTAGCTTAAATAAAGGAGACGACAAACAATGACCAGCAAGCGCCGCTTCCTGGCCGCATGCACCCTCGTGGCGTTCGGCACCCTGCCCGCGCAGGCCGACACCTATCCCAGCCGTCCCATCCGCATCATCGTCCACTCGTCGCCCGGCGCGCTGCTGGACGTGACGACGCGCGTCGTCGCGCAGGAGATGTCCAAGGACCTGGGGCAGCCCATCGTCATAGAGAACCGCCCCGGCGCCGACGGCCTGCTGGGCATCCGCGCCGTGAAGGCCGCGCCCGCCGACGGCTACACGCTGCTGGCCGCGGCCAACACCGTCGCCCAGCTGCCCGCGTTCCGCAAGGAGCCCGGCTACGACCTGGAGAAGGACTTCACCGGCATCGGCATGATGAACCGCGCGCCCTTCCTGTTCGTGGGCCCGCCCGGCCAGCCCAGCAAGACGCTGGCCGAGCTCATCGCCAACGCCAAGGCCCAGCCGGGCCAGCTGGTGATGGCCCACGCGGGCAAGGGCACCAGCGTGCACATGGCGGCCGCTCTGTTCTTCCACCAGACGGGCACCAAGTTCCTGGACGTGCCCTACAAGGGCGCCGCGGCGGCCCTGCCCGACGTGGTGGGCGGCCGCGCCAACGTGATGTTCGACGGCGCCAACTCCTCCGGCCCGCTGGTCAAGGAAGGCAAGCTGCGCGCCTTCGGCATCACTTCGACCACCCGCTCCCCCGTCTTCCCGGACATCCCCACCCTGGCCGAGCAGGGGCTGCCGAACTACAGCTTCTACGTGTACCTGGGCCTGCTGGCCCCGGCCAACGTGCCCAAGGACGTCGTTCCGCGCCTGGCCAAGGCCCTGCGCACGGCGCTGGCCAGCGAACCCGTGAAGAAGCGCTTCCGCAACGACGCCGCCGAAGCGGGCCGCATGAGCCCCGAGGAGTTCACGAAATTCCTGAAGGAAGACGCCGCGCGGACCGAGAAGGTGGCGACCGACCTGGGCTACGCCAAGGAATGAACGGCGCCCCGGCGCAAACGCACGACAGCACATTTTTCACCCACCTCGAAGGAGACCCTTGACTATGAAAAAAACCATCGCACTCGCTGCCGGCCTGGCCGGCATGGCGCTATCGCCCGCCTTCGCGCAAAGCAGCGTCACGCTGTACGGCCTCATGGATGCGGGCCTTGTCCACATCGATAACGTCGGCGGAGCCAGTTCCAATCAGGTGCGCAGCGGCAGTGCGCTGACATCGCGCTTCGGTTTGCGCGGCAGCGAGGATCTGGGGGGCGGCCTAAGCGCCATCTTCAACCTGGAATCGGGTATCTGGGCCGATACCGGCGCCATCCAGGGTGATTTCTTTCAGCGCCAGTCCTGGATTGGCCTGCGCTCCGCCAGCTTCGGCGAGGTGACGGCAGGCCGCTTGTTGCCCTCCATCAGCGATGTCCTCATCGGATCGACCCAGGCCCCCTACCTGGGCAACCCCACCGCCACCATCGACGGCGCGGCTACCGCCGGCGCGTCAGCGCGCTTCAACAACATGCTGGGCACGCGCGTGAGCAATGCCATCAAGTACGCGTCCCCGAGTTTCTCGGGCTTCAAGGTGCATGCCTTGACAGCGTTCGGCGAAGTCGCCGGCTCCAACTCTGCAGGCCGCGTCCTCTCGCTCGGCGGCAGCTACGTCAGCGACAGCATCGAGGCCGGCCTGGTCTATCACGAGACACAGTGCAAAGACGCAGGCGGATGCGCCCCAGGCAAGGCCAAGGACAAAATCCTCGGCCTGGGCGGTTCCTACAAGCTCAACGGCGCCCGCTACGGCGCGGTCTATACCCGCCAGGAAAACGCGCTCAACGTGCAGGGCAACGATGCGGACGTGTTCACCATGTACGCGCGCGTCCCGCTTAGTCCGCAATGGATCGTCATGGGTGGCCTCCAGTTCCAAAACGACAAGTCCGTACAGAACTACGATGTGCGCCAAGTCAACCTGGGCGCCAACTACGTGCTGAGCAAGCGCACCTGGCTGTATGCGCTGTATTCGCACCAGACCGTGAAGAACGGCGGCAAGGCCGGCATGTACTCCGCCACGTCGGACAGCGACAAGCAGAACCAGTTCAGCACCGGCGTCGTGCACACCTTCTGAGCCGCGCCGAACGCATAGTTGTTACTTCCAAGGGTTGGGGCATGACTCTGTCATGCCCTTTTTTTCTTACCGTGAAGAATATGCCCCTCGGTACACGCGCAGACTCCCCTGGAGCGCTCCTGCGCCACCCGAGCTTCCCCCGGCTGTGGGGCGTATGGCTCATGGCCAACGTCTGCATGTGGATGAGCGACGTGGCCGCCGTCTGGCCCATGACCTCGCTCACCGACAGCAAGCTGATGGTAGCCATGATCCAGACCTGCACCACCCTGCCCGTCTTCCTGCTGGCCCTGCCGGGCAGCGCCATCACAGACATCGTCGATCGCCGCAGCGGCTTTCTGGCCGCGCAGTGCTGGACGGCGCTGGCCGCCGCCATCGTGTTCAATGGCATGGCGGTGAATGCCTCGCTCGTGCTGGTGCTCCTGCTGGCAGGCGTCATCATCGCCTGGCTGGGAGGCGCCTGGGTGTTCGCGCTGACGGCCACGGGCATCGCGCCGTGCGTCCTCCTGGGCCGGCGCTATCGCATATAACGCGTCAAAGTACGGAACACGCACCCGACATGCGTTGCACAAGCGCCGGCCGGGTGCCTACATTGCACCATCCGTCAGCACTCTTGAACCTTGGACCGTGGACGCCATGCAATACGAAGATTTCCAGTTCATCCTGTTCGACCGCAAGCCCGATGGCGTGCTGCTGGCCACGCTCAACCGGCCCGAGGCCATGAACGCCACGAACAACCGCATGCACTGGGAGCTGACCCAGCTCTGGGGCGTGGTCAATGACGACCCCGGCGTGAAGGCCGTCGTGGTCACGGGCGCGGGCGAGCGCGCCTTCTCGGCGGGCGGCGACCTGTCGGTGGTGGAGGAGATGGCCAACAGCCAGGAAGCCACCATGCGCGTGATGAAAGAGGCCAGCGACATCGTCTACAACATGCTGGCCTGCGACAAGCCCATCATCTCCGCCATCAACGGCACGGCCGTGGGCGCGGGCCTGGCCGTGGCGCTGCTGGCGGACGTGAGCGTGATCGCCGAGGACGCCAGGCTCACCGACGGCCACGCGCGCCTGGGCGTCTCGGCCGGCGACCACGCGGCCATCATCTGGCCGCTGCTGTGCGGCATGGCCAAGGCCAAGTACTACCTGATGACGGCGGACTTCATCGACGGCAAGGAGGCCGAGCGCATCGGCCTCGTGACCTTCTGCACCCCGCGCTCCGAGGTACTGCCCAGGTCGCTCGCCATCGCCGCCAACCTTGCGCGCGGCAGCCAGGCGGCGATCCGCGCGACCAAGAAGTCGCTCAACAACTGGATGCGCCAGGCGGGGCCGATCTTCGACAACTCCCTGGCCATGGAAATGCTGTGCTTCCTGGGGCCCGACGTGAAGGAAGGGCTCGCGGCGCTGCGCGCCAAGCGCACGCCCGATTTCCCCTCGGCACGGCTGCCGGGTTGAACCATGACGCACTGCCACTGCCGGCAGCAGTGCGTCCACAAAACTAACAAACAATAGTTAGCCCTAAAAGAATATTTGCGACACAAGGAGACACCATGACCGTTGCACCCCCCTCCCCCGCCGAAGCCGCGCGCGCCCAGGCGATCGCCTGGATCGGCCAGGCCCCGAAGCGCCTGCTGATCGGCGGCCAGTGGGTCGATGCCGTATCGGGCAAGACCTTCGAGACCCTCAACCCCGCCACCGAGCAGCTGCTGTGCCGCGTGGCAGAGGCCGAACAAGCGGATGTGGACGCCGCCGTCGCGGCCGCGCGCAAGGCGTTCGAAGCGCCCTCGTGGTCTGCCATGTCGCCCCACTCCCGCACGCGCGCACTGCTCAGGATCGCCGACAAGGTCGAGGCGCATATCCCCGAGCTGGCCGCCATCGAGTCGCTCGACAACGGCATGCCGCTCTGGTACGCCACGGCGGCGGCCACGGCCTGCGCGGACATCTTCCGCTACTACGCGGGCTGGTGTTCCAAGGTGCTGGGCACCACCATCCCTTCGGATGGCAGCACGCTGATCTACACGCTGCGCGAGCCGCTGGGCGTGTGCGGCCAGATCATCCCGTGGAACGTGCCGGTGCTCATGGCCTCCATCAAGTTCGCCAATGCGCTGTGCTGCGGCAACACCGTGGTGCTCAAGCCCGCCGAGCTGGCGTGCCTGACCTCCATCCGCCTGGCCGAGCTGATCCAGGAGACGGACCTGCCCCCCGGCGTCATCAACGTGCTGCCGGGCTTCGGCCCCACGGCGGGCGCGGCGCTGGCGCAGCACCTGGGCGTGGACAAGATCGCCTTCACCGGCTCCACGGCCGTGGGCAAGCAGGTGGTGCGCGACGCCACCAGCAACCTCAAGAAGGTGACGCTGGAGCTCGGCAGCAAGGCGCCCAACGTGGTGTTCGCCGATGCCGACCTGGACAAGGCCATCGCCACGGCCGTCAAGACCTTCTGCGGCAACTCGGGCCAGGTGTGCTCGGCCGGCACGCGCCTGTTCGTGCAGGAGAGCATCCACGACGAGGTGGCCGAGCGCGTGGCCAGTGAGGCCGCCACGTGGAAGGCGGGCGACCCGTTCGCGGCCGACACCAAACTGGGTCCGCTGATCTCCGCCAGGCAGCGCGACCGCGTGTGGTCCTACATCGGCGCGGGCCAGGAAAGCGGCGCCGCGCTGCGCCTGGGCGGCAAGGCGTGGAACGGCCCGGGCTACTTCGTCGAGCCCACGGTGTTCGACAACGTGAAGAACGGCATGAAGATCGCGCAGGAGGAGATCTTCGGCCCCGTGCTCTCGATCATCCCGTTCAAGGACGAGGACGACGCGGTGCTGCAAGGCAACGAAACGACCTACGGCCTCTCGGCCGCCGTGTGGACGCGCGACGTCTCGCGCGCGCACAAGGTCGTCAAGGCGCTCAAGGCCGGGCGCCTGTGGATCAATACCTTCGGCGAGGCCGATCCCGCCATGGCCTTCGGTGGCTACAAGCAGTCGGGCTGGGGGCGCGAGTTCGGCGCGGAGTCCATCGAGGCGTACACGCAGGCCAAGTCGGTGATGGTGCGGCTCTGACCCGCATTGCTACTCATTCAGTAGCTGTCAGCGCTTTTCCAGCAATCGCTACAGGCCAAAAACACTTGAAAGACCAAAGGAGACAGGCATGAGCCAGCCAACAATCCCCGCCTTCGTTCAAGGAACCAAGCAGCTGCTGATCGGCGGCCAGTGGGTCGCGTCCAGCACGGGCCAGCACATCGACGCGATCAACCCCGCCAACGGCGAGCTGCTGTGCCGCATCGCCCAGGGCAACGCGCAGGACGTGGACCGCGCCGTGGCGGCCGCGCGCAAGGCCTTCGAGGGTCCGTGGAGCCGCTTCACCGCGCACGAGCGGCGCAAGCTGCTGCTCAAGGTGCACGACGCGATCATGGACAACTTCGAGGAGCTGGCGCTCATCGAGACGCTGGACATGGGCGCGCCGCTCGCGCGCACGCGCGGCTACAAGGAATGGCTGTCGCAGCTGCTGCAGTTCTACGCGTCACAGACGGGCCTGGCGGGCTCGGTGACCGGCACGCCCATGTCCATCGCGCCGAACTTCATGGCGCTCAAGCACCAGGTGCCCGTGGGCGTGGTGGGCGGCATCATCCCGTGGAACGGGCCTCTCATGGGCCTGTGGTGGATCTACGGCCCGGCCCTGGCCACGGGCTGCACGGCGGTGCTCAAGCCCGCCGAGGACGCATCGCTCTCGTCGCTGCGCGTGTCCGAGCTGATGATGGAGGCGGGCGTGCCCGAGGGCGTCATCAACGTCGTCACCGGCTACGGCAAGGACGTGGGCCAGGCCCTGTCCGAACACATGGGCGTGGACCGCGTGGCCTTCACCGGATCGGTGGGCACGGCGCAGGCCATCGTGCGCGCGTCGGCGGGCAACTTGAAGCGCCTGCAGCTGGAGCTGGGCGGCAAGTCGCCCGACATCGTGCTGGCCGACGCCGACCTGGACAAGGCCGTGCCCGGCGCGGCCATGGGCGTGTTCAGCAACACCGGCCAGGTCTGCGTGGCGGGCACGCGCATCCTGGTGCAGCGCGCCATCCACGACGAGTTCGTGCAGCGGCTGGCGGCCTTCGCCAAGACCATCAAGATCGGCGACGGGCGCGAGAGCGGCGTGCAGATCGGCCCGCTGATCTCGCAGCGCCAATTGGACCGCGTGATGCACTACATGGACATCGGCGGCAAGGAAGCGCAGCTGGTGCACGGCGGCCAGCGCCTGACCGGCGGCGAACTGGGCAAGGGCTTCTTCGTGGAGCCCACGGTGTTCGCCAACGTGCGCAACGACATGACCATCGCCCGCGAGGAGATCTTCGGCCCCGTGGCCTCGGTGATCCCGTTCGACACGGTGGAGGACGCGCTGCGGCTGGCCAACGACACGCCCTACGGCCTGGCAGGCGGCGTGTGGACGCAAAACCTCGGCACCGCGCACAAGGTCTCGCAGGGCATCCGCTCGGGCACGGTGTGGGTCAACTGCTACGGCGTGATCGACCCGGCCACGGGCTTTGGCGGCACCAAGATGAGCGGCTACGGCTGGAAGGGGGGCAAGGAGCACGTGGAGAGCTTCCTGTACCCCAAGGCGACCTACTTCAACCTTGTCTGAGAAGGAATTTCCCGAATTATACCTTATGCAGCAAGCGCCTGCAGCTATCTTTTGAGGAGCAATAAACACCATGACCGACTCCGCCCTTCCCCACTGCCCGCCCCTGGAGCAAGCGCTGGTGCGCTTCGTCCAGGACCTGCGCTACGAAGACCTCGACGCCCCCGCCCACGCGGGCGTGAACCGCCTGATGCGCGACCAGCTCGCGCTGCAGATCGGCATCTCGCAGATGCCGTGGTCGCAGCAGCTGCTCAAGTACGCTGCCGCCCAGCAGCGCCCCGGCGCCAGCCGCGTGGCCGCCAGCGGCCTCACCATGAGCGCGCAGGACGCCGCCTTTGTCAACGGCTCCTACGGCCACGGCTTCGAGTACGACGACGCCCACGGCCCCAGCTACAGCCACCCGGGCAGCTGCGTGATCCCGGCGGCGCTGGCGCTAGGCGAGGAGCTGGGCGCGACGCTGGAGGAAGTCGTCACCGCTCTCGTGGCAGGCTACGAGGTCTACACCCGCATCGGCCTGCTGGCCGCGCCCGACCTGCTGCAGCGGGGCTTTCACCCGCACTGCGTGCTCTCCAGCTTCGGCGCTGCGGCCGTGGCGGCCAAGCTGCGCAGGCTCGACGCCGAGACCACGCTGCACGCGCTGGCCATCGCGCTCAGCCACACCAGCGGCACCACCGAGTACACCTCCACGGGCGGCTCCATCAAGCGCATCCATGCGGGCATAGGCACGAAGAGCGGTATGGCGGCGGCCGAGATGGCGCGCGCCGGCATCACCGGACCACGCGCCTTCCTGAGCGGCAACAAGGGCTTCTTCAAGACCTTCCTGCAGCGCGGCCCGGGCGACGGCGCCGAGGCGCGCTTCGCCCCCGGCCAGCCCTTCCAGATCGCCACCGTCTGGCTCAAGGCCTACTGCGCCTGCTACTGCACGCACGCCTACATCGACGCGCTACGCCCCTTCGCCGCGCGCCGCACCGAGATAGCCGACGTGCACCTCAAGATCACGCCGCACTTCAACGTGGTCGTGGGCACGGCCAACGCCAACGCCTACACGCCCAGGAACATCGAGCACGTGCAGTTCAGCCTGCCCATCCAGGCCGCGTTCGCGCTGCTGGGCCTGGGCAACGGCTACCCCGTGCACCGCGACTACCTGGCCGGCAAGGTGGACATGGCGCCCGTCATCGCGCTGGCGCGCGGCATCCGCATCACCGAGGAGCCCGCGCTGGAGAAGAGCCACCCGGGCAAGTTCGTGGCCGACGTCACGGTCGCCTTCCAGGACGGCAGCTCGCAGCATGTCTTCGTCGCCGACCCGATCGGCACCGACACCAACCCCATGCCCGAGCAAGTGCAGGACGCCAAGTTCATGGAACTGACCGAAGGCGTGCTGGGCGCCGGGCGCGCCCGCGCGCTGCTCGCCGCGCTGCGCGCCATGGACCCGGCGATGAAGGCCGCCGACCTGACGGCCCTGTGCGCCGCGGCGCAATAGCCCCGTACCCGAGGAGAACCACCATGATTTCACGCCGCCACCTCCTGCAGGCCCTGCCCGCGCTGCCCGCCGCGCTGGGCCCCGCCATCGCGCTGGCGCAGCCGATCGCCGGCAAGCCCATCCGCCTGCTGGTCGCCGCATCCGCCGGCACGACCGTGGACGCCGCCGCGCGCTTCGCGGCCGAGCCGCTGTCCAGAATCGCGGGCGTACCCGTCGTCGTGGAGAACCGCCCCGGCGCGGGCGGCGCGATCGGCAGCGAGGCCGTGGCCAAGTCGCCCGCCGACGGCCATACGCTGCTGTTCACGGGCGTGACGCACTTCTCCGCGCGCTACTCGGGCGAGGCATCGGCCACCTACGACCCGGTGAAGGACTTCAAGGCCGTCGCCCGCATCTGCAGCGCCGCGCTGGCCGTGGTGGTGGCGGCGGACTCACCCTACAAGACCATGGCCGACCTGCTGGCCGCGATGAAGGCCAGGCCCGGCGAGGTCGACTACGGCTCGGGCGGCGTGGGCAGCACATCGCACCTGTGCACCGTGATCCTGAACGACCTGACCAGGACCTCGGCCAAGCACATCCCCTACAAGGGCAATACCCAGGCCGTGACCGACACGGTGGCCGGCATCGTGGCCTTCACCTGCCAGGGATCGGGCGGTGTCTTGCCTTTGATCAAGGCCGGCCGCCTGCGCGCGCTGGCCGTGACCAGCCGCAATCGCTGGGAGGCTCTGCCCGACGTGCCCACGGGCACCGAGTGCGGCATTCCCGGCTTCGAGGTGGCTTCGTGGATGGGCGCGTTCGCCCCCGCGGGGGCGCCCGACGCCATGGTCGCCCTGGTGTCCGACGGGCTGGCAAGGATCGCGCGCTCGCCCGAGTTCAAGGCCTTCTGCGACAAGCAGTCGATGTTCGTCGAGCTGGTGGAGCACCGCGCGTTCCAGGCCAGCCTGCCGGCCGAGGACGCGCGCTGGCGGCGCGTGGCGGAGCTGGTCAAGCGGTCCTGACACCGGCCTTCGGGAGGTGCGGGTGCGGCCGGCCGGATCTTCTTCAATTCCGTCGAATCGGCATTTCGCACTTCGTCAATTGACCCCCCATCGGCTCTCTCCTAGATTGGCGCGCTCGCACTGGCCTGGCCAGGCGAACGGGCCTGAAACGATCCCGGAAAAACCAGGCAGGAGACAACACCATGCTGCATCTTCATCACCTTGTCCGCACGCCCGCGGGCACTGCGGTTCCGGGCGCGCTGGCCGCAGTGGAGTCCCGCGCTCGCGCCGTCGTCTTCTTCGGCCCCTCCACCTCGGCCGGGAGCGTGGCCGTTTCGCCGATCTTCAACGGCACGAAGGCGCCCGGCCCGTGCTTCGCCATCCCGGGCGCAGATCCCTTCAACCTGATGTGAGAGCGCCATGCCCCAAGACTCTGCCCTCCTGCCCCGCTACGAGCACTTGTACATCAACGGCGAATGGGTGACACCGATTGACGGCGAGCTCGTCGAGAGCATCGACCCCGCCACCGGCCGGCCCTGGGCCATCGCGCCCCTGGGCGGCGCGCGCGACATCGACCGCGCGGTCGAGGCCGCGCGCCGCGCCTTCCCGGCCTGGAGCCGCAAGCCCGGCCACGAGCGCGCCGCGCTGCTGCGCCGCCTGGCCGACCTGTTCGCCGCCGCCATCCCCGAGCTGGCGGTGATCGAGTCGCACGACAACGGCAACCTCGTGCGCGAGCACCGCGCCAGCCTCACGGCCCAGGTGCAGTGGTACCAGTGGTTCGCGTCGCTGGCCGACAAGGCCCAGGGCACGACCATTCCCATCGACGACAGCGTGCACGCCTTCACCACGCGCGTGCCTGTGGGCGTGGTGGGCGCCATCATTCCGTGGAACGCGCCGCTGCTGGCCACCTGCCTGAAGGTGGGCGCGGCGCTGGCGGCGGGCTGCACGCTGGTGGTCAAGCCCGCGGAGTCCACGCCCGTCTCCGCGCTGGTGCTGGCGCGGCTGGTGCACGAGGCGGGCTTTCCGCCCGGCGTGTTCAACGTGGTGCCGGGCCATGGCCGCACGGCGGGCCAGCGGCTGGTGGAGCACCCCGACGTGGACAAGGTCTCGTTCACCGGCTCCACCGCCACGGCCAGGCGCATGGTGCGCGACGGCGCCGACAACCTCAAGCGCTTCACCTTCGAGCTGGGCGGCAAGGCGCCGCACATCCTGTTCGCCGACGCGGACATCGACAACGCCATCAACGCCGCCACGGCCTCGGCCTGGCGCCTCACGGGCCAGAGCTGCGCGCTGGGCTCGCGCGTGCTGGTGGAGCGCAGCATCTACGACCGCGTGGTGGAGGCCTTCCGCGAACGCGCCAAGGCGGTACGCGTGGGCTTGCCCTGGATCGACGCCAACCACATGGGGCCGCAGGCACACCAGCAGCAGCTGGACAAGACGCTGTCGTACATCCAGTACGGCAAGGAGGACGGCGCCGAGCTCGTCACGGGCGGGCGCCGCATCGACACGCCCGAGCTCGCGGCCGGCTACTTCGTCGAGCCCACGGTGTTCGCGGGCGTGGACAACGGCATGCGCATCGCGCGCGACGAGATCTTCGGGCCCGTGGCCTCGCTGATCCCGTTCGACGGCGAGGACGAGGCCATTGCGATCGCCAACGACACGCCCTACGGCCTCACGGCCGGGCTGTGGACGCGCGACGTGGGGCGCGCGCACCGCGTTTCCAGCCGCATCGAGGCGGGCATGGTCTGGGTCAACACCTATTCGTTCCTGCGCTGGTCCACGCCCTACGGCGGCTTCAAGGCCAGCGGCTGGGGGCGCGAGAACGGCATCGACGCGCTCGATCCGTACCTGGAGACGCGCACCACCGTCATCAGCACCACGGGGCAGTTCCCCAACCTGTACGTTTGACCATCAAGGAGACCACCATGCGCGGCATCGTATTCAGAGGCGACCGGAAGCTCGAAATCCTCGACTTCCCCGACCCCACGCCCGGCCCCGGCGACGCCATCGTCGAGATGAAGGCCTCGGGCATGTGCGGCAGCGACCTGCACTTCTACCGCAACAAGCCCGCCGAGGTGCTCAAGTCCCTGGGCTTCAAGGACCTGGCCTCGCGCGGCATGGCCGAGGACACGCCCATCATCGCGGGCCACGAGCCCTGCGGCCAGATCGTCGCGGTCGGCTCGGCCGTCGATCCGCGCGTGTTCAAGGTGGGCGACCGCGTCACGGTGTTCCACTACGAGGGCTGCAACCACTGCGACCACTGCCGCAGCGGCTGGACGCAGATGTGCAGCCATGGCGCGGACATCCACGGCGTCATCAAGCATGGCGGCCACGCGCACTACATGAAGGTGCCCGTGACTTCGCTGGTGCATCTGCCCGAGGAGGTGTCCTACGCCACGGGCGCGGCCATTTCCTGCGGCACGGGCACGGCCTGGGGGGCGCTGCTGCGCCTGAATGTCACCGCGCGCGACACGCTGGCCGTGTTCGGCCTGGGGCCCGTGGGACTGTCGGCCGTGCAACTGGCCGCGGCCATGGGCGCGGAGGTGATCGGCATCGACATCGCGCCCGACCGCGTGGCGCGCGCCAGGGAGTTCGGCGCGGCCCACGTGATCGACGGGAGCAAGGCCGATCCGATCGAGGAAATCCTCAAGCTCACGGGCGGCCTGGGCGCGACCTGTTCCATGGACTGCGCGGGCGGCGACGTGCCCAAGCAGCAGGCCGTGCGCTGCACACGCCCCTGGGGGCGCATCGCGCTCGTGGCCGTGGGCGGCAACCTTCATGTGGATGGCATGAAGGACGTGATCGGCAAGCAGCGCACCATCGTCGGCTCCTACACCTTCTCGGAGCCGAGCATGAAGGACTGCGTGACCTTCGTGGCCCGCCACGGCGTGCAGGTGGACAGGCTTTTCACCGACCACTGGAAGCTGGAGCAGGCCCAGGAGGCCTACCGCGTCTTCGACGGGCAGGCCGGCGGCAAGGGCGTGTTCGTGTTCTGAAGGAATTCAAGCAAAAAAGACCCCTGGCGCTTTTCCATCAAGCGCCAGTAGCTCTTATTTCAATAGCAACCTCACAGGAGACAACCATGCAGTGCTTTCAACATGCCATCAGGAAACTGGCCACGGCCGCAGCGCTCGCCGCGTCGGCCACCCTGGCGGCCCAGGCCCAGGACATCCCCGTGGTGTCCATCCAGTCGGTCACCGGCCCCGTGGCCTTCGCCGGCGCCAACTACCAGAAGGCCATCCGCCTGGCCGTGGAAGAAGCCAACGCCAAGGGCGGCGTCAACGGCCGCAAGATCAACCTGATGGAGCGCGACAGCGCCAGCGACAAGGGCCAGGCCATCAACCTGGCCGGCCAGGCGGCGGACCGCGACCGCGCCGTGCTGGTGCTGGGCCCCTCGGCCACCACCGAGGGCGTGGCCGTGGCCCCCGTGTTCAACGACAAGAAGACGCCCAGCCTGAGCTTCGTCACCTCGGACGCCATCCTCAAGCCCGGCCCGTGGATGCTGAAGTTCCAGCAGGCGCCCTCGGTGGTCAGCCCGCTCGTGGCCAAATACGTGCTGGAGAAGACGCCGATCAGGAAGGTGGCCATCGTCTACGACCGCGTGAACGAAGCGCTGATCGAATACAAGAACCACTTCCGCGATCCCTTCAAGGCGGGCGGCGGCACGGTGGTGGCAGAAGAAGCCGTGGTCAGCAGCGACTCCAACTTCCTGCCCCTGGCCACCAAGCTCAAGGGCCTGGACGTGGATGCGGTGTACTTCGCCACCTACGGCGAGCAGTCGGCCAACATCGTGCTGCAGCTGCGCCAGGCGGGCAGCGGCGACAAGGTGCGCTACATCGGCACCATCGCCATGGTGTCGCAGAAGTTCCTGGAGATGACGGGCCCCGCGTCCGAAGGCTCCATCGCCGTGTCGGACTACGTGGCGGGCATCGACCGGCCGCTGAACAAGTCGTTCGAGGCCGCCTACAAGGCGCGCTGGGGCGTGGAGCCCGACAACTGGGCCGCATCGGCCTACTCGCTCGCCCAGGTGGCGCTGGCGACGCTCAAGGAAGCCGGCCCCAACCCCACGCGCGACTCGGTGCGCGAGGGCTACCACAAGGTGCGCGACGTGCCCATCGTCGGCGGCTCCGGCGTGTGGAACCAGAAGGACCGCGTGCCGAGCTACGGCGCCATCGTCCTCGTGGTCAAGGGCGGCAAGTTCGTCCCCGCGCCCTGAATTTCTATTGAAACGATAGCTGCCAGCGCTTGATGCACAAGCGCTGGCGGCCAATCTCACTCTTATGAAGCCTCTCCCATGCTGATCCAACAGCTCCTCAATGGCCTGGTCGTGGGCGGCACCTTCGCCGTCTTCGCGCTGGGCTTCACCCTGCTGTTCGGCGTCAACCACATCCTGAACATGGCCTACGGCTCCGTGTTCATGTGGGGCGCATTCGCGGGCCTGTACGCCGCCACGGTGTTCCATGCGCCGTTCATCGTCGCGCTGCTCGTGGGCATGCTCGCGGGCGGCGTGCTCTCCGTGCTGCTCGACTTCGTGGCCTTCCGCCCGCTGCGCCGCCGCCACGCGCCCGAGTTCTCCTACATCCTCACCTCCATCGGCGCGAGCATCGCCCTCGTGGCGCTGGCGCAGAAGGCCTCCAACACGGCCGTGTGGCAGTTCCCGGCCGACACCTTCCCTGTGGTGATCCACGAGTTCCTCGGCCTGCAGGTGCAGCGGCTGCAGCTCATCATCGTGCTCTCCGCCCTGGTGCTGGTGGGCGCACTGATCTATGCGCTGTACTACACCGGCATGGGCCGGCGCATCCGCTGCGTGGCGCATTCGGAAGGCACGGCGCAGCTGCTGGGCATCAATGCCGAGTGGGTCAACATCCAGGTGTTCTTCATCTCCGGCGCCCTGGCGGGCTTCGCGGGCGTGCTCATCGGGCTGGCGTTCAACTCGGTGCACTTCCTGATGGGCGAGCCGTTCCTCATGCGCGCCTTCGTCATCATCATCCTCGGCGGCCTGGGCTCCATCGCGGGCTCGCTCGTGGGCGGCGTGATCATCGGCGTGGTGCAGACGCTGGCCTATGCCTACATCTCCTCGGCGGCGGCGGACGCCATCGCCTTCGTCATCCTCTTCGTCATCATCCTGATCCGCCCCACGGGCCTGTTCGGCAAGCCGGGCGCGGTCATGCGCGTGCAAAGGCAGTGAACCCATGATCGATTACCTGCTTTCCTATAGCTCCGTCCTCGACCATGTGCTGATTTACACGCTGCTGGCCATGAGCCAGGCGGTGGTGCTGCGCGCGGGCACGTTCTCCATCGGCCCGGCGGCGTTCGCCGCCATCGGCGCCTATACCTCGGCCATCCTGGCCGTCACGCACGGCTGGTCCGCGCCGCTGGCGATCGCCAGCGGCACGCTGCTGGCGGGCGTGGTGAGCGCGCTCATGGCCTATCCGCTCTCGCGCCTGCGCGGGGTGTTCCAGGCACTGGCCACGCTGGCGCTGGTGCAGGTGATGGTGACCATCGCCCAGAACTGGGACAGCGTGACCAACGGCGTGCTGGGCATCTCGGGCATTCCGAAGGCGGCCACCACCGGCTGGCTGCTGCTGATCGTGGCCCTGTGCATGCTGCTGACCTGGACGCTGGGCAAGTTCAGCCTGGGCCGCGCCATGGACGTGATCCGCGCCGATGAGACGGTGGCGGTGTCGCTGGGCATCCGCGTGGCCTATCACCAGCGCCTGGCGATGGTGCTCTCGGGCCTGTTCGCGGGGCTGGCCGGGGCGCTGCACGCGTTCAACTCGTATGCGATCTCGCCCGAGGAGTTCGGCTTCCACATGCTGGTGCATGCGCTGGCCTCGTCCGTGCTTGGCGGCGCCACGTCGATCTGGGGGCCGCTGGTGGGCGCGGGCGTGCTGACCACGCTGCCCGAGTTCGTGCGCTTCTTCGCCGACTACCGGGGCGTGGTGCAGGGCGCGCTGCTCATGCTCATCATCATCTACCTGCCCCATGGCATCGCCGACACGCTGCGCTCGTGGCGGTATGACCGCAAGGTGCAGCGCGAGGTTGCGCTGCGCGAAGGCACGCTGCGCGAAGGAGCCCCGGCATGAGTACCGCACCCACCCTGCAGCTCGACGGCGTGGGCAAGCGCTTCGGCGGCCTGCCCGCCGTCGATGGCCTGAGCCTGTCGGCGCCGCCCGGCACCATCACCGGCCTGATCGGTCCCAACGGCGCGGGCAAGACCACGGTGATCAATCTCATCATGGGCATCCTCAAGCTCACTTCGGGCCGCATCCTGTTCAACGGCAAGGATGTTTCCACGCTCGAGGCCGCCGACCTGGCGCGCGCGGGCATGGCGCGCACCTTCCAGAACATCCGCCTGGTGACCGAGGGCACGGTGCTGGACAACGTGCTCTCGGGTTTTCACCTGCACCAGCGCACGGGCTTCTGGGCCAACCTGCTGGGCCTGCCCTCGGCGCGGGCCGAGCAGGCGGCGCACCGCGCCGAGGCCCAGGCGCTGCTGGAGCGCTTCGGCATGGCGCATCTGGCCGAGCACCGCGCGGGCACGCTGTCCTACGGCCATCAGCGGCGCATCGAGATGATGCGCGCGCTGGCGATGAGGCCGCAGCTGCTGCTGCTCGACGAGCCGGTGGCGGGCATGAATGACACCGAGGCCTCCGAGCTGGGCCACATTTTCAGCCAGGTGGCCGCATCGGGCGTGGCGATCCTGCTGGTGGAGCACAACATGCGCTTCGTCACGCAGGTCTGCTCGCATCTGTATGTCACGGCCTCGGGCCGCCTGATCGCCCAGGGTGCGCCAGACGCGGTGCTGGCAGACCCTGTGGTGATCGAAGCCTATCTGGGGAGCTAGAGAGCGTGTTATGCACTTTCACGTGCCCACGTTGGGCCAAAAGGCCTGTGATAGCAAGGCGCGGTCCGCCGCCAAGGCCGGGGCCTTGGCAAGGGCCGCAACGCCGCGAGCGCTGGCCTTTTGGCCCAACGTGGGCACGTGAAAGTGCATAACACGCTCTCTACATGAACCATCCCATCAACCAATCCGCCGCGCACGCCCTGGCCATCGACAGGCTGGAGGTGCACTACCAGGGCATCACCGCGCTGCGCGGCGTGTCGCTGCAGATCAAACAGGGCGAGATCTTCACGCTCATCGGGCCCAATGGCGCGGGCAAGTCCAGCCTGGTCAACGCGGTGACGGGCATCGTGCCTTCCACGGGCTCCATCGAGTTCGGCGGGCGCGAGTTCAATCGCCTGCCTTCGTACCAGAGGGCGCGCCTGGGCGTGATCCAGGTGCCCGAGGGGCGGCGCGTGATCGCCCCGCTGTCGGTGCTGGAGAACCTCATGCTCGGCCGCGAGGCCCTGGGCGCGCGCAAGGGCGACGTGCAGGCCGACCTGGACCGCGTGTTCGCGCTGTTCCCCATCCTGGCCGAGCGGCGCCAGCAGCTCTCGGGCACGCTCTCGGGCGGGCAGCAGCAGATGCTGGCCATCGGCCGCGCGCTCATGGGCCACCCGCGCGTGCTGCTGCTCGACGAGCCCAGCCTGGGGCTGGCGCCGGTGATCATCGCCGATGTGTTCCGCGCCATCCGCCGGCTCAACGAGGAGGGCATGACGATCTTCCTGGTGGAGCAGAACGCGCGCCTGGCGCTGGAGACCGCGCACCGCGCGGCCGTGCTCGAACAGGGGCGCATCGTCAAGCAGGGCGAGGCCGATGTGCTCGCGCACGATCCCGAGGTGGAGGAGCATTACTTCGGGCAGGCGGCGCATTAGGCGCCCCAAACGGCACAGGGCGCCTGGCAGTCAGGCGCCCTTCGTTTCTTCCGCACTGGTCGTGGCCAGCGGCAAGCCCAACGACTGCCCCCGGCCAAGCTGCGGCTGCGTCACATACCCGAATAGTTGGGCCCGCCGCCCCCCTCGGGCGTGACCCAGACGATGTTCTGCGTCGGGTCCTTGATGTCGCAGGTCTTGCAGTGCACGCAGTTCTGCGCGTTGATCTGCAGCCGCTGCTGGCCCGCATGGGCCTCGTCGGGAACGAACTCGTACACCCCGGCCGGGCAGTAGCGCGCCTCGGGCCCCGCGTATGTGGCCAGGTTCACGTTCACGGGCACCGAGGCGTCCTTGAGCGTGAGGTGCGCGGGCTGGTTCTCTTCGTGGTTGGTGTTGCTGATGAAGACGCTGGAGAGCCGGTCGAAGGTGAGCTTGCCGTCGGGCTTGGGGTAGACGATGGGCTTGCACTCGGCCGCGGGCTTGAGGTACGCGTGGTCGGGCTTTTCGCGGTGCAGCGTCCAGGGGATGTGTCCGCGCAGCACGAATTGTTCGAAGCCGTTCATCAGCGTGGCGGTGGCCAGGCCGTACTTGAACCAGTTCTTGAAGTTGCGGTCTTTGTTGAGTTCGGTGTAGAGCCAGCTTGCCTCGAAGGCCTTGGGGTAGGCCGTGAGTTCGTCGTGCTGGCGGCCCGCTTGGATGGCCTCGTAGGCGGCCTCGGCCGCGAGCATGCCGGTCTTGATGGCCGAGTGGCTGCCCTTGATGCGGCTGACGTTCAGGTAGCCCGCGTCGCAGCCCACGAGCGCGCCGCCGGGGAAGATGGTCTTGGGGCAGGGAGTTGATGCCGCTGGCGTTGATGGCGCGCGCGCCGTATGAGAGGCGCTTGGCGGTGATTTCGCCTTTGTCGTTCTCGAAGTACCAGCGCACGTTGGGGTGGGTCTTCCAGCGCTGGAATTCCTCGAAGGGGGCTCAGGTACGGGTTGGTGTAGCCCAGGCCGGTGACGAAGCCCAGGGCCACCTTGTTGTCTTCCAGGTGGTACAGGAAGGCGCCGCCGTAGGTCTTGCTGTCCATGGGGCAAGCCGGCGGTTGTGCATGACGAAGGCCGGGCTGTTGTTCTTGGGGGTCGATTCCCCACAGTTCCTTGACGCCGATGCCGAAGCTTTGCGGGTCGCGGTTGTCGTCGAGCTGTAGCGGGCGATGAGCTGCTTGCCCAGGTGGCCGCGCGCGCTTTCGGCGAAGATGGTGTACTTGCCCAGCAGTTCCATGCCGAGCTGGAAGTTCTCGGTGGATTCGCCGTCCTTGCCCAGCCCCATGTTGCCGGTGGCCACGCCCCGTACCGCAGGTACGCCCCCATTCTCGGAGCCGTCCGTGTAGAGCACTTCGGCGGCGGGGAAGCCGGGGAAGATTTCCACGCCCAGGCTTTCGGCCTGTTCGGCCAGCCATTTGGTCACGTCGCCCAGGCGCACGATGTAGTTGCCGTGGTTGTGCGCGAACGGCGGCAGGAAGGCGTTGGGCACGCGTAAGGCCGAGGTTTCGGACAGGAAGATGTAGGCGTCGTCGGTGACGGGCTGGTTCAGGGGCGCGCCGCGTTCCTTCCAGTCGGGGATGAGTTCGGTGAGCGCGCGCGGGTCCATGATGGCGCCCGAGAGGATGTGCGCGCCGGGCTCGGAGCCTTTTTCCAGCACGACGACGGAGACGTCCGTGCCGCGCTCGGCCGCCAGTTGTTTCAGGCGGATGGCCGTGGACAGGCCCGCCGGGCCTCCGCCGACGATCACCACGTCGTATTCCATGGCTTCGCGCGGGCCGTATGCGCTGAGGATTTCTTCGTTCGTCATCGTGCGGTCTCTTTGAATGAAATCGGCCTTTAGCGCTTGTCCAGCAAGCGCCGGCAGCTATTATTTTCGAATACTCGCCGCGATCGCCTCGGCCGCGCGGATCACGGGCAGGTCCACCATGCGGCCGTCCAGGCTGAACACCTCGCCGCCGCGCCTGGCGGCTTCTTCGAGCACGCGCAGCGCCCAGGCCTGCTCGGCCTCGGAGTAGCCCAGCGCCTCGTTCACGCCCGCGACCTGCGCTGGGTGGATGCACAGCTTGCCGCCGAAGCCGAAGGCGCGGGCGCGCCTGGCGTCGGCCGCCAAGCGCTCGGCGCTGCCGGTGTCGGTGGTCACGCCGTCGATGGGCGCGGGCATCCTGGCGCGGCGCGACGCCGCCACGAGGGCGTTGCGCGCGAAGGCGAGCTCGGGCTCCTCCACCGAGGCGCGCATGCCCAGGTCGAGCTGGAAGTCCAGGTGGCCGAAGGCCAGACGCACGACCTGGGGCACGCGCGCGATCAGGTCGAGCGCGTCCAGCCCGGCCAGCGATTCGACCAGGGCCACGATGTTCGCCCCCTCGCCCAGCACCTGCGCCACGCCGTGCAGCGCGGCGGGTTCCTCGGATTTGGGCAGCATCACGGCCACGCCCTGCCCTGTCCATTGGCGCAGCAGGGCGAGGTCGGCTTCGTGCCAGGGCGTGCCCGCGGCGTTGATGCGCACCACGGTGCGCGCGCGCTGGTCCGCGGTCAGCTGCGGCAGGTGCTGCGCGAGCTGCTCGCGCGCGCCGTCCTTGCTGCCCTCGGCCACTGCGTCCTCGAGGTCGATGATGATGCAGTCGGCGCCCGAGTCGAGCGCCTTGGCGAAGCGCTCGGGCTTGGTGGCGGGCACGAACAGCAGGCTGCGCGCGTGGTTTACGGAAGATGCGGTCATGTTCAGATCACTCCAGCGGCGCGCAGTTGTTCGATGTCGGCCGCGCTGCGGCCGAGCTCGCGCAGGATGGCCTCGCTGTGCTCGCCGAGCGCGGGCACGGGGTCCATGCGGGCATCGAAGCTGCCCACGGTGGCGGGCGGCAGCAGCGCCTGCAGCTCGCCCGCCGGCGAGCCGATGGGGCGGAAGCGCTGGCGCGCGTGCAGCTGCGGGTGCGCCCACAGGTCGCCCACCTGGTTGACGGCGGCGTTGGCGATCTGCGCTTCGTCCAGGCGCGCGATCACCTCCTGCGCCGTGAGGCTGGCGAAGGTCTGCTCGATGGCGTCCTTCAGGGCGGCGCGGTTCTCCGTGCGGCGCACGTTGGCGTCGAAGCGCGGATCCGCGGCCAGCTCGGGGCGGCGCAGCACCACGTCGCAGAACAGCTTCCACTCGCGCTCGTTCTGCAGGCCCAGCATGACGACCTTGCCGTCGCCGGCCGTGAAGGGGCCGTAGGGGTAGATGGTGGCGTGCGCGGCGCCGTTGCGCCCGGGCGGCTGCTGGCCGTCGTAGGCGTAGTACATGGGAAAGCCCATCCACTCGGCCAACGCTTCGAGCATGGAGACCTCGACGTGCGAGCCTTCGCCCGTGAGGCTGCGCTGCAGCAGCGCGCTCAGGATGCCCGTGTAGGCGTACATGCCCGCCGCGATGTCGGCGATGGAGTTGCCGGCCTTGCAGGGCTCGTCCTTGGTGCCGGTGATGGAGAGGAACGCGGCCTCGCTCTGGATCAGCAGGTCGTAGGCCTTCTTGTCGCGGTAGGGGCCGTCGGCGCCGTAGCCGCTGATGTCGCAGACGATGAGCCTGGGATGCCTGGCGTGCAGCGCCTCGAACGACAGGCCCATGCGCGCCGCCGCGCCGGGCGCGAGATTCTGCACCAGCACGTCGGCCCCGGCGATGAGTTCGCCCAGCACCTGCTGCGCCTGCGGCTGCTTGAGGTCGAGCGTGAGGCTTTCCTTGGAGCGGTTGGTCCAGACGAAGTGCGAGGCCAGGCCGCGCGTGCGGTGGTCGTAGGCGCGCGCGAAGTCGCCCACGCCGGGGCGCTCCACCTTGATGACGCGCGCGCCCAGGTCGGCGAGCTGGCGCGTGCAGAACGGCGCGGCGATGGCGTGCTCCAGCGTGACGACGGTCATCCCGCTCAGCGGGCCTTTGCGTGGGGTGGGTGCCTGCATGGGTCTGCGTTCCTACTCGATATCTGCGCTGGCCTGCATGGCGAGCTGGCCCTGCGGGCCACGTGCCCACAGGCGCGCCGTGTTGCCTTCCAGCTTGCCGTTGACGCTGAACGGCGCTGTGTCGAACAAGGGGCTGACGGCCTTGAACTCGAAGCCGCGGATGGCCCTGCCCGGGTGTGCGCGGCGCAGTTCCTCCATGAGCAGCGTGGCGATCAGCGGCCCGTGCACCACGAGGCCGGGGTAGCCCTCCTCCTGCATGGCGTAGGGCCGGTCGTAGTGGATGCGGTGGCCGTTGAAAGTGAGGGCCGAGTAGCGCATGAGCAGCACCGGGTCGGGCGTGACGGTGCGGCCGAACTGCTCGTCGGTGGGCGCGGCCGTGGGCTGGGGCGCGGGTGCGCCGGGGGCCGGCGCGTCGCGGTAGACGATGTCCTGCTCCTCGTGGATCACCGCGCCCTGCGTGTCGGAGATCTTGTGCTGCACGGTCACGAACACCAGCCGGCCGCTGCGCCCGTCCTTGGTCTGCACGCTCTTGATGAGCGAGACGCGCCGCACCCGCTCGCCCACGGCCGGCGGCCGCAGGAACTGCAGGCGCCCGCCCGCCCACATGCGCCGGGGCAGGCTGATGGGCGGCAGGAAGCCGCCGCGCTTCGGGTGCCCGTCGGGGCCGATGTTCGATTGGCGCTCGCCCGGCAGGAAGTACAGCCAGTGCCACAGCGGCGGCAGGTCCGGCGGCAACGCGCAGGCGCTGGCCGCGTCCAGCGTGGCCTGCATGAGGCGGATGGGCGCCTGGGTGACCTGGTCCGCGCTCTCGTCGGTACGACCGACCCAGGCGTCGAAGGATTCGGGGCTTTCTTGGCTCATGCGGCACGCTCCATGGTTTATGGATGAAAATGACCTACAGCGCTTTATGAGAAAGCGCTGGCAGCTATCTTTTCAATAGCTTGCGGGTCTACAGCGCCTTGACCATATCGGGCACGGCCTGGAACAGGTCCGCCTCCAGCCCGTAGTCGGCCACGCTGAAGATCGGCGCCTCGGGGTCCTTGTTGATGGCCACGATGACCTTGCTGTCCTTCATGCCCGCCAAGTGCTGGATGGCCCCCGAGATGCCGCACGCGATGTACAGCTGCGGCGCCACGATCTTGCCCGTCTGCCCCACCTGCAGGTCGTTGGGCGCGTAGCCCGCGTCCACCGCAGCGCGGCTCGCGCCGATGGCCGCGCCCAGCTTGTCGGCCAGCGGGGTGATGACTTCGTTGAATTTCTCGGCGCTGCCCAGGGCGCGGCCGCCGCTGACGATGATCTTGGCGGCGGTGAGTTCGGGTCGGTCGCTCTTGGCGATTTCGCTGCCCACGAAGCGGCTTTTGCCGCTGTCGGCCACGGCGGCGATGGCCTCGACGCTGGCCGCGCCGCCCGTGGCGGGTGCGGCGTCGAACCCCGTGGTGCGCACGGTGATGACCTGGGTGGCGTCCGTGCCCTGCACGGTGGCGATGGCGTTGCCCGCGTAGATGGGGCGCTCGTAGGTGTCCACGGCCACCACCTTGGTGATGTCGCTGACCTGCGCCACGTCGAGTTTGGCGGCCACGCGCGGCGCGGCGTTCTTGCCGCCGGCGGTGGCCGGGAACAGGATGTGGCTGTAGCGGCCGGCCACGGCCAGCACCTGGGCGGCCACGTTCTCGGCCAGGGCGTGGGCCAGGGCCTCGCCATCGGCATGCAGCACCTTGACCACGCCCTCGATCTGCGCGGCCGCGGCGGCGGCCGCCGCGCTTTGGGAGCCGGCCACGAGCACGTGCACCTGCCCGTCGGCGAACATGCTGATCTGGCGCGCTGCGGCCACGGTGTTGAGGGTTGCGCCCTTGATGGACGCGTTGTCGTGTTCGGCAATGACGAGTACGGACATTCAGATCACCTTCGCTTCGTTCTTGAGTTTCTCGACCAGGGCGGCCACGTCGGCCACCTTCACGCCCGCGCCGCGCTTGGCAGGCTCCGCCACCTTGAGGGTCTTCAGGCGCGGGGCAACTTGAACGCCCAGGTCTTCGGGCTTGACGCTCTCCAGCGGCTTTTTCTTGGCCTTCATGATGTTGGGCAGGGTGACGTAGCGCGGTTCATTGAGGCGCAGGTCGGTGGTCACCACGGCGGGCAGGCCCAGGGAGAGGGTTTCGAGGCCGCCGTCGATTTCGCGCGTGACGTTGGCTTTGTCGCCGGCGATTTCGACTTTGCTGGCGAAGGTGGCCTGGGGCAGGTCGGCCAGGGCGGCGAGCATCTGGCCGGTCTGGTTGGCGTCGTCGTCGATGGCCTGTTTGCCCAGGATGATGAGGCCGGGCTGTTCCTTGTCCACCAGGGCCTTCAGGAGCTTGGCCACGGCCAGGGGCTGCAGTTCGGCGTCGGTTTCCACGAGGATGGCGCGGTCGGCGCCGATGGCCATGGCGGTGCGCAGGGTTTCCTGGCATTGCGCCACGCCGCAGCTGACGGCGATGACTTCGGTGGCCGCGCCTTTTTCCTTCAGGCGTACGGCTTCCTCGACGGCGATTTCGTCGAACGGGTTCATGCTCATCTTCACGTTGGCGATGTCTACGCCCGTGCCGTCCGATTTCACCCGGACTTTCACGTTGTAGTCCACCACGCGTTTGACGGGGACGAGAATCTTCATGGGTGCAATTCCTTCAAAAAAATCAGAATGAGCGGGGCAGGCCCAGCGTGTGCTGGGCGACGTGGTTCAGGATCATGTTGGTGGAGATGGGCGCCACCTGGTACAGGCGTGTTTCGCGGAACTTGCGCTCCACGTCGTATTCGCAGGCGAAGCCGAAGCCGCCGTGCGTCTGCAGGCAGGCATTGGCCGCCTCCCAGCTCGCCTTGGCGGCGAGGTACTTGGCCATGTTGGCCTCGGTGCCGGCGTTCTCGCGCGCGTCGATCTTCTGGCAGGCGCGCCAGCGCATGAGGTTGGCGGCCTCCAGCTCGATGAAGGACTCTGCCAGCGGGAACTGGATGCCCTGGTTCTGGCCGATGGGGCGGCCGAACACCTTGCGCTCGTTCGCGTAGTCGCGCGCCTTCTCCAGGAACCAGTAGCCGTCGCCGATGCACTCGGCGGCGATCAGCGTGCGCTCGGCGTTCAGGCCGTCGAAGATCACCTTCAGGCCCTTGCCCTCGGTGCCCAGCAGCGCATCCTCGGGCAGCTCCAGGTTGTCGAAGAACAGCTCGTTGGTCTCGTGGTTGACCATGTTCAGGATGGGGCGCACGGTGAGGCCGTTGCCGATGGCCTTGTCCAGCTCCACGATGAAGCACGACAGGCCGTCGCTCTTTTTCTGCACCTGCTCCACCGGCGTGGTGCGCGCGAGCAGGATCAGCAGGTCGCTGTGCTGCACGCGGCTGATCCACACCTTCTGGCCGTTGACGACCCAGCGGCCGTCCTTCTTCACGGCCGTGGTCTTGAGCTTGGTGGTGTCGCTGCCCGTGGTGGGCTCGGTCACGCCCATGGACTGCACGCGCAGGTCGCCGGCCGCGATCCTGGGCAGGTACTTCTGCTTCTGCGCATCGGTGCCGCTGAACACGATGGTGTTCATCACGTACATCTGGCCGTGGCAGGCGCCGGAGTTGCCGCCGCTGCGGTTGATCTCCTCCATGATGACCGAGGCCTCGGCCATCGACAGGCCCGGCCCGCCGAACTCCTGCGGGATCAGCGCGGCCAGCCAGCCGGCCTTGGTGAGGGCGGTGACGAATTCCTCGGGGTAGCCGCGCGCCTCGTCGATCTTGCGGTGGTATTCGGCCGGGAACTGCTGGCACAGGCCGCGCACGGCGTCGCGGATTTCCTGGTACTGGTCGGGGGCAGAGAGGGCGCTCATGGGTGGAGTCTCCGAAGTGTGTGAGATTGATCAATAGTAATATTTGATCGATTCAAGAAAAAATAGAATTTCCTGATCAAAACATCATTTTTTGGCATGGAGGCATTTCGTGGACCTGAAACAACTGCGCGCCTTCGTCACCGTGGCCGAGACGGGCAACGTCACCCGCGCCTCGGCGCTGCTCAACCTCGTGCAGCCCGCCGTTTCGCGCCAGCTGCGCCTGCTGGAGGAAGACCTGGGCACCGAGCTGTTCGAGCGCGGCCGCCACGGCATGCAGCTCACGGCCTCGGGCAAGACCATGCTGGAGTATGCGCGCCGCATCCTGGGCGAGGTGGCGCGCGCCAAGGCCGAGATCCAGCCCACCGAGGGCCCGGTGGCGGGCATCGTGAGCATCGGCCTGCTGGCCAGCACCTCGGACCTGCTGGCGACGCTGCTGGCGACCGAGGTGGCGCGGCGCTACCCGCACATCCGCCTGCGGCTGACCATCGGCTACGCGGGGCACCTGCAGGACTGGCTGGAGGCCGGCGACGTGGACGCCGCCCTGCTCTACGGCCAGAAGGAAACGCCCGCGCTGCACGTGAAGGCGCTGCTGGAGGAAAGCCTGTGGGTGGTGGCCGCGCCGGCCGCCAGGCTCTCGCGCAAGCGCCCCGTGCCGCTGGAGCGCGTGGCGCGGGAGCCCTTCATCCTGCCAGCCGCGCCGCAGGGCCTGCGCGCGGCCATCGAGCACGCGGCGACCGAGGCCGGGCTGACCCTGCAGGTCTTCGCCGAGACCAACGCGCTGAGCGTGCAGAAGGAGCTGGTCGCGCAGGGCCACGGCTGGACCATCCTGCCCGCCGTGGGCGTGACGCAGGAGGTGGAGCGCGGCCTGCTCAGCGCGGCGCCGCTCGCCAGCCCAGACCTGACGCGCACCATCGTGCTCGCTGCGCCCAGCAGCCGCCAGGCCACGGCGCCCGTGCGCTGCGTGGTGGGCGTGCTGATGGACTGCGTCAAATCCACGTTCGAACAAGGCCGCTGGCCCGATGCGCGCTGGCTGGGTTAGGCGCTCGTACGCACCATCAGGCGCATGACAGCCCCGAAGTCCTCCACCCGCTCCAGGTTCAGCACGCTGTCGATCACCTGCTCGATGGTGGTGGCCGGCAGCAGGCCGTCGACGAAGGCGCGGAACTTGGCCGCCAGTTCGTCGTTGGTCATGTAGGTGCTGGGGTCGGACGAGCGCATGCCCTTGGGGAAGCCCTTCTCGGCCGCGAAGGTCTGGCCACGCGCCTGGATCTCCAGGCGCGAGGGGCGGCTCAGGATGTCGGCCGAGATGGACTGGAAGTAGGTGGGGTGGGTCTTCAACTGCACCTTGTTCATGAGCGCCATGACCGAGGGGTTGAAGACCACTGCCTCGTCCTGCCACTGCCGGCCCGGCGGGATGCGGTGTGCCGCCACGGCCAGGCCGTGCGCGAAGCAGAACTGCGCGTCGTGCTGCAGCAGGATCTTGCGGTTGGTGAAGCACGGCAGCTCGTAGGCCCAGCCCTCGCCGTAGGAGGTGATGCCCTCGATCTCCTCCACCTTGATGTCGTGCCGGGCGACGAGGTCGATCAGCAGGTCCAGCGGCGCGTGCATGACGCGGCAGTGCGGGTACGGCTTGTACATCTGGAAGGCCGGGAAGCGCCAGTCCTCGCCCAGGCCCGCGGTCAGCAACTCGGGCGACCAGCGCGCGGTGCCGACGTAGCGCGGGTAGCCGTGCTCCTCGTCGTCGAGCAGCAGCAGGTCGCCCCGGTGGCCCAGGTCGCCCATGTCCACGGCCGACAGCGCCGCGTTGGTCAGCGCGCCGGCCATCTGGTACTTGATGGTGGCCGTGGGCGCGTGCATGAACCAGGCGCGCTGCGAGTTGACGGGGGCGGTGGCGGCCGCGATGCCCAGGGCGTTGGCCAGCTTTTCGGCATCCAGCCCGCGCAGCTTGCCGGCCGATGCCGTGGCGCCGAACACCGTGCTGCTGTAGCCGACCACCGAGGACTGAGAGGGCTTGCCGTCCTGGGTGTCGCGGTAGCCGCTCATGGCCGCGCCCAGGCGGTAGGAGATCTCGTGCGACACGGCGACGGCGGCGATCAGTTCCCTGCCCGAGCGCTGCTGCGCCTCGGCCATGGCGAAGGCGCCGGGCAGCACGTAGGGGCTCACGTGGCCGGGCAGCAGCACCGAGTCGGCGTCCAGCGCATTGGCCAGCTCGCCGTTGGCGAAGGCGGCGCCGTGGGGCGTGGATTTCTCGCCGCTGCCGATGATGGTGGCGGTGCCACCCGTGCCGCCCAGGCGCTTGCCGGCCTCGATGCCGATGCGGCCCTTGGGGTGGTCGATGCCCGCGAGCGCGCAGCCCAGGGTGTCGAGCACGTCGCGCTTGCATTCCTCGATGACCTCGGCGGGCAGGCGGGCGACGTCGGTGGCGGCCGAGAAACCGGCCAGGCGTTCGATGATGGTTTGGCTCATGGTGCGTCTCCCTAAACGATGTTGCGTTGGCGCAGGCCGGCGATTTCCTGCGCGCCCAGGCCGATGCCGGCCAGGATTTCGTCGGTGTGCTCGCCGTTGAGCGGCGCGCGCTGGCGGATCTCGGGCGGGGTGCGCGAGAGCGACACGGGCGTGGCGAAGATGGGCACCTGCCTGGGCGCGCCGGGGTAGTCCATCCAGTGGATGAGGTCGGCGGCCTGGACGGTCTCGTCCTGCAGCGCCTGGCGCGGCGAGTTGACGCGGCCCGCGGGGATGCGGGCCTTCTCCAGCAGGGCCAGGCATTCGCCGAGCGTCTTATCGCGGCACCAGTCGCTCATCACGCCGCTCAGGAATTCGCCGTGCTCGCCGCGCAGCCGGTCGTCGGCGAAGCGCGGGTCGTCCAGCAGCTCCGGCCGGCCCACGAGCCGGGTCCAGTTCCTGAACATCGCGGGGCCGATGACCTGGGTGATGAACCAGCCGTCCCGGGCCTTGAAGATGTCGGACGGCGCGTAGCCGGAGGCGCGGTTGCGCGTGGCCGGGCGGTCCAGGCCCAGCAGGGCTTCCTCGATGAGCGCGCCGCTGGCCATGTTCAGGCCGGTGCACAGCAGCGAGGCGTTCACCTCCTGCCCCTTGCCGCTCTGCTTGCGCTCGTAGAGCGCGAGCACGGTGCCCAGGGCGCAGGCGAACGAGGTGGCGAAGTCCACCACGGGCACCATGGCCTTCTGCGGCTGCCCGGGCGTGCCCGCGATGTGCACGGCGCCGCTCAGCGCCTGGCCCACGCCGTCGAAGCCCACGCGGTCGCGCACGGCCTCGCTGGTGCCGAAGGCGTTGGGGGCCACGAGGATGATGTCGGGCCGGACGGCGCACAGGCTCTCGTAGTCCAGCCCCAGGCTCTTGAGCGTGCGCGGCGGCATGTTGGCGACGACCACGTCGGCGCCCGCGACCAGCTTGCGCACGATGTCGCGGCCCTCGGGGCTGGCGAGGTCCAGCGTCAGGGAGCGCTTGTTGCGGTTGAGCTGCAGGAACATCGCCCCCTCGCCGCCCTCGGTGACGGGCACGATGTAGCGGTCCTCGCCGCCTTCCACGCGGTCGATGCGGATGACCTCGGCCCCGTAGTCGGCCAGCAGGGCCGCGCAGTAGGGCCCCGCGATGAAGCGGCCGAAATCGAGAACCTTGATGCCTTCTAGAACTTTCATTTTTTCTCGCGGGAAAAAGAAAAAGGGGGCGGCCTGAACCTCAGTGGCCGATGGCGTTGAAGTCGGATTGGAGCTCGCCCGCCATGGCCAGCAGGCGCGGCCCCAGCTCGCGCTCCACGCGCGCGCGGGTCATGCCCTGGCTGGCGCCTATGCAGGCCAGCACGAAGGGCGCGTTGCCTTCCAGCAGCACGGGCGCGGCGAGGGTGCCCAGGTCCGGCTCCCACTCGCCGATGGCGGCGCAGTAGCCCTTCTCGTACACCTGTGCCGTGCCCTCGCAGACGCGGCGGCGCAGCCGGCTCCATTCGCGGGACATGCGGCGCTCCACGTTCTCCAGCAGATAGCTGCGCTCCAGCTCGGGCAGGGCCGCCAGCAGCGCCCAGCCCATGGGCGACTGGGCCAGCCCCAGGCGCATGCCCACGTGCAGCGGCAGCGCGATGGGCGATTCCACGCTGCGCCGGCATTCGAGCACCACCAGGTCGAGCCGGTCGCGCGCGGCCAGGCACACGTGCACCTTGTGCTGGCGCGCGAAGGCCGCCATGGGCTCGCCCGCCAGGCCCTGGATGGCCGAGTGGGCGATGGCCGCGTAGCCCAGCCCGAGCACTGCCGGCGACAGGCGGTACTTGCGTTCATCGCCGTCGTACAGCAGGTAGCCCAGATGCACCAGCGACTGCGCGATGCGCGTGACCGTGGAAGGCGGCAGCCCCGTGCGCTGCGCCAGTTGGCCGATGCCGAGCCAGCGCTCCTGCGGCGCGAAGGCCGAGATGATGACGAGCGCGCGCACCAGCGGCGTGACCACGGTGAGCCCCGGCTCGGGCCGCAGCCAGGCGGTGATGCCCGCCAGGGCTGGCAGCGGCCCGGCGGCGCCGGCGGCGGCGGCGCGTGCGGTCATGTGTCTCAGGCCGCCGCTGCGCGCACTTCGTCGAGCGCGGCCGGGTTGTCCAGCGACGACAGGTCGCCCGGCGGCAGGCCGCAGTACACGCTGCGGATCACGCGGCGCATGATCTTGGAGCTGCGCGTCTTGGGCAACTGCCCCACCACGTGCACCTTGCCGGGGCGGAAGGGCCGGCCCAGGCGCTTGTCCACGTGGGCGGCCACGGCGGCCTGCAGTTCCCCGGCCCTGGCAGCGGCGGCCGGCTTGGGCACGACGAAGACCACGAGCTTCTGGCCCTTCTCGGCATCGGCCACGCCGATGGCGGCGGCCTCGGCGACGTCGGCGAGCTCCAGCACCACTTCCTCCACTTCCGCGGGCCCCAGGCGCTTGCCTGCGACTTTCAGCGTGTCGTCGGAGCGGCCCATCATGAAGAAGTTGCCCTCGGGCGTGCGCAGCGCCAGGTCGCCATGCACCCAGATGCCGGGGATGGCCTGCCAGTAGGTCTCCAGGTAGCGCTCGTCGTCGTGCCAGAAGGACTGCGTCATGCCCACGAAGGGCGCGCGGATCGCGAGCTCGCCCACCTCGCCGGTCACGCTCTTGCCCGACGGGTCCACCACGTCCACCGCCACGCCGGGCGAGACGGTGTTGAAGCCGCTGGGCGGGATGGGCCGGATCGGCACGCTGGCCAGCAGCGCGCCCGATGCCTCGGTGCCGCCCGTGTAGTTGATGAGCGGCGCCGTGCCGTCGCCGAAGCGCTGCTGGAACCAGTTGAAGTGCTCGGGCGCGATGCCCTCGCCCGCCGTGATCAGCAGGCGCACGGTGGAGCGGTCGCCCGCGAGCGCCAGCGCCTCGTTGCTGGCCATGCCGCGGATCAGCGTGGGCGCGGAGCCGAAGTGCGTGACCCGGTGGCGCTCCACCACGCGCGACATGCGCGACCAGTCGGGATAGTCGGGCGCGCCGTCGTAGCACACCAGCGTGGCGCCGCGCAGCAGCGCGCAGCCCAGCACCAGCGTGCCGGCGATCCAGCCCATGTCGGCGGGCCAGCAGTACACGTCGCCGGGATGCACGTCGAAGTGCACCAGCGAGTCGTGCGCGATCTTGACGGGGAAGCTGCCGTGCGTGTGCACAACGCCCTTGGGCTTGCCCGTGGTGCCCGAGGTGTAGATGACCATGAAGGGCGTGTCGGGCGTGACGACGACGGCGTCCTGCCCCTGCCCTTGCGCCACGGTGGCGACCTGCTGCCAGTCGAGGTCGCGCGCGTCCTGCGCGGCTTCGCCCTCGGCGCGCTTCCAGACCACGTTCTCCAGCAGCGGCAACTGGCGCCATGCGTCGCGCAAGGCGCCCTGCACGTCCACGCGCTTGGTGCGGCGCGAGAAGCCCGTGGAGGCGATGACCATGCGCGCCTCGGCCGCCGACAGGCGCGCCACAATGGCATCGACGCCGAAGCCGCTGAACAGCGGCACGACGAGCGCGCCCAGGTGCACGATGGCCAGCAGCGAGATCGTGGCCTCGACGCCGTTTTCCATCAGCAGGCCGATGCGGTCGCCCTGCTGCACGCCCTGCCGCGCCAGCCCGGCGGCGAAGTCGCGTACACGCGCTTCGAGTTCGGCATAGGTCAGCGCGCTGGCGCTGCCGTCCTCGCGCTCGCCCAACACCGCCGTCTGCCGCGCGGTGGCGGGGTTGCGCGCCCAGCCGTAGATGGTGTTGACCCAGTTCAGCCTGCCGCCGGGGAACCAGCTCGGGAACTGCGGCCCGCGCGACAGATCCACGTAGCCCGTGGGCTGCACGTCCCATTGAACAGCGCACTCGCGCATCACCGTGTTCCAGTAGCGCTCGGGCTCGGCCACGGAGACGCGCATCAGCTCCTCGTACGTGGGCACGCCCAGCGCGCGCATCAGCTGCACGACGCCGGATTTCTGCAGCTCGCGCTCGCCGGGCTGCCAGATCTTGGTGGAATCCATGGGGAGTTCTCCTTCAAGCACGCTCGAACACCATGGCGATGCCCTGGCCGCCGCCGATGCACATCGTCTCCAGGCCGTAGCGCGCCTTGCGGCGTTGCATCTCGTGCAGCAGCGTGCTCATGATGCGCACGCCCGTGGCGCCCACGGGGTGGCCCAGCGAGATGCCCGAGCCGTTGACGTTGAGCCTGTCTTCCAGCGCCTCCATGCTGCTGCCCCAGCCCTTCACGCAGGCCAGCGCCTGGCAGGCGAAGGCTTCGTTGAGCTCGATCAGGTCCATCTGGTCGAACTTGAGGCCCGTGCGCGCCAGCAGCTTCTGCACGGCGGGCACGGGGCCGATGCCCATGCGCGCCGGGTCGCAGCCCGCGGCGGCCCAGCCGGTGATCCAGCCGATGGGCGTGAGGCCCAGCTCGGCCAGCTTGTCCTCGGCCACGACCAGGCAGGCGGCGGCGGCGTCGTTCTGCTGGCAGGCATTGCCCGCGGTGACGATGCCGTCCTTCATGATGGCGCGCATCCCGGCCAGGCTCTCGGCCGTGGTGTCGCCGCGCACGCCTTCGTCCTGCTTCACGAGCAGCGGGTCGCCCTTGCGCTGGGGCACGGTGACGGGAACGATCTCGGCGTCGAAATGGCCCGCCTTCTGCGCGGCGGCCGCGCGCTGGTGGCTGCGCGCGGCGAAGCGGTCGGCCTCCTCGCGGCTGATCTGATACTCGCGCGCCAGCGTCTCGGCCGTCTCGATCATGCCGTTGATGCGGCCGAAGCGGCTCTCGGGCTGCGAGCGCTCGCGGCCGCGGTCCAGGCGGTCGTGCAGCTTCACGGTGCCCGCGCGCTTGCCCCAGCGCATGTCGGTGGTGTAGTACTCCACGTTGCTCATGCTCTCCACGCCGCCGGCCATGACCACGTCGGCCGCGCCGGTCTGCACCATCATGGCGGCCGTGGCCAGGGCCTGCACGCCGCCGCCGCAGCGGCGGTCGAGCTGCATGCCCGCGACTTCGATCGGGAAACCCGCCTGCAGCGCGACCCAGCGGCCGGTGCAGGGCGTCTCGCCGCTCGCGTAGCTCTGGGCGAAGACCACGTCGTCGATGCGCGCGGCGTCGAGCCCGGTAGCCTCCACGATGGCGCGCGCCACGGTGGCGCCCAGTTCCTCGACGGGAATGCCTTTCAATGCCCCGCCGAACGCGCCCACGGGTGTGCGCAGGGGAGAGACGATGGCTGCTCGTTTCATGTTCAGTACCTTTGATTTTTGAATGAAATCGGCCTCCAGCGCCCGTCCACCAAGCGCTGCAAGCTATTGTTTTAAAAGCATCAACCGTAGCGGCCGCCGGTGACGTGCAGCACCTCGCCGCTGATGAAGCCCGCGCGCTCGCTGGCCAGGAAGGCCACGGCGTCGGCGATGTCGTCGGGCTGGCCCACGCGCTTGACGGGCTGGGCCGCGATGGCGTTGTCCTTGATGGTTTCGTAGGTGGGCAGCGCCTTCACCATCTCCGTTTCCATGAAGCCGGGCGCCACGCAATTGCAGGTGACGCCGTAGCGGCCTTCCTCTTTCGACAGCGCCTTGGCCATGCCGATCAGGCCGGCCTTGGCCGCCGAGTAGTTGGCCTGCGTGGGGTTGCCCAGGTGCGCGCGCGAGCTGATGTTGATGATGCGGCCCCAGCCCTGGTCGATGAAGTGCGGCATCACGGCCTTGGCGGCCAGGAAGGCGCCCTTGAGCATGACGGCCATGACGAAGTCCCAGTCGTCCTCGCTCATCTTCACGAGGTACTTGTCGCGCGGCGCGCCGGCGTTGTTCACCAGGATGTACACGCCGCCGAAGTGGGCCACGGTCTCGTCGACGAGGCGCTGCACGTCCGCGCCCTTGGTGATGTCGCCCACGATGCAGTGCGCGGCCAGGCCCTCGTCCTGCAGCGCCTTGGCCGTGGCCTGCGCCAGCTCGCCATTGATGTCGGTGATGACGACCTTCGCGCCCTCTTGCGCCAGGCGGCGCGCCGTGGCGGCGCCCAGGCCGCGCGCCGAGCCGGTGACGATGGCGACCTTGCCGGTCAAACCCAGATCCATGATGTTTCTCCTAGAAAAGTTGGTTCGCGTTCAGCGCAAGTCCACCCGCGCGTTGTTCAGGACGACCGCGCCGCGCTCCAGCGCCGTGGTGCGCAGCGACACCGTGCCGCCCTGCACCCACATCTCGGTGCGCAGCGTGTCGCCGGGCCACGCGGGCGCGGTGAAGCGCACGCGCATGCCTTCGAGGCGCGTGTCGTCGTAGCCCAGCACCGTGCGCAGCACCGCATGCGCGGCCACGCCCATCAGCGCCATGCCGTGCAGGATAGGGCGCGGGAAGCCCGCGGCCGCCGCCACGGCCGGGTCGGCGTGCAGCGGGTTCAGGTCGCCGCTCAGGCGGTAGATCAGCGCGAGCTGCGCGGGCGTGGCCAGGTCGCACACGTGGTCGGGCTCGCCCTCGGGCATGGCGTGCGGCGCGGGCGGCGCGCCTGCGCTGCCGCCCTCGCCGAAGCCGCCGTCGCCGCGCAGCAGGCTCAGTTGCTTGACGGTGGCCAGCGGCTGGCCCGTGGCCGCGTCGCTGATCTCGCGCGTCTGCTGCAGGAAGGCGCCCTTGCCTTCGCCCCTGTCCCACAGGCCCGTGATGCGGGTCTGGCCCCGCACGCGCCCGGCGGCGGGCAGCGGCGCGTGGATGTGGATCTCTTGCTCGGCATGCAGCAGCTTCTGCCAGGTGATGCCGGTGTCGGGTTCGCGCGCCCAGAAGCCGGGGTAGGCCAGGATGTTGGCCATGGTGGGCATGGCGCGCAGCGCGGCGCCGTCCTGCCCCTCGTAGACGTAGCGCAACTGGCCCGCGTCCAGCGGGTCTGCGCCCAGCCCCAGGCCCAGCGCGTAGAGCTGGGTGTCGCGCTGCGTGTAGGCGTGTTCGATGGCGGGGAAGGGGCGCGCGAGCAGGCGGCGCGGATCGATGGGCATGGCGGGCTTGCCTCCTGAAAGAACCAGCCCCGACGATGCCGCCGCGCCCCCTTCCCGGTCAACGGGCAGGTGGCCGGTGTTCCGTACTTTGGCAAAGCCGGAAGCCTCGCCCGCCAGCGCGCGGTCCGTGCGCCCATTTCCAACTTTCGGAACGACATGCCGCCAGCGGTTGCGCCGCGCGCCCGGGCCGCGCAGCATGCGGCGCCATCCCCCATCCCTCCTTCCTGATACCGACATGATTCGCGACCAAGAAACGCTCAACGGCCTGCTCGACACCATCGCCCGCTTCGTGCGCGAGCGCCTGATCCCCAACGAGGAGCTCGTGGCCGAGACCGACGAGATTCCCGCCGACATCGTGGCCGACATGAAGGCCATGGGCCTGTTCGGCCTGACCATCCCCGAGAAGTTCGGCGGCCTGGAGCTCACCATGGAGGAAGAGGTACTGGCCGTGTTCGAGCTGTGCCGCGCCTCGCCCGTGTTCCGCTCGCTGCTCGGCACCACCGTGGGCATCGGCTCGCAGGGCATCCTGTTCGACGGCACGCCCGAGCAGCAGGCCAAGTACCTGCCCAAGCTCGCCACGGGCGAGATGATGGCCTCGTTCGCGCTGACCGAGCCCGAGGCCGGCTCCGACGCCGCCTCTCTGCGCACCACCGCCATCCGCGACGGCGACTTCTACGTCGTCAACGGCACCAAGCGCTTCATCACCAACGCGCCGCAGGCCGGCATGTTCACGCTGATGGCGCGCACCAACCCGGCCAACAAGGGCGCGGGCGGCGTGTCGGCCTTCATCGTCGAGGCGGGCACGCCCGGCATCAGCTTCGGCAAGCGCGACAAGAAGATGGGCCAGAAGGGCGCGCACACCTGCGACGTGATCTTCGAGAACGTGCGCGTGCCCGCCGCCAACCTCATCGGCCTCAAGGAAGGCCAGGGCTTCAAGACCGCCATGAAGGTGCTGGAGAAAGGCCGCATCCACATCGCCGCCGTGGCCGTGGCCGTGGCCGAGCGCATGCTGGACATGGCGCTGCGCTACGCCGCCGAGCGCAGGCAGTTCGGCCAGCCCATCGGCAACTTCCAGCTGGTGCAGGCCATGCTGGCCGACAGCAAGGCCGAGATCTACGCCGCCCGCTGCATGGTGCTGGACGCGGCCCGCCGCCGCGACGACAAGCTGCCCAACTCCACCGAGGCATCCTGCGCCAAGATGTTCGCCACCGAGATGTGCGGCCGCGTGGCCGACCGCGCGGTGCAGATCTTCGGCGGCGCGGGCTACATGAGCGAGTACGCCATCGAGCGCTTCTACCGCGACGTGCGCCTGTTCCGCATCTACGAGGGCACCACGCAGATCCAGCAGACGGTGATCGCCAAGAACATGCTGCGCGAGATTCAATAACAAAATAGCCTCCAGCGCTTGAGGGAAAAACGCTGGCAGCTATGTTTTCTGACGAATGAAGCCGATCGCCACCTGGCCGAAAACGTCGTTGTCGTCGCCCGTGAGCATATGCCCCGCATCCGCCACGTCCACATGGCTGGCATGCGGGCACAGCGCCAGGAACTCGCGCACCGCCTCGGGCGTCACCACGTCGGACTGCGCGCCGCGCACCAGCAGCGTGGGCACCGTCACCTGGCGCACGCACCGGGTCAGGCGCTCGGCGCGCGCCGCCCAGTCTTCGCTGCGCCCCTCCAGGAAGCGCGGGTCCCAGTGCCAATACAGGCGGCCGCCGGCACCCTGGCGCAGGTTCTTGCCCAGCCCGGCCAGGCTGCCCCGTCGCCTGTGGCCGCCCCGGTATTCGGCGACCGCGTCGGCCGCTTCCTCCAGCGAGGCGAAGCCCCGCGCATGCCGCAGCATGAACGCATGCACCCGCCCGGCGCCATCCGTGGAAGAGACGTGCGCCACGTCGGCCAGGATCAGCGCGGCCGCGTCCACCACGCCGCCGCCCACGGCCGCAAGACTGGTGATGCCGCCCATCGAGGCACCGATCAGCACCGGCCGCGCGCCGCCCAGGGCGCGCACCACGCAGGCGAGGTCCTCGGCCATCGCCGCCTCGCCATAGCCGCCGTCCCCCACCCAGTCCGAATCGCCGTGCCCCCGCGCATCGAAGGACACCGCATGAAAGCCCGCCCGCGCCAGGCTGAGCGCCGTGCGCCGCCAGGAATGCCGCGTCTGCCCGCCGCCGTGCAGCAGCAGCACGGGCGGCGCCGACGGATCGCCCCAGCTGTCGCCGCACAGCAGGTTGCCGTGGGCGCCCATCCAGGCGTGCATGGGGCTGGGGGTGCCGGGGAGCGGTTTGCGCGTGGTCATGGTGCGGGCAGGAGCAACAAAGAGAAAACCCTTATCGACTTTCGCCGGAATCGATATTCTAATAAATGTTAGTTTGATAAACGTGATTCATGCAACACCCATGAGCCTCGGCATGCAGCCCCCGCCCTCCCCCCTGCCCGACTGCGCCGCCGCAGCCGGGGGCCGGCCGGTCGTGGCGCCTTTCGCGCGTGCGCTGTCGGTGCTGTCGGCCTTCGCGCCGGGCGAGCGCTGGCTCGGCAACGGCGACCTCGTAGAGCGCACCGGCCTGCCCGCCTCGACGGTCACGCGCATGACGCGCACCCTCGTCACCCTGGGCTACCTGCGCTACGCGGCCGACACGCGGCGCTTCTGCCTCAGCCCCTCGGCGCTCACCCTGGGCTACCGGGCCGCGGCCGACGCCGAGATCCACCGCGCCGCCAACCAGCGCATGCGCCTGTTCGCCGAGCGCCACCAGGTGAACGTGCACCTGAGCTCGCGCGACCGGCTCGACCTCGTGGTGATCGACAGCTGCCGCACCAGCGCCCTGCCCGCCGCGCTGCAGCCGGGCATAGGCACGCGGCTGGGGCTGGCCTCGTCCGCCGCGGGCTGGGCGCTGCTGGCCAGCCTGCCCGAGGCCGAGCGGGACTACCTGCTGCAAAGCGCCGAGCACCACCCGCCGCACGGCGGCCGCGAGCACGAACGGGAGCTCGCCTGGGGCCAGCTGCGCCGCCGCTCCAGAGAGGCCATCGGCCAGGTGCGCGCGGGGGGCTTCTGCGTGGCGCTGGGCGAATCGGGCCAGCCCATGACCATGGTGGCCGCGCCCATCCAGGTCGCGGGCCGGGCGCCGCTGGCCGTGAGCTGCCTGGGACCGGCCTCGCTCATGGGCCGCGCGCGCAGCGTGCGCGAGCTGGGGCCGGCCCTGGTGCGCATGGCGCAGGAGATCCAGCTCTCGCAGGGGCGGCCATGAGCATGCAGAAACAGGCCGGCGACAGCGCCGCGCTGATGACCGTGGAGCGCGGGCTCGAAGTCCTGCGCGCGTTCCGCTCGGACCGCACGCCGCTGACCAATACCGAGCTCGTGCGCCGCACGGGCCTGCCCAAGGCCACCGTCTCGCGGCTCACCTCCACGCTGCTGCAGGTGGGCTTTCTGCGCCTGGTGCCGGGCAAGCGCGAGTTCGAGCTGTCGGCCGGCGCGCTGGGCATCGGCCATGCGTACCTGGCCACCAACGAGATGCTGCAGGCCGCGCAGCCGCTGATGCAGGAGCTGGCCGACCGGCTCGACGTGTCGGTCGCGCTGGGCATCCAGGACGGCATCGACATGCTCTACGTCGGCTACCGCGTGAGCCGCAAGGTGGCCACGCTGCGCCTGGGCGTGGGCTCGGTGCTGCCCATGGGCGCCACGTCGATCGGCCGGGCCTACCTGTGGGGCCTGCCGCCGGCGCAGAGGCGCCAGCTCATCGACGAGCACAAGCGCCGCGCGGGCGCGCAGGGCGAGGCGCTGGAGCGCGCCATCGAAGCCTCGTTCGCCGAGCTGGAGGCCCGGGGCACCTGCGCGGTGCTGGGCGGCTACCAGCGCGGCACCTACGGCGTGGCGCTGCCCATCCGCGCGGGCAGCGAGGGCGTGCCCATGTCCCTGAGCTGCGGCAGGGCCGACGTGGACCTGGACCTGGAGGCCGAGCGCGAAAGGATCGCCCCCGCGCTCAAGGAAACCGCCGTGCGGCTGGAGGCCTTGCTGGGCAGGTTCAACGGGTATTTGTAGTACAGCCTGTAGTACAGCCGCCGCCGGGCGGCTTGCCGATTACCTCAGCGCAGGGACCGCGCCAGCAACTGCGCGAGCGCCCGCCCCCCCTGGCTGCCGTCCCGGATGCCTTGCAGCAGCCGCTCCCCGAGCGCGGTCCCCCCGCCCTCCAGGCCCAGGCCCTTGGCCAGGATCTGCTCCGTGGTGAGCGGCTTGCGCGGCGTGCCCATGCTGTCCGCCACCATGGCGTAGCGCTCGCTGCCATCGGCCAGGCGCAGGCGCACGCCCGTGGCGAAGCGGTGGGGGTAGTAGGTGCGTGTCAGCTCCTCGCTCGGCTCGAAGCGCAGCTTGTCCGCGATGGCGAGGATGGCGGCGTCGTCCATGTGCTCGTCGCCGTAGGCGTCGTAGCGCTGCGGGCCGTAGGCCAGCGTGGCGCCCACGATGAACGGCGCGCTGTACTGCGCGGCCATGCTGCCGCGCGGGCGCGGCAGCATGTGCTGGTCGGCGATGAGCCGGGGGCCGCTCAGGGTGATGCGCTCGATGGCCTCCGGCGGCGTCGTGAAACCGTCGGTCACCTCGCGCAGCGCGTCGATCGTGGAGTGGAACAGCCGGCAGCACGCATAGGGCTTGAAGCTGATGTTGTGGATCTGCAGCCGCTGCGCCGGCGCCACGTGGCGCAGCGGGCCGCCGAACAGCGCCGCCAGTCCGTAGGCGCCCTCGGCCACGCGGCGCGGCGCCGTGACGGCGGGCAGGTGCGCGAACTCGGCCGCCAGCACGCCGTTGCGCGCGCCATAGCCCGCGTGCACGCGCTTGACCTCGCCGCCGCCCGGCTCGGCGGAGAACTGCATGGCGCCGCAGGCCTGGGACAGCGCGTGGCCCCAGGCCGCGATCAGCAGGTCGCGCGTCACGGCCTCGCCGCGCTGGCGGGCGTGCAGGCAGATGCAGGCCGTTGCCGCGTCGAACGAGCCGAACACCGATGTGGGGTGAAAGCCCCGGTGCACCGTCTCCATGCCGCCCGCCGAGGCGCCCAGCAGCGCCATGGCCTCGTAGCCCGCGGCCAGGGCGCGCAGCAGGCCGGCCTGCGGTGCGTCGGTGGCGGCGGCCACGGCCAGCGCGGCGGGGATGATGGCGGCGCCGGGGTGGCTCAGGGTCTCGTCGTGCGTGTCGTCCAGCTCGTAGCTGTGCGCGGCCGTGCCGTGCACCAGCGCGGCGATGGACGGGTCCGCCAGCCAGTCCGTGCCCAGCACGGGGCTCGCGCCAGTGCCGGCGAAGCGGCGCGTCCACTGCGCGATCTCGCGCGTCCAGGGCCGCGTCGCGCCCCAGAGCGAGACGATGAAGTTGTCCAGCAGCAGCTTGCGCGCGGCCTCGGTGTCGGCCTCGGTGAGCGGCGCGTTGGCCACGCGGGCCACGTGGCCGGCAATGGACGCCGTCAGCTCCACGCTGGCGGGGTCGGCCACCAGCTCGCCTGCGAGCCTGGGCGGCGCGCCCGTCGTGTGCTCGGTCATGCGTTTCCTTGGTCGTCTTTCGTGTCCTGTGCCGCGGCCGGGCGATGGAACGCCGGCCACTGCAGCGCCACGAGCTCGCGCGACGCGCCGTAGGCGTAGCAGCTGTCGATCTTGCGCGGCCTGCCTTCGGCGTTCACCTCAATGACGTTGCTGGTGCGCACCGAATAGATGAGCTGAAAGGCCGCGCTGGCCAGCGGAATCATCATTTCCTTCAGGTGCGTGCAGGTGTTGCCCGCGGGCAGGCGCTTGCGCAGCTCGCCGTTCCAGCCGGGGCCGATGCGCACCCCGACCATCGCCTGCAGGGTGTCGCCCCCGCCCAGGCATTCGCGGTAGGGGGAGGCGCGCATGTCGGTGGAGATCTCGCGGATCACCATGTCTGCGCCGAACACCACTCGCAGGCCATGGTCGTGGATGGTGTCGCCGGCCGCCACGTGGCGCCCGCCGCTGAGGGGCGCGAAATCGTGCGTCTTGCGGTCGGTGAGCCGGGCCTCGACCTCGAACAAGCCGTCGCTGCGGCGAAAGCCGCGCAGGTCGATGCTGCGCCTGTGCAGTTCCTCGCGCGTCACCTCACCCGTGGGAGCCGGCTCCGGCGCTCCGGCAGCAGGTCCGTCCATCATCGCATCGCCTTCTTTCAATAAAAATGGATCTATCGCTTACCCATAAAGCGGATATAGCTATATTTTCAGTAGCTATTTCTGGAGCGCCTTCTTCCAGAACCGCTCCATCGCGGCGACCTCGGCGCGGGCCTCGGCCAGCGTGGTCGGGGCGGGCTGCAGGGACATGCTGCCGAGCTTGTCGAGCACCGCCGGTTCGGCCAGCACCTTGCGCAGCGCGGCGTTGAATTCCTGCGCCATCTCCTTCGGCAAATTCTTCGGGCCGAAGAAGCCCAGGAAGGTGTGGAACTCCAGCCCGTCGATGCCCAGCTCCTTGAAGGTGGGCACGTCGGGCAGCAGCGCCGAGCGCTGCGCGCCGGACACGGCCACCACGCGCGCCTTGCCCGAGCGGTGCACCGCCATGGCCTCGGGCATGCCCGTGATGCCGGCGGGCACCTGGCCCGCCATCACGTTCTGGATCACGGGGCCGGAACCGCTGAAGGGAATGGCCTCCATGGCCACGCTCCAGTGGCGGCCCAGGGCCTCGCCGATCAGCGTGGGCGCGCCGCCCGTGAAGGGCACGCCGAAGGAGCGCAGCGGCGCCTCGGCCTTGGCGGCGGCGGCAAAGCCGGCAAAGTCCTTGTAGGGCGCGGTGGCGGGAATGCTCAGCGTCCAGACGGAGCGCGCGGCCTGGCCCAGCGCGGTGAAGTCCGCCTCGGCGTCGTACTTGGCCGAGGGCGTGGTCAGCGGCACGGTGATCAGCGAATGGTCCACGGTGAACAGCAGCGTGGCGCCGTTGGGCGCGGCCGCCTGCACGAACTGGGTGCCGATCTGGCCGCTGGCGCCCGCCTTGTTCTCGATGATGACGGGCTGCCCCAGTTCCTTGGACAGGCCCTGCCCCAGCAGGCGCGCAAGCACGTCGGTACCGCCGCCGGCCGCGTAGGGCACGATGACCTTGATGGGCTGCCTGAACGACTGGGCCGTGGCGGCAAGGGGCAGCAGGCCCGCCAGGGCCAGGGCGGCGGCGAAGGCGCGCTTGTTCATGGGTGCTTGTCTCCTGGACTGGTTTGATGCAGGCCAATATTCGGCGAAGCGCGCAACGCATCCAAGTGCGGAATCCCGAATCGGCGATTTATAAAATCCGAAGCCGCCCCTAACGACCAATCGATAGACTATCTCACCCGGCATGCAGGCGCCGGAAAGCCATCGACAAGAACACGGAGACGCCATGGAATACGCCAATCCACCGGTCCAGCCACGCCTTCGCCAGCAGGAGGCATGTGATGGAGATCTATGACCACATCGTCGTCGGCGCGGGCTCGTCGGGCTGCGTAGTGGCGAGCCGCCTCTCGGAAGACCCGCAGGTGCGCGTGCTGCTGATCGAGGCCGGCGGCGCGATGGATGCCTTCTGGGTCAACACGCCCGCGGGCATGGCCAAGCTGTTCGGCAGCGAGCGCTTCAACTGGCGCTTCAAGACCCAGCCCGTGCCCACGCTGGGCGGGCGCCAGGTGCAGTGGGACCGGGGCAAGGGCCTGGGCGGCAGCAGCTCCATCAACGGCATGATCTACATGCGCGGCCAGCCCGAGGACTACGACCAGTGGGCGCGCCTGGGCAACGCGGGCTGGGGCTGGGACGAGGTGCTGCCCTACTTCAAGCGCTCGGAGAACAATGCGCGCGGCGCCAACGCCTTCCATGGCGGCGACGGGCCTCTGAGCGTGACCGACCCGGTGGAAATCCACCCCGCGGCCGAGGACTTCATCGCATCCTGCGTCAACGCGGGCATCCCGCGCTCGCGGGACCTGAACTCCCCGCCCCACCCCGCCGTGGGCGTGCGCCAGTACACCATCAAGGGCGGCCGGCGCCACACCACGTACAAGGCCTTCATCGAGCCCGTGCGCCATCGCTCCAACCTCACGATCCTGACCGGCGCGCACGTCCTGCGCGTGCTGTTCGATGGCGACGAGGCCACGGGCGTGGAGGTGCTGCAAGGCGGCCAGCGCCGCCAGATCGCGGCCGCGCGCGAGGTGATCCTGAGCGCGGGCGCGCTCGCCTCGCCGCAGCTCTTGATGCTCTCGGGCATCGGCGGCGCGGCGCGGCTGCAGCGCCACGGCATCGCCGTGCGGCGCGAGCTGCCAGGCGTGGGCAGCAACCTGCAGGACCCCTGGTATGCCAGCCTCGCGTGGCGCTGCACGCCGGGCAGCTCCGTCAACCACCGCCTGAGCGGCCTGCGCAAGTACCTCGAGGGCGCGCGCTACGTGTTCACGCACGGCGGCTACCTGGCCCTGGGCGCGGCACCGGTGACGGCCTATGCGCGCAGCGAGCCGGGCGCGCGGGTCGATCTGCAGCTCTCGTTCAACCCCATGAGCTTCTCGGCCACGCCCTCGGGCGAAGTGGCGGCCGACGGCTATCCGGGCATGTCCGCCTCCGTCGTGCTGCTCACGCCCGAATCGCGCGGCCACATGGAACTGGCCAGCGGCGACCCGCTGGCGGCTCCGCTCTTCCACCCCAACTACTTCAGCGACGAGAGCGACGTGCGCCGCCACGTCGCAGGCCTGCGGCAGCTGCGCCAGATCATCCACACGCCGCCGCTGGGCCAGCGCGTGGTCGAGGAGATCAAGCCCGGCCCGGCCTGCGCGAGCGACGAGCAGCTGTTCGAGTACCTGAAGCGCTTCGGCGGCACGGGCTGGCACCCCGTGGGCACCTGCAAGATGGGCAGCGACGGCGAGGCCGTGGTCGATGCGCGGCTGCGCGTGCGCGGCCTCCAGCGCCTGCGCGTGATCGACGCATCCATCATGCCCGTCATCCCCACCGGCAACACCAACGCGCCCTGCATCATGATCGGCGAGAAGGGCGTGGACATGATCCTCGAGGACGCGCTGGCGCCGCGCGCGATCGCCGCATAGATACACAAACCAGGAGACAAGCACCATGACCAGCCAAGCCTTGAACGTACCCCATGCCGACCGCTTCTACATCGGCGGCCAGTGGGTCGAGCCCTCCAGCGACGCGACCTTCACCGTGCTCAACAGCGCCACCGAAGAAATCGTGGCACGCGTGCCCCAGGCCACCGAGGCCGACACCGACGCCGCCGTGCAGGCCGCGCGCCAGGCCTTCGACCACGGCCCCTGGCCGCGCATGACCCCGGCCGAGCGCGCCGTCTACATGGACAGGATCGCCGAGCGCCTGGAAGCGCTGAACGACGATTTCGCGCGCATATGGACCACCGAATCCGGCGTGCTGTACAAGATCGCCCAGCCGCGCGTGGGCCAGTACCTGAGCGGCGCGTTCCGCCAGTACTCCGCCATGGCGCACACCTACCCGTTCATCAAGCCCGTCAAGTCCACCAGCGGCCACCAGGGCTACCAAATCCAGGAGCCCGTGGGCGTGTCCGTCGCCATCGTGCCGTGGAACGGCCCGGCGGGCCTGATCGCCTACAAGGTGGCACCCGCGCTGCTGGCGGGCTGCACGGTCATCATCAAGTCCTCGCCCGAGGCACCCTGCTCCGGCAACCTCTTCGCGCAGATCTGCGACGAGGTGGGCCTGCCGCCCGGCGTGGTCAACGCGATCACCGCCGACCGCGAGGTCTCCGAATCGCTGGTGCGCAATCCCGGCGTGGACAAGATCACCTTCACCGGCTCCACCGCCGCGGGCCGGCGCATCGGCGCCGTGGCCTCCGAGCGCGTGGCCCGCTGCACGCTGGAGCTGGGCGGCAAGTCGCCCGCCCTGCTGGTGCTGGACGACTACGACGTCGAGGCGGCCGCCAAGCTGCTGGGCACGGCCTACTTCAGCTACCTGACGGGACAGGTGTGCGCCAGCCTGACCCGCATCATCGTGCCCCGCGCCAAGCACGACGCGATGGTGGACGCGCTGGTGGACGCCGCGCGCGGCATGGTGATCGGCGACCCGTTCGACCCCGCCACCACCATGGGGCCCCTGGCATCCGAGCGCCAGCGCGGCACCGTGGAGCGCATGGTGGCCCAGGGCGTCGCCGAGGGCGCCAAGCTGGCGGTCGGCGGCGGCAGGCCCAAGCACCTGGAACGCGGCTTCTTCTTCGAGCCCACCGTGTTCGCCAACGTGGACAACAGCTCCTTCATCGCGCGCAACGAGTTCTTCGGCCCCGTGCTCTCGGTGATCGCCGCCGACAGCGAGCAGCACGCCATCGACATGGCCAACGACAGCACCTACGGCCTGAACGCCGCCGTGTTCACCCACGACGCCGAGCACGCCATGCGGGTGGCGCGGCAGCTGCGCTCCGGCAGCGTGGGGCACAACGCCTCGCGCTAAGACTTCGCGATCGGCTTCGGCGGCTTCAAGCAGTCGGGCATAGGCCGCGAGGGCGGCGAGGGCGGGCTCGAAGCCTTCCTCGAATCCAAGACCGTGGTGCTCGACCAGATGGCGCCCTGAGCCGCCTTCTGGCGGTATGCTCTGTACGCCATGACCTTCAACCGGCTGCATTTCATCCGCCAGACCGATCTGTTCACGCTGCGGCTTTTCCTCTCGGCCGTCGAGGAGCAGCAGATCGGCCGTGCCGCTCTGCGCGAGAACATCGCCGCATCCACAGCCACCAAGCGCATCCAGGACTTCGAGGAGATCGCGGGCGTGCCGCTGCTGGAACGCACGCCCAAGGGCGTGGTGGCCACGGCGGCGGGCGAGGTGATCGCGCGCTACATCCGCAAGCTGTTCGCCGACATGGACGACATGCGCGCGGAAATCACCGCCTTCAGCGAAGGGCTGCGCGGCGAGGTGTTCGTGGCCTCGGCGCGCTCGATCTTCGTGCCCTACCTCTCGCGCGAACTTGGCGCCTTCGCGCGCGACTTCCCGCAGGTGGACCTGGTGCTGCGCGAACTGGAGAACACCACCATCGTGCAGGCCGTGCTGCAAGGCGATGCCGACATCGGCGTGTTCGCCATCATGCCGGGTCTGGACCTGAGCGGCGTCCAGACCCACCCCTACCGCACCGACCGGCTGGTGGCCGTGGTGCCCGAGGCGCACGCGCTGGCCGGGCGCGCCAGCGTTTCGTTCGAGGAGTTGATGCCCGAGAACCTGATCGTGATCTCGGCCATGCACGCGGCCTTCGCCAAGGCGGCGCGCAAGCTGGGCGGCGAATACAAGCCCAAGTACAGCGTACGCAGCACGGGCGTGGCCATGAGCCTGGCGCAGGCCCGGCTAGGGGTGACGGTACAGCCCGAGTGCGATGTCCTGCAGGCGCGGATCGACGGCGTGGTAGCCGTTCCCATGTCCGACTCCTGGGCCAAGCGCATCGTGCAGATCGCCACGCCGCGCGACCGTCACCTGAGCCCCGCCGCCCGCGCGCTGCTGGAGCAGTTGCAGAGCCGCCCCGCCGACGCGCAGCCGCACGCCTGATCAGGCGGCTGTTTCGGCAGGCGCCGCGGCCCGCGCGCCATGCGACCACAGCAGCGTGCCGATCTCGTCCTGGCCGAATCCGTACTCGCCCAGCAATTCCTGCGTGTGCTCGCCCAGGCGCGGCGCCGGGTGGCGCAGCGTGGCCGGGCTCTCGCTCCACTGCTGCGGGATGCCGATGGTGCGCAGCAGGCCCTCGCTCGGGTGCTCCTGCTCGCCGAAGAAGCCCACGGCCCGCATGTGCGCGTCGTCCAGCAGGGTCTCGGGCGTGTTCATCGCGATGGCAGGGATGTCTGCCTCCGTGAGCAGCGCCACCCATTCGGCGGACGGCCGCGTGGCGAAGGTGCGGTGCAGGAAGTCGTACAGCTCGCCCATGTGCCGTGCGCGCGCATGCACGTCGGCGTAGCGCGGGTCGGCGGCCATGTCGGCGCGGCCCACGGCGGCGAACAGGCGCTGCCAGTGCCGGTCGGTGTAGACCTCCACGCTGACGTAGCCGTCGGCCGTGCGGTAGGGCTGGCGCTCAGGCGCGGTCATGCGCTCGTAGCCCCAGTCGCCGATGGGCGGCACGAAGGTGTGGCCGTACAGGTGGTCGCCCATGGCGAAGTGCGCGAAGGTCTCGAACATCGGCACCTCCACGGCCTGCCCGTAGCCGGTCTGGCTGCGGCAGTGCAGCGCCGCCAGGATGGCGTTGCTCGTGGCCATGCCCACCATGCGGTCCACGATGGCCGTGCCCACGTAGGTCGGCGGGCCGCCGGTCTTGCGCGCCTGCGTCATGGGCAGGCCCACGGCGGCCTGGATCAGGTTGTCGTAGGCCGGCCGGTCGGCATACGGGCCGTTCTGGCCGAAGCCGAACGCGCCGCAGTACACGATGCGCGGATTGATCTCGCGCACCGCTTCGTACGACAGCCCCAGCCGGGCCATGGCCTGCGGCCGCAGGCTGAACAGCAGCACGTCGGCGCGCGGCAGCATGCGCCGCAGCGCGGCCAGGCCATCGGGGTGCTTGAGGTCCAGCACGATGCTGCGCTTGTTGCGGTTCAGGTGCAGGAAGACCGCGCCCATTCCCTTGTGCCGGCAAGGGCCGACGTTGCGCGTGGTGTCGCCTTCGGGCGGCTCGATCTTGCACACGTCCGCGCCCATGTCGGCCAGCAGCAGCGAGGCGTACGGGCCCATGAAGTTCGACGTGAGGTCGAGGATGCGCAGGCCTTCTAGAGGTCCGTTCATGGTGTTTACTCCGGCTTGAAGTCCATTGCTTTGAAGATGTCGCGCCACACGGCGGTCTCGGCCTGGATCTCCTTGGCAAAGGCCGGAGGCGACGAACTGACGGTGGTGCCGGTGAACGTGGATTCGATCTGTTTTCTAAATTTGTCGTCGAGCACGGCACGCAGGTCCTGGTCGATCTTCTGGACGACGCTGGCAGGCGTGCCCTTGGGAGCGAAGAATCCTGCCCACAGCAGGGGAACGTAGCCGCTGTAGCCGGTGGCTTCCTTCAGCGTGGGCACCTGCGGCAGGTTGGTGTAGCGCTCCGTGCTGACCGCTGCCAGCGGCACCACCGTGCCGTTCTCGATTTGCCCCTTGACCGAGCTGGGCGTATTCACCATCACCTGCGCGTCGTCGCGCAGCAGCGCCAGGTTCATCGCGCTCACGCTGGGAAAGTCCACGGCAGCCATGCGCAGCCCGAGGCCCTGGTTCATGATCGCCATGGAGAGATTGAAGATGGACGTGGGCCCATTGCCCGCGAAGAACAGGCCGTTCTGCGTGGATTTGCTCAGGGCGACCAGTTCAGCCAGCGTGCCAGCCCGCTTGGCCGTGGGCGCGTTGGTCGCGATGACCATCTGGTAGTTGATCACCTTCGCGATCGGCAGCAGGTCGGTCAGCGGGTCGAAGCGCAGGTTCTTCTGCGTGTACTTGGACATCAGCGCCGTCTGGGTACCCAGCAGCAGCGTGTGGCCGTCCTGGGCATTGATCACATACTCGGTACCCACGATGCCGCTGGCGCCGGGCTTGGCTTCGACGATGACCGGCTGCTTCCAGATGCTCTCCAACCGCGGCGCCAACATGCGCGCCAGCAGGTCGCCCGTGGAACCAGCGGAGGATGCGATCACGATCCGCACGGGCCTGGTGGGCCAGGCCTGTGCGCTGGCCCCGGGGGCAAGGGTCAGGCCGCCCCATGCCATGGCGGCCATGATGCCTGCAGTGCGCATCCACGAGCGCCGCGCCGGCGCGAATGCATGGTTCTTCATCCCGATGTCTCCTCTTTGTTGATGAATCGATGCCAACCCGTGCGAAGCGGGTTGTGCCACCTCAGCGGTCCTGGAACAGGGGCGTGCGCCTGGCCTCGAACGCGGCGATGCCCTCGGCCGGGTCGGGGCCGCGCATGGCCTGCACCACCGCCAGCCGCTCGGCGCGCAGGCCCGTGTCCAGCGGAATGTCCACGGCGAATCGGCTCAACCGCTTCATTGCTGCCAACCCGGGGCCGCTGCGCGAGGCCAGCAGCTGGCAATACTTCATGGCCTCCTGCGCCACGGTGCCGGGTTCGACCACGTAGCCGACGATGCCCCATTGCTGGGCGGTGGACGCGTCGATCCAGCGGCCCGAATACATCAGGTCCAGGGCGCGGTGGATGCCGAGCAGCCTGGGCAGGCGCTGCGTGCCGCCCCAGGCTGGCACGAGGCCATACTGCACATGCTGGTCGCCGAAACGTGCGTCGCTGGCGGCAAAGACCACGTCGCAGCTCAGCGCAAGCTCCAATCCTCCCGCAAGGGACAAGCCCTGGCATGCAGCCACCACCGGCAGCAGGCTGCCTTCGAGCCGCTGCAGCGTGCCGTTGACGAACTGCAGGAAGGCATCCAGCACGGCCGGCTCCCGCATCATGGCCTTGGCCTCCTCCAGGTCTCCACCCGTGCTGAAGTGCTTTCCCTGGGCGCACACGAGCACCGCGCGCACCTCGGAATCCGGCTGTTCGAAAGCGTCCATCGCCGCCTGGATCGCCTGGAAGGCGGACCGGCTCAGCGCATTGGATTTGTCGGGCCGCGAGAGCTCGATCACGCCTACGCGGCCCTCGCGCCGAACGGTGACATGGGGGGCAGGAACCTGCTCGTCAACGGGACGATTGGACATGGATGGGGACTCCGTTCAGGAAAGACGCCAAGGCGCCGGCATCAGTGAATCGTCAGCCCGCCGGTGGGGCTGAGGGCCGCGCCGGTGAGGTAGGCCGCGTCGTCGGACGCCAGAAAGGCCACGACCCTGCCGATGTCCGCAGGGCTGGCCACGCCCAGGGGGCAGCGGGCCACGATCTTTTCGTACTGCTTGCGGTGCATGTCGGAGACGGTGCTGCCCTCGCCGAACACGGCCGTCCACGAGGGCGTGTCGCGCACCACGGTCACGCAGACGCAGTTGACGCGGATGCGCTCGCGCGCCAGGTCCTTGGACAACACCTTGCTGGCCGCGATCAGTCCGCCCGAGAAGCCGGCGATCGCCGTCTGCCCCGGCGTGGGGCTGCGCCCTCCCTCCGAGGTGACGAAGACCACGCTGCCGCCGCCGCGCGCGCGCATGCTGGGCACGGCGGCCTGCACCACCATGAGCTTGGCCGCGAGCGCCTCGCCGACGAAGCGCGTGACGCGTTCGAGGTCAATGCCGGGGAACGGCCCGCGCACCTCGGGCGAGCGCGCCTCGTCGTCGTTGCCGCCCGCGTTGGGCACCACGATGTCCACGCCGCCAAAGCGCCGCACGGCCTCGTCTACCACGGCCTGCATGTCGGCGCGGCTGCGCACGTCGCCTGTGGCAAAGCACGCCTCGCCGCCCAGGGCGCGGATCTCGTCGAGAACGGCCTGGGCCTTGGCCGCGCTGCGGCCGTTGACGACGATGCGTGCGCCGCGCGCAGCCAGCTGCAGCGCCACGCCCCGGCCGATGCCGCCCGTGGCGCCGGTGACGAGAGCCACCTTTTCATGCAGTGTGTGGGTTGCCATGCTGCGTTGCTCCTTCGGATTACGAACGCCGCCTTGCTCCGGCGGCCCATGAAGGTTGCATCAACACGGATGCCCATCCAAGTGCGAATTTCCGAAGCAAGGTTTCGACCGGCGGAAAGTGACGCAACGGCCTTTCCATGGCGGAGCCGCAGGCGGTTCTGGACCGGCCCGCGCCTGGGCGAGCACAACGAGGAAGTGCTGGCCCGCATGCTCGGCATGGGCCGCAGCGAGATGCTCGCCGCCCAGGGCCGCCAGGAAAGGGAGCAACCATGAGCGCCGATTTCGTGGAGGCGATCTATCGATTGATAGGCACGCCCTCGATCTTCAAAGAGTTTTCGCCCCGTAACGATCGTGCCTACTGTGGCAGCCGCTCTCATTTTTGAAAAATCCTCCAGGGCGAAGAACCCCGCGGCCGCGCAATGCGTTTCGATGCCATCGAAGCGCCATTTCGAAATTTGCAACTTGGATTGCGGGACCGGCTTCCCTAACCTTCGGGCCGTCAACCCAACACCTTCAGGAGCAACCGAGATGGCCAATTTCCTCGACGAATCACAGCAGATGTGGCTCGACAGCGTGAACCGTTTCATGGACAACGAGATCACCTGCGAATACATCCGCAAGTGCGACCAGAACCGCGACTATCCCTACGAAGCCTATGACAAGATCGCCCAGCAAGGCTGGCTGGGCCTGCTGTTTTCCGAGGAAGAAGGCGGCGCGGGCGGCAACATCTTCGACTACGTGCTGATGGCCGAGGGCCTGGGCAAGTACGGCTTCGACTTCGCGGCCGCCATCCTGGTGCCCACGTTCACCGCGATGAACATCGCCAAGTACGGCACGCAGGCGCAGAAGGACAAGTACATCAAGCCCTTTATCGAGGGCAAGATCCGCTTCTCGGTCTCGATCTCCGAGCCCGACGCGGGCTCCGACGCCTCCAACACCAAGACCCGCGCGCGCCGCGACGCCAACGGCGACTGGATCGTGAGCGGCCAGAAGCTGTGGTGCAGCGGCGCGGCGGCCCAGGACGTGGTGATCGCCATGCTGGTGCGCACCGACCCCGACAACAAGCACGGTGGCCTGTCGGTGCTCTTGATCCCCAACGACACGCCGGGCTTGGTCATCAACAAGCTGCCCACGCTGTCGCGCCACGCCACGGGCACGACCGAGATATTCCTGGACAACGTGCGCGTGCCCGGCGACGCCATCCTGGGCGAGGAAGGCCAGGGCTGGAAAATCATCACCGAACACCTGGAGCTGGAGCGTTGCTCGGTGGCCGCGGCCTATACGGGCAACGCCCAGGAAGCCGTCAGCAACGCCGTGCGCTACGCGCACGACCGTGTGCAGTTCGGCAAGCAGCTGTGGGACTTCCAGGTCTTGAAGCACATGCTGGCCGACCGCCAGACCGAGGTCGATGCCGCGCGCCTGCTGTGCTACCGCGCCGCGCAGATGGCATCCGAGCACAAGCCCTGCAGCCGCGAGGTGTCCATGGCCAAGCTCTATGCATCCGAGACGCTCAAGCAGTGCGCGCTGACCGGCATGCAGGTACTGGGCGGCTACGCCAACCTGCCCGAGGCCGACATGGAGCGCTACCTGCGCGAAAGCATCCAGTGCACGATCGGCGGGGGCACCTCGCAGATCCAGAAGACCATCATCGCCAAGTCCATGCGCATGTAAACAGGGAGAACGACATGAGCCTCATCAACAACCAGATCAACCAGACCTTCGACGAACTGGAAGAAGGCCAGGTCTTCAACTCCGGCGGCCGCACCATCACCGAGACCGACGTGGTGAACTACTGCGCGCTGACCGGCAACTGGATCGCCATCCACTCCAACACCCTGTACGCCTCCAAGACGCGCTTCGGCAAGCGCCTTGTGCAGGGCGCGCTCACCTACTCCATCGCCACCGGCCTGATCCAGTTCGGCCTGGGCATCCAGGCCAACTACGGCATCGACAACATGCGCTTCCTCAAGCCCGTGCTGATCGACGACACCGTGTTCGCCAAGGCCACCGTGATCGGCAAGAAGGTCAAGGACGAGAAGTACGGCGTGATCCAGTTCCTGATGCAGGTGCTGAACCAGGACGGCGACGTGGTGCAGCAGGGCGAATGGAGCCTCTTGATGCTGCGCAAGCGCGAGGACCTGGACGCGCTGGTGGCCTCCACCCTGCCTGCGCCGAAGAAGGCTTGACGGCCATGAAGACCATCCGCATCGGCTCCGGCAGCGGGTTCTGGGGTGACAACCTCGACCCTGCCATCGAGATCGCCAGGCACGGCAACGTGCAGTACCTGGCCTACGACTTCCTGGGCGAACCCACGATTCCGCTGCTGCAGAAGATGCAGAAGAAGAATCCCGCCCAGGGCTTCGTGCCCTCCATCCGCGCCGTGGTGCGCGGCGTGCTGCCGATCTGCCTGGAAAAAGGCATCAAGATCCTGACCAACGCGGGCGCGGCCAATCCCCAGGCCTGCGCCGACACCATCCTGGCCACGGCCAGGGAGCTGGGCATCACCCAACTCAAGGTCGGCATCGTCACGACGAACGACATCCAGCAGAAAGTGGAGGAACTGCTCGACAAGGGCGTGAAGTTCACCAACCTGGACACGGGCGACGACGACCTGGGCAAGGTGCGCGACCGCATCGTGGGCTCCTACGTGTACTCGGGCGCCTACGGCTACGTCGAGGCGCTGCAGCAGGGCTGCGACATCATCATCTCCGACCGCGCGACCGACGACGCCGCCATCCTGGCGCCGCTCGTGCACGAGTTCGGCTGGAAGTGGGACGAGTGGGACAAGCTCGCCACCGGCATCACCGCCGGCCACCTGATCGAGTGCGGCGCGGCCTGCACGGGCGGCATCTCCAGCCTGTGGAAGGAAGTGCCCGACCCGTGGAACATCGGCTACCCCATCGCCGAGGTCAACGAGAAGGGCGAGCTGTTCATCACCAAGGTGGACGGCACGGGCGGCCTGGTCAACCAGGTCACGCTGACCGAGCACCTGCTCTACGAAGTGCACGACCCCGGCAACTACCTGATGCCCGAGGTGGTCACCGACTTCACCAACGTGCAGATGGAGCAGGTGGGCAAGGACCGCGTGAAGGTGTGGGGCGCCAGGGGCAAGCCCGCGCCGGCCACGCTGAAGGCGGGCATCGCCTACACCGACGGCTACATCGGCGAGGTCGAGTCCTCCGTGACCTGGCCCGACGCAGTGGCCAAGGCGCGCCGCTCGTTCGAGATCATCAAGAAGCGCTTCGAGATGGTGAACCTGAAGGCCGACGAGGTGCGCTTCGACATGATCGGCGTCGATTCGTGCCACTGGTCCGCATCGCCCGAGCCCGACCCCGAGATCAACGAGGTGCGCATCCGCGTGGCCGCCAAGTGCGCCGACCGCGGCGAGGCCGGCAAGGTGGCGCGCGAGTGCGTGATGCTGATGGGCACGGGGCCGATCGGCTCCACTGGCCAGTTGAACACGCCCGTGCCGCGCGAGGTGTTCGCGCTGTGGCCCACGCTGCTGGCCCGCGAGGAAGTCAAGCAGAACGTCGAAATCCGGGAGCTGTGAAATGGCCAAGCTGCAACTGAAAGATCTGGTGTACGCCCGCTCGGGCGACAAGGGCGACATCAGCAACATCGCCGTCATCGCCAAGGAGCCGCGCTACTACCCGCTGCTGCAAAAGCACCTGACGGCCGAGCGCGTGAAGGCGTTCTTCGGCGAGATGTCCAAGGGCACCGTGGATCGCTACGAAGTGAAGACGCTGCACGCGATGAACTTCGTGCTGCGCAACTCGCTGGGCGGCGGCGCCACGCGCAGCCTGCGCATCGACTTCACCGGCAAGACCATGTGCCAGGCCATCCTGCGCATCGTGCTGGAGGTCGACGAGAGCGACCTGCACCTCATCCACTAAGGAGAACGCCACATGAGCAACAAGGCCAGAATCATCGGCGTGAACATGGTGAAGTTCGCCAAGCCGGGCTCGCACGAACCCTACGAGGTCATGGGCGCCAAGGCCATCCGGGGCGCGCTGGAGGACGCGGGCATCGGCTACGACGAGGTGCAGCAGGCCTTCGCGGGCTACGTCTACGGCGACAGCGCCTGCGGCCAGCGCACGGTCTACGACGTGGGCATGAGCGGCATTCCCGTCTTCAACCTGACCAACTACTGCGCCTCGGGTTCGTCCGCGCTGTTCCTGGCGCGCCAGGCGGTGGAAGCGGGCGTCGTCGAATGCGCCCTGGCCTTCGGGTTCGAGGAAATGAAGCCCGGCGCGCTCGCCAGCGCCTGGAGCGACCGCACCCTGCCCGTGGGCTGGATCTACGAATGCCAGCAGAAGCTGGCCCCCGAGCTGCCCCAGGATGCGCCGCGCGCCATCAAGGCGTTCGGCTCGGCGGGCTGGGAATACATCAACCGCTACGGCGCCAACCCCGACATCTTCGCCAAGGTGGCCGTGAAGTCGCGCAACCACGCGATGAACAACCCCTATGCGCTGTTCACCAAGCCGCTCACGGTGGAAGAAGTCATGGGCGCCACGCAGATGTACCCCTACCTGACGCGCCTGATGGCCTGCCCGCCCACCTGCGGCGCGGCGGCGGCCATCGTGTGCAGCGAGGCATTCGCCAGGCGCCACGGCATCACCAACGCCATCGAGATCGCCGGGCAGGCCATGACCACCGACACCGAGGCCAGCAAGACCGACCTCATCAACCTCGTGGGCGCCGACATGACGCGCCGCGCGGCCCGCCAGGTCTATGAACAGGCGGGCGTCGGCCCCGAGGACGTGGACGTGGTGGAACTGCACGACTGCTTCACGCCCAACGAGGTCATCAGCTACGAGGGCCTGGGCCTGTGCCCCGAGGGCGGCGCCGAGAAGTTCATCAACGACGGCGACAACACCTATGGCGGCAAGTACGTCGTCAACCCGTCGGGCGGGCTGATGTCCAAGGGCCACCCGCTGGGCGCGACGGGCCTGGCGCAGTGCACCGAGCTGGTGTGGCACCTGCGCGGCACGGCCGGCAAGCGCCAGGTGGAGGGCGCGCGCGTGGCGCTGCAGCACAACATCGGGCTGGGCGGCGCCTGCGTGGTGACCATGTACCAGCGCGCCTGACGGCGACCCACGCGGCCCGCCTGCCGGCGCCGCGCGGCCTTCCAACCAAATATGCCTCCAGCGCCCGTCCCACAAGCGCTGGTAGCTATATTTTTCATAAAAGTCTGGAGACAAACCATGACCGCAATCAAGAACCTATCCTCCCGCCGCGACTGGCTGAAGGCGGGCTGCGCCACGCTGGCGCTGGGGCTCGCGGCTGGCGCCGCCCAAGCCCAGCAGGACTGGCCCACCCGGCCCGTGCGCATCGTGCTGGCGATTGCCGCCGGTTCCTCGGGCGACACGCTGGCGCGCATGGTTGCGCCCAAGCTGGAGGCGCGCTGGAAGCAGCCCGTGATCGTGGAGAACAAGCCCGGCGCCAGCGGCGTGGTGGGCACCGAGCACGTGGTGCGCGCCACCGACGGCCACACGCTGCTGCTGGGCACGCAAAGCTCCATCCTGCCCAAGTACACGCAGAAGGGCCTGCGCTTCGACCCGCTGACCGACCTGGTGCCCGTGCGCAAGGTGCTCAACTACGAGCTCGTGATCGCCACCAACGGCGAGACCGCCAAGCAGGCCAGGACGCTCAAGGACCTGATCGCCCTGAGCAAGAAGGACGGCAAGGGCCTCTTCCTCGCAGGCCTGGGCCCGGTGTCGGTGTTCAACCTGAGCTACGCCATCCTGAACCAGCAGCTGGGCATGCAGTATTCGGCGGTGAACTACAGCAACGTGAACGACGCCAACCTGTCCCTGACGCGCAACGACACGCAGTTCATCGTGAACAATCCGGCCTCCATCCGGCCCCACTTCGCCACCGGCGCCATCGTGCCGCTGGCGGCCATCAGCACGCAGCGCTACGCCGGCCTGCCCGACGTGCCCACGCTGGCCGAGGCCGTGGGCTACACGGGCTACCTGCCCCTGCTGTGGACCGGCTTCTTCGTGCCCAAGGGCACGCCGGCGGCGGTGGTCGACCGCATCAACCGCGACGTGCAGGCCGTCTTCGCCGAGGAGGAATTCCGCAAGCAGGTGGAGGCCAAGCTCACCGCCACGGTGGCCGCATCGTCGCCCGAGACCTTCGCCAAGGAGATCCGCGAGGAGACGGCGATCTGGCAGGATCTGTTCAAGACCCTGAACATCCAACCGGAGTAAGCACCATGGCTGGTCCTCTCACCGGGGTGCGCATCCTCGACCTCACCTCCAACTTCATGGGCCCGTACGCCTCGCTGCTGCTGGCCGACATGGGCGCCGACGTGTGCAAGATCGAGGCGCCCGGCGGGGACCCCACGCGCGGCGTCGGCCCCTGCCGCAACAAGGGCATGAGCGTGATCTTCCTGCACCTGAACCGCAACAAGCGCAGCGCGGTGCTGGACCTGAAGAACGCCCAGGCCGCCGCCGCGCTGCAGCGCATGCTGCAGTCCGCCGACGTGGTGCTACACAGCCTGCGCCCCAAGGCCATGGCCAAGCTCGGGCTGGCCTATGAGGACGTCAGGAAGGTCAACCCGCGCATCATCTACTGCGGCGCGTTCGGCTTCGGCCAGAACGGCCCGTATGCCGAACGGCCCGCGTACGACGACCTGATCCAAGCGGCCGTGGGCATGCCGGTGCTACAAGCGCGCAAGTCCGGCCCGCCCCAGTACGTGGCGACGGCCATCGCCGACCGGCTGGTCGGCATGGCCGCCTGCAACGCCGTGGCCATGGCCCTGTACTACCGCGAGAAGACCGGGCACGGCCAGTCGGTGGAGGTGCCCATGTTCGAGACCTTCGCGCACTTCGTGCTGGGCGACCACCTGTACGGCCACACCTTCGAGCCGCCCATCGGCGACTGGGGCTACGCGCGCATGATGAGCGCCGAGCGCCGCCCCTACCAGACGAAGGACGGCTACCTGGGCGTGAACATCTACACCGACCGCCACTGGCAGCGCTTCTTCCTCGCCGTGGGCCGCCCCGACATGGCCGAGGACCCGCGCTACGGCACGATCTTCGGCCGCACCGAGAACATCGCCTACCTCTACAAGTTCCTGGCCGACACCTTCGAGACCAGGACATCCGCCGAGTGGCTGCGCATCCTGACCGAGGCCGACATCCCGGTCATCCAGATGAACACGCCCGAGACCCTGCTGCGCGACCCGCACATGCAGGCCGTGAACTTCTTCCAGATGCAGCAGCACCCCAGCGAGGGCCTGCTGCGCATGATGGGCATCCCCCAGACCTGGAGCGAAAGCCAGCCCGAGCAGCGCTACCCCGCGCCGCGCCTGGGCGAGCACACGGTGCAGCTGCTGACCGAGTACGGATTGAGCGCGGACGAGGCGCGGCAGATCGTCGCGGCCGGCGGCGCGCTGCAGGCACCCGTGCTCGATGCTCACGAAACGATAGCTTCCAGCGCTTGACAGACAAGCGCTGGTGGCCAATTTGATCTGAAAAACGGGAGACGAACATGCAGCACGACAGCCCATCCGACCTGCCCCTGGCGGGCTTCACCGTGGTGGAGCTCAGCGACAGCGCCTCCGCCCCGTTCGCCGGCCACGTGCTCGCCGGCCTGGGCGCCGAGGTCTGGAAGGTGGAGCGCCCCGGCGGCGATTCCGCGCGCGGCTGGGGCCCCAGCCAGTGGAAGGGCTGCGGCGCGGCCTTCCATGCGATCAACCGCGGCAAGCGCTCGATCTGCCTGGACATCAAGGATCCGGTGCAGCTGGCCACGCTGCACGACCTCATCGAGCGCCATGCCGACGTGTTCCTGCACAACCTGCGCCCGGGCAGCAGCGGGCAGTACCGGCTCGATCCCGAGAGCCTGCGCGCGCGCAAGCCTTCCCTGGTGGTGTGCGAGGTGGGCGCCTATGGCCACGTGGGCCCCTTGAACACGCTGCCGGGCTACGACCCGCTGATGCAGGCGTTCAGCGGCATCATGATGCTGACCGGAGAAGACGGCCAGGCGCCCGTGCGCGCGGGCGTGTCCATCGTGGATTTCGGCACCGGCATGTGGGCCGTGATCGGCATCGTCTCGGCGCTGCTGCGCCGCGAGCGCCGGAAGATCGGCGCCACGGTGAACAGTTCGCTGCTGGAGACGGCGATCGCCTGGATGTCCATCGGCATCGCCAACTATGCGGCCGACGGCGATCCGGGCGGGCGCCATGGCTCGGGCGTGGCCTTCATCGTGCCGCACCGCGCGTATGAGGCGGCCGATGGCTACGCCATCATCAGTGCCGCCAACGACCGCCTGTTCGCGCGCCTGGCCGAGGCCCTGGGCCATCCCGAGTGGGGCACCGATCCGAAGTTCGCCACGAACGCGGGGCGGCTTGCGAACCGCCAGGAGATCGACGGCCTGATCGGCCAGGTCATGAAGCGGCACACGCGCGAATACTGGCAGAAGCATTTCGACGGCTTCGGCCTGCCCTGCGCTTCGGTGCAGACCACGGCGGAGCTGTACGCGCACGAGCAGACCAGGGCGCTGGGCATCCTGGGCAAGACGAGCGAGGACGAGATCGATCTGGTGGGCGTGCCGCTGTCCTTCGACCGCCAGCGCCCGCCGCCGCTGGATTCGGCGCCCGAGGTCGGGCAGGACAACGAGCGCCTGCGGCAGTTGCTGCAGGCCGGGTAAATCCCCAATGAGACGGAGATGATCATGCACGGAAGAATGGCACTCGCCCTGGCCGCACTTGGACTGGCAGAAGACGGCATGCACCTCATCGGCAGCAGCGCGGCGGAGTTTGAGCGGCAGGTGGCCCATGAGATCGCCGTCAACCGCAAGCTGGTGCAGGAACTGCAGATCACGGCGGACTAGGGCCTGTTAACACTATGGAATGGGTCGCGAAGCTCATGACAGCCTGGCCATCAAGGCGCGCGACGCAGTGCGTGCGTGCGCACGCACAAGGAGCGCAACGCCGAGGGGCGGGCTGTCATGAGCTTCCCTTCGGGTTGCCTCGCAAAGGGGCCGTCTGCGGCGTTGCCCACGCTTGCAAGGCATCAGCCTTGGCCAGCGCGCGAGCGCCTTGCATCCAGCCCCTTTGCGAGGCAACGCGATCCCCTTCCATAGTGTTAACAGGCCCTAGCCATGGGCCCCATCAACGCGGGCTGCGTGAGCAACATCACGCGCGTGGAAACCTGGGAGTGCGACCCAACGGGCACTGGAACACGCGCTTTTACACGCGCGCGTTCCCGTACGCATCGGAGACCGTCGCCCTGCTCGGCGGCAACGGCAACCCCGGCGCCGCCACCATCGGCTCGCGGCACATCCGCTTCCAGCACGCGAGCTACGACCACCACGTGAGCCTGGGCTATTCGCCCCAGTTCATCGCCCAGACCGGCGTGGGGCGGATGGTGGTGGAGATGCGCACCACGTGGCTCGGGCAGGCGTCCGCGGGCATGGGGATCCGGTCGAACTCATGGCTGGTGCATGCCCAGGGCAAGTCTTTCTCGACCGCGCACCGCCTGGAAACGCTGAGCGGCACCCCCATCGCCCTGGTCGAGCTGTGCCTGGTGGCCGTGGACATGCAGAGCCGCCGCGCCACGCCTGTGCCGGACTTTCTGCCGGCCCAGGCGCGCGCCGGCGCCAATACTCCTGAAAACATAGCTGGCAGCGCTTGACTGGCAAGCGTTGCTGGCCAATTCCACTTAAAAACCGGAACACCCATGACAAAGCAAGCACAAGGCCCGCTCAAGGGCGTCAGGATCGTCGAAATCGGCGGCATCGGCCCCGCGCCGTTCTGCTGCATGCTGCTGGCCGACCTGGGCGCCGAGGTCGTGCGCATCGACCGCCCGGCCGGGCACGACGGCGGCGCGCCCATCGATGCGCGCTTCGACCTGCTCAACCGCAGCCGCCGCAGCGTGCAGATGGACCTCAAGAAGCCCGAGGCCGTGGCCGCCGTGCTGCGCATGGTGGCGCAGGCCGACGTGCTGATCGAGGGCTTTCGTCCCGGCGTGATGGAGCGCCTGGGCCTGGGCCCCGACGCCTGCCTGAAGGCCAACCCGCGCCTGGTCTACGGCCGCATGACGGGCTGGGGCCAGGACGGCCCGCTGGCCCAGGCGCCGGGGCACGACGTGAACTACATCTCGCTGACCGGTGCGCTGCACGCCATGGGCCGCGCGGGCGAGGCGCCCGCGATCCCGCTGAACCTGGTGGGCGACTTCGGCGGCGGCTCGCTCTACCTCGCGCTGGGCGTGCTCAGCGCGCTGCTGGAGGCCCGCACCTCCGGCCAGGGCCAGGTGGTGGACGCGGCCATGGTGGACGGCGCCACGTCGCTGATGACGCTGATCTACGGCCTGCTCGCCGCCGGCTACTGGAAGGACGAGCGCGGCGCCAACCGCCTGGACTCCGGCGCGCCCTGGTACAACGTCTACGAGACCCGGGACGGCAGGCACGTGAGTATCGCCGCCAACGAAACGCGCTTCTACCGCGAGGCCCTGGGCGTGCTGGGCCTGGCCGAGCGGGAGCTGCCCGGCCAGCACGACCAGGCCGGCTGGCCGCTCATGAAGCAGCGCTTCGCCGAGGTCTTCAAGACCCGCACGCAGGGCGAATGGGTGGCGCTGGCCGCGGGCACGCAGTCGTGCATCGTGCCCGTGCTGTCGCTGGCCGAGGCGCCGGGCCACGACCACATCCGCCAGCGCGGCAGCTTCGTGGAGGTGGACGGCGTGCTCCAGCCCGCGCCCGCGCCGCGCTTCAGCCGCACGCCCGGCGCCATCCAGAACCCGCCGCCCCACCCCGGCCAGGACGGCGACGCCGTGCTGGGCGACTGGGGCTTCTCCGCGCAGGAGCAGCAGGCCATGCGCGCGGCGGGCGCCGTGCTGTAAGCAACGCCCTGGCACAGATCACGGCGAAGTGAATTCGGCCGTCTCCCGCAGCGGGAGCAGCAGCGCGTGAGCATGATCGGCTCGGCCGTGGCCTGGCCCCACCAGAGCGTGTCGCCGGGGCGCAGCAAGCTCTTCAAGGAGGCGGTGAGGTCCTGCATGCTCAGTTCTGCGCTTTCGCGCCGGCCAGGGCCACTAGGTGCTTCCACTTGGCGAACTCCTGGGGCGCCGATACCTTCATCTCGGCCGGGCCCTGGATGGCCACGTCCAGGCCCTGGGCCTTGCACAGCTCCTGGAACTCGGGCTGCGCGGCGGCGGCCGTCGCGGCCGCGCCGATGGCGTCGACGATGGGCGCCGGCGTACCCGCGCGCACCAGCGCGAGGATGGGCACGACGAAGTCGTAGCCCTTGAGGCCCGCTTCATCGAGCGTGGGCACCTGCGGCAGGGTGGCCGAGCGCTTGCGGCTGCTGATGGCCAGGATGCGGATCTTGCCCGCGTGCAGCAACGGCAGCGCCGCGCCCGTGCCGTTGAAGCCCACCGGCACCTGGCCCGAGGCCACGTCCAGCGCCGACTGCGAGGCCGATTTGTAGGGCACGTGCAGCATGCGGATGCCGGCCTGGTTGTTCATCATCACCGCCGCCAGGTGCGACGAGGTGCCGCCGCCGGGAGAGGAGTAGCTCAGGCTGTTGGGCGACTTCTTCGCGGCGTCGATCAGGTCCTGCACCGTCTTGAAAGGCGAATCGGCCGGCACGAACACCACGATGGGCGACTGCGCCAGCGCGGCCACGGGAATGAAGTCGGCCTGGGCGTCGAAGGCCAGCTTTTCATACAGCGCGGGCAGGCCGTAGTGCGCGCCCGTGGTGAACAGGATGTTGTAGCCGTCGGGCGCGGCCTTGGCCACGTAGTCGGTGGCGAGCGCGCCGCCCGCGCCCGCCTTGTTCTCGACGAAGACCGGCACGCCCCACTTCTGGCTCATCTGCTTGGTGATGAAGCGGGCCGTGATGTCGGTTCCGGTGCCCGGCGCGTTGCTGACGATGCCGCGCACGGGCTGCTTGGGATAGTCCTGGGCCCGTGCCGCCAAGGGCAGCGCGGCGGCCGCGAGGGCAATGCTGAAGGATCGGCGATGGATCATGGGGGGTGTCTCCGCTGGTGAAGGTATGCACCGGCGATGATCCTCAAGCTCCCGGCCAGCGGCAATGCGCCGCGTGGAACCGTTCCGTACTTCAAAAACCCCTGCGCGCAAGCTCGGCCCACGGCAGGCAGGGCGTCCGCACCCGAAGTACGGAACGCAGGAGCCGCTACGGCAATGCCTGCGGTTCCTGCACCCAGCGGCGGTATTCGGCCTCGACCAGCTTGCGCAGCCAGACATGGCCCGCATCGCGCTGGAAGCGCTCGTGCCAGATCATGCGCGACGTGAAGGTACCGGCATCGAAGGGCAGCGGCTGCAGCCTCACCGGAAACAGGTCAGCCAGCTGCCGGCCCACGGCGCGGGTGACGGTGCCCAGCGCATCGGTGGCCACCACGGTGCGCGCCGCGACGAAGTCGCTGGAGACGGTGATCACCGCGTTGCGCCGGATGCCGCTCAGGCGCAGGCGCTCGGACACCGGGTCCATCTGGTCCGAAGCGCGCTGCACGGCCACGTGCCGGCCCTCGGCGTAGTCCTGGAAACCGGGCGGCTCGCCGGCCCAGCGGCCATGGGCCGAGACCATGCACACCAGCCGGTGGTCGGCCAGCCGCTGCTGGCGCAGCGAGGGCGCGGCGCCCACCAGGCTGCCCACGGCCAGGTCCGCCTCGCCCCGCTCCAGCATCGAGAGCAGCTGCACATGGTGCGCGCGCACGCCGCGCAGGCGGCAGCGGGGCGCGTGCAGCGCGAATTCGGCGGCAACGCGGGGCAGCACCGTGAACTCGACGAACTCGGACATGCAGACGATGAACTCCAGCTCGGCGCCCTGGGGGTCGAACCCCTCGGACGGGCGGGAGAGCATCTCCATGTCGTGCAGCAGCCGCTCCACCACGGGCCGCAGGGCCAGCATGCGCGGGGTGGGCTGCAGCCCCCGGCCGCTGCGCACGAACAGCTCGTCACCGAAGTGCTCGCGCAGCTTGCGCAGGTTCTGGCTGATGGCCGGCTGGCTCACGCCCAGCGCCACGGCGGCCCTGGAGACGCTGCCGGTCTGCATCACTGCCTGCAGCGTCGCCACCAGGTGCAGGTCGAGGCGGCCCGCGCGGCCGCTGCGCTCATGCGTGGGCGGGGGCATAAGTCACAGTTATTTTTCTCATAAGCGGGGCCGTCTTCCTCGCCGCCGGACCGGCGCATGTAATCGGTGCCAGCGACATGGAGACAGGCATGGAAACGATTATCGAACAGTTGGCAGGTTTCAGCGCCGGCACGCGCTTCGAGGAGCTGCCCGCCCCGGTGGTTCATGAAGTCAAGCGGCTGGTGCTCGACTCCATCGGCTGCGCCTTCGCGGCGGTGGAGCACCCCAAGGGCCGCATCGGCATCGAATATGGCCGCATGGTCGCGGGCCAGGGCAACGCCGCCATCATCGGCACGCCGCACCGCGCCTCGGTGCTGGGCGCGGCCATCGCCAACGGCGAACTCATCAACGCGCTGGACATGGACGCCGTGGTGCCGCCAGGCCACGTGACGCCCTACGTGCTGCCGGGCGCGCTCGCCATCGGCGAGACCTCCGATGCTTCGGGCCGCGACCTCATCCGCGCGGTGGCGGTGGCGCACGAGATGTCGTGGCGCTTCGGCAAGGCCATGGACTACCTGCGCGACATGAAGGACGGGCAGCTCGACACGCCGAAGGTGTTCGGCTTCAGCAGCACCATCTTCGGCGCCACGGCGGCCATCGGCATGCTGCAGCGCCAGAGCGCCGAGACGCTGGCGGACTCGCTGAGCATCGCCGGCTACATCTCGCCCGTGCAGTCGATGATGGCCTTCTTCCACCACGCGCCCAGCACCACCATCAAGTACACCATGGCCGCCGCCTTGGTGCAGGCGGCCATGATGGCCGCGCACATGGGGCTGCTGCGCCACCGGGGCGACGTGCAGCTGCTGGACGATGCCGAGCACGGCTACGCGCGCTTCATCGGCACCAGGCGCTGGGAACCCGCGCGCATCACCGACGACCTGGGCAAGCGCTGGGGCTTCATCGACGAGCAGATCTACAAGCTCTACCCGCACTGCCGCATCCTGCACGGCCCGCTGGACTGCCTGATCGGCATCGTGGAGCAGCACGACATCCGCCCCGAGGAAATCGACGGCATCGACCTGCTGGTGGAAGGCTTCGTGGAAAAGCCCACCTGGCTGACGCAGGACATCCAGCACGTGCACGACGGCCAGTTCAGCATCGCCCACGGCATGGCCATGGGCGCGCACCGCCTCAAGCCGGGCCGCGACTGGCAGGACCCCAGGCATGTGTTCAGCCCCTCCGTGCTCGCGCTGATGAAGAAGGTTCGGCACCGCGCGCATCCGGACTATGTGAAGGAACTCTCGTCCCACGCATCGGCCCGCCCCTCGCGCGTGGAGGTGAAGGCACGCGGCCAGACCTTCGCGGCCGAGACCCTCTACCCCAAGGGCAGCCCGTCGCCCGACCCCGACAACCTGATCTCCACCACCGAACTGATCGCCAAGTTCCACCACAACGCCGAGGGCGTGGTGCCGCGCCGCACAGCGGACGCGATCGTCAACGCGGTGATGGACCTGGACCGCGAATGCGACGTGTCGATGCTGATGACGTTGACGACGCACACCTCCGCATAATCGTACGGCAGCACGCCGCGGCGGCAGGCCCAGGGCGTGAAGTGAGGCCAGCACGCCCTCCATCTGTGTCAATGCACGGAACGAACGCGCCAACGCATTGACCCGGCGCCATGGCGTTCCCTCCAATGCACGGAACGCAACACAAATCGACAAGGAGCATCACGATGGACATGGAACTGACAGGCAGGCGCGTGCTGGTCACCGGCGCGTCGCAAGGCATCGGCGAGGGGCTGGCGAAGGCCTTCGCCGCCGAGGGCTGCCACCTGGCGCTGGTGGCGCGCTCGGCGGACAAGCTCGAAGCCCTGGCCGCCGGCCTGCGCGCCGCGCACGGCGTGCGCGTGGACGTGCTGGCGCTGGACATGACGCAGGCCGGCGCGGTCGAGGAGATCATGGCCTTCGCGGGCGATGCCGATGTGCTGGTGAACAACGCAGGCGCCATTCCAGGCGGCAACCTGTGGGACGTGGACGCGCAAGCCTGGCGCAAGGGCTGGGAGCTGAAGGTGTTCGGCTACATCGACCTCACGCGCGCCCTGTACCCGCGCATGAAGGCGCGCGGCGGCGGCGTGATCCTGAACAACATCGGCAACGGCGGCCAGAACCCCGACTTCAACTACATCGCGGGCTCCACCGGCAATGCCGCGCTCATGGCCTTCACCTGCGCCCTGGGCGGGCGCAGCCTGGAGGACGGCATCCGCGTGGTGGGCGTGAACCCCGGCCCGGTGGCCACGGAGCGCATCGCCAAGGTGCTCAAAAGCCACGCGGCCCGGCTGCTAGGCGACGAGGCGCGCTCGGGCGAACTGATGGCGGGCTACCCGCTGGGCCGCGCCGCCACGGTGGCGGAGGTGGCGGACCTGTTCGTCTACCTGGCCTCGCCGCGCTCCAGCTACACCAGCGGCACCATCGTCACGGTGGATGGCGGCATCACGTCCAGGCGGTCGGTAGCGTGAGCCTCTACAAGCGTGTTTTCTCGCCGATCCGCATTGGCGGCGTCGAGGTGCCCAACCGCATCGTGCGCACCGCGCATGCGACGCGCCTGGCGCACCGCTACGTCAACGACGACCTGATCGCCTACCACCTGGAGCGGGCGAAGGGGGGCGCGGGGCTGTCCATCATCGAGAGCACCTCGGTCCACCCCTCCTCCACCTTCTCGCTGAGCGCGGCCGACGACGGCGCGATCGCGCCGATGCGGCGGCTGGTGGACGCCATCGCGCCCTCCGGCATGAAGCTGTTCACGCAGCTATGGCACGGCGGCTACACCGACCCCGCGGCCGACGGCGGCCTGCCCTGGGCGGTGACGGCGCTGCCGGGGCGCTATTCGGTGGCGCCGCCGATCCCCATGACCACCGGCCAGATCGGCGAACTGGTCGATGCCTACGGCCAGGCCGCGGCCCGCATGCAGGCGGCGGGCCTGGACGGCGTGGAGGTGCTGGCGGGCGCGGGCTACCTGTTCTCGCAGTTCTTCTCGCCGGTGCTCAACCAGCGCCAGGATGAATACGGCGGCAGCTTCGACAACCGCATCCGCGCGCTGCTGGAGACGCTGCGCGCCATCCGCGCGGCCACCTCGCCCGGGTTCGCGCTGGGCGTGCGCCTGGGCGCCAGCACCGACGAGCGCATCCTGTCCACGGCGGACGTGAACGCCATCGCCCTGCGCGCCCAGGCCGAGGGGCTGATCGACTTCGTGAACATCACGCACGGCGACTACTACTTCCACGTGGAGCGCTACGCGGGCATGGACCGCCCCGTGGGCTACCAGTTGCCGGCCAGCGAGCGCGTGGGCCAGGGGCTCACCGTGCCGCGCATCATCGTGGGCCGCTACGCCACGCTGGACGACGCCGAGCAGGCGCTCAAGGAAGGCCAGGCCGACATGGTCAACATCGTGCGCGGCATGATCGCCGACCCGATGCTGGTCGCGAAGGCGCGCGCGGGCCGCGGCACCGAGGTGCGCCCCTGCATCGGCTGCAACCAGGGCTGCATCGGCGGCGTGTTCACGGGCCGCATGCGCTGCGCGGTGAACCCCGTGGTCGGCGACGAGGCCCGGCTGGCCGAGGACCGGATCGTCCCCGCCCCAAGCCCGCGCAAGGTGCTGGTGGTGGGCGGCGGCGTGGCCGGCATGGAGGCCGCGCGCACGGCCCGGCTCATGGGGCACCGCGTCACGCTGATCGAGGCCACGTCCGGCCTGGGCGGGTTGCTGAACCAGGCCAGGCACCTGCCCAAGCTGCACCTGATCGGCGACATCGCCCTGTGGCTGGAGGGCGAGATCTACCGCCTGGGCGTCGACGTGCGGCTGTCCACCTACGTGGAGGCCGGCGAGGTGCTGGCCGAGAACCCCGACGTGGTCATCGTGGCCACCGGCTCGCAGCCCACCGAGGCGAGCGGCTTTCGCCAGACGGCGGACCCGGCCGCCGGGTTGCGCATCGCGCCGGGCGCGCGCGTGCTGACCTCGCTCGACCTGTGCATGGCGGGCGCAGGCGACTACGGCAAGACCGCCATCGTGTTCGACGACATAGGCCACTACGAGGCCATCGGCTGCTGCGAGGCGCTGATCGCCAGCGGCGCCGAAGTGACCTACGTGACCCGCCATCTGATGTTCGCCCCCGCCGTGGAGGGCACGGGGCGCACGCAGGCGGCGCTGCAGCGCTTTCACAGGTCCGGCAGGTTCCGCGTCCTCACGCAGTCCGCGCTGGTGTCCATCGATCAAGGCAGTGCCGAGGTCCGGCCGCTGTATGGCGACACGCCAGAGAACGTGTCCGCCGACACGGTGGTGCTGGTGGGCTACCGCCAGTCGCAAAACGAGATCTGGCAAGCCTTGCAGGGGCGCGTTCCGCAGCTGCACATCGTGGGCGACGCGCTGTCCGCGCGCGACATCCAGCCCGCGATCCGCGAAGGCCACCTCGCGGCGCGATCCATTGCCTGACCGACCCACGCGGGCTAAAGCCCCAGGTACGCCTTCTTGATGTCAGGGTCGTGCAGGAACACGTCGGATGGCCCGTGCTTGACCACCCTGCCCGACTCCAGCACGTAGGCGTGGTGGCTCACGCGCAGCGCCACCTCGGCGTTCTGCTCCACCAGCAGCACGGTCACGCCCTGGCGGTTCACGTCGCGCACCACGGCGCTGATGACGTTGACGAACGCGGGCGCGAGGCCGATGGTCGGCTCGTCCAGCAGCAGCACGCTGGGCGCGCTCATCAGCGCGCGCGCCACGGCCACCATCTGCTGCTGGCCGCCACTCAGGGAACTGGCGTCGCTGGCCAGCTTGGCCTTCAGGTCGGGGAAATAGCGCAAGCAGGTGTCGAGCAGCTCGGCCTGCCGTGCCGCGTCGCGGATGCGGTAGGCGCCCATCTCCAGGTTCTCGCGCACCGTCATACCGCCGAACAGGCGCCGCCCCTCGGGCACCAGGGCGATGCCGTGATCGAGGATGACGTTGGGCGCGCGGTTGGTGAGCGGCTTGCCGCCCAGCGTGACCTCGCCCGAGCGCACCTTCACCAGGCCCGTGATGGCCTTGATCAGCGTGGACTTGCCCGCGCCGTTGGCGCCGATCAGGCTGACGATGCTGCCGCCCTTGACTTCCATGCTCACGCCGGTGACGGCGGGCACCGCGCCGTAGTGGACGGTGAGGTCGCGCACGGCCAGGGTGTGTTCAGAGGTCATGCGCTTCCCCCAGGTAGGCCTTGAGCACCGCGTCGCTCGTCTTCACTTCGTCGGGCGTTCCGGTGAAGATGATCTCGCCGTGGTGCAGCACGTAGATGCGGTCGCAGATGGCCATCACGGCGCGCATGTTGTGCTCCACGAGCAGCATGGACATGCCGTGCTCCGACTTCAGCCGGCGGTAGACCTTGAGCGTCTCGGCCACCTCGGTCTGGTTCAGGCCGGTGAGCGGCTCGTCGTAGCAGATGAGCTGCGGGCGCGCGGCGAAGGCGATGGCCATGCTCAGCAGGCGCTGCAGCCCGTGCGGCAGGTTCTTCGCCACCGCGTTCGCGTGGTCGGACAGGCCGAACAGCGCGATGGCCTGCGCGATCACCCGCTCCTGCTCGCCGCGCGCCACGCGGCCGTTGCGCGTGCCGCCCAGGGCGCCGATGAGCACGTTGTCGCGCACCGTCATCGTGGGCAGGTAGCTGCCGTGCTGGAAGGTGCGCACCAGGCCCTGCTGGCTGATGCGCTCGGGGCTCGCGCCGGTCATGTCGGCCCCGGCGATCGTCAACGTGCCGGTGGTGGGCGCGAGAAATCCGCTCAAGAGGTTGAACGTGGTGCTCTTGCCCGCGCCGTTGGGGCCGATCAGGCCCACGATCTCGCCGCGCCGGATGTCGATGTCCACGCCCGAGACGGCCAGCAGCCCCTTGAACTGCTTGGACAGGTTGCGGCCCGACAGAAGGGTCTTGCCATCCGCCATGATCAGCGCCCTCCCCGCCCGGCGCGCAGCCGCTCTAGCAGGCCCATCAGCCCCTTGGGCATGAACAGCACCGACAGCACGATGGCCAGGCCATACAGGATGTGCTCGCTGCCGCCCATGCTCTGCGCCCAGCTGGCGATGCCGACCAGCAGCACCGCGCCGATCACGGGGCCGAGCGGGCTGTCCTCCCCGCCCACCTTGAGGTAAGCGAGCGCGAAGGTCGAGAGCATGAAGCCGAAGTCGAGCGGGCTGATGACGTTGTTGGCATACGCGTGCAGCGAGCCTACGAGCCCCGCCACCGCCGAGGCGATGGCGAAGCACGCCACCTTGGCGAGGAACACGCGGTTGCCCACGCTGCGCACCACGTTCTCGTTGTCGCGGATGGCGACGAAGATCTTGCCCAGGTGCGATCGCTCGATGGCCAGCATGCCCAGGATGAGCGCGAAGCACAGCGCGGTGGCGAAGTACTGGTAGTACGGATCGAGCCACGCGGGCGGGAAGATGCCCACCAGGCCCGAGTTGCCGCCCAGCGCCTCGGTGCGCGTGTAGAGGATGCGCATCGCCTCGGTGAACGCGAAGCCGATGAGCAGGAAGTACGGCCCCTTCACCTTGAGCGTGATGCCGCCGAACACGATGCTCACCGCCAGCGCCAGCAGGCTGCTGAGCGCGAGCGTGGCCGCGAACGGCCAGTCCGCCGTGTTGGCGATGGTGCCGGTGCAATAGGCGCCCAGCCCGTAGAACGCGGCGGAGGCGAAGTTCAGCTCGCCGATCAGCAGCACGAAGCGCAGGCTGGCGGCCAGCGCCGCCGCCAGGGCCATCCACACCATCAGGCTGCCCACGTAGCCGCTGCCCAGGGCCACGCAGGCCAGCAGCACGCAGCCGATGGCCGCGATGCCGATCGAATCCTTGTGTTCAGTCATTTCCGAAGAACCCTTTCGGCCGGACCAGCAGCACGACCATGACGATCACGAAGATCGCCAGGTTGGCGAGCGACGGGTCGAAGTAGAACCCCACGAACGACTCCAGCAGCGCGATCAGCACGCTGCCCACGATGGCGCCGACGATGCTGCCCATGCCCCCCACCACCACGGCGATGAAGCCCTTGACGAGGTACGAGTCGCCCAGCGTGGGCGTGACGGCGGCCAGCGGCGCGATCAGCATGCCCGCGATGGCGGCCACCGCCGTCGCCATCAAAAAGCCGTACAGCGCGATCTGCCGGTAGGCCACGCCCTGCAGCATGGCGGCCTCGTGGTCGATGGAGACGGCGCGCAGCGCCTTGCCGAAGCGCGTGCGCTGCAGTAGCACGATGATGGCCGCCGTGAGCAGCACGGCGAACGCCAGCAGCACCAGCCGCTGGCTGGACACGGTGAGGCCCAGCAGCCGCACGTTGCCCTCCAGCAGCGCGGGCACGGGCCGCACCGCGCCGCCGAAGACCTCCAGCATGATCCCCTCGAACAGCAGCACGAGGCCCGCCGAGAGGATGAAGGAGCCGATCATGTCGCGCTCCAGCCGCTTGAAGCCGAACTGGTAGACCACCAGTCCCGCGAAGAGGCAGGCCGCCAGCCCCGCCAGCCCCGCCAGCAGGTAGGCCGCCCAGCCATGCCCCAGGCTGGGCGCCAGCGCGCGGAGGACCAGCGACAGCACCAGCGCGCCGAAGGTGAAGAACTGCCCGTGCGCGAAGTTCACCACCTTCAGCACGCCGAAGATGATGGTCAGGCCAAGCGAGAAAAGGATGTAGACGGCGCTGATCTGCAGCGCCGTGAACAGCAGTTGGACGACGTCCTGCATGGTGTCTGCTTACTTCTGCACCCGGCCCACTTCCTGCAGGCTGGTACCGACCAGCTTGGTGATGATGACCGGCAGGCGCATCTGCTGGTCGCTGCCGTAGACATCCTTGCCGCCGAACCCCGTCTCGCCGTAGAAGGACTTGAACCTCACCGTGGGCATGGCCTTGGCGACCTCGGCCGGATCGATGCTCTGTGCCTTCTCCATCGCGGCCTTGATGGCCCATACGGCGTCGTAGAAACCGATCTGGATGGCGTTGACGCTCTCGCCCGTGGCCTTGCGCACGCCTTCATCCAGGGCCTTCTGCTGCGGCGTCATGCTGTCCACGCTCACGGCGGCGCCCAGGTAGGCGCCTTCCACCGCGTCCTTGCCGGTGGCCAGCAGCCCGTCGGCGCCCGTGCCCACCTCGACCACTTTCACACCATTCCAGCCCAGTGCCTTGAGCTCCTTGAAGATCAGGCCCGCATCGGCCGGCGGGGTGGAGGCCAGGTCCACCACGTCCGGCTTGGCCGCGTGGAGCTTCGCGGCGATGGGCTGGAACTCGCTGGTGCCGCGCTCGTACCAGTCGCTCACCAGCACTTTCACGCCGTTCTTCTCCCACGCGGCCTTGGCGACCTTCTCGGTCTCCTGGCCGGTGGCGTCGTTGGGGTTGAGCAGCACCACGGTCTTCACGCCAGGGTGCAGCTTCTTCACGTGGGTGATGAGCGGCTCGGAGATCTCGTTGGGCGAGTTCATTTGCGAGAAGGTCAGCGGGAACTTGGGCCCCTTCATGCTGTTGCCCCAGGCGGCCGTGAACAGCAGCACATTGCGCCGCTCGGTCAGCGACTGCAGTGCGCGCGCCGGCGCCACGCCGATGCTGCCGGCCACGAACTTCACCTCGTCGCGCGCCACCAGTGCCTGCGCCACCTTGGCGCCCTCGGCGGCGTTGTACTTGTTGTCATAGCCCACGCACTCGAACTGGTGCGCCTGGCCTTTGACCTTGACGCCGCCCTGCGCATTGACCTCCTGCGCGGCCTTGGCGCACATCCACTCCGAGCCCTTGCCCCAGTTGGCGCCCGAGCCGGACAGCGGGATGGACAGGCCGAGCTTGATCGTCTCGGCCGCGCACAGGGGGGCCATGGCCAGCAGCGCGGCGGCGCCGGCGGCCTGGATGAGCGTTGCCGGCAGGCGGAACGTGTTTCGCATGGTGTCTCCTTCGAAGGACGGGGTTGGCACGGATCCCTGCATTGAACGGGGCGTAGCGGCAGCCGGTCAACGCATGCGGGCCTTGTGTTCCGTACACTGGCAGGAAGGCGTCCGCACGATGTGGTTCTCAAAGCAAAAAAGCCTCCAGCGCCTTCCAATCAAGCGCTGGAAACTCTTGAATTAATAGCAATCGCTCAGTTCTTCGCGGCGAAATCCTGCACGCCCGCCTCCAGCGCGCCCGACTGCGTGCGGTAGCGGTGCTGCATCCAGCGCTCGTACTGCAGGCCGTCCCGCAGCGGCAGTTCCAGCGCGCGGCGTGCCATCTGCTTCATGGAGGCCAGCGCCAGCGCGTCGGCCTGGGCGATCTCCTGCGCGAGCTGCAGCGTGGCCGATTCGAGCAGGCCCGAGGGCACGGCCTGCGCGGCCAGGCCCTGGGCCGCCGCCTCGCGCCCCGTCATGCGCCGGCCGGTGACGAGGTGCAGCAGCGCGCGCTGCAGGCCCAGGCGGCGCGGCAGCCGCTGCGAGCCGCCGCCGCTGGGCAGCAGGTCGCGGCGGATGTGCTCGTCGCCGAGCTCGGCCGCGTCGTCGGCGATGATCAGGTCGCAGGCCAGCGCGAGCTCGAAGCCGCCCGCCAGGGCATAGCCGTTGACGCTGGCCAGCACGATCTGCGGCGCGGACTCCAGGCACTCGAAGGTGGCCTGCATCAGGTCCTGGTGGCGCATGTGCGCGGCGCGGTCGGCCAGCACGCCGCCGGCCAGCCATTTCAGGTCGTTGCCCGCGCAGAAGGCGCGCCCGCTGCCCCGGATGACGAGCACCTTTACGGCGTCGCCCGCCGCCGCGCAGTCGCGCGCCGCGTCGTGCAGCGCCTGCAGCGTGGGGCCGTCGAGCGCGTTCATGCGCTCGGGGCGGTTGAGCGTGAGGCGGCGCACCTGCGGCGCGGGCTCGTCGATCAGCAGCGTGTCCATGGCGTCACACCAGCCGCAGGAAGTCGTCCACCCCGGCGCGCTCGGTGCGGTAGCCGTTCACCGGGTGCGCCGTGTCGGCGTAGCCGAAGGAGATGCCGCACACCACCTTGCGCCCCTCGGGCATGCCGAAGTACCGGCGTATGAAGCCCGACTGCATGGCCAGCGCCGCCTGCGGCGTGGTGGCCACGCCGTGGGCCTGGGCCGATAGCAGGAAGGTGCCGACGAAGCCGCCCGCGTCCACGGCGCCGTAGGTGCCCAGCTCCTGCGGCACGGTGACGATGGCCACGTGCGGCGCGCCGAACAGGCGGAAGTTCTCGAACGACTGGGCGTTGCGCCGCTCCTTGTCGCCCCGGGCGATGCCCAGCGCCTCGTAGAGCTGCAGGCCCGAGCGGCGGCGGCGGTCGAGGTACACGCCCCGGTATTCCTCGGGGAACGGGAAGTCGGAATCCAGCGCGGGGTGCTGGCGCGCCTGCTCCATCAGCGCGTCGCGGAACCAGCCGGTGCTCTCGCCCGAGGTGACCACCAGGTCCCAGGGCTGGGTGTTGCACCACGAGGCGGTGCCGCGCGCCACATCCGCGATGCTGCGGATCACGTCCTCGGGCACGGGGTCGCTCAGGTAGGCGCGGCAGGTGGCGCGCCCGAAGATCAGGCGCCGCAGCGTATCGACATCGGCGTTCTGCGCGGTCATGTGTCAGTCCTTTCCCAGCGGCGGCGCGGAGGGAACAGTGGAGAAATGGTGGTCCAGGATACGCCAGCGGTCCGGCTCCAGGCTGAGCACCAGCGTGGCGCGCAGCGTGGAGCGCGTCTGCTCGCCGCCCGCGAGCGTGAAGGCGAAGTGCACCATGCCCTGCGCGAGCACGCAGCCGGGGCCGAGCGTGCGCAGCTCGGTCTCGGCCATCCGCATGCTGCCCGCGAGGATCACGCCGTCGTATGACGCGAAGTAGCCCTGGATGGCCGCGCGTCCCACAGAGTGGCCGGGGCGGCCGCCGAACAGCAGGGCGTCCTCGGCATAGACCGCCGCCAGGGCCTGTGCGTCCCAGGCCGCGCCGGCGCGGTTCCAGTCGGCGACGGCCTGCTCCAGCGCGGCCTGGGCGTCGGGCATGGCGGCCATCATTCGGCCTTGGCTCCGGCCACGCTCATGAGCTTGCGCCACTTCTCCAGCTCGGCCGGGCCGGCTGCCTTGGCGGTGGCGGCGTTCTGGATGTCCACCTCCAGCCCCTGGTTCAGGCACAGGTCCCTGAAGCCCTGCGACTGCGCCTGGCGCACGACGGCCTCGGACAGCTTGTTCACGATGGCCTGCGGCGTGCCGCGCGGCGCGAAGATCCAGATGGGCGAGGCGGCCTCGTAGCCGGGGTGGCCCAGTTCCGCCACGGTGGGTACGTCGGGCAGGCTTTGCGAGCGCTGCGGCGTCGTGACGGCCAGGGGCCGCAGGCGCCCGCCCTTGATGAGCGGCAGTACCGAGGACATGCCGTTGAAGCTCAGGTCGATCTGCCCCGCCGCCGCGTCCAGCGCCACCTGGCCCGGTGCCTTGTAGGGCACGTGGTTGAGCTTGACGCCGGCCATGTGCTCGAACAGCGCCGCCGCCATGTGCGAGGTGGTGCCGTTGCCCGAGGAGCCGTAGGTGATGAAGCCGGGCTTCTGTTTGGCGGCCTCGATCACGTCCTTGAGCGTCTTGTAGGGCGAGTTCGCCGCGACCGAGATCACCAGCGCCGAATTGGCGATGCGCGCGATGGGCTCGAAGTCCTTGATCGCGTCGTAGGGCGTCTTCTGCACGAGCTGGTTGGTGTAGTGCTGCGCGTAGGTGCCCAGCAGCGTGTACCCGTCCGGCGCGGCCTTGGCGACGAAGTCGGTGCCGATCACGCCGCCCGCGCCGGTCTTGTTCTCGATGATCACCGGCGTGTTCAGCTCCTTGCCCAGCCCGGTGGCGATCTGGCGCGCCGTGAGGTCCGAGCCCGAGCCCACGCCCGTGGCCACGACGATGCGGATGGTCTTGCCGTCGGGCCAGTCCGCAGCGAAGGCTGCCGGAGCCAGGGCGGCCAGCGCCAGGGCGCCTGCGAAGGTGCGTCGATGCATCATGGCTGTGTCTCCTTAGATGAAAGTGTTGTGCGATTGGTAGGCCTGGATGCGCTCCTGGGGCAGCCAGCCTTGCAGCGCCGCGAGGGCGTTCTCGGTGGACGGGGGCGCGGGCGGCTCGGGCCGCGCCGCGGGCGTGCGCGAGAAGCGCGGGCCGGGCGCGGGCTGCACCACGCCGGCGACCTCGGTGAGCGTGCCGCGCGCCTTCACGTGCGGGTGCCGGGGCGCCTCGTCGAAGTCCAGCACGGGCGCGACGCAGGCGTCCAGGTGGCCGAGCAGCGCGGTCCACTCATCGCGCGTGCGTTCCTTGAATCTGGCGGCCAGCACCTGCTTGGCCTCGGGCCAGCACGCCTTGTCCATCTGCTGCTGCAGCAACGGGTGGTCCTGCAGCCCCAGCTTCTCCAGCAGCAGGCGGTAGAACTTGCCCTCGATGGGCGCGACGCTCAGGTGCCTGCCATCGGCGCACTCGTACACCTCGTAGAAATGCGCGCCGGTATCGAGCAGGTTGGTGCCGCGCTCCTTGCCCATCATGCCCGCCGCGTGCAGGCCCATGGTCACCGTCATGATGGAGGCCACGCCATCCACCATGGCCGCATCCACCACCTGCCCCTGGCCGGACGTGCGCGCCTCCAGGATGCCCGCGAGCAGCCCGAACGCGAGGTAGAGCGAGCCGCCCGCGTAATCGCCCAGCACGTTGAGCGGCGGCGTGGGCGCCTGCCCCGCGCGGCCCATGGCATGCAGGGCGCCGGTGATCGAGATGTAGTTCAGGTCATGCCCTGCGACCTGCGACAGCGGCCCGTCCTGCCCCCAGCCCGTCACGCGGCCGTAGACCAGGCGTGGATTGGCTTTCAGGCAGGCGTCGGGGCCCAGGCTCAGGCGCTCCATCACGCCGGGGCGAAAGCCTTCGATCAGCGCGTCGGCCTGGCCGACCAGCTCCATCACCAGTTCGACGGCGGCGGGGTCCTTCAGGTCCACGCGGATGGAGCGGCGGTTGCGCAGCCCCAGGTCGAACTGCACCGGGCGCGGCGCGCCCAGGCCCGAGGGCTCCTTGCGGTCGACGCGGATGACGGTGGCGCCCAGGTCGGCCAGGAACATGGCGGCGAGCGGCCCCGGTCCGATGCCCGCGATCTCCACCACCTTGATGCCCGCGAGCGGGCCAGAGCGGGGGGCGGCCATGTCAGATGACCCCTTGCTCACGCAGTTGGCGCAACTGCTCTTCCGAGAGCTTGAGCAGGCCGCGATAGATGTCGTCGTTGGCCGCGCCCAGCGCCTGCGCGGGCTGGTCGAAGCGCACGGGCGATTCGGAGAACTGGATCGGCAGCCCCATGCCCATGGCCTGGGTGCCGCTGGCGGCCAGGCCCGGGTGCTCCAGCGGCACCACGGCGCCGCGCTCCTGCAGGTGGCAGTCGGCCAGCACCTGCTCGGGCGTGCGCACTTCGGCACAGGGCACGCCGCGCTTTTCCTGCAGCTCGCGGATGGCCTCGGCGCTGGTGTGCCGGCCCAGCGAGTCCTGGATGATGGCGTTGATCTCCGCCGAGTTCCTGGTGCGCGGCCCCAGCACGGCGAAGCGCGGGTCCTGCGCGAGTTCGGGCCGCCCGATGGCCTCGGTGAGGTTCTGGAACCAGTCGGGCTGGAAGGCCACCAGGGCCACGTAGCCGTCCCGCGTCTTGTAGACGCCAAACGGTGTGAGCCGCTCCATGAAGTTGCCCGAGCGCCGTGGGTAGCCGGCTTTCAGGTAAATGTCGAAATGCTCCTCGGCCACCAGCGAGGCCAGGCAGTCGAGCATGGAGACCTGCACGCGCTGGCCCTCGCCCGTGCGGCCGCGGTGGATCAGCGCCGAGAGGATGCCGTTGACGGCATACAGCGGCGCGATCATGTCCGCCAGCGGCAGGCCCAGGCGCGTGGGCGGCCCGTCGGCGAAGCCGGTCACGTCCATGATGCCCGAGAGCGCCTGCACGATGATGTCCATGCCCTTGAGGTTGGGGTAGGGGCTGGGCTCGCCGAAGGCCTTGATCGAGGCGTAGATGATCTTCGGGTTGGCCGCTCGCACGCTCTCGTAGTCCACGCCCAGGCGCGCCGTGGCGCCCTCGCTGGCGTTCTCGATGAGCACGTCGCATTCCTGGGCCAGCTGCATGAACAGCGCCTTGCCCTGGGGCGACTTCAGGTCCAGCGTGATGCTCTTCTTGTTGCGCGCGCGGTTGAGGATGGACAGCGACACGTCGTCTGCATGCCGCACGCCGAAGTGGATGCCCTCCTGGTTGACGTAGGGCGGGTTGTTGCGCGCGATGTCGCCGCCGCTGGGCGACTCCACGCGGATCACCTCCGCACCCAGGCCGCCGAGCAGCAGCGAGCCATATGGCCCCGCGAGCGCGACGGTCAGATCGAGGACGCGGATGCCTTCCAGGGGCTTGGTCGCGGACATGCTTGTCTCCTGAGATTCACTACCAATTCAATAGCTGCCAGCGCTTTATGGACGGGCGCCGGAGGCCATTTTTTCATCAATACGACTTGGGCAGGCCGAGCTTGCGCTCGGCGATGTTCGACAGGATGAGCTGGGGCGTGACGGGCGCGATGTAGCCGATCCAGGCCTCGCGCATGAAGCGCTCCACGTGGTATTCCTTCGCGTAGCCGAAGCCGCCGTGCGTGAGGATCGAGGTCTGGCAGGCGTTCATGCACGCCTCCGACGCCAGCAGCTTGGCCGCGTTGGCTTCCGACCCACAGGGCTGGCCCTTGTCGTACAGGCTGGCCGCCGCGAAGATCATGTGGTTGGCCGCCTCCAGCTCCGCCCAACTGCGCGCCAGCGGGTGCTGCACGCCCTGGTTCTTGCCGATGGGGCGGCCGAACACGATGCGCTCCTTGGCGTACTGCGTGGCCAGCTTGAGCACCGCGCGGCCGATGCCCACCTGCTCCACCGCCACCAGCACGCGCTCGGCGTTCATGCCGTGGAAGATGTAGGATAGGCCCTTGCCCTCCTCGCCGATGAGCGAATCCTTGGACACCGGCAGGTTGTCGATGAACATCTCGTTGGTATCGACAGCGGCGCGGCCCAGCTTGTCGATCTCGCGGATGTCCACGTACTTGCGGTCGAGCTTGGTGTAGAACAGGCTCAGGCCCTCGCTGTGCTTCTTCACCTCTTCGATGGGCGTGGTGCGCGCCAGGATCAGCATGTGGTCGGCCACCTGCGCGGTGGAGATGAAGACCTTCTTGCCCGAGATGAGGTAGTCGCCATTGGGCTGCTTTTGGGCCGTCACCTTGAGCTTGGTGGTGTCCAGGCCCGTATCGGGCTCGGTCACCGCGAAGCAGGCCTTGTTCTCGCCCCGGGCGAAGGGCGGCAGCCAGCGCTTCTTCTGCTCCTCGGTGCCGAAGTGCACCACCGGCTGCAGGCCGAAGATGTTCATGTGGATGGTCGATGCCGCTGCCTGGCCGCCGCACTCGGCCACGGTGCGCATGAACAGGGCCGCCTCGGTCACGCCCAGGTTGGCGCCGCCCACGTCCTCGGGCATGCAGATGCCCAGCCAGCCGCCGCTGGCCACGGCTTCGAAGAACTCGTGCGGGAACTCGTGGTTCTTGTCCTTGTTGCGCCAGTATTCGAGCGGAAAGTCGGCGCAGATCTTCTCTGCGGCATCGACGATGGCCTGCTGGTCTTCGCTGAGCTGGTAGTCCATCGCGGCTCTCCTTATGCCTTGTCGGCGGGCTTGAGCATCATCAGGCCCGTGCGCACGGCCGTGCAGACGATCTCGTCGCGCTGGTTCTTGGCCACGTGCTTGAAGGTGACGATGCCGGTGTCGGGGCGGCTCTTGGACTGGCGGGTTTCCAGGATCTCGGTCTCCACGCGGATGGTGTCGCCGTGGAAGGTGGGCTTGGGGAAAGCGATCTCGCCAAAACCCAGGTTGCCCAGCGTGGTGCCCAGCGTGGTCTCGTACACGGTGATGCCAGCCACCAGCGCCAGCAGGAACATGCTGTTGACCAGGCGCTGGCCGTACATCGTCTTGGCGCTGTACTCGGCGTCGATGTGCAGCGGCGCACAGTTGTAGGTCATGGCCGAAAACAGGATGTTGTCGGTCTCGGTCACGGTGCGGCGGATGGCGTGCTCGATCACCATGCCGGGCTTGAATTCTTCGAAGTAAAGGCCTGCCATTTCAGTATCTCCTTGAGGGGTGTGCGGTCAGTTGAAGGATTGGGCGAGCGCGATCACGTCGCGCGCGGTCTTGACGTGGGCGATGTCGATGTGCTCGCCGTCGTACATGACGGAGGCGCGGCCCTGTTTCTGGGCTTCTTCGAGCGCGTCGATCATTCCCTGGTAGAACGCGACCTCCTCGGCCGTCGGCGTGTAGGTGCGGTTGATGGTTTCCACCTGCATCGGGTGCAGGGCCAGCTCGCCCGACATGCCCAGCTGCCGGTCGAACGCCGAGGCCTTGGCCAGCCCCTCCAGGTCCTTGATCTGCTGCCAGATGCCGCCGATGGGCTGCTTGCCCGCGGCGCGCGCGGCCATGACCACGCGGGACTTCATGTACTCCGATTCGCGGCCCTCGGCCGTCCACACGTACTTGAGCGCGCGGCCCACGTCGGCGTTCTTGGCCGTGGCGCCCACGATGCCGACCACGCGCGGGATCTGCGCGATCTCGAAGCACAGCTGCATGGAGCGCGCCGTCTCCAGCAGCGGGATCAGGCCGACCGAGCCCAGCGGCAGGTTGGCGCGCGTCTCGGCCTCGGCAATCATGCAGGAGGCCATGTGCACGTCCTCCGGGCCCCAGGGCTTGGAGATGTAGATGCCCTCCACGCCCGGCTGCACGACGGCGAGGATGTCGTCCAGGTCATAGATGTGCGCCGTGCGGTTCACGCGCACCCAGATGCGCTGGCCCTGGGCGATGAGCTCGGGGATCTTGCGGGCGACCAGCGCGCGCGCGGCCAGCTTCTCGGCGGGCGGCACGCTGTCCTCCAGGTCGAGGATCAGCGCGTCGGCCTTCGCGCCTGCCGCCTTGTCGAGCATCGACTCCTTGTTGCCCGGAACAAAGAGAAAAGAGCGTATGGGTTTCATCTGTGTCGTCATGTCCACCTCGTCCTGTTGGGTTTCGTCTTTCAATCGCCAAACATTTATCTAACAACTGATAGTTAGTTTGAAGGGGAGACCACATTCTTGTCATTAGGGTTAACACCCATCCTTATCCAGACGAACAAAAACAATGGCGCGCCCGCTTCGCCGTGGAAGCGGGCGCGCGATCGACAAGGTACGCGCGGTGCCGAGGAAAACGAATCAGGAAGCCGGCGGGCTCACCCCCGCGAAGAACATGTCGCAGAGCTGGTCGGCGATCTTCTCCAACGCCCCCTTGCGGGGGTTGAACCACGACTGGATGGAATTGATGCTGCCCAGGATGAAGATCCGCGCCAGGTGGATATCGACGTCGCCGCGCAGCCGACCCTCGGTGCGCAGACCCTCCAGCAACCCATTCCAGAGCTTCTGGTGGCGCTCGCGCCGCTTGACCTGCCGCTCGCGCACCGCCTCCGGCAACTGCCCCAGCAGCCTGCCGTGCGCCAGGGCGAAATCGCCGTGCTTGACCAGACCGGTCATTTGCCCCAGCACGGCGGCCCGGAAGCGTTGCTCAGCCGTCGCATCGGGCCCCAGGGCCTCGATGTGCCCGTTCAGTTCCTGAACGATCCGGCCGGCGCCCTGCTCCATCACCTCATCGACCAGTTCCTCCTTCGAGGAGAAGTGGTAGTAGATGCTGGCCGCCTCGATCCCCGCCTGCTCGGCGATGGCGCGCATGGTGGTGGCCGAATAGCCCTGGGTGCCGAACGTGCGGGCGGCAAGCTTGAGAAGATTCTCGCGGGTCTCGTTCGCGTTGGTGGAGCCTGTCTTCTGCTTTCTTGCCATTTTCTTCTGCGCTCAATTACATGGAGTCCGGCAATCCTAACAGGCCATAGGCATCCACTGTGCCGCCCATGCGACCGCTTGGGCTGGATTGGGCAACTGATCGGGCAGCAAGAAAAAAGGCCGCTGGTCAGCGGCCTTTGTAAATCGTTGGTTTGATATTGAGTTCTTTGGAGGCGCGGGCCGGAGTCGAACCGGCCTCAACGGATTTGCAATCCGGTGCATAACCGCTTTGCTACCGCGCCGAATCCTGCTTCTTGACAAAAAGGGGAAGCAGAAGCTTCCCCTTTTTGCTCCGAATCTGGAGCGGGAAATCGGTCTCGAACCGACGACCTCAACCTTGGCAAGGTTGCGCTCTACCAACTGAGCTATTCCCGCGTTTACCGAAGCCTTGCATTGTACAACGTTTGGCATCGATGGAGCAGATTGTAGCGGATTTTTTGGGCCTCACAAAAAATCCGCGCATCTTTTCCTCAATGCTTCACGGAGCCCGTAGCCGCCTCGCGCGCTGCCGCCACGGGGACGGCCGGGGCCACATCCTCCTCGGCCAGCGGCGTCGGTTTACGTTCGAGCGCCTGCTCCAGCACCTTGTCGATCCACTTCACGGGCACGATTTCCAGGCCGCTCTTCACGTTGTCCGGGATCTCCTGCAGGTCCTTGACGTTGGCCTCGGGTATCAGCACCGTCTTGATGCCGCCGCGCAGGGCCGCCAGCAGTTTTTCCTTCAGGCCGCCGATCTCGGTCACCTCGCCGCGCAGCGTGATTTCGCCCGTCATGGCCACGTCGGCGCGCACGGGTATGCCGGTCAGCGCGGAGACGATGGCCGTGGTCATGGCGATGCCCGCGCTCGGGCCGTCCTTGGGCGTGGCGCCATCAGGCACGTGGATGTGCAGGTCGCGCTTCTCGAAGGCGTCGTCACGGATGCCCAGCAGGCGCGCACGGCTGCGCACCACGGTGCGTGCCGCCTCGACGGACTCCTTCATCACGTCCCCGAGCGAACCCGTGCGCGTGATGTTGCCCTTGCCCGGCATGGTGGCCACCTCGATCGTGAGCAGGTCGCCGCCCACCTCGGTCCACGCCAGCCCGACCACCTGGCCCACCTGGTTCTGCTTCTCGGCATGTCCGTAGCTGAACTTGCGCACGCCCAGGTATTCGGACAGGTTGTCCGCCGATACCTCGACCGGCGCCTGCAGCTTCTTGAGCTGCAGGCCCTTGACCACCTTGCGGCAGATCTTGGAGAGCTCGCGCTCCAGCGAGCGCACTCCCGCCTCGCGCGTGTAGTAGCGCACGATGTCGCGCACGGCCGATTCGGTCACGCGCAACTCCTCGTCCTTGACGCCATTGTTGGTCATCTGCTTGGGCAGCAGGTACTTGATGGCGATGTTGGTCTTCTCGTCCTCCGTGTAGCCCGAGAGGCGGATCACCTCCATGCGGTCGAGCAGGGCCGGCGGGATGTTCATCGAGTTCGACGTGGCGACGAACATCACGTCGGACAGGTCGAAGTCCACCTCGACGTAGTGGTCGCCGAACTTGTGGTTCTGCTCGGGGTCGAGCACCTCCAGCAATGCGCTGGACGGATCGCCTCGGAAGTCCGTGCCCAGCTTGTCGATCTCGTCGAGCAGGAACAGCGGGTTGCGCGTGCCGGCCTTGCCCAGGCTTTGCAGCACCTTGCCCGGCATGGCGCCGATGTAGGTGCGGCGGTGGCCGCGGATTTCCGCCTCGTCGCGCATGCCACCCAGCGCCATGCGCACGTACTTGCGCCCCGTGGCCTTGGCGATGGACTGGCCCAGCGAGGTCTTGCCCACGCCCGGAGGGCCCACGAGGCACAGGATGGGCGCCTTTACCTTGTCCACGCGCTGCTGCACCGCGAGGTATTCGAGGATACGGTCCTTGACCTTGTCCAGGCCGTAGTGGTCCTCATTGAGCACGTTCTCCGCAAGCGCCAGATCGTGCTTGATCTTGGTCTTCTTGCTCCAGGGCAGGCTGGTGAGTACGTCGATGTAGTTGCGCACCACCGTGGCCTCCGCCGACATGGGCGACATGAGCTTGAGCTTCTTGAGCTCGCCCTCGGCCTTCTTGCGCGCCTCGACAGGCATCTTGGCGAGCTTGATCTTTTTCTCGATCTCTTCGATGTCCGCGCCGTCCTCGCCCTCGCCGAGCTCCTTCTGGATGGCCTTGACCTGTTCGTTGAGGTAGAAGTCGCGCTGGCTCTTCTCCATCTGGCGCTTCACGCGGCCGCGGATACGCTTGTCTACGTTGAGGATGTCCACCTCGCGGTCGAGCTGCTCGAAGAGGTCTTCCAGCCGCAGCTTGATGTCCGCCAGATCGAGCACGCGCTGCTTGTTCTCCAGCTTGAGCGGCAGGTGGGCGGCGATGGTGTCTGCCAGGCGGCCCGGGTCGTCGATGCTCGCGATCGAGGTCAGGATCTCCGGCGGGATCTTCTTGTTGAGCTTCACGTACTGGTCGAACTGCTGCATCACGGCGCGGCGCAGCGCCTCGATCTCGCTCGACTTGCCGTCCTCGGCCTCTTCCTGCACCGGCGTCACCGTGGCCGTGAAGTGCGTTTCCGCATCGTGCACCATGGTCACCTGGGCGCGCTGCTGGCCCTCGACCAGCACCTTCACCGTGCCGTCGGGGAGCTTGAGCATCTGCAGGATGTTGGAGATGCAGCCCACCTCGAACATGTCCGACACCTGGGGCTCGTCCTTGGCGGCCGCCTTCTGGGCCACCAGCATGATGCTGCGGTCGGCGTCCATGGCCATTTCCAGGGCCTTGATGCTCTTGGGGCGTCCCACGAAAAGGGGGATCACCATGTGGGGGAACACCACCACGTCGCGCAGCGGCAACAGTGGCAGATCAAGGGGGGTAGCGGGCAGGGGCGTATGTCCGGACATGGGGAATCCTCAGTTGTGTCCATGGAAGTGGGGCCATGGACAACGTTTTCAATCCAGCGGCTCTGCCGCTCAGGCGCGGGGTGCCGACAGGCGCGAGGCTGCCTGGCCGCCGCGGTGGAAGCGACGGCCCGGCCGGCCTCAGGCCTTCTTGGCTGCCTCGCGATAGAGCAGCAGCGGCGCCTTGCTTTCCTCGATGGTGGCCTCGTCCACCACGACCTTCTCCACGTTGGACACATTGGGCAGATCGAACATGGTGCCGATCAGGGCCTGCTCCAGGATGGAGCGCAGCCCGCGGGCACCGGTCTTGCGGGCAATGGCCTTGCGCGCGATGGCCTTGAGCGCCGCAGGGCGTATCTCTAGATCCACGCCCTCCATGGCGAGCAGCTTGCTGTACTGCTTGACCAGCGCATTCTTGGGTTCGGTGAGGATCTGCACCAGGGCGTCCTCGCCGAGTTCGGCCAGCGCCGTCACCACGGGCATCCGGCCCACCAGCTCGGGGATCAGGCCGAACTTGATGAGGTCCTCGGGCTCGATGTCCTGGAACACCTCGGTGAGCGAGCGCTGTTTCTTGCTCTTGACCGCCGCGCCGAAGCCTATGCCCGACGCCTCGGTACGGTTTTCGATCACCTTCTCCAGGCCCGCGAACGCGCCGCCGCAGATGAACAGGATGTTAGTCGTATCGATCTGCAGGAAGTCCTGGTTCGGGTGCTTGCGCCCGCCCTGGGGCGGCACGCTGGCCATGGTGCCCTCGATGAGCTTGAGCAGCGCCTGCTGCACGCCCTCGCCCGACACGTCGCGCGTGATGCTGGGGTTGTCGGACTTGCGGCTGATCTTGTCGATCTCGTCGATGTAGACGATGCCGCGCTGGGCGCGCTCCACGTCGTAGTTGCAGCTTTGCAGCAGCTTCTGGACGATGTTCTCCACGTCCTCGCCCACGTAGCCGGCCTCGGTCAGCGTGGTGGCGTCGGCCATCACGAAGGGCACGTCCAGCTGGCGCGCCAGCGTCTGCGCCAGCAGCGTCTTGCCCGAACCCGTGGGGCCGATGAGCAGTATGTTGCTCTTGGACAGCTCCACGTCGTCCTTGCCGGCCTTGTCCTTGTGGCGCAGGCGCTTGTAGTGGTTGTACACGGCCACGGCCAGCGTACGCTTGGCCTTTTCCTGGCCGATCACGTAGCTGTCGAGGTTGGCCTTGATCTCGGCCGGCGTGGGCAGATCGCCGCGACCCTCGCGAGCGGCTTCACCCGTAGGCTGTTCGTCGCGGATGATCTCGTTGCACAGGTCAATGCACTCGTCGCAAATAAAGACTGACGGGCCGGCGATCAGCTTCTTTACCTCGTGCTGGCTTTTGCCGCAGAAAGAGCAGTAAAGGGTTTTTTCGCTGGAGGAGCCTTTTTTATCGGCCATGGAAGCAGTGCCTTATGACAGGGGATGTTGTCAAGATGATAACGAAATAAAAACGGCGTTTCCCCTGCGGGAAACGCCGGGCCCGGGCAAGCCTGACGGTCAGGGACGCTTGGAGATCACCTGGTCCACCAGCCCATAGTCCCTGGCCTCGTCGGCGGTCATGAAATAGTCGCGCTCGGTATCGGCCTTCACCTTTTCGATCGACTGGCCGGTGCGCTCGGCCAGGATGCGGTTCATCTGGTCCTTGGTGCGCAGGATGTCGCGGGCATGGATCTCGATGTCGGTCGCCTGGCCACGCGCGCCGCCGAGCACCTGGTGGATCATGATCTTGGAGTTGGGCAGCGAGAAGCGCTTGCCCTTGGCGCCGGCGGCCAGCAGGAAGGCGCCCATGCTGGCGGCAAAGCCACAGCACAGCGTGGACACGTCGGGCTTGATGAACTGCATGGTGTCGTAGATGGCCATGCCGGCCGTCACGCTGCCGCCAGGGGAGTTGATGTAGAACGAAATGTCCTTGTCCGGGTTCTCGCTCTCCAGGAACAGCAGTTGCGCCACCACCAGGTTGGCGGTCTGGTCATTGACCTCCCCCACCAGGAAGATCACGCGCTCCTTGAGCAGACGCGAATAGATGTCGTAGGACCGCTCCCCGCGGCCCGATTGCTCGATGACCATGGGGATCATGCCCAGGGCCTGCGTTTCCAGTGCGCTCATGTGTATTTCTCCAGTCAGGGGCGGTACTGTACCCAGAAAATGAATTGGGGCTTGTGCAGCAAAGCACAAGCCCCCGCAAGGCTCGCCCGGGGCGCGCCGCTGCGGGGCGCGCCGCCAGGGTGTATCAGGCCTGGCCCATCAGCTCGTCGAAGGACACGGCCTTCTCGTTGACCTTGGCCTTGCCCAGGACGAAGTCGGTCACGTTGTTCTCGATGACCACGGCCTCGACCTCTGCCAGGCGCTGGCGGTCGCTGAAGTACCAGCGCACCACGTCCTCGGGCTTCTCGTAGCTGGCAGCCAGCTCGTCGATGTGGGCCTTGAGCTGCTCGGGCTTGGCCTGCAGGTCGTTGGCGCGCACCAGCTCGGCGATCACCAGGCCCAGGCGCACGCGGCGCTCTGCCTGGGGACGGAACACGTCCTCGGGGATCTCGGCCTTGTCGGCATCCTTGACGCCGCGCTGCTTGAGTTCGGCGCGCGCGCCTTCGAGCAAGCGGGCGATCTCGGCCTGCACGCTGGCGTTGGGCAGGTCCAGCTCGGCCTTGGCCACCAGGGCGTCCATCACAGCCTGCTTGTTGCGGGCCTGCAGGCGGAACTTGACCTCGCGCTCCAGGTTCTTCTTGATGTCGGCGCGCAGGCCCTCGACCGTGCCGTCGGCGATGCCCAGCGACTTGGCGAGCTGCTCATTCACCTCGGGCAGGTGGGAGGCCTCGATCTTCTTGACGGTGACCAGGAAGTCGGCCGTCTTGCCGGCCACGTCCTTGCCGTGGTAGTCCTCGGGGAAAGCCAGCGGGAAGGTCTTGCTCTCGCCCGTCTTCATGCCGCGCACGGCGTCCTCGAATTCCTTGAGCATCTGGCCTTCGCCGACCAGGAACTGGAAGTCCTCGGCCTTGCCGCCCTGGAAGGGCTCGCCGTCGATCTTGCCTTCGAAGTCCACGGTCACGCGGTCGCCGTCCTCGGCGGCAGCGCCCTGGGCGCGCTGGGCGAAGGTGCGGCGCTGCTTGCGCAGGATGTCCAGGGTCTTGTCGATGGCGGCCTCGGTCACCTCGGCCGAGAGCTTGTCCACCTCGGCGGTGGCCAGGTCGCCGATCTTCACCTCGGGGAACACCTCGAACACGGCGTCGAAGGTCACCTGGCCCTCGGGAGCGCCGTCTTTCTCGGTGATGCGCGGCTGGCCCGCCACGCGCAGCTGCGCCTCGTTGGCGGCCTGGGCAAAGGCCTCGCCGACCTTGTCGTTGAGCACCTCGTACTGCACCGAGTAGCCGTAGCGCTGGGCCACCACGCTCATGGGAACCTTGCCGGGACGGAAGCCGTCCATCTTGACGGTGCGCGCCAGGCGCTTCAAGCGTGCGTCCACTTCGCTCTGGATGGTGGTCACAGGCAGGCTCAGCGTGATCTTGCGCTCGAGCTTTTCAAGGGTTTCAACAGTTACGGCCATGGTTGTTCCTAGTGTCGGTATGTGTGCCGGGCTGCGCCTCGGTCTTCGCTCGTGGTGCGCGGGGGGGGACTCGAACCCCCACACCATTGCTGGCGTCAGGACCTAAACCTGGTGCGTCTACCAATTTCGCCACCCGCGCTGCTCTTGCCATCCGGCCGACGGGCCTCGTAGCCAGCCGACCGGGTGAATCAGGTAAACCATAGATTTTACCTTGTTGCGCGCGACTACTGCCTGCGCACGCGGAACCAGGCCGCGTACATGGCGGGCAGCGCCAGCAGCGTGAGCACGGTGGCCACGACCAGCCCGCCCATGATGGCCACGGCCATCGGCCCCCAGAACACGCTGCGCGAGAGCGGGATCATGGCCAGCACCGCGGCCGCGGCCGTGAGCACGATGGGGCGCAGGCGCCGCACCGCCGCCTCCACGATGGCGTTCCAGGTGGGCACGCCTGCCGCGCGGTCGAGCTCGATCTGGTCGATCAGGATCACCGAGTTGCGCTGGATCATGCCCATGAGCGCAATCACGCCCAGCAGCGCCACGAAGCCGAACGGCCGGTTCAGTAGCAGCAGCGCCGCCGCCACGCCCGCGATGCCCAGCGGCCCGGTGAGGAACACCAGCACCGAGCGGCTGAAGCTGTGCAGCTGCAGCATGAGCAGCGTGAAGACGATGAACAGCATCACCGGCACCCCGGCCACGATGGAGGCCGAGCCCTTGCTGCTCTCCTCCACCGCGCCCGCCACCTCGATGCGCACGCCGTTGTCGCCCGCCGCGCGCCAGCGCGCCTCCAGCGCGCGCAGCTCGGGCAGCAGCTGGGCGGTGACGGTGGCGCCCTGCAGCCCCTCCACCAAGTCGCCCTGCACGGTGATGGCGTAGTCGCGGCTCCAGCGCCACATCACGCCCGGCTCCCAGGTGAACACGGGCCTGGCGATCTGCGTGAGCGGTATCGAGCGTCCCGAGGCCGTGGGCAGGTAGGCGTTGGCGATGTCGGAAATGGCCTCGCGCTCGTCGGGCGACTGGCGCAGCACGATGTCTAGAGCCAAGTCGTTCTCGCGATACTGGCCCACGGTGGTGCCCGTGAACATGATGCGCGAGGCCTGGGCGATGGACTGGCTGGTCACGCCCAGCGCGCGCGCCTTGTCCTGGTCCACCTCCAGGCGCACCACCTTCACCGACTCGTTCCAGTTGTCGTTCACGCCGACCAGATTGGCGTTGGCGCGCATCGCGGCCTTGACCTCGTCGGCGCGCAGGCGCAGCGTGGCCGGGTCGCCGCCCAGCACGCGGAACTGCACGGGGTACGGCACGGGCGGCCCGTTGGGCAGCAGCTTCACGCGGCCGCGCGCCTCGGGCACCTCCTCGGCCAGCAGCTTGGGCAGGCTCAGGCGCAGGGCCTCGCGCTCGGGCAGGCTCTTGGCCAGCACGATGAACTGCGACACGTTGCTCTGCGGGAACACCTGGTCGAGCGGCAGGTAGAAGCGCGGCGTGCCCGAGCCCACCCAGGCGGCCACGCTTTCCACGCCGTCCTGCTCCATCAGGCGCCGCTCCAGGCGTTTGGTGACGGCCTCGTTGGCGGCGAAGGCGGTGCCCTCGGGGAACCAGAGGTCCACCATGATCTCGGGCCGGCTCGAATCCGGGAAGAACTGCTGCTGCACGCGCCCCATGCCCGCGATGCCCAGCGCGAAAATGGCGACGGTGGCGCCTATGGTGATCCAGCGGTGCTGCACGCACCAGTTCACGGTGGCGCGGAAACGGTTGTAGAACGGCGTGTCGAACAGCTCGTGCGGCGGCGCGTCGGGATCGTGGGGCTTGACCTTGAGCAGCAGCGTGCCCAGGTAGGGCACGAAGTAGACCGAGACGATCCAGGACAGCACCAGCGCGATCACCGTCACGGCGAAGATGGCGAAGGTGTACTCGCCCGTGACCGACTTGGCGATGCCGATGGGCAGGAAGCCCGCCGCCGTGATCAGCGTGCCCGTCAGCATGGGCTTGGCCGTCACGTCGTAGGCGAAGGTGGCGGCGCGCACCTTGTCGTAGCCCTCCTCCATCTTGCGCACCATCATCTCCACGGCAATGATGGCGTCGTCCACCAGCAGCCCCAGGGCGATGATGAGCGAGCCCAGCGACACCTTGTGCAGCCCTATGCCCAGGTAATGCATGGCCAGGAAGGTGACGGCCAGCACCAGCGGGATAGTGATGGCCACCACCAGGCCGGGCCGGTAGTCGATGTGCCAGCCAAAGCGCCCGCCCTTGTGCAGCCCAAGCGAGACGAAGCTCACGCCCAGCACGATGACCACGGCCTCGATGAGCACCTTGACGAACTCGTTCACCGAGGCGGCCACGGACGCCGGCTGGTCCTGCACCTGGTGCAGCTGCACGCCCGCGGGCAGGCGCGCCTGAATGCCGGCCGCCGCCGCGCGCAGCGCCTTGCCCAGGGCGATGATGTCCCCGCCCTTGGCCATGGAGATGCCAAGGCCAATGGCCTCGCGGCCCTGGAAGCGCACCTTGACCGACGGCGGCTCCACGTAGCCGCGGCGCACCTCGGCGATGTCGGACAGGCGCAGCTGCGCCCCCGAGGCGCCGCGTATCGGCATGGCGCGCAGCTGCTCCACGCTGGTGAACTGCCCGCCCACGCGCACCTGCACCATGTCCTGCGGCGACTGGATCACGCCCGCGCTCTCCACCGCGTTCTGCGCGCCCAGCTGCTGCAGCACCGCGTTGAAGTCCAGGCCCAGCTGGGCCAGGCGCTTGTGCGAGACCTCGATCCAGACCTTCTCGTCCTGCACGCCGAACTGCTCGACCTTGGCCACGTCCTTCACGCGCAGCAGTTGCTGGCGCACGTCGTCGGCGAAGTCCTTGAGCTCGGCATAGCTGAAGCCCTCGCCCTGCAGCGCGTAGATCACGCCGAACACGTCGCCGAACTCGTCGTTGAAGAAGGGCCCCTGGATGTTGCCCGGCAGCTGGTAGCGCATGTCGCCGATCTTCTTGCGCACCTGGTACCAGACGTTGGCCACCTCGGCGGGCCGCGACGAGTCCTTGATCTCGAAGATGATCTGCGACTCGCCCGGCTTGCTGTAGCTGCGGATCTTGTCGGCGTAGGGCACCTCCTGCAGTGTGCGTTCGAGCTTGTCGGTCACCTGCTCGGCCACCTGCTGCGCCGTAGCGCCGGGCCAGTAAGTGCGCACCACCATCGCGCGGAAGGTGAAGGGCGGATCCTCGTCCTGCCCCAGCTGGAAGTAGGCTGCCACGCCCAGCACCATCAGCACCACCATCAGGTAGCGCGTCAGGGCCGCGTGGTTCAGCGCCCACAGGGACAGGTTGAAGCCCTTGCGGGGTTCCATCTGCGACATGGCGTCCCCTCAGCGCACCGCGGCCGATGCCGCAGACGCTCCCGCATTCATAGCTGCTGGCGCTTTCCCCTTGGGCGTTTGAGGCGATTTTGGCTTGTAGACCGTCACCTTCTGCCCTGGCGCCAGCGCATGCACGCCGGTGGCCACCACCTGCATGCCGGGCGCCAGGCCCGCGGCGATCACGGCCTCGTTGCCGTCGGCCGTGGCGATCTGCACCACCTGCGAGCGCACCGTGCCGCCGCCACCCTCGCCGGGCTCGTACACCCAGACCGCGGTCTGCCCGCCCTCCTGGCGCAGGCTGCTCGTGGGCAGGCGCATGGCCTGCACGCCGCCATGCGCGAAAGCCTGCGGCGCCACGTAGACGGTGGCGCCCAGCGGCGGCACGTCGCCGCCGTCCACCGCCACCTTGACTAGGAAGGTGCGCGTCACCGGGTCGGCGCTGGCCGCCACCTCGCGCACCTTGCCCGGCATCGGCGCGTCCGCCGACCAGGCGCGCACCTGCACGGCCTGGCCCACGCGCAGCTGGCCCACCTTGTCCTCGGGCACGTAGAACACCGCGTCGAGCGGGCCGTCGCGCGCGACACGCACCACGGGCGTGCCGGCGGCCACCACCTGGCCGGGCTCGGCGTCGATGCCCGTCACCACGCCGTCCGCGTCGGCCAGCAGGCGCGTGTAGTCGGCCTGGTTGCCCTGGGACGCGAGCTGCGCGCGCGCCTGGTCCAGCACCGCCTGGGCCGACTTGAGCTGCGCCTGGCGCCGGTCCAGTTCGGCGCCGCTGATGAAGTTCTGCGCCTTGAGCTGCGAGAAGCGCTCGAAGTCCGCCGCCGCCAGGTCGCGCTGCGTGGTGGCGGCCGCCACCTGGGCGCGCGCGGCCTGCGCGGCCAGCTCGTAGTCGCGCGCGTCGAGCCGGGCCAGCAATTGCCCGGCCTGCACGCGCTGGCCCAGCTCGGCCTGGCGCTGCACGATCTTGCCCGCCACGCGGAAGGACAGGCGCGACTCCACGCGCGCGCGCACTTCGCCCGCGTACTCCAGCTGCATCTGCAGGGGCGACGCGGCCACGGTCAGCAGTTTGACCGCCCGCACGGGCTCGGGCGCGGGCTGCTGGCGCGAACAGCCCGCCAGCAGCCCCAGGCTGACGCCGAGGACCCACAACAGAATGCCCCCACGCTCCCCGCAATGCGTGGTTCGCTGCCCCCCAAGGGGGCCGCTTTTTGCCTTGGGGCGGCCCGGCGACAAAAAAAGCCCCGACCGGGGCCGCACGAAGGCTGGAAGTAAAAGCATGGCAGGCAACGGGCCGCGATGGCCCAGTTAATGACCGATTGGTTAGTAATCTAGGTGAAACCCTTTTTCACTGTCAAGCGACAATCCCCGCGGTGAACGCCCGACCATCCCCGCAGCCCGCCGCCGCGCCCACCCGGGCGGCGCCGGTCACGCATTACGAGAACTTCCCCGTCGCCTCGCTGCTGTGCCCGCCACGCCTGCGCGAGCCGATCACCGCCATCTACGCCTTCGCCCGCGCGGCCGACGACATCGCCGACGAAGGCCAGGCCAGCCCCGGCGAGCGCCTGGCCGACCTGCACGCCTACCGCGCCGAGCTGCATTCCATTACCGCCGGCTGCCTCCCCGGACCGCGCTGGGCCTTTGTCTTCGGCCCGCTGCAAGCCACGCTGCGCAGCCACCGGCTGCCCGTGGCGCTGCTCGACGACCTGCTCGACGCCTTCATGCAGGACGTGGCCATGACCCGGGACGGCGCCACCCATGCCGACCGCGCCGCTCTGCTCGACTACTGCCGCCGCTCAGCCAACCCCGTGGGCCGGCTGCTGCTGCACCTGTACGGCGTGCACGGCGACGCGGCCCTGCGCGAGAGCGACGCCATCTGCAGCGCCCTGCAGCTCATCAACTTCTGGCAGGACCTGAGCGTGGACCTGCCGCGCGGCCGCCACTACCTGGCGGACGCCGACTGCGCGGCCTACGGCGTGGCGCGCGCCGATCTCGCCGCGCTGCGGCGCACGTCCGCGAGCGACCGCCTCGTCCTCGACTGCGCCGCCTGGGCGCGCGGCCTCATGCTGCAGGGCGCGCCGCTGGTGCACCGCCTGCCCGGCCGCGCGGGCTGGGAGCTGCGCCTGGTGGTGCAGGGCGGCCTGCGCATCCTCGACAAGGTGCAGGCCCTGGGCGGCGCCAGCCTGACCGCGCGGCCCCGGCTGGGCGCGCCGGACTGGCTGCGCATGCTGGCGCGCGCCGTGCGCATGTAGGCGCTCTGTCGTTGATAGCTGCCGGCGCTTGCTGCATGGGCGCCAGAGGCACTTTTGGCCACAAACCACTGCCCCGCGGACGGCCACGCGCGCCGTGGGACAATCACGCCCCCATGAACCCCGACCAGTACGTGCAGCAAAAGGCGGCCGCCTCCGGCAGCAGCTTCTACTACGCCTTTCTGTTCCTGCCACGCCAGCGCCGCGCGGCCATCACGGCCTTCTACGCCTTCTGCCGTGAAGTGGACGACGTGGTGGACGACGTCTCCGACGCGAGCGTTGCCCAGGCCAAGCTCGCCTGGTGGCAAGGCGAGGTGGCGCAGGCCTTCGCCGGCCGGCCCAGCCACCCGGTGATGCAGGCGCTGATGCCGCACGTGCCCGCCTATGGCATTGAGCAGGGCCAGTTGCAGGCCGTGATCGAGGGCTGCCAGATGGACCTGGAGCAGACGCGCTACCTCGACTTCGCGGGCCTGGCGCGCTACTGCCACCTGGTGGCCGGCGTGGTGGGCGAGGTGGCGGCGCACATCTTCGGGCAGACCGACGCGCGCACCACCGCATACGCCCACAAACTGGGGCTGGCGTTCCAGCTCACCAACATCATCCGCGACGTGGGCGAGGATGCCATGCGCGGGCGTATCTACCTGCCCATCTCCGAGCTGCAGCAATTCGACGTCAAGGCGCACGAGATCACCCGGCGCGAGTATTCGGACCGCTTCACCGCGCTCATGCGCTTCCAGGCCGAGCGCGCCCATAGGCTCTACGACGAGGCCCTGGCCCTGCTGCCCGACGCCGACCGCCGCGCGCAGAAGCCCGGCCTGATGATGGCGAGCATCTATCGCACGCTGCTGCGCGAGATCGAGGCCGACGGCTTCCAGGTACTGCACCAGCGCACCAGCCTCACGCCGCTGCGCAAGTTCTGGCTGGCGTGGAAGATGCAGGCGCTCGGGCGCATGTAGTACGCGGGCGCCGCGGAAGAAGTTGACTCCGTCAGGCCGCCGCCAGTGCCTGCTGGCCGGCCGGCGCGCCGGCGGCGATGGCCACGGGCCGCGCGGCCCTCTGCTCCAGCCTGAACGTGGCCGCCAGGCTGGCGAGCTGGCGCGCCTGCTCCTGCAGCGCGCCGGAGGCGGCCGAGGTCTGCTCGACGAGCGCCGCATTCTGCTGCGTCACGCCATCGAGGTGCGCCACGGCATGGTTGATCTGGGACAGGCCCGCGGATTGCTCGCGGCTGGCGTGGGCGATCTCGTCCACGATGTCGGCCACGCGCTGGATGCCGGTCACGATTTCCTGCATGGTCGCGCCCGCCTGCGCCACCTGCCCGCTGCCGACATCGACCTTGGCGACCGAGTCGGTGATGAGCCGCTTGACTTCCCTGGCCGCCTCCGCGCTGCGCTGCGCGAGGCTGCGCACCTCGCCGGCCACGACGGCGAAGCCCCGGCCTTGCTCGCCCGCGCGGGCGGCCTCCACGGCGGCGTTGAGCGCCAGGATGTTGGTCTGGAAGGCGATGCCGTCGATCACGCCGATGATGTCCACGATCTTGCGCGAGGACATGTTGATGGCCTCCATGGTTTCGACCACCTGCGACACCACGGCGCCGCCACGCTGTGCGACGCCGGTGGCCGAGGCCGCGAGCTGGCTGGCCTGGGCCGCGCTGTCGGCGTTCTGCTGCACGGTGCCCGACAGCTGCTCGGTGGCCGACGCCGTCTCCTGCAGGGCGCTGGCCTGCTGCTCGGTGCGCGAGGACAGATCCTGCGTGCCCACCGCCACCTGGGAAGACGCGCCGGCGATCATCTCCGCGCCATCGCTGACCTGGCCGATCATCCGGCCCAGGTTGCCGCGCATGGTTTCCATCTGGGCCAGCATGGCCGCGATCTCGTCCGTACCCTGGTGCTCGACGCGGTGCGTGAGGTCGCCAGCGGCGATGGCCGCGGCGGCGGCATTGGCGCCGTGAAAGCCCCGGCTCAAACGCGCCAGCAGCAGCAGGCCCAGCGCGGAGGCCGGCACCCCCAGCAGCAGGATGGCCAACACGAAAACCAACAGCCCGATTTCGTAGCGCTGCTGCGCGGCCCGGTAGGCGCCATGGGCGCGCTCGACCTGATGGTCGCGGAAAGCCTGCAGCGCCTTGACCATCGCCTCGCCCTCCGCGCGGCCCGCGGCCAGGAAGGCGGCCATGCTCGCGGGGCTGAAATCGCCCTTGCCGATGAGCTCCGCCGCCTGCCGCAGCTTCGCCGCCCACGCCGCCCTGGCGGCCTGCGCCGCTTCGAACAACGCGCGCTCCTTGGGCTCCATCGCGCCCTCCATGTCCCTTTGCAGGGCATCGACCTTGGCCATGTTGGCCAAGACGGCGTCCAGGTGGAACGCGACGGGATGGTCGTGAATGCTGGCCAGCTCGCTGCCCGGCGCATGCTGGAAGGCCAGCAGCACCTGCATGCGGCTTTGCACCGCCAGATCGGCTACCTGGTCGGCCAGCAATGCCCGGTGCATGGCCTCGTCATGCAGGGTCTTCAGGTTGTCGCGCGCCGACGACAGACCCCAGAGGCCCACCCCGATCACCGAGGCCCCCAGCAGCCAGAACATGCACAGCACGACCGTGAACCGCTGCGTGATCCGCAAGTTGTTCCACATAAGAATACCGATATCTTTTTGTTACGATTGTTTAATTATATCCACACCAAAAACAGGGATATTGCCCGGGACGGGCAGTGCGCCCCAAGATCCCTCGCCGGTGCCATGCGGCACCACATGCACTCCCCCTCATGCGCCTGCCATCACCTCCCGCATCCAAGACCGCCGCCGCAGGGCAGGCCATGAAGGTCGCCGTCATCGGCGCGGGCTGGGGCGGCATGGCCGCCGCCGTGCGCGCCGCGCAGGCCGGCCACGGCGTGACGGTGTTTGAGGCCAGCCGCACGCCGGGCGGGCGGGCACGCGCCGTGGCGGCGACGCTGTCGGACGGCCGGCCCGTGGTGCTGGACAACGGCCAGCACATCCTCGTCGGCGCCTATGCCCAGTGCCTGGGCCTGATGCGCACCGTGGGCGTGCGGCCCGAGGAGGCGCTGCTGCGCCTGCCGCTGACGCTGGTCTTTCCCGACGGCACGGGCCTGCGCCTGCCGGATGCGCCGCCGCCCTGGGATGCGCTCATGGGCATCGCCCGCGCGCGCGGCTGGAGCGCCTGCGAACGGCTGGCGCTGCTCGCGCGCGCGGCGCGCTGGCGCCTGGCGGGCTTTCGCTGCGCGCCGGGCGCCAGCGTGGCCGAGCTGTGCGCAGGCCTGCCCCCCCGGCTGCTGGATGGGTTCATCGAGCCGCTGTGCGTTTCCGCGCTGAACACGCCCGCGCGCCAGGCTTGCGGCCAGACCTTCCTGCGCGTGCTACACGACAGTCTGTTCAGCGGGCGCGGCGGCTCCCACCTGCTGCTGCCGCGCACCGACCTGGGCGCCCTGTTTCCCGAACCCGCGGCCCAGTGGCTGCGCGCACGCGGCCACGCGGTGCACCTGGGCCGGCGCGTGCAATCCCTGGCGCGGGACGGCGCCGGCTGGCGCGTGGACGACGAGCCGTTCCACGCCGTGCTGCTCTCCACCGGCAGCGCCGAGGCCGCGCGCCTGGTGGCCGGCGCCGCCACGCCCGCCGCCGAACACACCGGCCTGCAGGCCTGGGCCGCCACGGCCCAGGCCTTGCGCTTCGGAGCCATCGCCACCGTGTATACCGAGCAGTCGGGCGCGCACGGCGCGCTGCTGCCCCTGCCCATGCTGGCCTTGCACCACCGGGGTGGGCGGCCCGCGCAGTTCGTATTCGACCGTGCGCGGCTCGATGGAACGGCCGGCCTGCTGGCCTTCGTGGTCAGCGCCTTCGAGGGCGAGCGCGCCCGGCTGGAGCGCGAGGTGCTGGCCCAGGCCACCGAGGATCTGCGCCTGCCCGACCTGCGCGTGGTGCAAACTGTGGTGGAGAAGCGCGCCACCTTCGCCTGCACCCCCGCCCTCGCGCGCCCGCCCCGCGCCATCGCGCCGGGCCTGCAGGCCTGTGGCGACTACGTGGCCGGGCCCTACCCGGCCACGCTGGAGGGCGCCGTGCTGCATGGCATGGCGGCAGCGCAAAACGTGATCTGAAGAAAGGACAGGCATGCACGTGAGCTGGCAGCAGCTGCGCAGCGTGACGCTGGCGCAGGCCATCGAGCACGCGGACGGCGAACGCACCCTGGTCAGCCAGACCGAGTGGGACGAGGCCACGCGCCAGGCCGTGGAGGCCGCGCGCGGCCGCGGCGTGCAGCGCGTGGGCGTGGCCGACGTAGTGCTCGACCGCGCCGCCGCAATCGTCGCTCGCGCCGCCGGCCGCGACGCCACCGTGGCCGCGCTGCAGCAGCCCGGCGCATTCACGCGCTGGCTGGCCCGCGGCCTGCCGCTGGCGGCGCTGCTGCTGGGACTGGCGCTGGACCGCATCGCCAATGCGCACCGCGTGGACCTGCTCTCGCCCCCGCTGCTGGCCGTGCTGGGCTGGAACATCGCCATCTACGTCCTGCTGCTGTGGCGCGCATGGCGCAGGCCGGGCAAGGAGCGCGGCCTGCTCGCCCCCCTGCAGCACTGGGTGCTGCGGCGCCAGCTGCCCGGTGGGCGCGCCGCGCGCCGGGGCCTGGCGGCCCGGATCGCGGCCGGCTTCTACGCGCGCTGGTCGGCCCTCACGCTGGAGCGCTTCGCGCAGCAGGCCGCCTGCGTGCTGCACCTGTGCGCCGCCGCCTGGGCCGCAGGCATCGCGCTGTCGCTGCTGCTGCGCGGGCTGGTGGTGAGCTACCGATTCGGCTGGGAGAGCACTTTCCTGGACGCGGGCCAGGTGCACGCCATCGTCAGCCTGCTGTTCGCGCCGCTCACCCTGCTGTTCGGGCTGGCGCCGTTCTCGCTGGCCGACATCGCCGCCACGCAGAACTTCGCCGGCGAAGGCGCCGCCGGCAGCCGCTGGGTGTGGATGTACGTGGGGCTGCTGGCGCTCGTAGTGGTGGTGCCGCGCCTGCTGTTGGCCGCCTGGGCCGGCTGGCGCCAGGCGCGGCTGGCGCGGCAATGCACGCTCGACGTGCAGGGCAGCGGCTTCGACACGCTGCGCCAGGCCCTGCCGGGCGACCTGGTGCTGGGACTGCTGTGCGCCGCGCCCGCGCAGGAGCAGGCACTGCGCACCCTGCTGGCCCTGCACGCCGACCATGGCGCCGTGGCCAGCGCGCAGGGCGACCGGCTGCGCCTCGTCCAGCCCGAGGGCGCGGCCGCCGCAACACCCGCCGATGCCGTCGTCGCCTGGGGCGACGGGCCAGTCCCCCAAGCCCCGCCCGCCTGGCGCCAGGCCCCCGTGCTGGCGCTGGGCAGCACCGAATTCGGCCCCAGCTGGGTCCAGGACGGCGTGCTGTTCGAGCGCCTGGCCGCGCTGCTTCCCGCGCAGCGGCACGCGCTGGCGCGGCTGGGCCAAGCCTGGCAGGCGCGCAACGAAGCGCTTTTCACCCAATCGCTGCAGGCGCTGGCCGGACACCTGCATGCCTGCGCCGCCCTGGTGGGCGCCGGGCAGGGCGCCGCCCGCTACGCCACCCTGCTGCAAGAGCTGGACGCCACGCTGAGCGACCTGCACGGCCACGGCGCGGCCGCCCTGCCCTCCCCCATGCAGCTGCCGCCGCCCGCATCGCCCACGCCGCCGCCGCAGACACGCACCGGCGACGGCACGGCCCTGGCCATGGGCACGTCCGCCGGCGCAGCCGCGGGGGCCGCGGCCGGCGCCAAGGTGGGCGCCCTGATCGACGTGGGCACGGGCGGCATGACGCTGGGCGTGGGCACCGCCCTGGGCGCGCTGCTGGGCGGCACCACGGCCTGGGCGCTGCGCACCCTGCAGAAAAAAGGGGAAAAGAAGGGCGACACCGACGAACTGCTGCGCCACATGACCGAGGCCGCATGCACGCGCTACCTGGTGCTGTCCCACCTGGGGCGGGTGCCCGCACAACAGGCCGACGACCTGGGCGCGCGCTGGCACGCCGAGGTCACGGGCACCGTGGCCGCCCATTGGCCGCAGCTGACGGCCGCCCTGCAGGCCCCCGCCCCGCCTGTCGACCCGCTGCAGCCGCTGCTGCAGGCCATGCTGCGGGGCATCCTGCAGCGCAGCGTGGCGCGGGCTGCGTGATCGCTTTTGGGGCCGGGCTTGTCGGAGGTCACCGGTTTATTGGTTATTGGGGTCATGGTTATTGGGGTCAGATTCCAATTCTCTGCAATTTCCTGAGGGAAATTGGAATCCGACCCCCAATAACGCGACCCCCAATAACGACCCCCAATAACCCAATAAACCATGCCCCAAATTAACCAACCTAAGCCTCACCCTGGAAACCTAGCGCGGACGCTCCAGCACGTCGGCCAGCTTGAGCACCTCCAGCCCCGTGTTGGCCCAGAAGCGTTCCAGCGGCCCGGTGCGCTCCAGCAGCAAGCGCTGCACCAGCGGCTCCATGGCGGTGGTGGCGGGGTCGGCCAGCAGCAGGTGGCGCGCGTCCGCCGAGCCCGGCGCGCCGGCGGCGGTTTCGTTGACCTGCACCACCCAGCCCAGGCCCATGAGCGCGTCCAGCACGGGTTCAAGCTGCAGCACGTCAACGCGCAGCATCTGCGCCAGCTGCGCGGCCGTGAGGCCGTGGGCCGACTGGCCGCGCGCACCGTGCAGCTGCTGCAGCACCTCCACGGCCAGCAGGAAAGTCCAGCCCTGCCCGCCTGCTGGCCGCGCCACGCCGGCCAGCAGGCTGGGCAGATAGGCCGCGACCACGGCGCCCAGCAGAACGATGACCCAGGCCACGTAGATCCACAGCAGCAGGATGGGCAGCGTGGCGAAGGTGCCGTAGAGCACCGAATAGGTGGGCACCGAGGCCAGGTACAGCGCCAGCCCCTTCTTGGCCAGTTCCATGCCCACCGACACGAACAGGCCGCCCGCCCAGGCGTAGCGCCAGTGCACCTGGGTGTTGGGCACGTAGCGGTACATGGCCGCAACGCCCGCGGCCAGCACCAGGAACTCGATGGAGTCCAGCAGAAGGCGCGTGCCGCCGGGCAGCGTGGCGCCCAGGCCGCGCGAGGCGGCGCTGGCCATCGAGGTGGTCAGCGCCAGGCTGGCCGCAAGCACCAGGGGGCCAAGCGTGATGGCGGCCCAGTAGATCAGCACGCGCTGGCCCAGCGGCCGCAGGCGGCGCACGCGCCAGATGGTGTTGAGCGTGCGGTCTATGGTCAGGATCAGCGCCAGCGCCGTGACCATGAGCACGGAAAAGCCCGCCATGCCCAGGCCGCTGGCCTTTGCCGAGAACTGCGTGAGGTAGCCCAGCACCGGGCGCGAGATGCTGTCGGGCACCAGGCTGTCCACCAGCCAGCGCTGCAGCACCTGCTGCATCTGGCCGAAGATGGGGAACGCCGAGAAGACGGCCAGTGCCACCGTGAAGAACGGCACCAGCGCCAGCAGCGTGGTGAACGTGAGGCTGCTGGCGGTGAGCCCCAGCCGGTCTTCGCGGAAGCGCTCGCGCAGCATGTGCGCCGTGGTGCGCCAGGGGAAGTGCGACAGCTGCGCGATCCAGGCCTCGATACGCTGCGCAAGGGGTGGGGACAAGGACATGGCCGATATGATGCCAGCCCCATGCATTCCGAAATCGTCCCCCTGCCCCCTCCTGTGACCACCGACGTGGCTGCGACGCGCTGGCTGGCCGTGGGCAGCCTGCTGGGCCTGATCGTGCTCAGCCTGGCATGGGAGCTGTGGCTCGCCCCCCTGCGCCCCGGCGGCTCGTGGCTGGCGCTCAAGGCGCTGCCGCTGGCCGTGCCGCTGGCGGGCCTGCTCAAGCGGCGCATGTACACCTACCGCTGGGTCAGCCTGCTGGTGTGGCTGTACTTCACCGAAGGCGTGGTGCGCGCCTGGAGCGACCCGGCCCCCGGCAACTGGCTGGCCGGCGCCGAGATCGCGCTGTGCCTGCTGCTGTTCACCGCCTGCGCCCTGCACGTGCGCCTGCGCCAGCGCGCCGTCAGGACGCATACGTCTACTCCACCCACTCCTGCTGCCGATCCGACATGACCACTGCCCTGCTCGACTCCCTGCGCCAGATCGTCGGCGCCGCCCATGTGCTCACCGATGGCGACCTCACGGCCTATGAACAGGACTGGCGCAAGCGCGTCAAGGGCAAGGCCCTGGCCGTGGTGCGCCCCGCCTCCACCGCCGAGGTGGCGGCCGTGGTCAAGGCCTGCGCCGCCGCCGGCAGCCCGATGGTGCCGCAGGGCGGCAACACCGGCCTGTCGGTGGGCAGCACGCCCGACGGCAGCGGCACCCAGGTGGTGCTGAGCCTCACGCGCATGAACCAGGTGCGCGCCATCGACCGCGACAACCTGACCATGACCGTGGAGGCCGGCTGCATCCTGCAAAGCCTGCAGGAGACCGCCGACAAGGAAGGCCTGCTGTTCCCCCTGAGCCTGGCGGCCGAGGGCAGTTGCACCATAGGCGGCAACCTGGGCACCAACGCCGGCGGCACGCAGGTGGTGCGCTACGGCAACACGCGCGAGCTGTGCCTGGGCCTGGAGGTGGTCACGCCCCAGGGCGAGGTGTGGGACGGCCTGTCCGGCCTGCGCAAGGACAACACCGGCTACGACCTGCGCGATCTGTTCATCGGCAGCGAGGGCACGCTGGGCGTGATCACCGCGGCCACCATGAAGCTCTTCCCCCAGCCCGCCGCGCGGCTCACGGCCTGGGCCGCCGTGCCGTCCATGCAGGCCGCCGTGCGCCTGCTGGGCCTGGCGCACCAGCACCTGGGCGCGGGGCTCACGGGCTTCGAGGTCATGGGCCGGTTCGCGCTGTCGCTGGTCATCAAGCACATGCCGCAGCTGCGCGTGCCCTTCGCGGGGCTCGACGGCGCCCCGCCCTACTACGTGTTGCTGGAAAACAGCGACAGCGAGTCCGAGGAGCACGCGCGCGAGCGCTTCGAGGCGCTGCTGGAGTTCGCCTTCGAGGACGGCTGCGTGCTCGACGCCGTGGTGGCCGAGAGCCTGTCGCAGGCGCACGAGCTGTGGCACATCCGCGAGAGCATCCCGCTGGCCCAGGCCGAGGAGGGCCTGAACATCAAGCACGACATCTCCATCGCCGCATCGCGCATCCCGGCGTTCGTCGAGCACACCGATGCACTCCTGCAGCGCGAGATCCCCGGCGTGCGCCTGGTCAACTTCGGCCACCTGGGCGACGGCAACCTGCACTACAACGTGCAGGCGCCCGAGGGCGGCGACGCGCGCGAGTTCCTGCGCACGCAGGAAGACCGCGTGAACCAGCTGGTCTACGACGCCGTAGCACTGTTCCACGGATCGTTCTCCGCCGAGCACGGCGTGGGCGTGCTCAAGGCCGACAAGCTCGCGCACTACAAGTCGCCCGTGGCCCTGTCCATGATGCGCGCCATCAAGCAGGCGCTGGACCCGCAGGGCCTCATGAACCCGGGCTGCATTCTTCAAAAATAGGAGCTTCCAGCGCTTTTCAGTCAAGCGCTGGAGCCACTTTCCATTCAAAAAAATGACGCACCGCCCCATCCGCCACCAATACGAAGACCTCATGCGCCATGTGTTCGAGCATGGCGTCGCCAAGGGCGACCGCACGGGCACGGGCACGAGGAGCGTGTTCGGCCATCAGATGCGCTTCGACCTGCGCGAGGGCTTCCCGCTCGTCACCACCAAGAAGGTGCATCTCAAGTCCATCATCCTGGAGCTGCTGTGGTTCCTGCAGGGCAGCGGCAACGCGCGCTGGCTGCAGGAGCGCGGCGTGACCATCTGGGACGAATGGGCCGACCCTACGAGCGGCGACCTGGGCCCCGTGTACGGCGTGCAGTGGCGCAGCTGGCCCACGCCCGGCGGCGGTCACATCGACCAGATCAGCCAGGTGGTGGAGCAGCTCAGGACCAACCCCGACAGCCGCCGCATCATCGTGAGCGCCTGGAACGTGGCCGAGCTCGACAAGATGGCCCTGATGCCCTGCCACGCCTTCTTCCAGTTCTACGTGGCCGAGGGCAGGCTCAGTTGCCAACTCTACCAGCGCAGCGCCGACATCTTCCTCGGCGTGCCCTTCAACATCGCCAGCTACGCCCTGCTCACCCACATGCTGGCGCAGCAGTGCGACCTGGAGGTGGGCGACTTCATCTGGACCGGCGGCGACTGCCACATCTACAGCAACCACTTCGAGCAGGTGCGCACGCAGCTCGCGCGCGAGCCCCGGCCCTACCCCACGCTGCGCATCAAGCGCCGCCCGCCGTCGATCTTCGACTACGGGTACGAAGACTTCGAGGTCGAGGGCTACGACCCGCACCCACCCATCAAGGCGCCGGTGGCCGTATGAACGTGCACCTGATCTACGCGCGCGCCGCCAACGGCGTCATCGGCAAGGACGGCGCCATGCCCTGGCACCTGCCCGAGGACCTCGCGCACTTCAAGCGGCTGACCCAGGGCCACCCGGTCATCATGGGCCGCAAGACCTGGGACTCGCTGCCCGCGCGCTTCCGCCCACTGCCGGGGCGCGCGAACATCGTCGTCACGCGCCAGGCGGATTGGAACGAAATCGGCGCCCAGCGCGCATCCAGCCTGCGCGAGGCGCTATCGGTGGCAGAGCAGACGGGTTCCGAGGCATGGATCATCGGCGGCGCACAGATCTACGCCCAGGCCCTGCCCCTGGCCACCCGCATCGAGGTGACCGAGATCGGACGCGACTTCGACGGCGACGCCCATGCCCCCCAGCTCGGCCCCGAGTGGCAGGAAGTGGCGCGCAGCCGCCACGTGGGCAGCGGCGGCCTGCCGTTCAGCTTCGTGACCTACGAACGGCGGCCCGGCTAGCCGCCGCGCGGCGGCTGCGCACCGGCGCTGGCGCGGGCGGCGGCGGGGCCTGCATCCGGTCGAGCGCGAGCAGCGCATCCACGTAGGGCACGAAGCGCTGCAGGTATTCGGGCGAGGTCTCGCGCATCAACACCAGCGCGCGGTGCACGAGGTGGTGCGAGTTGAGCGGCCCGGCCTGCGGCGGCACCTGCGCCAGCGCCTGGCGCAGCCGCTCCTCGGCGGACAGGCGCGTCCAGGTGGCGCGAAAGCGCCGCAGCGTGTGCAGCTCACGCTGCGCGAGGGCCGCGCCTTCGGGTGCGGCCTCCCCGTGGCCGCGCGCCAGCTCCCGGGCCAGGGTGCCCAGCGCGCCCTGCGGGCGGGCGGCAGGCAGCTGCGGCCACGGGCCCGTCGGCGGCGCCGGGCTGCCCGCATTCGGCCATCAAGACGGCCAGCCGCGCATCGAGCAGACGGCGCGCCTGCCCGGCCTGCGCGGCGGCCCGGCGCGCCAGCGCCTCCATGAAGAGCGATCGCACGGGGTCCACGCCCAGCCCCTTATTGCACGCGGCGCGCGGGGCGCGGCATGGGGGCCATCTCCACGCGGCGGTTGCGCGCCCGGCCCTCGGCGTCGGCATTCGACGCCACGGCCTGCTCGGCGCCGAACGCGGCGGCGAACACCTGGGCCGAGGGAATGCCCTCGTCGATGAGCGCGCGCGTGACGGTCAGGGCGCGCTGGGCCGACAATTCCCAGTTGTCGGCGAAGCGCGCATTGCCACCGCCGCCGCGCATGGGACGGTCGTCGGTGAAGCCGCTCACCATGAGGATCTCGCCGCGCTCGCGCAGGTAGGCGGCCAGCGGCGCGGACAGGCTGCGCAGCAGCTGCCGCCCCTCGGGCTGGAGCTCGTCGGAGTTGAAGGCGAACAGCACGCTGCCGCTGATGCCGATGCGCCCGTCCTGCAGCGTGACGCGCCCCGCCGCGAGCGGCCCGGCCAGGGCCTGCTCCAGTGTCGTGAGGCGGCGGGCCTGCTCGGCGCGCTGGCGCTGCTCGGTCTTGAGGCGCTCGGCCAGCTCCATCTGCATGCCCAAAGCGCACACGAGGATGAGCGCGAACGCGCCCAGCGCGCCGCCCATCAGGTCGCCGAACACGGCCCACACGGGGGCCGCGGGCTCCAGGCCGTCGTCGAGTTCACCGCCCGCGTGCACCGTCATGCCGCGCTCTCCTCGGCACGCTGCGCGGCCACCTGCTGCAGGCCGTCGATGATCTGCTTTTGCGCACCCACGCTCAGCTCGATCACCTCGCGCGCCTGGGCCACGTAGTAGTCGAGCTGCTCGTCGCTGCGCGCGAGCGACTTGTCCATGGCGGCCTCGATGCGCTGCAGCTGCGCGAGCATCTGCTCGCTGGCCTGGCCGAAGAGCTGCACCGCGCCGCCGAAGGCCTCGCCCAGGCTCGCGACCTCGATGGCGCCGGCGGCGACCTGCGCGGCCGCGCCTTCCAGGCGGCCCGCCTGCGTGTCGAGCGTCTCGGCGAACGCGGCCGCCCGCGCGCTCCATGGCGCCGGCGGCCTGGGCCACGAGCGCGTCGATGGCGCTGCGCTGCTCGTCGGCGGCGCGGCCGGCGGCACCGAGCAGCGTGGACAGGGTTTCGAGCAGGCGCGCGCGTTCGTCCAGCATGGCGTTGTCGCGCGCGATGCTGTCGGTGATCTGCTGGCGCAGCTCGCCCATGGCCTGGGCGGCTGCGCGGGGCGCCTCTGCCGCGGCGTGCACCAGCCGCTGCACCTCGTCCAGCGTGCCCTGCGCCTGGGCCTGCATGTGGCGCGCGATGTCGTCCGCGGCCCGGGCCAGCGCGTCGCCCGTCTGCTGGTGCTGCGCGGCGGCCTGGGCGCCGGCCTGGCGCCATTCGTCGACGAGCGTGGCGGCCACGGACTGCAGCGCCTGCGTCCATCGGGCCAGGCGCTGCTCTTCCTGCGCGGCCAGGCGGGTTTGCAAGCCCTCGTGGGCCTGATCCACCGATACCTGCAGTGCGGCGGCATGGCGGGCCAGGCCGTCCGTGGCGGCCTGCAGGGCCTGCTGCTGTCGCTCGGCCAGTTGCGCGCCCTCGCTGGCCTGGCGGGCCAGCGCCTCGTCCCAGCGCGCGGCCTGGGCTTCGGATTGGTGCAAGAGCTGCTGCGCCAGGCCGGTGGCCAGTTCGGTCGTGCGCTGCTCGAAGCCCTGCGTGAAACGCGCCAGCGCATCGCCCAGCGCCTGCGCGGTGGCCTCGCCCGTGCTGCGGTGCTCGGCCAGCGCGCTCGTCCATTGCGTGCTGACGGCGATGGTGGCCTCGCCGAAGCGCTCGGCCATGGCGTCGAGCTGGCGGCCCACCTGCTGCGCCATCGACTCCTGCAGGCGGGTGCTCTCGCGCGCCAGGGCGGCCAGCGTGGCCTCGGTCGCGGGCTGGATGGCCGCACCGGCCTGGGCCGCGCTCTGCGCCGCGGTGTCCGCCAGCGTGCGCTGCACCGTGGCGGCCAGGGCGGTGTAGGCAGCTTCGGTCTCGCTGTAGAAGCGCCGCTGCTCGGCGGCAAGGCGCTCGCCCAGCGCCTGCTGCTGGCGCTCCAGCGCGGCCATGCAGTCCTGCAGGCGGTCCACCACCTGGGGCATGGCGCCCGCCTGCTGCTCCAGCAGGCGCAGCGATGCCTCGCGCTGGTGCTGGCTGGAGAAGGGCCGCAGCGGGCCGGCCGCGGCGGCGTCGAGCTGCCGCGCGGCGCGGATGCGCTCGCGCCGGCACAGCGCCGTCATCAGCCCCAGCATGGCCGAGGCGGCCACGCCCGCCACCGAGGTGCCGAACGCCAGCCCCAGGCCGCGCACGGGCGCCGACAGCGCGTCGCGCATGGCATCGAGCCCGTCGGCGCCCGCCAGCGCGGCGCCCGTGCCGTTCAGGGCGACCACCATGCCCCCGAAGGTGCCCAGCATGCCCAGCAGCACGAGCAGGCCGCTCAGGTACGAGGCGAGCACCGGCCCCGGCAGGCCGGCGCGCGCGCCTTCGACGCGCTGGCGCACGGCGTCGCGCAGCGCGGCGGGCAGCGTGGCCAGCCAGTCATCCAGCCGCGCGGGGGGTTGCGAGAGCGCGCCCAGCGCACCCGCCAGCGCCTCGGTCGCGCGCGAGAAGCGCAGCAGCTCCCAGCTGCCGAGCAGGTAGAACGCCGCGATCAGCACGATGATGGCCAGCGCCAGCGGCTGGGCCTGCAGGTAGCCCGCGCCCACCCAGCCCACGGTGGCAAGGCCCGCCGCGAACGCGGCCAGGGAAAACAGTTTCGTCATGTACAGCCCGAAGGGGTATGGCGGCGAAGCGCTTCGAGAAGCCCTTCGACCGGTTGCAATCTCAATTCCAGCTCGGCCAGCAGCACGGCCTGCAGGTCGGCGCGGAACGCGTCTGGCCCGGCCTCGGCCGCGCACAGCCGCTGGAAGTGTTTTTCGAGCCGCGCGGGCACGGCAGCGAACACGCGCTGCTCCTGCACCGCAAGCGCCTGTGCCAGCACCGCGTCCACCGCGGCAAGCCGCGCCGCATCGGGGCCGCAGGCCGCCAGGGCGGCGCGCACGCGCTCGCGCAGCGCGGCCAGCGCCACGCCCATCGCCTGCTGGCGCGCCACGTAGCACTGGCGGTACGGGGCGAAGCCCATGCCGGCCTCCAGCGGCGAACGGCCCGCGGCCTGCGACTCGCGGCCGATGGCCTGCGCGAGCGTGGCGCGCACGCGCTCGTATTCGGCGTGCTCGCCGGCGTAGCGGTTCTGCGGATTGACGGTCGATGCGGCGGGACGTTCCAGGGCGGCGGACAGCGCGATGGCGTCCGTCCAGCCCACCCACTGGACCAGGCCATCGGCGAACGCGGCGCAGGGCTCGCCCGCGCGCTGCGGCGCGTCGCCCATGCCGGCCAGCAGGCGCACCAGCGCCGTGCCCGTCAAACCCGCCCGCCCCGTGTGCTGGGCCATAGTGGGGCTCATGCGGCTCAAAAAACCCGGCAGTCTACACTGGTGGGCTTTCGAGCCAGAACGGGCTTGTGTAACGACTTGCGCGAAGAGGAAGCCTCATAGCCGCCGGTGCGGCAGGGCCCCGAATCGAGGCGGAAACGGGTCGCGCGAAGGCCCCCGCGAAAAAGGAACTAGGGCGAATCGACATTCAGTCTGGTACCCAAGTCAGAGAAGCTGCCAGGCAGAGGAAGGCCATGAAGTGGGCGTCCTTGCGGTCATAGCGCGTGGCGATGCGCCGGTACTGCTTGAGCCGTCCAAAGCATCGCTCGATGGCGTTGCGCGCACGGTAGAGCTTGGCATCGAAGGGGCGTGCTTGCTGGCAACTGCGTGGCGGGATGACGGCTTGCGCGCCACAGGCTTCGATCTGCGCCACCAAGGCACGGCTGTCGTAGCCCTTGTCTGCGAGGACATGCGTGGGCGCAAAGCCTCGCAGCAGCTCGGGGGCCTGGGTGATGTCGTTGACCTGTCCTGGCGTGAGGATCAGCCTCAAGGGCCGGCCCTGCCCGTCATTGGCCAGGTGGATCTTCGTGCTCAAACCACCTCGGGAACGCCCCAAAGCCGCAGTCTTGGCCCCCCTTTGCCCGTGGCGGCTTGTTGATGCGCTCGAACGATGGTGCTGTCGATCAGCAGGTATGCGTTGCCCCGGTCCTTGACCAGCATGGCAAACACTTGCTCCCAGACTCCGGCTGCGGCCCAACGGGTGAAGCGCTTGTGCACCGTCTTGTACTTGCCATAGCGCTCGGGCAGGTCGCTCCAGCGGGCTCCCGAGCGCAGCACCCACAGCACGCCGTTGACGAAGTTGCGGTTATCCACGCCACTTCTGCCCGGATCACCCGCTTTGCCTGGCAGTAGTTCCTCCAGGCGTTGCCATTGGGCGTCGGTCAATTCGTAGCGGCTCGGGCGTGTCATGCGGGCTTGATTCCTCCTGCCCGTATCGTCTCATCCTTGATCTCTTGAATGTCGATTCACCCTAGCCGTCGTCCCCCTACCGCTCCTGCGCAACGAACCGCAGCCCCACCCCAGGCTCGGTCACGATGTAGCGCGGCGCCGATGCGTCGTCCCCCAGCTTGTGGCGTAGCTTGCCCACGAGGACGCGCAGGTAGTGGGCATCCTCCTGGTGGGTCGGCCCCCACATCTCCCGCAGCAGTTGCGTCTGGGTCACGAGCCGCCCGGGCTGGCGTGCCAGCAGGGCCAGCAGCGCGAACTCCTTGCGCGTGAGCGCCACCGCCTGCCCCCGCAGGTGCACCTTGCGCCGGGCGAGGTCGATGCACAGCGTGCCGTCGTCGTAGACCGGGCCTTCCTCACCGGACAGCGCCGTCGTACGCAGGAAGGCGCGGATGCGCGCCATGAGCTCGCCGATGCCGAACGGCTTGGTCACGTAGTCGTTGGCCCCCGCGTCCAGCAGTGCCACCTTTTCCTCCTCGCCGGAGCGCACGGTGAGCACGATGACCGGCACGCGCGACCACTGGCGCAGCTCCTCGAGCACCTCCTTGCCGTCGCGGTCGGGCAAGCCCAGGTCCAGCACCACGATGTCCGCGCCCTGGCTCGCGAGCAGCGCCAGGCCCTGCAGGCCGGTCTCCGCCAGCAGCGTGGCATAGCCCTGCGAACGCAGGCTGATGTCGATGAACTTGCGGATCTGTGGCTCGTCGTCGATGACGAGCACGCGCGCGGCCGGGCCGCCGGGCGGGTGGGTCACGGGTTCATCCCTCCTGCGCGGGCAGCGGCTCGCCCAGCGGCAGGGTCAGGCGGATGGTCGTGCCCCGGCCGTCCGGCCCGGGCAGGGCCTCCACCCGGCCCATGTGCGCGCCCACGATGCCCTGCACGATGGTCAGGCCCAGGCCGGTGCCCTGCTTGCCGCGGTCGCCGCGCTCCACGCTGTAGAACATGTCGAAGATCCTGCGCCGCTCGTCCTCCGGGATGCCCGGCCCCCGGTCGGAGATGTCGATGCGCAGCAGGCCGCCCTCCTCCCGCAGCGCCTGCACCCGGATGGGCTCGCCCGGCGGGGAGAACTTGGCCGCATTCTCCAGGACGTTGAAGATCGCCTGCTCGATCAGCGCCGGGTGGACGTGGACCGGGCCGATCCCGGCATCGATGCTGCTCTCCACCTTCACCGCCGGTTCGTAGCGCTGCAGCCGGCGCACGGCGGAGCCTACCAGCTCGTCCACGCCGATCCAGTCGCGCGACAGAGCCAGACCTTGCTGGCCCAGGCGGGTCATGTCCAGCAGGTTCTGGATGTAGCGGTCCAGCCGCTCGCCCTCGACGCGGATGGTCTCTAGCAGGCTGCCGCGGTCCTGCGCTCCCATGTCCTGGCCGTAGCGGGCCAGGCTGTCGGCCGCGCCGATCATGGACGACAGCGGCGAGCGCAGGTCGTGCGACACGGAGGACAGCAGCGCAGAGCGCAGCCGCTCCGTCTCCCCGGTCACCCGCGCCGCCTCCAGCTCGGACACCAGGCGCGCGCGCAGTGCGGCTTGGCCGATGTCCTCCGTCATGCTCTCGGCCAGGCGCCGCTGCTCGAAGGGCAGGCGCCCCATCCCCGCGGGGAAGCGCAGGCCCACCACGCCAAGCGTCTCCCGGTCCGAGTGCACGGGTAGGAACCACCACGCGCAATGGGCGAGCGTATCGGTATAGCGGCCGCTGGGCTGCCCGTGCTGCTGGCTCCATTCAGCCGCGGCCTTGTCCTTCTCGTCCAGGTGCTGCGCCGCCGCGGCAGGGCCGGATTCACCGTTGATGCGGATCCACGCCTGCGCGTTCAGCGTCGATTGCAGCACCGAGGCGCTGGCCGTGATCACCTGCCCCAGGTCGGCCGCCTTGGACAGCTGCCGGGCCAGGTTCTGCATGGCCGTGGCGTGCGTGTTCGCGGCGCGCAGCGCGATCACCTGCATGCGCAGGCGCGAGGCCAGGCGGCCCGCGATCAGCGCAGCGGCCAGGAACAGCAGCACCGTCGCCACGCCGCGCTGGGCGCTGATGAGGAAGGTGAAGCGCGGCTCGATGAACAGAAAGTCGTAGGCCAGGAAGCACAGCACCGCGGTGATGGCGGCGGCCACCATGCGCGTTCGCGAGGCCACCAGCAGCACGGCGATCAGGAACACCGTGGAGAGGTCCTCCAGCCCCACGAAGCGCTCGGCGAGCGCGGCGGCCGCGGTGGCGCCCAGCGTCGCCAGCGCGATCAGGGCGGGCTCGCCCCGGGCCAGGCGCTCGCCGGCCAGGCCCTGCAGGCGAAGCGCGCGCTGGCGCGCCTGCGGCGTGCTGACGATAGTGAGCTCGTAGCGAGCGCCGCGCTGCAGCAGCTGCTGCGTCAGCGTGCGGTTGAAGATGCGGGCGACGGGCCGCTCGCGCGTGCGCCCGATCACGATGGAGCGCGCACCGCGCGCCGCCGCCGCGTCCAGCAGGGCCTGCGTGACGTCGGTGTTGTGCAGCGCCTCGGTCTCTCCGCCCAGGCTGCGCGCCAGCGCAAAGGCCTGGTCCAGCTCCCGCTGGCGCTGCTGCTCGGCATGGGCGGCCGAGTGGCGCGCCTGCCCGGGCGCCGCGCGCTCCAGGTCCTCCGCGTGCAGCGCCGCGCCCGCCGAGCGGCCGGTATCCACGCTCACCACCGACCAGGGCGCGCCGCGCCGCTCGGCGATGCGCGCGCCCGCGCGCACCAGGTATTCCGACTGGCCCCGGCCGTCGATGGCGACGAGCACGTGCCGCTGGATCGCGATGTCGGCCAGCCCGCGCGCAGTGCGCGTCTCGCGCAGGTCGGCGTCCACGTGCTCGGCCACGGTCTGCATCGCCAGCTCGCGCAGCGCCGTGAGGTTGGAGGGCGAGAAGAAGGCCTGCAGCGCCTGCGCCGCCTGCTCGGGCAGGTAGACCTTGCCCTGGTTCAGGCGCTCGATCAGCTCGCGCGCCGGCAGATCGACCAGCCGGATGTCGCGCAGCCGCTCGAACACGGCGTCCGGCACCGTTTCGCTCACCCGGATGCCGGTGATCTGGTGCACCACGTCGTTCAGGCTCTCCAGGTGCTGGACATTGACGGTGGTGTAGACGTCGATGCCTGCGTCCAGCAGCTCCTGCACGTCCTGCCAGCGGCGCTCGTGGCGGCTGCCAGGCGCATTGCGGTGGGCCAGCTCATCGACCAGGGCGATGGCCGGCCTGCGCGCCAGCAAGCCGTCGAGGTCCATTTCATCGAGCATGCGCCCCTGGTACCCGACCTGCCTGCGCGGCACCTGCGGCAACCCCTCGACCAGGGCCATGGTCTCGGCGCGGCCATGGGTCTCGACGATGCCGATCACCACGTCGATGCCCTGGCGGTGCAGCTCCCGCGCGCGGGCGAGCATGGCGTAGGTCTTTCCCACGCCCGGCGCCGCGCCCAGGAACACCGTGAGCCTGCCGGCCGCCTGCCGCCGCAGCTCGCCGACCAGGGCATCCGCCTGCTGCGTATTCTCCGCCCCCATCGCCCGCGCCTTCCGCTACTTGCTGGCCGCCAGTGCGTCCAGCGCCAGGTTCAGGGCCAGCACGTTGACGCGCGGCGCACCGAAGATGCCGAACTGCCGGCCCTCGGTATGGCCGGCCACCAGCCTTTCGACGGCATCGCGGGCAAGGCCCCGCGCACGCGCGACGCGCGCCACCTGGATCGCCGCGCCCTGCGGGCTGACGTGCGGGTCGATGCCGCTGCCTGACTGCGTGTACAGGTCACCGGGCACGGCCGAGGGCGCCACGCCCTCGCGCATGGCGACGGCCGCGCGCGCTTCTTCCAGGCGCTTGCGCAGATCCGGGTTGGTTCGCGCCTGGTTGCTGCCCGTCAGCGCCATCGTGTCGTAGCCGGCGGCGGAAGGGCGCGGCTGGAAATAGCGCTCGCCCGCGAAGGGCTGGGCCACCAGCGCCGAGCCGACGATCCGGCTGCCGCGCTCGACCAGGCTGCCATCGGCCGCCTGCGGGAACAGCGCCTGCCCGATGCCGACGCCCGCCAGCGAATACAGGAAGCCGAAGCCGGCCAGGGTCACGACGGCCAGCACGACGGCGCCGCGCAAGGCGCCCCGGTCGGCAAGGGGTGCGGTACCGGAAGAAGCTCGGGCCGGCGAAACCGGGAGGATGTTTGCCATGGTGTCTGTTTCCTCAGAGATTGAACATCGCGGACAGCACGATGTCGATGAGTTTGATCCCGATGAAAGGCAGCAGCACGCCCCCCACGCCGTAGACCAGCATGTTGTTGCGCAGCAGCTCGGTCGCGCTCGCGGGTCTGAAGCGCACGCCGCGCAGCGCCAGCGGTATCAGCGCCGGGATGATGAGGGCGTTGAAGACCAGCGCCGACAGCACCGCGCTGGCCGGGCTGGACAGCCGCATTACGTCAAGCGCGGCCATCTGCGGGACGCTTGCCGCGAACAGCGCCGGCAGGATGGCGAAGTACTTGGACACGTCGTTGGCCAGCGAGAAGGTGGTCAGCGCGCCGCGCGTGATGAGCTGCTGCTTGCCGATCTCCACCACCGCCAGCAGCTTGGCCGGGTCGGAGTCCAGGTCTACCATGTTGCCGGCCTCCTTGGCCGCCTGCGTGCCCGAGTTCATCGCCAGGCCCACGTCGGCCTGCGCCAGCGCGGGCGCGTCGTTGGTGCCGTCGCCCACCATGGCCACGAGCCGCCCGCCGGCCTGCTCGGCGCGGATGCGCGCCAGCTTGTCCTCGGGCCGGGCCTCGGCGATGTAGTCGTCCACCCCGGCGTCGGCGGCGATGCTCGCTGCCGTGAGCGGGTTGTCGCCGGTGATCATCACCGTCTTGACGCCCATCTCGCGCAGGCGGGCGAAGCGCTCCTTGATGCCGCGCTTGATGACGTCGGACAGCTCGACCACGCCCAGCACATGCCGGCCATCGCTCACCACCAGCGGCGTGGCGCCCTTGCGCGCCACCTCGTGCACGCGCGCCTCCAGCTCGGCTGGCGCATGGCCTTCGAGCGCCGCGACGTGCCGGACGATCGCATCCATCGCGCCCTTGCGGATCACGCGGCCGGCGGGCAGGTCCACACCCGACATGCGCGTCTGCGCCGTGAAGGGCACGAAGTGGGCCTGCTCCGGGTCCACAAGCTTCTCGCCCTTCTCCCGCGCGAGCCTGACTATGGATTTTCCCTCGGGCGTGGAGTCGGCCAGGGAGGCCAGCAACGCGGCCTGACGCAGTTGCGCCGCATTCACCCCGGCCAGCGGGTGGAAGGCCGTGGCCTGCCGGTCGCCGTAGGTGATGGTGCCGGTCTTGTCCAGCAGCAGCACGTCCACGTCGCCGGCCACCTCCACCGCCTTGCCGGACTTGGCCAGCACGTTGGCCCTCAGCGCGCGGTTCATACCCGCGATGCCGATGGCCGGCAGCAGGCCGCCGATGGTGGTCGGGATCAGGCACACCAGCAGGGCCACCAGCAGCACGACGTCGACCCGCACGCCCACGAAGCCGCCGATGAAGGGCAGCGTGGCGACCACGATCAGGAAGCTCAGCGTCATCACCGCCAGCAGGATGCCCAGCGCGATCTCGTTGGGCGTCTTCTGCCGCACGGAGCCCTCGACCAGCGCGATCATGCGGTCCAGGAAGCTGTGGCCGGACTCGGCCGTGACGCGCACGACGATGCGGTCGGACAGCACCTTGGTGCCGCCGATCACGCCGGAACGGTCGGTGCCCGCCTCGCGCAGCACGGGCGCGGACTCGCCGGTGACGGCGGCCTCGTTGATGGTCGCCAGGCCCTCGACGATCTCCCCGTCGGCCGGGACCAGCTGGCCTTCCGCGACCACCACCAGGTCGCCCGGGCGCAATTCCGCAGCGGGGACGGTGTTCTCCCGGCCCGCCTTGTCCAGCCGGCGCGCCACCAGGTCCTTGCGGGCCCGGCGCAGCGAGGCGGCCTGGCCGCGTCCGCGCGCCTCGGCCACCGCCTCGGCGAAGTTGGCGAACAGCACGGTGACGAACAGGATGGCCGTGACGGCCCAGCCGAAGCCGGTGCTCGTCCAGCCCGCGATGGTGGCAACGGCGGTCAGCACGGTGCCCAGCCACACCACCGCCATCACCGGGTTCTGGATGGCATGCCGGGGCGCCAGCTTGGCGAAGGAACCGATCAGCGCGGGCTTCAGAGAACTGCCCACGCGGGTGGAGGAGGCTGCATGTGTCGTACTCATGTGGGAATCCTTCAGCGGGCAAGCAGCGAGGCCAGAGCCAGGTGGTCGGCCACGGGGCCCAGCACCAGCACCGGCATGAACTGCAGCAGCGTGAGAATGATGACGATGCCGATGAGCACCAGCGCGAAGGTGGGCGTTTCCACCTGCAGCGTGCCGGCACCCTCGGGGGCGCGGCGCTTGGCGGCGAGCATGGCGGCGATGGCCAGCGGGATCACCAGCGCGGGGAAGCGGCCGGCGGCCAGCACGATGGCGCAGCTGAGGTTCCACCACACCGTGGCGTCGCCCAGCCCCTCGAAGCCCGAGCCGTTGTTGGCGAAGGCCGAGACGTACTCGTAGAACACCTGGCTGATGCCATGAAAGCCCGGGTTGGAGTTGCCCGCCAGGCCGGGCACGGCGAGCGCCACGGCCGTGAAGCCCAGCACGACCAGCGGCTGCAGCAGCACCAGCACCGCCAGCAGCCGCACCTCGGGGCCCTCGATCTTGCGGCCGAACAGTTCGGGCGTGCGCCCCGTCATCAGCCCGGCCAGGAACACGCTCAGCAGCAGGTACACGATGAACTGCTGCAAGCCGCAGCCCACGCCGCCCCAGACGGCGTTGATCAGCATATCGGCCATGGCCACCATGCCGGTCAGCGGCGCCGCCGAGTCGAGCATGGAGTTGACCGAGCCGTTGTTGACCTGCGTCGTCACCGCCGCCCACAGCGCCGAGGCATCGGAGCCCAGGCGCACCTCCTTGCCCTCCATCAGGGCGATGTCGGCCGCGATGGCGGAGTGCCCCTCGGACCAGACCGCCAGGCCCGTGGAGAGCACCGACATGGCCAGCATGGTGCCGAAGACCATGGCGCCGAACCTGCGCCGCCCGGTGAAGGGCCCGACCATGAAGACGATGCTCACGGGAATCAGGCAGATCGCCAGGGTCTGCAGGAAATTGGACAGCGGCGTCGGGTTCTCCAGCGGCACCGCGCTGTTGGGGCCGTACCAGCCGCCGCCGTTACTGCCCAGTTGCTTGATCGCCACCATCGGCGCCACCGGCCCGAGCGGAATCTTCTGCACATTGAACTGCGCGCCGGCCTCGACCGGCGCCGCCACGGGGCCGCCGGCCAGCGTGGCCGGCACGCCCTGCCAGGTCAGCAGCGCCGACAGGATCAGGCACAGCGGCAGCACGAAGCGCAGCGTGGCGCGCACCACGTCGGCCCAGTAGTTACCGACATCCACGGGCTGGCCCTGGGCCTGGGGCTGCCGCCCGCCGAACAGGCCGCGCAGCGTGGCCGCGGCCACGGCCAGCCCCATCACCGGCGTGACCACCTGCAGGCCCACGATGCCCGTCATCTGCGACAGGTAGGACAGCTGCGCCTGGCCCGCGTAGTGCTGCTGGTTGGTGTTCGTGAGGAAGGACACCACGGTGTGCAGCGCCAGGTCCCAGCCCATGTTGGGCACGCCATCCGGGTTGAGCGGCAACCAGGCCTGGGTCATGAAGATCGCCCAGACCACGAGCGCGAGCACCAGGTTGCTCAGCAGGAAGGCTTTGGCGTACCCGCACCAGCCCATGCCGACCTCGGGCCGCGTGCCCAGCAGCGCGTACAGCGGCCGCTCGATCCAGCGGAACAGGACATCGCTGCGCATCGGATCGCCGCGCATCACTGCAGCCAGGTAATGTCCGAGCGGCCAGCCCAGGACGACGAGCAGCGCGAGGAGAAGAAGGGGCTCAACCATGGTGCCGAATTCCCCGCAGGACGGCCAGAGGAACAATCGGGGCCATGGCGGCGGACATCGGGGTCGCCTGGGAACGCTTGGGTGTCATGCTTCTTGTCGCGGATGCAATGGCGAAATAGCCATGACCGAGTTTTCTGCCGATGCCCGTAAATTCTCCATTCCGCAAAGGCGCCTGCGCATAAATTCGGCGTAAATTCCGAGTGGAGAAGCACGTGAGCACCCTGGCGCGCGACCTCGAAAGCCCGACCATCCACAAGCTGACCGAGTTGTGCGAGATGATGGAAGTGCATCCGCTCACGCTGCTGGCGCTGGCCTACACCGAAAACGACCCGGCCAAGACCGATCAACTGCTGGCACGGGTGAGCAAGGAACCGGGAGCAATAGCGGACATGGCCGGACAGACGCGGCCAGACTTGGAGGAGACATCCCTTAGCCAGCCTGGCAGCCACGGGTGTTTTCCAGATCCCAAAATCACACAAAACCATTTAAAATCAATAACTTAAAAAAATATGCATTTAGCCACCTGGAACATCAACTCCCTCTCCGTGCGCCTGCCGCAGGTGCTGGCATGGCTGGTCGCCAATCCGGTGGATGCCATCGGCCTGCAGGAGCTCAAGCTGGTGGACGAGAAGTTCCCGCACGACGCCTTCGAGGCCGCGGGCTACCACGCGGTGTGCTTCGGCCAGAAGACCTACAACGGCGTGGCCATCGTGAGCCGCACGCCGCCGCGCGACGTGGTGCGCAACATTCCCGGCCACGACGACGAGCAGGCGCGCGTGATCGCCGCCACGCTGGACGTGGAAGGCGGCCCGCTGCGCCTGGTGAACTGCTACTTCGTGAACGGCCAGGCGCCGGGCACCGACAAGTTCGCCTACAAGCTGCAGTGGCTGGCCGCCCTGCACGACTGGCTGCGCGCCGAACTGGCCGCGCACCCGCGCCTGGTGCTAGTGGGCGACTTCAACGTGGCGCCCGAAGACCGCGATTCCTATGACCCCGTGGGCCTGAAGGACACCATCCACCACACGGTGGAGGAGCGCCAGCATTTCCGCCAACTGCTGGAGCTGGGCCTGACCGACGCATTCCGCATGTTCGAGCAGCCCGAGAAGAGCTATTCGTGGTGGGACTACCGGCAGCTGGGCTTTCAGAAGAACCGCGGCCTGCGCATAGACCACATCCTGGTGAGCGAGGCGCTGCGCGCGGGCGTGACGGCCTGCCGTATCGACCGCGCGCCGCGCAAGAACCCGCAGCCCAGCGACCACGCGCCGGTGGTCGCCACGCTGGGCTAAAGCTACTCTTTCAGTAGCTGCCAGCGCTTTCCCATCAAGCGCTAGGGCCTGTTCATCTCCAAAACGGGAGATGCGTTGCCTCGCCGTGGGGGCAGATGCGCGAAGCGTGGCGCGGCCAATAGCCGTAGCTATTGGCAAGCCGCGCGACAAAGCAGATGCCCCCCACGGCGGGGCAACCCGAAGGGAAGGACGAATGCCGGGCGCATTGCGGCGTTGCGGCGCTTGCCAATAGCTGCGGCTATTGGCGCGCACCGCGCCTTGCACTGCATCCCGGCATTCGTCCTTCGCACTCCCGTTTTGGAGGTGAACAGGCCCTGGCCTTTTTCATACCTCATCCGGCGCATCGAGCCCCAGTTCCTGGATCTTGCGCGTGATGGTGTTGCGGCCTATGCCCAGGCGCTGCGCGGCCTCCATGCGCCGACCGTGCGTGGCCTGCAGGGCGGTGCGGATCAGGCGCGACTCGAAGCGGCGCGCCAGCGCTTCCCACACCTCGGGCCGGCCGTCCTGCAGCAGCCTTTGCGCCTCGCGCTCCAGCGCCAGCTCCCAGCCCTCGTCGGCCGCCGCCGCGGGCGCATGGACGGGCGCGCCCGCCTGCAGCACCTCGGGCGGCAGGTCCCGCGCCGAGATCACCTGGGCCGGCGCCATGACGGTGAGCCAGTGGCAGATGTTCTCGAGCTGGCGCACGTTGCCGGGGAAGGCGAAGCGCATGAGCGTCTCCAGCGCCGCGTCGGAGATGCGCTTGGGCTCCACGCCCAGCTGGCGCGCGCTGCGCTGCAGAAAGTGGCGCGTGAGCATGGGCACGTCCTCGCGGCGCTCGCGCAGCGCAGGAAGGCGCAGGCGGATGACGTTGAGGCGGTGGAACAGGTCCTCGCGGAACGCGCCGTCCCGTACGCGCTGCTCCAGGTCCTGGTGCGTGGCGGCAATCACGCGCACATGGGACTTGACGGCGGCGTGGCCGCCCACGCGGTAGAACTGGCCGTCGGACAGCACGCGCAGCAGGCGCGTCTGCAGGTCGAAGGGCATGTCGCCGATCTCGTCAAGGAACAGCGTGCCGCCCTCGGCCTGCTCGAACCGCCCGCGCCGCTGCGTCTGCGCGCCGGTGAAGGCGCCGCGCTCGTGGCCGAACAGCTCGCTCTCCAGCAGGTCCTTCGGGATGGCGGCGGTGTTGATGGCCACGAACGGCCCGCCGGCCACGGGCGAGTGCTTGTGCAGCGCGCGCGCCACCAGTTCCTTGCCCGAGCCCGATTCGCCTGTGACCAGCACCGTGACCACGCTCTGGGACAGGCGCCCGATGGCGCGGAACACGTCCTGCATGGCCGGCGCCTGGCCCAACATCTCGGGCGCGTCGGCCTGCTGCTGCTCGGCCACCTGCTCGCGCTCGCTTTCCTCCACGGCGCGGCGAATCAGCTCCACGGCCTTGGGCACGTCGAAGGGCTTGGGCAGGTATTCGAACGCGCCGCCCTGGAAGGCGGACACGGCGCTGTCCAGGTCGGAATAGGCTGTCATGACGATGACCGGCAGGCCCGGCAGCTGCGCGCGCACCTGTTCCAGCAGCTGCAGGCCCGAGTCGCCGGGCATGCGTATGTCGCTCACCAGCACCTGCGGCCCCTGCTGCGCCGCGCCGCCCGCGGCCACGCCGGCCAGCGCGTCCAGCACCTCGCGCGCCTGCGTGAAGCTGCGCGTGGGCAGGCCCTCGCGCGCCAGCGCCCTCTCCAGGACGAAGCGAATCGAGGGGTCGTCGTCCACTATCCAGATCGGCTTCATGTATTGGTGCTCCCTTTCCCGTAGGTCTTGCATGGCCGGGATCAGGGCAGCGGGATGAGGATGCGAAAGTCCGTGCGGCCCGGTTCGCTGTCGCAGTCGATCAGGCCCTGGTGCCGCTGCACGAAGGTTTGCGCCAGCGTCAGGCCTAGCCCCGATCCACCGTCCCGGCCCGTCACCAGCGGATAAAAGATCCGCTCCCTGATGGCCTCGGGCACGCCCGGCCCGTTGTCGATGACATGCAATTCCAATGCCAGGCGGTAGCGCTGGCGCCCGAACGTGACCTGCCGGGCCACGCGCGTGCGCAGGGTGATCTGTGCGTCGCCGGCGGCGATGCGCTCGGCGAGCGCCTGAGCGGCGTTCTGCACGATGTTGAGCAGCGCCTGCAGGAGCTGCGCGCGGTCGCCGCGGAACTCGGGGATGGAGGTGTCATAGTCGCGCAGCACGGCCAGACCCTGGGGGTATTCGGCCAGCACCAGGGAGCGCACGCGCTCGCAGACTTCGTGGATGTTCACGTCGCCCACCTGGTGCGGGTGGCGGTGCGGCGCCAGCAGACGGTCCACCAGGCCCTGCAGGCGGTCGGCCTCGTGGATGATGACCTGGGTGTATTCGGCAAGCTCGGGGCCAGGCAGCTCCATCTGCAACAGCTGCGCCGCGCCGCGTATGCCGCCCAGCGGGTTCTTGATCTCGTGCGCCAGGTTGCGGATCAGCTCCTTGTGCGCCTGGGCCTGCTCGCGCAGGCGCTCCTCGCGGTCCTGGCGCGCCTGGGCCTCCAGCGGCCACAGCTCCACGATCACCTCGCTGCCGGGCTCGGCCCGCGCCACGTTGGCGTGCACGGGCAGCGGCTCCTGCGGCGGACGGCGCAGCGCGGCCTCGAAGCGCAGCGCCGCGAAGTCGCGCCCGCGCGCGCCCGCCAGCGCCTTGCGCAGGATGGCCGGGTCGGTCAGCAGCGCGCCGAAGTCCGTGCCCTCCAGCATGCGGCGCGACAGGCCCAGGGCGTCCTCCAGCGCGGCGTTGACGAACACCACTGCACCATCGGGGTGCAGCACGGCCACCAGCGTGGAGATGAGGTCCAGCGCCTGGTAGCGCTCCGCGGGCCGGGGTGCCGAAATGATGGTGTCCCCTTGCCTTGCCCGCGCTTACTTGTTCAAGCGCGCGAGTTCGCGCTTGATGCCGGCCACGTCGGCCTCGGCGCGGCTCACGGCGGACTTGAGCTCGGCCGTGCGCTCGATGTAGCCCTGCGGGTTGCGCATCTCCAGGGCCGATCGCTGGGGATAGCCGTCGTTGTATTCCTTGCGCAGCTCGGCCAGGCGCGCCTCGGCCTTACGCAACTCGGCCTCGAGGATGGCGCGCGCATCGGCGTCGCGTGCGCGCTGGTCGGCCGCATCCACGCGCGGCGCATTCGCCGGCGGGCTGCCGGCGCCGGCCCCGCCGCTTGGCGCCGCCGCGGCCGGCCGCGGGGCCTGCAGCACCGTCACGTTGCCGCCTTCGACGAGCTTGCAGCCGCGCTCCTTGGCCTGGGCGGCGTTGTTGGTGTACTCGTTGCCGCAGCGGTAGATGCGGTCCTGCGCCCAGGCGGGCTGCAGCATGGCGGCAATGACGGTCAGGGCGAACAGGCTGTGTTTCATCGAACTCCTCACATGACATGCGCGGCGCATGCACGGCGGCGCTGAGTATCCCCCAATCCCCCCGGACCGCCAATTGCGGCGCCCGATTCGCCCACGCGGGCCACCATGCAAAAGGGGCGGCCGCGGCCGCCCCTGGCACACCGCCGGGAGGCCGAAGCGCCCCCCTGCGCCGCTCACAGCGAGTAGTACATGTCGTACTCGACGGGATGCGGCGCCATGCGGAAACGCTGCACTTCGCCCATCTTGAGCTCGATGTAGGCGTCCAGCATGTTGTCGGAGAACACGCCGCCCTTGGTCAGGAAGCCGCGGTCCTTGTCCAGCGCCTCCAGCGCCTGGTCCAGGCTGTGGCACACGGTGGGCACCAGCTTGTCCTCCTCGGGCGGCAGGTGGTACAGGTCCTTGGTGGCGGCCTCGCCCGGGTGGATCTTGTTCTCCACGCCGTCCAGGCCCGCCATCATCAGCGCCGAGAAGCACAGGTAGGGGTTGGAGGAAGGATCGGGGAAGCGCGCCTCGATGCGGCGGCCCTTGGGGTTGGCCACGTAGGGGATGCGGATCGACGCCGAACGGTTGCGCGAGCTGTAGGCGAGCTTGACCGGCGCCTCGAAGCCGGGCACCAGGCGCTTGTAGCTGTTGGTGCCGGGGTTGGTGATGGCGTTGAGCGCGCGGGCGTGCTTGATGATGCCGCCGATGTAGTACAGCGCGAAGTCCGACAGGCCCGCGTAGCCGTCGCCCGCGAACAGGTTCTTGCCATCCTTCCAGATGGACTGGTGCACGTGCATGCCCGAGCCGTTGTCGCCCGCGTAGGGCTTGGGCATGAAGGTCGCGGTCTTGCCGTAGGCGTTGGCCACGTTCCAGATCACGTACTTCATGACCTGCGTCCAGTCGGCGCGCTCGACCAGCGTGCTGAACTTGGTGCCGATCTCGTTCTGGCCGGCGCCCGCCACCTCGTGGTGGAACACCTCGACCGGGATGCCCAGCTGCTCCAGGATCAGCACCATCTCGGCGCGCATGTCCTGCGTGCTGTCCACCGGCGGCACGGGGAAATAGCCGCCCTTGGTCGTGGGGCGGTGGCCGCGGTTGCCGCCGTCGAACTTGGTGCCGCTGTTCCAGGGGGCTTCATATTCCTCGATCTCGAAGAACACCTTGCCCGGCTCGTTGCTCCAGCGCACGCCATCGAAGATGAAGAACTCGGGCTCGGGGCCGAAGTAGGCCGTATCGCCCAGGCCCGATGCCTTCAGGTAGGCCTCGGCGCGCTTGGCGATGGAGCGCGGGTCGCGGTCATAGGCCTTGCCGTCACCGGGTTCGACCACGTCGCACTGCAGGAACAGCGTGGTCTCCTCGAAGAACGGGTCGATGTTGGCCGTGCTCGGGTCGGGCATGAGCTGCATGTCCGAGGCCTCGATGCCCTTCCAGCCGGCCACGGAGGAGCCGTCGAACGCATGACCGGAGGTGAACTTGTCCTCGTCGAAGTGCGAGACCGGCACGGTCACGTGCTGCTCCTTGCCACGGGTGTCCGTGAAGCGCAGGTCCACGAACTTGACTTCGTTTTCCTCCACCATCTTCATCACATCTGCAACGGTCTTGGCCATCAGGGTTCTCCAGGGATAGATACGCATCAAAAAATGATGCGCAAAGAAAAGCAGGTTGCGTGCCAGCCCGCGCGGCGCCCGTGGGGCTGCGGTGCTCCACCGTGGCCGCCCTCGATTCCAGGCGGCGCACGGTGCACCGATTGCGTGCGGGATTCTAAGTGGGGCGCTTTCTCAGATATTGCGCACCATTTCGGGGCCCATGTTCGCACCATATTGGTGCAAAATCTGGTAAAGCTCGCGCCATGCCGCCGGTATCAGTGCCGTCGGGCCCTTGACCCCCAGCTCCACATGCCTGCCGTGCACGGGGTGGTCGACACTGGGCAGGCTGAACACCTTGATGCCGGGATGCGCGGTCTCTATGCACTCCATGAGCGGGGTGAGCGCGGCCTCCATGGCGCCATACAGCACGATCGAATGCTCGGTCTGGGGCTGGCGGTTGAACCACTGGGCGCAGTAGTGGTCCAGCGCCCACTCCACCATGGGCCAGGCCATCACCGGAAAGCCCGGCATGAAATGCACCGTGCCGCCGCCCGGCCCGTCGCAGGAGAAGCCCGGGATCTTGTTGTAGGGGTTGGGAATGATGCGCGCGCCCTCGGGGAACACGCCCATGTTGAGCCGATGCACGTTGTCGGACCGGTCGGGGTCGAACGCCTCGCCCTGCTCGCGCGCAACGTCCTGCATGCGCTCGCGTATCAGCGCCGCCGCCTCGGGGTGCAGCGCCAGGGGCCGCTGCAGCGCGGCTGCCGCGCATTGGCGCGTGTGGTCGTCGGGCGTTGCGCCTATGCCGCCGCAGCTGAAGACGACGTCGCCCGAGGCGAACGCGCGCTGCAGGGCTGCCGTGATGCGCGGGCGGTCGTCGCCCACATAGTCCGCGTAGGCCAGCGCAAGGCCGCGGGCGGCCAGCAGTTCGATGACCTTGGGCAGGTGCTTGTCCGCGCGTTTGCCAGAAAGGATTTCGTCGCCGACGATGATGAGGCCGAAGGATGGAATCATGCAGGATGCGAGTCCGGGGAAGGCGGGGGTGCGAGCGCCGGCGGCGGGCTGGCAGGGATGGCGGGCGCGGCCAGGGGGGCGGACGGGTCGCCGCCGCCCTGCTCCCGCAGCCGCTGCAGCGCCGCCAGGCAGAAGTGGGTGAACCACAGGGAAGAAAAGGCGAACACCAGCGTGTAGATCCAGATGGCGATGGGCACGAGCACGAAGAACGCCGCCGCGAACACTACGCCCGAGGCCCAGACGATGCCGGGCGCCGCGCCCAGGAAACCGCACAGCACGCCGATGGTCAGCAGGCTGAGCCTGTAGCGCTTGAAGATCTCCTGCCGCTCCGGCCTGCTCGCATGCTCGGCCAGCGCGTCGAAGGCCATGACGCGGTAGGTCAGCCAGCCCCAGATCAGCGGCGGCAGCACCAGCACCAGCGGCGGGACGAGCCACAGCGGCATGGAGACCACCAGCGCCAGCAGCGCGGCGATGGTGGAGCCCAGCGACCACAGCACGCTGACCAGGAAAGAGCCGCCCCGCTTGCGCTGCAGCTCCGCGAAGCGCCGCTCCGCCACCAGCGAGACGATGGCCGGCGCCATGAGCACGGCCACCGCCAGCACGCAGACGATGACGACCACGGGCGTGGCCAGCATCAGCACCAGCAGCGGCGCCAGCACCACGGGCAGGTTGTCCACGCCGAAGTGGCCCAGCCAGCCCCACAGCAGGCCCAGCCAGGAGGAGCCCTCCAGCGCCGCCTGCATCCAGGCCACGGCCGGCTGCCAGTAGAAATGCCCGCCGCCCCAGGCCGCCAGGGTGATCAAGAGCAGCGGCAGCAGCGACAGCGCCACGACGCGCGGCATCAGGCAATAGGCCGCGGCGCGCCAGAAGGAATCGAGAAAAGGCCCCATGCACGCAAGCATAGCGCCATTGCCCGGTCAGCCGCGCCCCGCCAGGCGCAGCAGGCCGCGCCATTGCTGGGCCCAGAAGCCGCGGCCGTAGTCACGCACCCGGCCATCGGGGCCGGGCTCGACCTGGTCGCGCACGCCCGTGGGGTCGTAGCGGCACTCGAAGTTGGCCGTGCCGAACAGCATGTCCCACCAGGGCAGCAGCACGCCGAAGTTGTGCCCGCCGAGCACCGGGGCGCCGGTGCGCTGCGCCGGCGCCGACTCATGCCCTGTGCCGATGGCGTGATGCAGGCGGTGAAAGCGCGGACTGACCCACAGGCGCTCGCCCAGGTGGCCGAACCACAGGCGCAGGTTCGCATGGTGCAGGTTCTCGCTGAGCTGCGTGAGCGCCACGATGGCCACGAACTGGCCCGGCGCCACGCCTATGCATTGCGCCACGACGACGATGATGGCGTCGCGCAGCAAATCGTCCAGCAGGTGGTTGCGGCTGTCGCTCCACATGGTCATCTGCCTCTGGGAATGGTGCAAGGCGTGCAGGCGCCACCACCAGCCGAAGCGGTGCTGGCCGCGATGGATCCAGTAGTCCACGAAGTCGAACACCAGCAGGTACAGCAGCAGGCTCGCGAGAGGCTGGTCCGTCACGCCCGGCCACAGCGCGTCGAGCTGGAAGGTGCGCCAGCCATGCGTGCGCAGCATGCCGAACAGGCCGTCCCACAACGGCTCCGCCATGAAGAACAGGGCCAGGCGAAACAGGCCCAGACGGTGGATCAGGGTGTAGATCACATCGACCCGCACGGCAGCACGGTCCTGCAGCGGCTCCACCGGCCGCCAGCGCTCCAGCGGGCCGATCAGGGCCAGCATCACCAGCAGCTGCAGCAGACCGACGAGCAGCCAGCCCGTGGCGACGTAGGCATCCTCGAGCACATTGGCCAGCCCGAGCGCGAACAACGCCGGCTGCACCACGGCCTCGAACAGCCACTGCTGGGCGGCATCGAACAGTTGGGACGGCAAGGACATGGAGTTCACCATTGCATCGCGCTCATCAACGCCCAGCATAGTCGCAGGCCGTGTCACTTCCTGTTCAGGGCCTTCGTCCCGTAGACGGGGTGTTCGCGCAGGGTGCGAAAGCACAGCCCACGCTCCTTCAGGCCCTTGATCAAGGGCTCCAGCACGGCCGGCGCCCAGGGATCCTTGCGCGACCAGATGCCCAGATGGGCCAGCAGGATGTCGCCGTCGCGGATGGTGCGCAGCGCCTGCTCCAGCAGCATCCGGTTGGCGTAGCGCTCGCTGGGCAGCTCATCGCCCAGGAATCCCGCCGGCGTCCAGCCCACATGCATGTAGCCGCAGGATTGGGCGGCCTCCAGCAGGCGCGGCGAGGTCTTGCCGCCCGGTGCGCGAAACAGCGGCAGCGGCTCCTTTCCGGTCATGGCGCGCAGCCGGTTCGCCGCGCCGTCGATCTCCGCGCAATACTGCTCCGCCGTCATCGAGAGATCCTTGCCTGCCTGGGGGCCGGTCGATGGCCTGACCTTGAGCCCAGCGCCCTCGTCAGCGCGCCAGTACACATGGTGCAGCGTGTGCGAGGCGAATTCATGCCCCTCCGCAGCCCGTGCGCGCCACCATGGCGCCCACTGCTCATCGAGGCTGCTGCCGCCGCTTTGCGTGCGCTCGTCGGCAGCAAAGAAGGTGACCTGCACGCGCTGGCGCTGCAGCACCTCGGCCACCAGAGGGGCGACGCCCATGTGTCCCGTGTCGAAGGTCAGGTACACCGTTCCATTGCAGCTGCCTTGTGCATTGTTTTGGGCGCTAGCGCCCAGTGGACTAGTGCTTGCAGCTATCAAAAATATTGCACGAAGCACCCCGCGCAACGATTGCACGCCCGCATGCCGCCTAACGCTTGGCATGCCTGAGCGTCCAGACGCCGTGGGGCGACTTGCCGACATTGATGGCGCGAGCCACCTTGCGCTCGACCGTATCGATCACGAGCATCTTGCGCGCCCAGCGTGCGCTGACATAGATCCAGCGGCCATCCGCCGACACGTCCATACAGTCGGGGCCGCCCGGCGCCGGATAGGAGTCCACCACGCGCAGCGCCTGCATGTCGATCTTGCTGATGGTGTTGGCCACCCGGTTGCTCACGAACAGATGGCGCCCGTCGCCCGCGGCGCGGAAGGCGTGGGCGCCGCTGCCGGTCTTGATGCGCTGCACGCTGCGCGGCTGCTCGCCCGAGATGTCGAACACCTCCACGCTGTCGCTGCCCGTGAGTCCGACGAAGAGATTTCTGCCGTCGGGGCTGCCATACACGTCCGCCGGCATGGCGCCCGTGCCGGTGCGCCACTTGATCTTCTGCGTGGCGATATCGATCGCGACCAGTTCATCGCTGTCCTGCATGGTGGAATACACCGTGCGGCTGGCGCTGTCGATCCACAGGTGGCTGGGCGTCTTGCCCGTGGCAACGCGCTGCACCAGGGTCGGCTCCTTGCCGTCCCAGCGGTAGAAGTCCACGTGGTTGAGCCGGTTCGCAGCCGTCACCAGCCACTGCATGTCGGGCGAGAACCGCAGGTGGTAGGGATCGACGATGCCGCGCACCGTGCGTTGCACCTGCGCCGTGCCCGGGTCCACGAAGGTCAGGCTGTCCCCCAGGGCATTGGCCACGATCAGCGACTTCTCATCGGGCGTGAGATAGAGGTGATGCGGTTCCTTGCCCGTGGCAATGCGCGCCGTCTCCGTCCACGTCACCGGGTCGATGACACTGATATCCGCCTGCAGGGAATTGAGCACGAACACCGGCGGTTCCGCAGCCTGGGCACCCAGCGCCAGGCACGCGGCTACAAGGACGCCAGCCATGCGCCCCATCGTCCATTTTTCCACCCCAGAACTCCCTTCGGCATAGCCCGCACCACGAGGGCCCATGGACAACGCCCGCACGATGCATGGCGTTGACGCGGTGCCCATTGTGCAGGTCATTTCAACAGCGCAAGCTCATCCAGGCCCAGCCAGCGCCATTGGCCCGGCGCCATGTCCGCCGGGAGCTCCAGCCCTCCGATGCGGGCGCGATGCAGGGCCTCCACGCGATTGCCCACCGCCGCGATCATGCGCTTGACCTGGTGATACTTGCCCTCGGTCAAGGTCAAGTCGATCCGGTGCGCGTCACGTTGCACACAGGCCACCGCACGCACAGGTTTGGGGTCGTCATCGAGCACCACGCCGGCCAACAGGCACTCGACCTGCGCCGCATCGACGGGATGCCTGACCGTCACCTGGTACACCTTCGGCACATGCTTTTTCGGGGAACTCATGCGATGGATGAATTGCCCATCGTCACTGAGCAGCAACAGGCCCGTCGTGTCCTGGTCCAGCCGCCCCACGGCCTGCACCCCGCTCACGGCACTCTTGCCGGGCCGCTGCCGCAGCGGAGCGGGCAGCAGCGTATACACGCTGGGATAGGCAGAGGGCTTCTGGGAACATTCCGTGCCGGCAGGCTTGTTCAGCATCACATAGGCCTTGGCGTGATACGGCCAGTCCTGGCCTTGCACACGCAACACCAGCCCCTGCTCCTTGAGATTCTGTGCCGGCTCAAGGCAAACGACCGGCTCCAGCGAGCCGGCACTGTGCACGGCCACCCAGCCCTGTTGAATCAAGCCCGCGCAAATGCGGCGGGTTCCGAAACCTTGCGAATAGAGGATGTCTTGGAGCTGCATGGGCGTGGAATTTCGCACATTTTTCTTTGCCCAAAGCAAAGCGCCCCCCTGTGCATATGCACAGGGGGGCGTTTTGGGCTGTAAGAGCCTGACGATGACCTACTTTCACACGGGAACCCGCACTATCATCGGCGCGAAGTCGTTTCACTGTCCTGTTCGGGATGGGAAGGAGTGGGACCGACTTGCTATGGTCATCAGGCATAACTGGTTGCTGTGCAGGTTTTGGGTCTGCACGGCGGATTCACAGAGTCGACTCGGTATTTGATTGCGTGCTTGGCATAACAGTCCTGAACTGCGGTTGGCAGTCAAAGTTATAGGGTCAAGCCGCACGGGCAATTAGTACTGGTTAGCTTAATGCATTGCTGCACTTCCACACCCAGCCTATCAACGTCGTGGTCTACAACGACCCTTCAGGGGGCTCGAGGCCCCGGCAGATCTCATCTTGAAACGAGTTTCCCGCTTAGATGCTTTCAGCGGTTATCTCTTCCACACTTAGCTACTCGGCAATGCCACTGGCGTGACAACCGATACACCAGAGGTGTGTCCACTCCGGTCCTCTCGTACTAGGAGCAGGCTTCCTCAAATCTGCAGCGCCCACGGAAGATAGGGACCAAACTGTCTCACGACGTTTTAAACCCAGCTCACGTACCTCTTTAAATGGCGAACAGCCATACCCTTGGGACCGACTACAGCCCCAGGATGAGATGAGCCGACATCGAGGTGCCAAACACCGCCGTCGATATGAACTCTTGGGCGGTATCAGCCTGTTATCCCCAGAGTACCTTTTATCCGTTGAGCGATGGCCCTTCCATACAGAACCACCGGATCACTATGTCCTGCTTTCGCATCTGCTCGACTTGTCA